>CAVUOY010000013.1:0-153720 GCA_963743215.1 uncultured Chloroflexia bacterium
AGTCCACAAGGGGTTTATGGAGATTTGTGAATAATTTAAGATTTCTCATAAATTAAATGAAATCAGAGAAAAATGTTGGGTTTTCCCCTCAAAGACCAGCGGGTATTCCCCCCCTACAAGCCAGGAGACAGCGGGGATGGTCCCCCCCAGAACCAGGGGGGATTCCGTAATGACAAAAGGAGAGATCACGAGTTCTGACGCAGGAACTCCAGAACCTCATTCAGCTTGCAGAATGCCAGGCCAGTGACCGTATCGGCACAGCCATAATAGATGGCAATCCTACCAGTCGGAGGATCATAAAGTGTAGCACAGGGAAAAGCCACGTTTGGAACATCCCCCACACATTCGTAATAGGTTTGGGGTGACAGCAGGTAAGATGTGCCTCTAAAGATCACCTTCCACGGCTGGTCCAGGTCCAACAAGGCGGCACCAAAGCTATACACGAACCCATTGCAGGAGGTAAGCACGCCATGATAGAACAACAGCCAGCCTTCCGGGGTCTCGATGGGGACAGGTCCGGCGCCGACCTTCGTGCTCTCCCAACCACCCCTGACGCCCATGACGAAGCGATGTTTTCCCCAATGGATCATATCGGGGCTGCGGCTCAGGTAAATATCTCCGAAGGGGGTGTGACCATTGTCGCTGGGGCGGCTGAACATGACGTACTCGCCGTTGATACGCCGGGGAAAAAGTACTCCATTGCGGTTGAAAGGCAACAAGGCGTTTTCCATGAAGTGGAAATGTTCAAAGTCGAAGGTGTAGCCGATACCGATCGTAGGTCCATGGTAGCCGTTACACCAGGTGACGTAATAGCGGTCTTCCAGCCACACCACACGAGGGTCATAACGGTATTGAAAATGGCTGAGTTCAGGATCCGCGTAGATCCAAGCAATCGGCTGGTCCTGCAACTCCCAATGAATCCCGTCTTGTGAGAATCCCAGGTGTAAGTTCATGTCGCGCTTCTTATTATCACAGCGGAAGACGCCTGCGTAATGATCCTGGAATGGCACAACTGCACTATTGAAGATGCTGTTGGAGGATGGAATGAGGTTTCTGGGAATAATGGGATTCCAGGTGTAGCGCCAGATTACTTCAGAATTACTTGCTGGGCGTTCTTCCCAGGGGATGTTGGGGAGTGAGGGTTGGGTCATGGGAGGGTCTCCGTCTATCTGATTATCGAAATGAATTTAGAATTAATTTCACTGAAGAAGGGATAACCAACAACCAAGTTAATTCTACATGGTTATCAGGTATTTGGATAATATTTTCTTTTCTAGACTGTTTCGTCGGATTGGATAAGCAATAGGAACATATATTCAGTAAAAGATTGCCAGATGGTCCTCCATCTTCTAAAGTCATCATAGGAGGAGCAATTACCCAGAGGATTCTATTGGATTTTTCAGAAATCTCACTAGATATATTACGATCAAATCACTCAATAGTAAGGGCGCAGGGGAGAATATTATTGCAAGACACGGAATTCCACCCCTGCGCCCCTAACAGCGTTGGATGATGGAACAAGGAGTTGTTTCTTCTGGCGAGCTGATGTCGTTTAAACAGCCTCATCCCGCATAAATCAGCGGGTATGGAACCAACGACAGCTCATTCGGACGAATTTTCACAAAGTGATTGACTCTTTAAAGAATCTTCTGTATAATACTAATATTGGGAGCGCTCCCATTATTTTGCGCCTCGAAATAAAACTTAAAACTGGAAACTCTCAGTGCCAAATCTGACACTCGAAGACATCGCCAAACAAGCCGGAGTATCACGATCCACCGCATCGCGGGTAGTGAATGATGATCCCAATGTGAGCGATGCAGTGCGCAGCAAAGTACAGGAAGTGATCACATCCACCGGGTATCACCCTCATGCTGCAGCGCGCAGTTTGGCTTCCCATCGCTCCTGGATGATTGGATTGGTCCTCCCGCGTACCGTCAGCAGCTTTTTTACAGACCCCTATTTCCCCCGCCTCACCCAGGGAGTTGCACAGGCATGCAACCAGCACAACTATACCCTGGGGCTATTCCTTTTAGACACTAAAGAAGACGAAAAACGCATCTTACCGCGCATTTCCCATGAAGGTTTACTGGATGGCATCCTGCTGCAAACCGCACAGCTAGATGATAAATTGATCGACCGGCTGCTCCAATCAGATTTTCCAGTGGTCATCGCAGGGCGCCCATTTAATAGTAATGGTATCAGTTATATCGATGTAGACAACGTTAAGGCAGCCCAGAATGCAGTCAACCACCTGATCCGGCTAGGATACCGGCGCATCGGGACAATCACTGGATTTTTAAATGGTACCGTTGGAATCGACCGCAAGCAAGGTTATATCAATGCCATTACCGAACAGGGTTGGGACGTTGATGATCGTTTGATCGTGGAAGGTAGTTTTAGTGAAATGAGCGGATATACCAGCATGCAGAAGCTGCTGCCTCTCAAGCCGGAGGCAGTCTTTGCCGCTTCTGATACCATGGCAATCGGCGCTATTCGGGCGGTACACGATGCCGGTTTACGCGTCCCAGAGGATATCGCTTTCGTAGGGTTCGATGACTTGCCGATAGCTTCATTATCTGATTTTCAATTAACCACCGTACACCAGCCGATCATGCAATTTGGTGCCAAAGCAGTCGACACCTTGATCGACCTTATCGAAAACGGGATCAAGCCGTCCCGGCGTATCATCATGGATACAGAGCTGATTATCCGTGACAGCTGTGGAGCGTCCCTGAAGAACAACACAAAGGTCAGGCATTAACCTATGATTTTCATGGGAGCGCTCTCAAAAAGATCCAATATACTTCGCCCTACCAATACGAGGAGGTGGATAACGTTCCATATAATAAATCTGACACAACTAACCAACCGTTTACAAATCAAACAAAACTCTAAGGAGAATGAATATGAAACGCTTGTATGTCGTAATATCTCTGTTGATGGTAGTGGGCATGGTGCTCAGCGCCTGTGCCACAGCTACAGTAACACCAGAGACCATTATCCAGACCCAGATCGTCAAAGAGACCCAGATCGTCAAAGAGACCCAGATCCAGACGGTGATCGAAACGGTTGAGGTTGCACCACCGACCCCGGCACCCGAGGAACAGCTGCCACGCAATGAAACTCTGTATTTCAATGGTCTGCAGTGGAGCGCGGTGGTTGGTTGGAATCCATACTCTTCCAGCATGAATAACTCCTGGATTGCAGCGAAGGATGCCTTCCCGCGTGGTCATGTTCGAAACTCTGTACCTGTACGACATGCTGGACGGCGGGTCTTACCCACTACTGGCAGATGGCGATTATGTGTGGAATGATGCGCAGACCGAGATCACCGTGAAGATGAAAGCTGCTGCAAAGTGGAGTGATGGCACCCCACTCACCGCTGATGACGTGGCCTATACCTGGGATACCAATCTCAAGTACTCGACGAATGCCGGTAACAACTTCAAGGATTTCATCGATTCCGTCACAGCCGTTGATCCCACGACGGTCTTGATCAAGTCCAAACTGGATGCGGACGGTAAATCGGTAAATCCTCTGATGCTCCTGTCTTTCCTGGACGGCGTTTACGTCTGCCAGAAAGCCTGGACGCAGACATTGGAAGCGCGCGCCGGTGAAGACGCAACCGCATTCTTAGCTGACCCTGGAGAAGACGTTGTTTACTCCGGTCCGTACACCAAATTCTTCTCGGATGATACGAAAGTCATCCTGATTCGTGATGACAATTATTGGGGTCAGGACGCATCCATGTGGGGCAAACTGCCAGCTCCGAAGTACATATCCCATCCGATCTTCAAGGATAATGCAGCTGGATCTATTGCTTTAGCACAAGGTGAGGTGGACGTCAGCCAGCAGTTTAACTCTAATATTCAAGTATTATGGCTGAGCTATGGGCTGCCCGTTTCCACATACCTTCCCGAGGCTCCATATAGCATTGGCGCTAGCCTGCCAACCGCCTACTACAACTTGAAGTCCAACGGTTTGGACCAGGTTGCAATCCGCAAGGCAATCGCGATGGCAGTTGACTATCCCACCATCATTGCCAATGCCATGACCAATCAATCAGCTACCTTCGATCAGGTTCCACGCTCCTTGATGAACCCAACTCCAGGTGAACAGGCCCTGTACGATCACGATGCGGTCAAGGACCTGCAGTGGGCTGGAAATGACATTGAAGGCGCCAAGAAGATGCTGGATGATGCTGGTGTCAAGGATACGAATGGTGATGGCAACCGTGAATGGCCTGCGGGGACAGAATTACATTACGTAGCCACCTGCCCGAATGGCTGGTCAGACTGGCAGGCAGCGATCGAAGTAGTGGCTGCCGCAGGCAAGAAGATCGGCATTGATATCACGTCCAACTTCCCAGAATGGGGTGTGTATCAGACGGTCGTTACCAAATCGGATACGGATCTACCTGAAGGCTATGACATCTTCATGATGTGGACCGACGGTGCTGGCCCGACCCAGCCCTGGGGACGCATTCGCCACCTGTTGAGCTCTGAATTCGTTGGTCAAGCAGTCAACTGGAATGGCAACTGGGGTCAATACAGCAATCCGGTCGTAGACGAATTGATCAAATCGATCCCCGGTGAATCCGATCCTGCCAAGCTGAAGGCAACCTACACGGAATTGGTCAAGATCTACCTGACCGATGTCCCGTCCTTCACGCTCATGTATCGTCCCGATTTGTTCCACACGGTGAACGAGAGTGTCTGGACAGGCTTCCCGAACCAGGACGACGGCACCACCCCACCCGTACCACCGATGATTTGCACGGATGGATGGAGTGTGGCATGCCTGTATAACATTCATCTGGTTACTCCGTAAACAAACCTAGTTCGAAACAGCCATGTTCCGCCTATCGGGGGGACATGGCTGTTTTTATCAAAAATATATCAATCGACTCGAGAAAAAATTGGAAATACAAATATCGGTATTTAAGCAAGTTTAACTGGAGGCGCTGGAATGAAAGGTTATGCCAAGTATTTCAGTAAAAAGATTGTTTGGTTCATCGTCACCTTCATTGCCGCCTTCCTGTTGAATTTCTTCCTGCCCCGCATGATGCCCGGAGATCCCGTGGCAGCCATCGTAGCAAGGATGGCCCAAGGCCAATCCAATGCGACAGGGGTTCAGGCGATTTACAAGCAATACACGGAATTGTTTGGCACCAACAAACCGATCCATGAACAATTCTTCCTGTACGTGAAAAATGTGTTCCACGGCGATTTTGGTTTCTCGTTCAGCCAATATCCCAGGACGGTAGCGAACGTGCTTAAAACTTCCGTCTGGTGGACGGTGGGTCTGCAATTTCCGGCGATCATCGTCGGCTTTTTTATTGGGAATATACTGGGCGTGTTAGCGGCTTATCTCAGGGGCGGCTATGATAAAGCCCTCATGCCTGTTAGTATTTTTGTGAGTGGTTTACCGGCATTTGGCATGGCAACCATTTTACTGGTCATTTTTGGGGTCACATTTAAATTGCTACCCACTTCAGGTGGATATGGATTTGACTTGATCCCCACCTTTAGCTGGACATTTATCTGGTCTGTGATCGTCCATTTCCAGTTGCCATTCTGGTCGATCGTTTTGATCGCCATCGGTGGTTGGGCGATTGGCATGCGCTCCATGTCCATCTATGAGCTGAATGCGGACTATGTAAAATACAGCCGCTTCATGGGTATCAAAGATACGAAGATCATCCAGTATGTATTCCGGAATGCCATGCTTCCACAGATCACTGGCCTGGCGCTGGCGATCGGTACCATGGTAGGCGGTGCCCTGGTAGCGGAAATCATTTTTAGCTACCCGGGGCTGGGTACCACGCTGCTTGAGCGCTATCCGGGGACAGGATTATCCGATGATCTCAGCAGCCACCTTGATCATCACGATCATGGTACTTGTGGCAAACTTTGCAATTGAAATTTTATATGGCTTCATTGATCCGCGTATTAAAGCGGCTCAGTCGGATTAAGGAAAGGCGACAATGAAAAATACCCTCCAACAGGTTTTTCACTCTGGAAAATTCGTAGTAGGTTTTTCCATTTTCATGTTCATTTTACTGATGGTGATCATTTTTCCGCTGTTGGTTAAAACTCCCCCATTAGGAAGCATCAGTCAGGGTAGCACCCAGGGATCTTTTCTTCCACCCGGGCTGTACGTGAATGTGTATGATAGCATCGCTACCACTCCTTATACGCTTAACCTGGATGATGCCACAGCCAAGCGGATCGCCAGCAGATTGAGCTCCTGCTGACCGTACTGCGATTAAGGAGTGGCTGGTGAAGGCCGGGATTCCTGAAAATGAGATCGAGACCACGGATACCAAGTCTCTCCTGGATTTGTGGGCGAGCAATTATGATCCCAGTAAGGAAATGCCCGGGATGACATTTGCCAAAACAAGATACTATCAAAGACTGGACGCTTCACTCCAAGGTCTATTATCCACCCAAGGATTGACCATTGCAGCAGCAGGTACAGATACACTACAGGCGGCAGGAAGTGTCGCACAATCCGATTATGTGAATGTGACCGAAGTTCCAAATGTGCGTCTTCTGGCGCTGGGGACGGATAACTTCGGTCGGGATGTGCTACCTGAGCTGGTTTCGGCAACCGGCACATCCCTGTTGATCGGACTCGTGGCGGGTGTGATTGCCACCACGATTGGATTAGTCTTAGGATTGGCAGCGGGTTATATCGGTGGAGTGGTGGATGATGTCATCACGTTCGTCAACAATCTCTTTATCGTGATCCCCAGCATTGTCGTGTTGATCTTGATTTCTTACAGTATTGGGCAGGAAAAGCGCGGTCCAGTGACCATCGCGGTGGTGATCGGCTTGTTTGGATGGGTGTGGACTGCCAAGGCGGTACGGGCGCAGGTGATCTCTCTACGAAACCGCGACCACGTCAACATGTCGAAGCTGTCGGGGCACCCCATCGCGCTGATCATCTTCACCGATATTCTGCCTTACATCGCGTCTTATGTCATTATGGCGTTCATCCTGCAAATTTCCACGGCGATTTTGTCGGAGGCGTCATTGTCGATCCTTGGGTTGGGACCGAAAACTTCATCAACAGCAACTCTGGGCTTGATGATGAACTGGGCGATGGTATACATGGCACCGAGCCTCGGAAAATGGTGGGCTTACATGCCTGTGATCGTAGTCATAGCGTTGGTTTCGTTCTCACTGAACTTGATGAATACTGGTCTCGACCAGGTATACAATCCGGCTCTAAGGGAGTAGGTAATATTTATGGCAGAAGTAATGCTTGAGGTCAGAGACCTTACCACAAAATATATCACCCGCTATAACGAAGATATTTATGCGGTTGACCATGTTTCCCTAAAGGTTGAAGAGGGGAAAACGCTGGGAATTGCGGGTGAATCCGGGTGCGGAAAGTCGACCCTGGCGCTTAGCCTGATGGGGTATTACTTTGCACCGTTGCACTACACGAGCGGTGAGATCATCATCAATGGGCGAAATATTACTGGGATGGACCCTGATGTTGTACGTAAATCGATATTAGGGACGGAGATTGCTTACATCCCACAGGCAGCCATGAATGCCCTCAACCCCACCCGGAAGATTATCGACTTTATAGAAGATGTCTATCAAGCACATGATGAGTACAAATCCAAGAAAGAGATTTATGAGCTGGCCTGCGAGTGCTGCAGCATCTTAGGGCTTCCAGAGACAGTGCTGCAAAAATACCCGGTCGAGCTCTCGGGTGGTATGAAACAACGCACCGTCATCGCAGTATCGGTGATCCTTTTTCCAAAAATATTGATCGCAGATGAGCCGTCCTCTGCACTTGATGTCACCTCCCAGAAGATGGTGATCAAGATGCTGAAAGATTTGATGAAAGATGGTTTTATCAAATCGATGATCTTTATCACCCACGAGCTGCCGCTGCTGTATAACGTGACCGATGATATTATGGTCATGTATGCCGGGCAGATCGTAGAGAAGGCCACTGCCAAGGAGGCCGTGTTTGACCCGCTCCATCCCTATTCAAAAGGTTTGATGGGCTCAATCATTGTGCCTGAAAAAGGTCTGCGGGAGGTTAAACTGACAGCCATCCCTGGCGTACCGCCTAACCTCAAAAACCCACCTCCAGGCTGCCGGTTTGTGCCACGGTGCAGATACGCCCGGGCAGAATGCGCGGCTTCTGTGAATCTTCGTAATCTAGAAGGTGGTCGTGCTTACCGATGCGTCCTATCGGAAAGGGAATTGAGGGAAGCATATCGAATGGAGGCTGAAGAAAATGCTCGAAAGAAGTGAAATTATCCTGAGCGCCAAAGGACTTACCAAGGAATTTGGGTTCGGCAGCACGAAAACACTGGCGGTTGATCATGTGGACATGGATCTTTACAAGGGCGAAGTTGTATCGATTGTGGGGGAATCGGGCAGTGGAAAAACCACGTTTGCGAAGATGATCCTGGCATTAATCAGTATTACCGAAGGCGAAATATACTTCCAGGGTAAAAAGCGCGATATAAGAACGAATAAGAAGAGACAGGAATATTGGAGGAATATTCAAGCTATCTTCCAGGATCCATTTTCTTCATACAACATATTCCATAAAATCGATGCCGTGCTTTTGGATTGTATCCGCATGCGGGGTGGTGGGAGGTTGCCTCGTGAGAAAAAAGTAGATATGATGTCTGAAGCATGCAGTTTTGTCAACTTGAAGTACGAGGAATTGACCAACAAATATCCTTTTGAGCTTTCCGGTGGACAGATGCAGCGTTTAATGATCGCCCGCATCTTCCTGCTGAAGCCGAAGATCCTGCTGGCTGATGAGCCTACCTCGATGATCGATGCGTGTTCGCGCGCCACCATATTGGATATGCTGATGGATTTACGCAAAGAGATCGGGATGACGGTCATCTTCATCACCCATGATATTGGACTGGCGTATTATGTATCGGACAAAGTGTTTATTATGGAGCATGGGAAGTTTGTGGAAAGCGGATCGGCCGATGAAGTGATCCTAACACCAAGAAAACCTTACACTCAACGCCTGATCAGTGATGTGCCAAAGATCTATGAAGAGTGGGATTTATCAACGGTTGAATGTTCCACTTGAGTTTACAAACAAGCGAAATAATCTAAGGCTCTGAGACCAAAACTGGACCCAGCTTTGAACATAGGACGCATTTCAAAAGCTCGTTCTAAATTCAGCCTGATTCTCCTGGCTTATATTGCTTTTATTGCCCTGGGGATGCCGGATGGATTATTGGGGGTCGCCTGGCCGTCCATCCGAGCTGATTTTTCCATTCCGCTTGATTCATTGGGAATATTATTGTTTGCATCGGTCACCGGATACATGACCTCCGGATTTTTAAGTGGTCCATTGATTACTCGGATGGGTGTAGGCAATGTGCTGGCAGCCAGTTGTGCTCTAACCGGAACAGGATTGATTGGCTACACCCTGGTGCCAGCCTGGTGGATGATGGTCTTGCTGGGAGTGGTAGCTGGATTGGGAGCAGGTGCGATTGATGCTGGTCTCAATACCTATGTTGCGGCGCATTTTGGTGAAGGATTGATGCAGTGGCTGCATGCGAGTTATGGGATCGGGGTGACACTCGGCCCTATTATCATGACCATTGCATTGAATACTTTGAATTCTTGGCGGGTGGGTTATAGGGTGGTGGGGAGCTTCCAGCTCGCACTCGCAGCCTGTTTTGTACTGACGCTGGGGATGTGGGATAAAAAAGAGGCATCCGTTGGGAGCAAGGAACCAAAACGCCTGACCGATTATAAAACACCATTGAGCTTGACCCTGCGCCAAGGAAGCGTGTGGTTGAGCGCGTTACTGTTCTTTGTATATGTTGGTGCTGAGGTATCTCTGGGGACCTGGACTTACAGCCTGCTGACTGAGTCGCGGGGGATCGATCCAACCACGGCTGGGCTGTGGGCGGGCAGCTATTGGGCAACCTTTACGATTGGCAGAGTCTTAGCAGGATTGTATGCTAAAAAGGCGGGAGTTAATCTCCTGGTTCAGGGCAGCCTGGTGGGTGCTTTGTTGGGTGCAGCTTTATTAGTTTGGAATCCATCACATATTATCAATCTGGTGGCAGTAGCCTTGATTGGTTTTTCCATCGCCCCAATCTTCCCAGCCTTGATGTCTGGCACCAGCCGAAGAGTGGGAGCGAAATTCGCCGCCAATACCATCGGCATGCAAATGACTGCGAGCGGTTTGGGAACGGCGATTATCCCCAGCATGTTGGGGGTGCTTGCACGCCGGTTTTCATTAGAGATAATCCCTATCTGCCTGGTGGTGGTGTTCCTGGCATTATTCGGATTTTACCGATTATCAATGGAAAAAAGGATGTTACCTCAGGAAAACGCATTATGAGAATTCAGTCATTGGCAGGTGCGTGGGAGTTTCGCCAGGTGGGCACACAAGAGTGGCTCCCCGCTAACATTCCAGGCGGCGTACATACCGATTTATTGGCCCTTGGCCGCATCCCCGACCCCTTTGTGGGTGATAACGAAAAGCGTGTTCAATGGGTGGCTGAAGCAGACTGGGAATATCACACCCGGTTCACCGCCTCACCCGATCTGTTAAGTCAGCCGCAGATCTGGCTGGTTTGTGACGGGTTGGACACCCTTGCGACGGTCAGTCTGAATGGGGTCGTGATAGGCAACGCTAAAAACATGTTCCGGCAGTATCGTTGGGATGTGAAGTCATTAATCAAGCAAGGTGAAAATGACTTGCGGGTCACTTTTGACTCACCTGTAGGCTACATAACCGCCCAACAAGCCGTACGCCAATTGCCGGGTGTTTCGCAGGCAATTCCAGGAGGACCACATTTACGCAAGGCACCCTGCCAATTCGGCTGGGATTGGGGTCCACAGCTCCCACCGATTGGAGTCTGGAAGGATATCCGTCTGGAAGGGTTTGGAGAGGCACGCTTGGATAATGTCCATTTGTGCCAGATGCATACAGAAGAAAAAGTAACCGTCGAAGCTCGGGTGGCTGTTGAGCGATGGAAAAAAGTGCCGCTCACAGCGTTTGTCCGCATCACAACACCCAAGGGTCAACTCCTTGAAGGTAAAGCAGCCATTTCGAACGGCGATGATGGTAGTGTAAAGATAGCCATCCCCAACCCTGAGTTATGGTGGCCTAATGGCTATGGTGATCAACCATTGTATAAAGTGGAAGTCTCACTCATCAAGGACGGCGATCCAAATCATGTTCACCTGGACCAGCGTTTGTTTCAGCTTGGGCTACGAAAGCTTGAATTACGCCAGCGAGAAGACCAATGGGGACGCGGTTTCGTATTTGTGGTTAACGGCATTCCGATTTTCGCTAAAGGCTCCAATTGGATCCCGGCTGATTCATTCCCCACCCGGATCACGATTCAATCCCTCGAAATGTTGATCCGTTCTGCTGCTGAGACCCATCAGAATATGCTGCGTGTGTGGGGTGGCGGATTCTATGAAGATGAGCGATTTTACGACTTATGTGATCGCTATGGCATCCTGGTCTGGCAGGAGTTCATCTTCTCTTGCAGCATTTACCCATTAGACGACCCGGACTTCCTTGAAAATGTCAGGGTGGAAGCCATCGAGAATATCCGCCGCCTGCGGCACCGCGCTTGCCTGGCAATTTGGTGCGGGAACAACGAAATGGAATGGGGCTGGGTGGATTGGAACTGGAACCGCCCAGAGCTGCAAGATTTGAAAGCAGCTTACGACCGGTTCTTCCACCAAATATTACCCTCCTGGTGCCAAGCAGAAGATCCTGATCATCCCTATTGGCCCAGCTCACCCTCCTCTGAAACGCCATTTAAAGATCCAAACGGGCAACAACAGGGAGATTCACATTATTGGGACGTCTGGCACGGTAGAAAACCATTTATCTCCTATCGCAGCCAATACCCGCGCTTTATGAGTGAGTTCGGTTTCCAGGCCTTGCCACCTCTGGCGACCATCCGCACCTACGCTGATGAATCTGAGTGGAACATGACTTCGTATATCATGGAACAGCACCAGAAAAATGCCAGCGGGAATTCGATCATAGTCGGACAGATGCTGGACAGCTTACGTTTGCCTAAGGATTTTGAATCGTTGGTATACCTGAGCATGGTGCTCCAGGCTGAAGGTATCCGGTACGGAGTCGAGCACTGGCGGCGCCATCCAGACCGAGTGGCAGGAACCCTATATTGGCAGCTCAACGATTGCTGGCCAGTTGCTTCATGGTCGAGCCTGGACTATTTCGGGCGCTGGAAAGCTCTCCATTATGCCGCACGCCGCTTTTATGCACCGGTGATGCTTTCCATTGAAGATAAATCATCAGAAATGTCGGTATTTGTGACCAATGACCTGCTCCGAACCTGGGAAGGCAATCTCTGGTGGTCATTGGAGACGCTGAACGGAGAGCCGTTGTTATCTGGACAGGCCACTGCAACTGTCGCAGCGCAAAGTGCAGTTCAGGTATGCAAGCTGGACTTTTCCGACCGCATCATTGAAGAGAACATCCGCAGTTTGGTTTTCACAATTAAATTAACACAAGGTGACCGGCGTATCGACCATCAATTGGCGTTCTTCGTACCGATCAAGCACCTTCAACTGTTCGATCCCGCCATTACTTCCAATCTACATTGTGAGGGCGAAAAATTGGTAGTTGAGCTGACTTCACATTCCGTGGCATTACTCGTGGAGGCATCTCTTGCAGGTACAGATGTCGTCTTTAGCGATAACTACTTTAGCCTGGCGTCTGGCCGGACAATCGAGATTTCCTGCCCACTGCCGGCAGGTTGGACATTGAGCCAGGCGCAAAAAGCATTTCGAGTTCGCTCAATCTATGATTCTTATGCACACAATGGTGCAGATTAAGACTATTGAAATACCGATCGTATTTGATAATACCTTTTCGCTATTTCATCACATACTTTTACCGTGGGGTAATCCCTTTAGAAAGGTTTGAGATATGCCAAAAATTACTGATCTGGTCAAGAAAATGTCCCTGGAAGAAAAAGCCGCACTGTGTACTGGAGCTACTCCATGGACGACTACACCCGTGGAACACCTTGGCATTCCAGAATTGACCATGACAGATGGACCGCATGGGGTGAGGAGGGCTGCAGATTTAAACTCTTTTATTGCGGCCAGCTTACCCGCGACCTGTTTTCCAACTGCTTCTTGTACAGCCTCCACCTGGGATGTTGACCTGGTTCATAGCATGGGAAAGGCATTGGCTGATGAGTGTATTGCTCTGAAGGTTGATCTTGTCCTTGGTCCGGGAGTGAATATGAAACGCACTCCTCTGGGTGGAAGGAATTTTGAGTATTACTCTGAAGACCCTTACCTGGCCGGGCAAATGGCAGCCAGCTTTATCTCGGGTGTGCAAAGCAAGGGTGTGGGTACTTCGCTGAAACATTACGCCACCAATAACCAGGAATACCAGCGCTTAACAATTAGCTCTGAGATGGATGAGCGCACATTACGTGAGATTTACCTGCCAGCGTTTGAGACGGCAGTAAAAAAAGCCCAACCCTGGACAGTGATGTGTGCTTACAACAAACTCAATGGCACCTTTGGTTCTGAGAATCACAAGTTACTAGTCGAAATCCTCAAGAACGAGTGGGGATTCGAGGGTTTTGTCGTATCTGATTGGGGTGCCGTGCACGACCGGGTGACCTCCTTGAAAGGTGGACTAGACCTGGAGATGCCTGGTCCGAGGGAATTACGGGTTAAAGCTGTGATTGACGCAGTCCGCGCAGGTGATTTGGACGAATCGGTACTAGACGAGGCAGCACGCCGGATTTTGGCCATCGTATTCAAAGCTGCTGAGACCCCCAAAGGCGGTTCATTTGATGCAGATGCTCACCATGCCCTGGCTCGGCGAATTGCTGCGGAAGGCATGGTTCTGCTTAAAAATAATGGCATCCTACCCTTAAAGACGCTAAAGAAAATCGCGGTTATCGGGCGGGCAGCAAAAAAAGCGTACTTCCAGGGCGGTGGCAGCTCGCATATCAACCCTACCCGGGTGGACGTCCCATTGGATGAGCTGAAAAAACTAGCTGGGAGCGCCAAGCTAACTTATGCTGAAGGTTACCCTGTAGATGAAAATTTCAGGCAGGATTTCATCGAGGAGGCGGTAAAAAATGCACGTTCAGCTGAGGTTGCGTTGCTCTATCTATCACTGCCAGAAACAAAGGAATCGGAAGGTTATGACCGACCTGATCTTGATCTCACCCAGCAACAAGTCGCATTAATTGAAGCGGTCTGCTCAGCTCAGCCAAATACGGTTGTCATCCTAAATAGTGGATCTCCAGTAGTTATGCTTGAGTGGATTGATAGACCAGCTGCGATCGTCGAAGCCTGGATGATGGGTCAGGCAGGTGGAGGGGCAATCGCCGATATCCTGTTTGGTAAGATTAATCCTTCGGGTAAGCTGGCAGAAACGTTCCCATTAAAGCTGGCAGACACACCCGCATATATCAATTATCCTGGCGGGAATGGCGAAGTGCGTTATGGTGAGGGAATTTTTATCGGTTATCGATATTATGACTTCAAGCAGATTCCGGTACAGTTCCCCTTTGGCTATGGCTTAAGCTATACCAAATTCAGCTACACCAATCCCATTGTCTCCGCCCAATCCTTCAAAGACGTGGATGGCTTGACAGTCTCGGTGGACGTGACCAATTCCGGCAATATGGCAGGCAAGGAGGTTGTCCAGGTGTACGTGCACGACCACAAATCTAAATTAGTCCGTCCGCCCAAGGAGCTAAAAGGCTTTATTAAAGTTGAGCTGCAGCCCGGCGAGACCAGGAGCGTGACTCTGGCGCTCGATTTTCGATCATTTGCCTACTACAATCCATCCTACAAGCAGTGGGTCACCGAGGACGGGGAATTTGACATCCTGATTGGGTCTTCTTCTGCTGATATCCGTTTTGCCAAGACTGTATCTTTGCAATCGACTCTGCAACTACCGAGCATCCTGACCAAGGAATCGATCCTGCGAGATTGGATGGAGGATCCACGAGGTAGGTGGGTCTTTGCACCGCTCCTTCAGAAAATAACCGCTCAAATGCAAACAGTATTTGGCAGTGGCGAAGACACCCCGGATGGGATGGATCCCATGGGCTTTATGATGGATATGCCGTTACAAGATATGCTGCATTTCCTGGGAGGCGTACTGCCAACTTCTCCGGAAGATACAGTTAAAGACCTGCTCGCACAAGTTGAGCAGAATAAGTAACAGTAAATTGATTCCGGGCAGAATTTCATGGTTGATTTGCAGGAATTGCTCTGAGTCCAGAATTTGATGTAAACCAGACGGTAAAATCAGGATTTTATGCTGGTATGGACTTTCAATACTAAGAGAGTAATTACTTACAATTATCTGGCAATGTGTAACATAGAGTATATAACAAAGAGCGGATTGCTCCCCGAAAGTCAGCGGGGACATGTTCGTCGAGCTTCGGAATATGGCAAAAAAAATTGGATTCATAGAGCGCTCTTCTCCCCCGAAAATCAACAGGGGCAGGCGCAATGACAATTAAAAGGTTCTACGTGATAGATTCACAATCACACTTTACTAAAAATTTTTTGAGCTGTTGAGCAGTTACCTAAGAGAATAAATATGAAGTACGGTTACTTCGACGATGGACAACGTGAATATGTCATCACCCGACCCAACACTCCCCTACCGTGGATCAATTACCTGGGAAGTGAAGCGTATTTTGGGATCATTTCGAATACCGCCGGGGGATATTCATTCTATAAGGATGCTCGCCTGCGACGCCTGACGCGTTTCCGCTACAATGATGCTCCATTGGATTCCAATGGGCGATATATTTATTTAAGGGATGATGACAGCTCCACACCCTCCTATTGGTCACCTACCTGGCAGCCCACCCGCACTCCATTGGAGGCTTATGAATGCCGCCATGGGATGGGTTACACCAGCATCCAATCCACCCGCACAGGAATCAACTCCAAAACGCGTTATTTTATACCCCCTGGTGAAAATCTCGAAATCTGGGAGTTAACCCTCACCAATCAACGACCGCAGGAAGCTAATCTATCCATCTTTGGTACGATCGAGTTCTGTTTATGGGATGCAATGGATGATGCCACCAACTTTCAACGCAATTATTCGGTAGGAGAGGTGGAGGTGATGGATGGGGTGATCTACCATAAGACAGAATATCGTGAGCGCCGTAATCATTTTGCTTATTTCACCTGCTCGGAGAATCTGGCAGGTTTCGATACTGACCGAGAGACATTCCTGGGACCTTATCATGGTTGGGATTCTCCCGCCGCAGTGGAAATGGGTCACCTTTCAAATTCCATCGCTCATGGCTGGCAGCCGGTTGGAGCACAACATATACGATTAAATTTACAAGCCGGTGAGCAAAAGACAATTATTTTCTTGCTTGGTTACCATGAAAACCCAACTGATAAAAAGTTCGATCCTCCTGAAACACAGGTCATTGATAAACGCACGGTATTACCCATAATCAGGCAATATAGAGACCCTGATGAAGTACAGCTGGCTTTTAAAAAAATGCAGGCGTACTGGCAAGAACTGCTGGACAAATTCCAGGTGCAAACACCGGATATCCACACGAATCGGATGGTAAACACCTGGAATGTATGCCAACTGATGGCAGCATTCAACTTCTCACGCTCAGCGTCGTATTTTGAATCGGGTATTGGGCGTGGGATGGGTTTTCGTGATTCCAACCAGGATCTGCTGGGGTTTATGCACCTTATGCCCGATCGAGCTCGCCAACGCATCCTCGACCTGGCAGCTACCCAGCTACCTACAGGTGGGGCATACCATCAGTACCAACCACTCACCAAGCGCGGGAATAATGACGTCGGCTCGGGATTCAATGATGATCCTTTATGGCTTGTGTTAGCAGTAGCTGCATATATAAAAGAATCAGGAGACATCAATATTTTGGAAGAAGCCGTCCCTTATGATAATGTTCCTGGCAGTGAGGATTGCCTTTATGGACACCTGCAGCGGAGCATCCGTTATACGATCGACCGGTTAGGCCCGCACGGGTTACCATTGATTGGGCGGGCGGATTGGAATGACTGTCTGAACTTAAATTGCTTCTCAGACACTCCCGGACAATCCTTCCAAACCACGACGAATAAAGACGGCAAAGTGGCGGAGAGTGTATTCATCGCCGGGTTGTTTATCCTGGCAGTAGAAGAGATGCTTGAGTTAGCCAAACACAGGGTGGATGCTGAGGTGGAAGACTATGACCTCGCTGCCAAACAGATGGAAAAAGCAGTCTGGGAGGCGGGCTGGGATGGAGCCTGGTTCCGGCGCGCATATGATGATTTTGGCGACCCGGTTGGGTCGAACAAATGTATGGAAGGCCAGATTTTTATCGAGCCACAGGGGATATGCGTTATGGCGGGCCTGGGGATCAAGGATGGTCGCGCCAGGCAGGCATTGGATTCGGTAGCAGAACGATTGGCGACACCCCACGGTATCATGCTGCACCAGCCGGGGTACACACGCTATTACCTGCACCTGGGGGAGATTTCCTCATATCCCCCAGGCTATAAGGAAAATGGAAGTGTTTTCTGCCACACCAACCCGTGGATCATGATCGCTGAGACCCGGTTGGGAAATGGTGCCAGGGCGCATGACTATTACCTGAGGATCAACCCTTCTTGCCGGGAGGAGATCAGCGAAGTACACCGATGTGAGCCTTATGTATACGCTCAAATGATTGCAGGACGGGAGGCACCCGCCTATGGTGCGGCTAAGAATTCATGGCTGACTGGAACTGCTGCATGGAACTATGTTGCGATTACTCAATGGATCCTGGGTATCCGGCCAGAGACTGAAGGCTTACGAATCGACCCATGCATCCCACCCGAATGGGATGGATTCACTGTCAAGCGCAGCTTTAGAGGCAGTTTGCTGAACATCACAGTGCATAATCCACAGCATGTCAGTCAGGGTGTAGTCAAGTTTGAAGTGGATGGAATAAGAATTGAAGGTAACCTTGTGGTGCTGAACGGATTACCGTCGGAGCATAACGTGGAAGCCTGGATGGGGAAATGAAGGGAAAATATCATGGATGAGAGAATTATGCAGATCAGTGAATATGACGGTCCAGGCTATCGACCATTGATTGATTCTGCTGGCTGGCGCGTGGCAATCCTACGCTGGGACCCATCTATGCTGCCCGAGAAAATGGAATTTATGGAGCGCCACACCCACACGGATGAGGTGTTCGTTTTGTTGAATGGACTGGCAACCTTAATCTTGGGAGGTAATGGACCGCAAGCCAACGATATATTCCTACAGGATATGGACCAGGGAAAAATTATATAATGTGAAGCGCAATGCCTGGCATTCCATACTGACCAGTCAGGATGCTGCGATCTTGATCGTGGAGAACCAGGATACGGGGGAGGAAAACACTGAATACAGCCGTATAGCTGAGGGTAATAAACAGGAAATCCTTTCATCGAGGCAGAAATATATCATCACTCGAGAGAATCGATAAATAAAGCAAAATTGACAGGAATATTAGAAAATAAAAAAGACCCTGAGGTTATTTTGAAAACCCTCAGGGTCTTTGCATCCAAGAAATAACTAACTTTGCAACATGCTTTCCATTGCCTGGTAGGCTTGATGCTGGGTCGTCCCCAACGATAACGTCCACTCAGTAAGCAGCGAATTAACTGCCCTTTCCAAAATGGATTTCTCCTGGTCGTTTAGCTTGGAATTGCGCTGGTAATGGGTTAAATCACGCACCACCCGGCAAATAGAAGATAATTGACCATCTTTCAATTGTCCATGAGCTGATTTTTACGCAGCACCCGGTCTCTCCAGTAAATTCTCGTTCGGACTGGTGAGGATCGGTAAGGTCTTGACAAATTCTTCAGGTGGAGTGGGTACGCGCAGGCTATTTTGTTCTGGATCATCAATTGGTACCCACACAGTCATATCAGTAAAACGAACCACATAGCAGTTTGTCAGGTGCCCATTGATGGTCTTTTCTTCGATTGTGGTGATGTCTCCCAGACCAAAAGTACAGTGAATGACTTTATCACCAATTTGAAAGCCCATATTACACCTCTTTCCCTACCTACAAAAAAATCGCCGGATCAGGACGTAGGGAGCCCTGATCCGGCGAGCTAAGCGAATTATTTTACCAGCGTCTGATTTCCGAATGATTTACGTGGGCGCTCTTCGCGCGGACGAGCGATGTTCACCTTGATCTCACGGTTGTCAAGCATTTTTCCGTTGAGCATCTTGATGGCGTTCTCAGCTTCTTCCTGAGTGGTCATCGTCACGAAAGCGAACCCCTTCATACGGCCAGTATCACGATCTTTGATCATTTCCACTGCAACCACAGAACCAGCTTCAGCGAACTTTGCCCGCAGTCCGTCCTCGGTGGTATCGTAGGACAGATTTCCAACATATAACTTAGTATCCATTCTCTTTTCCTTTGTTTGAATTCAACTAACCTCAGTCATCCTGGCATCTAGGCAGCCGTTGATAGATCATCCAGGATCACCGTCGAAAAAAGAATCCGCCATTCGATGCAGAATGGCGGCGTATATAACCGAGCGCGAATCTGGAGTCCGTATGGGTTAATTATACCAGACTTTGTGGGAATTCACCGGATGAGTGGAATTATTTCCAACACTATTATCCGAAATCAATTAGAATTGTATAGATGTAACTCGATATATACCATGAAATCCGCAAGCATGGATTGATGACACCGAACATTATCAATAATTCCAAAATTCACCATCATGGAGCCTGATTTGCCAATCATTCTCAAAACCCCCACCTCCTTCAATCTGCCGGCTGTAGTCCGCTAGCCATGGCTGGATCCAGATGACACCATTTGCTGAAACACCCGACCACGGGTTGCTATATGTACTTCGCCTTACGACCGGCAAAGTGCTGCGCTTCGATGTGCACACTGTAGGCAGCGATCTAAAAATAAGTGCAACTGATATTCTCACTGAAGCAGAACAAGCCGAGCTCAGCCGAACTGTCACCTGGATGTTGGACCTGGACCAAGACTTCACAGAATTCTATGCCCTCGCAAGCCAGGAACCCAAACTGACCAGGATGGTCGAGCACCAGGCTGGGCGCGTTTTACGCTCACCGACCCTGTTTGAGGATGTTATCCGCACTCTGCTCACCACGAACACGCTTTGGAAGCACACCTTACGAATGTGCAGGGAGCTAACCTGGCGCTACGGTGAGCCTCTACCGTGTGATCCAGAACAGCATGCCTTCCCCACTCCCCAGCGCCTGGTGCAAGTTGATGAACCTACCCTGCGCGAGGAGTGCCGCATGGGTTACCGCGCTCCATATGTGAATGATTTATCCCACCGGGTGGCTTCTGGTGAGCTTGACCTGGAGGTGTACAAGACCAGTTCCCTGTCTACCCAGGATCTGCGTAAGGAATTATTAGGAATTAAAGGCGTGGGCGGATATGCAGCTGCCAATCTGCTCATGCTACTTGGGCGCTACGATTATGTGCCGGTAGACTCATGGGCACTGAAGGTTGTTTCCAACGAATTCTTCAAAGGTGAAGTGATTACTCCAAAACAGGTACTTTCAACTTTCGAGAAATGGGGAAAGTGGCAAGGTCTGGTGTACTGGTTCTGGGATTGGTCTCCGCAGGTGTAGTGTATCGATATACAGATCCAGATAGGATACTGAAGTCTGAAAGGTGTGTAGAATGATCGCATGGGGGGGGCAAATACGCATTGAAACTCAATCTTTTGGTTAAAAATGCATGATCACCCGCCATAAAATGATGGATTTCGTATTAATATATTCAATCTTCATTTGGTGCTACAATAAACATTAGACCAACATTAAAAACCGGCCAATTTTCTTGGGGTTATGTATGAAAAGGCTGCTCATTTTATTTGTTTCTATCCTGATCCTTGTCTGTCTCCTCCATCCCGCTCCAGGTACAGCTAATTCAACACTCACCATCTCGGAAGACAAGATCGTCTCTGATTTCCCAAATAAACTTACTTTCCGGCTTTCGCTCAGTAGCACGAAGCAAATCCGGGAAATCAAGCTACTTTATCGGACCAATGGCGCTTCTTGCCAGTCATCCGTGGCGCGACAGACAATTGAATTCACACCGGCTGCTTCTGTAGCAGTAGAGTGGGAATGGGATTTCACCCGGGCAGGTGTCTTACCTCCAGGCGCAGAGATCTACTGGCAGTGGCAGATAACTGATTCAGACGGAGATACACAGGTGACGGATGAACAATCTTATTTGGTGAATGATCCCCGCCATACCTGGAATCTCCTGACGAGTGGTCAGGTAAACCTGCAATGGTACGATGGCAATGCGTCCTTTGGCCGGTCTTTGGTGAATATTGCCAGCCAATCCCTGGATAGACTGGCAAAAGATGCAGGAGTACGTCCGACTGGGCAAATCTGGATCACCATCTACCCAACGGTTGAAGAGCTGCAAGAGGTAGATATCCATTCATCTGAATGGGCTGGTGGGCTGGCATACACAGAGTACAACAGCTCCATCATTGCAATTGGCAGCGATGAGCTTACTTGGGCGAGCTCAGTCATCCCCCATGAAGTAGCCCACCTGGTAACCGAATCAGTCATTTTCAACTGTAAAGGGGTATGGCTACCCACCTGGTTGGGTGAAGGTCTATCGATGTACGCAGAAGGGCCAATAGACCAGATATATATCGATATGGTCACTTCCGCTTTGGAAAAATCCGAGCTGCCACCGCTGCGCAGGCTTGATTCCGGATTTTCATCCATATCGTCAGAAGCCAGCCTGTCTTACGGTCATAGCGGGATGGTGGTCACTTATATGATTGACAAGTACGGAGCACAGAAAATGGCTGACCTGTTGGAAGCAGTCAAATCTGGGCAGGTGACCAACAAAGCCTTACAGGGTGTGTATGGAAAGGATACTGATGCCATGGAAGCGGAGTGGCGCATTTCACTCGGATTTGACCCTCAGCCCACCCCGGTACCTACCAGCTCATCCAAAACTGCAGTACCAACCCTGGCATTATGGACCTCGGTGGTGCGACCCAGCGCAACTCCCACCAGCCTGCCTACTGACACGCCAACAATACTACCTCCTACAGAAACTCCCGAACCCCTCCCCAGTCCAACTCTACCTGCCCTCGAGTGGCAGCTCTTCTATTACTGACCCTGTTGTTGGTCCAGGCTCAAGTTCAGCGGAAATAATTACAATCATATTTGGCTCAATAGTCTTGATTGCCATTGTTGGGGTTACACTTTTTATCATAATCAGGAGAAGGAGAAAAAGTGCATGAAACGTTTATTGATCCTATTCATGGTTGTCAGTCTCCTTAGTGGTTGCAACGCCCTTGAAGCCGCACCGACCGCAACAGCCACCATTGTTCCCACCAGCACTGCAACGAATACTGCCACTGCTACCGTAACGCCTTCTCCTACTCCGACACTAACCCCCACCGTTACTCCCACACCTACACTCACGCCTACTTATACACCTACCCCTACACCTGAGGGATTTTATACCTCGGAGCTGGGCTTTTCGCTGATCCTACCCGCGAGGTGGCAGGTGGTAGATGAGTCTGACACAATGGTAGTGTTCGATTCAGCCACCGGAACCACCAGAATGGTAGCACTAGTTCTCACAGCGGAAGAAGAGCTTACAATTGAGGATTTGTTAACCAGTTTATGTTCGGGGATCTCAACCACGTACATCAAGTATGAAATCGATGAGGACGAAGAGATCACCCTGGCAGATGGAACAATCTTCCGACGAACCCTCTTTACCTGTAAAACCAGCGGAACGGATAGCTATCAACTTGAGCTTGTATCAGGCGTGAAAGGTTACAAATATTATGTGTTTCTTATTTCAACAGCCACAAGTCACCTCACTTCCAGTCAGCAGAAATTGTTTCAGGGTATTTACTCCACGCTAAACCTGTCATCCGAAGTGATCTATGGTTTACAGCGTTCAGAGACGTTGCTCCTGCTCGGTTATGATCCTGAACCAGAAGACCTGGACCCGGCGCTTGGGCAATCGAGCGCAGGAGATTATATCGGACTGCTGTACAGCGGTCTTGTTAGACTGACGCCTGACATGCAGATCGTAGGTGACCTGGCCGAAAACTGGACGATCAGTGAAGATGGATTGGTGTATACCTTCACGCTTAAAAGCGGGCTGACCTTTGCGGATGGCTCATCACTCACCACGGCAGATGTGAAATATAGCTGGGAACGCGCGGCTGACCCAGCTACCGATTCACCCACGGCAAATACTTATCTAGGCGATATTGCCGGATTCAAGGAGAAACGCTCGGGTGAAGCGGATGAAATCAGCGGTGTCGTGGTCATCGATGCGCTCACACTGCAGGTGACCCTGGAAAGCCCGGTGCAATACTTTTTTGCCAAGCTGACCTACCCCACCAGTTATGTTATAAAAAAGGGTTCAGTTGAAGGGGACGCAGAAGAGTGGATGTTCCATCCAAATGCCAGTGGACCCTACTCCTTGAAAGAGCTAAGCCCGGATGAGCGGATCATCTTTGAGCGTAATGATAATTATTATCAACCTGCAAAAATCCGTTATGTGGCATACAACACCAATGCACCTGGTACGAACCTGAGTTATTATGAGAGTGGCTTGACCGATATTACTTCACCATCACTGAGCGATATCGAAGAGATCCAGGCAGCAGACCACCCCCTGCACGACCAATTACTAAACACTGGATCGATGTGCACCAGCTTTATAATGCTCAACAACACCATCCCGCCCATGGACGACCCGAATGTGAGGCTGGCGCTCAGTCTATCAATTGATAAGACACGCATGATGGAACAGTTCTTTGACAATATGATCGATCCTTCCAGCGGGTTATTACCACCCGCCATGCCTGGATACTCCGATCAGCCAGCACAGGAATATGACCCTCAGGCAGCGCGGGATGCGCTTGCAGCTTCGGCATACGCAGATAATATGCCAGACTTAACCCTTAATGATGGTGGTTATGCAGGTGACGATACTACCTGGTCGGATGCCTTGATCCAGATGTGGAAGGAGAATCTGGATATCGAGGTGAAGATGGAATGGCTGGATCCAAGCATGTACTCTACAGCGGCGCACGAAGGTCATGGACAAATGGTACTCTATGGTTGGTGCGCAGATTACCCTGACCCGGCGAACTTCCTGGATATCCTATTCCACAGCGAGAGTGATTTGAATGTTTCGGGCTACACCAATTCTGAAGTGGATGCTTTGCTGGAGCAGGCTCGCACCGAGCTCGACCCGGTAGTACGGCTGAGATTGTACAACCAGGTGGAAACGCTGCTCCTTCAAGACCACGCAGCCATCCCGATGGACAACGGTTATGAGTACGCGCTAGTCAATCCACGCGTACACGGTTATGAATTCTCGCCGATTGGGGTTAAGATCATCCCCTATCTATGGTTGGAAGCACCTTAAGAAAAATCAACGGACCAGACCTCACAAGCTTTGGAAGCCTGTGAGGTCTTTTATTTAGAGCTGATACAGTTCAGCGTACTTCGATTGTAGATATGCTATATACGGCTGAATGGTAAGTGGACCACCAGTAACGCGCTCGATTAGCTCATTCGCGGTGAACTTGCACCCGTGCTGGTAGACATTATCCACCAACCAGGTGTGCAGGGTATCGAACTTGCCCTGGGTCATCTGGGAGGGGATTTCCGGGTGCATTTTAAGAGCCTGTGAGAAGAATAATGATCCGATGATATTCCCCAGTGTGTAACCCTGGAAGGATCCACCCACCATACCACTGAACCAGTGCACATCTTGCATGACTCCATCCCGGTCGTCGGGAGCGCGGAGTCCCATATCGGCTGAATATCGCCCGTGCCAATACTCTGGCAGGTCGCGCACGAGTAAGTTACCTTCCAGCAAGGCCAACTCGATATCAAAACGGATCATTACATGCAGGTTATAAGTCACTTCATCGGCTTCCGTGCGGATTAGTGAGCGCTGAACCTTGTTGACGGCCCGGTAGAAAGTATCCAGAGGAACTTGATTAAGCTGGTTGGGGAATTTCGCCTGCAGTTTGGGGTAGAAGAACTCCCAAAATCCGCGGCTGCGCCCTACCAGGTTTTCCCAGGTGCGCGACTGGCTCTCATGCACGCCGGCTGAGACGCCATTAGCCAGGGGGGTGCCTTCCAACTCCATCCGGATGCCTTGTTCATACATGGCATGGCCTGATTCATGGATGGTGCTAAACAAGCAGCCCGTCAAATCATTTTCATCCACACGCGTGGTAATACGCACATCTCCCAAATTAAATTTGGTCATGAAGGGGTGGTGGGTCAGATCCTGGCGGCCACGATTGAAGTCAAAGCCCAGCTGCTTGATCACATCCAGGCCAAACGCCAGCTGGTCAGCTTGTGGGTAATATTGTTTGATACACGAATCATCTGCCGGTGGTTGCGAAGCAATCGCCTGAACAATCGGAATGAGCTCGCGACGTAATTGGGCAAACAGGGTGCGTAAAGTGGTGGCTTTCATGCCATAATCGGCAAAATCGATCAGCGGATCAGCAATGTGCTCATAGCCTGGGAAGAAGTCGGATAATCGCCTGGAAAGGTCAACCCCTTTTTCCAGCAACGGCTCAAGGGATTTAAAATCATTCTCCGGTCGGGCTTTCACCCAGGTATTATAGATTGTCGAAAAGTGTTGATAAAGTTCTGCGATAAATTGAGGTGGTACTTTGATGGAGCGCTCATAATCACGACGCGCCACGCGGATGAGGGAGGCATCGTCGGAATCATACGGCAGGCTCTCTTCGTAGGGGCGCAGCTCATCCAACAGCTTGCCAATTTCAGGGGCGATTGATTTTTCATGAGCCAATCTACCCAATAAGGCACTTTGCCGGCCGCGAGAGGCGGCTCCACCCGGGGGCATATAGGTAGCTTCATCCCAGCCCAGCAAGGCGCCAACGTGTTGGAGATCATATACTTCCATTAGTCGGGTTTTAAGTTCCTGCAGTTTCTTTTCCATTAATTCCTCCATGATTAGAAAATTACCGGGGTATTATACTGCTTTTTGGAGGTCGAGATCAGATCATGGGATTTTGGGGGTAATGCACATATGTAATTGGGTAATTAGTCTTCATGAATAACATTCACTACCAAACATGAAAATAAGCTGGTTTGGATAAGCTGGTCAGCGGATGTATAGCGGATTACCGGATAAGTCGTAATGAATGAATCTCATCGCCTATTTTCAGATCAGGTCAAGCAAGAAATTATTCCTGGCACCAAGGCTAGCCACCAGTAAAGAGATACATCATGCCTACGAGTAGGCCCTCTAAAGAGAAACATCAAGATCAGGTAGGCGTGGTTATCAAGGAAGCGGGTATCAATGTTTGCAACAAGCACGTCGTATCTAATGAAGAAGCATTTCGAGTATATTATGAACTGAGAAACTGGGGTTTCCATAGTAAACCGTGGTCACAAGCATCCCCTGACGGTCAATGCCTTTTCAGTTGTCTCTTGTAGTAGAATTAATATTCTAATAAATGAAGCCTTATCGGAATGCAAAGGGATGTTATCTTATGCAACAGAGCCAACAAAATCGGAAAGAAAAAGAAGACCATGAAAAAGACGATCCGGCACTGAGTAAAGTGATCGAGCGAAACATTCGCACGATCATCCATCTCCGCACAAAGGCCGCACATGAACGCAGCCTGCAAGGCCGCATCGCCGACGCCATCACCTCCTTTTCGGGACGGATGATTTTCGCTTATATGCATATCGTATGGTTTGGGATATGGATTCTGCTGAACACCGGACGGTTCGGTGTGCGTGCTTTTGACCCATTCCCCTACGGACTCCTGACCATGATTGTATCCCTGGAAGCAATTTTTCTTTCAACATTTGTGCTCATCAGCCAAAACCGCTGGGCGAAGAGACTGAACGTCGCGCCGATCTGGATTTACACATTGGATTGCTGACCGAACATGAATTGACACGCGTGTTACAGATGCTGGATGCCATACAAGACAAGATGGGTATCATCAGATCATGAGAGCAGTGAACTGGCAGACCTTGAAATGGAAACCAAGCCGGAAGATGTATTGGCTGAAATCCACCGTCTTCAAGCAATTGAACTCAGCAAAAAGTAACCATCATGAACAAAGGCTCGAATGGGAAACGTGGTACCAACATTAGCTGCAATCCGATGTTAGCCGCCATTTACCAATACGGGATCAACTGTGGACTATCAGACCTACCGACATTCAGTTACGTCAGCATTCGTTAAATCTGTACTTTTCGTACTCAATCATAATTTGTCGAAAGGTTATATATTGAATAAGGGGAATAATAAAAGTGAGCATACGGGGTATATCAACAACTTAATATTTCTTCCCTAGTATTGATGATCCCATAGGGTATCGCCTGGGCATCAGGGGAGAGGGGCAGCGGTAAGATGACCTGGGAGGTGAGGCGGGATGATATCGAGCAGTACAAGAGGGGGATGGAGCAAGAGGGATTGGTGGAGAATCACGATCAACGAGGCGATTGGGACTATCATAAACATCTACAAGTGGTGCGAATAACTAGGCCATGCCCAACTTCCTTATCAACTTGATAATCCTGACCGTGCCTTTTCCGCTGATGTGATAATCCCGATGGAGCGCTTCTTGGGCAATCAAATTCATCCATTCTTTCGAGATTAAAATGTTGTGCGCTTTCGCCTGCACGATACTATCTTGCTCAATAATCGAGAGTTCATATTCAATATCGATAGTAATAGGTTTTTCCTCACCTTTTAGTTCAACGATGGCGTGAAATATATGTCGTTGGCTGTCAATAGACAATTCGAGGATACGATTGATATATTTTCGGAAATAGCGTTGAACGGCTATCTTGACGACTAGGTTTTTAGATTTCTTAGCAAGATTGTCTAGCCAGTTCATGGGGAAACATCGGTCACAACTTGATTAGAATTTTCCTCATCCTGGTAAAGCGCCCAAAGGCTTGCGTTAGCGCTAGTGAGGCGATTATAACGAGTCCAACTTCGAGTGAATCGATCATTGCCCAATGCCGGGCATCTCTATGGGCACTGATCTATGCTCTGGATATCGTCCTGGATTTGGAGGATGCGGTTGCCAGGATCGGGGTGTGAGCTGAGAAATTCGGGGGGTTGCTGTCCCTGGCTAAGTGAATCCAGGATCTGCATGACCTTTACCATGTCTTGGGTGTCGTAGCCGCTGTCATTCATGAAGCAAACGCCCAGCCAGTCAGCTTCGGTTTCGTCAGTTCGACTGTATTTCATGTCGATAAGTTGGCCGACAACTGCGGCAAGCTGCGATGCGGCGATGCAGCCGTTGGGGTTATTAGGATCGCAGGCAGCGATAACGGCGGCGCCGGTGATACCCTGGGTGAGCTGGGATTTGGCGATCTGTTCGGCGGAGTGGCGGGCAACGACGTGCCCGGTTTCATGACCAAGAATGCCGGCCAGCTCGCCGTCAGTCTGCAGCAGGTCGTAGAGGCCGCGGGTGATGAAGATCTGCCCGCCAGGTAGGGCGAAGGCGTTGACGGTCTGCGGATCGCCAAGCAGGTGGTAAGCATATTCGTAGGGGGTGGTACTGGCGGGGGAGTCCTGTACGATGCGCTGCCCGATCTCCTGGACACGTTGCTGGTCAGACTGGTTTGGGTCAAGTCCGCCGAACTCGGCAGAAATCTCGGGAACAGCCTGCAGTCCCATGGCAATCTCCTGATCAGGGCTCATACTGATGTGCTGGACATCATTGGTGACGGGATTGGTGGACTGTGAACTGAAATAGGTGACGAGGGAGATGACAACCAGGACAGCAGCCATCAAGAGCCTTCCCCCCAAACCACTGCCAAGTCTACGAGAAACCTGAGCCATACATTCCCTTCTTTAATTACTCAATATTGTGCCGCAAGCCGGTCAGGCTGGCGGACAATCCAAATAAGTGCTAGACCGGTGATTGCGCCGGCGACCAGGCCGGTGATACCGACAGTGATAAGTACGCTGGTGAAAGTGGTAGGTACTACATTTTGGAAGAAAATGCCAGCCGCTAGCTGGCTGAGGTAAGCGCCAAGCGTCCAACCGATGACGTTGGCAAGGATCCAGGTAGCCAGGTGGGGGATTTCACGGCGAAGGGCGGGATATTGGAAAAGGGCGACGATCAATCCGAATGAGATGAAACCAACAAGCATCCCGAGAGGAGTTTTGGATAGTAGCTGCACGATGAACAAACCTAGGGTAAAGCCTACTACCCATCCGACGGCGTGGTTGAGGATCCAGTCATAGGATTTCGAGATGTAAGGGCGCAGCACCAGCCATTGGGCCAGGCCGAGAAGGATGCCAGAGATAATAGGGACAATGACGCGGGCGACACCCAGGTCGAGCGTACCGACCAGGAGAGCAAGGGGCAGGTAGCCAATGAGCATACCGAGCGCAGTGGCGACGGTCCAAGCGAACCAGAGGCCGATTTCATTGCGTTTTACTTTGGTTTCATTGATATCAACGGTCATCGGTATAATTATGCCAAAAAAAAGGCGCAAATGCAAGGGGGGTGTCGGGTGGTATGGAGATGTAGATCGGGTATTCGGTATAGATGGGTAATAGTGTAGATGTCGGTAGTATAACAATGGTCGCACTGCTGGCGCTTCATTGTTAGCTGATTGTGCTGGACCAGCTTCATAACACTTAATCTCCCGCTGGATCATTTCCAAAGAAAACCCTTAGCAGAATGCCAAATCCGCTGTAAAAATGGGTTGGGCGGTTTTATACTTTTTCAATACAAATTATTCTTTGTCAATCATTTACCCCAGGGTCATGATTACGCCTTTCGTAAAATATCCAAAGAAGCTACTTTTCTCTCACCTTGATCACCAGAGGTGAAGTCTTGAAGGTCATATAAGTAATACATAAAACCATCTTTTCCGTATTTCTTTTCGGATCCATTGAGATAGTCATCATCAATTGCAGCTGATAAAACTTTCCCGATAATTAATGACGTAATTCCCTTTCCCGAAAGGTCGATGTTTGAATGGAAAGTGCATTCTAGCGATAGAAATGCTTCCTGGATACGAGGAACGCTAATACACCTGGCTTGTTCTGCTGTAAAACCACCCGCAGCTATCTCATCAGTATCGTCCAAATTATTAATAATCGTCTGATAACACGCATCAAAATAGCGAGCATTGATGAAATTAATGCAAAATTCTTTTGTGCGTAGTATGTTTTGATAGGTATGTGTTGTTCGAACGATTGGTGTGATTGCGAAATAGCCACCGCTATCTCCTGAAAATGAACTCCAAGATTGAAAACAAGCATTCGATTTACCATTCTCTTTAAGTGTTGTAATGAGAAAAAGAGAGTGCGGGATGCCTAAAGCCATTTCAAAGTGTGAAAATATTCGGAACTCACCAGGCCATCTATCGATGAAATTATCGGGTTTTGTATTACCAATTTCTATTTTCATGATGAATGGAACTCCTATTCATAAGTCGCCCACCATCCATTATATCCGCACTGCGGGATTGGGATGTCTCAGAGACCGACAATTTCGATGTCGTATCAGGCATTGCAGACGGTTGCACACAGCATGAAGGAGGAAGCGATCCGTAACCCTGTCTGGAGGGGGGAAATGAAATTGACTTTTATCCTATTTTTATAAGCATGGGGCGGATTGAAGGCTCAACCAATGGCGGGTAAGGATAACCTCATAAAAGTGGTTCTGCATCAAATGACTTAGCCTTTCAGACCAATCCATTGAACGGGTATGAGGAAAAGTCTATTGGTGATGCGGATACATTTTGATTGACTAAACCCGAATGTCCTGCTATTATAAATATCTTCGAAGACATCACAAGAATCCGATTAAAAACTGCACCATCGATAATGCTCCGAGGTTGGAGTAAAAGCTATTCAAAAGCTGGAGTCTTGAAGAGATCCACGGGCTAAACTCATGAAATGTGCAGGCTGTGGCTATGAAAATGATGATGACTCCAAATTCTGTGAAAAATGCGGGAATGCTTTAACCCGCGTCTGTTCGAATTGTAACAGCCCAATCAAACCAGGCGCCAGTTTCTGCAAGGAATGCGGAACCCCGGTACCTCAGAAATACCTAGCAGGGGGAAGGCAGGAACGTCTTGCGATCCTCCAACAATCCACCCCGTCTGATCTGAAGGAAAAGATTCGCTCTTCATCCACCCAGATTGAAGGTGAACGTAAACCAGTGACGATCCTGTTTACGGACATCGTCGGCTCTACCTCCCTGGCCGAGAAGCTGGATCCAGAGGAGTGGAAGGAAATTGTCTCTACCGCTCACCAGCGTATCAGCCAGATGGTTTATAAGTACGAAGGCACGATTGCACAATTGTTGGGGGATGGGGTGCTAGCCTTCTTCGGGGCGCCGGTTACGCATGAGGATGATCCCATCCGTGCCGTGCACGCCGCGCTCGATATCCAACAGGAAATTGGGAAATACGCCGATGAGCTGAAGGGATACGTTGACAATTTTCAGCTGCGCGTGGGTATGAATACCGGAACGGTGGTGGTTGGTAATGTGGGCAGTGACCTGCATATGGAATACCTGGCGATCGGCGACGCGGTCAACTTAGCGGCGCGGTTGCAATCTGCCGCCCAACCCGGCAAGGTGCTCATATCTGAGAGCACTGCCCGGCACGTCAAAGCAGTTTTTGACCTGGAATCTATGGGGCAGATAACCGTCAAAGGCAAAAGCGAGCCGGTGACCGTTTTTGAGGTGATCAATCGCAAGGCAGTTCCCGAGCGGGGCCGGGGCTTTACGGACCTGTCCTCGCCGCTGGTCGGACGGAGCTGTGAGCTGGCAAGCCTCAATGAATCGCTGGAGGCCTTGCTCAATGGGCATGGACAGATCGTCGCGATCATCGGTGAAGCCGGCATTGGCAAGAGCCGCCTGGTGGCGGAAGTTCGCCAGGAGAGTTCCGATCATTCCCCTCAAGTGCATTGGATCGAAGGACGAGCACTTTCCTACGGGCAGACGCTCTCCTTCTGGACCATCACCCAGTTACTCTATAACGACCTGGACCTATCAGATGGAGATCCCGAAGTCAAGGTGCGGGCTGCTCTCAAGCGACGCTTGCATGGACTGTTTGGGGAGAAGGATATGGAAGTACTTCCATACCTGGTGCATTTGTTAGGCGTCAGGCTGGAAGGCGAGAGTGCGGACCGACTACGCTTGTTGGATGGTGAGACACTCAGGCGCCAGACCCTACTGGCCATTGGGAGGTATTTCCAACGCCTGGCAGAGAGACAGCCCACCGTGGCCGTTTTCGAAGACCTGCATTGGGCGGACCCCTCCAGCCTGGAAGCTCTCGAGGCACTGCTGGCGGTTACCGATCGCGCCCCGCTCATGCTGGTGCTACTCTCTCGCCTGGAACGCGAACAGGCCTCCTGGCGCATCAAGGTGAGGGCCGAGACCGACTTTTCCCACCGCTATACGGAGATCCAGCTTAAACCATTATCCTCAAGCGAGCAAAACCGCCTGGTGGACAACCTGCTTGCCATTGCAGACCTGCCCGATTCGACCCGGCAGTTGATCCTTGAACGCACCGAAGGCAATCCATTTTATTTGGAGGAGATCATCCGCAGCCTGATCGACCAGGGTGCGATTCTGCACGACGGAGACCGGTGGAGAGCAACCAGGGATTTAACGGACCTTGCCATCCCCGAGACATTGGAGGGCGTGCTACTCGCGGCGAATCGATCGCCTGCAGGAGGACGTGCGCCGCACACTGCAGATGGCCTCAGTGATTGGCAGAAGCTTTTTATACCGCCTGCTAGAAGCGATCGCTACAGCTGAACAGCAACTGGACCAGCAATTGTCACAGCTGCAGCGGGTTGATCTGGTGAGAGAAAAAAACCGCCTGCCCGAGCTTGAATACATATTCAAGCATTCCCTCACCCAGGAGGCAACCTATAACTCCCTGCTCATGGAGCAGCGGCGTGAGTTCCATCGGCAGGTGGGCGAGGCGTTGGAAAATCTCTTTTCCGACCGGATCGAGCAGTACCTGGGACTATTGGCTCACCATTTTGAATCTGCAGGAGACTTTGCAAAAGCTGTCGGATATTTAATCAAGGCAGGCGACCGGGCGCGCCTGACCGATGAGCACACAGAAGCCATCAGTTATTACCTGCGTGCCGTGAAGTTGCTGGAGGTCCAGCACGAGGAAACCCGTCTGGCCCAGATCTGGCTGAAGCTGGGTTTGATCTACAACGCCAACTTCCAATTCGAAACCGCCCACCAAGCTAATGAAAAAGCCTTCGCTTTGCAACAAAAAATAATCCCGCAGAAACAACCCGCAAGGACTGTGAAACCGTACATGTTTCGCTTTGGCTTTACGGGTGCCCATGTAAACCTGGATCCGGGGTTGGCTAGCTGGGGCCAGGACGTGGCGACGAGCGCGCATTTATTTTCAGGGTTAGCATATATAAATGAAGAATTGGATGTGGTTCCAGCAGTTGCCCGTTCCTGGCAGGTATTGGATAATGGAAAGCGCTACATCTTCCATTTGCGGAACGATGCAGCCTGGACGGATGGGACACCCGTCACCGCCGGGGATTTTGAATGGGCCTGGAAGCGCAACCTGCATCCTGATCTGCACTCCGGGACGGCAGAATTCTTGTTTGATGTACATGGCGCCAGGGAGTATCATGAAGGGGTAAACCGGGATCCTGCCAGCGTGGGCGTATGCGCTGTCGGATGGATTGACTCTGGAGGTGCGGTTGGAGCAACCGGTGGCTTACTTCCCATTTATCGTCACGATGCCAGTCACATTTCCTTTGCCGGGGAAGATTGTCGAAAAATTTGGCAAGACCTGGTGGCAGCCGGGTACCATCGTCAGCAATGGTCCTTACAACCTGAGAAAAGTTCGATCCACAACATGGTGCAAGGTTGGAGCGCAACCCCAGTTATTATGGTGATTTTCCGGGAAACGCAGAGCAGGTGGAATGGACGATCTTCCCGGATGAAGAAGAACTAACCCAGGCATACTGGACGGTCGTATTGATTGCGCACTGGTTGGGAATAGGAAGGTTCAAGGGTTGATCCCGCAGGAAGAGATCCACGAAAACCAACTATTGAGGCGTCTTTTTTTTGATATTTTCTCCAAGTGAAGCGCCTTTTAATGACGTACGTGTGCGCAAGGCTTTTGGATTATCGTTTAATCGGCAGGATTTTTTTGATCAATTTGGCTTGCCAATCTGCCGGGGAGGCCTGGTGCCACCCGGGATGCCCGGGCATAGCCCGGATTTTACCTGCCCTTATGATGTGACCCTGGCACGCAAGCTAATGTCCGAAGCTGGCTATCCCGGAGGCGAGGGCTTTCCGACCGTGAAAGGAATAGGGCCGCATGGTAGCGGAGCCAGATTTGCTGAACTGACGAGACAATGGCGTGAAGCCCTGGGAGTCGAAATCGTCCTGGAATGAGACTGCTCTCGGGAATTTGACCAACTGGAAGACCGGAAAAGGCTTCGAACTAATTGGTTATAGACGGCTGGCAGGCGGATTACCCTGATCCGGACAATTTTCTAAGGAAGTCCAATGCAATTGCACCAATTGACCAGCGCCTGGGCTGGCATGACCCTGCTTATGACCGGTTGGTCGAAGAAGCCGCCCGCACTCCCGACCGGGCGAAACGACTGTCCATGTATCGGCAGGCGGATCGTCTGCTTGTGGTGGAGCAGGCATTGGTGTTGCCCCTCTTTAACAGTCTCAGAAAGATACTCTAGTCAAACCAAGGGTGAAGAATTATCACGAGAATCTTCTTGGCTTATCTATTTTTACATAATTTGATCATCGAAGACCATTGAATGAATTTATCTATTCGAAACATAGGCTTTCAAGATTCACCGGAGACGGATAGAAAAAGTAGCGTTTGGTATCTTGTGACTGTCTACTTTTATCGTTCATAATCCCGACTAGCGCTAAATTAGCGAGGTAATTTCATAAAATGAAAAATCCAATGCCCACATCAATCATTGTCCCGCGCTGGAGTCTGGAAGATTTACTACCCAATGGAGCTAGTCATGTGGAGACAGTCCTGGATCAAATCGAATCCTGTGTTCAGAAGATTGAATCCTACCGGCCTCGCCTTTCGGATGCTTTTCCACAGGAGGATTTCCTCAATTTACTGCATGAAGTTGAGGTTCTGCATGAGATCACCGCAGCTGCAGGAGGTTATGCTTACCTGAGTTATGCAGAAAACACCCAAAATCCAATTGCGTTGAGCTTGCGAGACCGTATCGAGCAAATCCTTGCTGAGGCTGATAATCGGACGATGTTCTTCAGCCTATGGTTCAAAAGCTTGCCTGATAAGGTAGCTGAAAAATATATCAATGCAGCTGGAGATTTAAATTATTACCTGAGAGATGTGCGCCGCTTCAAGCCGTATACTTTGAGCGAAGCCTGAGGAAAAGATCATCAATCTCAAGGACGTCAATGGTAGTGAGGCGTTGGTGAAGATCTACGAAATTCTCACCAATGGATTCTCTTTTACTCTGGAGATAGATGGTGAATTGAAAAGGTTGACACGTGATGGTTTGAGCCAATACTACCACCACCCATCTCCACAAGTGAGAGCAGCCACCTATCAGGAACTCTATCGAGTATATGGCGAGAACAGGGCAGTTTTGAGTCAAATCTATTCCAACCTCGTGCGCGATTGGAGGAGTGAGGGCATAGAATTGCGTGGCTATGCCAGTCCGATTTCCATCCGTAACCTTGGCAACGACATTCCCGATGCGGTGATAGACACCTTACTTGAAATATGCCGTAAGAATGCAGGTTTATTCCAGCGTTACTTCAAACTGAAAGCTCGCATGCTGGGGATGGATCAGCTAAAGCGTTATGATATTTATGCCCCGCTTGCCCGCTCAGAAAAAAGCATTGAATTCGATACTGCCGTGCCTCTGGTGCTGGATTGCTTCAGGCAGTTCTCACCGCAGGTTGCACAAGCCGCATCCAAGGTCTTTGAGCGGTCGCACCTGGATGCACAAGTACGCCCAGGTAAACGCGGGGGTGCGTTCTCGTATAGTATTGGTCCGAAATTTATTCCTTGGATATTGGTTAATTATAATAGTCATATTCGCGACGTCACAACCCTGGCACATGAGCTGGGGCACTCCGTTCATTCTATCCTCGCCTCCCAGCATTCCATCCTGACCTTTCATGCCCCACTACCACTCGGTGAGACCGCCTCAGTGTTTGCCGAGATGCTGGTTACCGACCGCCTGTTACAGGAAGAAACCAACCCGACCGTGCAGCGCGATTTACTAATGACCATCCTGGACGACGCTTATGCGACTGTCGAGCGGCAGGCATTCATTTCCATCTTCGAACGCGACGCTCATGAAAAGATCGCCCAAGGATGCACCAGCGATGAGCTGGCGAGCTTATACATGCAGAATCTGGTTGAGCAGTTTGGAGATGCGCTAGAGCTGTCAGATGAGTTTGCATGGGAGTGGCTTACGATTCCGCATATCTACAATTCGCCATTCTATCCATATGCCTACAGTTTTGGACAGCTGCTGGTGTTGGCTCTCTATCAGCAGTACCTGGCTGAGCGTGAAGCATTTGTGCCGCGCTATATCAAGCTATTATCATATGGCGGTTCGGCTGAACCGCAGGCTATCCTGGCGGAAGCCGGCTTGGATATCTCCACACCAGGATTTTGGCAGGGAGGTTTCGACGTCCTGCAAAGCAAGCTAGAGCAGCTAGAGCAGATCATAGGAGGATACATAATGACCACAGGGACACCTGCTGTTGCCACCAGGCAACCATCACCCTTTTTAGTTTTTCGCCATAAAAATTTCTCATTAATGTGGACCGGACAGCTAGTCTCAACCATTGGCAGCGCTTTGACCTCACTGGCTGCCTCGATCATGGTCTATCGGCAAACAGGTGGATCGGCATTGAGTGTGGGATTGATGTTGATGGCAACAGCCGCACCCAGTTTGCTGGTTGGGTTGGTGGCAGGGGTGTTTGTGGACAAATTCGACCGCAGGAAGATTATGATCATCGCAGATTTGCTGCGGGCTGTCATGGTCTTCCTGATACCATTTCTGGTGCCTTCGAGCATCGTGTGGTTGTATGTGATTGTAATACTGACCAGTGCCACAGGACAATTCTTTGATCCAGCTTATGAAAGCGTTTTACCAGAGGTGGCACCCGATGAAGAACTGGCTGCAGCTAATTCGCTGATGGCTATCAGCACATTTGGCTCAACTGCCATCGGTTTTGCGGCTTCGGGTCTGATCGCGGCCAACTACCCAATTGCTTATGCCTTTTACCTGGATGCCATCTCGTTCCTTATCTCAGCTGGTTGCATCCTGTTTTTGCGTGTGCGTAAGCTGGAGACCACCGAAGTAACTTCGGTGGGAGCGGTTTTCACTAATTTAAAATCTGGTATCGGCTACCTGACCAGAAACCCGGCATTGCGCTCGATTTTTCTTGCTGGCGATCCCGGTGGCGATTAGTTTTGGGTTGGCCAATTCCCTGCTGCTGCCATTTGCTGAGCGGGCTTTGAACGCGACTACATTTGAATATGGTATACAGGAGGGTCTCACCTCAGTGGGTTTTGTGATAGCCAGCCTGTTGATGGCTGGATATATGAATCGCTGGCGTGAAGGTCAGTGGATGGTGGTTGGGCTGTTTGGGATGGCGATCTCGGCGGTAGTCTATTCACTGCTTCACTCAGTAGCACTGGCGATTGCAGTGCAGATGCTTTCAGGTTTTATGAATGCACCGTATTCCATCGCCCGGCGATTATTGGTCCAACGCAATACAGCTGCGGAAATGCGTGGACGGGTTTCCAGTGCTTTCTTTGTTTCTGCCAACGCCTTTTTCCTGGTTGGTATGGCGGCTGCCGGGTTGGCGGATGTGATCGATGTGCGTTGGCTATACCTATTCAGCGGACTGCTGACCGTTGGTTGTGGCATCTTGGGATTGGTACTGCCTGGGATTGGTCAACCTGCAGCGGAATGGCGTAAAGCCTTACAATTATTACGCAGCGCACCTGCGGTTAGCTCATTGGGTGTAGGGAGATCTGTGTTGCCTTCCGATGTGGACCTGCTGGTTGGGCTGGTGCCCACACTGTCTGGTTTGTCACGCCAGGATCGCGAGCGAATCATCACCCAAGGGTCAGTGATGGATGTGCAGGCGGGCACCAAGCTCATGCAAAGTGGTGAAGTTGGAGATTTGGCTTACTTTGTCCTATCGGGCAAGGCAGTGGCAGGCATTGCTGAAGAAGGGGGCGGATACCACTCTCTGTCCAGCATGGGTCCGGGAGATTATTTTGGTGAGATTGCCTCCCTGACTGGAGCGCCTCGCACCGCGGACGTGGTGGCTGAGGAAACTTCACAGTTATTGCAGGTACCAGCAACCATTTTACGGGTGATGATGACTCAACCTGCATTCAGCAAGATGGTATTATCCCGTATGTCTGAGCGCTTAGCGCGCACCAGCATTCATGAGCTGCCGCGTATGGTGGGTGTGTCTCCCCAGGATGCGCTCGAGCTGCGTCAGGAGCCTACCGAAACGAAGCAATTGGAAATGACTTTGGGGTAAATCAATTCAACGAAGGAATCAATTTATGATGGAATCCACCTGGCAATCCCTGCAACAGTCCGCCGACCGGGCGCGCAAGAGTGCTGACCACGAAAAGGCGGTTGGGCTATACCTCCAGGCATTGGCACAGCCAGATACACCCTGGGAGGCATTTGTCGACATGACGATGGCATGCGCGTCCTGTTATAAAATGCTGGGGCAGTTTACACTGGCAGATGCCTGCCTGACCGGCCTGGTGGAAAAAGCCTCTCAGCTTGGAGATGATGCGGTAGTAGCCAAAGCATATTCTGAACTGATTTTCATCTTACGGAGAACGGGCAACCTGAAGCGTGGATTGCATTTAGGAGAAGTTGCGCTTGATATCGCTGAAAGAACTGGCCAGCCTGATTTAAAAGCGGAGATATTATTGTCTCTGGGATTCATCCAGCTTGAACTTGGAGAGATCCAGGCGGCACAAGCCTGCCTTAATGAAGCACTGACCCTGATTTCACCAGAGGAAAAACGAATTCTAATTAAGGCTAATTTTCTACAAGGCATGCTGTTTTCTTTTACCGGGCAATACCAGAACCTGGCTCCGTCTATAAATAAAGGTCTCGAGCTTTCCAGGAGCATAGGTGATCGTGACTGGGAAGGTATTGCATTAAACGGTTTGGCAGCTTCAAATACCGACGTGACCCTTCAACGCTTGTTTTTCGAACAGGCTTTGGAAGCTTTTGAGATTGCAGGTGACCGTCCTTACCAGGCTGTTGTGATAACGAACAGCTGCGAAATCTGGAGCGATGTTGGATTATACAAACGAGCATTCGAACTTGCCCAACGTGCATTAGACATGTCGCGAGAAACGGAACAAGATGTATTAGTTGTTTACTGCCTTCAGAACCTGGGTGGTGCTTCTGAAGGATTGGGTGATTTACAGGCTGCCATTGATTTTTTTAATGAGGGAATAATCCTCGCCAAAAAAATTGGTTTAGCCAACATGGAGCATATTTTATATACATACATGTGCAACTGCCATTTGCTTCTTGGACTGCTGAAACAGGCAGATGAAGATTTACAGGCAGCTGATTTACTACCTCACCAAATGAACAAAGCATTAAATACAAATCTTTTAGCACTTCAGGCAGGGGGGCATGCTTTATCCGGTAATTTCCGGGCCGCCCGTGTAGCTGCGCAAAAATCTCTCAGTATTCTGGACGAAATCGTTGACATCGTCAACCGGGATATTTCTGTTTCAGCTTTATGCTGGTGGTGTTATCGCGCCCTTCTTCCAGCCAGAAATATTGTTGGGACTAAGAGACCGATTTCAAAGAATGCCTGGCATGCATTGGAGCTGGGAATCAAAGGTTTGCTTATCCCAATTGAAAATCTATCGGATGCTGGGCTCCGGCGTGGGTATCTGCATCGCAATGTCTACCGCCGATTACTGATCCTTGAGTGGATGAAATACGCGTCCACCCACGGTGTGGGAGCAGAGCAAATGGCGGAGTTCACCACCCAGGTGCAAAAGCCTGGGCGTTTAGATGAAGTCTTCCAACGGCTGCTCAAAGTAGGGGTTCGCATTAATGCCCAGCGTAACACGGCAGAATTACCAGATGAAATCGTGGAGGAAGTGGATGAACTGACCGGTGCCGAGCGTATCGCATTAGTTCTGCTAGATGAGCAGGGAAAGCGACGATTGGTAAAGACCCTGTTACCGCGACCTCCATTCCCAGCCATGACCGGAAAGGAAGAAGCACAACCAGACCCGGAGGCCTTTTTAACCGAGATCGAGCCCTGGCTGGAGGAAACGGTTGGCACCCGGCAGGGTTTCATCCGCCAGCTCAACCCGGAGGCTGAGCTCACCGGGCAGCGCAGCGTGCTAGTGACCCCGCTCATCAGCCAGGGGAACCTGGTGGGAGTGATCTACTGTGACCTGACTGGATGCTTTGGTCGCTTTGACCCGGAAGACCTCAACCTGCTGGGTGTACTTGCCAACCAGTCTGCTGTGGCGGTGGAGAACGCCGAATGGTCGGCTACCCTTGAACGGAAGGTCACCGACCGCACAGCTGAGCTGAAGCAATCCAACGACCGGCTGGAGCAGCGTAATGCTGAGCTGGCGATCATCAACTCCATCCAACAAGGTCTGGCTGCCGAGCTGGACTTCCAGGCGATTGTTGACCTGGTGGGTGACAAGCTGCGCGAGGTATTCAAAACTGGCGACCTTGGAATCACCTGGTTCGATAAAAAATCCAACCTGGTCCATTATCTGTACACATACGAACATAATAAACGAATCTCGGCCCCGCCCTCTCTTCCCAGTCCAGGTGGTATCTATGAGACGGAAATGAAAACCCGGCAGCCTTATGTGATGGGCGGAGAAGACATGGCTAAAATCGTGCCAATGCCTGGCACAGATCGAAGCTTATCGGCAGCGTTTATCCCTATCATCAGCAGCGACCGCTTCCTCGGTGATATCTCGGTAGAGAATTTTGAGCAGGAAAATGCCTTTGGGGAAGCAGAAATTCGCCTGCTGACTACCATTGCCGCCTCCTTGGGTACTGCCCTCGAGAATGCCCGCCTGTTTGACGAAACCCAGCGCTTGCTTAAAGAGACCGAGCAGCGCAATGCTGAGCTGGCGATCATCAACTCCGTCCAGCAAGGTTTGGCAGCCGAATTGGATTTTCAGGCGATAATTGACCTGGTGGGGGATAAGCTGAGTGAGGTATTGCATACCGAAAACCTGGGTATCCGCTGGTATGATGAAAAAGCTAATCTGTTGCACTTCATGTATGAAAAAGAGCATGGGAAGCGGTTAACCGCTGCACCGCGTGCACCTCAGCCGGGCGGAATATTCGATCAATGGAAAAGCAACCGGCAAAACATGGTGCCTAAGGTCTTTAATACTGCTGAAGAAGTGCTTTCACAGGGAGTAATCGCTGGAACAGAAGCGAGTAAATCAAGCGTAAATGTCCCCATCATTGCCAGCGATCGGATCATTGGAGCGATCCATGATGAAAACTTCGAGCGCGAGTATGCTTACGGGGAGTCAGAACTGCGCTTGCTGACCACAATCGCGGCCTCTTTAGGATCAGCCCTCGAAAATGCCCGCCTGTTTGACGAAACCCAGCGTTTGCTTAAAGAGACCGAGCAGCGTAATGCTGAGCTGGCGATCATCAACTCCATCCAGCAGGGTCTGGCTGCTGAGCTGGATTTCCAGGCGATTATTGACCTGGTGGGGGATAAGCTACGCGAGGTTTTCAAAACACCCGACCTGGCGATTACCTGGTACGATGAAAAAGCTGACCTTCTCCAAAATATGTATATCTACGAGCATGGGGAGCGTTTGACGTTACCACCCAGTAAACCAAGACCTGAAGGTGCGTTTATGAGGATGGTCAGAACACACCAGCCGGTGGTTTGGAATACGGACGAAGAGGGAGATATAGTAACTGGAGGAGTCGTCCCTGGAACTGATCGCAGTCTATCTGGCGTGATGATCCCCATTATCAGCAGTGACCGGGTACTCGGCATCATCCAACTTGAAAATTACGAACGTGATAATGCCTATGGTGATGCAGAGATGCGCCTCTTGACCACCATTGCTGCGTCCTTGGGATCAGCTCTCGAAAATGCGCGCTTGTTTGACGAAACCCAACGTCTGCTTAAAGAGACCGAGCAGCGTGCGGCTGAGCTGGCAATCTTCAACAGTGTGGGTGAGGCCATGGCGCGCCAACTGGATATCAAGACCATCACTCGTTTGGTCGGTGATAAGGTGTGTGACATTTTTGCCTCGGAATGTGTCGTTATTTATCTGTATAACCCGATAACCAATATTCTTCATCCTCCATATAGCTACGACAAGGGTTATATTGAGACTGACCAAACGGATCAGTACGATAGCAATGCAGTGACTGATCCCATTCAAAAAGCAATCGTAATGGATCGCAAGTCCGTTCTATTTGGTACTACTCAGGAGCTTACGGAAGCAGGAGCCCAAATATGGCCGGATGCTGAAGGTGGGGAAGGCATTACAAGCTCATTTATGGGGGTGCCGATCATTGTTGGCGAGCGTGTATTGGGGCTCGTGTCAGTACAGAGCTATCAAGAAAATGCCTATGATGAATCCAACCTGCGCTTACTCTCAACACTGGCTTCCAGCATGGGGGTAGCGATTGAGAATGCTCGGCTTTTCCAGGAGACCCAACGCTTGCTAGAGGAGACCCAGCAACGCAACAATGAGCTGGCGATCATCAACTCCGTCCAGGCTGCTCTGGCAGCGGAGCTCAACATTCAGGGGATTTATGATGCGGTGGGCGATAAGATCCGCGAGATCTTCCACAGCGAAAACTTGGAAATTCGTATTTACGACCCCCAGACGAACTTGATATCGATTCCCTATATATATGAGAATAACCAACGCCTTATCGTGGAACCCGTTCCACTGCGTGAAAAAGGGTTTGCGGCGCATGTGCTCCGCACTCGAGAGACCCTGGTGATTAACGAGAATATGCAGCAAGCGATGGAAAAATACGGTAGTTTTCTCTTTCCAGACACGCAATTGGATAAGTCATCGGTAATGGTTCCTCTGATTGTGGGTGACCAGGCACGTGGATTGGTAGACCTTTCCGACTTTGAGCGTGAGCATGCTTTCAGTGCATCGGATGTACGCCTGTTGCAGACCCTGGTCAACAGTATGAGCGTGGCGCTTGAAAATGCGCGCCTGTTTGATGAGACCCAACGTTTGCTCAAGGAAACCGAGCAACGCGCGGCTGAGCTGGTCATCCTCAACAGCGTGGGTGAGGCCATGGCCAGTCAGCTGGATATCAAAACCATCACCCACCTGGTGGGTGATAAGGTGCGCGATATTTTTGCCGCAGAATGCGTGGTCATTAATTTGTATGACTCTGGAACCAATCGGCTCCTGGCACCTTACTGTTACGATAAGGGTTACCTTGATTTGGACAGCACAAATCTAGTTGATCCGAATTTATCATCCAATCCTGTAAACGAAGTTATCATTCTTGAGCGCAAACCGCTCCTTTTTGGCACATTCCAGGAGCAAATGGCAGCCGGAGCGGTATATTTTCCCAATGCTGAAGGGGGAGAGGAAAACACCAACTCATACATGGGAGTTCCCATCATCGTTGGCGAACAGGTGCGCGGGCTGGTAACGGTGCAGAGCTATAAAGAACATGCTTACGATGAATCCAATTTGAGGTTGCTCTCGACTTTGGCTTCCAGCATGGGGGTGGCAATTGAGAATGCCCGGCTTTTCCAGGAGACGCAGCGCTTGCTGGCTGAGACGGAACAGCGCAACAGCGAGCTGGCGATCATCAACAGTGTGCAGGCTGCCCTGGCAGCCGAGCTCAATATCCAGGGCATCTATGAGGCGGTGGGGGATAAGATCCGCGAGATCTTCCATAGCGATAATCTTGAAATTCGCATTTTCGATCCCAGTACCAGGTTAGAACAATTCCCATACGTCTACGAAAACGGCACGCGGATTGATTTGAAGCCTAGTCCAATCAGAGAAACAGGGTTCAGTGAGCACATCTATCGAACCCGTGAAACCCTGGTAATCAACGAGAACATGCTGCACGCAGTGGAAGAGTATGGCAGTGCTATTATGCCTGGGACTCAGACTGCAAAATCAGAGATTTTCGTCCCATTGATCGTGGGCGACCAGGCGCGTGGACTGGTAGGTCTGTCTGACTTTGAGCGTGAGCATGCTTTTACCGACTCAGATGTGCGCCTGCTGCAAACCCTGGTCAACAGCATGAGTGTGGCACTGGAGAATGCACGCCTGTTCAATGAAACCCAGCGTTTGCTGGAAGAAACCCGTCAAAATGCCTCTGAGCTGGCGATCATTAATGATGTCAGTCGGGTTATGTCACGGCAGCTGGAAGTGGATGCCATCGTCCGCACGGTGGGTGATCAGGTGCGTGACTCGTTCCATTCGGAAGTGGTGAATATTTATTTATATGATCCGGCTGACAATATGATCCACCTACCCTACAGCTATGACCGCAAATATGTTACATCCGACCCCTTCCCGTATGGCTCAGGGCTGACTTCGAAAGTCATCGATACCAAGGAACCTTTGATCCTGGGAAGCTTTGAAGAAATTACTGGTGGAGGAGCTCTGCTTAACCCCAATGCACCTGATGATGATCTGATGCCCCAATCTTATTTGGGTGTCCCGATCAGCATCGGTGATAAAGCCATCGGGGTTATTGATGTGCAAAGCTACACCCGGTTTGTTTATGACGATAGCCACGTCCGATTGCTCTCCACGCTGGCTTCTTCGATGGGTGTAGCGTTGGAAAATGCCCGCCTGTTCGAGGAGACCCGCCGCCTGCTGGCGGAAACCGAACAGCGCAACCGCGAGCTGGCCATCATCAGCCGGGTTGGTCAGGCACTGGCCGGGCAACTCGACCCGCAGGGCATCTTTGAACTGGTGGGGAAGGAGCTGCAGGAGGTCTTCGATGCGCAGGTGGTAGCGATTATCACCTATGACCGGCAGGAAAATCTTGCCCATTGGCGCTATTCGATTGAAAAAGGCGAACGACAAACGGTTACCCCTCGTCCGCCGGCTGGTTTTTCCGGTCATATCCTGCAGACGCGAGAACCTTTATTGATCACCCAGGATCTGGATCAGCGCGCAGCTGAGATTGGCTCTGCCGTGCTGGCTGGTGAAGCACCCAAATCCTACCTGGGGGTACCGCTCATTGCAGGTGGGGAAGTCACGGGTGTGATCACCCTTCAGAATATCGACCGTGAGGATGCATTCAGTGAGAATGACTTGCGCCTGCTCAGCACACTGGCGCTCAACATGGGCGTAGCCCTGGAGAATGCCCGCCTGTACCAGGAAACACAGCACCATGCCGTGGAGATGGCAGCGCTGGCTGAAATCGGTAGTGATATCGCCTCCACCCATGAGATGGAACCGGTGCTGGAGCGCATGGCAACCAAAACCCGTGAGCTGATGCAGGTGCGCGATATCGCCCTGTACTTGCTGCAACCAGATGGTCGCACATTGAAAGCACTCGTGTCACAAGGAAAGTATGCAGCAGAAACCATGGCCCAAACGATTACTATGGGCGAAGGGATGACTGGTGATGTTGCCCTGAGAGGGATTGCTGAAATCATCAATGAACCGGAACATGATCGACGGGCGATCCATATCGAAGGAACACCAGCTGAGGAAAATGAATTGGAATGTCTCATGATTGCACCACTGATCTCACGCGGGCGGGTGATCGGGATTATGTCGGTCTACCGTGACCGTGACCAGGGATTGTTCACCCAGCTTGAGCTCGACTTTTTAGTCAGCCTGGCACGCCAGGCAGCCATTGCGATTGAGAGTGCCCGACTGTACGCTGAAACCGAACGACGGGCGACAGAAATGGCTGCCTTAGCAGAGGTTAGCCGAGAGATTTCGGCCACTCTCGAGCTGCAGGTGGTGTTGGAACGTATTGCCGGGAAAGCGCGCGAGCTGCTGGCGGCTGAGAATAGTGCGGTTTATCTGCTCCAGCCGGATGGCACCACAATTCGGGCGATTACCGCTGAAGGTAATTTTGCTGAGGAGGTGCTGGTTGATGAGGATGTGAAACTTGGTCAAGGTATCATCGGCAGCATTGTTGAGAGTGGTGTGGCTGAATGGGTCAATGACACAGGAAAAGACGCACGGGCGGTGAATATTCCAGGCACACAAGATATCGCTGAAGGTGAAAAGCTATTGGTGGCACCCCTGCTGATCCAGGACCGTGCTATTGGTGCACTGGCTGTGTGGCGTGATCCGGATGACCCATTGTTCATTCAAGCTGAGCTAAGCTTCGCGATTGGTTTGGCACAGCAAGCTGCGGTGGCCATCGAGAATGCCCGCCTGTTCGAATCAGCCCAGGAATCTCAACGCCGTATGGCAGATATCATCAACTTTTTACCGGATGCCACCCTGGTGATCGACCACAAAGGCAAAGTTATCGCCTGGAACCACGCGATTGAAGAGATGACCGGTGTAAAGGCGGCAGATATTTTGGGGAAGGGTGATTATGAATATGCGATACCTTTCTATGGAGAACGCAGACCGATCCTGATCGATACCGTTCTCCTTCCGGATGAAGAGATTGAAGCGAAATATTTCCATATTCAACGAAATGAAGGCATACTGATAGGTGAAGCAGTTGTTCCACAATTAAAAGGTCAGACTGCTTACCTGAATGCGACCGCATCAGCGTTGAAAAACTCCAAGGGAGAGGCGGTTGGTGCGATCGAATCCATCCGTGATATCACTGAGCAAAAGCAGGCGGAGCAGGAGCTGCACCAGGCTAAAACGGACGCTGAAGCAGCGAACCAGGCGAAGAGCGCTTTCCTGGCAATGATGAGCCACGAGATCCGTACACCGATGAATGCCATCATCGGAATGAGTGGATTACTGATGGACACCAGCCTCAACCCAGATCAGCGAGAGTTTGCTGAGACTATCCGCTCAAGCGGTGACTCTCTGCTGACCATCATTAATGACATCCTCGACTTTTCGAAGATCGAAGCTGGTAAGATGACCCTGGAAGAAGTGCCATTCGATTTACGGGAATGCGTCGAAGCTTCATTGGATTTGATAAAAGTGAGGGCATCGGAGAAGAGCCTCGAGCTAGCATATCACATGGAACCAGGCGTGCCACCTGCCATATTGGGTGATGTCACCCGCTTGCGTCAGGTGTTGATCAATCTGCTTGGCAATTCGGTCAAATTTACCGAACAGGGTGAGATTATCTTGACCGTGAGCAAGGGCAAGGAGGCAGATAGCCTACACTTTTCAGTGCGAGATACTGGTATTGGTATTCCACCTGATCGAGTTGGCCTTTTGTTCAGGGCATTCACTCAAGCAGACACCTCCACCAGCCGACGTTATGGTGGCACAGGTTTGGGTCTGGCTTTAAGTAGCCGCATCGTTGAGCTGATGGGCGGAAGGATGTGGGTGGAGAGTGAAGGAGTGCCCGGGAAAGGCTCGACATTTCACTTTATCATTTCCGCCAAACCTGCCCTGGATTGGAAAGGTCGCCCGCATATACAGGGCGAACAGCCTCAGCTGCGCGGCAAGCGGGTTTTGGTGGTGGATGACAATGCCACCAACCGGCGCATCCTGCAGTTGCAGACCCAGACTTGGGGGATGCAGCCCCGAGAATGTGCTACACCAGCTGAAGCATTGGAAATCCTACAAAAGGAGCAGGCTTTCGACCTGATTATCCTGGACATGCAGATGCCAGATATGAGTGGGGTGGAGCTGGCTGATGAAATCCGCAAGATAGAAACTGGCAAACCCGAGGCTGTGCGGATCCCTCTGGTGCTAACTACCTCGCTTGGAGGGCGTGTGGAAGCCCGCGGATCAACAGAATTCACCGCCATCCTGATGAAGCCGATCCGCCAATCAGCCTTGTTCGATATATTAATGTCTCTCTTTGCTGGTAAAGGTGATCAGGCAGCTAAAGCAACACCAGAACGGGCTGCCCTTGATCCTGAGATGGCGTCCCATCACCCACTACGCATCCTGATAGCAGAAGATAATGTGGTTAACCAAAAGTTAGCTCTGCGTTTGCTCTCACAAATGGGTTACCGTGCGGATGTTGCCGCAAATGGATTAGAAGTATTGCAGGCAGTTAATCGCCAGCCATATGATGTCATCCTGATGGATGTGCAGATGCCCGAGATGGATGGATTGGAAGCTACCCGGCGCCTATGCGCAGAACTACCTACTGAAAAGCGTCCGCGCATCATCGCCATGACCGCCAATGCCATGCAAGGTGACCGAGAGATGTGCCTGGAAGCCGGCATGGATGATTATTTAAGCAAACCGATCCGTGTGGACGAACTGGTAACTGCCCTCAATCTGGCTCTACCATTGTCTGGTGGATAAAATATTCGGAGAAATATTATGCAAGAACACGCTATAATTGATATGCCAACTTATAATCAGCTAATAGAAATGATGGGTGTTGAATTTATAGCTGAGCTTATCGATACCTACAATATTGAAACCAAAGCTTTAATCGAACAACTGGATCAGGCATTGAACAATGGAGAAGCGGCATCCTTTATGCGATGTGCTCATTCGATCAAATCCAGCAGTGCCAGCCTTGGAGCTCTGGTCTTTTCACAACAAGCCCGCGAGTTGGAGATGATGGGCAAGGCGAATGACCTTTCGGGAGCTGGTCAAAAATTGGAACAACTTGCAGCAGATTTTCTACAGGTGAAGCACTGCCTGGAGGAACTGAGGGATGAGTCGTAATATAACACCTGGTCGCCTGTTGGTGGTGGATGATAACAAGGTCAATCGCCTGTTGCTCGGTCGCGGCCTAGAACAACAGGGGCACCGGGTGGCGTTTGCCGAAAACGGACGCCAAGCGCTGGAGATGCTCCATCAGAGCGAGTTCGATATGATGCTTCTCGACATCCAGATGCCAGAGATGGATGGCTATCAGGTGTTGGAAAATGTCGCCAGTGACCTGAACTTGCGTGATATCCCAGTAATCGTCACTTCCTCTCTGGAAGATCTGGACAGTGTCGTGCGCTGTATCGAGATGGGGGCAGAGGATTACTTGATCAAGCCGGTCAACCCTGTACTGCTCAGAGCTCGGATCGGTGCTGGGTTGGAGAAAAAACGTCTACGCAACCAGCAACGCGAGTTAATCAGACGATTTGCCACTGCAGAGGTAGCCCAAGACCTGGAAGAATCGGGGTTTACCCTGGGAGGTCATTTTGTTGAAGCAAGTGCCATGTTTTCCGATATTCGTGGTTTTACAACACTGGCAGAATCACAATCCCCCGCCGATACAATCGAGCTACTCAATACTTATTACACGCTGATGTTCGAAGCGATCAGTGGGCAGGGAGGGGTAGTCAATCAGATGGTTGGAGATGGTTTGATGGCAATCTTTGGCGCGCCTTTGCCGCTGCCAAATTATGGTGAGCAGGCTGTGCGTGCTGCAATGGAGATGATTGAGATGATCGATCTGTTCAATCTTGACCGGGCAGCTGCAAAGCGACCTGAGATCCGGATTGGGATTGGGATTGCCAGCGGGCAAGTGATTGCCGGCTACACCGGCACACAAAGCAGGGCGACTTACACATGCGTGGGTGATACGGTCAATCTGGCTGCCCGTCTTGAGGCATATACCAAGATAGCTAAGCAGCCGATATTGATTGACGAAACCACTCGTAATGCTTTGAGCGAAACAATAAAAGTGCAGGATCTTGGTCCTACCGAGATCAAGGGTATGTCCCAGGAAGTTAAGATCTATTCGGTAGTGGTAGGATAGGTGGGATGAAACGATCTGAGCAGGCATCCTTGATCGCAAGAATCCCCTTATTTGCTCGTTTACCCCATGCTGAGCTGGAACATCTGGCGGATACACTAAAACGACGCGAGTTTGAGGCTGGCGCGCTGATGATCCGCGAAGGCGAATCAGATGAGCGCTTTTATATCCTATTGGAGGGTGAGGCGGAAGTGATCAAGGCATTGGGCACTCCGGACGAGCGTCAGCTGGCTATCCGACCACAAGGTACCTTGTTTGGCGAGATGAGCCTGTTTGACTCTCAGAGATGCCATACTGCAAGCGTGAAGGCATATACCTATGCTGATACATTGGAGATGACCCGGCAGGATTTTGATCGGCTGCTGCACCGTTACCCGACCCTGGCATACGACATGGTACGCCAGATGAGCTGTCGGTTGGAGGAAGCAGAAAATGTCACCATCCAGGACCTGCGCGAAAAAAACAGCCAGATTACTTTCGCATACCAGGAGCTCAAGTCTGCCCAGGAACAGCTGGTCATCAAGGAAAGGTTGGAAAGAGAACTTGGCATTGCCCGCCAGATCCAAGAAAGCATCCTGCCAAACAGCCTACCGCAGCTGGAGGGGTTCGATATAGCCGCTCTCACTATTCCCGCCCGAGCTGTGGGAGGGGATTATTATGACTTTATTACGATTAACCGGCATCGCGTTGGGCTGGTGATCGGCGACGCTTGCGATAAGGGCATCCCGGCTGCCCTATTTATAAATCTGACCAACAGCCTGGTGCATATCGAGGCACCACGCAATCCCTCCCCGGAAGCCACACTACAATTGGTGAACCATCATCTGATTGAGATGAGCCACTCTGGGATGTTCGTCACAATATTGTATGGTATTCTGGATATCTCAGGACGCTTCGACTACTGCCGGGCGGGTCATCCACTCCCGCTTGTATTGGATGAAAACCAGCAATTTATCGATACTACTTCAAGCCCTGGCATGCCCCTTGGAATCACCGATGAGATCGAGCTGGATGCACAAACGGTGACTATCCCAACCGGTGGCTTGTTAGTCATTTATAGTGATGGGCTGAGTGAAGCGCTGGATGCTGCGGATAACCAATTCGGAATCGAGCGCCTGGTAAAAGAGCTGCCAACCATTAGCTCGCTGCCAGCTGCAGAGGTATGTGCTCAATTATGGAAGCGGGTGCAGGAGTTTGTGGGTGGGCAACCCCAATCCGATGATTTCACAGTGATTGTGATCAAACGATTTGAGATGAAAAGATGATAAACGATCGAGTTGGCGGAATTGCATCCATCCTTCAATTTCTGAGCAGCCAGACTTTGTTTGAAGGGATTGGCCCTTTCAGCCTGGTTACACTTGCCAAAGCTAGCCGGCTGAAACCAACCCGCAAAGGTAGCTTCATATTTTTCCAAGGCGATCCAGCCGAAGCGATATACCTGGTCTGGCGGGGAGTGATCGCCATCCGGCTCGAAAATCCGGATGGGCGCGAGCTGGTGATCAATGAGATGGGCATAGGTGATTGCTTCGGTGAGCTGGCGATATTGACCGGTGAGCCCCGCTCAACCAGCGCAGAAGCGATTGTGGATAGTGAAGTCCTGCTCATTCCCAGCACGGTTTTCAAGGGTGTTCTCGAACAAGAGCCACGCCTGGCATTACGACTGCTTGAGATCATTGCGAGAAGGCTGCAGAATAGCAGCAAACGGGAAGAGGCCCTGGCATTCTATGATGCCCAGCAGCGGTTGGCGCAGCAGTTGTTGCACCTAGACCAAATGTCTCAGGAGGTTGGCTACCTGACCCTATCGCAGGATGAACTGGCTACCCGGGTGGGGCTGACCCGCCAAACTGTGGCTACCATTTTAGGCCGATGGCGGCGCAGCGGTTGGTTACTTACCGGGCGTGGCCATATTGTGCTGCTTAATCGTTATGAGCTGAACTTGCTCGTTGAGAGCCAAGAAGCTGCCAGTGAAGAATAAAATTATGTCGTTTAGACGACAGACAAGTAGAAGCATATTTGCTATCATGTATACAATAAATTCCAATCAGACTATTTGAGAAAAAAAGTAAAGGAGAAAACATGATGAACGAGAATTCGAAAGATACGCTAAAAAGTTTACTTACCAAGCTGTCTGCGGTGCGAGTGACCTTGACCGATGAAGAACAATTATTTATGGATCGGCTTATTCTTAGCTCCAAAGAGGAAGTCACGGCTAACTTACGGATGATGAGTTAACCAGACGAGGTCAATGCTATGCGCATGCAGACCAAGCCAGACGAGCGATTCCAGACTGCCGCCGATGAAGTCAATGCCATGCGCATGCAGACCAAGCCAGACGAGCGCTTCCAGACCGCCGCCGATGAAGTCAATGCCATGCGCATGCAGACCAAGCCGGACGAGCGCTTCCAGACCGCCGCCGATGAAGTCAATGCCATGCGCATGCAGACCAAGCCGGACGAACACTTCCAGACCGCCGCCGATGAAGTCAACGCCATGCGCATGCAGACCAAGCCGGACGAACACTTACAGACCGCGGCCGATGAAGTCAATGCCATGCGCATGCAGACCAAGCCGGACGAACACTTACAGACCGCGGCCGATGAAGTCAATGCCATGCGCATGCAGACCAAGCCGGACGAACACTTACAGACCGCGGCCGATGAAGTCAATGCCATGCGCATGCAGACCAAGCCGGACGAAAGATTCCAGACTGCCCCCGATGAAGTCAATGCCATGCGCATGCAGACCAAGCCGGACGAAAGATTCCAGACTGCCCCCGATGAAGTCAAATCCCAAGCACGGTGGTTCTATCTGCCGTCTGAGATCGTGGCGGAGGACACCAACGAGGTCAGTGCTCATTCAATGCCAGCCAGCTTATTGAACAAACCAGGTTTCGCGAACCCCGTATGGGTAAGGATATTTTATGATCCTGAGCTGGAGTGCTACCAAGTCATCTAACCCTATCTGGGGGAATTGAGTATCAATGATGTGGAATTCTACAGCACCTGTGCTGTAGAATTCCCGCGTATGAATAAATAGTTGTGGAGATGGAGAAGATCCGAGGATGATGGCACCAAATGACACCCATGACAATCCGCTGGCGGAAGATCTGGCTCGGTTAGTCCAGTCGCTAGCATCTGCGGGCAGGTCTACCCTACCGGGATCGACCGATGCCTTGCTCGCCTCCATCGTGGAAGCTGCTGCCAGGATTTTTGGTGCAGCTGCTGCCTCTATTCTGCTGGTGAACGAAGCGGAAGGCGTGCTGGAATTCAAAGTGGCACATGGAGCTTCCAATCGGAACCTTGTTGGTATGCGCATACCACTCAACCAGGGGATCGCGGGTTATGTCGCCATGTCGGGGCAGCCAATCGCCATCTCGGATGTTGCTCAGGACACGCGCTTCAACCAGGACTTTGCAAAAAGCACAGGCTATGTGCCACGCTCGATCCTTGCGGCTCCACTGTTGGCTGGTGAGCGCGTTATTGGGGTGATGGAAGTATTGGACAAAATCAATGCGCCTTCATTTGGGATGCAGGATATGGAGCTGCTAGGTCTATTTGCCCGCCAGGCAGCTTTAGCCATCGAGCAAGCCCAGACCCTCGAACACCTGGATGAAGCGTTAATCCTTAGACTGAAGCAGCTGGCTGCAGGCGATGCTGAGCCACTATCTGATAACTTGCTGGCCGCGCTCCAGGCTAAACCGGAGGCTGGCTCACAGAAAGACCTGATAAAACTAGCTGAGCTGCTGAATGAGTTCAGCCAGATGGGTGAGGCAGAAAGAGAGACCGTGCTGAAAATTCTGACAGCTTTTGCTGAATATCACCAGAACCAACGGCGGCTGAGCAGGGGAGCATTCTTACGATGAGCGAAGAGGAGCAAATCCTCCCGGCACATTCCGAGGCGTTCGTAAATGGTGCCATCCGCGAATTGGCCACCAGTGGGCCTTTGTCTGAAATCACCCCAGAATGGGCTTGGGGAGGCAGTACCGGGCAGGGCGTAAAAGTGGCCGTAGTGGACTCTGGGATCGAATATGATCACCCAGCTGTGGGGAACCAGGTAGCTGGTGGAGTGAATATCGAATGGGACGAGTCACTGGAAGGTAAATTGCGCTATGATCCCGTCGAACACCCCTCAGACCTGGCAGGTCATGGCACAGGCTGCGCAGGCATCATCCATAAAATCGCCCCAGAAGCTTTGTTATACAGTGTGCGTGTATTGGGCACGAACATGAGCGGGCGGGCGTATCAGTTTGCCGCCGGCGTGGACTGGTCGGTTGAAAATGGCATGGATGTGGTCAACTTGAGCTTGAGCACGGCCAAGCAGGATTATTTTGCCATGTTTCATACCCTGACTGACGATGCATATTTTAAAAATATCATGCTGGTATCCGCTGCCAGCAATTATGACGAACCCAGTTTCCCATCCCTTTATTCCTCGGTGTTCTCGGTGGCCTCGCATGCCGGGAAAGACCCTTTCACCTATTATTACAACCCAACCCCCCCGGTCGAATTCGGCGCACCGGGGATCGATCTCAGGGTGGCATGGAAGGATCACAGCTACGTGATCAGCACGGGCAATAGTTTTGCAGCCCCGCATATTGCCGGTATCATCACCCTGATCCGCGCCAAACATCCCGAGCTTACTCCTTTTCAGATTAAAAGCGTGTTGTGGGCATGCGCTGCTAATGTGCGGCGGGTATAACCTCAAAATTGTATAAACTAAATATTTATTGCCTGATCCAGCAGTTTTTTTATCTCCAGCACATGCTGTTGCTTTAATGGCTCCTTCAATGACCGTTGTGAGGCGGTAAAGTACTGGTGTGGATGGATGAAATTCAATTGGTAGGTATACCAATCTGCATGCGGTGAAACTCGTGCCAAAATTCTCCAGCTCCTGTCGCAGATCCTGGCTCCTTTCCCAAAAGCTCTCATCTCCAAGGTAATCCAGGTCTGCATCGGCCATGATCATCTCCAAAAGGCTGGTGGGTGATTGCGGGATATGCGTAGCCTGGATAATGCCTCGAATTACATCAAGATCGGCATCAGAATAACCGAACTCTGGCAGCGTCTGTTCAGCCAGTTGGATACTGATCGATTCATGATCTTGCCGCTGACGAATGAAGCCCAAATCGTGGTAATAAGCTCCGATAAGCAATAACAAGCAGTCTTCTTCACCTACCTTTTCCCAGGTAGCGATGCGGCCAGCTGCGGAAACAACTTCTAACGTATGTTTCAGGCTATGATAAGTGAGGTCAGGAGATAATTCATTTTCCAATCTATGCAGAACATAATTCCTGGCTTTTCCAAATTCGGGCATTTTTAACATTTAACCGCGCCTCAGCATTGAATTTTAGTGATTTAGCCATAATTCGGTGGAAATGATAACAGCACCATTTATTATAACGTTCAAGCTGTGTTTAGGTTCTAATTAATCGCCAATCGCCTGGCAAAAGTGAACCAAAGCTGTATGTCATTATCATCGTAATCGCATGATTTTTTTACTGATCAGGATGGAGGAGATTTAGATCACATTACCCCCAAGCGCTGCTCGAGTACCTGGATATACCCCGGCGCACCCATCTCGGAGAACATCTCATGCGATTGGCGGTAGGCCTGCTGCGCCCGTTCCAGGTCACCGGGTAAATCCCGACCCATTAGTGCGTCCGCCAGGGGGATGAGGTTCCACGCCCAAGCAAAGCGATCCCCATCTGCCTGGCACATGTCAATTCGGGTCAGGCGTTTAGAAATGGCTTCCTCCCAGCGGCATTCCGCACTGGCAAGCTGAGCTTCCACAACTAATCTTATCTCCACGATAGCTCTGCTTATTTGCTGATCCAGGTTTTTATTCACATCATCCAGCTGTTCATGAGCTTCTGCAAAGCGCTTTTGGAGTGCCAGGTTCTCCACCAGCCTCAAGCGTGACTCAATAGGAGCCACATTTATTCTAATATTCTCCTGCAGGGCAGTTTCTGCCTCCGAGAGATAATCCATACCCTTAAAGAGCTTGAGAGCACAGCATATATGTTCCAGACCGATATTCCAGTTGGCGATTTGATTGTAGTTGGCTGTTTTTCGTATTTCTTGTAGGCGATAGCGCTGATATTCAAGAGCCTGGGTCAGTTCTCCTCGTGGCGATAACAAGGCTGAGTGAACTACTTCCAATAACTCATCTACCCTGGATTGAGAGGCAGTTGAACTGCGTAAAATATCCCTCAGTGTTCCTTCAATAGTTTTCAACTGTCCGCGTGTGATTAATAAATTTGGAAGGATTTCTAAATCCCAAAACAGCCACTCGATATTACCGACATGAATGGATATGTCCACAGCTCGCATTACGTGTTGATATGCAATATCACTTTGATCTAGGTATCCTGCAAGGTTAGCATGTGCCCGCCGAGCCTGGGCCCACAACCGGTTGGCCTCGCTAAATGCAGCCGCCTCTTCCAGGAGATGGATAGTCGTGTCTACTTCAGGTGTGGCTAGTGCAATCGTGATGCTGGCATCCGCCTGGGCTTCCAGCTCGCCCTGGCGCTCAGCCATTTCAATCGCTTGCTGGCATAAAGCAATAACTTCATCGCTTGATCTTGCTAGAAAAAATGCTGCCCTACCCGTTTCCGCCAGCAGGCGTGCCATGCCGGGGCTCTCCGGTGCACCCTCCAGCCGCAGCAGCCCCTCCTGGCAGGCCTCCCAGGCTGCTTGACAATCAGTATGCCAATAAACATATGCCAGGCGTGCGTACAAGGAGGCTGTACTATCGCTGTCCCCCACTATCAGATAGCACTCAATACTTTGCCGTATAGTTTCAACCGCCTCTTGACTGGATCCCTGTCTAAATAGTGCTTCACCCAAACCCGCCAGGCAATCTGCCTTGTGCCTATTTTCTAAAGGCTGTTCCAACGCCTGGCGAAAGTATCCCTCCGCTTCAGCATTGGCATACGACTCCAGCGCTGCCTGCCCTGCCTGAAGGTAATATACGCCCGCCAGTTCCTTACTGCCTGACTGCAGCAGGTGCCCGGCAATCAACCCGCTGTACTCACCTATACGCCCCGAAACCTGGGCGATCAGCCAGTCGGCTACCAATCCATGGTATCTGCGGCGCAGGCGCTTGAGCACCGACTCGTAGGTCACCTCGCGCAGGATGTCATGCTTGAAGAGATATTCCCTGGCATCTGTGAAAGTTGAGGCTTCCCGGCGGTAGACCATTTCACGGTTGCGTAGGGAGCCCAGCGCTTCGGGGACCAGCTGCGGTTTACCACCTTCAGCCGCCTGGATGTGTGATACGACCTGGTCCCAGAACAGGCGCCCGACCACGGAGGCTTGCTGCAACACCTGCTGCTCATCCTTGGGCAGGCTTTCCAGGCGCGCCTGCAGCACACCCGCCAGGGTAGGCGGCACCTTGATCTCAGACAGGCGCTCCGGTTTGATCTGCCAGGCGTCTTCGCCCTTGACCACCACCCCGTCCTCCACCAGCATTTTGATCAGCTCCTCAACGTAGAAGGGGTTGCCCTCGGCGCCTTCCACCACCAGCTCGTAGAGCTCTGTGGGCACCTGTTCCACCAGCTTGAGGATCTCCCCCACCAGCTGGTGGCTCTCGCGTTTGGAGAGCGGTTCCAGATCCAGACGGTGATGATAAGCCAGCCCTTCACCCCAGTATGGACGGCGCTCGAGTAATGAGTGGCGTGCAGCGCATACGATCAGCAGGCGTTGATGTATGAATGCGCTCTCCCAGCCAGTTGAGCGCATCCAGTGAGGAATCGTCCGCCCAGTGGATGTCTTCCAGGAATACGACCACCGGAGCCTGATTACAAAGCGTTTTGAAATATTCACCCAGGTACATCAACCCGCGGTTGCGTAGCTGCTCGGGGTCAGACAGCACACCTTGCAAGTGCGGGCTGGTGCTGAAATCAAAGCCCAGCCAGTGCCCCAGGAGGTGAGCGCGCATCTGCCCCTCATCACCTTTACCAAACACCTCCACAAAGCCTGATTCGACTTTCTCCCGCACCGCCTCCTTGGAGTCGTTTTCCTGGAGCTGAAAGCGGAACTCGAACAGGTCACGCATCATTCTCAGGGGCATCCCCTGGGCTTCCTGGTGGGCTTTCCCCTCGTAAAAGCGCACCCGCCAGGGCTGCAGATCGATCCAGTTTTGGAACTCGTACAGCAGGCGCGATTTGCCTACCCCAGCCTCACCCATGATGGTGATCACCTGCCCTTCCCCGTCCTCGATGGTACTCAGCAGGGCATCTTGGAGATACTTTAGCTCACTGGAACGCCCAACCATGCGTGTTTCAATCCCCTCCACGCCGCGGGTGTAGGAGCGGAAGGCCCGCGGTTTGGCGTTCAGAATGCGGTAGACCTGCACGGGTTCGTCGAATCCTTTGACCTTCACAGGCTCGCAGGCTTCAACATTAAACACCCCACGGATATGGCGGTAGGCATCATGCGAGACCAGCATGCCTCCGGGAGGTGCGGCGCTCTGCAGGCGGGCTGCCAGGTGCACTGCCGGGCCTTTAGTGGTATCTTCACCCTCGGTTTCCCCACCCAGGATCACCAGCCCGGTGTTCACCCCCACCCGCACTTTGAAATCGTGGATATCCCAACTTCTTCTCTAGCTCTTTGGCAATTTCGTCTGAACGCTGGATGACTGCCAGTCCCGCTCGTACCGCTCGCTCGGGATCGTCCTCCCGTGCGGTGGGAGCCCCGAATATGGCCATGAATCCATCCCCCATGAAGCTGGTGACATGCCCACCGAACTCATCGATGGGCTGCGCCAGCCGCTTGAGATTGGCATCGAAAGCCTCACTCACGTCCTCGGGGTCCATGTGCTGAATGATAGACGTCGAGCCAACGATATCCATGAACAGGATGGTAAGCAGCTTGCGTTGCTGCCTGGGTTGATCTGGGGCGCTTATCTTGGAAGCATCGAGCAGGCGGTTGAGCTCAGATAGTTTTTCGCGCATTGGCTCAACTGCTTTCTGAATAAACAAATCTCCCAGGGCTTCGCGTTGAGATTCCATCTCAGCGATGGTGCTTTTCAAGCGCTTAATCTGTTCTTCTATGGTTGGGGACATGCACTCCCTCCTTTTGATCTGGGAATCCCCCGAATCATTCAACTAACCATCACTATAGCATTTTTTAGTATCGATTGCAATTGTTTGGGCATAATCAATTTTTCACTGTGCGGTGAAAACGTGATTATATAAGGGGGTAGTACAACTCAATAGTGAACATGGGTTCATCAACAATTGAACTTCGCTCGCTACGCTCGGTGTCGATGAACACATCGGGCATTGCCAGGGTACCAGAGGTTTGGAGAACAGACAGTATGCCGCCTATGGCAGTAGATTGGATAGGAAATATAATGGTCGCGATGGTACGGATTTAGCTTCCCGCCGTTATAATATAGAGAACTATCCCTTATGAGATAATGGGATCAAAGATAAATCCATTTCCCTTACCGATTACGTGAATTTACACAATGAAACCTGATCTCCCCACAGGCACGGTCACATTTCTATTCACCGACATCGAGGGTAGTACCAAGCTTTGGCAACAATACCCCGAGGCGATGCCGAATGCGCTTGCGTGCCATCACGCGATATTGAATGAAACGATTAGCACACACGGTGGCTATGTTTTTCAAATCATTGGGGATGCGTTTTGTGCGGCATTCTCAACCGCCACCGATGGGCTCGAAGCCGCCCTGGCCGCGCAACGTGCACTGCGTGATGCAGCCTGGGGTGAAACGGGCGCGATTCGCGTGCGGATGGCATTACACACGGGGGCAGCTGATTTGCGTATCGGTGATCACACCTCAGGCGAATACATTTCGGGCTTGACGCTGAGCCGGGCAGCGCGATTGCTCTCCGCCGGACACGGCGGACAAATCTTGCTTTCGCTTCCGACAGCGGAACTGGTACGTGATCACCTGCTCCCCGAAACAGTGCTCCGCGATCTGGATTCCCATCGGCTTAAAGATTTGATTCGCCCAGAACATATTTATCAAGCTGTCGCGCCCGATCTACCTTCTGAATTCCTGCCACTAAAAACCCTCGACACGCAACCCAATAATCTGCCGATTCAACTCACAAGTTTCATCGGCCGCGAGCAAGAGATGAGGCGGGTCAAGGAAATCCTGAATAGCACACGGATCATTACGCTCACCGGCGTTGGTGGGGCTGGCAAGACGCGCCTCGCAATTCAAGTCGCGGCAGACCTCATCGATGAATTCCCCGATGGCGTGTGGCTGGTCGAATTCGCACCAATCGCCGATCCAACGCTTGTTCCGTATAGTGTTGCCACAGCGTTGGGGTTGCAACTGCAATCTGGACGTACAATCCAATTAGGATTGACGGAATACTTGCGAGAGAGGAATTGTCTGCTGCTGTTCGACAATTGCGAGCATTTGATTGAGGCTTGTGCGAGGCTTGCCGATGCATTTGTGCATGCCAGTCCCAATCTGAAAATATTGACAACGAGCCGCGAGGGGTTGGGTATAGCGGGCGAAGTTATCTATAGCGTACCATCACTGGCAATACCAGCCTTGGAGACAGCGACTGCTCTATCACTGACCCGGTATGAAGCGGTGCGCTTGTTTATTGACCGTGCTTTGACGATACAACCTAATTTTTTAGTCACGGACCAAAACGCGACAGCAATCGCGCAGATATGTAATCAGCTGGATGGAATTCCGCTTGCCATCGAACTCGCAGCAGCGCGGGTTAATGTTCTCTCCGTCGAACAAATCTCCGAACGTTTGGTTGACCGATTTCGATTGCTTACTGGCGGAAGTCGCACTGTACTGCCGCGTCAACAGACACTGCGCGCACTCATTGATTGGAGTTATAGTTTACTATCGCCCGCCGAACGCACTCTATTCGAGCGCCTGTCAATATTTGCGGGAGGGTGGACTTTGGAAGCTGCGGAAAGCCTTTGCGTAGGAGAAGGAATCGAATGTTTTGAAGTACTCGATCGATTACAAAATTTGGCAGCCAAGTCTCTGGTTGTCGTAGGAGAAGGTGTCGACGGGCGGATGCGCTACCACTTGCTGGAGACGATTCGACAGTACGCGCGTGAAAAACTTGTCAATTCAGAACAACTCAGTATGTTTCGCGATCGTCATCTCGATTGGTTCTTGGATTTCGAGGAGCAGGCACGTCCGAAACTATTCAGCGGCGAGCAAGTGGTCATGTTAAATCGGCTGGATGCAGAGCATGACAATTTCCGTGCCGCATTGGCGTGGTCAATGGAAACTGTAGTAGAGAGAGGGCTGCGTCTGGCGGCAGGACTATACCGTTTTTGGAGGTTGCGCGGATATTGGTTCGAACGACTCGACTGGCTAAATAAATTGCTTGCCCAGCCAGAAGCGCTTGCCCCAACAACAGCGAGGGCATTTGCACTGATCACGCGAGGAGATATGGAATTCAGCCAGGGTGAATATGTCGATGCGGAGAAGAGTTTTACGGAGAGTTTACAGATTTACCGATACCTTGGCGACGAAAAGGGGGTTGCTGAAGCGCTCGGTCAATTAGCACGCCTCTCGATCCAACTAGGGAATTTCTTGCAGGCGGGTGAATTGGGTCAGGAAAGTCTGGAAATATCTCGCAAAATCGGAGACCAGTTCCAAATATCTCAAGCCTTAAATCGTCTTGCCCATGGACTACGCGCACAAGGTAATTGGATAAGGGCAAATGACTTGTTGCAGGAGAGTGTAACCCTTTTCTCGCAAATGGTTGATATGGGGTCTATCCAGGATTTCTTCTCCAGTCCTGAATCCCAAAATGCCTATTTCATTCTTGCCTCATGTGAGCAAGATAATGGAAATTTCGAACGCGCGCGCCAGTTTTTTGAGGATGGGTTGGCTTTTTTCCGTAAGACGGGAAGTTCTCATGAGATTGCGTGGTTTTTGCGTTACCTGGCAAATCTCTCATGTCGAGAAGGAGACCTGGAACGGGCGCGGGCTCTTTACCAAGAGAGTCTCCAAATTGTGCAAGACTTGAAAGACAAATACTGCACAGCGCATACTCTGGATGGTTTAGCCCAGGTGGAGAATGGAAAAGGTGACTACGAGCAAGCTGCATCACTTGCTTGTCAAGCCTTGAATTTGTGCGAGCAGGTAGGGAGTAAGCCGCGTATTGCTAAAGTGCAGTGCACTTTGGGGATTGCCATGCAGCCCACCGACCCAAGTGGCGCGGAGCAGATGTTGAAATCGAGCCTTGCTCTGCGCAACAAGCTAGGAAATAAAAGTGATATCGCCGAGTCCTTGGAGGCGATCGCTAAACTGAATTTACTCTCCAAAACATTCGAACGCGCAACCAAGTTGTTCGCGGCGGCGAGCGTGCTGCATGAGGCAATCTCCTTTGCGATGACACCCGCTGAACGCGCAGAATCCGATCGCGATCTACGTGCCCTGCGAGAGGAACTTGGAGACGAAGCGTTCACCGCAGGATGGAATGATGGTCACGCGATGTCGTGGGAACAAGCGATTAAATTGGCTCTAGGGGAAAATCTTATCTGAGTAAGCAAAGTAAAGTCGCAGAAATAATTGATGAATTGGTAATGCCTGTTTCTATCCAGATTGATCAAAAAGTATGCTGAGCTCGGAACTCAGTTGCAGCTGGGACCAGCAGATTTGACACTCACATGCTGCGAGAATTATGGACCAAGCAACGATGTAATCACTCACAAGATGCTGGAAGAAGTGAAATATTCGAGATAAATATTATGAAAAAGCAGATTGCTTCGAGTTCGGTAGTTCACCGACCTCTCGCAATGACAGAAAAACGACGTCAATTTGTAAGGCAGATTACAATCGACTGAATTCTATCTCCGAAGCTGATTTCAACACGACCTGCTGTTCGCTTAATTTTAAGATTCCATTTTTCGATGATTTGCGCAGCTTGTTTACTATAGCTACTGTGAGCATCTTTGACCAAGGTTACTCCATACCCCAACTTCCGTGCACCAAGACAGGTGGCTTTGACACAACCATGCGTAACCAGGCCAGTGATCACCAATCTGCTGATATTTTCGGCTTTTAGCATTTTATCCAAGCTGGTACCTTCGAAGGCATTGTCAATTTGCTTGTGGATAATGTTATCTATATTCAATGGCAGAAGCTGAGAATGCAATTGCCAGCCTGATGACCCCTTGACTAATGATCTGGGGTCAGAATGCTGGATATAAAATACCGGGACTCGGTCGCGATGGGCACGGTCCACGAGCAAGTTTATATTCTCGAGCAGCTCATCAGCCTTATAGATGGGGGTGGATTTCGTGAACAGGCCTTGCTGAACGTCAATAACTAGTAAAGCAATATTATTCTGGCTCATTCCTTGGATTTTTTACCCGTTCCTTTCCGAAAAGTATCTATGGTTTTCACACCTGTTAGAGAGTGATCCACATAGAGGATAGATAAATCTGGTCATATTTTATACCCACAATTGATTATCGCACAAAGTGTGCTGAATACCCTGATTATTCTACTCAAAAGGAAACAGATTGTATAATAGACCTATCGGTAAAAACCAAATTGCAGAGGGATTCGATGCATAAAAATAATAGTATTCATCTAAGCCTGACAATTGTGTTTCTGATCAGTATTTTGTTCTCCCTGGCTGGAGTAAACCCAGTCAGGGCGCAGGATATTGCCAATCCAGATACTGCCACAATTGCCGGTACCTTACAATCGGAGCTGGGATGCAGCGGTGATTGGATGCCCGGCTGTGAAGTGACCAACCTGACGTACGATGCCAACTCGGATGTGTGGAAAGGCACCTTCAACATCACACCAGGGAACGATCAGGATAAAAGTGGTCCACGCTACAAGCTGGCACTCAATGGCAGCTGGGACCTGAATTATGGAAAAAATGCCAGCCAAGGAGGGGCGGATATTCCCCTGGTGGTGGATGCGCCGATTGACGTCACCTTCTACTTTGATAATAAGTCTCATTTCATCAGCGATGATTACAATACACCCGTTATCGTTGCAGTGGGTAATTTCCAAACCCAGCTGGGCTGCAGCGCAGATGATGACCCCACGTGTTTGCGCGCCTGGCTTGAGGACCCTGAAGGTGATGGAAATTACGCTTTTACCACCAAGGCACTCAAAGCGGGGGATTACAGCGTTTCGCTCAGCATTAGCCAGAAGACTGTTACGACAACGACAGAACCGATGAATTTCACTGTGAACAACGACAATGATGAGATCTACCTTGGATACGATATGGTCAAAAAAGAGCTTGTGCTCAGTACCAGCGGAGCGCCTAAAGGCAGCCTGGCGAAACAAAAAGCGATCTGGGTGAACCAGGACACGCTGATGTGGAATGTCGTGGGATCTCCGCTGTACACCTATTCTCTGTTTTATTCACCCGATGCAACCCTCACACTCGCTTCGGATGGCATCTCTGGAGGTAATGAGATCCCCCTCTCCTACAGCAAATCAGGACCGGGAGGGGATGTTTTCGAAATGCACCCCTACCTGGCAGGTTACTCTGCGTTCAAGATTGCAGATGGAGATTTCGACAAGCTGCCTGAGGCAGTACGCTCGCAGCTGGCAGTGATCGTGCGCGACAATACAGGGAAAGTTGTCGATTCGACGGCTGTGCAAATCGCAGGTGCCCTGGATGCGCTGTATGAATATACTGGACCGCTGGGAGTGAGTGTGGAAAAAGGTATCCCGACCCTGCGGGTATGGGCACCCTCGGCAATATCCGTCGCCCTGCAATTATTCAAGACCTCAGCTGGTGAATCTGGTCAGAATATCGTAATGAAGCACGATGATTCCACAGGCGTCTGGAGCGTCAGCGGTGATGCCTCCTGGATGAACCAGTATTATCTGTATGAAGTTAAAGTATTCGTCCCGAAGACCGGTAAGATCGAAATAAATCTGGTCACCGACCCTTATTCGGTTAGCCTGTCGATGAACAGCCAGCTGAGTCAAATTGTTGACCTGGATGATCCGGCGCTCAAACCCGATGGATGGGACAAGCTTTCCAAGCCGAAATTATCTGCACTCGAAGACACGGTAATCTACGAGCTGCACATTCGCGATTTCAGCGTCAAGGATACAACAGTGCCAGAAGATTTGCGGGGTACATTCCTGGCTTTCACGGTGGATAATTCGCTGGGCATGCAGCACCTGGCCAGTCTGGCAAAATCCGGTCTGACCACGGTGCACTTGCTGCCAGCCTTTGATATTGCCAGCGTGAACGAAGATAAATCCACCTGGTCGACTGTGGATGACAACCTGCTGGCAACCTACGCGCCAGATTCAAATCAGCAGTCGCAAGCGGTGGCGCTGATCAAAGGCACGGATGGTTTCAACTGGGGTTATGACCCGTATCACTTCTCCACACCTGAGGGCAGCTATGCCACCAACCCGGATGGATCTGAGCGCATCCTGGAATTCCGCCAGATGGTGCAGGCACTGAACAAAACCAACCTGCGCGTAGTGATGGATGTGGTCTACAACCACACCTCACAGAGCGGCCAGGACCCAAAATCGGTGCTGGATAAGATCGTGCCAGGTTATTACTACCGCCTGGATGCCGAAGGCAATGTAACCACCAGCACATGCTGCCAGAATACGGCGACGGAGAATAGCATGATGGAGAAGCTGATGGTGGATTCGGTACTCACCTGGGCAAAGGAATACAAGGTGGATGGATTCCGTTTCGACCTGATGGGACATCACATGCTGCGCAATATGCTAGCCGTGCGGTCAGCCCTGGACAATCTGACGGTTAAAAATGATGGCGTGGATGGAAAACTAATTTACATCTATGGAGAAGGGTGGGATTTCGGCGAAGTAGCGAATAACGCGCGAGGAGTGAATGCCACTCAGCTGAACATTGGTGGTAGCGGGATCGGTGTCTTCAATGATCGCTTGCGTGACGCCACGCGGGGAGGCAACCCCTTTGACGACCTGCGGCTGCAAGGCTTCAGCACCGGCTTGTATATCGACCCGAACCAGGCTGAAGTACGCTCACCTGAAGATCAGCTGACCAAGCTACTGGATTATACCGATTGGATCCGGATCGGCATGGCGGGAAACTTAAGCGCTTACCAGCTCACCCGGGCGGATGGTCAAATTGTTGATGGTGCGCATGTTCTTTATAATGGGAAACCCGCGGGTTATACATTAGATCCGCAGGAGAATATCATCTACGTCTCAGCTCATGATAATGAGACGATCTTCGATGCAGTGCAGGTCAAGGCACCTGCTACTGCCAGCCTATCAGATCGCATTCGGATGAACAACCTGGCATTGAGCATCCCCATGCTCAGCCAGGGTGTGCCATTTTTCCATGCCGGTGATGATATCCTGCGCGTCAAGTCACTTGACGGGAACTCCTATGATTCAGGCGACTGGTACAATGCCATCGATTGGAGTCTCACCAGCGACAATTGGGGAATCGGGCTGCCGATCAATGGCACTGACAGATGGGATATTTATCAGCCACTGCTGGCTAACCAGGCGATCAAGCCACAAAACAAGGATATGGTGAATGCAGCTGCGGTCTTCGACGAGTTCTTGCAAATCCGCAAGAGCTCAGCGCTGTTCCGATTACAGACTGCGGATCAGGTAATCAGCTCGCTGACATTCCTGAATAATGGACCGACCGCAATACCGGGGTTGATCGTGATGCGCTTACAGGATGTAAACAAGCTGGATGCGAAATATAGTGAGGTCCTGGTGCTGGTGAATGCCAACCATACGCCAATCCAATTCGGCGACAAGGTGCTGACAGGGATTGGATATATATTGCACCCGGTACAACAGAATTCAGTAGATTCGTCTCTTTCTGAGGCGAAATACGACTCTGCTAGCGGAACATTCACCGTCCCAGCCATTACCAGTACAGTCTTCGTGGTTGAGAAACACTCCCTGCTCCAAAACCAACCAGCGATGCTCGCCATGGGTGCGGTACTGGTGCTGGTGATTGCAGGGCTCATTCTCCTGGTCACACGCAAGCGTTGGAAGGAAAAACCAGTCCAGGCTAAAAGTAATTCACAATGAAGAGGATAAATCCAGCAATCCAAGGAAATTGCCATTAAGTTTATTAGATAAGGGAGAATGAGCTGAAAGATAGTGGCTGTCATAAAAGCAGAAGCGCAAGCGTAGAACTCCGAAAATACCTTGCTTGTTTACCACTGAGCTCCAGTCGATGGTGCATAATGACGGCGTAGGGGAGGTTTTTATGGTGGATTTTGATCAAATCCCACCCCTGCGCCGCTACATTTTAGAATATTTTCCCCAATAATGTGACTTTTTGAACAACCTCATTTTTATAATATCTTACTAAGAATGCATTGTTACGTAAGCGTAACAACTTACACGAGAATTAAGGCGAACGAACGCTGGTACCCTCATTGCAAGTATCCAGCAGCAATTGTCCATTTGACTCAAGGAGAGGCACCAGGCAGCTGACCGAATAACCGTCTTTATAATGGACAGTAATATCCATGGTACCCGTCATGAGTGTTGATGCGTGAACATATAACGAATAATCCATGCCAAAATGCGCTTTCAAAGCAGGCACCTTATCATAGGGAAAGCGCTGTTCGATTAATGGATCAGTGGCGTATTCTTGCAGGGTTTTATTCATCGAGTGCAAGGTGGCTAGGGAGGAGGTACCAAATAACGCGAAAACACCTATTACCAGTCCAACCAGAATAACCAGAAGGGTCAATTGGACATACTGTTTGCGGCGCTCTCCAGGCTCAATTTGCTGTCTGGCGCGTAAATGACGCTTGATGGGCATGCGAATCACAAAAGCGATCAGAATGCCGGCTCCAATCAGGGGGATTGCGGTTAGAAGAATCGATTGGCCCATTAATGTGGCATTGCGACCACTGATCAGTGCCACCAGAAGATTGCCGACAAAGATAAGAACTGCTAATAAGACACCACCCCAAACAACCCCCTCATGGTCTTCGGTGAACCAGCCGATGATGGCACCTGCCAAGGCGAGCACCAACCCAACCTCCAGCCAGCTAATGAAGAGACCGGTCCAATTAACTCCCAGGTGCAAATCTGGGTAGACGAAGACATTGATGACCGAAGAAACCAGGATATAAACGGTTGCAGCCAAGGCGCAGTAAATTGCACCCGGCAACATACGACTACCTCGCTCAGCAAAGGATTCTTGTTGAAAGTACTTAAGGATTTCTGTTTTTATGCGTGTGAACATGGCGGTTTACAATTTCTTTTGGAGTGAGTTATTAAGTAGATTGTGCAAATTATCCTCAATGATGATCTTAAAAACACCAATCACGACTAATAAATAATAACATAAATGGCAACTGGTCGCAACTGCGATGGGGGTAATTGAAAAGGTCATTTGTTTACAACTGGCATAGGAACTACTAAACATTCACGCGGTATTCGCATCGCATTCACAGGTTCTTCAAACCCTTTAGGTATCATCATCACAGTAAGGAACACCTTACACATTCTAAAATTGACAGGAGAAATAAAATGAACAAGTTCGTAATCTTATTGGTAATTGTCGCAGTTGCAACATTGGGAACTGTAGGCGTCGCGTACGCTCAAGCCCCCACCCAGACACCCGGAACAGGTACTGGTTTCATGGGTGGACGCGGCTCACGCGGTGGCTTGGGTGGTGTTAACACAGCTGCTGGTGAAGGTATATTGCATGATTATATGCTCGCTGCATATGCAACTGAGTTTAACATCTCAACAGCCGACCTGGAAGCTCGCCTCGACGGTGGCGAAACAATGGCCGAGATTGCACTCTCGGAAGGCTTGACCTTAGAGCAGTTCCGCACGCTGATGGTCGAAGTTCGTACTCAAGCGATCGACCAGGCACTCAATGACGGCTTGCTGACTCAAGCACAGGCAGACTGGATGAAGTTACATGGCGCTGGCCAAATGGCTGGTGGTCAAAAGGGTAATGGTACTAGTGTCCGTGGTGCTGGGCAGGGACAATTCGCCAACCCGAATTGCCCTTACTACAACCCGACCAATCCGTAACATCAGGTTACTTTAGACCCAAGGAGGGGCATCATAGACTGGTGCCCCTGCTTGATTCCACATATTTACACTCCTAAAATTTTGTTACTACAAGCGCAAACTATCCAGTAAAATTGTAGCATGATAGAAATGACTAAAAAAATCCTCGTAATTGATGATGAAGCGCAAATCGTGAAGGTACTAAAAGCGTATCTGGAGCAGTCGGGTTATCAGGTGGTGACAGCCGAGGATGGTAAAAGAGCTTTGGCAATATTTCAGCGTGAAAAACCAGATTTCATGATTTTAGACTTAACTTTACCTGGGTTAGATGGGCTGGAAGTTTGCCGTACAGTGCGCCGCCAATCGAATATCCCCATCCTAATGCTTACAGCTCGCGTTGAAGAAGCTGACAAATTAATGGGCCTTGAATTAGGCGCAGATGATTATGTGGTAAAACCTTTCAGCCCGCGTGAAGTGGTGGCGCGAGTTCGAACCATTTTTCGGCGGGCGTCCGGCGATGCTGCCCAGGCGGAGATCATCAGAGTGGCTAATTTGGTGATTGATCTGGATCAGCACACAGTGATGGTTGGGGAACACAAGGTAGAGCTGACCCCAACCGAGTTCGATATTTTGGTTGTCCTCGCGCGCCAACCCAAGCGTGTATTGACTCGACTTCAAATAATGGAACAGGCACAGGGGAATGCGTTCGAGGGTTACGAACGCACCATAGATGCCCATATTAAAAACATTCGCCTTAAATTGGAACCAAATTCAAAAGACCCAACATATATCCATACCGTATTCGGTGTGGGTTATAAGTTAGAAGTAAAAACCGATGCGTAACAGCTTGATATTTAAATTGATGGGTGCGTTTCTACTGGTAGTTGCTATCGGAGCGATTATCATTTTTTGGCTCACATCACGTGCGACCCAAAACGCCTTTAACTTGTATGCCACTCGCAATGGACAAGCCCTGGCTCAGCGGTTATCACCGATCCTGGCTGAGTACTATTCCACCAACATGAGCTGGCAGGGTGTAGATACAGTCTTACAAACCCAGCTATCATCTTTGTCTGCGACTGACACCCCAGGTGATGGTCAAGGCCAAGGACAGGGGTTCGGCCAGGGGCATGGTGCCGGTGTGGGACGACAGGGTAGTATATGGGGTGCGCTAGGCCAACGCCTGATCCTTGTCGATGCACAAGGTACTGTGGTAAGTGATACATCCAGTGAATTGAATGGGCAAACCTTAACTTCCACCCTGATTGCAAACGGGGTTCCGGTAAACGTCAATACTACCCTGGTCGGCACAATACTGGTCACTCCGAATGATTTTGCTGGCACGAACACACCTGCGATGCAATTCCTGGCCTCGATGAATCAATCCATCATCCTTTCGGTGGTCCTGGCGAGTGTAATCGCACTGCTTTTAGGAGCAATCCTGTTTTTCCAAATAACAGCTCCCTTGCGCCAGTTGAATAAAGCCGCCAACGCCATCGCCCAGGGTGATCTTAGCCAACGGGTTGCGATTCGTTCACATGACGAGTTAGGCACGCTTAGCCAGACCTTTAATCAGATGGCTGAAAGCCTTGACCGGACTGAAACCCAGCGCCAACATTTAATGGCTGATATAGCGCATGAGCTGCGCACACCGATCACGGTGATCCAAGCTAACCTGGAGGCTATGATGGATGAAGTTATACCCCTGGATGCTGAGCAGGTGGCTGCTCTTCACGATGAGACGTTGTTACTGAACCGGTTGGTGGGTGACCTGAGACTGCTTTCACAGGCAGAAGCGGGTGCACTAAAGCTGGAGCGGAAGGAAACGAATATCAGAAGTTTGATTCAACGGGTAACCGAAAAAATCAAGGTCCAGGCTCAACAGAATGGCATCGAACTTGTGATCGAAAATTCAGAAAATTTACCCAAAATCTGGATCGACGAGGATCGAATCACACAGGTATTGAATAACCTGATCGGGAATGCCCTGCGATATACCCCCAAGAACGGCAAGATTATTGTGAGTACCGCCAAATCCTCTGGCGCGAATGGTACCATCCAAATTTCTATTACCGATACGGGTACCGGGATAAACCCTGAAGCCCTACCATTTGTGTTCGACCGTTTCTATCGAGCCGATCAAGCGCGGCGCGCAACAGCGGTGGATCTGGATTGGGACTGGCGATTGTCAAGCAGTTAGTCGATGCGCATGGAGGGAAAGTTGAAGCCTTTAGTCCAGTATTCTCGAATATGGATAAAGAGGGATACGGAACTCGAATAACAGTCACTTTACCGGTTTCGACGATTTAAAAGACACTTACTGAAGTTAAATCTATTTCGAAGAATACACTATTGATATTGATTACGAAACTTGTGTGAAAAGCCCCTCCAGGATAAATGAATGAATAATCAATGCACGATGCCCTGAATAAACTAAGATTGGGGCGGGTAATGGAACATACCTGGTTTTTCGTATTCTTCAAACCCAGATAATACGATGATCGCGTTGGTGACGGTTTTTCCAGGGTTGCGCCAGCGGTGTGTGAGACGGGCAGCAAATAGCAGGCTATCTCCGGTTTCAAGCGTGTAAAGTTTCCCCTCGACTTCATAATCTAACTTTCCGCACAGGCATATGACGAACTCACTGCCAGTATGCACGATTTTCTCCTTGCCACTTTCAGCGCCACTTTCCAACGTCAGCATAAAGGGCTGCAATCTGCCGCTAAAAGCTTCTCCGCCCAAACCTTCCCAAACCCCCATTGGAAATGTCACCCGTTTTCGGAGTTCGACCGAACGAAAAACGATGGCTTCCTGGGCTTGATCCTGGCGAAACAGCGCAGTGATGGGAACATTGAGGGCGTCGGTCAACCGGTATAGCGTGCTGACCGAAGGCGAAGTCAGACCGCGCTCGATCATGCTGAGAGCATTGGCTGACAAACCGCTGATACGGCTCAGCTCACGAATGGATATCCCCCGCGCATCACGAAGCTGTCTGAGCTGCTGACCTACAGAAATGGATGGAGCTTCCCGATCTAGCATTGATGAAATCCCTCCAGGTGTCCTTTTTTGTTACACACGTGTACTTATTAATGTGATACTATCACATATTATTTGTGACGAATAATACTATATATATGACAGTTAATCCGTTAATATATCATACATCGGTATATTCGTATGTGCATATATTGGATAAAACGTCTATGACAAATCCACAACTGACCCAGGAAGTCTCTCAATTACACGCTGATATCTGTTCTGCATTAGCCGACCCCAACCGCATCTTAATGATCTATGCGCTGGCTGAACGCCCGCGTTCAGTGAACGATCTGGCTGACGAATTAGGTATCAGCCAACCTGCCACTTCCCGTAATTTGAAGGTGCTGCGTGAGAGAAGCCTGGTTAATACGGTACGCCAGGGAACAACGTTGGAATATCACCTGACAGACATGCGCCTGGTGGATGCATTAAACATGCTGCGCCTGGTGCTGCGCGACAGGCTCACCTACCGTGCCAACCTGATGGAGAGCGCTGAAGAGTCAAGTCAGGTAACTGAAGAAGCTTGATCTATCAATCATTGAATAACATTTCCTGGCAACGGAATCTTTTATGAGGAGGAAGGCATGCCACAACCGAGGATACGTTATCTAGTTCCCATTTTTCTTGGAGCCCTGCTGATGGCGGGCTTTTTCATTTTATACTCTGCCACACCAGTGAATGCTCAATGCGGCTCGCAGGCATCATCCTGCAAGGACTGCCATGAGACGCAAGCTGCAGACCCGGTGAATAATGATGGAACCACCTGGCACACCCAACATGCCCAGATCGATGCATGCGTGAGCTGCCATGCGGGCAACCCACAAAGCACCGACAAGGCGCAATCTCACACCGGTATGGTGCCATGGTATTCGGATATCAAAGCTGGATGCGCCTCATGCCACCCTGATGATTACACGACACTGGCTCAGGAATATGCCACTACATTGGGAGTCACACTCGGTGATACAGGGAAATCCACCGCAGCTGAGACACCTGTAGCCACTGCAGTCACTACGGCGACGGTGAGCACTACCTCAGGAGCAGGCGATATCGTGGTCAGCCAACCAGGCAGTATCGATTACGTCCAACAATACCAGAGCACCGTCCTGGGAGAACACCCGATCAATTGGGGTAATTTGATTGTGGTGGTGCTTATCCTGGGTATTTTGTTCGGCGGTGGGGCTTTCGTATACTGGAATGAGCGTCGCCAGAGAGGCTTGAAAGGTTTCTTCCCCACGCGAGCGCCCATGACGGCTGCGGAAGCAACCATCCCGGTGGTGGAAGGCTACACCAGCGAGGTAACGGAGCTCCTGCCGTTGATAAACAAGCTGAACCCGGTAGGCAGGCATGCCCTCAAACGAATCCTGGCTAATCCAGATCAAGCCAACCAGCTGCTGCACGCCCTATCACACCTGGACCCCGAGCTGGTGAAGCGGGTGCAGGCACTGGATAAAGATGCACGCGCGCTGTTGATGGGATTGGCGGGAAGCTGATTTAGATCATCAAATACCATTATTTGGAGGAATTATGAATCAAATCAAAGCATTTATATCTCAAAAGACATGGTCGCCATATCTGGCGGGCGTCCTTCTGGGTATTGTTGGTTTGCTCACGGTGCTGCTAGCCAACACCCTGCTGGGTGCTTCTGGAGCATTCGAAAGCATCGTGGGCTTAATTGGCAAGAAGATCGCTCCAAGCCTGTTCAGCAACGTTTATTGGGGCGTGGAGGGAGGGCGAGCCTTGCCCATCATACGCCCAGAGATCACCTGGGCAGTCATTTTGCTGGTGGGGATCTTTTTTGGAGGCACCCTCGGGGCACTTTCCAGCCATACGTTTAAATTTCGCTTCAATGATGATGCCCAGTGGAAACGCGTCATCGGTCCGCAACCGTGGAAACGCTGGGTGATTGGTTTCGTGGGTGCCATCATTGTCCAGTACGGGGCTGGGATCGCAGGTGGATGCACCAGTGGTTTAGCCATATCAGGCGGCATGCTGTTTGTGCCGGCAGCATTCCTATTCATGGCGGGATTTATGACTACCGGTATTATTACCGCATTGATCGTTTACAGAAAGAGGTATTAAACCATGACTATCTCTAGCGCTCTCATTGCAATTGTCCTGGGTGTTGGTTTCGGGTTTTCACTTAACAAAGCCGGGCTGACATCGTATAAGAATATAGCCAACCAGTTCCGATTCACTGATATGACCATCCTTAAATTCATGATGACCGCGATTGTTGTGGCGATGATCGGGCTGTATGCATTCCGAGGGTTGGGTTGGGTGACCTTCCCAACTGTACCTGCCACGTATGTCGTAGGGAATCTGATCGGCGGTCTGATCTTTGGTGTGGGAATGGCAGGCGCAGGGTACTGACCAGGCACCTGCGCCGCCGGGAGCGGTGAAGGCAAGCTTGATTATATGGGACCTGGACTGCTGGGATTTCTAGCTGGGGCAGTAATATACGGATTGACCTACTCAAAGGTATTCCCTGCCATTTCTAAGATCGCTAACATCGGGAATGTCGTCATACCTGATTGGTTAAATCTAAATCCCTATCTGACAGTATTTTTATTTGCCCTGATTGTCTTGTTCCTGTTTTATCTAATTGAGCGGGCAGGATTACAGCGTAAAGAGAAGGACGAATAAGTAACCTCACCCGACTTATAAGCACGGCAAGTCGGATCGAAAGGTAAATTATGCCGAAAACTGAGCTTGCACGACTTTCAAGGCGAGACTTCCTCAAATTAGGCGCAGCGACAGCCTCAGCGTTTGCAGTGGGACAGTTCATTCCTCCACCTGTCGCACAAGCTGCTCGCCAGTCAGGCGCATTGGACGATAATGGCAGCGGGTATATCAGCACACTATGCGAGATGTGTGTCTGGCGCTGCGGTGTACGGGCCAAAGTAGTCGAGGGTAAAGTGGTCAAACTGGAGGGCAACCCAGAGCACCCACACTCGAATGGCAAACTGTGCGCCAGAGGACAATCGGGGTTGATGAACACCTACGACCCCGACCGGGTGCTCACTCCGCTGATCCGAGTGGGGAAACGCGGCGAGGGTAAATTCCGCCAGGCGACCTGGAGTGAAGCCCTGGATGAGGTGGCAGAAGCCATGCTAAAGATCAAGAATACCTATGGTGCAGAGGCCATGGTGTTCTCGTCTACGCACAACCTTTCGCAACCCTTATTCGAGAACCTGTTATACGGCTTCGGCTCACCCAATTATGGCACGCAACGCAGCCTGTGCTTCAATGCCATGATCGTCTCCAACCTGATCACATACGGGATGGAAGAACCCGCCCGAGATTACAGCCAGCTGCAGTACTTGATCCTCACCGGGCGCAACCTGACAGAAGCCATCTCCACTTCAGAGACCACTGACCTGGTGGATTCGATCGCCCGGGGTGCCAAGGTGGTGTACATCGACCCACGCTTCACTAAAACAGCCTCCAAAGCCAGCGAATGGCTGCCGATTCGCCCAGGGACCGACCTGGCATTTCACCTGGCGCTGATCAACGTGATCCTCAGCGAAAAGCTCTACAATCAGAGCTTTGTAGACCAATATACGCTGGGATTCGAACAGCTGAGCGCGGCTATAACGAGCTATACCCCGGAATGGGCGTCTTCACTGACGGGAGTAGGAGGGGACGTCATCCAGCGAATTGCACGCGAATTCGCCGCAGCTGGTAAGTATGCGCTGGCACACAACGGCTGGCGTACCTCAAACTTCATCAACTCTTTCCCGACCGAGCGAGCCATCACCATCCTGAATGCCCTGGTGGGTAACTGGGGGGTAACCATGTTCCCCGCGGCGGGTGAAGGTGGTGGCGGGCTTGGAAGCCCGACCCAGCCGGCCTACCCGCGCATTTCAGCTCAGCGCCTGGACGGGGTTCCATGGCTGTACCCCTATGTACCACTTAAGATCGGCGTCTTTCAACAACTGCGTGATTCAATCGTGGAAGGAAAACCCTACCAGGCACATGGCTGGTTCATCTCGCGCCAGAACCCGGTACTCTCATTACCAGACCGGCAAAAGACGCTGGAAGCCTTTAACAAAATGGATTTCATCGTCACAATGGACATCCTGATGAACGACACGGGCTGGTTCTCGGATGTGGTTTTACCGGAAGCCTCTTACCTGGAACGCTACGACCCCCTGGTGCCGATGGGTGACAGCATTTTTATCCGCCAACCTGTAATCGAACCACAGGGTGAGGCGAAATCTGCCCTGTGGGTGTTTAAAGAGCTGGGCAATCGGCTCGGTTTGGCCGATTTCTTCCAATACAAGGACGAAGAAGACTATATCAACCAACAATTGGCGCCCACAGGTATCACGATTAAGTGAGCTGCGTTTGCATGGGAAAGTGGAGATAGCTTCAAGTGGTGAGAGTGACATTTACACGTGGAGCACACCCAGTGGGAAGATTGAGCTATATTCTGCATCCCTGCAGAAAAACAACTTTGACCCCCTACCCATCTGGCAAGAACCCCCGCAGCCAAAAGCAGGTGAGTTTTACCTGCTAACAGGCAAGGTGGGGCAGCACACACAGTTTGGGACACAAAATAACCAGTTGTTGCATAAATACCAGGATGTGCCTCGATTGTGGATGGCGCCTGAGGCCGCGGATGCCCTGGGATTGAAGGATTGGGATATGGTCCAGGTTACTTCGCCGGTTGGATCGGTGCGAGTAGCACTGGAAGTGACCACTGCCATCCGTAGTGACTGTGTATACCTGACCCCAGGCTTTGGGCACCTGTCGATGGGTTTACGGACTGCTTATGGCGTGGGAGCATCCGACTCAGCCTTGCACGTCACCTATACGGACCCCATCAGCGGGGGACAGGCACTCAGCCAGACCTTCGTCGCGGTGAAGAAGGCGTAAAAGGAGAAGCATATGCCAACGAAAAATCATTATGCCTTCGTGATCGACGTAGCCCGCTGCATCGACTGCCGGGCTTGCATGGTGGCATGCAGTGTGGAAAACTCAGTTCCGATGGATCACACCCGCATCTGGGTGCATGACCAACAGATACAAGGAGAATGGCCCATTTTAAGCCGCACCTTCGTGCCATACAACTGCATGCATTGTGATAACCCTCCATGTACCGAGGTGTGCGTCAGTGGCGCCACTTACAAGGACAAGGTCAGTGGGCTGGTGCTGGTGGACCAGGAAGCCTGCATCGGATGCGGCTACTGCGTGGAAGCCTGCCCGTATGGTGCCCGTTACATCGACCAGAAACGCGGGGTGGTGGATAAATGCAATGCCTGCGTGCAGCGCCTGGAAGTGGGACTACAGCCGGCGTGTGTAGCTACCTGCGTTGGAAAAGCGCGTATGTTCGGCGACCTGAACGACCCGAATTCGGAAGTGTCGGTCGCGCTGCAGAATGCCAAATCGGTAACCAGGCTGGATTATGAGAAAAATGGAACCGATACTGACCCGAATATTTACTATCTCAACCTGCCGGAAACAGAAGCCATCCTATCATCTGATCCATTCGGGCAGGTGAAGCAAGCCGTCTTACCCCGTGACCCGCATTACACCGTCGCGGAAGAAGGTTGGAAGAAGGTAGGCATCCCGCTCGTGGCAGTTGCAATGGGAGCCACCTTCTTGACACAGGCATTCTTCTTTACCAAGCAGCTGTTGGAAGGCGAGAAGGATTACGAGGATTAGGCCAGCTGGAGGAGCGAATCATGAGCCATAAAAACATACCCTTACCCGAACGGCAGCGACTGCGCCAGAAGATGCTCAAGAAACACAACCTGGCGAATATCCTGACCCACTGGTTCAATGTAGCCTCCTGGCTAATGCTGCTACCCACCGGGATCGCGATCATTTCATCACCACGCCTGGGGATCACACCCATTTGGTGGCAGAATGCGTTCAGAAACCTGTTCGGCAGTGATGCCAACCTGATCAAATTTCACTATACCATCGGCTTTATCTGGATCTTCGTGATCCTGTTCAACGTCTTCATCGGTTTTCGTAAATACTTCCTGCCCTTCGCCTCCCACCGTATGCTGCTGGATTGGGATGACATTGACTGGATGAAGACCAAACCGTTACAGATGATGGGCTTTATGAAAGGCAAGGAGCTGCCTCCGCAGGACGCGTATAACGCCGGACAAAAAATCTACAGCTACTTTGTAGTCCTATGCACTATTGGCATCATGGTCAGCGGACCAGTGATGGTATTCAAGAACCTGTTCCCGCCAATTGTTAAGCAAATCGCCCAACCGATTCACTTTATATCGGTTTTCGTCATCGTCGCCTGGCTGTTCATCCACGTGTACATGGGAGCGATCTTCCCGGAGGAGAAGGAAGCCTTCTTCTCGATGTTCTCAGGTAAGGTATCGGCCTGGTATGCGCGCGCCCACCATGAGAAATGGTACAACGAAAAGTTAAAGGAAGAGATGGAATGGGAGGACCGGGTGGAGAAAGAAGTGCTAGAATCTCCCTAGATCGAAAGTGACCATTATATTTGATAAGCGCTGGGGAAGAATTATGAATGACTTTTAGATAAATTCCTCCCCAGCGCCCCTACTTTTGACCTGCCAAGCCTAACTTATTCACTTATTAGGCGCTGGGGAAGAATTATGAATGACTTTTGCGCAAATCCCTCCCCAGCGCCCCTACTTTTGACCTACCAAGCCGCTACGTTTTAGAATATATTCGCCAATATAGTGACTTTTAGACAACCCTATCTACATTTTACTAATGCCAACGCGTCCATCTTTTTACGATCACCTGCACCCGCCCACCATTCCTGCACCCCAAGCCAGGCTGCGTTACACCCTGGCTGCTGGCGGGCTGGCGGTATTCCTGACCCTGGTAGTGGGTTTTACGGGTGTATTGGTGACTTTCTACTACCTGCCCACGCCGGAAGGAGCCGCGAAATCGGTGCAGGAGCTGACCTTCCTGGTGCCATTTGGCTGGCTGATACGAAACCTGCACTACTGGTCGGCTCAGCTGCTGATCCTGGTGGCGGCCCTGCACCTGCTACGGGTGGTTTTCACCGGTGCTTACCTGCCACCTCGCCGGCTCAATTACCTGCTGGGTCTCTTTCTGCTGGTGATCTGCCTGTTGATGGACTTTACCGGTTACGTCTTGCGTTGGGATGAAGGTGTGCATTGGGCGTTGGTGGCGGGGACGAATCTGGTTCGCTCGATCCCACTGTGGGGAGAACGGCTATACGCAACGTTGGTGGGTGGAACCCAAATTGGAGCGAGCACGCTGATCCGCTTCTATGCCTGGCATTTATTCGGGTTAACCCTGTTTTTGATCATCATCGGCGCCTGGCATATCTTCAAGGTACGCCGTGATGGGGGCATTGCCGTGCCACCGCCTGAGCTACGCTCTGACCCAAGCCGGATCAGCCGAAAGGAGCTAGCACGCCGGGAAGGGCTGGCGATGTTATGGGCTGGGATCATCCTGATCGTCCTATCCATCCTGGTTCCAGCACCCCTGGCGCCGGGAATCCAGGCAGGAGCCACCCCAGCCAGTGAGAGCCTGGCACCCTGGTTCTTCCTGTGGGTACAGCTGCTGCTCAGATTGGGAGACCCGTTTATTTATGGTGTTCTCATCCCAGTGGGGGCAGTGCTCATCCTGGCACTGGTGCCGTACATCACCCCGCACAAGCTTTCTCCGAGTGAGCTTGGCAGATGGTTCCCACACGGTGGGCGTAATGTTCAAATCCTAATCGCCATCCTGGCGGGTGCCATCCTAGTGCTCACCCTGCTTGCCCTGGTACAGTAATATGCACCGGCATGTCTTCCTAGCTTCCTTCTTATTACTTGTGGCTTGCGGCTTAATCTTCTGGGAGCAAAACCGCAACCCCAAACCGGTTGGCATCACTCCCAGTATCACCGGGCAGGTGGAATATTGCATTACCTGCCATGCCGACCTGCCCGAAATCAGCCAATCTCACCCGGTGGAGACTTTCGGCTGCGTTCTGTGCCATGGGGGTGAGCCACTGGCACTAACTGCCAACCTGGCCCACAGCACCATGCGCGGTGGAGCAAACCCGTCTGACTTGAGCGTGGTGGAAGCCGCATGCGGAGGCGAGATGTGCCACAGCGGTACTCCACAGGTCAACCGCGACCATATCCAGCGGGTGAGCACCAGCCTGCAAGCAACTTATGCGGGGGCGATTGCCCAGGTGCGCTATGCGTTCAAAGCTCAGCCAGACCTGACCGCTCGCCTGGGAATATTCGCTGTGGACGGATTGGCAGCCTTTGACCCGACAACAGAAAAGTCACCAGGGTTGCAGCAATTTGCAGCCAACTGCCTTAACTGCCATCTCTCGGCACAACCCCTGGAGGGAAATTCGTACAACCGCTGGACGGGGTGCTCCGCCTGCCACTCACCCGCCCCACGCCAGGATGGCACCCAGGTGCACAGCCTGACCACTTCCATGCCTTATACCCAATGCAATGCCTGCCACAACCGGGGAAACTACAGCCTTGCAGATATGCAGTTCCACGAACGTCAGGATGCTCCAACCGACCGGCTGCATGACTATTACCAGCCAATTGCAGAGTTCACGCGCTGTGAATGGACCCTCGACTGTGTGGATTGCCACACCCGCCAGGAAGCCATGGGTGATGGGCACGTGTACAGCAGCAAGAAGGAAATCCAGTATGTACGCTGCAAGACCTGCCATGGCACGCTTGAGGCACTACCGCTCACCTACAGCATCAACGATGAAAACGACCTGGCTCTCCAGCTGGCTTTCCTCAACCCGGTGACGGATTTGCAGGTGGGAGATACCATCCTGATGACCGATAAAGGGGAACCATTGTGGAACATCCGGGTGGTGCCTGGCGTTGAGGGAGAAACACCGACTTATGAGCTGTTCTCCAAGGCGACGGGTGACCGATTCACGTTCAAGCCAGTGATGGGGAGCACCTGCCAGCAAAACCCGGACCAACAGGAAGGGCGCTACTGCCATGAATGCCATGCCACCGAAAGATAAGCCCGTCTCGCGGCGCAGCTTTTTAAGCTGGCTGGTGAAGGGCAGCCTGGCGGGTTCAGCATTGCTTGGATTGGGGGCTCTGGGACGGTTCATCAGCTTCCAAAGTGAGCAGAGCTCTCCCAGCCAGTATGACCTGGGACTCGCAAGCGATTATCCCACCGGTGCGCGCACAACAGTATCGGCACCTCCGGCGATCATCATCCACAATGAGCAGGGGTTCAGCGCACTCAGCCTGGTGTGCCCGCACCTGGGTTGCCAGGTGAATGTTAACAGCGACGGATTCGCCTGCCCATGCCACGGATCACGCTTTCAACTGGATGGCAGCCTACGGAATGGACCAGCCTCACGTGCGCTGACTGCATTCAGGATCGAAGTAAACTCTGTCGGCCACCTGATCATGTACACAAGTTAAGATTACTGAGGTTTGCATGCCGGATCACTTAACTATCCTGCTTAAGAAAAGTGCTTCAGAACACAACCATTTATGCCCACGCCAGGTGTTGGGGGTGCGCATGGCGCTGGCAGGGCTTTCTACTTTAGGGTTGAAGGCACCTGCTTACAACCCGCACGGGATTGGTGTTCATCGAGACCGACGGATGCTTTGCAGATGGCATCCGGGTGGCGAGTGGGGCGACGGTTGGTCACCGTACGCTCAGGGTACAGGACCTGGGAAAAATTGCCGCCATCTTCACCAATATAAAATCAGGAACGAGCATAAGGTTAGCACCCAGGTTGGATGTGAGGAATCGTGCGCTTGAGTATGCCCCGGCTGAAAAACGGCGTTATTTTGCCCAGCTGCAAGGCTACCAGGTGATGCCGGATGAGGAATTGTTCAGCCTTCAACCAGTTGAGCTGCTGATCCCTTTAGTGCAGGTCCTCAGCCACCCCAATGCGAGGGCACACTGCTCCAAGTGCGGGGAGGAGATCATCAATGAGCGCGTGGTGCTGGTGGATGGGAAGGTGCTGTGCCAGACCTGTGGGTATGGAGGTTATTACAGGGAGAAATAGGTTTCAGGGTTTGGGTACCGACCTGCTTAATGCGGGTGAAGTTGATCATCCGCCCAGGATTGAGGATTTGTATCGATGTAATCACATATTTTACCGAATTCTTCTTCGTCGCGAATGATGTGGTCGTAGTAGTTACGTTGCCAGACATGAGCGCCGGGAGAATTTCTCAAGGCATTGATGCGGTAAGTAACAGCAGATTTATATGCACGTACAATTGCCCCTAATGTACCCGTAGAAACATTGGGGTGTTTGGATCTAGATTTTTCGTAAAGGCGCAGCGTCGCTCCGGTCAAAAAACGAACCGGACGATGTCGCGCCCTTACTAGTATCGATGTCCAATTGGTTTTTCCGGATTATTCCTTGAATGTGATTAGGCATTACGACCATCTCATCTGGAAAGAGAGTGATAGATGAACGTAGGCATGCTGAACGAAACCATTCGTCCTCTGCGATTTCTCCATATGCATTCATCTATAACATTCCACTGACAACCTCACCGAATAATTCGGTTTGATGGTGCGTCAGAATAGTAACAAAATAAGCTCCCGGCAGGGAATAATCATATCCTTGCAAGCGGATAGATCGGCGATGGCATCCGAGAGATATATTTTCTAAGGTGAGGATATAAGAATAATTGGCAAAGGATGGTTGGGTGGAGGCTACTGGTAGAAGGTAGCTTTTGGCCCATCCAGACAATAAGCGTGCACATCGGGATTGGTTTACAGTAGACGGGCACAGGGGAAGAGCATTATAGTCTGTTGATCAAATTACTCCCCTGTGCCCCTACGGTCGCCTAAGAAAATCGATGTCTCTTCCTGCTACAGAAGGTTGGACAATGCCAACCCCGCCAAATATATATTATTTTGTCAAACCCACTGGGTGGGTTTAAATAACCAGGTTTAAAACCACAGTTAGGATAATGTATAGGACAGCGCCTACCGCCACAGTGAGGAAAGCTTTGGTATTATCCAAATCCAAACCCTGGCGAACGGCGATGAACCCCGCAGCAATTGCCCAGACGAATCCAATCAACATCCCGATACAGGGAATGATAGAGAGGATCAGTGGGGAATAAGCAAAACCAATCACACGCAACATTTCGCCTACATCAGCTTGACCCTTGAAAAAGCGGGTACCTACAAACCAGGTCACAACAGACCAAATAAGCCAGCCAACGATCACACCAATCAGGGAACTGATAAATCCTGCCACGAACGTCTTATCACCACCCCGCAGACCATTGAACAGTCCATTACCCAACCCACCGATCAAAGCAACGATTACGACGATGAGTCCGGCAGGTAAAGTCAGACTGGTGTTGTGCTCGATTTCCTCAAAAGTCTGAGAGTTCAGTTTGAATACACCGATGATGCGAGCTAACATAATCCACCTCCAATGTTTATTCCTGATAACCCCCTTTCAATGAATAGGATACGTGGTTTATATTGCCAGATAAAAGTGCCTACCCAAAGAGTGAATATGTTTTTTAAAATAATCCACTTAACGATATTGCAAGGTTGGGGCAAAGATAGTTGCTTTTTCCTCTGATTTACGCTAAAATAATAGCAATTATCTATATTTTGATCATGGCAGTTCCAAAGCACTGGGTATGCGCCAAGGGTCATTATCCTTTTTATATATTTCTCGCTCTCCCTGTTTTTTCGCTGGCTACCCAATGGCGGTTGAGGAAAAGGCTGTGATCAACATAGTCGAATTCTTTTACCGAAAGGAGGTGGCGCGTTATGTTATTTTATAGAAAAGAGCGCGGGCAGGGAATGGTCGAGTATGCATTATTGATCGTATTATTAGCATTGGTTGTTATCGCTGCAATCACGTTTATGGGAACATCATTATTTACACTGTATAGTACGATCACAAGCTCAGTCCAAGGAGCGATAGATTAAACCATTTCGTAATTATATAACGAGTAGAAACCCGCTTCGGCGGGTTTTTGTATTCGTTTTGAGCCAGGTGATGGGAAGGATTCTTTAGTTACTGGTCGAGCGAAGCCAACCAGCTTAGCTTGGTTTGGGGCGCGCTTTGTGCGTTTTGGGATTGTACTGGTAGGGCTTGCCGCAATTAGGGCATTTAAGATTGACCCAACTGGCGGATTTACCAGCCGAATCAACCAGGCTTGCGCGCTTCTTTTGGTAGGCTTTTTCCAGAGCAGCACTTGGCGGGCTTTTAGATACTCCAAGAATCGCCGGATTGACGGTGCGGATTTTCCCACAATGAGGGCAGGTGATTTTTATGGCTTGCTCAGGCATTGTAACCTCCTAAAAATCTGGCACTTAGGTAATCAGGTAATTAGGTAATCGAGAAGTGCGCTCGATATCCAGCACTCAGGCACTTTGTTAATTCAACCATCGGAATCGATCATCCTAAGAGCTAAGTCATTAATTACTATTTACTATCTACTGTATTTTAGTGCAATTCTTGTTCCAATTTCAAGCAAGCAGGGCAAAGAGGTAAGCGAATCGTGTATTGTGGATCTGAACCCACCCGCACCAGGAGTACCGTGATGGCAAGCTGGCCACAATCACACCGCAGCCGGCGTTGCTTCACCCGGTGAAGTTTGGAAGGTGTATGAGGTATGCGAACCTGACGAGTCGGCTTCAAGGGGTGTGAGTGCAGTTGAGACAGTCGATCAGGGATTTGGCGCAAGGAGTGAATTCCTTCTGATTTTGAGCAAGCAATTTGGATCATGCCTATGATTGAGTATTGGCTAGATATAAAAGAGGCGTTCATGATGGATGGGATACTTTCACCATGAAGAATTAGGTAGGGATGAGGTAAATCGGTTGGGTGTATGGCTAATGCTTGAAAAATGAAAGGTTAGTTTGCAGGTTTCGTTTCAAAAAAACCGGATATTTTTTGTAAGGCGATCAGAGGATGGAGGTTGAGAGGATTATCATAAAAGAACACAAAAGTAAATAACTACTCACGCCAATACAATAGTTAGAAAGGAAGGAAGAGGTTCTAACGAGGGACCAACCCGTAGGGAAATGTTGAACGAATTGAATTGAAAAAAATCAAAAGCATTCAATTCGTTCGTGACCGGGGGATAGTCGATGAATATAACCCCATCCCGACCTCCCCCAAAAACCAAACCCCGGTTTTTAGGGGAGGGGTTTTTAGGTCATGTCGTGTGGTAAGACAAAGATTAACCATTCGAGTGTTGATGTATCTAGGTAGAAGCATCATGATGAAGCACATTTAATACTATGGAATAAGGCTCCGGTAAGACGGTGAGTAGTTACACATTGATGTAATTACTCACCAGGTGAGCTCCGGTGTTCGAAAATGGTGGAAAAAACACTGAATGCTATATATTTGTCAGTGAGACACTCACAATATTTATAGTGGCATAGAATTTTAAAAGCGGATTGCTTCAAGCCCGGAAAGATCACCGGGCTTTCCCCGAAAACCAGCGGGGATTCCGCAGTAACTGTGTTATTTGAAAAGGGTATATTTTAATCTGAAATAGGATCGGGACGCCTCCAATTGACCATATCGCGGGTCATGGCATTCATAATGGTGAGCATTTTTCGCATGCAAGCAGTGATAGCAACTTTAAAGATTTTACCTTTCAAGGTCAAGCGGGAGTACATAGAGCGAATGAGTGGATTGTATTTTTTTGCTGACATACAGGCCATGTACAATACTCGGCGGATGCCTTTGCGACCGCCAAATATCCGTCGCTTACCGCTTTTACGGCCGCTATCCCGGTTGAACGGGGCCAGGCCAGCCAAAGCAGCAATCTTCTGGCGGTTCAATTGGCCTAGTTCAGGCATATCAGCGAGTACAGTAACTGCCGTGATCATCCCTACACCTGGGATGCTGTCAAGACGATCGGCTTGCGCTTTCCATTCCGGTAGACTATCTACCAACTCGGAAATCTGCACTTCGAGCTCCTTGATCCGCATGCTGATCCAGTCAATATGCTCGCGAATATCGGCTTTCATGCAGTTCTGGGCAGTTCCCAGGCGATTTTGCTCGCCAGCCCGCATTTCAACCAGCTGTTCGCGACGGGTAACCAATGCTCTCAGGCGGATTTCATTGGCTTCCTTGGGCGCTAGAGCTTTAGGCTGGATTTTGCAGGCATACTCGGCGATCAAGCGCGCATCGATCACATCCGTTTTGGCCAGTTTGCCGGTTGCTTTGGATAAAGCACGCACTCGGGTGGGATTGATAACTGCTACTGGCAGACTATTCAGGAGCATCGTCTGGACTGCCAATTGTTCATATCCACCAGTGGCTTCGATTGCGATCAGTCGCGGCTCCAACCCTGTCACTCGCTCCATGACTTCGGCTACTCCAGCATCATCGTTGGAAACCCTCCACACCTCATCTTCGCCCCACAGGGCCACATCCAGCCAGGTCTTGCCTACATCGATCCCAACATACACTTCGTTTTGTGTTGTCATTGGTACGAATTCTCCTTATTTGCGAGGTAAGCCCACACTAGCAAGGATACGGCCTCTTTGGACCACTCAACTGTTCGGGCTTACTTTAGACGGCAGACACGGTGGTCGCACTGCGGAACGGTCTCGAGGACCTAATGACAATCGGCCTACCGTGTCCCCTTTATTATCATACTAATGACAATGATGTGAGATGATTTCGCAAATTCAATATTTCGCGATAATGATAGATGATACAGTGATTAATTACACATTGATTATAGCACATATGTTCTAAACCACAAGGGGTTTATCCAAACTCAGGATGAAAGTTATCTGTTATTGATGACTAGTTATTAATGTTTAGGTACCCGGTTATAGGGCAAACCGGACAGGGAATTAATCAGATAATAGCACTTGGCAAGTTTGTTTTATAGATCGGTTAGCATTTATTAATCCAGTTTACAAAAATCCCGTACAGATTACGGGCGATTTCATAGAGCCGGCTAGACCCCAGATTTATGGTTATAATAACCAATCAATTACAAGGAGTGGATATGGTGTTTAAGAGCAATTTGGATAATCCCAAGAAAATCTTAGTTCGTCCCAATGGACCCTATATTGTCAGTGGTGGGGTGCCACTGGTGAGTAAAACTCAGGTGGTTTCAGAGTATGGCGAACCACTGAGCTGGAAAAAAGATGGGGAGATTCCGGCTGATGAGCCATATTACTTATGCCGGTGTGGTCAATCTGGTTGTAAACCGTTTTGTGATGGAACGCATAGGAATAATGGTTTTGACGGCACAGAGAAAGCACCTACAGATACGGTAGCTGAACGGCGGGAGACGTACCCGGGCAGCAGTTGTATCTTCATCCGCATGGATATGGACCTATGCACGAGCTCAGGTTTTTGCGCCAACCAGATGACCAGCATCGCTGAGATGGCAGCGCATACGAACGACACGCAAGTACGAGCACTCGCTATTGCAATGATTGAGCATTGCCCTTCGGGGGCGTTAACGTATGCACTCAAAGAAAGAGAAGAAGACATCGAGCCCGACCTACCCGAACAGATCGCAGTGACCACTGAAATTACCACGGCTGGTGCAATCCAGGGTCCATTATGGGTGACTGGGGGAATAACAATTATCCGTTCGGATGGGCAGCCGTTCGAGAGGCGCAACAGGGTGACGTTGTGCAATTGCGGGTATTCTCAGTACAAGCCATTGTGTGATGGGTCGCACAGGGAGCATGTGACGAAAGGATAGGGGAGTAGAAATTAGCTACAGGCATTTAGCATTTTGCTATTAGCATTTTGCGAAAGAATGGGGAGAGGTGTTTGGTTTGCCCAGACTTACAGCATAAGAACGCATTCCCCAAAGATCAGCGAGTGTGGTCTCCCCAAGATCAAGGGGGATGCCGGAATGACATGATGGGAAAATGAAATTAACCACCTCCCACCTCCCCCATTTTCAAGCCCAAAATGGAGGAGGAAATTGAGTAGCATTACAAACGGGGGCGGATCACTTAGTCTTCGGGCCCGTACGAAAAGAGGGTGGACTAGAGCCGCCCTTATAATGAAAAGAGATTCGAATGGATGCAATTGTTGGGTAACGGGCTGCGCTCATTGCCCGAACCCAAGCTGCAAATGATTTCTTACGAGATGAAATTAATGCCCTCTGGGGATGGATTTTAGCTTTTTAGTGACCGGGATAATCAGGGTGAAGGTGCTTCCCGCACCCAGCTGGCTGCTGAGTGAGAGCGTGCCGTGATGAGCTTCCACAATTTGCTTTGAAATATACAGCCCCAGTCCTATTCCAGGGGCTTCTGAATCAGGCGTTTGACTGACCTGAAAATATTTATCAAATATCCGTGAGCAGTCCTCGGTAGAAATACCAATGCCCTCGTTAATAATATTCACAACGATATCGCCATTCATCGCTTTGCTGGTTAACAATACCTTGCCACCCATCCGAGACGATTTAATCGCATGATCCACCAATTTGACTAAGACGCGACGGATCCGGACGGGATCCATATCAGCCAGCATAGCTGAATCGGTGGGTGCGGAGAACAGAGTGATCCGACGAGCAACGGCTCGCTCGCGTAAGTCAGCAAGGACACTAGCCATGATAGAAGCAAGATCCGCTTTTTCCCAATTTAAGGTCAAGCGGTCACCTTCCAGCAGAGAAAAATCCAATAGTTCATCCGCCATATCCAGGATGCGCCTAGCATCCATGGACGCATGCACCAGAAGCTCATTCTGCTCTACTGAATTATGCACATTGCCACTGTGAAGCATGTTTAAATAATCCAGGATGCTTAACAGGGGAGTGCGCAGCTCGCGGGAAACACTGGCAATGAATTCCTTCTCCAGCAAAACGAGCTGCTTTTCGGCTTGAATGGCTTGTTTGTGTTCGGTTATGTCGCGAATGATGCTGATGAAACCCGTTGGGGTATTTGAATTATTGTACAGGACTGCAGAACTGATCTCCGCCGAGAACTCAGTCCCATCCCGGCGCGACATGGTGTACTCAGTGTTGGTAATCCTGTTTTCATTAAGTGTCTTTTGAGTGGTCAGCACCGCCTTACGGCGATCTGTTGGAATGATAAATTTAAAGACATTGATACCGAGCATGGCTTCTGGTTTAGCATATCCAAGCAAGGCTGCAGCTTGTTGATTGCAGAATAGCAATTTACCTTCCAAATCAGCCAGGGTGATGCCATTCGGTGAGGTCTCCACGAGTGTGCGATACCTGGCTTCACTGGCGCGTAGAACTGCCTCCACCTGCTTGCGCTCAATAGCATAGCGGACGACGCGCATCACCAAAGGACCACTAATGTCACCTTTCACCAGATAATCCTGTGCACCACGCCTGACCGCTTCGATGGTAATGGCATCATCAGCCAACCCGCTCAGGACAACAACAGGCAACCTCGGGAAACTTTTGATAGTCGTGTTGAGGGTATCCAACCCGCGGCTATCCGGTAGGTTTAGATCCAACAAGACCACATCATAGGTCTGCCCACTAAGCTGGATCAGGCCGCGTGATAGCCGGTCGGTACAATCCAACTTGATCTTTCCCAAGCCCACATCAGCAAGCGATTCTTTTAGAAGGAGGATATCGTCAGGATCATCTTCGATCAGCAATGCGCGAATTTGTTGGGAGGTCATATAGATCCTTGTTCATGGTCCATTTGCTTTTCGTACCGAACGATCTGATTGCACCCAAGCCGTTTGGCTTGATATAAGGCCTTGTCTGCCAGATCAATGAGCTTCTCGGCAAATTCGGCATCGCCCGGATATCCTGCCACCCCGATACTCAACGAAATATCGATGTTTTCTACTAATCCATGCTGGCCTGTCACTTGAAAAACGATTTCTGCGAGCTTCTTGCGAATGCGTTCTGCGCCGAACCGAGCCTGGTCAGCAGGTGTCTCAGGTAGAATTATGATGAATTCGTCGCCTCCATAGCGTGAGACCAGATCACAGCCGCGAGTGTTACTTAGAAGTACTTGGGCTATGCGTTGAAGGAGCTCGTCACCTGTGCGATGACCAAACCGGTCATTGATCTCTTTGAAATGGTCAATATCCATCATCAGCAGAGAAAATGGGTGCTTATAGCGCTGGCTTTTAATCAGCTCATAATCCAGGAAGCGGTGCAGCTCACGACGGTTATAAAGACCAGTGAGAGCATCTCGGACGGCCAGCTCGCGAATCTTTACCAATAGACGATTGCGCTCTAAGGCATAGCGGATGGATCGCTCTAACAGCTGCCCATCGAGTTGGCTTTTTTCCAGATAATCGGTTGCGCCAGCCTGCAAGGCTAACAAATCAATCTCGCGATTAGATTGTCCGGTGACCATAATTATAGGCGCCTGACACCCCGCGTGAATAGCTTCCTTCAACAAATCCAACCCATAAGAGGCTCCCAGGTAATAATCGATCAGGTAGACATCGTGTTTGACAAGTTGGATTTGTTTCAGGCCAGCCTGGTACGTTTGCGCCCAGTCTAAAATGTATCCCGGCTGACCGTGCAGCTCGATGAGTTTTTCTCTCAAGATGACATAATCATCCTCATCGTCCTCAATGAGCAATATGCGGATTTTTGGGGTTTTAAGATCCATCTGGCGTCAAATCCTTCGCAAAGCTAATCGTGATCATGCTTAAAACCATTATGACAATGATGATCAGTTTGTAAGATGTAAATTTAAGCGCCCATATCAGAATCAATGCCCTTGTAGCTTCTGACATGTTCACCACCGGATAACTCGACAACCTCAAACCAGTACTGCTTTAAGACTTTTACAACTGCGATCATTTCATCCGTATGGACCGGCTTAATAATAAATCCAGCTCCACCCAGGTCATACGTACGTAAAACTTGCTGTTCAGTACTTGAAATGGTAAGCACAACCACGGGGATACTGCGCAAATCCGGGTCGGCTTTCAACTCTGCGAGGGCCTCAAGTCCATCCATGCGCGGCATATTTAAATCCAATAGGATCAAATCGGGTCTCGACGTGGAAGAGGATTCAGCGTAAGCTGCCTCATTGCGTAAAAATTGGAATAATTCTATTCCGTCGGCAACGAAAACCAAGTTATAACCATGGCCATTTTCTTCGAATGCTTCTTTAATCAGCAAACAATCATCCTGATCGTCTTCAGCTATTAGAATAGTAATCGATTGGCTTTGGAATTTCATAGCTTACTCCTTAATCGCGTTTACAGCAGGCAGTCGAACAATCTGCACCCAATACTGCCCTAATCCTTTAATCGCTTCAACCAACCCATCGAAAGTCACTGGTTTGGTAATATAGCTGGCAGCTCCGATATCATAACTACGCATGATGTCTTCTTCCGCTTTCGAGGTAGTTAACACCACCACTGGAATATATCTCAGGCTCGGATCCATTTTGATCTCTGCCAGAGCTTCACGACCATCTTTACGCGGCATGTTCAAGTCGAGCAGGATCAAGTCAGGAGTAGGAGCATTTAGAGGGTTGGCATATTTTTCGCGATAATGAAGGTAATCCAGCAGCTCGACACCATCTTCAACAAAATAGATGCTATTGGAAACCAGGCTTTCCTGAAAGGCTTCTTTGATCAGCAAGCGATCATCCGGATCATCTTCAGCGATGAGAAAGGTGACGGGTTTCGCATTAATAAACATTGAGGTTATCTCCTATGGTTTGATAGATGGGTAGGCTGACGAGGAATGTTGATCCTTCTGCGGGAGTGCTGATGGCAGTAATCTCACCACTATGACGCTCAACGATACGCCGGCAAATAGCCAGTCCCATACCGCTGCCTTCATATTCCTGGCGACCATGCAGACGTTGGAAAGGTTTGAATATGCGATCGAGATATTGCATCTCAAAGCCGATGCCGTTATCTTTTATACAGATCTGGCATTTATTGCCCAGGATTTGGGCTGAAACCTGGATATGCGGAGGAATGTTATCCTGGTGAAATTTCAGGGCATTGGTGATCAGGTTTTGTAACAGCTGATGCATTTGAGTCGGATCAGCCTGGATCACAGGTAATTCAGTAGTTTCAACTTTGCCCTGGGTGCGGTCGATCTGATTCTCAAGATCTGAGATCACATCCTGGATCAAAGAATTCATGTCTACATCGGTGAATGGTTGAGCACGCGTAGAGACACGCGAGAAACTCAACAGATCATTGATCAACGTCTGCATGCGTTGGCTGGCGTCACGCATGCGTTTCAAATAGTCCTGCCCGGTCTCATCGAGCACATCGGTATACTTTCTTGCCAAACGGTCACCGAAAGCCAAGACTTTGCGTAGCGGCTCCTGTAAATCATGGGAGGCGATGTAGGCAAACTCTTGCAGGTCACGGTTGGATTGCTCAAGTTTGGCCGCATAGATCTTCAAATTTAGCTCAGCCTGTTTGGAGATGGAGATATCATCAACTGATACGAGCAAATAAGGTTCCTCATTCGAAAAGAAGGGAGTTAATCTGCAATCCAGCCAAATTTCTTTTCCAAAAGTACTGGTGGTATGGATTTCGCGGCGAGTTTCATTGCCACTGGCAACTGCCTGTCGGGCAGATTCCAGCAAGCCAGATTTTTTCCAGGATTCTATCTGGTTGTAATTCAATCTTAGAATCTGTTCGATACTTGCACCAAGGATCCTGGCAACCGATTCATTGGCCGAGATGCACTTCCCAGATGCATTGTAGGTAATTATTCCGAGGCTGGATGAATTAATCAATGTACGGTTATATTCCAAAGCGTCAGCGATGCGCTGCTGGTCCAGCTTTCGCTCGATAGCTAAAGCCACCTGGGTCGAAATGAATTTCATCAGGTCAAATTGCTCCTGATTATATATGACACCAAAGGTGTAGCTTTGGGTTACCATCACCCCGATCACACGCTCGCCAGTGATGAGAGGAACTCCAATCCAATCTACTGAATCAGTCCCAACCACGTCCGCTTCGCCTTCCAAAACCAACCGGGTGAAAACTTCCCCGGTAGCCCAGAGTGGTTCTTTGGTACGCAACACGTATTCGGTCAATCCATGCTCAGGTTTGGCGGGGGGAGGGGGCTCATCGTACTGATCTACATAATATGGGAAGCTCAAGAGGTCATTTACTGGATCGTACAAAGCAATATACAGATTTGAGACCGGCATGAGCTCACTGAGGATGGCGTGAATGGACTTGAACAATTCGTCTAAACTAGCAGTGGTAACTATCGCATGCGAAATACGGTAAATGGCTCCCTGGACCTGTTCAGCGTGTTTACGGGCAGTGATATCGACCATTACCCCTTGCCAGAACAATGGTTTACCCTTCCGATCGCGGATCAAGCGCGCTTCATCGCTTACCCAGATGACCCTCCCATCGCGCGTAATCATACGATATTCTGATATGGTCGGCTCCATTGCATTATAGGTGCGGGTATATTCTTCCAGGACGCGCTCACGGTCTTCTGGATGAATGATCCTGGTCCATAAGTCTTCGTCGGCAATCCACTCCTGTGGATCGTACCCGGTGATTGTTTTTAGCTGGGGATTGATATAAAGCGTGTGAAATATTTGTTCTGCGGAGTCGGTGTATATGATGGCAGGGACCTGCTCAACCAAGGCGCGGTAACGCACCCCCAATTTAATCTCGATATTCTTATCTTCTTCTCCCACCTTGCTTTGAGCTTGAGCATTCTCGCCCTTTGCTTGCAGATATGGTTTTTCGGGCATTAGACCTACTCCTTAGAGAATATCAACAAACATAAACACCAATTGATATAACTCAAACTGGCTTCAGTTATAAATGCAACAATCATGCCTGATTAGAATAATTACCAGATGACAAAGACAGAATCGAGTGATGCAATTATATGCCAATCATATTTTTTTATATGAATGTTGAGGGGATAATTAATTACGGTTTTGATAGGTATCGCTGATATTATAGAATACCGAAATGAAAATTGTCGATTGAAAACTACCTAATTCGCCAAGGCACAAGAACTCAGCCCCCTTACCAGGCGGGTAAGAGGGCTGAATGTGAAAAAGTGGATATTCGATGTGGATCAGGTGACTTAATTTATTTGAGCATCCAGATCCAGGTGTTAGAGAATGTGCAGGTCGATGGACCGGCTTCTTGCAATCCCTGGAAAGCAAACTTGCCATCGCTGCGCAGGCTGCTCCAATCATAAAGGGAATTAACCCAGGCTGCTTCCGACTGAAGATCCTCAAAAGTACGCCAACCAGGAGCCGCGAGCCGTCACTACAGAAATTCAAGAACCTTATTTATCATGGAAGAGGCCGGATGACCTGACCCGTTTGCTCGTAATGCTGAAATAGTGGAATGTGGCGCTCAATGATGTTCGATAACCATTGTGTTTGGAAGCGAGCGACCCAGTTAATCTTCCACAGTAAACGGCCGACCTGGAACGGCTCGATAAGGTCGTCTGGCCAGGGCAATAATGCTTCGTATCCATTACGAAATGCAGTCAATAGAGTTGCGTAACGGATTTCATCGGTGGCTTCCAGTAGATCCAATAAGGCCATGGCAATATCATGGGCGCGAAAACCCCAGACAGTATCTTCAAAATCAAACGGATGCAGCACACCCTGGTGGAGCTTGATGTTATTGTGCCACAGATCGCAGTGGATGACCCGCAGGTCGGAGCGGTCGATCGCGGCATAGGCTTGCTCCACATGCTGGTGCATGCGCTCCAATAAATCGCACCAGGGGGCGGGCAAGGTGACGACAACCCCTGGCGATACACCCTTGGATGGCGATTCCTTGCTTTCGATGATCAGATTTTCCTCACCTCTGGAAAGCCAGTGCTCGAACCGCCGGGTGGTAAAACCAGCGGGGGGACTCCATGACGCACTATACTGATGAAGCTCAGCAAATAGCCTGCCCATCTTCTCCAGGTTAAATGTGGTGAGATAGTACCCCAGCAACCTGCCCGGCACCCAGCTCATCAGGGATATGTTCCAGACTTCGGGGATGCCAGGTTCAGACATCGGCAGCACATATTCACCAGAAATGGCGGGAATGATGCTTAATCCCGAAATCACATGGTCGCGATTGAGGGAATTAACCCAGGCTGCTTCCGACTGAAGATCCTCAAAAGTACGCCAACCAGGAGACGCTAGCCGTAGCATGAAGCGTTCTCCGGAGGTTGTGGTTACCCGGTAGAGCAAGTTCGTATCAAAGGCGTGGAAGGCAATTTGAGGATGCTTGAGTTGGTATTGGCTTAAGGCTGAGATAGCCAAGGATCGCAAGCGGCGGAGTTTTGCACCTATGGATAGATCACCGTATGATTTCAAGGTTTTTAGCGTGTGGTATAGCTTGGATCTCGAGGTGATATCATCTAAAAAAGGAATCTATAAAAACGAACCCCTATTTTTTCCCACGCATGCGAACCAGGACCACCAAGCCAGCGATAGCCACGAGGGTGATCGCACAGGCAGCGATGAGGACCACTACCTGTGCATTATCCAACGGTACACCAGCCTGGGTGGAGGAAGTTGGTGCAGCGGTGGAGGCAGAAGATCCCGGCAAGGCAGAAGGCTTTACAGCGATCGTCAGGCTTGGTTCTGGCGAGGGCGTTTCTGAAATAGTCACAGTCAAGGCAACGGTTTCGGTCTGCCCAGCTGAGGTTGTAATTTGTGCAGAGGCTTCTAAAGTGGCAGCGACATTGTTTAGGTAAATGCTGAGAGAATCCTCCAAGAGCAGGCTTGAAAAAGCGCGGTCATCAGCCAATTCAGGATGGGCAATTTCCAAATCCTTGGCGGTTTGCAGCTCATCCTGGATGAACTGCATAGATTCCGAGGGTGCATTCAATTCTCGCATATAAGGAGCCAGGGTGAGCATGGCTAATCCAACATGGGGGACAGGATGGGTAGGGAGTAATTCAGCAGCCTTCTGGTAGGCGTCAAGACCCAGCGGGAGATAACTGGCTGCAAAAATGGAGGGGTAACTGTAAGCTTTGACGGATAGAGAACAGTAGACATTTGCCAAAGTCAACCAGACCTGACCGTCCTGGGGATTTGCCTGAACAGCTACACGGGAGCTCTGCATGTTCTGCCACATTGCGGGGTCTACCAGCCAGGCTGCAAAATCATCCTGTGTGGTCGGCTCAAAATCGGTCCAGGTCCAGCGAGCCTGGTTGCTGTCGAAAATACCAGCAAAATCAATCACATTACGAGGATCAGACATCGGATAGGGCAAGCTCAGGCGAGTGGGGTCAACACGCACGAGTGTATCGGAGGATGCGGGGTATGGCAAATTCACGATCAGCTCTGCCCGGCCGATGGAGCCATCCCAACCCGCTCCTGTCTGGAAGATGTAGTACAGAGCAAGCTCGGTGCCTTTGATTGCCTGGGTGAGGGGCAAAAGATAACTTACCCGAATCGACGTCTGGATGCCTGCTGGAAAGTTAACCGCGAAGGTAGCCCAAGGCAGCGGAGGCTTGTCGGCACCTTTCGGGTTGGGCAGCTCAACCGTAGAGTAGTCCAGCGGTCTACCATCCACCTGCACCTTGAAGCTGGCGATGCGGGGGACGATCTCATTGGGGTTAAGTTCCCAACTCACGTTTTGCATGGAGGAGGCCAAGGGAAACCAGGTGGCGAGGCTAATATCACCAGCTGTGGGATTGTTCATGGTGAAGTCAGCCAGGACCTCAGCAACCATCGGGTACCAGACAGGTTGGAATTGAAGACCCATAGGCCTCGGGGTTCAGCTGGAGGATGGCGTTATCGTCTGCAGTGGCAAGGCGCACGTTCATCGTTACCACCTCGGCTGACATTTGGATGGGGGTATCCTCTTCAGGCCCGATATTGCTACCACCTGGTAGGATGGGGTGAACACCTACATCAGCGCTGGCAGGGTTTGGGAGGGTCAGTCCAAGCAGGAGGTTCACCAGGAGCAGTCCTGTGGAGAGGATTATCAATATGCGACGATTGTGGGTGAACATTGAGCCACCTTGAAGGAAAATGCAGTTCACGTAGATGCCGGGAAAATATCCAAGTATTTGTATTATATATCACGAGTGAGTACTTCGGTATTATTACAGGTGGACGGTTGATATGGTTCAACTGTATAGGAATTATATTGGGTTTCGGTCTGGAAAGAACTGATCTCACCCTGGTAAAAGAACATACCGGGTTGCCCCAACCTATGGGCTTGTTAAGGTTGGAACAAGGACGATCAATTCACGATGTGGGCATCGATAGCTTCCTGGTCCATGCTCCTGGCAACGGAGATGCGGTGGTGCCCATCGCGAACGTAATACGTGTTTCCAACCTGTATCAGCTCGATAGCGGGCATCGGTGTACCCTTGCGGACGGCGGTGGCAATACTGATCCAGCGCGAGCGGCTGCGCTCATTGAGTGGATTGAAGTCAACATCAAAATCCTCGCTGCGGCCCAGACTGCCCTTGATCTGCTGGATAGGAACCGATACGATGTGGTTGCGATGATGATCAGATCCAAGCGGCTGAGAGGATAACGCCTGCAAGTGAATATCTTTTCGGAAGATCTTTGCCAGAAGCCGGTTGCGTTTGGCTGTGCTGTAGGCACGGTCGAATAATTTTGCGGTGGCAATACGAAGGTTGATATCATCCAGTCCTGTGTCCATCTTGCCAAGTAGTGCGTAATCAAAACTTATGTTCATGCTATTGTTCCTCTCTTCTTTCATCACTCACAGCAACAGTTTAAGAGTCAAGCGTTTCAGGAACATATGAACAAGCGTATTTTCACTTCGAGAGAGCGTTTCGGTTTTCGTTTCGGTTTTTATACGGGAGATCTAGCTGTTCGACCTGTAATTTCACTGATTTCGCAGTCACAACCCAATTTCGATATATAATCTCAGCATGCATCGACTAGATATCGCACTACTCGGACCACCTACCGTCATATTGGATGGTAAACCGGTTGAGACTGACCGGCGTAAGGCGATAGGCTTGCTGGCTTACCTGGCAACGGAAGCGAAGCCTCACAGCCGCGAAGCATTAGCGGCTTTACTATGGCCGGATTACCCAAGAGCGAGTGCCTTCGCATATCTACGGCGGACGTTGTGGGAGCTAAACCAGCTCCTGGGCAAAGGTTGGATCGAAGCTGAACGAGACCAGGTGGCACTCGCCGCTAACCTTGGGATCAAGATCGATGTGGAAACATTCCAAAGGAACCTTGACAGCAGTACAGAGCAGATCAGCGCATTGACCGAAGCGATAAAGCTTTACCGGGGCGAGTTCCTTGAAAACCTGGTGATTGCAGACACACCACCGTTTGAAGAGTGGAAGATCCAGCAAGCTGAATACTACCGAAGGGAATATGGACAGATGCTTGAGAAGCTGGTGGCGGTCACACGAACGAAACGGTGATTTTGAGCAGGCCCTACCCCATGCTCAGCATTGGCTGGCTTTAGACCGGCTTAATGAGAGTGCCTACCGGGCGACCATGCGGCAGCTGGCCGGAATGGGTGATCGCAGCGAGGCAATCCGCATTTACCAGACCTGTGTGCAAACCCTGAGGCACAATTAAGCGTCGAACCTCAAGCCGAGACAGAGCAGCTTTATCAATCCATCCTGCATGCAGACCAGCGGCAGAGTAGCCCGATACAAATTCAGCAGGTCACTATGACCGGCAAGCCCCAAAAAACAGGCTATCTACCAACACCCTCCACACCTTTCATTGGGCGAAGGGATGAAATTGATGAGGTGGTAAAGCTAACCTGCAATCCATCCATTTATTTATTAACCCTTGTGGGTGCGGGTGGTACGGGGAAAACACGCTTATCCATCCAGGCGGCAGGAGAAATCGCAGGTTCTTTCCAGGATGGGGTATGGTTTATCCCACTGGCAGCTGTCCAATCGGTGCAGGGGCTGATTCTGGCAATCGGCAAGGGGCTGACCTTCCAGTTTTTTTAACGGTGAGGAGCAACCAAGGCAACAACTGCTGGACTATCTGCGCGGAAAGCAACTATTGTTGGTATTAGATAATTTCGAACACCTGGTGGAGAATGGCAGGGAGCTGGTGGCTGATATCCTAGGAGCAGGAAAGGGCATCAAACTACTGGTTACGTCACGCGAGCGGTTGAATTTACAAGCAGAGCAGGTATACCATGTGCCAGGAATGCGGATCCCAGACCCATCACTCATCATAGATTGGGATAATCCTGCCGAACAAGCCAAAGCTTATAGTGCGCTCGAACTCCTGGTTGAACGTGCCCGGCGGGTGAGGCCAGATTTCCAACTGACCCGGGAAAACCTGCAGGCCGTGACACAAATTTGCGACCTCGTGGATGGATCTCCCCTGGGGATTATCCTGGCTGGAGCATGGTTGGAGCTGCTGACCCCCGAAGAAATTGTCAACGAGATTAGCCGCAGCCTGGATTTTTTGGAAAGCAACGCAGCGGATATCCCAGAACGCCAACGCAGCCTGCGAGCAGTGTTCAACAGTTCATGGAAATTATTAGATCCTGAGCAACAAAATGCTTTTCAACGCTTATGCGTGTTCAGGGGAAGCTTTTCGAGGCAAGCTGCCCAGGAAGTGAGCGGCTGCTCAACGCGTACGCTGCTGAACCTGGCTAATAAATCCTGGCTGTTTCTGGCAGAGGACGGGCGCTATCAGCTGCATGACCTGATGAGACAGTTTGGGATGGAACATCTTCAAGCTGACCAAAACGATTGGCAAGGGACAAAAGACAGGCACGCTGAGTACTTTTCAATATTTATGCAGGTGCAGGGGCAGGCATTGCAAACCACAGGGCAAATTGCAGCCCTGGAAGCGCTAAAAAACGAGCTGGACAGCAATATCCCGGACGCCTGGGAATGGTTCGTCTCCAACCAACAAATCGATATACTGATCGAGAGAATGTTGCCCGGATTGTTTCATTACTGGATGATCCGCAACGGGTCGATGGAATTCATCAACATGGTAAAACATGCCCGTATGGCTGTGCCAGATTCATGCAATCGGAAAATCCAATTACAAATGGCTATCCTGGAATCGGTTGAAGCATGTTTCGAGATGATTGCCGAAATCTATGATGACCAACCTAAAGAGAGACTTGAACGGCTTTGGGAAAGGGTGAATGAATTGGGTCTCGACGATGAAATGGGTTTGTGGTACAGCGTGCTGATCAACACCTACGGGAATACGGTTAACTACGAGCAGGTATCCCAAAGATATGGAGCTTTCTTGCAGAAAATCAACAGCTTTAGCAACCCGTGGGATCTGGGATACTGCTATTTATATGCCAGCCAATTTTACGGTATTGATCAGCCTGAAACTCGCAAAAAATACGTTACGGATGCACTGGCTATATTTGAAAAAATAGGTGTAGTGCATGAGCAGGGAGTGAGCTACCGAATTCTTGGACAAGAAATAGCGATGGAGATGGATTATAAGCGGGCGATTGCATATACCCAGGCTGCCCGAGGCTATTTTGAACAGGTGGGAGATATCTGGAGCGTTGATCGAACCTGGATGAACCTGGCAGATTGTTACATCTATTCAGGTGACATCGAGCAGGCTTTTCATGCTTTTGAGATGACCAAACGGTTTAGTGAAAAGACAGGCAACCGGCGCATTATCGGGTTGGATCTCTCTTGGGAAAGCCTGGCGACCTCGCGCTATGGCAGCCTGAATGAGGCGCTGGAATTGCGTAAAAAGAGCCTGGAAATTGCAACCGAAGTGGGAAACCAAAGCGATATCGCCTGGCATACCTGGGAGCTGGGAGAAATTTACCGGCTAATGGGAGATGTGCAGCAAGCCAAAGGATATTACCAGCAGGCATATCCGCAGTTTGAAAATATCCAGGATAACCTCGGTTTGGGGTTCTATCACCGAGGATACGGGGATATTGCCCTGATGTTGGGTAATTGGGCGGAAGCCAGGCTGGAATTTGAAGAAGCATTGCAACATCAAGAAAAAGAACAACGACACATCAGAGTATGGGGTTTGATTTATTATCACGTAAAACTAGGAATAGCATTGGTTAATTTAAGGGAATTCGAGGCAGCAAGGGAGCAGCTGAAAGCCACATTATCCCTCGGAAACAGCTGGCCATATCCGGATATGAAGGCAATGCCATTGACCGGGATTGCCATCTTTTTGGCAGCCACAGGTAAACCAGGTGAGGCGATCAAGGTTGCAGCGTGCGTGGCAAAGCACCCCACTACCTGGAATGAGTTGAAAGAACAAGCCAAGCGAATTATGCAATCAGCGTGGGAAGAGGTGCCGGTGGATGAAGCATTACGGTGCAAGGAGCGGGGAGAAGGGGTAAGTACCGATGCGATGTGCAGGAAGTATCTGGAACACCCTGGTTTATTGGAAGGGGAGTAAGTGACGAAGGAATCATCTACCGCTGATGCACGGTTAGGAGAATTGTGACCCTTTCCTTGCCCCAGAGACAGGGGGGTAAGAGGTCTGAAAATGGGAGCCCGCAGGGAAAATCACCTACAGGCTCCCATTTTCCGGTGAAGTTATATTCAAATATTCGAAGATGACGTTGACAATGTGGATTGTGAGTAATTACCTTTCTGCACCCAGAAGTGGTGATAATCTTCTGCCTCTGCTTCCAGGCGGATGATAAAGCTGGCAGCGTCGAGCCATTGGCGGACCTGGTCCATGGATGGGTAGTAGTGGTAGCCACCATCATCATCTCCAGGACCGGTAAGATGTGCCAATTCTCCGTAGACAACCGGCAAACCCTGATCGAGGGCAGCGTGGTAATCGTGATCAATGCTAGCAGGGTCGGTGATTTCGACGGTGAAATATAGCTGACCGGAGGGTTTGAGCGCCCGGTGGAAGTTGCTGAGTACCAACGGCCAGTCTTCGGGGAAGATCATCTCCATGGCGTCCATGCAGATGACCAGGTCGAAAGCCGAATGATAGCGGATCTCCTGTAGACCAAGCTTTTCGACTGACACCTGGGGAAACTTGGCGAGGGCACGCTCCAGCATCTGGCTGGATTGATCAATACCGGTGAAATCCCTGCCGCTGGCAAGCAGCATTGGCCAATATTTACCCGTGCCACAGGCGGCATCCAGGATGGTGGCATGGACAGGGAGAGCGTCCACAATCTGAGTGAGCAGGCGCTGGTGGAGGGGTTCGAGGGTGGCTCCCCAGTTTTCGTCGTAGATGGGTGCCCACAGACGATCATAGCGTTCTTCGGCAGCATGGCGTTTTACTTTGAGCCAATCGAGGCGGTTCATATACCTCCGAAAAAACGTTTACACGTTAGAAAGTTAGAACGTTAGAACGTTTATACATTCGAAAATTGTATTTATTTTACATTTTTGCAAAATAATACATCTCCTTTGCATCGCGGGGGAGCTTGCGGACGTGGCGCAGGTGGGCAGTGACACGCTCATCATCGCCATGTGGGTAGGTGAAACCAAAATGCTCAGCGACCGGGATGGCGGTACGGCGGAACAGGTCACCCATGGAGAGTAAGGCATCCCAAGTATGGGCGTAATCGGCATCCGAGTAGGTGTTGAGCAAGAGCTGCCATAATTCTGGCTCAAGATACTGCTCGAGATACTTGCCGAGCTTACCGGGGGATTTTTGGAAATCGAAGCGCATGCCCACATACCAGACTAACATCTTCTCCAATTGTTCACGCACGTATAAATCGAGCATCTGTTTGGCATAAGGTAGCTCCCGACGCCACAACCCCTTGGCAACATAGGGTGAGACCCACCAAAATTCATTGGTGCAATCGAAGAATTTTTTCGCAGTGGGCGGTTTGGGCAGGTAGCCTAAATCGTTGGGTGGATCAAATTTGGGCAGGACAGCATCCTTATCCAACAATGTCAGGGTAAGGCTATCGTCCTCAAGCTTATCCAGCTTACTCACCGGCCAGAGAGACAGGTCGATGCGGTTGCCATCAGCAAACTGCATCAGGTAAGCATATAAATCTTCTCCTCTGGAGGTGGATCTGACATTTCATCGGGCAGCTGCAGGATCATCAGCTCACCAAATACACGGATCCAGCCTGGGTCAGCCAGAAAGGATTCCTTTTCGGTGACTACATAGATGACATCATAATCCTGGAAGAAATCCTTGGGGGCATTGGGGTTAACGTGCGAGCCGTTCAAAATGACTGCACGCACCCGCTCATCATCTCGGGCGGTGCTGATGATCAAATCTAGCATTTCCTGTTCGCTGCGCATGGGACCTCTTGATTATAAAGGGGATATGGATAGCAATGATGATATCACGAGAATCGAGGGATGAATTGATAAGCTAATAGGTTGATCAACTATAAAGGCCAGCATAAATAAAGAGGAAGCCGAGAGTGTCGATAAGGCATTGCACCAGGATGGGTAGCCTGCCAGTGATCAGGCTGCATGATTGCAGGCATACAGCTAGCCTCGATCATGCGAAGTCTGCGGTTCCCTCCGATAGTGGGGGCTGGGATGTGGGCCACTCCCTGGCGATTTTACTCACTATATTCTGTGAACGCAGGATGAGGCAGCTCGCGTGATGGATGAAATTCTCACTCCGATCCCGATCGATATAACAAATTTGAAAAGAGAAAAGATCTGATCCTTTATAGCAAAATGGGGCTGGTGTACGTCCAGGAAAAAGATCTAATTCGTGCTCGGGCATAAGTTGAAGGTGGTACCAGCTCAGCATTCTAAACCTGACGAGGTATGGCCAGTATTGACTTTTAGAGTGTATTCGGTGCAAGAAAAGATTATTTGGAGATACTAAACATAAATTATCCACCCCAAATAAAGAAGTCTGAGGTGTTTAAATTACTGTATCTCATAATTTGTAGCGGTTGCGGTGGCGGTGGAGAAGCTGGCAGAGGTGGTAGAGGTGGCGGTAGTGGCAGTAGATAAAATGTTTTATAAAAAAGTATTTATTATTTCGAAATTCCCATTATAATTAAGGCCGCTAAATTTTAATGGGAAAGAATAACTATAAAATGTGTTTACTAGTTCAATATTCCCATTATAATAAAGGTCAATAATTCTTAATGGGAAGGGTTAACTATAAAATGGATCCATCAAATTTCACGGAAAAAGCTACTGGTAAAGTTGTCGAGGTGTCAGGTGTTCCGGGATTAACTCATGCATTCATCCCAGATCCATTACCTCCTTCAATGGGAATGGCCGGTTGAATTATGGCCGGCATTATTAAGAGCCAAAGAGGAATTGGCAAGGTTGGATGGAATTGGAATTGACCTCCCAAATCCACACCTATTATTAGTACCATTGCAACACCGTGAAGCTCAAAGATCCTCAAGTTTAGAGGGGACCTATGCAACACCTGAGCAGCTGGTATTATTTGAAATTAACCCAGCTGAAGTAGAAAATAGTGGAGAAAAAGAACAACCGATACGGGAGGTCATGAATTATTCAAGAGCTCTCCGCTTGCGTTTGGAGACTAAAGAAACATTACCTGTGAGCCTAAGATTAATCCGTGAACTGCATCGGGTTTTGTTGTCGGATGTCAGGGGATCTAAAGCTGAACCTGGAGAATTCAGGCGCAGCCAAGTCCAAGTTGGCAGTGATGGGCGATATGTGCCTCCACCGGCAAATTATTTACCTGATTGCCTGAATAATTTTGAGAAATATTTACATCAGGATAGGAAAATCGATCCCCTGGTCGATGCATTTTTAGCCCATTATCAATTTGAAGCAATTCATCCATTCCGTGATGGTAATGGCAGGGTTGGTAGATTGTTACTTTCTATAACCATTGAAGATTGGTGTGATTTATCCGGTCAATGGTTATACATGAGCGCATATTTCGACAAGTACAAGGCTGAATATATAGATCATCTATATAGAATCAGCACTGAGGGAGATTGGACAGGTTGGATAGATTTTTGCTTACGTGGGGTAGCACTCCAGGCGTTGGATGCACAAAAAAGATGCTCACGTTTATTAGGACTAAGGGATGAATATCATAAACGTCTTGATAAAGCATGCCCTTCACCCCGTGTATACCAATTAATGGAAGATTTATTTATCAGACCATTTACAACAGCACCCTTGATCAAAGAGAAATTAGGGGTTACCTATCCAACTGCCCATTCATATTTAGACCAGTTAGTTGATCTGGGGATTTTAAGCGATATACAACTAAGATTGCGCCGTCAAAAAGCGTATCTATGTAAGGATATTTTCAAAATTACTTATGAAGATATAGCCACACTCCAAGAATGATGATGTTGCTAGATCGATTGGCCGGATCTGCAGCTGAGCCTCTAAAGATCTGAATATATAATCATGAAATCAGAGGTCTATAATGGCTAAAAAAAAGAGCTCATGAAGAAGGATCGATCACTAAACTGGCCAATGGTTATCGAGCTCGAATATATATCGGTGGTGAGCGAAAATCGAAAGATCATCGGAACAAAGCGGAGGCGTTGGCTTGGATCAGAGATACTATTACTCCATTCGAGCAAGGACTTTCCTTTGATGCCATGCACACAAGCCTCTCCAGGTATTTGGAAACCTAGCTGATCAATAAAAAGGGGAGCTCAAACCCAAAACGCATTATCAATACACCCGGCTGATCAATGATCATATTAATCCCATGCTCGGATCGATGATGCTGAGCGAGCTGCGACCATCTCGGCGGTCTCCTCGATCGTTTCTGGACGAAGTTTTTCGGAGGCCTGCCCGCGCAGGCTGCGACCGGAGCAGTAAACAGTGGCACCAGCTTCACCAAGCATGCAGGCAATGCCACGCCCGGCACCTCGTGTGGCGCCAGCCACCTGGGCAACTTTGCCCTTCGAGCTTTTGGGTGAATTCCATGAGAACCTCCTGAGTGATTACATCAAGCAGCAGATATAGTAGAAAGACTTAGACGGAGTACCGCCATCTCCTCAACAAAGATCAGTGGTTTATATTGAAAAAGTCGGCTATGCGCAATCGCAATGCCCTGCCCTGCTCCAAACCCCAAAACCTACACACTGAGGGGCTTGCGATACAGGGTATCGCATTTGACGATTTGGAAGCCACAACTCTCATACAGGCGGGTGACATCATTGGTATTAGCGCTATCGGCAACCAATGCCGACTCAGTCATGCCGGCAGCTTTTTGTGCTTGCAAGCTGCAGCTGATGAGCGCTCGAGCAACCCCTCGCCGGCGCCAGGATCGAGCAACACCTATACCTTCAGTGTAGCCACGCTTGCGGTTGAATTGCTTATTCTCATCGTGATGTATATAACCCAACACTTCACCAACCGGCAGTTGCGTAGTGATATCCCACGCTATCTGCCAAAGGTCGGGTTGAAATAGGGGACTCTCCAGCCATTCGTGATAATCTTCTTCGGTAAGCAGTTTATGCCCCCATTCGTCCTGGCTGGTCTCAACGGTTAATTGCCATATGGAGCGATAATGATCAGGTAGCACAGGGCGGATTTCCAACCCATCGGGCAGAGGAATCTCAGGAATTTCGTCCAGAGAAGGGCGTACCATTTCATAGTAATAGCGCCTGGGCTGGTAACCCGAACGCTCCAGCATGATGGCGGTGCCTTTCTGGAATTGAGTGGTATTTACCTGATAGAACTTTACCATTTCCTGCGGGTGGGTGGCTGCAACCTGGCTCAGGTGGGCCTCCATCCAATTCAACATGCATTGCCCAATCCCCTTACGCCGCCACTGCGGAATCAGAAAGCCATTATGGACGTAAAATCGCTGGGTGGGTGATTCTTCATACCACCAGCCACGCGAATAGCCGACCAACTCACCATCAACCTCAGCAAAAATGATATCGCGATACGGATCACAATTGCTCATATGCTGATAGGCATTGGCAATATTTTCCGCTGTCACCGCACGAAACATCTGATCGGCAGCCTCGCTTGCCACCAAGACAGCGGCGATCTGGGCATGATCAGGTTCACCCTTATAATGGCGAAATTTCAACCCTGGGATAGCTGGGGAATTTTCGATATCAATCATGTTTGTATCCTTTTTTACATGTCTATCTGACAGATGAAGATTGGAAAACCTAGAAGGGAAGATTAAGTCCAAATTATCCACGCTTATCACATAATTTCGAAGCTTTGACGCACATGAAGCCCGGACTGCGCAGCAATTCTTCATACTCTTCGGGGTCTTGCTCTTGAAATTCCTGTGTGGGCAATGGCTCCAGGATCTGATCCAGGATGAAACCAGCTTTCAGTAAGGGGTTGATCACAGCACTCAATGGGCGCCTGAAGGAGGGCACATGCACTGGCTTACCGAAACCTCGCCAGACATATTCCACACGTTCCACTTTAAAGTAGTTACTTATGAGGTGGTGAGTGGCGTATTTCATGTACGGATGTTCCATCGAAAATACCAGGCAGCCTTCTAGGTTCAAAACCCGATAAAACTCACAAAAGACGGGCTCCCAATCTTTCACATAATCCATCACTAACGGGCTGACCACAAGGTCGAATGAATCATCCTCCAGGAAATCCAGGGGTAATTCGAGGTTCGCCAGCAAGACTGTAACCTTCTCCCCCAACCGCTGCTTCGCCAGGGAGACCATCTTCTCGTTGGCATCGAAAGCTACCACATGAGCGCCATGGGCGACCAGCCATTCGGCATACACACCGGGTCCACACCCGGCATCCAGGGCGCGCTTGCCTGCGACGTCTGGCAAGAGTGACAGTGTAGCAGGACGTTCATAATAGGCGTTGTGAGGCTTGGTATCTACCATGGCAGCATATGCTTCTGCCAACTCATCGTATGCCTCTTGAGCAATGGGCTTCTTTTTTCGATCCTGCATGTTTAAAATCTCCAGATGATATATTCGATTTTGAATAACTATAAACACTTGCTACTGAGACCGCATAGACCGTAGAGAAGCGGATAAAACATATGTAACTACTCACCCGGTGAAGATATATTCAAATATTCAAAGGTGATGCTGACAATTTAGGTAGTGAGGAATTGCATGATACATGTATTTATTCACCATAAACTGGCAATCTGCTACAAAACGCACATCACAAAGAGCAGATTGCTCCCCGAAAGTCAGCGGGGACATGTTCGTCGAGCTTCGGATTTGGTAATAATACTTGGATTCATATAACGCTCTTCTCCTCCGAAAACTAGCGGGGATTCCGCAATGACAATTAAAAAATTCTAGGCGATAGATTTATAATCATACTTTGCTAAAAATTATCGGTGGTGAGTAATTATAAATATTCATATGAACTCAGTTCACGAGGTGGGTAATTAACTTGAGTAGAGAACTGGCGGTTACCCCCTGGGTTTGAACCACTTGCTATCAGACAAGACCTCGAAATTGGTGCTGCGCGGAACTTGCTGGAACACCGCCATGATCTCGGGGGTGGGAATGGCAGGTTGACGGGTAGTGAGATTGAGGATCGTGCCTTCCAGAGAGACGGTCACGGCCTTCTTGCCATTCGCTTTGAGGAAAGTCATGCTGCACTTTCCAACGGATACCCTGGGGAGATAAGCCGGTGAGTAAATAGGTGATGGTGATGTTTTCTCCAAGCCGTACTTCACGAAAAAAGTTGGCAGTAAGGGAAGTGTAAACTGGACCTACACCAAGCTGGTCAAATGCTTCGGGAGGCAGGTTGTGCTGAGTGAAGAAGCGGTAGCGCAGCTCAGCGGCAGCATCGATGTAGGCGGAATAGCGTACATGGCGGTTGGCATCGATGTCGGTCCAGCGGACCTCGTAGGGCATCGAATAAGTTTCCATTGGATTATCTCCACTGGCATGGATTGGGTTTGTGCAGTCAGGAATAATATACCCCAATGCAAGGGGACGTCAAGGAAATGGCGATTAGTGATCAGTGATTAGTAATTAGTGATTAGTGAGTAGTGTCAAGTAATAAGTAATTAGAACTTAGTGATAAGGGATTAGGGATTAGGGGGGATACTACCAGCTCCTATGCATCCATTCCGAAAATAAATTGGGATAGGGGAGGAGTAAAGCAGATTGACTGACATGCAAGTAGATTTCTAATTACCAATTCAGCTCTTTTTAACGAAATCGAGATATCGGTTCACAATCTTGAAGCCAAGGGAGGTGTAGAGATTTATTGCCGGTGTGTTGGTGAACCCCGTGGAAATGCACACCCTCTCCATACCATACGATTTCATCCGGCGTAGACTTTCGAGCATGGCAAGGCGCGTCAAGCCCTTCTGGCGGTAGGCCTGGCGTGCGCCAACGGGGCCGAAATCACCGATACGATTAATGGGGTCAACCCAACCGTTCACATAGGAAGCAATCACCCCATCGGGCATGAGGGTGACGACATCAAGGTCAGGGTGATAGCCGGGTAGCTGCATAAAGCGGGTATAGTCTGCATCAGTGACGTTGCCAACTGTCCAAGGCTGCCAAACTTCACGCTGTGCAGCAGCTCGGTCTGATATATCCAGCTCTTGTTCCATCGAACACACCCTGTAACCGGAGGGAATTGCCAGCTCGGGAATCGGCTCTTCCAAGGAACGGAGCATGTTTACCTCAGCAAACCTGCCGGAATAATTGAACCCGCACTGTTCAAGAAAGCTGATCCGCTTCGGGTCATCCTGACGCGCACCAGAGACCAGCTCACCACCCCATTGTTGAGGGTCATGCTGGCGAAGGAGGGCGAGGCTCTTTTCGGCCCAATCGAATGCCTCCACCTCAATCCCGATCCATTCATAATCAGGCAAGACCTGGCAGTCGAAAGATGGGTCTTCACCCAGGATGGCATAGGCAACCAGCTCACCATCTACAGAGTGCCACAGGCGAATATACTTCTGAGGGACAAGGTGGCAAGCCACCATGAAGAAGTTAAACAGTAACTCGCCAACGTGGGCGTAATGCCAGTCATTGGTGAGCGAACGCGCCTTCATCAGCATGTCCAGCATGCGCTGTAAATCCTGCTCACTTTTATACAGCCGGGAGGTCAAGGGTTGGGTGTTTAATGGTTTTGGATTCATAGATCAGGTTGTTGAAGTTCGAGAAATTTCAATGCGTGGAGAACTGGGTTCGATGGAGGAAAAAAATCAAAAAAACGGAATCGGGTACAAGCATCAGATATTCAATCCTATTCCAGGGAGACTGATTCGATGACCAGGAGTAATTCTTTGGCTGCCTTACGTCACCACGCCCCTGATGGAATGCGAAAAGTCTTCAGCGATCAGCCGAAGCTCTGGGCGGTGTTCTGGCATAAGCGTGGCTACATGCGCCAATCCTTTCAATGCATGGTGAGCGTGCTTGCTTCCCCACACGAGCAGTGTTTCTTTTAGCATGGGGAAGGCTCCCTCGGCAGCAGAGCGGCTTGTGGAAGCAAAATTCGCAATGGTATCAGTGGCATAGTCGCGGGCAATGACGCTTGGATCTTTACGAATCATCTCCATCAAAATCGGAAGCAAAGGGGCGATGGATGTGGGAACGAAAGTAGTTATGAGAGACATGGCATGCACAGCTTCCCAGCGCACGCGTGTGGTCTTGTGGATGAGCAGAAGTGATAGGTCCTCCGCATACGGGACCACCCATTCTGGATCTGATTCGGCAACCTTGGTCATTACCTCGGCACAGTCACCCGCAATGGCTGCGTTCGATCCCCTGAGACCAGCGGCGATATCAGCCAGCAGGTCAGGGTCTTCCAGGCACTGGATGGCGACCTTGCGATTGGAGTACTCAGTGCGGTCACCCATTTGTGAAGAAAGCTGGTTAAGAATGGACATAATGTGAAGTTACCTCGTTCATCATCTATCAATCGTCCAGCCATTTCTGCATATTTAGTCCGGTAACCTGATAGCCCATCTTCGTATACAGATCCTGAGCAATACGATTGTTGACAAAAACGTGCAAACTAATTCTATTAACTCCACACGACTTTACTTTTATCTCCAGAAGCTCAAGAACCTTCCGACCCCAACCCTGACGGCGGAATTCAGGATGAAAATAAATATCGGCGATAAAGCAACGTTTCCGTTCTTCATCCAAAACGACCCATAAATATCCTAGATTAGATCTGCTGTTCTCGGTTAAATGGACAATCATGTAAAGAAATTGTCTGGGAGTAAGCACTCCCTGCCCGAGCATTTCATTAATCTGCTTCTCGGCTTCGAGGCGTGACTCCTCGATGGGTAAGAGATAATTTTTAGAGATCTCCTGGGCATAATCTTCAATCTCCCAGGATTTGTAAGATTCGAATTCAGCCTCGGTCATGAGTTGGAGCTCGAGCATGTAACCACCTTTCTAAAAACAGGTTTCCGTTTCTAAAAATACTCATTCATAATTATATTATCATCATCATAAAACCTGTTGCTAGCTCAGATCCACATGAGAGCACTAATAGAATCCACGATGATGAATATTAGAGAAGCTGATAGTAATTTATATTATGCCAGATGTTTCGCCAGACGCTTTCCCAAGGCTATCAGGGTAAGCGTGGGCGGAAGCCCCCACGACTCGGGAATGACAGAGCAATCGCATACATACAGGTTATCGAAGCGCGTCTTTCAGATTCGAGTCAACCACAGTGCCGATTCGTGCCGTTCCCCCAGGGTGAACGGCGGTAATCCCGGTATTGTAGATATTGCGCGCCCCGGCATTCAGCAATATCTCACGCGAAACATCTGACCCTCGCTTAAGCCTATTGCGGTCACTTGCGGTCAGGCGCTTGTTTGCCCAGCCATACTTAGTTAGTTTACCGCCCAGGTCATCCTTGATCTTCACCATGACAGAAATTATTTTCCGATGCCCAGTGAGCCGGTCAAGACGCCCTGCCCGCAGGGTAAAAATCGCCCTGATCCAACCTGGCCAGATCAGGTCAGTCAAGACATAATTTTCATTTGGGTCATGGAAGCCTGCGGCCATGGGGAACTCTCTGCCATCGTCAAGGTCATCCAGCGTTCCAGCGATTACAACCAGTGGATCGAAAAAGAAATCGGACCCAGCATGGTTGATCCCCAAGTCACGCAGGAGCAGAGGCGTGCCGATGCCCCCCGCAGACAGAATTACCAGGGGAGCGGATACTTTTTGCAGCTTGCCGCCCATGGTAAACTGCACGCCTGAAACGTGATCATCATCTACAAGCAAGCGGGTGACGTGGGCACCCGTCAGCACGGTGGAGCCATTCCTGCAGGCCAGGTCAATAAATTCGCGCGAGGTCCACTTGGCATCGTATGGGCAACCCATGGTGCATTTGTCGCAATCCGTGCGGCATTTATCTTGATGAACGATTTTCGGCAGCTTTTCCCAGGGAAAGCCTAAGCTACGCGCACTTGCCATGATGCGTTGGGCAGATGGTCCCAGCAGTTTATCAGCTAAGGGAGCAATGGGTAGCTCGTGCTTAGCCTGCTCAACCTCCGGTTTGATATCAATGCCATGCTTTTCGAATATCGCATAGTTCGGTTCGAAGGCAGTAGCATATGACAGGATGGAACTGCCACCCAAGGTTACTCCGCGCACCAAAGCCAATATCTCAGGGGTGAAGAACAGGCCTCTCCCGGGGATGAGGCCGATGACTGCAGATTGGATCATCGTGCCCCTAATACGAGCCCCATTACCCCATTCAAGGATGAGAGCTTTTTTTCCCTGCTTGCTAAGCTCAGCAGCCACGGTAGATCCCCCAGGACCGGAGCCGATAACGATCACGTCATAGACCGATGATTTCCAGGCGTCCATAAAATGTACTCCTGACGTTTAGCTATGACATATATTTTATACCTTTTTAAGTTTCTGGTTTGGCATCCTGTCTGTGGAAACAGTGAAGAGAAATTCTTCTGGCAGGCATAAACATCACTCACATTTATTTAAATTCACATTATGAAAGGCATAGGTACTTTCGCTATCATGCAGCTCAGCATTAGCATCGATGAAGGTGGAATAGCCACATGCGGTTGTCGTAGATGTCGGTCCAGCGGACTTCGCAGGGTATCGAATAGGCTTCCATTGGATTATCTCTACTGGCATGGAATGGGTCGGATCGGCAAGGAATAATATATCCCAATGCAAGGGGAGGTCAAGGAAATTGCATTTAGATAATAGTGATCCGGTAGAAGATCAAACCGGACGGGTTAGTGAACAGTAATTAGTGATTGGTGTCAAGGCATGAAATACGTTTACAGGAAGAGTATGCAAATTGTAATAAGGCGAATCCCACCTGCCGGGAACAAGCTGTGTCAGGCGGCAGGGTTTAAGAGCCCACCTCGCGAATTGATTTTACGATCAGTTATTTTCTGATCAAATTTACTGATCATTTAATCCCTTCCCATTGAAAATTTGCGGCATACATTTTTCAATCCTTGACTCCCGGGTTTTGGATTGTTTGGGTGCAGAAAAATAAAGAATGTATGCTCTTTGCCGTCCCGGCGTTAATGCATTAAAAGCAGCTTTCAAGGCAGGGATTTCATCTAATTTATTTTGAAATTCTTCAGGAATGATGAATTCTGTAGTCTTTTTAAAATTCACATTCAAACCGGATTTTTCCAATTCAATGGCTTCATATATATAGGCTTTCAAGATGGTTTCCATCTCAACTATTTCGCGAACATTGGTAAACCGAATCTGGCGTGCCGCCTGCACATTCTTCGTTTGTTGGATCAGAAGACCTTTGGCATCTTTTAACAAGGCACCTTTGATAAACAAAATCGCACAGTATTCTTTGAACACATGGATTAAAACTATGTTACTTTTCTGAAACGTGTAACAAGGAACACCCCACTTCAGTTCTTCGGTCAGCTGGCAGTCAAGAATGATCGTTCTCAATTTCACCAATTCTTCCTGCCACTTCTCGGCTGTATTAAAATAAAAATCAACCTTAGGATTCATGTTATTCCTTGTCATAGTATGATATTTTTATCTATTTCCTGGTCCCACCAGAGCAGCTAACAGGTAAAAGCGGTTGGCATTCAGTCAGAGAATACTATCAGGGGCGTTGAAGGCTTACCCAACTGGTTCTGCATGAAGTAGTCGCTCATTTTCATATAGATGTCATTAAGCATGTTTATTCGCTGAATAAAGGCGCTCACAGACTTATACCTTCCAGATGAGCCGTTCTCAAATTCAAATTTAGCTGCCTGTTTAAAAATTTAGACCCTTAGCGAGCCACGAAACCCCCTAACGCCATAGTAAGATTCTGCACCGTTGTGATATACGAAGACATGGTCGTAGCGGCGATCGGCAAAGATTGCGCCGCCGAGTTTTCTAATTTCAGAAGGTGTATTCAACCAGCTCGACGTTTTCGTATCGAAATTACCAAGTTTCTGCAACTCTCGATATTGTTCTTCCGTTAAAATCTCGATGCCCATGGCAGCTGCCATATCCATAGCGGTATCTTTTGGTTTAAATTCTTTCCTTGACTCCAGCGCTTCACGGTCGTAGCATACATTTCTGCGGTCTTTAGGACTTTCCACTGAACAATCATAAAATAATGTATTCGCCCGTCTTTATGTCATGACCAACAACATCCGGTTCACCGCCAGTTCTTTCCATCTCATTTAATGACCACAGTTTTTCAGGATTAGCTTCCAACTTTGCTTGAATTTTAGCCCATTCAAGACCTTCATGGCGGTTCATGTTTTTCTCAAAACGGTCTTTCAATGCTCTGAGTAGAACTTCACGTTGTTCTGGTGACAACTCCTTTTTATTGCTATTATTGTTGTTCATACTTTTATATACCCTCTGTTGAACAGGTGTGGGATACGTATAATTGTCGAAATTTATTTCAAAAGCTCTCTAGCCGGTATTGCAAGCCATCAGCCAATTTATAAAGTTGGCTGTGGTTGTATATTAATCATACCATTAATCTCCAAATTAGAACCGAAGTTTCAAGTCGAATTCGTAATTACTCACTGAAATCGGAAAATTGCCAAATCATAGGAGATGTAAAGGGAAGATTGCTTCTTCGGGCTACGAAGTGTGGTTATAACCCTTGACGTGGATTACGCCCTCATCGCAATGACAATGATGTGAGATGATTCTGATAATTCTAAATTCAACCAATCAAGATAGATGACAATGTGAGTAATTACTGGAATGCTTTTCGTCAGCATAACCGGTCAAATCAAGCTACGAAGCGTCTGCCTGCTATTATTTTCGTATATTATTTCTCAAAATCCAGTTGTTTGATACGTTTTCGCTGCAAAGTGCAGCGATGCAACCTACAAGCTCGAGCATCATTTCGTAGACGGGTGCTGCATGTAATGGATTTGGGGAGCGTAGGTATATACTCGGTCATGCAGCTCAGTTGGGTAGGGGTAGCCGAAATGATCACCGACCTGGATGGATACCTGGCAAGGAGCTTATTGGAGTGCACAAGTGCCTACCAGTTGTCATCGACCTGACCAGCTACATAAAGCGCTTCAAATACGGTCCAAATAGCCGGGGGCAGTCACCCCCAGAACCAGGGGGGATTCTCCCCCAGAACCAGGGGGGATTCGTAATTATAAAACGCTCACATTAACTGCAGGACTGGACTAATAGCGGATAATGGTCGTTCAACAGTCTAGCGTTCGCCGACAGACCGCTGATGCCATATCTGGACGGTCATCTGGATCTGCCCAACGTGTGTACCCGTATGCTCCAACGCATGCAGCAACGCCCAGGCAACAGAGACCTGGTCACCATGGCGCGGGTGGATACGTTTTGTTTCAAGGTCCGACAGGCTTAGCTTCTCGAAGGCAGAATTAAGCATACGCCTCGGTGGTATTCAGACGCTGGACCAGGTCCGCTTTACTCATCCCCGCCACATGAAATTCGGCTTCCCGATCGCGATTGGATGGATCCTGCATAATCACATCCCCAACTAAAAAGCGTTCGGAACCGGTGAGGTGGACGATGATCACGCTGATCGAGTTCATTTCATGACCAGGAACCCAGTCAAGTGCATCCACCGGTAGGGCATCCAAATCACGCGCGATCTCGCCATGCAACTCGTGGAATTGGCTGGCAAGGGCTTCAAAAAAGGGTAGCATAATTTTCCTCCGTTTTCAAATCGCGATGATCCTGTCTGTGATCCCAAGGCAGGAATCGCATGCAAATAAAATTAGGATGAACTATACCGCAAAGTTCGCCCATCAATCAGGGTGATTCACATTTTGACCTTATAAAAACGATTCGATGAAGCCGAATCGCTCATTGGAAAGGGTGAAAAATATTTCTGAAAATTAGATTATAGATCGGGTGCTTTCAGCTTATGCATCCCCATCATGAGTGAAATTTCGCCTCCATGGTGCAGGTCATGCTCGATCAGATGCCAGATCACCCAATGGCGTGTGATAACCGCTGGTTCGTGTAATCCCTCTCCGGGAAGGGTCTCCAGCCAATCAGAGGGCGACCAGTGACTGATGGTAGTATGGATATAGGCGAGGGTGAATTGCAACCCAGTGACGATCTCCGCAGCGGTACGGACAGGTCCACCACGGCGGTCCCAACGGCTGAAAGCAGCCAATTGCGAATTGCCATCGCCAAGGGGAGGCGCAAACCAACGACCACGAGCACCGATGATATGTGTGGCGATAGCTTCGATCGAACGCAGGTTGGAGGCTGCCTGGAATGCCAGCTGCTCTGGAGTGAGCGGTAATAAAGAAGTAATGAGCAGTTCCTGATAGTGGCGCCAGCCGGCGTAGATTGCGTCAAGGGTTGATTGGTTTACGTCCATCATTGTCCTCCTCAGGACGAGTTATATACGATTATCTATATCAATATTATCGGATATTCTAACATAAGTAGGGAAACGGAGGGCAAGATACCCACGCTACACGGTGGCGTTAAGGAATGCTGAGGTAGAAAACTGTATCGGGAAATAAAAAGAAATGGCAAGCTGGATGCCCGCCTTAAGATTACGAGAGATCGGTTAGCCTGATAGACCGGATGGCTATTCTTCTTCCACCATGGAGGCGATGGCAGAAGTTATCTCCTGGACGGTTTCGAGGTTCGGATCCTGCATAGCATGATAGACAACCAACTCGTTGAGACGCTGGCTGGCAACTTTGCGTTCATCGCGCAGGAACACCAGCTCAAGCAGATCGCAGGCGCTCACCAGACTGAGGAAAGCAATTGTAGCTGGATGGGCTTCTTCCTGGGCAAGGACGACGCCACGCAGGTGCTCAATCACCGAATGCTTGGAGGAAGCCTTGATCTCCGGGTGAAGAGGTGAGGGGATGACCCACAGCAGGCGGTCGTCTTCCTGGGTGAAGATCCCTTTATCGATCAAACCCTTCGTGATCTGGCGGCGCAATTTCTCGGGTTTGGGATTGAGCGTATTAATCCAGAAACCGAACTTGCGTTCCTTCTCTGAATTTTTCAGGATGGTGATTACCCCATCGAGCAGTGGATCCTCGGTTGGGGTATCATCTGCCAGATGAAGCCGACGATTAATGGTCAGGCAGATTTTTCCGGTCAAGGCAAGTTCGGCTAAAATAGCTCCCACCAATCCCGGTTTCAGAGCGTCGATGGTTGAACCGATGAAAATACCTTTATCCTCATGAACAGTGAGTAAGAGTAACTCTTCGTATAAAGTCAACATTTTAAAATCCTTTCCTCCCCGAGAAGACAAATGTCAATGGCAATTATTATACTCGCATATTTTAACGGAATCAAAGGAGAGAAATTTGGTTAAGTTAATATGATATTTAGTAGTAATGCTGCATAATAATTTCAAGATTTCTGCGCACACTCCTTGAGGATCGAGTAACCAACCATAGGGATGCTCCCAGCTCTTGACTCTGGCAACCTGGGGCGTGTGGAGCCAAAATTCGAAGTCCTTCCCTGGCAGCTTGTTCCAGATTATTTTCAAATACATCTTCCCCAGGCAGCATCAAGATTGGGCATGCCACTTTCGGGTAGTAATCTTCCAGGCGATAATGAAAATAATGCTACATATAATCAATTCGCGCCGGTTTCATAAAACTTTTAGTAAATTCGTTTTCTCCCAACTGGAAGGCAGCATATCTTTCCATAATTATGAGAGCGGAAAAACCAAGAACTAGATGGTTTTTTCCATCGAGAATATTCCCGGCAGGGAGGTGTATCCCAGCTCATGATAAATGGCAAGCGACGACAAATTATGGGCATCTTCATCGGTGTGCACACTGGTAACCTTTAACATATCGCGTGCATAACGCAGCGCCAGCACCAGCATAGCCTGGGCCAGGTTACGCCCATGGTAGCGTCTATCCACCCCGGTATGCAAGTTGTACGCATGCTCGCTTGCCTCATAGCGGGTGATCGCGCTCATAGCAGCCCAGATGCCAGTGCCCCGATCGATTGCAATCAGCTGACCTCCAGGTTTATACCAATCCGTCTGACAGACTTTTTGTTTAAAATCACTAAAAGATAGCCAAACATGCTGTCCTTTTGGGACGATCAGCTCCATATTCGTCGTGTCGTTTAGGTGATAGAGCTTACGTCGAGCAGCATCTGTATTTCCCAAATCTTCCATGGAGGTAAATTGAAATCCCTCATACTTCAGTTTTTCAATAGCTGCGTCATAGCGCACGTCATTAAAACTGTCCAGGTCCATTACCAAGCCCACATAATGAGACTGTTCGATGAAACCGAGTCCTATAGCAAACGTGCGCGCTTCTGGAAAGTCATCCCGAATATTGACTTGCAGCTGGGATATGCCTGCTTTTTGAGCAGCGGCTTCCAGGTCAACATATAGCTGATGACCTACGCCTTGCCCATATTCGCCTGGGGTGACCATCAGATAAAAATAAGCCTGGTCGGCACCAAACCGGCTGCGGGTGACCCAATTAAACCCCACCATTTTTCCCTGCTCATCCTCAGCTACCATCAGCCGGATGATCCTGCCTTTATGTTCTCTGTAATCGAGCTTGAGGCGGGCTTCAGAGGTTGGCTCAGCCTGCTGCATGGAAAAAAGGTTAGCAAGCTTTCCAAAATCGCGATCAAGTTCAGCTGGACGTAATGTAATGGTTTTCATTTCCAATCTCTACCTAACCCAAGGTGAATTAGACTCTTCAGTCCCGACTCATGCTGATTATACAGCAGAGGCAGCTTGACCCGCCTATCTATGAATAACTATTTCTAAATTCTGGTGTTGTTTAAGGCAAACGTCTAATATAGGTTGATTAATCCTTACAATACGCCCGGTTCCCCGGTCATCCGGGTATATGGAACAAATCCGTGGGGAGGACAGGAGTAACTGACGACACTGGGTAATGGGTAGTGGCGGGGATCCCATCGCATCATCAATGCACGCCTATTATTGTGCAAATATCATTTTTTACACCAAGGAGGAATTTGTATGAAACTCAACACGTTAATGATGATTACGGCGCTGGTAGCGTTAATTTTCGGGCTGGGATTTATCCTGGCACCGCAAACGTCTATCGGACTTTACGGGAATGAACTGAATGATGTCGGGCAATTCGTCGCGCGTTATTTCGGAGCAGCATTGATTGGGTATGCCTTCCTGGCATGGCTGAACCGCAACACGGCTTCCAGGGGGGTGCAGGCTGGCTTCTTTACAGCCATGGTACTTGGTTTTGTGGTTTCGGTCTATGACGCACTCGCCGGAACGCATAATGGATTGGTTTGGTTAAATGTAGCCATCTATTTGCTGCTCGCGCTCGGTTTTGGATACTTCACTTTTATGAAAAAAGACTAGACTGGAAGTGTGCCAGCTCAACTTCCTGCCCTCAAGCATAGGCAGGAAGTTTTTATTTTTACTGTAGGATAGATGTTATGCTTTCTTGCGATTGATTAACAGGAGCATGATCATCCCAACTACTAAGGCAATCCCCCCATAGAATGCCCACTGGCTTTGACCAGTCATCACACTGCCACCGATGACATTGATGCCTTGCAGGAACCACACGCCCCCAACCAGGATAATCAAAACAGCAATAATATTCATGACGATTCTCATGATATTATCCCTTTCATTTCACGCTTAGACGGGCAATTGAATATTTTTCTAGCTATATGAGCCATAATACCATTCCATTAAAAAATACCGAAAATTGATTCGTTTGGATGGGTACGATGTGATGCGAAGCCATCGGATTTTTGATATTGCATGCATTCATAATTATGGAAATGGTCGACCGATGGCTAGCGCTTCAACCAACTCGGGTTCAAGATCCATATATACATCATCCGGTGCTGCACCTAACGCGTCAAGGGTCTTGCTGAAGAAATTACGCGCCGTGCTTGCCAAGACTACATCCAGGATCTCTGCGTCCGTAAGACCGAAGCGGTGCAGTTCATCGTAATCCTGTTGATTAATCTCCCCCGCACCGGTGGTGATTTTTTGGGCAAATGCCATGAGTGAAACTTCTTCCTCGCTGAGATTGGCGTGGTGGAAATCCTTGACAATGGAGATCAGCTCTTCAGCACTGAAGAAATTCTTACGGAGCAACGCTCCGTGGGCCAACATTCAATAACTGCACTCGGTGGCCATGGCGGTGGCAAAAGTAACCAGCTCGTAACGCCGTAATCTCATCCTGGAGCGGACGGCGCCGATCAATTTCTTCCAACCATCATAGGCTTCAGGGTTCAGACTGAAGACCTTGGTGTAGTTGGGAACATAACCGTTGGTTTTCGCTTCAGCCTGGTACCAATCTTTAAGCAGATTTTCTGCCTGATCTTCCGGGATTGTGTTGATGAATGACATAGTATTCCTCCTTAGAACATCCAACCATACACATACTGGAACAACCCATATTTTTTCTCTAGCTTATTAAGATGCAGCGTCGAGCGAAAGGTTCTATTTTTTTCGATATTCTCAGGATACTCTAAATTAATCAGGCATCGACCGGGACCAGGCACCTTTCAAAACCGATGACTTGCCCCCAGGCACTAGACGATCAGTCAATTATTCTCTCATCAGTGTTCGCTGAAGGCTGAATGTTATTTGATGCCGTTTTATGAGAAGTCTTAAATAATTGGACAAATACCCCAAGTTTGTCCAATCCTTGTTGTTCCGCTAAACTTACTCGTGAATTTATTGACTTCAAAGCCTTATATTAGCTTAACATCAAGATGCTAAGAGCTAATCATCGCTGTTTTATGAGAAAGCTTAAAGTTTTCACGAGTTTTGATAAACCCCTTGTGAATTAGAACATCTGTGCTATAATATTCATCAGAACCCCTGGCACGGGCAATGCGGAGAAAGACCTCCGCTCACCCGTGCCATTTCTTTTTAACGCCATTGGGCAGATCCGCATGCTGCCCGGCTCCGACCGGCGCTCTCCCTTGCCAGGGGAACAGGCACTGCAACATCATCACCCTCCCGTGCCAGGGGTTCACCTCAAATACGTTGTCACGTTGAAAGGTAAACGTTCAAACGTTCCAACGTTCAAACAATTATTGTATCCGTTGAGTCCAATTGTGGTTAATTACTTTTTCAATGACTAAACCACGCGGCGCCCCAAAAGGTAACCTGAATGCTCTCAAGAACGGTTTCTACTCGCGCCTATTCCTTACCCAGTGAATCCAGCGATCTGAGTGATTGCGAGATCTGGCAGCCTAGAGCAAGAAATCACACTGCTCAGGGTGATGATCCGCCGCACGATGGCACTTGCGGATGGCATCGAAGACCTGAAAGAAGCCACGCGTGTGCTGGATGCATTGGGGGCAGCTGCAGGCAGGCTCGCCAACCTGTTGAGGGCGCAAAAGAGCCTGGGTGAGTCTCATTCACAGGTGGCAGACGAAATTTCGGTTGCCATCCAACAAGTGAACACAGAATTAAGGAGAACAAATGGATAGTCATAAAGCCAGACCACTCCAAGTGGGCTCCCGCCCAATCACACCGGGCATTCCCAATCCCACCTGTCCGATCCTGCTGGAAGCGAAGGGGGTGCTGGAAAAAGCAAACGACCTGCACCGGGCGATACGCAAGCTGCGCCGGTCCACACAGCGGTGCATGACCTGCCCTGAAAGAGCCGAGTGCCCAACATTGAGCTACTTTGCACAGGCAGTGGATACCGCCATCCGTGAAGTGAGGCAGGAATGGGGATTGGATAAGGAATGACAACGGAAACTGAGGAAGTTCAGAACAAATTGCTCGCCGAACAGCTCGGGCATACGCTCGACTTGATTAAGGCGGAAATAAACACCACCCGGGTGGAGCAGGAGCACCTAGGTGAGATGAGCCTGCTTCGGTTGAAGACCCTGGAAGAACAAGCTGCAGACTTCGAAAAACGCCTACGGGATCTCACCGAGAGCGCGACCCAGTTCAAATTGCTGGTCAGCCTGGCGGTGGGTGGCGGATTGCTCTCACTGATCGAGCTGGTGCGCAGCCTGCTGCATGCATGAATCTCAATGGACGAAGGATTAATCGAAGTATGCAAGGAAATCCTGCGAGATGTGAGCCGGTTCTGCGAGGAAGCGTCCGGCATCCGATTACGCAGCTACCAGCAAGAGGTGGCCAACGCGATCGTAGATTCAGCGATCAGGGGCAAAGGCATGTCTTTCGTGGTTGTATTCCCGCGCCAATCGGGCAAGAACGAGCTTCAAGCACAAATTGAGGCATATCTCTTGACTATTTGCAGCGTACAGCAGGCTGAAATTGTGAAGGTTTCCCCCACCTGGAAACCCCAATCACTGAACGCCATGCGCCGATTGGAACGGGTGATTAAGCGTAACCTGTTCAGCCGCGGCAGCTGGAAGAAACGCTCAGGTTATATTTACCAGTTTGGGCAGGCGATGATCCACTTTCTTAGCGGCGCGCCGACCTCAAGCATCGTTGGCGCCACTGCCAGCCTGCTGCTTGAATGCGACGAAGCCCAAGATGTGGAAATTTCCAAGTGGGACAAGGAAATCGCACCCATGGCAGCCAGCACCAATGCCACACGCGTATTTTGGGGTACTGCCTGGACCTCGCGAACATTGCTATCGCGTGAACTGCAGGCAGCCCGACTGCAAGAGCAACAGGATGGTATCCGGCGCACCTGGTGGCTGACGGCTGACGAGGTAGGCGCTGAGGTGCCGGCATATCGGAAATTCGTGGATGAACAGGTTGCCAGGCTTGGAAGAAATAATCCACTGGTACGTACGCAATACTACAGCGAAGAGATTGACAGTGAGGGTGGGATGTTCTCTGTAAGCCGTCGCATGCTGATGCTGGGAGCACACCCACGCCAAGATGAACCCTTGCCGGGGCGAGCGTATGCCTTCAGCATTGATGTGGCAGGGGCTGACGAGGCTGCCATGTCCATCGGTATAGGGGCAGGTCGTGGCCTGCCACCTCTCTCTAACCCGTCGCGTGACAGTACTGTGCTGACCGTCTTCGAGATAGATACAAGCAGCCTGAACGACCCGCTGATACGTAAGCCCACTTACCGGGTAGTCAAACGGTGTGTCTGGCAGGGGGTGAAGCATTCGCAGCTATATGGAACAATCATTGGGCTTACCGAGCAATGGTCTCCGGTGAAAGTGATCATCGACGCTACTGGTGTGGGCGCAGGCCTGGCTGGTTTTTTGGCTGACCGCCTGGGTTCGCACCTGGTGCCATTCGAATTTAGCCAGGCAAGTAAGAGTGACCTGGGGTGGGATTTCATCAGCATCATTGAAAATGGTCGATATAAGGAGTTTAGCCCGATGGACATTGAAATGATCCGGCAACTCGAGTATTGCCAATACAACATCCTGGATGGACCTGGGAAGATCATGCGCTGGGGCGTACCTGATGGTCAGCGAGATGTGACCACGGGAGAACAGGTGCACGATGATTATGTGGTATCCGCTGCGATGATCAGCTTGCTGGATCACGAAGGATGGGGTTTGGGGGTGAGTCAGGTGGTGCATCCCAAGGATATCTTTGAGGAGATGAAATTCTAGGGAAGATATTAGTGATTAGGGATCCGCTAGAAAACGAACCGGACAGGTTAGTGATTAGTGATTAGTAAATATGGATTAGCGATTAGGAAAAAGATGACGGTAAGCGTCGATGTGATTGTTTCGTCGGGAATAAAGCAAAGAAAGGACAATTCTATGCGCACATTAGGTGTGGATGTATCTCATTGGGAAGGTAATATCGACTGGAATTCTGCTTCCCCCAGTATCGGCTTCGCTTATTACAAATGCACGGATGGGGTGCGATTTGTAGATGACCAGTTCGAGCACAACCGGAAAGGTTGCATTGAAGCAGGATTACCGCATGCGCCTTACCACTATTATCAACCTACACTGGACCCGGTGGCGCAGGCGGAGCATTTCATCCGTACGGCAGGCAAGGAGTATAAGCGCTATATCGTGGATGTAGAACAACCCGAGCGCCAGGAAAATATCACCAGTAAACTGCAGACCTTTCTTGAGCGGATCGAGCTGTTAACCACCACCAGACCGGCAATCTATACCTCGGCGGGGTATTGGAACGAATTTATCCATCCCAAGCCTGCCTGGGCAGGTAATTATGACCTGATCGTGGCGCATTACACATTGGCGCACCAGCCATTGCTCCCAGTGGGGTGGGATGCGTTGGCTCTTCTGGCAGTTCAATGATTATTGGAGCATCCCTGGTTGTAGCGAAGAGGTCGATGCTGACTGGTTCAATGGCAGTCTGGAACAATGTAAAACCTGGTTCGGAAACGACGCACCAGCTCAGGAACCACAACCAGCCCAAGGCTGCCTCAAGCTACGCGCCCTGTTCGACGAGCTGCGCATCCGGCAGGCTCCCAACCTGCAGGCAAAGATCACCGGCAAGCTGGTAAAAGGCGATATTGTAAAGGTGGAAAGGTTGGGCGGCTTCGATTGTTGGGTCAAGCATGCCCGTGGCTGGACGGCGGTCGAACGTGGCGGTTATCGCTACATGGAGGTGGTGGAATGAAAACTTCTTCGTTACTAGCACGTCTCTTCCAACCTCTGGCATCCGCTGGTCTTCGGTTGGCTAACGTTCCAACGTTACAACAATTCAACATCACCCCCAACCTGGCCACAGATGATCACTGGCAGACCATCTCCGGACGCAAGCATGATCGCTACCTGGTCCGAAATCCAGGAGCTGTACACCGATGCGCTCACCGCCTGGCGTAAGAACCCCATGGCCTGGCGGGTGATCAACACCACCGTCAACTATGTGGTAGGTACTGGGATCCGCTTTACCAGTCAAGATGCAGCTCTCGACAGGTTCATCCACGACTTTTGGAACCATCGCAAGAACCAGATGGACCTGCGCCTGGTGCCCATGGTCGAAGAGCTGAGCCGGTCCGGTGATCTGTTTGTGCTCTTGTTCAGAAACCAGCTGGACGGCTTGAGTTATATTCGCTTCGTCACCAAAGACCAGATCCAGAAGATCGAGACCGCTCACAACGATTGGGAGACTGAGCTGGTGTATTGGGAGAACCCACCCGCTGGCGAGTACCAGCCCAGGCGCTGGCTGAGCCCTGACCATCCCGATGCTCGGCATGTCCGATGCGGTCATGCTGCACTACTCGGTCAATAAACCCATCGGTGCGCTGATGGGTGAGAGTGACCTGACCACCATCATCCCCTGGCTGCTCAGTTACAGCCGCATGCTCGAAGACCGTGTGCGTCTGCATTGGGCAGCTCGAGCTTTTCTTTACCTGGTAACCGTCCCTTCGAACAAGGTCGAAAGTAAATCAGCTCAGTACGGCATCAGCACCCGAGAGTGGTTCGATCGTCGTCAAAGACGAGAGCGAGACATGGGAAACCATCACCCCCAGCTTGCGTGGAGCTGACGCCGGCCACGATATGAAAGCAGTCCGCCAGCTGATCGATGCAGGCTCAGGCTTCCCTCCACATTGGCGTGGTGAAGGTGGAGAAGTGAACGTCGCCACCGCTGAAGCCATGCAAGCCCCGCCAGAGAAGTTCCTGATAAAAAGACAGGAGTATTTCGTCTGGATGTTGGAGGATATTTTGTACCAGGCCTTCCTACGGGCAGTTGAGATCGGTGCCCAGCCGGCAACCACCGAGACCGAGTTACAAAAAGCTGTTCACCGTCTGACGCTCCAGATGTAACCCTGCGTGACAATGCTCAGCTCGCCAGTGGTGCATCAAGATGGCCCAGGCTTTCGCTATTTTACAAAATACCATCCTTGGCAAGTCGCCCACCCTACACCGGATTGCTACCGACCTGGTGCTCAAGTTCGCCGGTGAGCCCCAGGAAGATGATGTGCTCGATAAGATTATCAGCTGAAGCCAAAGCAGACCCCATCGAACCCGTCATGTACCCAGGATGGAGCCAATGCAGACGAAGGCAGTAAAAACCGATGAAGTCCTAACAATGATCGTTGCAAAAATGTAGTTTCAGTAGAATCAGCGATCTCGCGCAGCTTCGATCGGACATTTTTTATTGCATAACCATGTGGTTTAACCTACCTGGATCCAAATTGAAGGTTAGGAGAATGCACATGGATATAGGAAACTTTACTCTAAACCCTGTCACCCTCGCATTATTGATCTTAGGAATTGTCGAGTTCGTCAAGAAGTTTGGCGTGACAGGTAATAAGCTGATGCTTATTTCGATGGCAGTGGGTATCATCTTCGCTGTCGTCTACAAAGTCAGTGAGCTGGTCGAACCGGCCCAGGTGTATATCGAGGTTGCGTTCTTTGGCCTGGCAGCTGGCTTGTGTGCCAGTGGTATCTATAACTTTGTCAATGCTCGCTTCCCAGCCCAGCAGAAGACTACTCTCAAAATGACCAAGATCGTACAGGACAGAACCATCGAATAAGGAGGTTACTATGACAGAGAAATTCAGATCAGCTCCCATTCAGTTAGCCGGCGCCATTGGCGAAGACGCCATCCTCGGTGTAAGCATCGCCTCCACCGGCGAAGCCGTCGGCCATCGCCTTATGTTCGACCAGGTGAGCCTCGCTCAGCTGCAGCAGCTGGCAGCTGGTAAGGCCACCGGCATCAAGTCAAGGTTCACTCACCCCGATTGGTTCCACGATGGCCTGGGTAAGTATCTCGGTAGGTTCCGTAATTTCAGGGTACGAGGGTGAAAAGCTGGTCGGTGACCTTATGCTCAGCAAGACCGCTCACTCGTCACCTGCAGGTGATATCGGTCAGTACGTGCTCGACCTGGCCAGAGAAGACCCTGCAGCTCTCGGTGTCAGTGTTGTCGTTGACCTTGATCGTGCCTGGATTACAGCCGATGGTCAAGAGCTGCCGGCTAACGGAGGCCGGCCAGCCGGCGCAACCGGTAAGTACCCCGTTGCTCGTATCACTGGTTTGTATGCAGCTGACGTGGTTGACGAGCCAGCTCTTCAACCCCGCTGGTTTATTCAAAGCTGAAGAAGAAGAATATAACCAGGAAGAAACCCAAATCTTTGAACAAGGAGAACAGCAAAAAATGGAAGAAGAATTATTGAACGCCCGTATTGAAAAGCTTGAAGCCACCATCGACAAGCTAAACAAGACCGTTGAAGATCAGGTGATCAACATCGGTAACCAGCCCCCACGAGGCCAGCAACTATCCGAAGGACCAGCAGCTGCAGCTCAATTCCAGGGCTACTTCGATTGGATGTTCGGCGCACCAGGTGCCAAGCTCCCCCCGCCTGAATTACGCCGAGCTGACGCCTTGTATCGTGCCGTCACCGGTGACGTTGAGATGCATGGCAAGTTCGACCCCTCTCGTGTCGCCTTCGCTGCAGCCACCACCACCACCCTGGCCGACCTGGCCGTCAATGCCATGAACAAGGTGGTAATGGACCTCTATACCAGCCTGACCGCCTACCGCTGGTACGAGCTGATCACCAGTGTGCAGGCCACCGATGGCACCTGCATGATATGCAGTGGCTGCAGATCGGAGGAGTAGCAGCCCTGCCCATCGTTGCCGAAGGTGCAGCTTACACTGAGCTGCAGCGTCACCGACACGAAAGAGACCGGCGCCTTCACCAAGTATGGTGCCTATGTCGGTATCACTGACAAGATGCTGCGTAATAGCGAGATCGATAAACTGCAGGCCATCCCAAAAGCGTTGACCATCAGTGCCATTCGAACACGCTCAGCAGCCATCGCAGCCATCTTCACCCAGGCAGCCGGCTTAGGCCCAACCCTGGCCCAGGATAGCAAGGCCCTGTTTGTTGCCGATAACTCCCATGCCAACTATGCAACCACGTCCTATTCAATCGCAGCTTGGAAGGCAGCTCGTTTGGAGTGCATGAAAGCAGCTGAGTTAGGAAGTGCCAAACGCCAGGCGTTATGGCCCAAGTTCCTGCTCGTGCCGGCCGACCTGTACGATCAAACCCTGATCGACTTTGGTTATGGTGCCGGCCCAGGTGGGTATCCTGCTACCCCCAACAATGACGTCAACCCCTACGCACTGGACCGCCCAGGTGACCCCCGCCCTGTGCCAATCCTGGTGCCCGAGTGGACCGATACCACCGATTGGGCTTACATCGTTGACCCTCGCATTTCACCGGTGATCTGCATGGCCTATGGTGACAATCCAGGTGGAACCACTCACCCAGCCCCGCAGCTCTTCTCAGTCACTGACCCTTCGAGCGGGTTGTTGTTCACCAACGACACCCTCCCCATCAAGGTACGTGACTTGTTTGCCTACGGTGTGGCAACATACCGAGGCATCGGTAAGCGTGTGGTTGCCGGCGGGTAATCACCGGTTGGTTTATGGCTGGGGTGACCTCCACACCCCAGCCCCAACCTGATTGACTAAGTGCCTAATTACCTAATTACTTACTCACAAGGAGTTATAAAATGCAAGGTGACCATATCACAGTAACGTTTCACACAGCCGGAGCCCTGGCTGCTGATCATAGTTATATTTTCAAGCTGCCGTTCGATGTTCAGCTGGTCGGTGTGTCAGCTGCAGCTACCAACGCATCCAGCGCCATCATAGACGTTGGCTACACCGGTTCGCTCGAAGCCTACGTTTCAAACATGGACGCCGGCGACAGCTCAGTCGCAGCTGTGCTCGATGAACCTGGTGACTTCTCTGCCAGTTACTTCCCCCATATCGACGCCAATACCAATATCATCGTCACTGTCGACTATGATGGTGCCGGTGGAACCGCAGCTCAGAACCTCACCATCGTTCTTACCTTCACCGAAGGCTAACCATGGCCAAGAAAACCGCTCTAGTGCAGCCACCACCAAGCAAACCCAAGCCGGCCCCTCCGGAGATGATCAGCATAGAGAAAGCTCTGCGCCTGGCCGGCAACGTTCAACCCTATACCATAATCGCCAAGGCCGTTGATCACTGGATTGTGCATTTCGCTGGTGACTTCGAACCTTCCATGCTCATCCAGGTAAAGGGTAAGTGGACGATCGTTAAGAAATAAACATAAGGTCCTTCTTTGCACTTCTGGTGGGGTAGGAATAACCCACCCTGCCCCACAGGTCCTTTCTTGTAAATTCTTTTCTTGCACCGATCCAAACTGGCAGGCTACGCCTGCAGATCATAGGAGATTATTCATGACCCAAATTGGCATCCATACCGTGTCTATCACTACCGCCGGTGGTGATGGCGCTGCCGTTGGCAGTGGTACCACCATCCCCATCAATGGATTTCTACTCGATGTGTTTCTAAACTATCATGCCTCAGCTCCTGCCACCACCGATGTAACCATCAGTGACCCAACCTTTGGTAACCTGGTAGTCAAATCGAACAATGCCACCGATATCTGGATTGCACCCCGCAAGCAATCGGTCGACACTGCAGCTGCAGATACTGGCATCTATGAGCTTATCCCTCTGAATGGCCCGTTGACGATTGCTTTGGCGCAGTGTAACGCTCTCACCGCTGCACTCGTGGCTACCGTCAGGTTCCTAATCCCCTAATCCCATGTTGCCTTTATTATTTCGCCCTAAGAAAAAGCTCTATCTACTACAGGATGAGTTTACCGATACTCGGGCTGCAGGTTCAGTGAACACTACCCCCGCTACTCCAGGTCCTGGTACAAGAACAGTCACCGATACAGAGAATAGGTTATCAATCGGTTCGGGTGTGCTGGCTTCAACGAGTAAGGCAGTGTCAGCTTGGGGTGATCCTACAATCCATTATGCATCTCTCACTCGTGCTCTTGGCCTAATACTTCTCTCAAGTTACAGAAATGCAGCCCCAGGGAATTATCAAATTGGCTTCGATGCAGACACTGCTGGCTTCATCACGCTCAATTACTTTATTATGGGTGGTGGAATACTCTCAGCAGCTGCAAGCGGAACTGAATCTGCAAACGTTTGTAGCGTGCCAGTGAACACAACCTATAAACTCGCCCTGGTCGTTCGTGCTACAGGTGCTTATTACTTTATCAAAAGTGACGTCTTCACCAATTGGACCTTACTTTGGGTTTCAAGCATGAACGCTTTGACGCCCATGTATCCAAGCATGAACGATTATTTTAGTGATATCGCACTCGATTACATTCGCATACCAAAGGTCACCTGGTTGCCTACCCCATTGGTCTATGATACTTTCACACGTGCTAATGCTGCTGCATTAGGTTCAACTGAAACACTCGGGCCCGATGGTTCCACTCTTCCAGCTCAGCCTGTTATTTCAAGGCCATGGGTAAATGACATTGGTTCATGGGAAATCGATACTAACGCTGCTGTAGTCACCATGCTTCCTGCCACTCACTGCAATTGCGACCATTGACCCTGGCGTGCGTAATGTTCTGGTCAGTGCAGCTCTAACGAGATCGAGCGCTTCTTTGGGCCTTGTCGCCAGCTATGTCGACGATGAAAATTACATTTACGCCTACCATGATGGCACCAATGTTAAGCTGATCAAGGTTGTGGCCACCACCGAGACTACACTGATCAACGCTGCCACTGCTTATTCGGCCGGCGCTTTGCTTTCTATCACAGTCGATGGCACATCTGTGCTAGTACACTACAATGGTGCTCAGGTGGGTTCTACGCAGACGGTTGGTGATGCTGGGTTGCTTACAGGTACCAGGGCTGGGATGTTTTCCAGTGATGTTGATAACTACTTTGACAATTTTCGTGTCTTTGCACGTGGCACCGAAGGTCAATACAATCAGCTAAATGCCTGGTCCGGAGGCTAACATGTGGCTTTATGCGGTCACCAATCTAAATGCAGGTCAGCCAGTGATCAACGGCTTACCCCTGGCCGGCTATGTCCTGGCAGCAGGACCGATCAGTAACTATGGCTTGTATCTTTTCTCCGGAACAGCAGCCCAGCTCACCGCCATCGGCCAGCTGAGTAATGTCTACCCGCTGTGTGCCATGACGGATGACGGCCTTGTGCGTTGGCGTGAGCTGGACGACACAATAGCGTCAGGCGTAAGGACCAAGCTTAACAACTGGCTGAGTGCTCATGGCCGGCCGACAATACCGGCCGGCTGGACCTACCGCCAGGTGCTGATCAAGCTGGTCGAGTACATCAAACGACAGAACGATGATTGGACCCTTTTAGGTACTTGGGTAAAGGATTGATAACATGCCTATTGCTTGTGACGATTTTATTGACCATTGTTTGGCTTCTCTCAGTGACACCGGTGCTGCAATTTGGGCCAGAACTAAAATGCTCATGTGGACCAACGAAGCTATCCAGGCCTTCCCCATCCTGCGCCCCATGTACGTTGACTCGGTCAGTGCTTTGGCTACCAGGTGGTATTTTCGTCTGCCAACAGATTTTAGAGAAGTGATCAGCGTAGAGTATCCGGTTGGTAATCATCCGGTCGACTATCTCATTCGTAAGAACCGTCTTGACCCATCCTTCTACGATGATGAAAATCACTTCGACATAGACAATGATTACACCACCGGCGACCTGTACCAGATTTATTTTTCCGTTGCCATCCCTGTTAACTCTCATGTTTACGTTCAGTACCTGGCCAGTCATGATGCAACCATGGCCGATGATGGAGCTTCGATCATCACCATTCCAGACGAGTACGAGACAATTTTGTTAACGTTTGTTTTGGCCAAGGCTTACCGTGAAAGGTTGAGTTATCACCTGCAGAACCCAACAGTACAAGCCACCATCATCAGCCAGCTAACCGATATGGTCAACCATCTTGAAGAAAAGTACAACGCCCTGGTTGCCGAAGCCCTGGCCGGCTTGTCAGAGAGTAAGATCACTCCCCGCTGGGAAGTAGATAAACATGACAGGGTTTACTAAGAAGGTGACCCATGGCTGATGCACTCGAAATAATTTCCACCAGTACACTGATCGACACAGGTAAAGGCTGGCTGGCCGGCGTAGTTATCAGCTGCAATAGCACCAGTCCAGCTCAGGTTATTTTTTATGACAATACCGTTGAGCCTGAAGTAGAACCTAATGCCAAAGTTCTTTCAGTCTATGTCTCGTCTCCAAATCCTGTGATCATCTTTTTCCAAGACCGTTTCGCTCCCAGGTACAACGTTGGTCTTTTCGTAAGCATCACAAACAGCAGCCAGGAAGCCGCCACCGTTGCCACCATCTGGACCCATGAGATTTAGCTCGGCCGGCTTTTTGCTGAGGCTTGTTTTAATGGACTCAATTGAGGCTCGGGTGGTGACAAACCTATTGACTGGGGATGAAGCGAACTTCGTCGATCAGGATCCAGCCGCGGCCGCGATGGTTGAGAACGATCGTGACTATGGATCCTGTGAACGGACCATTGAAGGTCAGATCCATACGTTGGTTATTCGGTACTTCATCTGATGATAGGTCAAAACTTTGCCCGTTGATCGCCACCTGGCTGGGCACGAAAATTCACAGACCGTCGCGATGGTATATTCCAATCTCGATTACTCCAATGCTGGCAACCGCTTGGAGTGTAAAAGTCGATGTGATGGTCTCGGTGAGATCACTCCAGCCAACCCATTCATAGGCAGTGCCTGAATCCTGGCCTGCTGAGGAGGTCATCGCTACCCAAAATGCCATCTGCAAGCTGGTTCCCTGATTTATCGGAATAAGATGCCACACCGGTCTCCCCGGGTGGAGCGGTATAGCTCACGACGGGGATGCCATCTGCAAGTGGTACAGTTGGAATTGTGCCTGCGCTCTATGGTGCTTTCGGAGTCGGCGAAGCCTGAGGAGTGGAAGTCGGCTGGATTTGCGGCTGGGTGGCGATAACAGTGGCAGCATCAGAACGTAAGCTATCCACCGAGCGTGGCAAACGGGAGGCGATGATATCTCCCAAACCATAGATGATGGCGGGGGCAATCTGGTCGGGGAAGCCAAGCAACCCGATGCGCACATAGGCATGTCCCTGGTAAAACTCCAGCCACCACACCGGTGTTAGAAGCTCTCCAATTGTGCTCTTCCACACCGCTGATTTATCGCCCAGGCGGTGAAGTTGGGTGGCACTTTTCCAGGAAATCCTCTGGATATTCCCTAGAGCCTGGGGTGGTTGAGGCAGGTCTTCCCGGCTCATGCTGACTTCGTACAAGATGACATCGTTATTAATCGCAAAAGCTGACTCAAGCTCACCCCCTGCACTCCCGGGTTGGTATGCCTGATAAGCCATGTAGGACCATTTATAACCCTGCTCTGATTTAGTCTGTTGGTAGGAGGGCTGCCAACTCAAACCGACATCGGGCAACTCAGTCATGGTGAGGGCGTAGATGGCTGGGTCTGGCAACTCAGCAATGGGAACCTGATCCGAACCTGCCGGTCCACAGGAGACCAGCATGACAACCAGCAGAAGAATCAGAAAAATCCTTATCCTCACTCGAACTTCCCCGGAAAACCTCTAACATTGGCGCTTAAAACCGGTTTTCCAGCCTGGTTTGTGCAGCTGCATTTTAGCAATACCCCACCCGTCCCGGAGTCTATCTCTGCAACCTCTGCCTGTGCAGTGATGCTATCACCTACATAGACCGGGGCGAGAAAGTGAAAGTCCATCTCCGTGGCCAGAAATGCCCACAATCCTCCCAGGTGAGTGAGCAAGCTGGCGGTAAGCAGACCGGGCACAATGCGATGCTTAAACTGGGTAGCAGAGCAATATATTTCATCTGAATGAAGCGGATTGACATCCCAGGTGATTCCGATAAACAAGGCTACGTCCGCTTCGGTAAGCGTGCGGGTAAAGGCGACCTTTTCCCCCAACGCTGGGGCACCAATGATTCGTTTGGGAAGTGTAGGAAGGTTCATTTTGATAGTGGATGGGCAAATAGGCGATTAGGTGATTAGGTGATTAGGCAATCAAGGCAAAGGCAATTAGGCAATTAGGCAATCAGGTATCAGGCAATTAGGCAATCAGGCAATCAGGCAATCAGGCAATCAGGCAATCAGGTATCAGGCATGAATCCTAATAACCAAGTAACTAATAAACCAAGTGACTAAGTACCTAAGTGACTAAGCAACTAGCACATATTACCTGATTACCCAGATGTAGAAATAATATACCATCAGGGGGTTCTATGCAAGAGGCAGCGCGAGCCGGTTCATGGGTAGAGAACAATAGACGTATAAGCCATCTAGCCAAGGGCCGCATGCAGGAACCAGAGTACCATTGTATTACCGTTTTCATTATTCCAGATGTTAAACAAATCCACCTCAATATATTGGCCCGATTCCAATAAAAGCCAAGCAACACCAATTATTTACGCATATAAATTTTATAAAATATATTTGTGCTCTTTCGCACAAAAAGCGCTAGGTCGAATAACGATTTATTAATAATAAGACCGCTTTGTCGATAATATTCAATAAAAACACCGAACAGACCCAAGCGCCTTTCGGCATAGCCAAGGTCACATGTCCAAACAGGAGGGACGCATGGCAACACAGCATATAAGCAGGCGTAATTTCTTACAAAGCGCGGGAGTAGGGGCAGCCGTGCTTATTGGAGCCAGGAACAATCCATTCTTCACCTGGCAATCATTGTTCAGCAAGCTCAATTCATCCCACCAGGCTGCCCAAACTGAGGAATTTATTCCCGACGCCGAAATATCCATCACGGCTGCCGAGAAGACGGTGCAGATTTTATCTGGCACACCGACACTGGTTTGGAGCTATGAAGGTCAGCTCCTGAACGGGACGGGCGTCACTGTGCAGAATCTTCCGGGCAACTACCTGGGGCCAATCTTCCGCGTGCAAAGCGGTACCAGGCTGCGGATATTTTTTCACAACAACCTGACCGAAGATAGCGTTATTCACCCACACGGCTTGCGTGTTCCTGAGGACTGCGATGGGCAACCCATGCAAGCAATTGGACCGGGGGAAACTAAAGTTTATGAATTCCAGGTGATCGATCGCGCTGGACCGTATTGGTTCCATCCCCACCCGCATATGCGAACTGCCGAGCAGGTGTTGATGGGCCTGGCAGGTGCGTTCTACGTCACTGATGCAGATGAACAACTGGCTGTGCCTGGTGCCAGTGAAGGCTTGTATGACCTGCCGGTGATCATCCAGGATCGCACTTTTGACAGCAACAACCAATTTCTATACAACCCCAACCAGATGTGGGGCTACCTGGGCCAAAAAATCCTGGTGAATGGAGCACTAAATGCCTCGTTTGCATTGGAACCACACGCGTACCGGCTACGGGTACTGAACGGCTCAAACGCCCGCACTTACAAGCTTGCCTGGAGTAATGGCATGCCGTTGAAAGTCATTGGGACCGATGGCGGGCTACTACCTGCAGTTGAAACCAAAAACTACGTCATGCTGATGCCGGGGGAACGCATTGATCTTTGGGCAGACTTTTCCACACTGGCTCGCCAGCAAGTCATCCTGCGCAGCCTGGCTTTCGATCCAGGTGGTATGGGTGGTGGTGGAGGCTGCAGGATGGGTGCTTGTGGAGGAATGGGTGATCAGGTAATGGTTGCGGGGATGGGAGGCGGAGGCGGGGAGGGCGGAGGTGGTGGCGGTGGAGGCGGAGGAATGGGGCTCGCGAACGGGGCGGCCTTTAACATCCTGACCGTGAATGTTGGGCGAAAAGCGTCTGCATCTCCACAATTAGGACCACTCCCTCCACTTTCTATTCATTATGATTCGAGCAATGTGCCTAATTACAACTCACCCCGTCCATTCACACTAGAGATGAGCATGATGGTCTGGACGATCAATGGTCGCGTCTACGAAATGGAAGCAGTCGCCGAGGACGAAATGGTATACCTCGAAGATACTATGGCCTGGGAATGGATCAATAACTCACCCATCCCACACCCGATGCATATTCATAATATTCAGTTCCAGGTTGTCAAGCGGACGCCTCCCTCCAACACGACCAGCTATGACACCGCCAAGCAGGGCTTTATCGACACAGGATGGAAGGACACAGTCATCGTCTGGCCTGGAGAAAAGGTGAGGGTGGCGATGAAATTCACATCCTATACGGGCATGTACATGTACCACTGCCACATCCTGGAGCATGAGGATATGACCATGATGCGTAACTATATGATCATGGATATGATGATGCCATGACAAGAAAGTTTTATTAGCTTATCGTCTTTGAATATTTGGGAATATAACATTGATTAGTACAAGGCTGGTGTGAACCGGCCTTGTTTGATTTAATTACAGATATTGATTTGGGATTCTGCATGATGTGTGAAGGGTTCTTTCCACCAGGCGACCTACCCACCAAATAATCCCTCTGCGACCTCCGATAAACTGTGTGCAGCATGGTAAGGTGTATATACGGATGCGGGCATAGGAAATTGGTGGAGTAGAACCATACACAGGGCTTTGCGTGGAAAATCCTGGCGGTAGAAATCTGGTAATCTATAACTTTCCAGGCAGATATGCAATAAGTGTTTGTCAGCCTGGAGAAGGTCCAAGTATAGCGCGACCAACTCGTAGAGGATATTGCCTACGCGTGCATCACCCCAATCGATGATTGCCAGGCTATCCCAGTCTGCAGCTGCCAGCATTGATGCCCCTGGGTCGGGCGGAGGTACGATCCTTCCAAGCAGATGGTCAACTGTTAAGTCAGCGTGGATCAGATGAGGTGATGAGGCAAGATCCACCAGCCGATCGATTGGAAGGAGGTAATCCTGCACCTGCATGGCCAGCTGTGATGGGAGGTCTTTCCAGCGAAGGTGGTTCGCTAGACAATTAGCGCACTGTAATTGCAGAAAATCTACATATGTATCCCAGCTACTGGCTGATATTGGCTTAACAATGACGGGTAACGTGGTCGCGGTTAAAACGTGCAAGGCGTGTATATATGTCCCCATCTGTTCTGCCACATGCATCCAGGCTTTTGGCGAAATCTGTTGCCTGATCTGACCGATACTCACCCCGGGGATACCTTCGAAGATAAGGTACGACCACTCATGGGCAAGGTCTCCTTCAGCCAGGACGCCCGGAGATGGAACAGGCAGGGATTGTGAGGTGAGATAACGCCCCATTGCACGTTCGATGGCAAAAGAATGATAGCCATCAAAGAGAGGTCCGAAGAATTTCACCACGATTAACCTGCTAATCGGATTGACTTCACTCATTTCCAACTCTACGATAAAAGTCGGGAATGAGCCTGGTAAACCCGGACTTACCCGCGTTGGAGAAAACCCATGCTGCATACACAACTTTCGCACGGTAGGCTCCCACATCGCCAGTTCCATGAAGTGCGCAGCATAATAGGCTTGATCAGAAAGCAATCGTGAAGAAATGAGATTATCCACGGACGCCAACGTATAACCCCTTTGTGGTCATTGCTTGGAAAGGTGGTTCGCCATGAACTCCAGAAATTGATCCTGCTGCATTTGAGATGTGAAAGCTCGTATGGGTAGGAAGCGAAAAGCGTTCTTATTAGCTTTAAGCAATAAAAGATAATACTCGCGGGTGGTCACCAGCTTATTCAGTGCTTCCCAATCAAGATGGGTCGAGCCGAAACTGGATGAAATCTGTACCCCATCGTCGCTCACTTCCCAGGTGGCTTCACAGATGAGCTGTTCATTTTTGGCGGCCAGCTGAGCGACGCGGGAGGGTTGGAAGAAGAAAATAAAAATTAAGAACAAAGGCGGAAGCAATAACCATACCAGCTCAAAGACGGTGGGTGGAGATTCTTTGGATAATATGGCAAATACGATCAAGCAAAATGCAATCACCAGGAATGCCAGACTGATACGAGTGCCTGTTCGCTGCAAGAAAAAAAGACGCAGCACCTTGGCATAATCCTGTTGAGTAGGTGTATATTTAATGGTGAGGATTTGGCTCATGATCTGGCTCCGAAAAGGGATGATTTTATTATAACCGACAGGATCTCCGGTAATCACACTATGGAGTTCAGTTTGACTATATGAAGAGATATTTGACACATGGATTATAATAAAATGGTACGAACGAGGAGCGACGAATGTCTGATCTACTCTTGCAAGCCGTGAATGCCAGGCAAAATGGGAATATTGCCCTTACCAAACAGCTGTTGGCGCAGGCCTTGATCCAGGATCCCCGCAACGAAGGTGCCTGGATGTTGATGTACGAAGTGGTGGACGACGTCAAGCTGAAACGAAATTGCCTTGAGCGGGTACTGGCAATCAACCCGGATAATTCGCATCAGGTCGGTGAGATAGGGCAGCACCACGTCGTTTTGCAGCGTGAACGCGATGGTCTCGGCCGCCGCCCCGGCCCGTTGCAGTTCGTCGATGACGATCGCGTTGTAGCGGAAGTCGTTGACGCCCGGGCCGCCGAGGTGTTCGGGAACCGAAAAGCCGAGCAGCCCAAGCTTTCCCGCTTCGATGAACAGCGAGCGGTCCCACTGGCCCTGCTTTTCGCCGTCCTCATGCCTGGGTACCACGGTCTGGCGCACGAAATCGCGCACCATTTGCCGGAATTGGTGATGCTCTTGGGCGTATTCCAGACGTGCGGCCATCTCGTACTCCCGTCAGCGGAAGGCGTCGCTGCCGGTGAACGCCTGGCCGAGGACGAGCTGGTGCATCTCGGGCGTGCCCTCGTAAGTGAGCACCGACTCCAGGTTGACCATGTGCCGGATGACCGGGTATTCCAGCGATATGCCGTTGCCGCCCAATATGGTTCGAGCGGTCCGGCAGATCTTGATGGCCTCCCGGGTGTTGTTCAGCTTGCCGAAGCTGACCTGCTCGGGACGCAGCCCGACGCCGTCCTTGAGGCGACCCAGGTGCAGCGACAGCAGCTGACCCTTGTGCAGTTCGACCGCCATGTCGACGAGCTTTGCCTGGGTCAACTGGAATCCGGCGATCGGGCGCCCGAATTGGGTGCGCTGCGTCGCGTAGTCGAGCGCCGACTGCCAGGCCGACCGCGCCGCGCCCATCGAACCCCAGACGATGCCGTAGCGCGCCTCGGACAGGCAGGACAGCGGTCCCCGCAGGCCTTTCGCCTCGGGCAGCATCGCGTCGGCGGGCAGCCGCACGTCGTCGAGCACCAGCTCGCTGGTGATCGAGGCCCGCAGCGACAGCTTGTGGTGGATGGTGTTGGCGGAAAACCCCGCTGTCCTGGTGGGGACGATGAAGCCGCGAATGCCGTCGTCGGTGGCGGCCCACACGACCGCGACGTCGGCGACCGAGCCGTTGGTGATCCACAGTCTTGCGGCCGTTGAGCACCCAATCCGAACCGTCGCGCCGAGCCCGGGTTTTCATCGCGGCGGGATCGGACCCCACGTCGGGTTCGGTCAGCCCGAAACAGCCCAGCAGTTCGCCGGCGGCCATCGCGGGCAGCCACTCCTGCTTCTGTTCCTCGGAACCGAAATTCCAGATCGCGAACATCGCCAGCGACCCCTGCACCGACACCATCGACCGGAGGCCGGAGTCGGCGGCCTCCAGCTCCACGCAGGCCAGGCCGTAGTGCACGGCCGAGGCGCCGCCGCACCCGTAGCCGTGCAGGTGCATGCCGAGCAGGCCCAGTTCGCCGAACCCTTTGGCCAGTTCGCGGCACCGGCAGGTCGCCGATCTCGAACCACTCCGCGACGTGCGGGATCGACGTGCTCGGCGCAGAACTTCCGGACGGTGTCGCGCAGCGCGAGCTCGTCGTCGGACAGGGAGGCGTCCAGGCCCAGGGGGTCGTACCGGTCGAAGGCGGGAGGTTTTTGGGTGCTCATAGGTCTCAGCCTGCCACTAGCCGGACTTCAACCAGCCATGGTCAGGCCGCCGCTGACGCTGATCACCTGTCCGGTGATGAACGACGCGGCGTGCGACGCGAAGAACAGCACGGGCGCGGCGACCTCCTCCGGCCGCGCCAGGCGGCGAAACGGGATGGCTTTGACCAGCGCCTCTTTCAGCCTCTCGGGTTGGGCGTGGAACAGCGGCGTGTCGGTCGGGCCCGGGCACACGCAGTTGACCGTGATCTGGTGCCGGGCCATCTCCCGGGCCAGCGACTTGGTCAGCGCGATCACCCCGCCCTTGGCGCCCGCGTAGATGGATTCCCCGGCGCTGCCGACGCGGCCCGCGTCGCTGGCCAGGTTGACGACGCGCCCGCCGGCGTGGGTCTCGATCATCCCCGGCAGGAACGCGGCGCAGACGTGCACCGGCCCCAGGTAGTTGATCGCCACCACCTTGGCCGCGAATTCCGGTGTGGCGTTGAGGAATTGATCGGTGCGATCCCAGCCGGCGGCGTTCACCACGATGTCGGGCACGCCGACTTCGGCGTGGGTCGCATCCCGCAGGGCGTCGACCTGGGCCGGGTCGGCGACATCCACCGGCAGCGCGGTGATCAGCTCGGGGCGCTCCTTGGCCGTGGCCACCGCGGCGGCCTCGTCCAGGTCGGCGGCGACCACCCGGTCGCCTTGTGCGGCGAACGCCAGCGCTATCGCCTTGCCGATACCCGAACCGGCGCCGGTCACGACGGCCAGGCGGCCTGCTGAATGTGCGTTCATTCTTGTCGAATCTAGGTTCACCGTGGCTTCAGGGTCAAGGTCGGTGGCCTGCCCGGTAGTCTCGCTGCATGCGGCGGCTGCTGTGGCTGGGCATGGATGTCATCGGCGTGCTGGTCTTCTGTGCCGTCGGGCGTCGCAGCCACGACGAAGGGCTCAACATCACCGGCGTCGCCACCACGGCGTGGCCGTTTCTCACCGGAACCGTGCTGGGGTGGCTGGCATCCCGCGCCTGGCGACGCCCCACCGCGATGGTGCCGACCGGGGTGGTCGTCTGGCTGTGCACCGTGGTCGTCGGCATGGTGTTGCGCAAGGCCAGCTCCGCGGGTGTGGCGGCCAGTTTCGTGGTGGTGGCGGCGTCGGTCACCGCGGTCCTGTTGCTCGGCTGGCGGGCGGTCGTCGGGCTGACCGTGCGGCGCCGGTCCGGCGTGTAGAACCATGGCGGCGACGGCGGGCTTGGCGGTGACCGCGGCATTCGGTGCCGCCGCACGGGCCGTCGCCACCAACAGGGGGCTGCTCAACGACCCCTTCGCCGAACAGTTGGTGCGCGCCGCCGGGTTCGACCATTTCGTCCGCGTGATCGACGACGATCGGTTCGCCGCGGACGACACCGACAGCCCGCGGTTCCTCGACATCTGCGCGGCGCACACCCGGTTCGTCGACGAATTCCTCGCCGACGCCGGGAGGGCGGGCCTTCGCCAAGTGGTGATCCTGAAGTCCGGACTGGACACCCGGCCGTACCGGCTGTGGTGGCCGCCGGGGACAACCGTTTACGAGGTCGACCGGCCGGAGGTACTCGACTTCAAATCCGAAGCGCTTCGCGCCCTCGGTGCCGAACTGAACGCGAGCCGGTGCGCGGTCGGCGTCGATCTGCGTCAGGATTGGCCGGCCGCGCTGCGGCGGGTCGGTTTCGACGCCACCGCGCCCGCGGTGTGGGTTGCCGAGCAGCTGCTGATCGGATACCTGACCCCCGGCGTGCAGGACCGCTTGCTGCAGGGGGTCACCGCAATGAGTACCGCCGGCAGCCGGTTCGCCGCCGACCACATGCCGACCTGGACCCCGTTGCAGCTGGAGGCGGAGCGGTCGTTTGTCGATGGCTGGCGCCGGCACGGCCTGGACGTCGACCTGGCCAGCCTGGCCCACCCGGGCCGATACCATTACGTCCCCGAGTATCTGGCCGCCAACGGCTGGGAGACGTTGCAGCGCACCGTCTCCGATCTGCTGGGCGCCATGGGGCTGTCCGGGGGGCGGGGCCGCGGCCCCGGCGACACCGAATTCGTCCCGGAATACCTCACCGCGACACGGGTTTGAAGTCTTGGTGTCCCAGTCAGTCCCAGACGAGCACCTGCGGCTTCGTGTCGGCCACGCACAACGACCCGCTGGCCCAGCCGCTGCTGGCCGAACTGGCCGACGAGTACGCGCAGCGCTACGGCGGCACGCCGAGCACTCACCTGTCCTGGTTGCCGGTGCCGGAGGCCGAGTTGGCGCCGCCGGACGGCGGGCTGCTGATCGGTGTGCTGGACGGCGTGCCCGTCACCGGCGGGGCATTCCGGCGCTACGACGCCGAAACCGCCGAGCTGAAGCGGATCTGGACCGACCGCACCTATCGGCGCCGTGGTTACGCCCGGGCGCTGCTGGCGGCCCTGGAGGCCGAGACCGCCGCGCGCGGGTACCGGCGGCTCTATCTGATCACCGGCAATCGGCAACCCGAGGCCGAGGCGCTGTACGACGCGACCGGGTACACTCGGGTGCCCGCCGACCCGCTGCCGGACTGGGGACCGTTCGTCCCGATCGCGTTCGAGAAGATCCTCGGCTAAGGACTCGCACGACCGGTCAGCTGCACCTGGGCGCGCACCCATGGCGGCCCACCCTGGCGTCGCCGTGCTGCTGCTGGCGCTGGCCGACTTCCTTCTTGTGTTCTTCGGGTCTTCGTCTGGTCGGCGAAAAGCCTATCTCGCAATATGTTTCGTCGACATCATCGTTTCCACACACTTGGTTGCTGGCCCGCCCCCTGCTGAGTTTGTAGCACTGCTGAACTGGTTCTTCGCCTCATCATCGACGACGTCAACCGCCACGCGGCCTGTTGGACAAGTTTGAGGGCGACGCAGCTGGCCAGCCTGAAGCGGGCCCCGCGCGACATCCTCTGCGGAGACAGCGACTAAGCTTGGTCGAGGTCCGGGCGTCAACTGGCGGTACACGGTCGCGGAACTGCTACAACCGATGTTATTGGGCGCGTGTCTAATTGCGAGTCGAACGGGCCGCTGCCGCTGATGCCAAACAGGCGCGCCCCACCATGGGCTCCGAGCGATCTTCTCGGCCAAGGTTTTTCGACGCATTCCCTGACCTGATCGCGCACGCCGCTAAACGTGTGGACGCGCATCCCGAGGAGATCCACGGAACCGCTCAACCATGTCGAGCCCGGCCTGCCCTGCGAAAGCGTTGGCGTAGGTCACTTTCAATACAAAGGCCTTTCGCCTCTACGCGACCCACCGTGGAGTGGGAGATTCTTACTAGAAGAGTTAGCTGGGGGGTCCGGGCCGTGGAATGTATCGGCGACTGCACGAGCAGATGTGCATGCCAATGCTGATCACCGCGTTGCGGGACATGCAGTGGCGTCTGCGACGCTTCATCATCGCGGCCGTCGGCACCGGAATGGTATTCGCGCTGACCCTCATCCTCACCGGGCTGATGCCGGTTTCGGGTCGAGGCCCAGCGTGTGGTCGACTCGATAGGGATTGAACGCTACCTCATCCGGCGGGCGCAGTTGGTCCGTTCATTGGTTCATCGAGGTTCCCGGAGGCGGAAACCGGGAGGTCGCCCGACTCCCGGGCGGAAGCGGCGGTCCCGATGATCTACGGCAACATCATCCTGCAAGATCGGCGCTCACCGGAAAACGTGAACGTCTACGGTGTACCCGAGCAAGGGGACGCCACCGATCGCGGCGGGACGCGCGCCGTCGAATCCCGGTGAGGTTGCCGTGTCGACCACGCTGCGACGGTCCATAGGCGACGACGTCGAGGTGGGTTCGCAGACGTTGCGCGTCGTGGGACTGGTCGACAAGTCGACCACGCTCGCAGGCCAACCGAATGCGTTCTGACCGTTCCGGAGGCGCAGCGGTTGATGTTTGTCGGGCAGCCGATGATTTCCGCCATCGGTTTGCGTGGCACACCCAAGGAAATACCCGAAGGCTTCGCGTCGTGGACCGCCGCGCTGCGGTCGATGACATGATCCGCCCGCTGCACATGGCTCGCCTGGCGATGTCGTACCTGGCGATTCTGCTGTGGGCAGTAGCGGCGTCGATCGTGGGATCGCTGATCTATCTGTCTGCGCTGGAGCGCACCCGCGACTTCGCGGTGTTCAAAGCCCTCGGTGTCGCCACTGCCTCGGTGCTGGCCGGGCTCATGTTGCAGGCGGTAATCGTCGCGTTGGTCGCGGCGATGCTGGGTGGACTGCTGGCGGTCCTGATCGGCCCGCTGTTTCCGATGCTCGTGGTGGTGACCCCCTCGGCCTTCCTGTCGCTGATGGCGACCGCGGTGGTGATCGGTCTGTTGGCGAGCGTGGCGGGCGTGCGGCGGGCCGTAGCGATCGACCCGGTGCTGGCGTTTGGGGCTGCATAGTCATGTTGGGGATTCATAATCATGGGTGATCTGCGCATCAAAGATCTCGTCGTCGAATACTCCACCGGCGGGGAGGCGTTCCGGGTCATCGACGGCCTGAATCTGGAGGTCACCGCCGGATCGCTGGTGATCGTGTTGGGTCCCAGCGGGTGCGGGAAGACCACGTTGCTGTCGTGTATCGGCGGCATTCTCAGCCCGAGCAGCGGGCGCATCCAGGTCGGCGACATCGACGTCACGACGCTGGACCGCCGCAGGTTGACCACTTACCGGCGCCGCACCGTGGGAATCGTCTTTCAAGCGTTCAACCTGGTGCCAAGCCTCACCGCACTGGAGAACGTGATGGTGCCGCTGTGGGCGGCCGGGTTCTCGCGGCGGGCGGCGCGCGAACGCGCCGAGGAAATGTTGACTCGCGCCGGGCTGCAGGACCACGTGACTCGCCGGCCCGGTGACCTCAGCGGCGGCGAGCGGGAACGGGTGGCGGTGGCGCGTGCGATCGCGTCGGACCCACCACTGATCTTGGCCGACGAACCCACGGCCCACCTCGACTATGCGCGCGCAGAAGGGGTGCTGCGGCTGCTCAGGGAGTTGGCCAGCGGTGAGCGCATCGTCGTGGTCGCCACCCACGACACCCGGATCCTGCCCTTCGCCGACCGCGTAATCAGGCTGACACCGGATGTCAGCACGGTCGACTGCGAGCCCGAAACCGTCCGGCTGGCAAGCGGTTCGGTGTTGTTCGAGCAGGGCAGCATGGGGAACCTGATCTACGTCGTCGCCGACGGCGAACTGGAAGTGGTGCGCCAATCGGCTGACGGGGCCGAGGAGCTGGTCAAGGTCGCGACCCGCGGCGAGTATGTCGGCGAGCTCGGGCCGTTGTTCCGCATGGCCCGCTCGGCGACGGTGCGCGCGCGCACCGACGCGACCGTCACCGCCTACACCGTGGAGGCATTCCGCCGACTGCTCGAGACCTACACCCAGGGTTGTTCCATCGGACGCCGCGAGATCGCGATAGAGCCAGGAAAACCGGATCAAGACCACCGATCTGACGGAGCAACGCCGATGTCGCGCTTTCGCGAAAAAGCAGCCACCCCAAGCCTGATAGAGGGAGCGAGATGAGCACCGCCGATGGGCACCATGCCGAGCGCGCAGAAGATCACATCGAATTAGGCTCAGAACCGCCGGATTACGCGTCGCTTACTGCGCCAACGCTTATTGAGCAGTTGCATCACCGGGCCGCACGTTATCGGGATAGCCTTGCCTTCACCTTCTCTCGCGATGGTGAGGAAAAAGAAGTCAGCCGGCTGAGCTATGAGGAACTGGACGCCCGCGCGCGGCAGATCGCGTCGAGCCTACAGCGGCAGGGCGCCGCGGGGGAGCGTGTCCTGGTCGTGTGCCCGCCGGGCCTGGACTTCGTCGCCGGCTTGTTCGGGTGTCTTTACGCCGGAGCCATCGCCGTACCGGTGCATCCGCCGGTGCGCGATCACCTGGTTCCGCGCGTCGAGTCGATCCTCGCGGATGCGCAACCGGGCTTCGCGCTGTCGAACGCTGAGATGCAGTCGAGAATCAAGACCACGGTGGACGGTCTGGTCAAGGGGCGTCCGTTGCGGTGGTCTGTCACCGACGAGGCGGGTGACCACCGGGAGTGGGTTCCACCGGACATCGACGCAAGCACTGTCGCCATGGTGCAGTACACCTCGGGGTCCACGGCCTCACCGAAAGGCGTTGTGCTGTCGCACCGCAACCTCGTCCACAACCTGGAAGTAATCCGCCAGACATGGAAGTCGGGATTCGACATGGTCGGATACGGCGTCTTCTGGTTGCCGCCCTACCACGACATGGGTCTGATCGGCGGTATCTTCGAGACGATTTATGTCGGCGGTACTTGCGCACTCATGCCGCCGAGCGCGTTCATCAAGCGCCCAATGCGGTGGCTGGAAGCGATGTCCCGGCATCGCGCCATGATCACCGCCGCACCCAACTTCGCCTACGACCTGTGCGTGGAACTCAGCACCCCTGAGCAGCGCGCGGCGCTCGATCTGTCCAACTTGTCGACGGCCATGTGCGGCGCGGAGCCGGTACGCGGCGCGTCCCTGCAGAATTTCGCCGAGGCCTTCGCCCCGGCGGGTTTTCGGCCGGAGGCGTTTTATCCGGTGTACGGGCTGGCGGAGGCGACACTGCTGGTCTCCGGCGGGTCGGACTCGCCGGTTCCGGTGGTTCAACACATAGACCGGGTCGCACTGGGCGAACGTCGGGTCGTCGAGGCCGCGGCGGAACAGCCAACCGCCCTGACGTTGGTCGGTAGCGGTCGGCCGCAAGGTGGCCAGGAGGTCATCATCGTCGACCCGGAGACACGACTGCCATCCGGGCCGGACGATGTCGGTGAGATCTGGGTCGCCGGGCCGAGCGTTGCGCAGGGTTACCTGGGAAAGCCGGAACAGACAGAAGAGACATTCTCGGCGTATCTCGCGGACAGCGGGCGCGGCCCTTTCCTCCGTACCGGCGACCTGGGGTTCTTTCGCTCCAACGAGTTGTTCGTCACGGGACGCCGCAAGGACCTCATCATCATCCGCGGCACCAATCACTACCCCGAGGACATCGAGCTGACCGTGCAGGCCTGCCATCCGGCGCTGATGCGCGGAAGGGGTGCGGTCTTCTCGGTCTCACCCGGACCGGATGTCGCCGAACGTCTCGTTGTCGTGCAGGAGGTGAACCACTTTCAGCTCGGCCAGGCCGAACTCGCCGGAATCGCGGACGCGATCCGGACCGCGGTCACCGAGCACCATGAGATCCAGGTGCACGCGGTCGTTCTGGTGCAACCATTGCGGATTCCGACGACATCCAGCGGCAAGATCCGAGCGGGACGCTTGCCGGCAGCAGTTCCTCGACGGCGAGCTCGAGACGGTCGTTGAGTGGCGCGCACCGCGGTTCCACACCGGCTTCCCGCCGCCTCGCCGGAACACGGCGGGCACAGGCCGCGAAGGAAATCGCGGCCTGGGTCCTATCACATCTCTCCGAGGAATTCGGCCTGCCGCCGACCGAGATCGACACGTCCCGACAATTCGCCTACTACGGCATGGACTCTGTCCACGCCGTTCGATTGACCGCGGCGCTGGACGCGTGGCTGGGACGCGCGGTCTCGCCCACGCTGCCCTACGACTATCCCACAATCGACCTTCTTGCCCGTACCTGACTGACGACGAGCCCATCGCTGTATCCGCGGCCGCCGAACCGGCCGGGGACAGCGTCGGCGCGCGCGCCGCGGACGAGCCGATCGCCATCATCGGCATCGGCTGCCGGTTTCCCGGGCGCCGACGGCCCGGCGGCCTTCTGGCAGCTGCTGTCGGACGGCGTCGACGCCATCAGCGAGGTTCCCGCCGACCGCTGGGACGTCGACGCGCTTCTACGACCCGGACCCGGCGCGCCGGGCAAGATCGGACACGCGCTGGGGCGGCTTCCTCGACGGGATCGACCAGTTCGACTGCCAGTTCTTCGGCATCTCGCCGCGCGAAGCCGGCGCAGATGGATCCCCAGCAGCGCCTGCTGCTGGAGGTGACCTGGGAGGCGCTGGAGGACGCGCGGCCAGGTGCCGCGAGCGGCTGGCCGGCACGCGACACCGGCGTGTTCGTCGGCATCTCCGACCAACGACTACGCAGACCTGCGGTGCCGGCGACCTCGCCGCGCATCGACGCCTACACGGCCACCGGCAACGCCGCTGAGCATCGCCGCCAACCGCATCTCGTACCTGCTTCGACTTCCACGGGCCGAGCCTGGCGATCGACACGGCCTGCTCCTCGTCGCTCGTCGCCGTCCACCTGGCCTGCCAGAGCCTGCGCGACGGCGAGTGCGACGCTGGCGCTGGCCGGCGGCGTCAACCTGCATCCTCGTCGCCGGCGATCACGATCGGCTTCACCGCAGGCCGGGCATGATGGCGCCCGACGGCCGCTGCAAGACCTTCGACGCCCGCGCCAACGGCTACGTGCGCGGCGAGGGCGCCGGCGTCGTCGTGCTCAAGCGGCTCGCCGACGCCCTGGCCGACGGCGACCCGATCTACGCCGTGATCCGCGGCACGCGCCGTCAACCAGGACGGGCGCAGCAACGGGCTGACGGCGCCCAGCCGGCCGGCCCAGGAGGCCGTGCTGCGCGAGGCCTACCGCGACGCCGGCGTCGCGCCCGGCAGCGTGCAGTACGTCGAGGCGCACGGCACCGGCACGCTCGCTCGGCGATCCGATCGAGGCGAACGCGCTCGGCACCGTGCTGGCGCGACGGCCGTCCGCCGGGCAGCCGTGCCTGCATCGGCTCGGTCAAGACCAACATCGGCCACCTCGAGGCGGCGGCCGGCATCGCCGGGCTGATCAAGGTGGCGCTGGCGCTTGCGGCACGGCGAGATCCCGCCGAGCCTGCACTTCGCCGAGCCCAACCCCGACATCCCCTTCGACAGCCTGCCGCTCCGGGTGCCGCGGACCCTCACCCCATGGCCGGAAACCGGTGGGCGAGCGGTCGCCGGCGTCAGCTCGTTCGGCTTCGGCGGCACCAACGCGCACGTCGTGCTCACCGAAGCCCCGCAGGTCCGGGTCAGCCGCGGCCGAGCACGGCACGGCACCGGATCGAGCCGAGTTGCTCCCGCTGTCGGCGCGGTCCCCCGAGGCCCTGCTGCACTCGCCGGCCGGTACGAGTCGGCGCTGGCATCCGGGGTGGGGCTCGCCGACCTCTGCTACACGGCCGGCGCCCGCCGCGGCCACCACGACCACCGGTTGGCCGTGGTCGCAGACTCCCCCGCCGCGATGTCCGAGTCCCTGGCCGCCTTCCGGCACGGGCAGTCGCGTCCCGGGGTCTCCGTCGGACGGTGCCGTCCCGGCCAACGACCCGACGTGGTCTTCGTCTTCCCCGGCCAGGGCTCCCAGTGGCTCGGCATGGGGCGGCGGCTGCTGGCCGAGGAGCCGGTGTTCCGCGACGCCTTAGCAGCGTGCGACCGCGCGATGCAGCCGTATCTGGGCAGCTCACGTGCTCGAGGCGCTGGCCCAGGACGCGGAACTCGACCGAAGTCGACCTCATCCAGCCGGCGATCTTCGCGATCCAGGTCGCGCTGGCCGCACTATGGCGCTCGTGGGGCGTCGAGCCCACCGCCGTGGTGGGCCACAGCCTGGGCGAGGTCGCGGCCGCGCACGTCGCCGGTGCGCTGAGCCTCGACGACGCCGCACGGGTCATCTGCACTCGAGCCCGCATGCTCCGAACGGTGCGTGGCCGCGGAGCGATGATGGCGGCGGAGCTCAGCCTCGCCGAGGCGCAGGAGCTCATCGCCGGCCGGGAGAGCCAGGTCGCGATCGCCGGCAGCAACAGCCACCGATCGACGGTGTTGTCCGGGGATCGGACGGTGTTGGCCGAGCTGATGGCGGTGCTGCAGCGAGCGCGACCGGTTCTGCCGGTGGGTCAACGTCGATGTGGCCTCCCACAGCCCGCAGATGGACCCGTTGGCGGCCCGATTTGCGCGCCGGCCTCGCCGGACTGCGGCCGACCGCACCGACGATCCCCATGTACTCCGCGGTGACCGGCGATCTGCTGACCGACCGGTTGCCCGACGCCGACTATTGGGCGGAGAACCTCCGCTCGCCGGTGCGCTTCTCCACGCGCTGCGGCGGCTGCTGGACAGTGGGCACGACTCGGTCGTCGAGATCAGCCCGCACCCGATCCTGCTGACCGCTATCCGCGAGGACGCCGACGACCTGGGGCGGAGTTGCACCGTCGCTGCCGTCCATGCGCCGTGACGACGAGGGACGGGCGACCGTGCTGGCATCGCTCGGCACGCTCTACACCCTGGGTCAGCCGGTCGACTGGGAGCAGCTGTATCCCTCGGGCAGCCACTGCGTCGCCGCACCGACCTACCCGTGGCAGCGTGTCCATTCCTGGCTGGACGTGGGGAGCGATTGTCCGCGCCGCGCGGCACCGGCGCCGGCAGCCGGACCGGTGCGCTTGCGCGACCGGATGTACCAGCTGCAGTGGCAGCCCGCATCCATCCCGTCAGAGCGGGACGGGTCGAGCCGGCCGGTCGAAGCCGGAAGCTGGCTCATCTTGGGCGACGGCGGGGTCACCACCGACACGCTCCGGGAGCACCTCGAATCGCATTCACAGAGGTGTGTGCTGGTCGAGCCGGGAGTCGACTTCGAGCGTCTCACACCGGACAGTTACCGTCTCGACCCGGCGCAGCCCGAACACTTTCGGCAGCTGCTCGAAGACGCGTTCACCGACGAGCGGCCACCGTGCCGCGGCGTCGTGCATCTGTGGGACCTGCTGGCCACACCGCCGGCCGACACGTCGCCCGAGTCGCTGGAGTCCGACACCACCCTGGGCCCGGTGAGCGCGCTGCATCTCGTGCAAGCGCTGGCGCTGGCCGGTTGGCAGGCCCCGCCGCGGCTGTGGCTGGTGACCGGCGGAGTGCAGGTGACCGATACCTCCAAAACGACCTGCAAAACCGGCGCCGAACCCGTGTCGATCGCCCAGGCTCCGGTGTGGGGGCTGGGACGCACCATCGACCACGAGCACCCGGAACTGCACTGCACCTTGATCGACTTGTCCGCGGGCGGCGGCCCGGAAGAGGCCCGGAAGAGTCGAAGCCCTGTTCCGGGAGGTGTGGGCGGATGACCGCGAGGATGAGGTGGCACTCCGGGGCAGCCGCCGCTACATCGGGCGGTTGACCCGCTACGACGAGGCCAAAGCCGCCGAGCCTCCGGCCTCAAGGCCTTCAAAGCCGAAGCCACCTATCTTGTCACCGGCGGGCTCGGCGCGCTCGGACTCGTGGTGGCCACGTGGATGGCTGAGCAGGGCGCCCGGCATCTGGTCCTGATGGGACGTGGCGGAGCCTCGGCATCGGCGCAGGAGACGCTGGACGCGCTGCGAGCGGCCGGCACCGAGGTGACGGTCGCGCAGGGCGACGTCGCCAAAGCCGACGAGGTTGCGGCCGTCCTCGAATCGATCGCCGAGTCGATGCCACCGCTGCGCGGGGTGGTGCATGCGGCCGGGATTGCCGACGACGCCATCCTGCAACGCCTCGACGAGCCGAAACTGCGCAAGGTCATGGCGCCCAAGGTTCAGGGCGCCTGGAACCTGCACACGCTGACCAGAGACGCGGAACTGGACTTCTTCGTGCTCTTTTCGTCGGCCGCGTCACTGCTGGGCACCGCCCGGGGGCGGCGAACTACGCGGCAGCGAACGCCTTCCTGGACGCGTTGGCGTGGCATCGCCGCGCCGAAGGCCGGCCGGCATTGAGCGTCAACTGGGGGCCATGGGCTGAGCTCGGCTTCTTCACCCGGCTCTGAGCTGCAAAGCTACTTCGCCCAATACGGCGTCGAGGCCATGCCTGCGGCTGACTGCCTGCGGGCGCTGTCGTCTTTGCTGGCACGGTCCGCTACGCAGGTCGTGGTCCTTCGACATCGACTGGGCGCGGTGGCGCCCGGACGCACACCCGCCGATGCTCGCGGAGCTTCGCGTTGCCCCGTCAGGCGACAAGGCGGAAGGCCGGGTGGTCCGGGCCGGGAAGCGGTCTCTACGACGCGCTGCAGGGCGCGACACCGGAGGAGCGCCAAGGGCTGCTCGAGTCGTACCTGTGCGAGCTCACTGCCGGCAAACTCGGACTGGCCCCGTCGCTCCTGGACATTCAGGCACCCCTGAACAGCCTCGGCGTCGACTCGCTCATCACGTTGGACCTGCGCATGCAGGTGGAACGCGACCTGGGCGTCGTCGTGCCGGTCACCCGGCTGCTGGAGGGGCCGAGCGTGGCCAGCTCTCGCCGGTTGGCTTCGCGACCACCTGCCCGAGGTAGCGGCCGGCACATCCGCTACGCAGCCCGACGGGGCGCCGCCGCAGGCGACCGCCCCGGAGAAGAAGGCCCCGCAGGAAACCGGACGGCGCGCCGTCACGCGGCATCGACCTGCTCACGCAGGTACCTGAGCTTTCCGACGATGCCGTGGAAGAACTGCTCCAGAAGGTCCTTGCCGAACGAGGGGCCGAGAGCGAGAGCTTGCCGTGAAGGAAGGTAGTAATGACTGACAAGTCCATCGACATCTCCGGTCTGTCTCCTGAGAGAAAGCGCGCGCTGCTGTCCCAGCTGCTCATGCGAGGAGGCGGAGGAGTCGGCCTCGGTGCACCCGCTGTCGTACGGACAGCGATCCATGTGGTTCATCCACAAACTCGCACCGGCCAGCGCCGCCTACACCATCACGTATGCCGGGCGGATCAGCGGCGAGCTCGATGTGCCGGCGCTGGAGCGCGCGGTCCATATTGCCAACCAGTTGCGCAAGAGTCTGTCCCTCGACATAATCCATCGAGAAGAAGTGCTGGCCCTCATGCACGCCCACCTCATGAACCGCCACAATATTCGGATGTTGCAGAACGGCCGCAGCGCCCGCTTCGCTCTTGAATCGTTGAGCGATCTCTTTACCGGCAAACTGGCCGGCTAGAATCATTTTGACGGCAACAACGCGGTTGAGGCTGACCTGGCGCGCTCGATAGACAATCCCCATGCCCCCCCGGGCGATTTCATCCAATAGTTGGTAATCGCCGAATTGTCTCGCCTTACCAACCATGGAATCTTTATTTCCCTGCAGCACCACAATCGTTTCTGGCTCGGCAGCAAAGTGAGCATGCAATTTGGACACGCATCTGCAGATGTGCCCAGCGGGAGTTCCACGCCACATTTGGGGCAGGTGAGCATGATCAGCATCGTAACAGGGGCGTTTTGCCCCGTCACTGACTACACAGGAGAAAGTCGTGGATTGTTACACCCAAATATCTGGGATTCGAGAAAAACGCGGAAGAAACGCCTTTGCTTGCTTGCGTGCGCGCGTGGTGACTTTTAAGTGGGGCCAGGACCATTAACCGGCCATCACCGACCGGAGATACCGCAATTCCGCCTCGATTTCCGCCGGATCACTCACGGTATGCGCGACTTCCTCGCGAAAGAGTTCGCGGCATCGCTGACGCATTCTGTGCCCGGCGACGCGGACCGCGCCTGGCTTCATGGCCAGCGAAATCGCGATGCTGTCATAGTTCGCCTCTGGATGCTTGTCGAACAGAAGCGGGCGAAGCAGACGATACAGATCCGCGCGATCGCCCCGGGCGAATTCTTCCTCGATCCGGCTCATCACATTGCCCAGCAGAGTGAGCGCCCATCGGCGTTCGAAGATTTTCTCGGGCGTGAGCCGATCCACCGGTTCAAGCCGGTAGCGCTCCTCCGCATCGAAAGCGTCCAGCGAAAGCTGGGCAGGCCGCTCCCGCGTTTTGCGGCGTGCCCACGGTCGTAGAGATCGGCCAGGTAGTAATTCAGTGAGGCCAGGAGGAAGGAACGGAACTTCCCGCGCCCTGCTGTTCGGTCGCGGAACGCTTGTCGTCCGAGGAGTTGGCCAAAAAAACCTTGAATTACGTCCTCGGCATCGTGCGGAGTAAAGCCGCGCCGCCGCACATATACATAAAGTGGATACCAGTAAATACCACAAAGCTTCTCCAAGGCCGCCGCAGCCTGCGGGGAATCTGGTTTTCCGGCCGCCATGACGACGCTCCAGTGGGTAGTCGCAAACTGCGTCGCTTTGAGCACCGGATCGACATGCTCACTCTTGGGTGACATTATCTAATCGTAGTTCGCGGCGGGCGGGAATTGCACGGATAAACCTCGCATCGCCAGGAATAGCCTAAGGCATTCTCCGGAAAAGGACGGCCCGGCCGCGGAGGCGGTATCGAGTGGTTCCGTTTCCCGCACTTCAGGAACCTAGGGATGA
>CAVUOY010000014.1:0-197886 GCA_963743215.1 uncultured Chloroflexia bacterium
AACCCCCTGATGTTACAATTAATCTATGAAAGAACAATCTTCGCCAATTCCAATTTCCCTAAGACCCTATTTTCAGGAATATGATCTGGAGGTTTTGCGATTACACCGGGATGCTGATTTAATCATTCAGCGTACCTTGGAATGTGGTAACTGGAATGAGATACGCTGGTTATTCCAGGCTTACAGGCGCGAGCGCATCCGGCGCTTCCTGCGTGAGCATGGCGAACGTTGGCTGAGACCGGATACATTCAATTATTGGCGGAAATTGCTGGGGATGCGTAAATGGAACTCAGCTCCTTTTGAAAAGGTGATGCAATGGCCTCCGTGAGTAAATTGCACTTACGCCCAAGTCCATAGTTTCCCGGTCAGCGCCTTGCGGGCACTGGCATATTTCACCGATGCAGAAGCCTTACCCATGCCGCAAATGCTCGATCAGACACCATGGTCGAAAATGAAAAAACATCTAGAAACTCAGGCAATGGAAGCTGGACGGATGAGACTTACTAATTTGTGGAAACCGTAATACTCGAATTGATGATGACTTTCGCACTCTCGCCACCGCCGTCGTGAGGGGGATCTGTTCGACGTGCTGAGGTGATTGGGGCAGGAAATAGACACGTGGAATGTGATTCCCAACAATGACCAGGAATCTGTTCATTAAAATTGACAGAAACCCATAGTTCGATTAAAATCGCTGGGACGGTAAGAAATCGCTCTTTGGATGGATGGTGGACAAAGACTATTATCGAAGACTGAACACAGGAGTGCATTCAATACCTGGCTCGGCTGAGAGCGTGAACGTCAGCCGGGTTTTTTTGTCCACAATTCCCGGTAAGCAGGATTTTTGAAACGCAAGGAGGTGAGGAATTTGACCACGGTAAATCTACGCCCGAACGAGTCGCAGGACGCGTTGCTCAAACGCTTTCGCAAGAAAGTTGCCAAAAGTGGCATTTTGAGCACAGTACGCCGCAAGCGCTGGTTCGTTTCAAAAAGTGAGTTACGCCGCATTCAAAAGAAAAAGGCTATTCGCCGCATCAGGCGAAAGGAACGACCAGAGATGGAGTAAGCTCGTTCGAGTGAGGGGTTCTGTTGGCTTTATATTAAGCTAGCGGCCCAATTGTCAGGAGGTTTGCATGGCGAAAGAAGAAGATAAAATTGTCGTCGAAGGCGTAGTCATTGAGGCTTTGCCCGGAACGCAATTTAAAGTACGCCTGGAGACGGGACATGAAGTCTTGGCTTATCTCTCTGGGAAGATGCGCAAGTATTACATCCGCATCTTGTTGGGAGATCGAGTGCGGGTTGAAATGTCGCCCTATGATCTCACCCGCGGCCGCATCGTTTACCGTCACAGGGTGATGCACGACCAGGAACCTGAAATCAAATAACCTGCAGCCTTTGCCATCATAAATAAAACAAGAGCGGACGCACTGGGTCCGCTCTTTTATTTTAATCAGCCTGTCTATAGTTTATAAAAATTGGGGGTTGAATGAGTTGAGTACCTTCATATAATTAGCACGTTCGAAGGCTGCTGGATCCATCACTGCACCCTGGCTCATACTGCCGCGCATTTGTTGAATTGATTCATACTCATGCGCTACCATCCACTCTTCCATTCCGGTCAGGATCTGCTGAATGGCCACAGTCCCGCGTTTGAGCAGTGCGGAGGTGGTCATGGCGACATTGGCACCTGCCATCATGGCTTTGATGGCATCGCCGGAGGTATGAATCCCACTCGTCAGGGCAAGGTCAGCTTTCACCTTGCCGTACAGGATGGCAATCCAACGCAAGGGCAGGCGCAGCTCGTCCGAATTGCTCAGCACCAGGTTGGGCACCACTTCCAGGGTTTCCAGGTCGAAGTCGGGCTGGTAGAAGCGGTTGAAGAGCACAAGGCCGTTTGCACCCGCATCCACCAGGCGGCTGGCGAAGTTGGGCAGGGCGGTAAAGTAGGGAGCCAGCTTGATCGCCAGGGGGATGCTCACTTTAGCCCGGATATCACTCACCAGCTTGACGTAATTATCTTCCAGCTGGCTGCTGGTCAGGCTGGGATCGACTGGCAAATAATACAGGTTGAGTTCCAACCCATCGGCCCCCGCATCCTGGATCTTACGGCCATATTCGATCCACCCACCTGTGGAAACGCCGTTCAGGCTGCCCATCACGGGGATACTGACCGCAAGCTTGGTCTTCTCCAACGCGTGGATATATTTTTCAGGCGCCAGACTATACCTGCCGATATCTGGGAAGTAAGTCAACGCTTCGGCGAAGGATTCAGTCCCCCGGTTCAAGAAATGGTCCAGCTCCAGGCTCTCGTGGATGATCTGCTCTTCGAACAGTGAGTACATCACGATCGCCGAGATGCCGGCTGCCTCCATTTTTTTTACATTCTCGACTTTTTCTGCTAGCGGGGAGGGTGATGCCACCAGTGGATTTTTGAGCTTAAGTCCGAGGTAAGTGGTTGTGAGGTCGACCATGGTTATTCTCCTTATTCTCCCTAGTTTATTCGATCCCGTCATTATTCCCATAATGCATGGCCGCCATCTGCTTATAAAGCTCCCAGCGGGATTTAACATCCTGCGCAGCTTGTTTCAGCAGCATCTCGGCACGTTGCTCATCGCTTTTCACCAGCATGGTGTAGCGGGTTTCATTATACACATACTGTTCTAATGGGATGGATGGGTCCTTAGAGTCAATGGTTAATGGGTTCTTACCCTCTTCTACCAGTCTTGGGTTATATCGATATAGCGGCCAGTAACCGGATTGGACCGCCAGCTTTTGTTGTTCCAATCCCTTGCGCATTTCAATGCCATGGTTGATGCAGTGACTATAAGCGATGATCAGGGATGGTCCTTCATGGGCATCAGCTTCAAGGAAGGCATTCAGGGTCTGTTGATCACTGGCACCCATTGCCACACGGGCTACATACACATATCCATAAGACATGGCAATCAATCCCAGGTCCTTCTTGGGCATACCTTTACCATTGGCCGCAAACTTGGCTACAGCCGCACGTGGGGTCGCCTTGGATGACTGTCCACCGGTATTGGAATACACTTCGGTGTCCAGCACCAGCACGTTAACGTTGCGCCCCATCGCCAGCACGTGGTCCAGTCCACCATAACCGATATCATACGCCCAACCATCGCCGCCCAGGATCCAGACGCTCTTACGTACCAGTAAATCTGCCAGGCTGAGCATATCGCGCGCCCGGGGGTCTTTCACACCTGCAAGGCGTGATTTGAGGATATCCACGCGCTCGCGCTGCTCTTTCACGCCCGTTTCGGTGCTTTGATCAGCCGCAAGTAGACCAGTCACCAGTGGCTCGCCAACCAGGTTTGCTAATTGAGGCAACAGCTCGCACGCATATTCATTCTGTTTGTCAAGCGTCAGGCGGAAGCCAAGGCCAAACTCGGCGTTATCCTCGAAAAGTGAGTTCGACCAGGCTGGACCGCGACCATCTTGGTTGAGTGCCCACGGGGTGGTGGGCAGGTTACCACCGTAGATTGATGAGCACCCAGTGGCATTCGCCACCATCAAGCGGTCACCAAATAGCTGGGTGAGCAGCTTGACATAAGGCGTTTCACCGCACCCCGTGCATGCCAGTGAGAACTCAAATAAGGGTTCCAACAGCTGGGTATTCTTGAGAGTGCGTAGATTGACCAGCGAGCGGTCAGTGATGGGTAGCGTCTGGAAGAACTCCCAATTATCACGCTCATTCTCAACGATCGGCAGCTGCTCAACCAGATTGAGAGCTTTTCGCCCAACCTGGGTCTTGTCCTTTGCCGGGCAGGTTTCCACACACAGGGCACAGCCGGTGCAATCTTCAGCTGAAATCTGGACGGTGTATTTTGTGTTAGGGAATTCTTTAAACTTGGCATCCATAGACTTGAAGGTGGCAGGAGCCTTATCCAGGTATTGCGGCTCATAGAGTTTCGCACGGATAACCGCATGTGGGCATACGAAAACGCATTTGCCGCACTGGATACACAGGTCGGGCACCCATTCTGGCACTTCGAGTGAGATGTTGCGTTTTTCCCACTGGGTTGTGCCAAGGGGGTAAGTCCCATCCACAGGGAAAGCACTTACGGGTAAATCGTCGCCTTCCAATCCAATAATCTTGCCCAATACATCCTTGACGAACGCGGGGGCATTTTCTGGCACCTGTGGGCGACGTTTAATCGTGCTCGTGACCGTTCCTGGCACCTTAACTTCATGCAGGTTCGCCAGGGTCTGGTCGACCGCTTCGTAGTTCTTGTTGATCACCGCCTCGCCGCGCTTCCAATAGGTCTTCTTGATGCTTTTCTTGATCTCGGTAATGGCTTCATCGCGCGGCAGCACACCACTGATGGCGAAGAAACAGGTCTGCATGATGGTATTGATACGTACACCCATGCCGGTATTTTTGGCTACTTCGTGTGCGTTGATGACAAAGAAGCGCAGTTTTTTCTTTAGAATGACTTCCTGTGCCTCCCGCGGCAGATAATCCCACACTTCCTCCGGTCCGTAGAGGCTGTTAAGCAGGAAGACACCTCCCTGCATGGCAAACCTGAGCACGTCGAAACGCTCGAGGAAGTTAAACTGGTGGCAGCCAACAAACTGGGCGTGGGTGATCAGGTACGGAGCTCGAATCGGCTTGGGACCAAAGCGCAAATGCGAGATGGTATTGCCGCCCGATTTCTTCGAGTCATATACAAAGTAGCCCTGGGCGTAGTTGTCGGTTTCTTCACCGATGATCTTGATGGAGTTTTTATTGGCTCCTACTGTGCCATCTGCACCCAACCCCCAGAATACCGCGCGGGTTATTTCGGCTGTCTCAATATTGAAATTGGGGTCATAGTCCAGGCTGGTGTGGGATACATCGTCGTTGATACCCACCGTGAAGTGGTTTTTCGGCTGAGGCTTGCTCATCTCATCAAAGACACCCTTGGCCATTGCGGGGGTAAATTCTTTGGAGGAAAGTCCGTAACGCCCGCCGATCACTTTGATCTGCCGGCCGCCTTCAAAGATGGCATTTACCACATCCATGTAGAGCGGCTCGCCAGGTGCGCCGGGTTCCTTTGTCCGGTCAAGGACAGCCACCATCTTCACCGTCTTGGGTAGAGCATTAAGTAGGTGTTCGCTCGAAAATGGCCGATACAGGCGCACTTTGATCACTGCGACTTTTTCGCCATGCTCATTCAAGTATAGGGCAGTTTCGCCAGCAGTCTCCGCGCCCGAGCACATCATGATGATCACCCGTTCAGCATCAGGCGCACCCTGATAATCGAACAGGTTGTATTTTCGTCCGACCGTGGAGGCAAATTTATCCATGGCTTTTTGGACAATCCCCGGACATGCTGCGTAGAAGGGGTTGACCGTCTCGCGGCCCTGGAAATAAACATCGGGGTTCTGCGCTGTGCCACGAATAACAGGATGGTCTGGTGAGAGGGCACGTGCCCGGTGAGCCTGAACCAGCTCGTCTGAGATCATTCCGCGAATCTCATCGTCACTGAGTAGCTCGATTTTGTTGACTTCGGCTGAGGTGCGGAAGCCATCGAAGAAATGCAGGAATGGTACACGGGCTTCCAAAGTGGCAGCTTCAGCAATCAGGGCAAAGTCGTGCGCTTCCTGTACAGAGCAGGATGCCAGCAGGGCAAAGCCAGTGGAACGGGTTGCCATGACGTCTGAATGGTCACCGAAGATCGAAAGAGCGTGTACTGCCAGTGAACGCGCAGAAACGTGGAACACCGTCGAGGTCAGCTCACCTGCAATCTTGTACATATTGGGGATCATGAGCAGCAATCCCTGCGAGGCAGTAAAAGTGGTACTGAGCGCACCCGCTTGCAATGCGCCATGCACAGCACCTGCCGCACCGCCCTCAGACTGCATCTCAATCACCAGGGGGATCGTTCCCCATAAGTTTGGGCGCTTTTTAGCCGACCATTCATCAGCGAACTCCCCCATGGTGGATGAAGGGGTGATTGGGTAGATCGCAATCACCTCGCTTAGCTTGTGGGCAACATAAGCAGTAGCTTCATTGCCATCGATATTGGCAGTTTGTTTTTTCATTAACAACACTCCATGTCCATATGTGGATTACGCAAAATGCGTTTGAGATTAAAAATCAATTAATAGACTAACTTATAAGTTTAGCCGTACAGCAGTGAAAGAGACAGTTATATATGGCATAAATATTACCTGTCCCCTGTCATATTTCAATCAGCTGGGAGATTTTTCTCATGCATGTAGAAATCCTAAGCTATAAAAATGCGCCACATTTTTGTGCTATACTTTAAACATGGATGAGAACCAGCATATTTGGAGTGTTTGGGCGAGTACATTACAACGCTGGGGAATAAAAAATGGAGTGGCTTCTCTCCTTGAGACGGCTGGCTCTCTTACTGTGTTGATGGCTCAAGTGTTGTATCTCAGTCAACCCTTACTTTCTGGTGCGGTATCTTCGCGTTCGATTCACGCATTTGCTCAGGTTCTAGAAAACCCAATTGATCGGCGGGAATTTATTTCCTTCTTAAGGGAGGCGCCTACCAGTGGACCAAGCGCTTAGTTTACTCAACAGTTTCATGGTCTTATTGTTCATCCTATTATGCTTGGGGCTGATATTATTCTACCTCTTTATTGTTCAAACTCATGAAAAAATCAACCTGCGTGGCATTCAGGCATTCAGCCACTTTAAACGCGAGCTCGATTTAGCTGTGGAAGCCGGCAAACGGCTTCATATCTCACTGGGACGTGGGAGTATCAATGATTTACAGGGTGGATCGGCATTGATCGGTCTTACCATCCTTGACCGCTGTGCACGCGATGCCTCGAATAGTGACCGGCCTCCCGTGGCAACCTCTGGTGATGGCTTGTTAACTATCCTCAGTCAGGATACTTTACAAAGCACTTACCGCAGCCTGGCTACTGAACAACGCTATGATGCTACCAATGCACGTATGACCGGTCTTACCCCCATGGCATATGCCGTTGGTGCCTTGCCAACCATTCGCGATGAGTACGTTTCTGCCAATATCCTGGTAGGTCATTTTGGAGCTGAGGTTGCCTTACTGACTGAAGCTGGCGAACGGAGTCGATCTCTAACTGTGGCTGGTAGTGACAGCATCCCTGGTCAGGCAGTTTTATACGCCAGCTCTGATGAACCCTTGCTGGGTGAGGAACTTTATGCTGCCGGGGCATATCTTGGCGCAGGTGCTGCTCATAATGCCAGTCTGCGTATGCAAGACATCGTGCGATGGGTGTTGGTGGTTGTCATCGTTATTGGGGCGATCTTAAAGCTAGTGGGGATCTTGCCGTGAAGAAAATCCTACCTGTTACTAATGCCATTATTGCCATTGCCGCTGGGGTATTGGTTATATTAGGATATTTTTTCAAAGGGGTTTTTGAGGATATTCAATCAGTGCTGATCGGTTGGGCAATTATTCTGGCTGCGTTTGCCTTACTTTTAGGCCTCTTCAACCTGGCGATGGTACATTGGAAAAGGATGGGCAGCGAAGGATCAGACAGTATATATAGTATCGTTTTGTTGATCTCCTTAGTTGTCACCATGATCTTCGCTGGCATCAGCGGCCCGACCGGCGGTCTCACTTTGTGGGTGTTTAATACCTTTCAAGTGCCTATTGAGATCAGCTTGCTCGCTGTTTTAGCCATCGTTTTAGTATATGCGGTTGCACGTTTACTTTCCCGCCGCCCCAAATGGAACACCATTTTATTCGTGGTAACAGTCCTAATCGTTTTGTTGGGGTCAGTCCCGCTTTTTTTCATTGGTGAAATTGCTCCTTTAGCAGTCGTGCGGAGTTGGCTGGCTCAGGTCCCTGCGATAGCCGGCGCACGCGGGATCTTGTTGGGAGTTGCATTGGGAACCGTTGCTACAGGTTTACGGATTCTGATGGGTGCCGATCGCCCTTATGGTGGATAAAAAATGACCGATATTATCTGTCCATTATGCGGCAAGCCCAATCCACCCGACCTGGATGAGTGTATGTACTGCCAGGCACCCTTGAAAACAGGAGGGTTTATTGTCTCAGCAGAGGGTGAGGCTAGTGTAGACTTACCCGTTGCTTCTCCTGGCTCAGCGGATGCTGCGCAAAATATACCCGCAGCACCGGAACCCGCATCAAATTTGGAACAGACGATTCCCGATTGGTTAAAAGCAACAGAAGCCAGCTTTCTGGAAGGTACCGAGGCTGAGAAACTCAAGGGCGAGACACCCGCAAGCGAACCTGATGAATTTACCCCCGATCAGCTTTCAGAACAGATTGATTCACTAATTAACCCACCATCGACTCCTCCTAGCACCCCAAATCCTGCAATCGATGACGAGTGGCTGGCGAGTTTGCTCGCTGAAGCCGGTGCAGGTGAACCTGCTCAGGAAGCCACACCAGATGAGCCATTGCTTGAGTCAATGCGGGAGTCCGAGCTAGAACCACCGTCGGAGAGTGTTGCGCCGTTCGAGGCGAGTGCTGAGGAGCCAACTGAAGCAGAAGAATTTACAGATGCCTTGCCAGCAGAAAAACCAGACTGGTTAACCAACCTGGAAGCTTCTTCGACGATAAAAATCGAAGGAACGGTCATTCCGGATGAATTAAGACAACAAAAGGAAATTGCCTCCAGCGAGACTCCAGAGGAAAAAGAAGAGGACCAGTCACTGCCTCCAGATTGGCTCACCAGGTCATTCCCTGAACAAACTCCGCCGAGTACCGAGCACGAGGAACCATCGATTTCTCCTGCTGAGCTTCCAACCTGGTTGGAAGCCCTCCGCCCGGCGGATACGGTTTCTCCAACCGGCCCTGTCGAGGATGTCTCGAGCGCGGATATTGTCACAGCAGGACCTTTAGCGGGTCTACGAGGCGTTATTTCAGCCCGCCCATCAGCTATTCGAGCGCGAAAACCACCCACTTACTCCATAAAATTGCGGGTGACTGAAGAACAGCAAGGGCGCGTCGAGATGATGCAAGAATTATTAGCTGATGAAGAGAAGCCGACGCCATTACCATCTAAAACAGTGATTACTTCTCAAAATATCTTCCGCTTGATCGTTGCGCTGGCACTATTACTGCCAATGATCTGGATGATCATCTCCAAGAGCCAGCAAAGCTCAACCCCTCAGCCTGGCAATATTCCTGGTGTGGTAGATTTCACCCAACAGATCCAGATGTTACCTCCAGGGGCACCCGTCTTGATGGCATTTGATTATGAAGCAGGCTTTTCAGGTGAAATGAATGTTGCCATATCCAATGTGATCACCCAGCTGGTAAATAAAAAAATATATCTGACTTTGGTCGCGACGATCCCCTCTGGTCCACCTTTGGCAGAAAGCGTCATCAATGATGTTTACTCGCATATGGGTGGGAATACCGGACCGTATCCTTATTATGCTGACCTTGGGTATATTCCCGGCGGTACAATGGGTTTGTTAGGTTTAGCTACTTCCCCGAGGAGTATCTTGCCTTATTCATTGAATGAATACAATGTGTGGGCGGGGGCGCCATTGAATGCAATTTCAACGGTCAGTGACTTCAGTGCTGTGATCGTCATAACGAATGACCCCGACACAGCCCGCATATGGATAGAGCAAGTTGGTACAAGGTTGGGTGACACACCGCTTCTAATTGTAGCCAGCTCCCAGGCCGAACCGTTGATCCTCCCGTATTATGAGGCATCGCCAAGACAGGTTCAGGGTATGATCGCCGGCCTCGCCGGGGGAGTAGCTTATGGCCGTACGGTCGGCAACATTCAGCAAAATGGTGTCTGGGATGCCTATAGCGTTGGCGTAACGATTTCGATTTTGATCATTCTCATTGGCAGTATTACCGGTGGGGTAGTAAAGATGCTTGCAATGGATAAGAACAAGGAAAATTAGGAGCAACCATGTTGGAGCAAATCAGCCAGCTGGCAGACCCAATTGGAGCGATCATCGGCTTCCTGCTGACGATTATGGTGCTCAGCTATATCATCGGTGATAATTTCCTGTTCAGGTTGGCGATCCATATCTTTATCGGTGTCGCTTCTGGGTACGCCGCGATTCTGATCCTTTATAACGTGATCTGGCATCAAGTGCTCGTGCCGTTAATACAGGTTTTCACTGCTGGGAAAACGGAGGGGATGCTCACATATGCCCTCCAGGTGGCACCCGCGGTCATTTTAGGAATATGGATGATGACCAAGTTGTCCCCACGCTTATCGCGTTATGGAACACCCGTCCTGGCTTTTCTGACCGGTATTGGTGCAGCCACGGTGATTATAGGAGCCGTGCGAGGGACGATTTTCCCTCAGGTTGGAGCCACGGTAAATTTGTTCAGTCATCAGGCAGCCCCAGGAGGAAGCCAGTTGGTCGGATGGTTCATCAATGGGCTGATCATCCTGGTGGGTACAGTAACCACACTTATTTACTTTCAATTTGGGGTAAAGCGTCAAAAGGAAGGTGTGCCAGTCCAGCGCTCGGTAATCATGGAATATTTATCTACAGTTGGGCAGGGGTTCATCGTTGTCACGTTAGGTGTAGTATTCAGCGGTGTATATCTGGCTGCTCTCTCATCATTGATCGATCGGCTTCAATTTCTTTGGGAAACCATTCTCCGTTTCATCGGATAAAAAACCGATATGGCGACTTCACTTATTGATGCTGACTCAGTCCTCGCAATAGAAATCGGTACCGTTTCCACGCGGGTGATCCTTTTCGATGTGGTCGAAGGACGATACCGCTTCTTAGGGCAGGGTAGCGTTCCTACAACCATGGGCTCTCCTATAAATGACGTCAGCGTGGGCGTGAAGGCTGCCCTTGACCAGCTGCACGATATAACGGGCAGGGTTTTATTTAATGCGGATGGACAATTAATCGTCCCTTCCCAACCCAACGGATCTGGTATCGATGCATGCGTGGCGACCGTTTCTGTGGGGCCTCCGCTAAAAGTGGTCGCGATTGGCTTATTGGAAGATGTTTCGGCTGAGAGCGCAAAAAACCTGGCTTCCACCACCTATGCGCAGGTTGTGGAGATCATGAGCATGAACGATGGGCATGCTACTGTTGCTCGTTTGGATCGCATCTTACAATTGCACCCTGACCTGATCATCGTGGCGGGAGGGATTGAGGGGGGAGCCACAAAATCAGTAATTGACCTGCTTGAAGCAGTTGGCCTGGGATGTTATTTGATGCCCAAGGAACAACGCCCTGAAGTACTGTATGCGGGTAACTCAGTATTGACGAAACAAGTGCAGGATTCGATCGGTACGTTGGTAAATCTACACGTTGCCCCTAATGTACGCCCATCGTATGAGAGTGAACAGCTGACGCCCTCCCAACCGGCGCTGGCTCAAATCTATCGATTGGTGCGCTCACGCCAGATCCGGGGTATCCAAGAAGTGGATTTATGGACTGGCAATCACTTATTACCTGCTGCTACGGCTTTTGGAAGGACCATTCGCTATATCAGCAAAGAATATGCCAATACACACAAGGGCGTAATGGGGATCGACGTCGGTGCGTCGGCAATCACCGTGGCATCGGCTTTTTCTGGAGACTTGCGATTAAGTATCCACCCTGGGCTCGGCTTAGGCGAAAACCTTCCGGAAATCCTTAAGCTTTGTAGCGTGGATGATATTCTGCGCTGGATGCCAGCCGATGTCTCTGATAAATTCGTACGGGACTATATCTATAATAAAGCCTTGTATCCCACCAGCATTCCCATGACATCTGTTGAATTGGCGACCGAGCAAGCAATTGCTTGCCAGGCGATGCTACTGGCGGTTGGGCAAGCCAGCAAGGCTTACCCTTCTGATCTTCCAGGAACAATGCCGGGTCTCCTACCCTGGTTCGAGCCAATCATCGCCTCGGGAAGTGTGCTGACCAAAGCACCATCTCGAAATCAAGCATTAATGATGGTTCTAAACGGTCTTCAACCCACAGGTGTAACTACAATTGCTCTGGACCGCAATAATCTGGCGGCTTCATTAGGCGCTACAGCCAGCGTAACACCATTATTGACCATTCAGTCATTAGATGCCACGAACTTTGTTAACTTGTGTACGATTATTTCAGCGGTGGGAAATGCACCCCCGGGGACGGTTATCCTGCGCGTAAAAATGACCGGCGAAGATGGTACTGAGTCGGAGCAGGAAGTAAAGTATGGCTCTCTGGTTGTATTCAAATTACCCATAGGGCAGGCTGGTACACTTCACCTGACGCCTCTCCATAAGTTCGATGTGGGTATGGGTGGCTTTGGTAGGGGGGGCACAGTCAAGGTAATAGGTGGCTTAATGGGTGTTGTGATTGACGCACGCGGTCGTCCTTTACGCTTGCCCATAGAATCTACCAGAAGGCGGGAATTGCTTACCAATTGGTTGACTGCTGTAAGTCCCGCCCAATAATAATGGTATTTTACTTGCACCCTCTACTGAAAGCTCAGCAAGAAGCACGGTGCGTTTTGGAGAAATGAGTATGCTTGCACCGATCACCCATTTCATACCTGCTGCAGAAATCCGGCGCGAAAGATTAATGTCCGCTGGAGGGCGAATTATTGCCCGACGAGGTCAACAGGTAAATCCGATCGATGTGGTCGCTGAATCAATTCTCCGCCCAGAGCATTTATTGTTGGATATTGGTCGAGGATTAGGCTTGCCACCCAAGGAAGCTGATCACTATATACAGCGACGTGCTGGGGATGAGGTGGGTGAGGGAGATGTAATTGCAGGACCCGTTGGGATTGGCCGGCGGGTAGTACGCACTCCAAAATCCGGCACGGTGGTAGTGGCAGGTGGTGGGCAGGTGCTTCTGGAATTGGAAGGCGAATTCACTGAGCTCAAAGCAGGCTATTCTGGCGTGATAGCAGATATCGTCGGTGATCGAGGGGTGGTCATAGACTCGATTGGCTCACTGATTCAAGGAGTATGGGGAAATGGAAGGATTAACTTTGGGTTATTAAACCTCCTCTCTCATGCTCCCGACGAAATAGTTACCCCTGGTATGATGGATATTAGTTTACGCGGCTCAGTCGTCATGGGTAGTTATGTAGAAGATGAGAAAGTGCTCGTTTCGGGTGAGGATATGCCCCTGCGTGGTATGATCCTCGCAAGCATGGATTCAGCGTTGGTCCCCGTTGCAGTAAACGTGAGTTACCCGATCGTGGTCATAGAAGGATTTGGGAAGCTACCCATGAATCGGGATGTGTTTGAGATTTTAACTTCGGGAGCGCAGCGAGAAGTGTCGCTAAACGCTGAACCTTGGAATCGGATCACGGACGCCCGACCTGAGGTGATCATTGCACTTCCTGAGGGTGTACGCCCTCAAGCTCTCGCCAACTCAGCCGCTTTCAGCATCGGTCAAACGGTAAGAGTGGTCAGCCAGTCTTATAAATCCATGGTCGGAACGTTAACTACCTTGCAACAAGGCATGTCCGTCTTACCAAATGGCTTACGTGCTCAGACGGCTGGGGTTCGTTTTTCGAATGGAGACATAGTCCAGGTTCCTCTGGCTAACCTCGAGATAATCGGGTAAGGGTTTATCAGCAAATAAGGATGAGTGAGGAGAGAGTACGATGGCATTTTCAGACATGAATGATGTCGAACAGGAACTTGGAGAGGAAAAGCCGCCAGAAAGTAATGGCAACCGCACTTTTTTAATCATTGCAGGTATTTTGGGTGGAATCATGGTTTTGGCTTTGCTCAGCATTCTTGGGGTGGCATTACTGCGCAATATTCCTAATCAACGCGCTACCCAAAGCTTTAATGCAACCAAAGCAGCGCAAGAAACAGCTGTAGTGATTTCCGCCAACCTAACGGCTGCCGTGCCCACATCCACTGCCACCCGGCAGCCCACCTATACTCCAACCAATACCCGCGCCCCCACCAACACACCCGTGATTGTTATCGTCCCCACCAAGTCACCCACACTTGATATTGCTGTTGCCACGCGCAATGCCTTGCTTACCCAAACTGCAACTCAATTTGTAACCCAAACTGTTGTAATCCAGGCTTCGTCAACGCCTCATATCCCAACCACCACTGCTCTACCGGGTACCGGGATTGCGGATGAATTGGGTACACCAGGCTTGCTCATGGCTGCGTTTGTTTTAGTGGCGGTCATCTTTATCGTGCGCAGACTGCGGACGGCTTCCTGACGAACATTATCTGATTAAACAAAAAGATTGGAATCAGTGCTGTTCGTACAACCTGGTCCCAATCTTTTATTTTTAAGTTGATTATGCTACCTGGGTGGCGATCTTTTCTCCGTAACCCAGTAAAGCCTGTACCATATCAGGTGTGCGCCCTTCAGCATAAACCCTCAGCACTGGCTCAGTCCCCGATGGCCGGATAAGCATCCAGGAGCCATCCGCAATCAGGTATTTAACCCCATCAATCGTGGAAATTCCAGATACCGTTTCTCCCCCGATATCCGCAGGTGCTTCATCCACCAGAATACGGCTCATGGCTTGTTTCGAAACCGGGTGGCTCAAGCGCAGGTCGGTGCGTTGGTAGAAGGCTGGCCCCACCTCTTTCAGCAGGTCTTCTACCAGCTCATACAACGTTACACCTGAGGCAGCGACAATCTCCAGCAATAAAAGTCCCATGATAATGCCATCTCCCTCGGGTATGTGACCATGGAACGAAATGCCACCCGACTCTTCGCCGCCGATAAGGACATCACCCTTGAGCATATAATCGGCGATATGGTTAAAACCGACGGGCGTCTCATACATGGGGAGATCATAGCGTTTCGCCAATCGATCGATCATACTGGAGGTGGATACTGTGCGGATGACCGGTCCACGCCAGCCGCGCTTTTCGACCAGATACCGCAAGGATAACGCCATAATCTTATGCGGATCAACGAAGTTTCCCCTTCCGTCCATGGCTCCGATGCGATCTGCATCGCCGTCGGTTACCAATCCCAGGTCACCCATGCCCATGCTGATGGCGCTGGCAAGTGCTCCCAGATAGCGGCTGATCGGCTCAGGGTGCACTCCACCGAAGCCGGGGTTAAGCTCAGCCCGGATCTCCTGCACCTCACACCCCGTCCCTTGCAGGATGCCTTTGATCACCCCTCGACCGGAGCCATACATCGAATCAACCACCACACGTTGTGGAAAATCAGCGATGAGGTCAAAGTTGATCAGTGTACGTAAATGCTCATAGTAGGATGGGAGGGGATTGAAACGCTGGATCAATCCTGCCTGGCGAGCCTGATCGAAATCCATCTGATTGGGTCCGCGGCCGCGTTCCTCGTTGTCATTCAAATATACTTCCACCCTGCGGCATTGCTCGGGCAGGGCAGAACCCCCATATGCAGCTTTTAACTTAACCCCGTTGTAGCGGGGTGCATTATGCGAAGCGGTGATCATCACACCCCCGATGGCGCCTTGTTGGCGAACTGCAAATGAAATCACCGGTGTGGGTGCATCTGACTGGGAAAGCACGACCTTGTAACCATTCGCAGCCAAGACACGTGCCATATCGACTGCATAACGATCAGAGAGGAAACGTGTGTCATAACCAACCACCATCTTGTGTAGATCTACATTCGATAGGTCTATATTTCCATTCAGCCAATGTTCCGACCCCACTGCATCCGCAATCGCCTGCCCGACGAGACGAAGATTATGAAATGTAAAGGTATCCGAAATGACAGCACGCCAGCCATCCGTGCCAAAATGAATAGGCATTCAAGCATCCTCCTGTGAGGGATAAAGGTGGGATTGATTCTATCATATGCATAACTTTTTCCAAAAAAGCCCACTTGATAATCTGGTACACATCGTGCATCGCTACTTACGAAACGTATCGTTCATGCTACAATCATAGTATGCCTGATAACAGACAACAAATCATTTCCCTGCTTAAAAAACTAAAGCTGTTCGACGGGCTGGATAACGTCCTGCTCGACCAGGTGGCAGCTTTCGTACGTCCTGTCTCGTTGAAGGAGGGAGAAGCACTGCAGCTAAATGGCGCAAACAACCCCTTTTATATAGTGGTAATGGGGAAAGTGCGTTATACAAATATCAAAAAAGGGAACAATGGGGAAAGCTACATCCTGAAACAGGGTGATTTTTTTGGGGCAGACCAGATTTTCAGTGGAAGATCGAAATTATTTAACCTTATAGCCACAAAGCCCGCTTTGCTTTTTGGTTTTAATATGGAAGAGCTGCGGGCATTGTTGAACGCTATCCCGGTGTTAACCGCGAATATCAAAAAGCAATTGGCCTGGTACAACCTCATCCGTTCCAAGCCATTTAACTGGTTAGGGGAAGAGGAAACCGTCAAGGTGGTCTGCCGAAAACACCCGGCGTACCTGCTGGTGGTTGAGCTGGCCCCCCTGGCGGTTGCCTGGATTGGGGTGTTCGTGATCCTTTCCGCCACCCTGGTGGATACCGCCTCATTCCGCCTGGCGCTGGGTTGGTTAGGAGCTGCGATTGCGGCCGCCTCAGCTTTCTGGGCAATCTGGCGATATTTCGACTGGCGCAACGATTTTTATGTCATCACCGACGAGCGCCTTGTATGGCTGGAGCGCACGATCGGGCTTTATGATAGCCGGCAGGAAGCACCCCTGGTGGCGATCAAATCTGGTGAGACGAAATCTGGTCTGATTGGGCGCTGGTTCGGTTTTGGGGATGTGATCACCGAGACTTTTATGGGACAGGTATTCTTTCGCCACGTTGGAAACCCGGCGGAAATCAAAATGATCATCGAACAAGAGCACAAGCTGGCAATCGAGCGCCAGATGTCTACGGATATTCATGCCATCGAAGGAAAGATAAGGCAAAAGATTGAGCCTGCACAGGCGGTTACTGTACCGGTCGCGGTAAATGCTACGGCACCTACGATGGTAAAAAGCAACCTTACACCGCAAGAGACACGCCTTATCCCTGACCAATTAGGCTTCTGGCAGTCCATTTTGGCGCGTTTCCAGACCCGTCGGGAAGCCAATGGAACAATTACCTACCGCAAGCACCTGTATGTGCTTTTCAGAATGACCTGGTTCCCTGCCGCCAGTGGGTTTGGGTTGGTAGCTGGAACCGGACTGCTATATTACTGGCGGGTGAAAGATCAGATCAATCTTCTCTCCCCCGGTGTCATCCTCCTGCTTGGCATGGCCATGGCAGGGATCGCTTTCTTGTGGTGGCTGTACAAATTTATTGATTGGAGCAATGATATTTATCGGGTTACACCTGAGAAGATCATTGACAGTGAGCGTAAACCTCTGGGTGACGAAATTACCAAATCTGCCCCGTTGGAGAATATCATCGGGTTGGATTTTGAGCGTCTGGGATTCTTAGGGGTAGTACTGAACTTCGGAAATGTGATCATCAACATAGGCACCGAGAATAAATTCATCTTCTATGGAATTCATAACCCTGCACGCGCTCAGCGGGACATTTTCAACTATATGTTTGAACGCAGGCGGAAAAAACTGCAAACTGATACTCTGCAGGAACAGGATCGGGTCTCTAGTTATATTGCTGCCTACCACCGCCAGGCAGAAGACATCCGTCAACCCAAAAAACCTCCCCAAATATGACCGAATTCGGGTAAAATTGGCGCCATGACCATACTGGAAATTGTTACCCTTCCGCAAACTGTCTTGCGGCATAAGGCTCATAAAGTGAGTGATTTTGGACCGGGGTTCCAGACCCTGGTGGATGACATGATTGAGACCATGCGCCAGGCGCCTGGAGTTGGATTAGCCGCCCCTCAGGTGGACGAGTCAATCCGCTTGATTGTGGTGGAATTTGGTGATGAAGAGAACGAAGAAACACCTCCCAAGCTTTACGTCCTCGCCAACCCGGAGATTACCCGTACCTCCCAGGAGACGCTGGTCGGTACCGAAGGATGCCTGTCCATCCCGGGAGTTCAGGGAGACGTGGAGCGCTTCATTGCAGTGACGGTTAAGGGAGTAAACCGGCAAGGTAAACCAATGACCGTCAAAGCCAAGGGCTGGTTGGCGCGTATCTTCCAGCATGAAATCGATCACCTGGATGGCATCCTGTTCGTGGACCGGGCTGAAAAATTATGGCAGGCTGAGGAACATCAGGCACAGGTCATCCCAGATAGGGTATAAACCTGCCTCGTTATTAAGCTTTACCAGACCAACGGAATCCTGCTCCTTTGATATAATTTAAGCACGCTTAGAATGCCACGGCGAACCAAACCCGTGGCATTTACGTGATTGGCTGAGGAAATGCGGCTTACCCATCTCTCACTGACAAATTTTCGAAATTTTACCCGCCTGGATTTGGATATTCCGGCAGGTACGATCATGCTGGTGGGAGATAATGCACAAGGGAAAACCAGCCTGTTGGAGGCGATCTACTTCTTAGCGACTTTAACCTCCTTCCATGCCAGCAGCGATAAGCAGCTGATCAATTTTATTGAGGCGCGCCAAAACCTTGCGGTGGGGCGGATTGTAGCTGACTTTTGTCGAGGGGTGGAAAACCACCATCTGGAAGTGCGCATTATCCAGGAACCCAATGGACAGAATGGCAATCTGCATTTACGCAAAGAAGTACTTTTAGACGGTGTCAAGCGCAAGGCAGGTGACGCAGTCGGGCAATTCAATGCGGTCCTGTTTTTACCTCAAATGATGGGGGTGATTGAGGGCGGTCCGGAGGAGCGCCGGCGTTACTTGAACCTGGCATTGGCTCAAGTCATTTCTCATTACCAGTCAGCCCTGGCAGAATACAACAAGGCGCTCTTACAACGGAATGCCCTGTTAAAGCAGCTTTTTGAGCGTAAAGGTGACGCTTCACAGCTGGATTATTGGGATGACCAGATTGCGACCTATGGAGCACAGCTGATCCATACCCGCATCCGGGCAATCCAAGACCTGGAGCGGCTGGCAGCCCGCACACATCGCGAGCTTACGCACGCCAACGAGGTGCTACGACTGAGCTACCAGCCCGCCTATGATCCACTTCCGCATGCGCCCGGTCAGCTGGCATTATCGCTGGACGCCGCTGTCGACCGTACTGGATTTTCACAAGAACAGATTCGCAAAGGCTTTTTGGAAAGCCTGCAAAAATTACGCCTGGAGGAAATCGCGCGTGGCCTCACCACCATTGGCCCACATCGCGACGAGCTGCGATTTTTAGCCAATGGGATTGACCTGGGGACGTACGGCTCGCGCGGTCAGGCGCGCTCAGCGATATTAGCGCTTAAAATTGCCGAGGTTGCCTGGATGCACACCAAAAGCGACCATTGGCCGATTCTTTTGCTGGATGAAGTGTTGGCTGAGCTGGATACGCAACGTCGGTTTGACCTATTGGAAAGGTTAAACCAATCGGAACAGGTTTTACTTTCTACCACCGATTTGGATTTGTTCTCACCCGAATTCGTTCAAAAAGCCACTGTCTGGCAGGTGCAAAACGGTAGGGTGGAAAAGAATTCACACTGGAAGTTATAAGGGGCGTTTGGCAGGCATCCCAACTTTACGAGGGTAACCGATGGGAGTAGCAGCTATTTTATCAATCACCACCAGGTAACGTTCTTCAGCCACGCCTGGTAAAGTGACCGGGAGAAGCTGGCGTAGGTGACCACCCAGCACTCTGATGGCATGTTCTGCGGTATGGGCTTCGACCGGTCCACTTTCTCCCTTCATTGCCAGCATACTTCCCCCCACACGCACAAGCGGTAACAAGTATTCTACCAGCACTGGCAGGATGGCCACTGCCCGGGCAACTGCCCAATCATATTGCTCCCGGTGAGCAGGGGTTTGCCCTAGCACCTCGGCGCGTTCCTGAACCACTTCCACTCCTGGCAGTTCAAGCATCTTGACCACGTGACGGCAAAACTCAGCTTTTTTCCCCACTGATTCAACCAGGGTTAATTGCATCTTTGGATAGATGATCTTGAGTGGTATCCCGGGAAAGCCCGCGCCCGTACCGACATCAATCAAGCGCTCAACTGGGGTATCTCGCAGTGCCAGCAGGCAAGTGAGTGAATCCAGGAAGTGCTTGATATGGATTTCCTGAGGGTCGCGGATGGCGGTCAGGTTGAAATGTGTGTTCCAATCGACCAGTTCTCGCTCATACAGGGAGAGGCTGGAAAGCTGGAGGCGCGAAAGGCGTAATCCCAGCTGACGATTGGCATGCTTCGTTAATTCTTGCATCGGTTTAGATTATACACGCTTCGGTTGCCTGGCATGAGAATTGCAATATTAGATTGAGGTATCGAAAATATAAAACAGGATGGATAGGATGAAACGCTTGGTTCTCATTGTGGCACTGGTCACACTATTGATTCTCGTGGATGTTTCCACTGCACAAGGGAATTCAATCCCCGATTCAGCTTATATCTCCGGACTGACCGGACACCCCCAGGGCTATAACCTCTCTTGCGAGTCGCGTTCTGCAGCCGATCTGGCTGCTTTTTGGGGCTTAAACGTTGGCGAGTCAGAATTTCTGCAGGCTCTGCCCCACACGGATAATCCTGAGACGGGTTTTGTTGGCAATCCAAACGAAGCCTGGGGATATCTCCCACCCCATGGTTATGGGGTGCATGCTTCCCCAGTGGCCGATGTTTTGAAAAGCTACGGGTTGGAATCGATTGGGCTCAGTGATTTAAGCTGGAACGATCTGCGTGCACAGATCAGTGCTGGTAACCCGGTGATCGTATGGATCATCGGGGCTATGTGGGATGGCTCCCCGGTGGAATATGCATCCTCGGATGGAAGCACCACTAGAGTAGCTGCCTTCGAACACACCATGATCCTGACTGGCTATAACCAGGATTCGGTTCAGGTGGTAGATGCATATTCTGGGCAGTATATGACCTTCCCATTAAACACGTTTATAAAATCGTGGGATGTGCTGGGAAATATGGCGGTATTCGCCTCTCGCCCAACCGCTGAGCAAGATGAAGCACCTGCCGAATCACAAACGGAATCCCACGCGGAATCTTATACCGTCCAGCCAGGTGATTACCTGATTGCGCTGGCGAAACGATTCAATACCTCCTGGCTTGAGCTTGCTGAGCTGAATTCAATCAACTTCCCGTACACCATCCAGCCCGGTCAGGTGCTAAGCTTGCCGAGAAGTGCCGAGCAAGTGGTAGAGCCTGTACCTGAACCTGTTGCCGAGTCTGAGCCAGCCTCAGAGCCGGTTGCTGAGACACAAGTAGCTGAGCCCGCTGCGCCAAATAAGGTGATGAATTTTGTTACCAGCCTGCCGTTGGTACACAAGGATTATGCCGTTCAGATCATCCATCCTGTTATTTTGGTATCACCATCTCCAGAACTAAATCTGCCGGTGGTCGCCAGCAGCTCAAACATACTGTCCAATTTTGGTGAATCCATGCGGCTGGATTGGCAGATTCTGGTTAAATTAAAGAACCTGATTTTGCCATATTTCATCCATCCTGGTGCATTGTTACGGCTGAAATAACTTCCTGCCTTGTGCGGGTTGTTCGCGATCAATAATAGCCGATTTCCCTTACTCCAATTTCGATCCTACCAACAATTGATGTGGTTAAATTAAATCTAAAGCTGTCCAGGTAATCCCTGGACAGCTTATTTGTGGTGAGTGGACCTGACTTATGCCTCGGGAGCAGGTGCCGGGTGAATCTTGGGTTTGCGGATTCTCCTGATCAAGGCGACGATACCCCAGACGACCAGCCCAATGGGCACAAAGATGACCAGTAATGTAGGGACATACAAGATCGCCAGGCGGATACCAAAGTCTGCCAACGTTTGCAGGGTATTGATCAATGACTGCAAGGCCTGCTTGGCGGTTCCTTTAGGCTGCCAGCCGGCGATCGATATTGGTTGTACGGCAGCATTCGGGATTAGCTGAATGGAAATGGAAGACAATGCAGCTGACTGTTCATAATACTTCATCTGGCCTTTGATCAGCTCGATCTGCTCACGCACAGAGACCAGCTGCGAATAGACTGCCAGTACGTCTTCAGTTTTCGTGGCTGAAGCCATGATCTCCTGGAGCTGTTTTTCAGCCGCTTCCATGTTGGTCAGGCGCGAGTTTAAATCTGTGTAATCACCGGTCACATCCTGGCTGGATTCATTTTCAGAGATGATCGGCTGGGTGGTTTCATTTTTTATCGTTGTCAGGGCTTCATCCAGGCGTTCGGCAGGTACTCGGATGGTCATGGATACCTGGTGCACTTTGACGCCATTGCTCAACGCTTGCTGGTACGTGTCGGCTGTGACAACGAACCCACCCATGGCATCAGCCATATGTGAGATGTTATCCATCGACTTAAGTGTATCATCCACCGCAATGGACAATGTGGCATTTTTGATCACCAGCTTGTCGACCGATGAAGTCGTCTGGTCCAGGGCGTAGGCACTTTTATCGGGCGAGGGTGCACTCCCGGCTTCAGAGGAAATACTCTGCCTCTGTAAATCGTTGCTGATGGATGGCGATTCGGGCAAACTGTAATTGGCGCTTTTAGCAGCACAACCCCCTAGAAGCACGGAAAGGATTACAAAGACGAAAGCGATTTTCTTAAGCATGGGCTCCTCCTTGGAGTGATGACTAACCTTAAAACGCCCCCACCGAGTGGAAAGTTCCCCAACCGCAATATTATGTAGGGTGGCAACCTACCAGCCTGCGGTTAAGCGCACAATATGGCGCTCAGGCAAATTTTCCTTGCTCATCCGTTCCTGTACGCTCTGGATATCGTATTCCACCCGCCGCCATTCCCAGATGAAATCGTCCAGGTTGAGGATCGCATAAGCCGCCCGTGGGTCGTGGTCACGCGGTTGACCAACCGAACCCGGGTTGAGGATGCCACGCGGGGCAAGCGTCATCAGTGAAACGTGTTCGGGGACGATCAATTGGGCAGTCAGGCGATCGTCCGGCAGGTAATACAATACCGGCAGATGGGTATGACCCACAAAACAATAGGGGGTATCGAAACATTCGAAGCTTACGGTCGCCGAGCGCGTATCAAGCAGGTACTCCCAGATGGGTTTATACGGGCTGCCATGTACCAGGGTGATAAATTCAAGGTTGATGCGTTCCGGCAGGTTCTTCAAATAGTCATGATTGACAGGGGTGAGCTTTTCTTGCGTCCACAAGACGGTCTTGCGGGCGTCAGGATTGAATGCCTCCACTTCAATCACGCTTACCGCGGCAGCATCGTGGTTGCCCATGATGCATTGCACGCCGGGCAGCTGGGCAATACGCTCGATGCATTCATTTGGGTCGGGGCCATACCCCACCAGGTCACCCAGGCACCAGGCAGCATCGAATTCGCCGGCATCGGTGAGCACAGCCTCGAGGGCAGTGATATTGGCGTGGATATCAGAGATGATCAGTATGCGCATAGGGTTAATGGTAGCATGAAAAGAAGCGATTAGCAAATCCCTGTTAGCAGATAGCTATTAGCAGATTTCGTAGGTTGGGGTTATCCGGTTTGCAGTTATACCGGATTGAGCATTGGTGATCTTCCGGTGGGAAACCCAACTTCAAAATGATGCTAAATGTTGGGTTTCGGGCTACGCCCTCAACCCAACCTACCATATGATGGATAATTGTTGAGAGCTACCCATGATGGGTCGCCCCTACCCGATGACCTGTTATTCCCACACCTGGTAAAGACCCAGGCGCTGGTTCTCGCCATCCGATAAGAAGGATTCCACTAGCTCGAATCCTGCCAACCCCGCCAGCTCTGCCAGCTCGGATTCAGAAAAGTGGTGCACGTAGCGCAAACCCTGCCCCCCATGGCGCCAATCCAGTAGATAATCACCAGGATCGACCTCACCTGCGGAAAGGCCGATCGCCTCCCAGGGTTGGATGCGGCTGACGAGGCGCGGGCTGTTGAGAAATTGCCAGTGTGAGTGGATGAAGCGCCCTCCAGAGCAGAGCAGTGACCTGACTTTATGCATAATTTGCAAGCGCAATTCATTCCCTGGTATGTGGTGCAACACCGCAAGCACCAGGATGACATCGTATCTATTCTCGGCCAGCGAAGTATCCCAATCCATGCTCGTAAGGTCAGCCTGCAAAAAATTGAAATGTGCTGGTTGGTCGGCGGCAGCCTGCTGCAGCAAGGCCGGTGAGAAATCCAACCCGGTATAAGAACCGGCGTGACCGCAGCGCGCCAGTTCACGGGCCAGCTCGCCATTCCCGCAGCCCAGGTCCAATAGATCCTCGTTGGAGCTGATCGGTTCAAGAATATGCAGCACACCCGGCTGCAAGCGTTGGCGGGTAGCGGAAAATGGGATGGCAAAGGTCTGGTAGAATTGCCGGTTGAGGTCGAGCAGGCGTGAAAGCGTGGTAGGATTCACGAATCTATTATAGCTTATTCATCATGTCGATAGATTGATACAGGTATGGACCGAGAGAATTGGTATAAAGCGAAACAATATACCCCCAAGATGCTGGAGCAGGCCAAGCAGGTGCTGGAAGAAGTGCGGCGCGGCGCAGTGGTTGAAAGAGCTCTCCGTCGGCACCCCCTGCCAGAAGGTGGGTACCTCGCCAAGCATGTGCTGGTGGCTGCCTACCGCCAGCTGATTGAGACGGGCGAATGGACCTCTAATCCGGCTATCCTCGAGCGCATCCGCATGAAACCGGTGCGCACCCTTTCGGGGGTGACCACCGTGACCGTGCTGACCAAGCCTTACCCCTGCCCGGGGAAGTGCATCTTTTGCCCGACCGATGTGCGCATGCCGAAGAGCTACCTGCCGGATGAACCCGGAGCACGGCGCGGGGTGGAGCATAACTTCGACCCCTATGGGCAGGTGGCGAGCCGTTTGCAAGGGTTACAAGCCGTCGGGCACCCGGTAGACAAGGTGGAGCTGCTTATCCTGGGTGGCTCGTGGTGTGCCTACCGGCGCGATTACCACGAATGGTATATCCGGCGTTGTTTTGATGCCATGAACGGGGTCGAATCAGCCAGCCTCGAAGAAGCACAAATGTTGAATGAAAGTGCAGCCAGCCGCAATGTGGGGCTGGTCATCGAGACCCGCCCAACGGATATCAACCCATCCGAGCTAGGGTGGCTACGAAAATTAGGCGTCACCAAGCTGCAGATAGGCGCCCAAAGCCTGGATGACCACATTTTGGAGCTCAACCAGCGCGGCCACACGGTGGCGGAGACGCACCAGGCAGTGGCATTACTCAGGGCAGCCGGGTTCAAGATCGTTCTGCATTGGATGCCCAACCTGCTGGGAGCGAGCCTGGATTCAGACCATGCAGATTTCGCCCGCCTATGGGACGACCTGTGCCCGGACGAGATCAAAATCTACCCTACCCAGCTGCTGGCAAATGCTGGGTTATTTGAGTATTGGCAGAAGGGAGAATACATCCCTTATACCACCGATGAGCTGATCAAGCTGATAGCCGATTTAAAGCCTACCATCCCGCGCTACTGCCGGGTAAACCGGGTGGTGCGCGACATTCCCTCGGTGAACGTGGTGGAGGGCAACAAGCGCACCTCCTTACGGCTGGACGTCCAGCAGGAGCTCAGGCGCAGGGGTACACCCTGCCAGTGTATCCGCTGCCGTGAAGTGCGTAAGAAAACCGTGGAGGCGGAAAGCCTGCGGCTGGAGGATATTGTATATCCATCCGGCGGGGCCGAGGAGCATTTCCTGTCCTTTGTGACCCCGGATGATGCCTTGGCGGGCTTCCTGCGTCTATCTCTACCGGGGAGAGACTCACCTGCAACCGGGCTGGACGATTTGAACGGAGCAGCCATCATCCGGGAGGTGCATGTGTTTGGACAGTCGCTTGCCGTCGGAGCAGAACGGGATGGAGCTGCCCAGCATGCAGGTTTGGGGACAGAATTGCTTCAGCGCGCTGAGCGAATTGCCATGCAGAAAGGTTTCAAGCACCTGGCGGTGATTTCAGCCGTGGGGACACGCCTGTATTATCTCGAGCGCGGCTTCGAGCGTGGTGAGCTGTATTTAGTAAAAACACTGAATAACTTGTGACACTTGGCACTTAAGAGGGGGATAAGCGTCAATTGCTTTGCGATAAGATTTTTGTCACAATACAATGGCTGTATTCCAGCTGTTTACCAACACAAAATTCAAGGAGGAATTTCGCAATGAGTCCCAAAGGTGGTTCACGTCCATTCACCCCATCCAAGCTTAATCTAAGGTTCCCTGTGCCGTCCGATATCGACATTGCACAGGAAGCGAAGCTCAAACCCATCTCGGTGATTGCCGAAGAAGTTGGTCTGCTGCCCGAGGAGCTCGAGATGCACGGCGAGTATAAAGCCAAGGTGCGCCTGAGCGTGTTGGAGCGCCTCAAGGATGTGCCGGATGGTAAATACATCGAAGTCACAGCCATCACCCCGACCCCCCTGGGCGAGGGCAAAAGCACGACCATGATGGGTTTAAGCCAGGCACTGGGGGCATTCCTGGGTAAAAATGTGTTCACCTGCATCCGCCAGCCTTCACAAGGTCCGACCTTTGGCATCAAGGGTGGGGCTGCAGGGGGTGGGTACAGCCAGGTGGTTCCCATGGAGGACTTCAACCTGCACCTGACCGGTGACATCCATGCCATTACTGCCGCCAATAACCTGCTGGCAGCCGCCATCGATGCCCGCATGCTGCACGAACGCGTCACACCAGACGACGAGAAGCTGTTCAACGCCCTGTGCCCAGCTGACAAGACGGGTGCCCGCCGCTTTTCCATCTCCATGTTACGCCGCTTAAAGAAACTGGGGATCAACAAGACCGACCCGAACGAGCTGACTCCAGATGAGCGCAAGCGCTTTGCCCGCCTGGATATCGAACCGGCCAACGTCACCTTCCGGCGGGTGGTGGATACCAACGATCGCTTGCTGCGCACGATCACCATCGGGCAGGGTCCAGAAGAGGCAGGCAACGAGCGCCAGACTGGCTTCGATATCACCGTCGCCAGCGAGATCATGGCCATCCTGGCCCTCACCACCGACCTGCCAGATATGCGCGACCGCATGGGGAAGATTGTGATTGGTACCAGCAAAGCGGGAGAAGCTATCACCGCCGAAGACCTGGGCGTGGCAGGAGCGATGACCGTCTTGATGAAGGACGCCATCATGCCCAACCTGATGCAATCCCTGGAAGGGACACCGGTTTTCGTGCACGCCGGACCTTTTGCCAATATTGCCCATGGGCAGAACTCGATCATCGCTGACCGCATCGCCCTTAAGCTGGCGGATTACGTCGTGACCGAATCAGGCTTCGGGGCTGACATCGGTATGGAAAAATTCTTTGATGTCAAGTGCCGCACCAGTGGGCTCATCCCCCAGGTGACCGTGATTGTAGCCACGGTGCGGGCGCTCAAGATGCACGGGGGTGGACCGAGGGTGGTGGCAGGCAAGCCGCTGGACTATGCTTACACTACCGAAAACCTTGACTTACTCAAGGCGGGCTTGGGAAATATGCAGCACCACATCCGCAATGCCAAGAAGTTTGGGGTGAACGTGGTGGTGGCGGTCAATTCATTCAAGGACGATACCGAGGCTGAAGTCGAGCTTATCCGCAAGGCAGCCGTCGAGGCAGGTGCTGAAGACGCCGTCGTCTGCCGCCATTGGATGGAAGGCGGAAAAGGCGCCATTCAGCTGGCCGAAGCAGTGATCAAGGCAGCTGAGAAACCCACCAATTTCAAGTTCCTCTACCCGCTGGAGTGGTCCATCAAACAGAAGATTGAGATCATCTGCAAGGACATTTATGGGGCAGACGGGGTGGAATACACACCAGAAGCCGAGCGCAAGATCGAGCTATACACCCGGCTGGGATTTGATAAGCTTCCCTTATGCATGGCCAAGACGCACCTCAGCCTGAGCCATGACCCCGCCCTGAAGGGTGTGCCTAAGGGGTATAAGATCCCAATCCGTGACATCCGTGCTTCGGTAGGGGCGGGCTTCCTGTACCCGCTGCTGGGCGAGATGCGCACCATGCCGGGCTTACCCACCCGACCGGTGTTTTACGATGTGGATCTTGACCTGGAAACCGGAAGAGTGTTGGGTCTGTTCTAAGCTGGGTAAATAACTATCTGTGGGCGGAGGGTGTTTCCGCCCACTTTTTATTTAAACCCCGGGAATAGTTAGGAAAATTATCTAACCAGGAAATAACAAAATGCGATATAATAGGTATTAATTGTCGTTAATGGATATTAATTGCACACCATAAAAGGGAGGAAATTCAATGGTTGAAAAAGGCGAAGCCAACCAATACCTGGCTGAATATATCTTATATGTAGAGAATAGTACTTATGAGGGAATTGCAGGCTATCTAGCGATTCATCCTCCGATCGAGCTTTTTTGCCCATCCGTGGCACTAAAGTTCTGTATAACGAAGGACAATTATGAAGAATTAACCCACTCGATGGGTAGTAAAGAAGGATAGTATGAATGACCCTTTGCTCGCAACGACTGATCATACTTCTCCACTTCTAGTTCCAGTTGGTGAAGATCGTTACGGCGAATTAAAAATCGCCGGTGTAAGCCAAGTTGCAATAAAAATATCAAAACAAGAAACCAGCGATCTTTTTGCGGCGGAAATCACACTCCTAAAAAGGGGAGGCCCCGCAAAACACCTGCACTACAACCAGGATGAATGGTTCTATGCCCTGGAAGGTGATTTATTGCTCGAGGTAGGTGATGAACAGTATCGCATGAAACCGGGCGACTCGCTGTTTGCTAAAAAGATGGTCCCTCATACCTGGGCCAATATGAGCGATACGAGAATGAGGTTAATAGCCCTTCATACCCCAGCTGGTAAGATGGAAGATTTCTTTATAAATGCCGCCAGGCTTAAGATGGCGCCAGATTCAAATCAAGAGATGTGGCGGCCATTTGATATGGAGTGGGTAGGGCCACCTTTAAAAATTGAATAGATGCCAAGATTCACTTTGTCCCTTCCCGGCAGTTATCGGGGAGAGAAACGAACAAGCTCTCGGATTGCTTGAGCCCAGTTGGGACCATATTAACCTCATCGGTCATGGAGAGGCGACAGCGGATAATAACCACGTGTCAGGTCCAGACTGGAAAAAGAATCTGGTTAACTCAGATGGATACACCGCCTGTTGCTTCAATAGGTAAGAATTCTCGTTTACCCATTGATTACAAGATGTAAAAGGGAGGAAATACAATGGTAGAAAAAATTGAAACAGTCATCATCGGCGCTGGACAGGCTGGTTTGTCGCTGAGTTACTATCTGACCAAGGCCGGGCGCGAGCATATCGTCCTGGAAAAGTCAGCCCTGGTGGCAGATGCCTGGCGCAACCGGCGCTGGGATTCGTTTACCCTGATCACACCTAATTGGGCTTTCCGGCTTCCCGGCTCAGAATATGCGGACTCTGAGCCCCACGGATTTATGCTAAAAAACGAGATCGTTCGCCGGTTCGAACAGTTTGAGCTTATAAACCACTTTCCAGTAAGCTATTCAACAAAAGTCACCCAGGTTGAACCATTAGAAGACCAATATAGATACCGTATTTTAACAAACAATAAAATATACGAGTCTAAGAATGTGGTACAGGCAACCGGAATGTATCAGAAAGTAAAAATACCTGCTTTCGCCGCTCAAATCACGCCAGAGATTCTACAAATCCCATCCGACGCTTACCGGAACCCACAATCTTTGCCACCCGGGGCGGTGCTGGTAGTCGGATCATCCCAATCGGGCTGCCAGATTGCCGAGGAGCTTAACGAAGCAGGAAGGAAAGTCTATTTATCGACCAGCTCTGCCGGTCGTTTGCCCCGACGCTACCGTGGCATGGACAGTTATGATTGGTTATATCAAACAGGATTTATGGACCGTACCGTGGCGACAATGACCTCCCCCCGCGATCGTGTTTTCGGGTCGCTGCATTGCACCGGCAAGGCGGGTGGGCACGATATCAACTTGCATAAATTCAGCCGGGATGGCATCATCCTGCTTGGACATGTGCGTGGCTATGAGGATGGGAGGCTGATGATTGCCCAGGACCTGAAGGAAAACCTGGCTGCTGCAGACGGATCTGCCGCCAACATATTGAAGATGATTGATGCGTATATAATTAAGAATGGGATGGATGCCCCCACGGAAGACATACAGATTTTTGACGATGGTTTCCGTGCACCGGTAGTCACCACTTTAGATTTAGCCGCTGAAGGTGTAAGCACCATTATATGGGCGACCGGGTATTTGTTTGAAAGCCTGGTAAAACTTCCATTAATTGATGAATATGGATATCCAATTGCCGATCGAGGTGTTACCAGCTATCCAGGCTTATATTTCCTCGGGATGCCATGGATGAATAAAATGAAATCCGGATTTATATTGGCTATCGGTGAATCAGCTCAATACCTGGCTGAAGTGATTTGTAATGATTAGCATTTTTGAAATAAATTCGCCAGGTCATATAAAGAAGCATGAAATGATCAATCATCGACGAAATTACCAACTGATTGCCTGGGCCTGGGGAGCAGGCTGGTTATTGGTCAGCATGGGCACAGCAATCTCGGGTGTGTACTCCAACCCGAACAGTGGATTGACCGCGGCTTATGTGTTGGGGTTTGCCGGTTGGGCCATTGGCGCAGCGGTTACCATCCATTATGTTCGCCAACAATTCGGAAAGAATGTTTTTCTGACTGGATTGAGTATCGCAGGTTGGGCTGTTGGTGCGTTTGTAGCCGTTGTGATTGGGCTGTTATGGCTGCATACCTGGGATGCAGGCTTCTGGGGTCCAATCGTGGGTACAGCTATCGGGGGTGCGATTGGAGGAGGCCTCACCCTCCCGTTGCGGTTACCATATTCTGCGGCAGCCATCGTGGGGAGAATCTTGTGGGGTGCGATTAGCTGGGGGACTATGTTCCTGATTTTCCAGACCCTGGCATTCTACGCAGGGTATATCCTGTCAGCGCTAACAGTGGACAAGCTGGCTCCGCTTGTAGGTAACACCTGGGCAATCGTCCCTGGATGGGCAGTGCCTATGGGGCTGGCTGGCCTGCATGCGGCGATGCTGGCATCTAGAACATTACGCCCAAGAGAGCGTGGGGAATGATTGTACTGATGAAACTAAATGGATAGAGTGGGCGGTGACATCTACCGCCCACTTTTTTCATCAATTTAAGGGATGAAGTGTTAATGAGGGAATTATATCGATAATTCTGACGAGAAAATGATCGGTTTTACTGGTGGCAAGGTTTGATGACTGATTAGCGTGCGATCAGTGATAAAACCATTGCTAGCACGACCATGACGCCAATCACACCCATGATAATTTGCTGGGTACGCATGGTGCGCTGCTGTCCTTTGGAAATCTCTTTCTTTTTTGCCATTTCTTGCTCCTGACGGATTGCTGATTTTGGTAGTGCTAATTATAAAACAATGTTCATCGAAATTGCTGAGCAGTTGGTTAATTTTGATTTAGCGATTTCGACATCTGCACGATGTACCGCCTCATTTTTGTTTCAGGAGAATTCTTGAATGCCCCCCGATCCAATTTATAGAGATTCTTTTACTGCCTGGGCGGTTTTTTCCGTCATACCTTTGACTGATTTGATTTCTTCAAGTGAAGCCTCGCGGATAGCATCAATGCTGCCGAAATGTGCCAGTAAGGCTTTGCGCCGGGTGGGTCCGATCCCGGGGATGGAATCCAGCACGGAAGCAATCCCGGCTTTATCCCGCCGGTTGCGGTGGGCGGTGATGGCAAAGCGGTGGGCTTCGTCGCGCACCCGCTGGATGAGATATAACGCCTGTGAGTGAGGCGGCAGCAGGATGGGTTCTGATTTTTCCGGCACGAACAGCTCTTCATTCTGCTTGGCCAGCCCGGTAACGAAAAACTTTCCACTCAGCTCGAATTCCTCCAACACCTTGATTGCCCGGCTAAGCTGACCCTTGCCGCCATCCACGATCAACAGATCGGGCAGGATGGCAAAGGCGGGGTCAGGTTTTTCTCCTGGGGCTTCAGCCAGTTCCTGGGCAGCTTTCCAGCGGTTGAAACGGCGGGTGAGCACTTCTTCCATACTGGCAAAGTCATCCGGCCCGGTCACACTGCGGATGTTGAAACGCCGGTAAAGGTTTTTCTTGGGCACCCCCTGCCCAAAGACCACCATGCTGCCCACGGCAGCCGTGCCCTGGGTGTTTGAGATGTCATAGCATTCGATCTTATTGGGGATGGTGGGTAGGTTTAAGTAAGTCTGAAGCTCTGAAAGGGATTGTTCCTGGCGGTGTGTATCGGCGTGCCATTGGGCTTCCAGGGCTTCCAGAGTGGCACTGGCATTCTCCGCCGCCATCTTGATCAGCTCCTGCTGAGGACCTTCCTTTGGAATGCGAATTTCCACTTTTTTCCCACCGCGTTTGGTATTCAGCCATTCGCGGATGATCTGCATTTCCTCGATTTCTTGCGGCAGCAGCACCTGGGCAGGCACGGAAGGAGATTGGTCGTAGAACTGCTTGATGAAGTCGGCAATCACTTCTTTGTCAGGTGTCTCTTCAGCCCCTTCCATGAGGAAGTATTCGCGCCCGATCAGCTTGCCATTACGGATGAAAAACACCTGCAAACAGGCCTCGCCATCGGTGCGTGCCATGGCAATTACATCTGAATCGATGTAATCGCTGGAGACCACTTTTTGCTTCTCCACCACCCTTTCGATGGACTGGATCTGGTTGCGCAGGGTAGCAGCCCGCTCAAACAGCAGCTCTTCGGCTGCCTGATTCATCTCCACCCGCATGCGCGACACAATGGGCTCGGTATGCCCCTCCAGGAATTGACCCAGGTCGTCGATCATCTGGCGATAACCACTCTGATCGACCTTTCCAATACACGGGGCGCAGCATAACTTGATATCGTAATACAGGCAGGCGCGTTCATCCTTACCGGTGATCACCCTATCGCAGGTGAGGTAGGGAAAGATGTGGCGCAACACATCCAGCGTCTGATGAACCGCCCACACACTGGTATAGGGTCCATAATACCGTGAGCCATCCTGCACCATCTGGCGCGTGACCGTCAGCTTCGGGAACGGGTCATTCCAATGCACTTTGATATACGGGTAGCTCTTGTCATCCACCAGGCGGACGTTGTAATGCGGGCGGTATTTTTTGATCAGATTCATCTCGAGGATTAACGCCTCGAGTTCTGAGCCGACCACGATCCACTCGATGTCGGCGATGTGGCCCACCAGTTTGCGCGTCTTGCGGTCTTCCTGGGCAGAGGAGTGGAAATACGAACGCAGGCGGTTGCGCAGAATAACTGCCTTACCAACGTAGATTACTTTGCCATCCGCATCTTTCATTAAATAGCAGCCTGGCTTAAGCGGGGCAGTGTTTATAATTCCTTGGATATGTTCAGAAATCTCCATCGGGCAGGATTTTATCACTGTTGGGGTCGGCGGATAAGGGGGGTTGAACGGCGGCTTAACGTGTGTGATCCTGGGAAGAAGGCTGAACCTGGAAAGAAGGCTCTGTGTTGTATAATAACGCCAACCGATGAATTGTCCTCTGGCAAAGATGAACCTGGAGCTCAGGATTGGCTAAACCCCTCGAGGTTTTGGTGGGCGAGTTGTTGCACCAGCGCGGATTGCAGCTGGCTGTAGCTGAATCGTGCACGGGTGGGCTTATTAGCCACCGGATCACAAATGTTTCGGGTTCTTCCACGTACTTCCTCGGAGGAGTGGTTGCGTATGCCAATGAAGCTAAGGTGCATCTACTGGGGGTGAGTCCGGAGACGCTGGAGAAATTCGGTGCAGTAAGCTTTGAAACCGTGCTTGAGATGGCAAGCGGTGTGCGTAATGCTTTAACTGCTGATATTGGGATTTCAACCAGCGGAATTGCCGGCCCAACAGGAGGCACCTCGGATAAACCGGTTGGCACTGTGTGGATTGGCATAAGCTCTGATATGAGTGGAACTGCGCTCATTTTCCACTTCAAAGGGAATCGCCTGTCCATCAAAGAGCAGGCAGCCCAAGCAGCGCTCCAAGTGCTGCTGAATCACTTTCAGAAAGCCCACATCTGACCATGGAACCCATCGATGTTACCGCCAATTTTAATGATCAGGGCGTGATTACACCCCTGCACTTTACCTGGAAAGGGTCTAGATTCCGGGTTGAGTCCACAGGTAGGCGCTGGCAGGATGATCATGGCCAGCACATGCTGGTCATGGTTGCAAGCGGGCAGATTTATGAGCTGACTTTTAAAAGCCATGAGGCGCACTGGTTCATTGGGCAGGCAGGGCCAAACCGTGCAGCCATATAAGCCCATGAAGCGAAGCTCAACCCGGATCCTGGCAACTATTGGATTCATTCTGCTGCTGGTATTACTGCCACTCCAGGTCAACTCGATGAAAAGCCACGCTCAAGCCGGCGATCCATATTCCATGATCGATGCGGTCAACGGCCTGCGGGCTGCCAATGGTTTGCCTGCCTATGAAGTAAATAGTATCTTGATGTCCGTCGCTCAATCTCATAGTAATTACCAGGCTTCAATTGGCCAGGTCACCCACATCGGGCCTGGAGGAACCCGCCCTAGAGATCGGGCTGCGGCTGCTGGTTATGGCGGCGGGGGGACGTTTTTTATATCGGAGAATATTGCCGGGGGGACAGATTTATCTGTCGATGGGGCGATCTCCATGTGGCTTGGTGATGACCCGCACATTCAGACTATGCTGGGAGCCAACTACCGGGAGATTGGTGCCGGGGTTGCCGAATCAGACGGTTTTGTGTACTACACGATCGATGTAGCCTATGTGGCGGGAGGTGGTAACTATGTTCCACCAGCCACATCACAGCCGGGGGGCCCGACTGCCATACCCTACTACGCAGTCCAGACCACCACGCCAAATTCAGACGGCTCGATCGTGCATAATGTGATGGCTGGACAAAACTTGACCCTGATTGCCAAGGGATATGGGATAACCGTTGCCGAGCTAAAGGAACTAAACCACCTGACCAGTGACGCGATATACGTGGGTGACATCCTGATCATCCGCCTTGCCAATACCCCGGGTCCAACCATTGCCCCTACCGGAACCAGCACTCCCACGCGGGCTGCGACAGCCACTCGCAAACCCACACGTACACCCTCGCCAACAGCTTCACCTGTGGTTACCGCTAGTGCAGCCATCCAGATGGCTGACCCAGTCCAAATAGGCCCCGTACCTGACAGAATAGACCGGCTGGGAAATATCCTGGTCATCGCAATTGTAGTGATGGCAGTTGGAGGAGTGGTTCTGATGGTGCTGGGCAGCGTGATCAGGCGCAGCAATAAAGGCTAACTAGACGGTTATTTTTCACGCGGCGTCCACAGGTTTTTCAACCTGCCGTCCGTGGCTTCGTTAAGTTCCTGCCAGCTCGTGATAGGCAGGATGATCTCCGCCAGGGCCGCGGTGGTCAAGTGTTGGGTCACGTCCGTCAGCAGGGTTAACAGCGCATCCAGGTCGGGGTTGTGACCAACCACCAACACCCGGATGGCAGTATCTGGCAGGCATTGAAGGATATCCAGGTAACAGGCTGGATCTGAGAGATACAAGTCCTGGTACAGGTCGATTTGCCCTTCAAAGCCGCTTTCTTCAGCCACTGCCTGGGCAGTATCATGCGCCCGGCGAGCAGTGGAGCTGAGGATCAAGTCTGGCACCAGGTCATTAGCCTTCAAATATTCACCGACCTTGGGGGCTTCCTTTTTACCACGTTTATTCAGAGGCCGGTCATGGTCATTCATCTCCGGCTGATTCCAGCTGGATTTGGCGTGTCGCAGGAGGAAAAGTGTCTTCATGCTAAACCCTCCAGTATCGAAGATAATCCCATTATAATAGTTTCCGTTAAAATCTGCGGGAAGGTAGCTAAATGATCCGTGCGCTTATCTTTGATTTTGATGGCTTGATCCTCGAGACCGAGGGACCGTCTTTCCAATCATGGCAGCAGCTTTATCAGTCTTATGGGCAGATGCTCCCACATTCGGCCTGGTCGATCAACATTGGTACCACCCGAGGGGATTTTAATCCACGCCTGGAGCTGCAGAGATTGTTGAATGAAGCAATCGATTGGGAAAATGTTGAGCTCAAGCGCCAGGCGGTCGAGAATGCATTGGTCGAGGCACAGGCAATCTTACCCGGCGTACAGGCATATCTAGATGATGCCAGGCGTCTTGGGCTGAAAATTGGCCTGGCCTCCAGCTCATCCTGCGGCTGGGTGGTCGGGCATCTGACCCGCCTGGATCTTCTGGACTACTTCGATTGCATCTGCGCATCCGATGATGTTGAGCATATCAAGCCAGACCCGGAGCTGTACCTGGCTGTCTTGCAGAAGCTAGACGTGAGCGCCGGTGAAGCCATTGCCCTGGAGGATTCCCCGATTGGTATCCGGGCAGCGAAAGGTGCCGGGTTGTATTGTGTTGCCGTACCCAACCCACTCACCAGCCAGTTGCCCCTCGGTGAAGCTGATTTACAACTGGGTTCTTTAGCTGAGATGCCACTCGAGCGGTTGCTTGATAAGCTAAATGGTATAAAAACACAGAGAGCCGCTTCATAAGCGGCTCTCTGGTGCGCTGCAGATCCCTTATCCAATCTGGAGGAGGGATGCTGCAGCGCTGCGTCGTATACTATCACTTGACATGGCTGACATCACCTCCTGTATGGTAGGATAGCGATGAAACGGTGGTGCTACCACCAGATGATAAATAAAGTATCACACAAATTCAAGCGGAAGTCAATGGATATCTGTTGGCTTACTGCATGCGTTTATTTTACATTTCCTTCGGTAGAGAAAGATGTAAAATTCCTAATGCGGTGATAAATATCCCGGTATAGGCAATAGGTGTGTCGTAAGAATAAATATACGGCAGGGGCAACCAGGGCATCCACAGTGGGCTCCACAGGTATATAACCGGATAGAAATAAACCAATAATCCAACTGCAATAAAAACGATGCTGATTGCCGTAGACCGCTGACTTCGTAAAAGCGTTAGCCAGCTTAATATATACAACAGGGCGCAGATAGCCAATCCGATTAAACTTATCCATATCGCATAGGATTGGTAATCGGCAGAATCCTGGGCAATCCGGGCTTGATTAGCCAGCCACCGGTCAAGGCCTAAAAACAGGATAACTGAAATAATCATCCCTAATAGTGATGAATATTTTGATCGGATCATGGTGCTCACCTCCTTGATTTCAATCTTATTCCTTTTATTTTATCCACTTTGTACATCTTATCAAGTAAATTACCCTGACCATCGGATAAAACATCGGGCAATTATTGAAAATCTCTGTCATCGCGAGCCACAAGTGGTTTTCTTGTGGCGTGGCGATCTGCCTTTTGACAATATTGCTATGCTAGAGCCTTACAATATTACTCTTGAAAGGTAATGTCCGAACTATTGTCCGAACCCAAGAGTTACCAACACTGGATGCGTTATAATACGCATTCGTTGTTGAAAGCGAGGCAGCATGGGATTTCATGGCGGTGGTGGGTGGTTTTCATTCCTGAGCTCAACAGATGAAAGGCCCAAAGTCACCCTTGGGTTGTTGCGCCGGGTATTAAGTTACTCAAAACCATATCGCTGGCAGCTGGTGGGCATGCTGGTTCTGATTTTATTTTCAACCGGCCTGACGTTGCTGACACCTCTCATCTTGCGCGATTTTAATTGACAAGACCATTCCATCTGGCAACCTGCCGCGCCTGGTCATGCTGGCGATCGCTTTATTGCTCATCCCCGCGGCAGGTGGTCTGCTGGGCGTGTTCCAACGGCGCTTGAATTCCATGGTCGGCGAGGGGGTCATCTATGACCTGCGGGTGGCGTTATATGCCCGCTTACAGCGTATGTCTTTGCATTTCTTTACCAACACCAAGCTGGGTGAGTTGATGAGTCGGCTTAACAACGACGTGGTGGGTGCGCAGAACGCCATCAGCAATACGATTGTCAGTCTCATCACCAATATCGTCCAGGCAGCTGCAGTACTGGTGGTCATGCTTACCCTGGAATGGCGTCTGACGCTGATCAGTATCGTCATTCTGCCACTATTTATCCTGGCAGCCCGGCATATGGGTCAGAGGTTGCGGGATATTTCACGCCAGCAGATGGAAGCCAATGCGCAGATGAATGCCACTATGAATGAGACGCTCAACATTGGCGGGGCATTGCTGGTCAAGTTGTTTGGGCGGGTTGTCACCGAGGTAAAACGGTTTGAAAGCCGCGCTGGTTTGGTACGCGATCTTGGCATACGGCGGGCTTTGCTCGGGGCGGTTTTCTTCATTATCATCGGTATGGTGAGTGCCGTCGGCACCGCCCTGGTGTATGGGATTGGTGGTTATTTGGTGATGCAGAAGGCATTTACCATCGGTACCATCGTGGCCTTTGGCTCTTACATGTCAAACTTGTATGGCTCTTTGTCGGGCCTGACCAACGCCCCGGTGGATTTCGCCACTTCCGTGGTCAGTTTTGAGCGTGTCTTTGAGGTGATCGACCTGCCGCATGACATCGTGGAAAAGCCGGACGCCTCCGTATTGAAAGACGTTACGGGTGAATTGACTTTTGAACGTGTCACTTTCCAATATGACACCAGTGGAAATGGCCTGCTGAGCGACGTCAGGCGCTATGGTCGGATGGAGAACGTCGAGGCAGTGCTCTCGGGCGGTCCTCTGGAAGTAAAAGAAAAACCTGCCAAACCGACCAACGGTACCTCAGCCTCTGACGAAGAAGAAGGTGGTCATAACCAGGCGCGCGAGAACGCGCTGGAGGACGTAAATTTTACCGCCCATCCGGGTCAGTTGGTGGCCCTGGTAGGACCGAGCGGTGCAGGAAAAACCACCCTTACCTATCTGATCCCACGCCTGTATGACCCCACCGCAGGGCGCATCCTGTTGGATCATTATGACTTGCGCGATGTGACCCTGGATTCGCTTTCGGCCCAAATAGGCATGGTGACCCAGGAAACTCACCTGTTCCACGATACCATCCGCACCAACCTGCTATATGCCAGACTGGACGCCACCCAATCCGAGCTGGAAGCAGCCGCTCGGGCAGCCAATATCCATGATTTTGTGGCCGACCTGCCGGATGGTTACGATACCATCGTCGGCGAACGCGGTTATCGCCTGAGCGGTGGAGAAAAACAACGCGTCGCCCTGGCGCGGGTTATCCTCAAGAATCCCCGGATCCTGGTATTAGATGAAGCCACGAGCAGCCTGGATAGTGAGTCGGAAAAGCTGATCCAGGAGGCGCTCAAGCGGGTCATGGCGGGGCGTACCAGCATTGTGATTGCCCACCGGTTAAGCACCATCCTGTCGGCGGATATGATCCTGGTGCTGGATCGGGGCACGATCGTAGAGCGCGGCACCCACCGTGAGCTATTGGCTCAAGGCGGGTTATATGCGCAGCTGTATGAGACCCAGTTTAGCCATGAGCGGGAGATGGCATGAACATTTATTTCGCCTGTTCTATCACCGGTGGCCGCCAGGATGAGCTGATCTACCAGAAATTGGTGGCTACTTTGCAAGCATTTGGTCACCATGTGCCCACGGCATTGTTGGCCAGCCCGGATGTCATGCCACTGGAGGGCGTGGTGTCTCCTGAGGATGTGTATGCCCGCGACGTCAGGTGGATCACCGAGTGTGACTTTCTGCTGGCCGAGGTCAGCACACCTTCGCATGGTGTGGGTTACGAGATTGGATATGCCCTCGCACTAGGAAAACGGGTGCTTTGTCTCTATCGCAAGGGGCGGAAAGTATCCAAGATGATTTTAGGCAACCCTCATCCGCAGCTCTCCTTACACGCCTATGAAACCTCCGAGCAGGCGGTTGATTTGCTTTCCTCCTATCTTCAAAATATATTCCCCATCGAGGCCTGATGAATAAGGGTATCCTGGCTGGGATTGGCGCCTACACCCTTTGGGGGTTGTTTCCCATCTACTGGCGATTGCTTGAAAACGATCCGGCCATCGAGATCCTGGCTCACCGCATGGTCTGGTCACTCGTGTTCGTGGCTGGGATTCTGACTATCCAAAGAGAATGGGGCTGGTTGAGGCAAGCCATGCACAATCGCCGGACCATGCTGATCTATACCCTGGCGGCTGTTCTGCTCTCACTCAACTGGTATACCTACATCTGGGCAGTTAATGCCGGATTTGTGGTCGAAGCTTCACTCGGTTATTTCATCAATCCTCTGGTCAACTTCCTTTTGGGGGTCATCTTTTTCAGAGAAAAGCTGCGTCGAGGACAGGTGGCTGCGGTGATTTTAGCTATCCTCGGGGTGATCTACCTGACGGTGAGTTATGGTTCTCTGCCTTGGATTTCATTGGTGTTAGCTTTCACCTTCGGAATGTATGGGTTGATCAAAAAGACCGCCGCTTTGGAATCGATGCACGGATTCAGCCTGGAAACCATTGTCTTGTTCCTGCCTGCTTTGGGGTATTTGTTATATCGTGAAGCCTCTGGGGTGGGGGCATTCGTTCACCAGGGCCTGCTGGTGACGATATTGTTGATCCTGGCAGGTCCAGTGACTTCGATCCCTCTGTTGATGTTCGGTTATGCCGCCCGACATATCCCCCTCTCCATGCTAGGCTTTATTCAATATATCACCCCTACGCTGCAGTTCTTATTGGGAGTCTTTGTCTATCTTGAGCCTTTCCCGCAAGCCCGGCTGGTGGGTTTCTGTATGATTTGGCTGGCTTTATTGCTATACTCGCTTGAGGGGGTATATTTTAATCGTAAGTTGAAGGCAAACCCGTCACTGGTCGAGCCTTTGTAGGAGAGCCCACCCTAGCGCGTGGATCCGCTCCAGGGCAGTCAACTGCAAGCGATCGGGGGTGTCGGTAAGACGATGCCACTCCGGCAGGATGGCTGAACCCTGGCGATGAGTTATGAAGCACACAGCTTTGTATCCATGTTTCAACAGGATACTGCACTCTGTAGAGGCCCCAACCAGAGGTGTGACGGCGGGCTGCAGACCAAATGGCTGCCCCACCTCCTTAACCAGTGCTTCAACTTCTGGGGGAATGGTGAGCCTGCTGAGATTACCCTCTTCCCGGATATAGCTGATCTGCTCCCCAATCCCCACCATTTCAAAATCGATAAATAAGGCGTCTTTGAGTAAAGCTCCACTCTGTTTAATCAATGTCTGGATGCCATCGCCATTGGTTTCTTCACAGCCTGTGAATGCCAGCCATATCTCGGTATTCTGAAGCGGTTGCACTTTCAGGCGTTCAGCGAATGCCAGTAATGAACCGACTGATGAAGCATTGTCGTTAGCACCAGGGGAATATTGACCCAGGTCGGCGGTTACCCCTGAGAACCATCCCAGGAAGTGAAAGATGGCCAGCACCAATCCGAGCCAGCCAAACACCTGCCAGTGCGTAAGCGCTGCCAGGGCGTAGACGGGAATTGCCAGGTAGACTCCATAAATGGTGATCATTGATACAGGGACGAATAAACGCACCAGGAAATCGGTGGCGAACCAGAACACTGCCCGGTGGCTGTCAAGGTGCGCCACCAATACCAGGCGGCGCTGGGCTCCCCCTGACGGTATTCCACCTGACGGTGGAATTTTTGCAATCACATTCTGGCTGGGTGCTCTTGGCAGCATGCTGCGCAGGGGATAATCTCGCCATGTGAACCTGCACCAGGCCAGGTAGCCGCTGAAACCGAAAGCCAGCACCACAATAACCAGGGCCGGCAGGTTACCGGCAGGTTTACGCAGCAGCCAATAGGCCGCATGCCCGACCAGTGCCATACCAAGCACAAGGGCGATGAACAGCCACAAGGAGCGCTCACCGTAAAATGGCTGTACCTCGATGTCGGAAACGCCCAGAGACTTTAGCTGATTCTGTACATAATCACCTGCCTGCCTCTCAGCGGCAGTGGTGGAGCCTCGTCCACTCCTGGCGAGAACCCGAACATGTGAGAGGGCACGTTCAGCAAAATGAGAGGCGTCAGGGGTTTTTATGTCCATTGATAATAAATTGGGAGGTGGGGCTGTCTAAAAAGTCACAATTTTTTGGAAAATATCCTGAAACGTAGGGGCGTAGGGGTGAGATTTGAACAAAATACATCAGTAAAGCTTCCCCTACGCCCGCATAGTACGCTTTGGGGACAGCCCCATTCTTAAATCAGGGTTTGATCTCCAGCATGCCCCCGGCACTATTTCCCTGCACTTCCGGGAAATAGAACATCCAGGCACGCGTGGGGAGCAATTTGTATTCACCGGGCTGTAAAATCGTCAATGTGTAGGTCAGGTCATAGGTTCCAGCGGGCAGGTAGGAAGCCGTCCAGCTGATATGCTCGTCGTAGATCTGGGCTGCGTTGAACAGCCACCAGCCCCACCCACTGCTGTACGGGTCGCGCGGGTCATACAGCGGTCCTGGCTCGCCATAGATACCCAGCTGGGAGGTTTTAAGATTGGTATTGAGGATTTCCGCCCCCGCAGGGATATAATCTTCGACCACAAAATGGTATATATCCGTAGGTACGACGATGGTCAGGCGGACGGTTAGCGAGTCTCCCACTTTGACCGAAGTCACAGGGGTGGCAGTTTTCAGGTCCGCACCCAGCCTATAGTAAGCCCGGCTCACACTGATCCCCCGATCGAGCGGAGCAATATCCTCCACCGGGCGATAGACGTTGAGTGCAGCCGTGTAGTACAGCCGCCCTGTGCCAGCCTCGCGCTGGATGAGCAGCGCATTGGGATCGTGCGGGTATAAGTTGCTGATCGGCAGGCTGGTTACCACCGGGTTGAGCTGAGTCTCCCCGCCGGCTTGCCCACTGGCGATCTGGGTGCCGTTCAGGCTGGCGCTGAAGGCATAGTTGCTGCCCAGCTCACCTGTGCCTTTCATCACTTCATCCATTGCCAGCAGGATCCAGGTGCTTTCATAGCTCGAGCCCCAATAGCCACTTGCCTGGCGGTTAGACATCAGGAAATTCACTGCATCCGGAAGCAATGTAGACGCCGGCTCAAGCTGTGCCAGGGTGTAGACGACCATGGCCGAGTTGGATAGCGTGGAGGTCATATTGCGCCAATCTGGGTTGGTTGCTTCCCAATGTACCCCGGTGGCTGAACGGATGGCGGTGGCTTGCAAATCCGAGATCATGGTGGGCACTTGCGAGCTGCTCGAGGATAACAGGTCAAGCGAGAGGGTCAATAACCCCTTGGCCCATGGGCTGAGCTGGTCGCGGAATTCATACAGCTGGTTGGCACTATCCAGGTTGCCTGCTCCGGCGCCGGCTTTTTTGAGGGCGAAGATTTCAAATGCCTGCCGGTCGAGCATCCAGGTCTGGGTGGTCCGCGTGGGGAAGATCATGGAAGCGGAAACGTAGCTGGCCGCTTTGCTGATCACTTCTTCCGGCACGAGGATACCCGCCTCCCGCGTACTTGCTAATCCAAAAAGCACATAGGCTGTGATGTAAGCGTCACTCTCCTGTGCCTGCCACCAACCCCAGCCTCCATCGGCATTTTGCAGGGTAAGCAGGTGTTCCAGCCCCTGGTTAAGCGTGCGATCCAGACGAGCCTTCAGCTCGGGGGAATCAATGGCGAAGGTCTGTAGCGTGGTATAGGTTACCAGGTTGGGCAGGAAGCGCGAGAGCACCGCCTCGGAGCTGTCATACGGGTAATTTTCGAGAGCATCCAGTGCGTCAATCATAGCCGCCGCCAGGGAGGGGTCAAGCTCAACGTTGAGCGCACCACTTCTGGCATCAAAGGTCACCGGCAGGCTGACCAGCTCAAGGCGCTGGTCTCCACCCTCCAGAGTGCCTGATGTGGCAAAGGTCTGGGGAGCAGTGTAACGCAGGACGGGTAAGGCACCTTTGGATACGAGCACAGCATCCTGCAAACTACCTGCCTGGACGGAGAACCGTAAGGACGCGCTGGCTACATCTTCAGCAGTACCCCACCATTCCAGCCGCGTGCGCCCGTTCGCTGGCACACTGACCGGTTGGCTGAGGCTATTAGGTTCATCCAGCGTGAATCCAGTTGCCTGCAGGGTTGCAGTTCCTTCCAGCGCATTGGGGGTGTTATTTTGTACCACCGCCGATAACAATGCATGGTCACCAACCACCAGGAAGCGCGGGGTTACCGGTCGGATCAGCAAATCCTTGCTGGTGATCACCTCCAGCTGGGTTTCGCCCACCAGGGTATCCTTGGTCAATCCGCGCACCAGCACCTGCCAGGTAGTCAGGCTATCCGGCAGGTTCATGCTGACGGTAGCTTTACCATTGGCATCAGTGACGATTTGAGCGTCCCAATAAGCCGTATCGGGGAAGTTCTCGCGCGTGACCGACTCAGCCGCTTCACCTCCTCCACCACCCATCCCACCGGGCATATACCGCAAGCGTTGGCCTGAGGCTGCCAGGCTGATGCCCGTGCGTACATTCAGCTTTTGCTGGCCGTAGAAAGCAGAGAAGATATCAACTGCGGAAGGGTCTGCCAGGGCAAGCACGGCCTTGTCAACTACCGCCAGTGAAAATTCTCCCTGCACCGGTGCGCCAGTAGAATCGGAAATCTGCAGGTCGAATGTCACCGGCTCACCCGGTCCAGTCCGTTCAGGTTGGCTGGTCAGGCTCACATCGAGGTATTCAAATGAAGCATCGACCGTCAGGCTGGTATAGCCCTGGCGAAAATCTGAGAAACCCTGGTCATCCTGTCCCAGCAAGGTGACTGCAATATATACATTGGGTGCATCCTCTGTGCTGAGTGCCAATGGGACGGTGTTGCCTCCAGGCTCAAGGCGCACGATTTGATAGCGCATGACGCTGCCACGTTCTATGGTCAGCAAGCCTAGTGCGTATCGGAAAATGGGTTGGGGATGAAGACCTGGGCGGTATCACCCGGTTTATACGCATCTTTATCCGCCACCAGGCGCAGGCGCTGGTTGGGTAGCGATGGCCAGACCGCCTGGCCGGATCCGCCCACCCAGACGATGATCTGGGTGAGCGTACCATCCCCTGAGACGTCCAGCTGGTAGGTGCCTGGCTCGGGCGGGGTGAATGACAGGCGAGCAGTGCCATCAGCTGCGGTAGTGAAGCTGGTGCTATCGATGGGGGTGTATTCAGCCGTGTAAGTAGGGAAGATATACCCCAGGGTGTCATCTGCAGGGTCTTGGCGTACCCAGACCACTCTTTGGAACCGGGCGGAAAGTGTGCGCGCACCCGCTGGGTCACCCTTCCAGTCTGCCACCATGATTTCAAAACCTGCCTTGGATTTGGCCTGGTACGACCAGGCGTCGGGGTGGACGCCAATATAGTATTCAGCAGGATTGACATAGATCGTGCTGCGTCCGCTCACTGGCAGACCACTCTCATCCTGCAGGGTAACTTCGAGCGTGTATTGCTGGCGCCCTGGTTTGGCAGGAGCGGGGATGCTCAGGGTTGCCAACCCATTGGCATCAGTTTTAGAATCGCCTTGAGTCACTTCTTCACCCAATCCATACGGCGAAAAGTTATAATTGAAAACGTTCAGCCAGCTGGTGTCCACAGGCCCAACCTGGTAGTTGGGAATATTAAAGTAAGCCGGCTGGCGATATAGTGCCCAATGGAAGGGTAGGTTGCCAACGGGTGCATCGAAGAAGTAGCGGGCGTTAATACCGGCGACCAAATTCGTCCCACTGAGCACATCCGTGGCTTCGAACGATACCTGCAGGTTGATCTCCGGCTTGCGGTAATCTGCCACCTTGAACCCCCCGTAGGCCCCATCATGAACGTTATCCAGTGCATAATCGCCAGGCAGGATATCCTGGGGTAGGGTATATTCCCCTGAACCGGTTCCAAATCCTGAGAGGGGCAGCTCGAAGCTGGCCACCTGGTCCATCGGTCCATAAAGGGTTAGTGGATAGGAGCTAAAATCCGGCAGGCTATAACGCCCATTGGTCACTTTCCGAACGATGAAACGGAAATAAACCGTGTCTCCAGGTCGATAAATAGGGCGATCCGTATAGATATAAGCGAACGTCCCGCTTGGGAAGTAATTCGCTTGAAGGTCGAAATTCCAAGGAGAGACTCCATCGTCCCAGTAGGCAAAGGCAAACCCAAAATTATCCTGGCCGGGTTGCCCGAGCATGGCAAAAGAGGCATTGTATAGGTCCTGATATGCAATGATGGAGCCTTGGAATATCCCATTTACATCCGTTGTGCCAGTTACAAGTGGTTTTCCTGATTGGTCATAAACAGCGACTGGCAGGTCGGCTGCGGGGGCGTTTGTGTTCAAGTCAACTGCCCAAACGAAGGCCTCCGTTTGGCTAAGCTTGAGGGTTACCTGGTAGTGGCTGATGGCCAGGATGATCGAGTTGGTATAGCCATAGTTATCCGGCAGATTTAACCGCATGAAATACAGTCCTGGGGTGCGCGGCTGCCCATTTGCAGATACGGGAATGGTGACATTCGTGGCGCGGTTGGACGGAACTTCGGGGCGGAAAGTCCAGGTATCTGCATCCTGCGGAATGAAGCTTTGGCGGTATTCATAGCCATTTGTTCCGTTCATTTGTATCAAGTCATTGATCGTCAGAGTACCCATGGTGATGGGTAAGGCGGATACATTGGTCACCTGGGCGAGGATGCCTTTATCCTGAGTGGTGAGGAAGCTGGAATCAGAGCTATAAGGGAATTGGACGGATGGGTCGAGTGAAGCCGTGCGAAAATGCAGGCTAAAAGGCTGCCCAAGGCGGCTGCCCCATAGGTCGGTCAAGTTAGGCGAGACCGTGAGCGTATAGTTGGTATCAGGGTCGAAGCTGCCATAGAACGAGAGCGTCATCTGGCTTTCATCCATCCAGGAACCGAGGTTGGGGACGCTCGGAGCAAAAGTGACATAATCCTGGATGTGATCTGTGTTCACGGGTGAAGTGAGGAACAAGCTCAGGCTGCCATAATTAGCCCTGGTCCCGCCTTCGGAGGGATCACTGCCTGTGATGGATAGCTCAGAGACGGTGTGCCAGCTTTGGCGGATTTGTTCGCCCAAAGGCGTTCCACCCAGGGCGGCTGTCTGGTCACTTAATACGACGGAATAGGAGCTATCTCGTTGCAGAAGGGAAGTGGGAGTGAAGGCGAAGGTGGTGAAATCCTCATTCCAGCCAGATTGACCGCTGACGGAATTTTCTTCACTGGTAAGCAGCGAGAAATTCGCTGCTACACTGGTGGCGTCCATGGGATAACTGAAACTGAGCTGCACCGAGGCATCCAGGCGCACGTTGTAGCTATTATCGCTCGGTAGGGCAGATACAAGGCGTGGTAAAACGGTGTTGAACGACCAATCCTGTGCGGATTTCAATGGCGAGCCGTTGGTGCTGGTTAGGTTTGGGTTGATGCTCACCTTATAGGCTACACCGCCTGCCAGGGCAGGTTGGGGGTAAAAAATATAAGTACTGGTGTTGATCCATTCACCCTCGCCCTGTGCAGAGGGAGTCAGGGTAAACCCGACGGGCAAGCTAGCTTGATCGGCACCGAGTGCGACGACAGGCTGATTGAAGGCAGCTACGACCGCCGAGGTGGGGTCAACTTCGCTGGCATCCGCCTGGGGCAGGCTCTGCACCAGGTTCAGGTAATCGCTGGTGGTGTAAGACAGGCTGATGGGTCGCAGGAGTGCCATCCCCTTCGCTGATTGGGCCGTTGTGGTGATGTTGATCGTCACAGAGGCATCTGGCAGCAGGGGTGAATCGGGGGTGAAGGTAAGGATGGAATCGTCGCGCCATGTAAAGCTGCCGGAGAGGGCCGGTTCCCCGGTGAGTGCCCCCTCAACCGAAGCATGCTGCATGGGCTGGTTAAAATAGAAAGTGATCGGGTTTCTGAGCGCGATCTGAGCCCCTGGGAGTGGGTCAGTTTCCACCAACGCCGGTGGCAGGGTTTGAGGCGGCTGTGTAGGTGCGGTTGTAGGGACCGCTGTAGAGATTGTTGAGGTGGCTGTGGGGGTGGGTGTTTTCTTGCCACAGCCTGTTAGTAACCAGGCCAGGCTGAGCAGGAAGATCGTTGAAATTATTAATCCAAAAACAGATGGCTTGCGCTGCAATCCAGATGATAGACGGGAGGAGTGCATGGGTTTCGCTCCTTATAAGGAAGGGATGGACCTTCTCGATTTATTGGGATTATAACATTCCCACTTTAAGACGAATTTCGCCTCTTATTTGTTCACCTCAATCCCTGTTCAAGGTCTGCCAGGATGTCCGCCAGGTCCTCGATGCCCACAGACAGGCGCACCAGCCCATCGGTGATACCCTGGCTCAGGCGATCCTCACGCGGCACCGGGCCATGGGTCATACTGGCAGGGTGCTCGATCAGAGTATCGACCATACCCAATGAAACCGCCAGGGTTGCCAGGCGCACCCGTTCCATCAGCTGTATGCCGGCTTGCATCCCCCCTTTTAACTCGAATGACAGCATACCTCCATAGGCAGACATTTGGCGTGCGGCTATATCATGACCCGGGTTATCCTCCAACCCGGGGTAGTGTACACTGGCAACTGCCGGGTGTGTGGATAGGAAGCGGGCCACTTCCATGGCATTCTCGCAATGGCGCTGCATGCGCAGGGCGAAGGTTTTGAGCCCGATGTTCGCCAGCCAGGCATCAAACGGGCTGGGGATGCCTCCCAAAATCTTGACAAAGCTGTAGAGGGTCTTGTGGATGTAATCCACATGCCTGCTGACCACGGCACCCCCTGTGAGGGCACCGTGACCGGAGAGGAATTTGGTGGTGGAATGGACCACGATATCAGCCCCAAGGTTGAGCGGTCGCTGGCAGTAGGGGGTGGCGAAGGTGTTATCCACCGCCAGCCAGGCAGCATGGCGGTGTGCAATCTCTCCCACACCTACCAGGTCCACCACTGCCAGGGTTGGGTTGGCAGGTGTCTCGGCATATGCCAGCCGGGCAGTGGGGTGGGCTTTGAAGGCGGCTTCCCATCCAGCCAGGCTGATGTCGCGCACCCATTCAACCTGGATGCCCAGGCTGGGGGCGATTTCTTTCAGAAAGGTGAATGTGGCGCTGTAGACTGCTTCCTGGGCGACTACAGTGTCTCCAGCCTTGAGCTGCGAGAATAATACCGCCGTGATGGCTGCCATGCCTGAGCTGAAGACTTGCCCTGCCACCAAGTTCCTCGGGTCAGCTTCCGGCTGCAGGCGGATCAGGTCGAGCCCTTCCAGGATGGCGATCTTATGCGCCAGGTGATCCAGGTTGGGGTTGGCCAGGCGGGTATAGTAATAGCCTGGCTCAGTGCGGGCGACGATCCCGGCACCCGTGGCGACGTCTGGGAAATTGAAGGTGGAGGTCTGGTAGATCGGGCTCACGTGGGTGTGGTGAGGATGATCATCTTCACCCACATGGGTCACCAGGGTGCTGAGACTGTGCTTGGCTGAAAAATGGTACATATATTGCTCCTCTAATGGAAAATATTATTTCAAGGAATGCAGTAAATGTGATACGGGAACCCAACGATAAGATTATACGTCTAAATGAATACCTGCGAATTGCAGGCTGGAGATACTAATCCAATTCTTAGTAAAATTATCCTATTTATAGTGAGATTCGCCCAACTCTTTGGTAAAATCAACCTATGATTCCTAACTCTACCGCTCGTCCGCGGATGGCGCATGCTCCATCCACCCCTATAAAAATCAGCCCGTTGGTTCAAGCTCTCACCGCCTTAATGCTTGGAGCGCTGCTATTCGTCGTGCTGCTGGCGTTATTGCCTGGGATTTATTCCAGCATGAATAATGGGCGTATTTTCCCCGGCATTGCCGTTGGAGGGGTCGAACTATCGGGCATGAGCACCCAACAGGCAGCCACATTGCTTGCCCAACGCCTGGATTATCCCCAGCGCGGTAAGATCGTTTTCCAGGAAGGCACGAACCTGTGGACTGCCACTCCGGCCGAACTTGGCCTGTCCCTGGATGCTCAGACCACTGCCCTGGCAGCTTATAATCTGGGTCGGACTGGCAGCCTGATTGCTCGCCTGTCTGACCAGTGGCGTGCCTGGTCTGCGGGTGTCGATCTGGCTCCGTGGTTCGTCTTTGATAAACGCGTCGCCCAAAATTACCTGCAAGGCATTGCCGGGCAGGTGGACCGTCCCATCATTGAAGCCACGTTGGGGATCAGTGGAGTGGAAGTGGTGGTCAATTCAGGCCAGGTCGGGCGAAATCTGGACCTGCCCGCAGCTCTCGCCACCCTGGATGCACAGTTGAAGACCATGACAGATGGCATGGTGCCTCTGGTGGTGCACGAGACGCCTCCCGTGATCCTGGATGCCACTGCCCAGGCAGAGCTGGCCCGCAAGATCCTTATCGGCACCGCTCACCATCCAGATCCCGAATGCCGAAGCCGGTGACCCGGGTCCCTGGGCATTCGAGCCAGCTGCTCTGGTGGCAATGTTAACTGTTCAGCGGGTCAAGACCGATAATGGCGAGATTTACCAGGTGGGACTCAGCCAGGATGCACTCCGGACCTTCCTGATGAATATCGCCCCTGGGCTTAGCCGTACACCGCAAAATGCACGGTTCATCTTCAACGATGATACCCGCCAGCTGGAAGTGATCCAACCCTCAGTCATTGGGCGTGGGCTGGATGTGGATGCCAGCCTGGCGCAGATCAACCAGCAGCTCCTGGCTGGTGAGCACAACCTAAACCTGGTGATGCAGACGACTAACCCTGCCGTTCCCGACTGGGCGACGGCGGAGAGTCTGGGGATCACCGAGCTGACCAGCGAATACACCTCCTATTTTTACGGTTCGGATGCCGCTCGCATCCAGAATATTCATACGGCAGCCTCCCGCTTCCACGGTTTGTTAATCGCTCCCGGTGAATCATTTTCCATGGCGGACGTCCTGGGTGATGTCAGCCTGGATACAGGTTATGCTGAAGCCCTGATCATCTTGGGTGACCGCACGATTAAGGGTGTGGGGGGTGGCGTATGCCAGGTGAGCACCACACTGTTCCGCGCTGCATTTTTTGGTGGTTACCAGATTGACTTGCGTTGGCCCCATGCCTATCGGGTGAAGTATTATGAGCAGACTGCCAGTGGTGGGCATGATGAAAACCTGGCCGGGCTGGACGCAACTGTATTTGCCCCCCAGGTGGACTTCCGCTTCACCAATGATTCACCCAACTGGTTGTTGATGGAAACTTATCCGGGAAATCACTCTCTCACCTGGAAGTTCTATTCCACTTCCGATGGGCGTACAGTGGATTGGCAAACCAGCGGGATGCAGAACATCGTCAAGCCACCTGACCCATTATATGAAGAAAACCCCGACCTCTCCAAGGATGAGATCAAGCAGGTGGATTGGGCTGTGGATGGTGCCGATGTGAGTGTTACGCGCACTGTGATGCGTGCTGGCTCGATCATCCACAATGATACCTTTGATACCCATTATATAGCCTGGCAGGCGAAGTTCCAGTATGGACCCGGGACGGAAATCCCCACCCCCGAGCCCACCCCGAACCCATAATAGCTCGAATTTTCATCGTGGGCGGTTTATTGCAGCATTATTCGACTATCACTGCTCGCCTAATTCGCATCGTTTTGCTTTTAGGAGATTGCTTCGCCAAGAGAGCATTGGCTCGCAGCAACATCTAAGAGATTTGACTTTTAGGGTAGAATATTCATACAAAGTGGCATATTCCTTAGTCCATTGAGTCCTGTGGGCTATGTGCAGCATGCCTGAGGGAAATCTAAACCTGAGGTACGTATAGCGGAGGAATTATGGTCAGTCAAGAACTGCTGGATATTTTACGATGCCCCAATTGCGTGCGGGAAAAAGAAGGCCTGCTGGATTATTACAAGGAATCCTGGTTGATCTGCCATGATTGTGATCGCAAATACCCCATCCGTGATGATATTCCGGTGATGTTGATCGATGAGGGTGACAAATGGATCAATACCCCACGCGAGTCTTTGCCTGTTCCGCCCCCCGATAAATAAAGCCACAGCACCAGTCAGTTCGTCTTAGTATTTTTTTATTGGTTTTAATATGGAAGGATTCACCGATTTACTGGATGAGTTAAGCTGCGGGGATGATGAGCGGGCAGAGGCAGCCTTATCTCACCTGGCTATCTGGGGTCCCCAGGTCATAGATCCATTACGTGAGCGCTTATCCAGCCCTGAAGCGGAGGTACGCTGGTGGGCAGTGCGCGCCTTGGCCGAGATCCATGACCAGCGGGTGCCCGCTCTGCTGGTAAAGATGCTTTCCGATCCTGAAAAAAGCGTGTGCTGGTGTGCTGGGCTGGCATTGCGTTCGCATCCATCAGACCAGGCAATCCCGGCTTTATTGCCCTTGCTTTCAGATGATGATGGCCTTACCAGGCGGCTGGCCGGGGATGCATTGATTGCGATGGGTGGCCCGGTGGTCCCCCAGCTCCTGGACATGATGCAAAAAGGGGAGCAGCTTGCCCGCCTGGAGGCGGTGCGCGCTCTGGCCAGGATTGGCGATGAACGTTCTATTCCGGCTCTCTTTGAAGCCCTGGATGACAGTTCAGCCCTGATTGAATATTGGGCCAGTGAAGGCCTGGAGAAAATGGGGGTAGGAATGGTGTTTTACAAGCCCGAATGATTTTTCAGTAAGGGTGAAGCACAACCGTGCTTCGCCCCTACGGCAATTTACCTGTATATCGTCCACACCAGCCAGATGGCGATCATCACCAATCCAATGAAGAAGCGCACTACAAACGATGCTCCAAAACCAATCGCCAGGCCGCGCAGGGTTAACAGAGCTTTGTTGAAATCACGCTGGTGCAGGTATTCCATAAGAAGCAGCACGGCTGGCGCCGCAATGAATCCGCCCAATGGCGGCAGCAGGAATGTTCCCACGATGCCTGCCAGCCACCCCAATGCGAGTGAAAGCCAGGCAGCGCCTTCCTTGCGGGCTTTAGCACCCATCAACACATTATCAATCGTCACCCCAATGATAAACAGTACGGTGAGCACCGCCATCAGTGCCCACCCCAGGGGAGTAAAACCCACGATCACCCCATAACCCAGGGCTGCCAACCAGATCACGGTAATGCCCGGGAAGATAGGGACAATCAACCCGAACAAACCTACCACCATGATGATCAGGGTGATCCAAAATATGGATGCAGATATCCAGGCAGGCATGCTCTACCCTTGTTTGTGGTCCGGGCGGATCACGTCTATCCCACCCATCCATGGCCGCAGGACTTCGGGGATGACCACGCTGCCATCTGCTTGCTGGTAATTCTCCAGCACCGCGATCAGGGTGCGCGGCATACCCAACCCTGATCCATTCAAGGTGTTCACCAGACGCAGCTTGCCGCCTTCCGTGGGGCGGTACTTAATGTTGGCACGCCGGGCTTGAAAATCTCCCACATTCGAGACCGATGAGACTTCCAGCCACTCGTTGAGACCCGGAGCCCACACCTCGAGGTCATAAGTCATCAGGGCATTAAACCCCAGGTCACCTGTACACTGCAATTTCACGCGGTAGGTTAATCCCAGCTCCGCACAGGTTTGCTCGGCATCCGCACACATCTTTTCGAGCATCTGCTCTGATTCTTCCGGCTTGCAGAAGATATACATCTCCACTTTATCGAACTGATGCCCACGTTTAATGCCGCGCACGTCCCTCCCCGCGCTCATTTTCTCGCGCCTGAAGCAAGGGGTATACGCAGTGTAGAAGCGCGGCAAGCTGGCTTCATCCAGTACCTCGTCAATATGCAGACCGGTCAACGGGACCTCCGCGGTGGGCACCATCCACAGGTCATCTTCCACATCGTGATACAGGTTGTCCTTGAACTTGGGCAGCTGCCCGGCGCTGAACATGGTATTTTCCTTTACCATGAAAGGGGTGTACTTCTCGGTGTATCCCTGGCGGATGTGTAAATCGAGCATCCAGGCAATCATAGCCCGTTGTAATCGGGCACCTGCGCCGCTGAGCACATAGAAACGCGAGCCGGTGATCTTTACACCCTGCTCAAAGTCTAATATACCCAGTGCAGGTCCCAAATCCCAGTGTGCTTTCGGTTCGAAGTCAAACTCGGGGATCTCACCCACACCGCGCAGCACCACATTCTCGCTATCATCTTTACCATAGGGAGTGCGCGCATCGGGGACGTTGGGGATACCCGCTAGAATGGCATTCAGCTGCTCTTCGATCTTGCGTAAGCTATCATCGAGCTGGCTGATGCGTTCCCCCACACTGCGCATGGCTTCGATCTTTGCCTGCCGTTCCGTTGGGTCCTTCGCCTTCCCAATCTCCTTGGAGACGGCATTTCGCTCGGCTTTGAGGCTCTCTGCCTCCTGGATGATCTGGCGGCGCTGGCGGTCCAGCTCCAGGATCTGGTCGACAGGTTCCGGGTTATCCTGGCGGTCTGCCAGGGCTTTTCGCACCACCTCGGGTTGCTCACGAATAATGTTAATGTCTAACATAGTGCACCTCCACAGTTGCCTTGAAAGCTGAATAAAAAAGACCCCTCTCCCGCAGGACGAGGGGGCTCCCGTGGTGCCACCTGCATTTCGCCAGCCTGGAGCTCTCCCGTGGGGATTGAGATCAAGCCAGCCTCTACTCAGTGCTAACGGGCTGTACCGGCTCCCTTGGTTTGGAACAGCGATTGTCCCAATTCTGTGGAAGCGATTGGACCTCTACGGTCCGGCGGAGTGGATTTCACCTGTTCGCTTGCTGCCTCGCACCATCCGGCAGCTCTCTGATAGGGAAATAGGTTACTCGTCTCCGCGCTAATCGTTATGCGATAAGTTAGAGAGGATTATACATGAGGATAAAGGGGTGTCAAGAGAGGGGCATGCAAAAAAGATAAGACACTAAGTTCATAACGGGCACGAAGGATTGTACGTAAATACACCTTTTATCAAAATAATCCTCAGGCATGTTAGTCTGCGGAGGCAGGCTTGGTGATCATACCGATGCGACTGTAGACGCTGTGTGGTTGATTGCCGCTCATGCCTCAGTGGGTGCCATTTCCGGGCTCACCAGTGAATAGTAGATATTTCGCCCCCGTTTTTCCCCTTAATTAAATTAGCGTCTTTCAGCACCCTCAGGTGATGCGAGGTGGTGGATTGGGCTGCCCCCAGGAATTCGACCAGCTCATCCACGCTGAACTCACCCTTTGCCAGCAACTTGACGATCTTGACACGCGTTTCATCCGCCAGCCCATTGAACATCTGCGCCACGCTGATCACCTGGTCTTCATCCATGCCATCCACATTGGCGAACCCGGTCAACGCCTGGCAGCAGATCTGCCCGGGGGCAAAGTCCTCGGGGCTTGCCTGGATCAGTTGGATCAGTTTTGGTTTCGCTGGATCAGCCTCACTGGCAATCTGAAACCTTGGTGAACAGGTGCTGGTTCCAAGCACAGTCTGCGTCAGGCTGAGCAGAAACTCCTGCTGACCCCGCGGCGGGAGCTGGGCAAATAACTTTTCCACAAACGCCAGACGTTCTTCTGGCTGTGTATTTTCTAGCGCTTTATCCAGGAGCTGGGTGATCAGGCTGGAGGTGATATTATCCATGAGATTATCCTTGTGAGATTACCTATCCAAAATAATCAATGTATTCACATAATATATTATCAGAAGGACCTGATTATGTCAAGGAAATCGTTAATCCATCGAATAATGTGACATTCTTCCTCTTGACTTATCGAAAATAATAGATATAATATTTTGTGAATGGTCATTGCGAGACCCCCGCCGACCTTCGGGGGAGGCAATCTTTGCCAGCCTGCCCCGAGCGAAGCGAGCGGGAAGCAACCCTCAATAGGCTAATATGCAAGTTTTCATATGTACATAAAATTATCAAGTATATTTTAAATAATCAAGTAGGAGATATAACCATGTCAGATTCAAAAGTTCAGGATAAATCCGAAGATATCCATGCCGCGGTACGCCAGCACTATGGCGCAGCAGCAGCCAGCTTTCAACCTAAAGTCTCATCGAGTTGTTGCGGTCCATCCCAGAGCAACTGTGGTTGTTCGGGCGAGACGGTGGACCTGACCGCCAGCAAGCTTTATCCCCTCTCCGAGCTGAGCGAGCTTCCCGAAGAAGTCACCGGACTCTCTATGGGCTGTGGAGACCCGATCACCCTGGCCTCGCTTAAACCCGGCCAAACCGTGCTCGATCTGGGATCGGGCGGTGGGATTGACTGCTTCATGGCCGCCAAGAAGGTGGGCGAAAGTGGTCATGTGATCGGTGTGGATATGACCGCCGAGATGCTTGAAAAAGCGCGGGCTAACCAGCTGAAGATGGGTTTCAAGAACGTTGAATTTCGCTTGGGTGAGATCGAGCACCTGCCGGTGGCAGATAACACGGTTGACGTGATCATCTCTAATTGCGTGGTCAACCTTTCTCCCGATAAGCCCCAGGTTTTCCGCGAGGCCTTCCGTGTTTTAAGGTCGGGTGGCAAATTGGCACTCAGCGACATCGTCACCGATGGTCCACTCCCGCAGGTGATCAAGGACAGTCTCAGTGCCTGGGCGGGCTGCGTGGCGGGCGCATTGGATGTGAACGACTACATTTCTGATTTAAAAGCGGCTGGTTTTACCAACATCGAGCTGAACCCGGTGTACTTCGACCAGGAAATGGTGGATGAGTACGTAAAATCGATGGGCTCATCTGATAATTTCGACCAGGGTTCGCGCATCGTGATGAGTGATGGCGTGAAGGTCAAAGTGGTCGAGACCCATGAACCTGTTACTCTGAATGGGAAACCGGTCAGAGAAGCCGTCTTCAGCGCCAAGATCACGGCTTATAAACCGTAAGCATAGGTTAAATTCAAACTTCCGAAGCTGTTGCAGTCTTCGGAAGTTTTTTATTTAATCCCTGGTTTCTAAATGTAATAACCTTTAAACGTTCCAACGTTCCAACGTTCCAACGTTCCAAGATTTCCTAAATTGCCAGGCAAGCCTGTGCGCAAAGCCAGAACAGGTTCTCGCGTATTTCATCTCTTGACTGCCAGGCGCGATTATCCCATTCAGTGCCGCTCAGGTCATCACCGCCATATAAAACCTGTCCCAGGATGACCTCACGGAATTGAGCAACCGCCATCATAGCTGCGGCTTCCATCTCTACGGTAAGGCAGCCTTCCCCCTTTCTCCTGGATATTTTATTGACCGTCTCGCGGTATGGAGCATCCGTAGTCCATGTTTTTCCGATACGATACGGTATTCCACCCTCACTGAAGGTCTTCACTAATGCATTTACCGCCACTTTATTTGCAACCACTTCCCTATCGAGTGGAAGGTAATGATATGAAACTCCTTCGTCACGGATGGCTGCAGAAACCACAATGAGATTGCCCACCGCGATATCTTTTTCAAGGACCCCACAGCCGCCGCAGGCAATGAATTTCCGACACCCATATGCAATTACTTCTTCGAGCAAGCCGGCTGCCAATGGCGCACCAATGCCGGGGTGGAAGAAAGCCAGGCGTTGATTTTGGTATGAAATTTCATAGACCGGATGAGGGCCATCTTCCCAGTAAGCTTCCACAAGTTTCGTTGCATTGTGTTCAGCGATGATTTTGTCAATCACATCTCTGAAGAAACATATCACACAGTGCTCCGGCATATCTCGAGGTTTCACAACTTGAGATGGCTCAATCAGTGCGATGCGCGTGGCGTCGTATTCAAAGATTGGATAATTCATTACCTGACTCTTTTGTCTCTTCAACTTTCAAATTGCAAGATATTTATCAATAGGGGCGGGTCTCCTGTGGTGAAAAGTATCGTAATAACCTTGCATCTATAAAGACCAGGCATTCTATCGATTTTATTAGACCCGCCCTACACCATCCTATTTTTCATCGTCTCGCTTGAAACTCAACCTTCCAACGTGCCAACGTTTAAACGTTCTAACGCTGTGCCAATTGCTTCTTAAACCCCTCCAACGCTACGATCGGTGTCGGGTCGATCTCGTACAGCATCGCCAGATAATAGGCCACATAGTCCCCATAATGCAGCGCCGTCCACTGCTGGGCGAGCGGGGTGTCTCCCTGTGCATCGATGAAATCGGTATTCAGCCCTTCGAGCATGTACGCCTGTTTGGTCAGCTCTGCCCGCAGCAGGTTGCGCGGGTGGTAGGAAGGGGCACGCAAAAACAGCGCCATGGCGGATGCTAATCCCTGCTCAGGCTGTTGTAGTCCCGCCAGTGAATTATGGTCCGCTTCAGGCAGTACTTCGAATTGTGCCCAGGCTTTGGCCAGCTCGTTGAGCTGGCCTTTCCAACGCCGGGCGACTGGCTCGAGCACATCCGACCCAAAGACCATCACCCAGCGTCCCACCAGCTGCCCCGCCAGGCGCTTGGCGGGGTTATGCATTACCGGTACGTCTGCCTGCAGGCTTGCCTGTTGTTTGCGCATAGCCGATGATGCCCCATAGAGCTCATCAGTCGGGTCTGGGATCAGTTTCAGGCGTGCGAGCAGCGCCAGCAGCATCCCAAATGAAAACCCGACCGCGGCGCGTGGCTGCCCGCTGTGTTCAAACGTCCACACCGGGATATTCGAGCCCGTGGCTAATGCAGCTAATTTTCCGCCTGTAGATAGCACCAGGATACGGCAGCCCCTTTGTTGGGCTTGTGCAAACGTCGCCAGGGTTTCTTCGGTGTTGCCAGAGTGTGAGCTGGCAACCACGAGCGTCTCCGGTCCATGTGCCCAGGCTGGCAGGCTGTAATTACGCTGCACCACGACCGGCACCAAGCAGAGTGGGCCGGCATAAGCCGCCAGCAGGTCTGCTCCAATGGCCGAGCCGCCCATGCCTGCGATGAGCACACCCTGGATGCCCTGCCATGCCGGCAGGCTAAGGCTCATGGCGTGCTGGTAGGCATTATCGAGCTGCCTGGGCAGGTTTTCAATCTCGTCCATATAATTTTGCTGGTCGAGTTTAGCAAATGCTGTGTGATTGTTTAATTCCATGATGTTAATTGATAAAATCCTTTCTTTTTCCCCTTAAGTTGTCCAATTTTACTTCTTTCCTTGAATTTTGAGCAGGTGTTGGTAGATCTCCTTTCGTGACCAGCCGGATAGGTCCACCAGCCGAGACGCCAGCTGTGAGGCGGGCTCTCCTTTAGTCAGTTGTACCCGCAGCTCGCTGGTCAACTGTGCTTCTGTCCAGCGTTCCGCAGAAACCGTGCTGCCTGCCAGCACCAGGGTGAATTCGCCCCGAGGAGGGTTGTGTGAAAAATGCTCCTTTGCCTGGCCCAGGCTGCCGCGGAAGATCTCCTCATGCATCTTGGTCAGCTCCCTGCCCACTGCAATCTGCCGGTCACCAAGCACAGATTGCAAACTTTCAAGCGCCTCCAGCATGCGGTGGGGTGCCTCGAGGAAGATCAAGGTATAAGGCAGGCCAGACACCTTGCTGAGTAAACGTTCCCTTTCGCCCGCCTTGCGCGGCAGGTATCCAAGGTAAAGAAATGCATCGGTGGGTAAACCCGACGCCACCAGGGCTGCGATGGGAGCGCAGGCTCCTGGGATGGGGCTCACGCTATGTCCGCTGGCGATAACCGCTTGCACCAGCTCATAACCCGGGTCATTGAGAGCCGGGGTACCAGCATCCGAGACTAACGCAACATCTCCCTCCTCCAGCGCCTCCAATACCCGCTCAAGCCGCACCAGCTTGTTGTGTTCATGGTAGCTGATGCTCGGGGTGTGGATATCATAGCGTCGCAACAGCTTGACCGTCTGGCGTGTATCCTCCGCCGCGATCAGCCGGGCTTCACGCAGCACTCGTAGTGCACGGGCGCTGATATCCTCCAGGTTCCCAATCGGAGTTGCCACCAGGTAGAGCGTGCTCATGGGGTTGCCCAGGTGAGCAGGTCCAGGGTCAGGGTGAAATTACCCGGGTCCACTGCCTCCAGGAGTGCCCTGCCAAAACGTCCCTCGTTGGTGAAATAGCATAGATACGTACCCAGCGGCAGGCTTTCCACTGCGATCGGGGCTGCACTCATGCTGGCAGATTGGCAATCAGACATCCCGGGCACCTGGTTGCCAAAAACACCGATCTCAGCAGCGTCCACAGGGGTAAGCCAGTGATAATTGTTGGCATCCAGTTGATACAGCAGGTCTTCATTTCCACTGTTTAGCACCAGCGTATCCAGGTCAATCATGTCACCCGGGGCAGGTGAAAGCTTTCCGCTTGCCTGGGTGGGAGGTGTGGTGGTTGAGGTGGGAGAGATAGTCGGGTTAATGGTGGGGGTGACTCCCTGGGTGGGAGACGGGCCTGGTGTGACGGTAGCTGTGCTGGTTTGGCTTTGAGGCACGATGATCCGCACCCAAAACGGCAAGTCTCCGTTTGGACCAATGCCAAATAACTCACCAGCCGGGTTCATCAGCTTCCAGTTGCCCTGATAAGTCCCTGGTGAGGTTGGTGCGACCATCTCGATGGAGATCTCTATGCTCTGAGAAGGTAGAACGTTGGATAGTAAAGACTCTGATTCTGGGGCATCCATTCGGTCACCGTAGAAAAAACTGGTGGAATAGGCTACTGTCCAGGTGCAGGTGCCGGTATTCACCAGCTTCCAGGTTTTAATAAAGCTCGCTCCAGGCAGGATCAAGCTATCATCCGGGATGGTGACGTCTAAGGGGTTACCCGCACCTGCCAGATTGCACCGGGAGGTTGGCGTGGCGGTTTTAGCCATACCACCTGGTGTGGGGGTTTCCTTTGGGTGAGGGTCAACAGTAGCAGAGGTCAGAGTTGGCTTGATTGTAGGTGAAGGGCTACCGGTTTGAGGCGCCAATGTGGCTGGGCTGGTCATTTGGCTATTCACAATTGCCGCGATGGTTTGGTATATCTCGGTCTGGTTTGGGGTGGCGGTGCTGATCGGCAGGTTGCCTGCTGAGATACGGTTAATCACCTGCCATAACAGGAAGATGCTGCCTGCTGCCACCGCCAGCCAGACCAGCGCGGTTAAAAATCCAAATCGGATAGGGGCCCGTTTTTTTTCTGCCATCAGAACCGCCCCCTAATTTTGCATCCTCAGGCGGCCTACCAGGATGCGTGCGATCTCCCGGGCAGCTTCCGGGCGGGCTGCCTGGCAGCAAGCTTCTGCCGCCAGCTCGAGCTGCTTGGGGTGACTGATCCAGGCTTGCAATGCGCTGACAATATAGCTGGTTTTGGGTGCCCATACACCCACCCCCTCGGAGATCACATAATCAACATTGCCATCTTCCTGGCCTGGCAATCGGCTATACAAGATTATCGGTAGCCCGGCATTGAGTGCTTCCGTGATCGTGCTTGGACCAGCTTTGGTGACCAGGATATCTGCGGCTTGCATGAATTCCGGCATCTCGTGGACGAAACCATAGATCAGGGTCTTCATCGGCCATTGTCTGGCTTCCAGGCGCTGCCTAAGGTCTACATTGCGTCCGGCGATGATCACCAAGGTGATGGAAAGATTCGCATCCGCAATGGCTTCAGCTGTTTTTTCGATCGGGCCCATTCCCTCCCCGCCGCCGACCAATAAGACCACCAGACGATCCTGCGGCCACCCTAGCTGCTGCCGTAAGGCGTTTTTATCACCGCTAGGCTGGCAAAATCGGTCTGCAACCGGAAGACCGATGACTTTAACTTGCTCATTTTTGAGACCAGCAAGTAGCGCCCGCTGGGATGCGGCTTCAGTGGGCACCAGGCATAAATCCAACCCTTTTTCGTACCACAATGCATGCGTAGTCACCAGGTCAGTGACCACGGTAATAAAGGGTGGGCGGTGCTTCCCCAGGGCGTGTAGGAATGGGTCGTTGGCCAGGGGGTGTAAAGAAACTATCATATCGGCTGGGTTTTCCCTGATCACTTTGTGCAGGCTGCGCCGTATATACGGATAGGCACTATCTACAATCAACCTTGCCCGCCGGCTTCCATTGCTGATTCGGTAGCTAAACCCCCACAGCTCAGGCATACGGACCATATATGGATACCATTTTGGGAGATAGTTCAGCGGGCGTGGGGCGATATCCAGGAAGATATCCACCATTTGGGTGGTTACCTGCTCGTCATACTCAAGCCGAAGGGCTTCAATGATTGCTTCAGTGGCGCTCCGGTGGCCTCCACCTGTATCTGAAAACAAAAACAGGATGTGTGGGCGTTTGGGGATGCGATCAATCATTGGATGAGACCGGGGCATCGGAATGGGGTGAAATGGATTTCACACGTCGGGCAAGCTGGCGCCGGGGAAGCAGAACCCTTCGCCCACAACTCAGGCATTCCAGGCCTATATCTGCACCCAGCCGGACTACTTTCCATTCATAGCCTCCGCAGGGGTGTGGCTTACGTAAACGAAGGACATCCTCCAGCCGTAAATCGGGCAGCATGAGGGCATTATAACACGCAGCCGTCCTGGCACTGTGCGGTATAATCCTTGCCTAAGGAGACACCTATTATTGTTTAATTTTTCCATCCAAGACATCATCATATACGTCATCATCCTGCTTACTGCCTTCCCAGTGCATGAATTCGCCCACGCCTGGGTGGCAGATCAATTTGGAGATGACACCCCGCGCCTGCATGGCCGTCTTACCCTCAACCCACTGGCACATTTGGATCCCATTGGCTCACTCATGATGATCATTGCCGGTTTTGGATGGGCAAAGCCCGTGCCCATCAATCCGTATGCGCTGCAGCGCCAATCACGCGCCGCGCCGATGCTTGTTTCGCTGGCTGGTCCTATGTCGAATTTATTGATGGCAATCCTCGCCTCGGCACCGTTCCGCCTGGGATTAGTCTCGATCCATGCTATCAACCAGTCTACAGGTGCGATCCTTCCCAATCTTTCACTTTTTCTTTTCTTGTTCATCGAAATCAATCTACTGCTGATGTTGTTCAACCTGATCCCGCTATTCCCGTTGGACGGTGAGAAGGTGCTGGCTTATTTCCTGCCTCCAGCCGGGCTGCGCGTCCTGGATAGCATCCGCCCATACAGCTCAATGATCCTTTTGGTCATCATCCTGATCCTCCCGCGAATAGGGATTGATCTGATTGGTAAAGTCTTGCAACCAGCGTTGTTCTTTCTCGTCCGTCTATTGATAGGTATTTAAATTAAGTGCGTATCTGGTATCGTATCAGCCAATTCTGGAGTGAACTATTAGCAAGAATAAATCCTCCTGACCTTTCTCAAGCGCTGGTTGTTTTGAGCCAGGATCAAAGGGCACTTTTTACCCGCATGCAGCCGGGTGAGCAGAACCATGCAGTGATTGTGTATCGCCGCTTATTGGAGCAGGGTGAAAATCAGCCCGATTTGCTGGTGGCGGCGCTGTTGCATGATGTAGGTAAGCTGCGTTACAGGATGAATCCGCTGGAGCGCTCGATGGTTGTCCTGGTCAAGGCGGTGTTACCCAAAAAGTCGTTATTGTGGGGTGAGCTTCCTTCAATTAACTGGGATAGCCTGCCTTCCTGGCGCAAGGCATTCATCGTTGCTAAGCAACACCCTGAATGGGGAGCCGAGTTGGCTCGAAAGGCGGGTGTGAGCATTTTGACGGAAAATCTCATCCGCCAGCACGATCAGCCCTTCAGCCAGGGCCCAGATTCAGAAGAAACCAGTCTGCTGCACAAGTTGTGGCTGGTTGATAACGATAGTTAAGCGAGGTCATAAAGTGTCTGTTCAAATCACAATCATCGGCACAGGTCAGATTGGAGCTTCCATCGGTTTGGTTTTGGGGGAGCAAAAAGATATGTTCCTGCGCGTGGGGCATGACAAGGATAGTAAGGTTGCCAACCGTGCAAAAGAAATGGGTGCCCTAGACCAAGTGAATCGCAACCTGGCCCATTCAGTTGCACAGGCAGAAATTGTCATCCTGGCGCTTCCCCTTGACCAGATTCGGGAAACCCTCGAGTTTATCGCGGGAGACCTCAAAGAAGAAGCCATCATCATGGATACCGCCCCGGTGAAGGGAGAAGTCTTACAATGGGCGCAGGAATTACTTCCGCCCAAGCGTTACTATATTGGTCTGACCCCGGTGCTCAACCCTATTTACCTGGAAAGCCCTGATTCAGGTGTCGAAGCTGCCCATGCAGATTTGTTCAAGCGCGGATTGATGGTGATTATCTCACCCCAAGGGACGCCGTCGGAAGTCATCAAGCTGGCAACTGACTTCAGCCATTTGCTGGGTGCCGACCATATGTTCATGGACCCCGTAGAGGTGGATAGCATGATGGCAGCTACGTATGTTTTACCGCAATTAATGGCCGCCGCGTTATTGAATATCACTGTGGACCAGCCCGGCTGGTATGACACCCGCAAGCTGGCTGGTCGGCCTTATGCGATGGGCACGCGCAGCCTGGCATTGTTTGAAGAGATGAATTCACTCTCCAGCCAGGCAATCTCAACCCAGGCGCACCTGTTACGCTGGATTGATGCTCTGACGGAAAATTTAGATGAGCTGCGCCAACAGCTTGAGTCAAATGATGCTGGAAAACTGTCTCAGGCATTGGAGCGTGCCCGCCTGGGGCGCGAAAAATGGCTCAGAGAAAAGCATACGCTCAGCTGGAATAGCAATGAAAGTGCGGCTAATGTCGAGCTGCCCAGCGCACGGCAGGTTTTTGCCCGCATGTTCACATTCGGTGGAGGCCGCAAGCCCAAACCACCTAAATAACCACTTAAAAATCGCAGAAAACCACTGCGAATATCACAGATAACGAGGGATTTTATGGCGAATAAACTGCAATGGATACAGGATGAACTGCAAAAACTAAGGGATGATGGGCTGTACAATCGCATCCGCACGCTCAGCTCACCTCAGGGTGCCTGGTTGGTGGTGGATGGCAAACGGGTGCTGAACTTCTGCTCGAACAACTATCTGGGGATGGCTAACCACCCGCATATTGTCCAGGCCGTCCAGGAAGCCGTCAAGAAGTACGGGGTAGGCCCGGCTGCAGTGCGTTCTATAGCGGGTACCATGGACTTGCACCTTGAGCTGGAGCGCCGCCTGGCTGCCTTCAAGGGTGTGGAAGCCGCCATCACCTTCCAATCTGGGTTCACCGCCAACATAGGCACTATACCGGCCTTGGTGGGCAAGGATGATGCTGTTTTCTCCGATGAGCTCAACCATGCCAGCATCATCGATGGCTGCCGGCTGAGTGGTGCCAAGATCATCCGTTATGCCCACTGCAACCCTCAAGACCTTGATCGGGTACTCACTGAGGAACGCCAGAAGTATCCACGTGCCATGGTTATCACCGATGGTGTCTTCAGTATGGATGGGGACATTGCCCCGCTGGATAAAATCTATGAAGTGGTGCAAAAGTACGAGGCCATCCTGATGGTGGATGATGCCCATGGTGAGGGCGTGATTGGCAAGGGTGGGCGCGGCATTGTGGATCATTTCGGTCTGCATGGTAAGGTGGATGTGGAAATTGGCACGCTCTCCAAGGCTTTTGGCGTGGTCGGCGGGGTTTCTGCAGGTAACCCGGTGGTAGTAGAGTGGCTACGCCAGCGTGGTCGCCCGTTCCTGTTTTCCTCCGCCATGACCGTCCCGGATGTGGCTGCCTGCCTGGCTGCCCTGGATATCCTCGAAAGTTCCACCGAGCTGGTGGACAGGCTGTGGGAGAATACGCGCTATTTCAAGGCTGAGGTGCGTAAGCTGGGCTTTGATACGGGACTCAGTACCACCCCCATCACCCCCATCATGCTCGGGGAAGCCCCCCTGGCGCAGCAATTTAGTCGTGAGCTGTTCGAGAATGGTCTGTTTGCCATGTCGATCGGCTTCCCCACTGTTCCAAAGGGCAAAGCCCGCATCAGGGTGATGATCTCAGCTGCCCATGCCCGCGCAGACCTGGACAAAGGTTTGGAAATCTTCGCCGATGTGGGACGCAAATTGGGCGTGATTAAATAACGTTGGGATGAGATTGTAGGGTGGGTTGCTCTACCTGCCATCCAAAAGGATATTCACGTAGGGGCAGGTCTTAGACCTGCCCCCTACAATAATATTTATCGTTGGGAATTTTGATCTTATTCTTTAAACGGGTCGAAAGTTGGGTTTGTGCCGGCCCAGATACAGCTTGGGCGTCCATCCAGGTTGCATGCGGTGCCGTGCGAGCAGCGGTGCGCCAGGATGCGCGCTGGTTGGTCAGGCATCATGTCGGGTGGGTAAACCACCTGCGCTTGCAGGCCAACTTTCTCGTCTACATGCTCGCAATACTGAACTTTGAGGGTTTCCCAGGTTTTTTCGGTCATGGATTAACTCCAGTAGGCAAATAGTATACCTTTAACTATGTTCCTGGCAAGAGTGATATTAATCTGATACCGGGTGAGTGTATTCTGCAGGGCCACAAAGGTCGTGATCACCAATTCATCCCTTTACGCATTTCTATGCTTCCGGCAACGTGACCAGGGGCACCTCAACCTTCTTAAGCAGCTCACGGATCACATCTTCGGTGGTCTCCCCGCTCAGTGCATTTTCCGGGTTCATCATCATGCGGTGTGCCAGGCAGGCTACAGCCACATACTTGATGTCATCTGGGATGACGTAATCCCTGCCTTGTAAGGCTGCGTTTGCCTGTGCAGTCCGGAACAACGCCAGGCTGCCGCGCGGGCTTGCTCCTAGCGATAGGGCCGGGTGCTCACGTGTGCTGCGGATCAAATTCAGGATATATCGCCTTAGGCTTTCAACCACATTCACCTGGCGAACTCTTCTCTGTAGCTCTGGCAAGCTCGATCCCTTCACTGTTTGCTGCAAGCCGTCGATCGGGTGTGCCAGCTGCTGCATCTGCAGCATGGCGTCCTCACTGCGCAGGTCGGGATAACCAAGGGTAATCCGGAACAGGAAGCGATCCATCTGTGCCTCCGGCAGCGGGAAGGTGCCCTCAAACTCAATCGGGTTCTGGGTTGCCAGCAGCAGGAATGGCTTTGCCAGCGGGTAGGTCACCCCATCCACGGTCACTTGCCCTTCACCCATCGCCTCCAGCAGCGCACTCTGGGTGCGCGGCGTAGCCCGGTTGATCTCATCCGTGAGTAAGATGTTGCTGAAAACTGGTCCCGGTCTGAACTCGAACTCGCGTGTTTTTTGGTTGAATATGGATACCCCGGTCACATCATTGGGCAGCAAATCGGGGGTGCATTGTAACCGTTTGAATTCCAGTCCGGTGGTGGTGGCAACCGCCCGTGCCAGCATGGTCTTGCCCGTCCCCGGCGCATCTTCGATGAGCACATGACCCTCGCACAACAAAGCGATCAAAACCAGCTCGATCGCCTGGCGCTTTCCAACAATCACCTTCTCAACATTGTTGACCAACGCATCGGCGTATTCACGGACTTCATGGGTATCTATTTCAATTGTTCCGTTATCTACTGACATCGCGAATCTCCTATTCCACCTGGGCCAAATGCTCATCCGCTTGCTTACCAGATTCTACCTGTAAAATATGGCGTATTGATTTCATTATATCCACAACCCACAGCCAACGCAGCCGCCAGCGTAGCGCTCTCCACGGGTCAATGATTCCTTTAGCAGGTGCTGTATTAGCTTCCGCTGGGCGGTAGCTCAGGCGGACAATCTTACCAATAATCATGTGTGATTCCGTGATGGCGGTTAAACCTGTTGCAGCTATGAAGCCCTGCCTTGCTATTTCCTGGATGCGTGTATTGAGGGCAGCTAAGAACTCAAAGGGTGTTTCACCCAATTCCATCGGTACCTTCAGGTGCGCACCGTAGCGCCTCATCCTGCGGTATATCTCCCGTGCTGCTGTTTGAGCCTTGAGCCGCCTCAAATGCACCTCTTCAAGTATCGCCCAGAAGATGCCTGATGTGATTACCAGCCCAATAATCCCGTATCCGAGGTATTTTTCCAGCTTGATTGACCTGTTGCCGGTATGTGGTGTGGTCGGAGCAGGTGTCGGTGGTGTCGCGGCTGGTATGGGCTGCCCGGAGCGATTGACGGCTGGTAATCCTGCAGTGGGTTCGAATGGCACCCAGCCGATGCCTGGGAAGTACACTTCCACCCACGAGTGTGCATCCGCCTGGGTAACGATGAAACGCTTGGAATTCAGGTTATATATACCGCTGGCATAACCAATTGCCAGCCGTGACGGTATACCGGCTGCCCGTGCCAAAACCACCATCGAAGACGCATAATAATCGCAGTAGCCTTTGCGCAGGTCGAACAGGAAATAATCCACCAGGTCGCGACCTGGCGGCGGGTAAGGCACATCCAGGGTATAGGGGAATTCACGCAGGTATTGTTCAATCGCTCGGGCGCGGTCATAGGGCGTCGGTTCAGTTGCCGTGAGCTGGATGGCTAAAGCCTTGACTCGCCCGGGTACGTCATCTGGCAAAGCGAGATAGCGTTGGACGATCCAACTGGGATAAGCCTGCCCTGCCTGGCGTAGGCTGCTTTCATTGACCACCGGGATCAGCCCTTGGATTGCATACCCGCTGTTTCCCGTCTGGATGCCGAACAGGTCATTCGAGGAGCGCCAGGCAGCGCTGCTGGGCACGCTTATCGACACGGGTTCCCCTGCCACGTATATGATCCCACCCTCTCCAGGCACTGGGCGTATGACCTGTTGGATTAATTGATGGTCTGGTAAATGGTCTGGCTGAAGCGCCTGGTCAGCCTGGTACTGGCTTTCTTCTGTGTCACTCGAGCTCCACCCATGCCCGGTGTAGATATCATACGTGAAGCTGCGCCAGTATAAGGGCGGCAGCTGCCCGCCTTGTACCAGCGAGGTCAGGTCCTTGACTTCCACCGACATCACCTGCTCGGTTGATAGCTCCGGACCCGACCCGATCAAAAGCTGCCTCGGCAGCCCAGGGTTGCGGATGGTGGTGAACGCATCCGGTGTGGCTGTGGCAGCGGGGACAATCCCCAGTGATTTAGCCAGCCCGCTTTCGGATTGACCCTGAAGCTCTTTTCGCTTCAGAGGTCCAATGGATGATGCGCTGCAGTGAAAGGGAAGAGATGAAAGCGGAAAGTATCACCAGGAGAATGGCAAGGATCACCGCAATATTTCCCACCTCCCGGATCTTGCGTGCGGGGTATGCGACCTTTGTGTCGTTCCAGTCTTGTTGGCGCTGGTCGTATTGCACCACCGAAATGAGCACCAGGGTCGTCCCCAGGATAAGGTAGATCGAGGCAGAGTTATTCTTCCCGTAGGAGAGTGTGCTCAAGTTTAGCAGCAATGCAGGTAGCACGGCTACCAGTGCATTCCTGCTGGCTTCGATCACCCAACCCGCCCAGGCAGCTACAAGCCATACCACACTGCTCCAAACGATCCCTGCTGCCACCGGGTCGAAAGACGGCTGACCAGTCAATAAATCCTTCAGCCAGGAATAAACCCGCCCCAGCACCACCCCGGTCGATGTAAATACCTGCCCCGTCAGGCTGCTGAGTGGGGCCAGGTCGATATCCCTGGTTCTCAAGGTGGAGATGATGCGGCCTGCCAGGCGGAAGAGCTCCCCAAACACAGCAAAGATTTTCGCATCCAGCCCGCCTGCAAAAAGTAGACTGAATAATAATCCTAGCGCGATAATGAACAAGGCCGATCGCCAGGCAGGCCAGCGGAAGATCGCCAGCACCCATCCAATCAATAGCCCGAGCAGCAAGCTCACCCACAACGAAGCCCAGTCAGGCCCAGTGAGAACTGCCGTCACGCCTGCTGTGGCGGCCGTCAACAGGATAAAAAGCAGCAGCAGAGTAACGACCTTTTTAGCTCGACCGGCTCGCCTGATCCCCTTGGTTAGCGAGTACCTTAATCCATACTCTGCCAACTCTGCCTCCCCTGTTGCAGGTATCGTTTTCCGGTCTCTCCAGTAGTGAGCCGTTTACGACTACCCGGCATCGATGTGGAATAGGCCTCCTCAAGCAGTGATCCAGGCATCCGCATATAGGGAATCCGGCTGTGTGCCAGTGCGGATAACACCCGTCCTTGTTCGACCGGACTGCCGAAATCTGCCGGATCGATCAGCAGTGCCAGCATGCTGCCACCTTTGCGCTGCCGTTCTGCAGCTGCCACCCATGCCGGGTTGGTAGACGGTGTGATCAAAACCGCTGTACCCGCCTGGCTGAGCCGGCTTTGGATGAACAGGTCAGGCAAAGACCGGTTGCCTGCTTCCGCCATCGCCAGGGCACGCAGGATGCGCCAGCCTTGAGCAGGATCAGAGCGCGGCTCCAGCCTGACAAAATGAGGCCCAGCCAGAATTAAACCCACCTTGCGGTACTCTCTCAATCCGCGTAATGCCAGCGAGGCCGCCAGCACGATGGAAAGCTCTAATGTAGAATGCTCACCAATCCCTGCCTGCGACGAACTATCCAGGTCAACAAAGATCCACCAGTCCCTCGAGGTGGCTGTTTCGAGCTGCCTGACGATCAGGCTATCGAAATGCGCTGAAGCACGCCAGTGGATTCGTCTGAGGCTATCTCCAGCCACATAGTTACGCAATCCCGCGTCACTGATATTTCTCTCGATGTATCCAGCCCGGTGGCGTTCATCCCCCGACCAGCCTCCTGTTGGGATCTTGATTTGGGATAGCGAAAGAATCGGCGGTGTGACCAGGATCGTGCTTGCATTCTGGTCATTCATGGTTAATGTATAGATGCCGAGCGGGTCACCACAGCGTAAGAGGGTCGGGCCGAGCGTATATAATCCCCGGCGCTTGAAGAGATGATTCAGATGCCTGGTGCGCGAGGAATGCTGTGCCACATCTGAAACCATACGCAGAGGTGATTCTAGTGAGGCTGATTCATCCGTGATTTCCACCCACAAAGCAGGTAACCAGCCCCGGTTGATCAGCTTGACCTGCTCAGGCACCGATTCCCCTGCCGTCGCCCAGGCTAGGTGAATTTTCCGTTCGATCCGCAGGTTGCGCCTCAGCGAGTATATCCATACACCGGCGATCAGCCATGCCCCAGCCGTGCCGATTGTAAATATCAGCCAGCCTCGAAACCCTGTCAAAATGTAGAGAATTCCAAGTGCAATCACCAGGATAGGCAGCAATATTACATTTAGACGGCTCTCTACCTGCCTGCTTGATTTTTGGGAGGATTTTTTGTTCAATAATTTCATTTATTTAATAGGCCTCGAATAGCTAGTTAATGATCCCCTTCTTCTCTATCAATTCAGGCGATATTTTCATTTCTACCTTCACCACCACAAGGTTGCTTGAATAAAATACCGCCATGGCTGGTGTGCATTCTCCTTATGCAATCCCAGTCGTGGCGAAGATTTTCCATTCCTCCTGTAGGGTGGTTCTATTTTAGGAGTTCTTCAGCGTAATGACAGGCAGTCAGATGATTCGGGCGCAGTTCCCTTAAGGGCGGTTCGTCCACGGAGCAATTGGGCCGCGCCATTGGGCAGCGAGGGTTGAAATGGCATCCAGGGGGCGGGTTAATAGCATTCGGTATTTCGCCTTTCGGCATCGGCAGCGTTCGGCGGCGGGTTGGGTCCGGCACAGGCACCGCTTCCAGCAAGGCCCGAGTGTAGGGATGTAATGCATATTGGTAAACGTCGCTCAACGGACCCACCTCGCATAGCTTGCCGAGGTACATGATCGCGATCCGGTCGCACACGTATTTGGCGGTTGCCAGGTCGTGGGTGATGAACAGATAGGTCAGGTCGAACTCGTCTTTGAGTTTCATCATCAAGTCAAGCAGGAGCGCTCGTACCGAAACATCTGCCATGGCAATGGGTTCATCTGCCACGATAAGTGCAGGATTTGTCACTAGCGCACGCGCCAGCACCACCCGTTGGCGCTGTCCGCCCGATATCTGGTGTGGGTACAGGTCATAAAATGCGGTCGGCGGGTTCATGCCAACCGCAGACAGGATATCCAGTACCCGGTTGCGCCGCTGAGCCGCTGAAAGCGCGGTCAGGTGAATTCTGGCAGGATGGTCAATTGCTTCACCGAGCGTCATGCGCGGGTTAAGCGAAGCTAGCGGGTCTTGGAAAACAATCTGCATACGCGAGCGCATACGGCGCATCTCTTCAGCTGACAGGCTCCCCAGGTCAGTGCCGTCGAAGAACACCTTCCCGGCAGTGGGTTCATACAGGCGTAACACCAATCTACCAATGGTGGATTTCCCTGATCCGCTTTCCCCTGCCAGACCGAATACTTCGCCCTTGTGGATGGAAAAGCTAACGTCATCCACAGCTTTTACAGAAGGGATGTGCCCGCGTGTGAGCAGAGCGGCAAACAACCCCGATTGGATCGGGAAGAATTTACCCACGTGCTCGAGGCGTACCAGCTCTTCAGGATTAGCCAGCTTGTCTCCCGGAATGGCATTTTCGTTCATCGCGGCTGACTCATGCATGGCTCTGCTCCTGTTTTTTCGCCATCACAGACGGATAAAGCCAGCAGGCAGCTAATTGGTTCCCTTCGACCGTTTCCAGGGGAGGCTCCTGCTCCCGGCAAATGTCCATGACGAATGGGCAGCGCGGGTGGAAGCGGCAACCAGCCGGTGGATGGGATAAATCTGGAGGAGCGCCCGCCATCTTGTAAAGCTCAGCCCCATCCAATTTAATATTGGGTACCGAGCGTAATAATCCCTGGGTGTACGGGTGTTTGGGGTTAGCAAAAACGTCATTGACTTCACCGACTTCTACCAGCTTGGCGGCATACATCACTGCAATACGGTCTGAAATTTCAGCCACCACGCCGATATTGTGCGTGATAAGCAGGATGGTCAGGCCGAATTCCTTTTGCAGCTCCTTGAGCAGGTCCAGGAATTTGGCCTCCACGATCACATCCAGCGAGGTGGTTGGCTCGTCGGCAATCACCAGCTTCGGCTTGCAGAGCCAGTGCCAGCGAGATCATCACCCGTTGGCGCATCCCACCAGACATCTGGTGTGGATACTCCGTGATGCGTTCCCGGCGAATTCCCAATCGTTCGATGAGCTCTTCCGCGCGTTTGCGAGCGTCCGCATCAGAGACTTCCGGTTCGTGGGTTTGGATGGTTTCGGTCAGGTGTTCGAGGATACGCTGCACCGGGTTAAGCGAGGTCATCGGGTCCTGGAAGACCATGCCAATTTCTGCCCCACGTATCTCCGGCATCTCGCGATCTGATAAGGTCATCAAATCGCGTCCGTCAAACCACAGCTCACCCGCAGTAATTCGCGCCGGACCCGTGTGTAAGCGCATTAAAGCCTTACCCAAGGTGGATTTACCACAACCCGATTCTCCCACCAGGCCGAGGATTTCACCCCGCCGAATATCGAGCGAAACATTATCCACTGCCTTGACCGAGCCGGCCCGGGTAGTGTATTCAACCGTAAGGTCACGGATGGAATATAGAATATCGTCAGGCATCAGCGTTCCCTCAGCTTAGGGTTGAATATCTCCATCAAACCCTCACCCATCAAGGTAAATGCCAGGACGACCAGCAGGATTGTGAGCCCAGGGAAGGTGATCATCCACCAGGCATTCTGGATGAAGCGCTGGCCGCGTGCCAGGTCGATGCCCCAGTCGGCAATGGTGGGCGGCAGTCCTAATCCCAGGAAGGACAGACCGGCACCGGTCAGGATGGCATCTGCCACATTCACCGAAAAGATGATCGCCACCGAAGGGATCACATTGGGGAAAATATAGCGCTGTAAAATTTCCCGACTGCGTGCACCGATGCTCCGGGCAGCTTCGACATATACCTCTTCTTTTACTGACAGTGTCTGACCGCGCACAATGCGGTAGTAAGTGGGAATATACAACACTGCAATCGCAACGATTACGTTGAATACACTCGGACCCAAGAACTGCTGTGATGGCGATTGCCAGGATCAAACCTGGGAAGGCATACATGCTGTCCATTAGCAGGCTCATCAGGCGATCGAGAGTTCCTCCGACAAAGCCACCTAGCAATCCCAGGGGTACACCAAAAACCAATGCGAGAATTGAAGAGCTGAATCCGATAATCAAGGCTACACGTGTTCCCCACAGCAGGCGGCTCCATACATCCTGGCCGATATCATTGGTCCCAAGCAGGAAACCACCCGAGGTTTTGGCTCCACCCGTAATGCTTTCTCCTTCACGCAGGGTGGGATATTGATCTTTGAGATTTGCAAATTCATCGATTCGACCACTGCGGCAATGTCTTTCCCATCGACCACTGCCTGCAATGCTTCCTGCACTGTTGCATAACGATCGATGATTGGTCGCAGGCGTAGACCCTCTGGCTCATTTTTGATTTGATTATCGATTTCCTTGGCTGCATCGTTCAAAGCACCGGCAGTGTTTCCACCTTGAACCACGCTAACAATGGGACGTGGTTGATCTGCAGTCACTGCCAGATCTTTTATAGTATTGGATGGATGAAGTATTCAATACGACCAACACGGGAACAGGTGGATAAGCACCAGGTGCCAGAAAGCTGGGTCCGACCAGCTCATCGGGTTTATAAGGGGCAAATAGATTTGGAAAGAGGGCTACGATAATGAAGATGAGAACTAAAACTGCCGAGATTGTGACAAACCACCAGTCGGCTCCATACCAGCGCCGGGCATTCAGAATGCGCCGGACGAGGCCAACCTTTTGCAGCTCAACTTCCCAGGTGACTATCTCCGGGGTGATTTCGGGTGGGCGTTCTTTGATTACGGTCATGGTTTAGTACCTCACCCTCGGGTCAACCAGGCTGTATATGACATCGACTGCCAGGCTGATCAATGCCACCAGCAGGGCAAATACGGTAATCACGCTCTGCACTGCTGTGTAATCCCGCTGTGAGATACGCTCCACCAGATAACTGCCCATGCCCGGCCAGGAAAATACCGTCTCGGTCAGCACTGCTCCTGCCAGCAGGATGGCAACCTGCAAGCCGATCAGGGTGATTACCGGGATCAAGGCATTTTTCAAGGCATGTCCATAGACCAGGATGCGTTCACGGATACCACGCGCCCTGGCGGCCGCAATGTAATCCATCTGCAGTGTTTCAATCACATTGATGCGTGTGAGACGGACAAAAACACCCGAGAGGATCAACCCCAGGGTAACGGTCGGTAAGACCAGGTGCTGAAGAACTGAAAGTAACGCCGGCCAGTTGCCGCTGATGAGGGCATCAATCGTATAAATGTTGGTGCGATGGACTAAAGTGGTGAGTAGAATTGAATCAATCCGCCCAGATATGGGTAACCATTTGAGCCTGACCCCAAAGAAGAGCTGTAACATCAAACCTAACCAGAAAATGGGCAGTGAATAAATGATCACTGAATAAATGCGCAGGCTATAATCGGTTACACCCTTGCGGTGCGAGGCTGCCAGAGCACCTCCGTATACACCAATCAGTAAAGCCAGAACCGAGGCTGGGATAACCAGCTCCAGCGTGGCTGGGAAACGCTCGCTCATCTCGTCGATGATCGGGCGATGACCTCCGACGAGCGAATTTCCGAAACTTCAGCGTGAACATCTGACCCAGGAATCGGCCATATTGCACGATCATGGGATCGTTCAACCCAAGCTGTTGGCGAATCTGTTGGATCATCTCCGGGGTGCCCTTGGGACCCATGGCTGATCGAACTGGGTCGCCAGGCATCACTCTCATCACCAGGAAGACCAGGGAGCCCAGGATGAAAACCATCGGCAGGGTCAGCACGATGCGTGTCAGGATGTAGCGTCGCAAGCCGACTGAGCCGCGGATGAACACATATGCCAGCAGCAAAAGTGCGGGAACGCCGATGATTACTGCGATAAAACCGATTGGAGTCATGGATTCGGGTAGGAAAAGAGAGGGGAGCGGGTGATTAACCCGCCCCCCTATCTATAGAGTTGGAAATTAGGAGTTATGGTGAGTGTTGAGTAGTAGAACTCGATGTTGGGTCCAATATTCAAGGTCTCAGGGGTAGCAAAAGCACTCGAGCCATGGATATTGGCGCGGTAGACGATATGTTCTGCATTGAAGAACAAAGGCATCGTTACAACCAGGTCAGCATAGATTTCCTGGGCTTGCTTGTATAGATCCGCACGTTTAGCCAGGTCTACCTCGGAGTCTGCGGCTGCCAGCAGGTCTACCAGTTGCTTGGCCTTGTCATTGATCGGCTCGCCATAAGCAGGAGCCTTCTTGCAGCCAGGGCTACATTGGTGCCTTCACCACCGTTGTAGACAAATGGATCCAGGTAGTTGGATGAGTCTGGATAGTCAAAGAACCAGCCCAAGACACCCACGGGATAAGATTCACCCGGGTCAGGGCAGTGACGTAGGTGCTCCACTCCTGAGCCTGCAAAGTGACCTGGATCTCGCCGGTAGCTTCGAGCTGTTTCTTGATCAGCTCCATCCAGGCTGCTGTCGATGCGCCGTAGTGTTCAGGTGGGTACCACATTTCAAGCTTCAGCGGGTTGTCGGCGGTGTATCCTGATGCTTCCAGGAATTTCTTGGCTGCGTCGAGGTCCGGGGAGGCATACATGGTATCAAATGCTTCAGTGGCACCAAGGAAGCCGGGCGGAACCATGGAGTACAACGGGGACACATTTCCACCGTAGACCGTATCGGCGATCTCGTTGCGGTCAATCGCTGCAGCGATGGCTTTATCCACGTTCGGATCATCGGTTGGAGCCATGGTGTGGTTGAGGATCAGATAGCGGATTGAGCCACCAGGCACTGTTCCGACGGTTAAGCCAGAAATCGCCTTTAGAGGTGTGAGTTGCTCGGGTGAAAATTGACGCCAGGCAACATCAATCTCACCATTCTGGATTGCCAGAGACATGGTATTCGGCATCTGCATAATCGCGTACGATGATCTGATCGACCTGCGGCTTCAGGTCACCTGTGTAATACGGGTTCGGCTCGAGTACGATTTGCTCATCCTTGGTGTACTGTGAGATGTAAAAGGGACCTACACCGTAGATCGGTGCGCTTGGGAATAGATTGCATGCATCCGGGTGAAAGTCTTGGGATCCGATGCGACCCAGGGGGCAGTTGCCAGGAGTCTGAATGAAGTAAGCTACGGGATTCTTCAGTGTGAAGACGATCGTCTTGGCGTCTGGTGCTTCGATCTTTGACACATACGGTATCGCCAGTGTATCGGCCACATCATTCGGGCAGGTGGGTCCGATGGTCAGCAGTCGGTTGAGCTGTGCTGCATAGATCGTGGCATCGAACGGAGATCCATCTCCAAACTTGATCCCATCCTTCAGCGTAAAGGTGTACGTCAGACCATCAGCAGAGATCGTACCCATATCAGTGGCCAGAGCCGGTTCAAGAGTAAGCTCGACCTGGTTTCCAGCGCAGAAGACCCTCTGTGATATTTTTGATCAGCTCCCAGTCGCGGGTGGCATATGCATCCGCTGGGTCAAGGCTGGCAATCTTATCGGTCACCCCGATAATGATGGTTTTCTTGGCGGGTGGTTCAGTAGGTGCTGCGGTTGGTTCTTCCGTTGGTGCTGTAGTTGGTACGGCCGTAGGGGGTGCTGCCTGCGTAGGTGCCTCTGTAACGACGGCTTGTGTGGGTGCGGTAGTAGTTGGCGTTGCTGTCGCACATGCAGTCAGGACCATGCTGGCCACGATGAGTAGGGCAAAAAATTGGAACCAGCGATTGCGTTTCATATAGTCTCCTTCTTTGTTTTAATTAGATTGATAAGTATATTCATTTTTTTCTGTTTAAAGTCCATGCTTGATTTTGGTGAGTTTGCCTCCTTATTTATAATCAACAAATTCTTATCTCATACAGACTGAACGACAATTATACGACTATTTGTGTTTTGGTAGTTAATTGTTTTCTTAAATACCTTATTAACATACCAGTTGAATTAGTCACTGGTTCATCTGGTGTTTAAATATTAGTAATTCGGCGATGATTTTGCCCCTCAACCATTGATAATGTATATTGCACTCCCACAATCAGCCCTAGCCATAGTACGGCTATAAATAACCCTGGCAACCGGCAAGATGATTTTAAGAGTCTATACGTTCATTTGCGATGGCTGGGTTTTTCACCATCCTGTTTCATTTGCGTTAGAATCTCCTCCAAGCTGTGCAATTAGATCTACTTAACCAGTAAAAAGTATGCTTTCAGTTTTCATCCCTTATGAATTCAAATGATTAAACTTATAAAGGTAGCGAGACCGCAGTTCTTAATCGTTGGGTTGGCACTTTTTGCGCTCGGCGCTTTGGTGGCTGTCGTGCTCGGGGCTGAATATTCCCTGGGTCGGCTGCTATTTGGTTATTTGGTGATCTTACCGGCACAGCTTTCCGTCCACTTCAGCAATGACTATTTCGATGTTGCCTCTGATAGCCCCGGCAAGCCTACTCTCATCAGTGGAGGGGGTGGCGTTCTCTTGGGACATTCGGAGTTAAGAGAACCTGTCAAATGGATCGCCATCGGTCTTATTTTATTTTCGATAGCAATAGGTATGTTTTTCATGATTACGTACGCCTATCCGTTTTGGATCATGGGGTTTGTCGCCTTAGGCAACCTGGCAGGTTGGTCCTATTCGGCGCCTCCCTTCAAACTTTCCCATCGAGGCCTCGGAGAATTGTGCTATACGTTTACCGCGGGATTTCTTGTACCAGCTATGGGATATCTGACGATGCGCGGAGCTTTGGATACACGAGGGATATTTTTTCTCGTTCCTCTGATCTTATACGGGTTGGTGAGTATCTTGAGCGTGGAAATACCGGATATGGAAGATGATCGTCTGGGCAACAAGAGAACATGGGTGGCAGTCAGGGGGCGGAGATTCGGTTTTTCGCTAGTTGGTTGGCTGCTGCTCGCCATAACTGGATATTTCTTTTTCTTTCCACGGTTCTATCCGCGACAGCTTCCACTGGATTTCCGTATTGTAGGTTATCTGAGCCTGTTGCCATTGCTTCCGGGGTTGTTAGGAATGATTAAAAAACCGGCAGAGAAGCAACCCGCTGCCAAAATTGCAACCTGGATCGTTATTATGCTGGCTGTCTTCTCTATTTTTGTAGACGGATATTTGCTTTATCTGGTGAGTCGTTTATTAAAGTGAAATTGATTTGAGGATTCATGTCAGGGATTAAATTATCTGGGATGTCTTTACGCCCATGCTGGGTTGTGGAGCGGGAACTATTTTGGTTTGTTCATTTGCAAAAATTTAGGAAATCTCTGACATTCTCCATTTTTAAAATCCCCTATCATGGCTATCTCGTCCTTCGCTTTTCCCATTCCTCTATAATTGGGGATGCACAGCTGGGGCGGTACGCTGCTTAACCTCAAGAATATAGAATACTCCCGTGGCGAGCAGGGTGCTGCACAAAACAGCAATGATGATGGCACGTGCTCCAAAGGGGTCTATCAACTGCCCCATGATCCAGGGCAGAACCATGCTGCCAAGGCTGGAGCCTACAAAAAATATACTGGTTGTTTTGCCCGATATATGCATGCGGCTCTGCGCATCATTAAGCAAGGTTGGAAAGATTGGACCCATAAACAGCCCCGTCCCGATAGTCCCCAGCCAGAGAAACGTTTCGCTCGAGGAGAAAAAAATGATGATGAGCAGGCTGATGATTACCCCGCAGAAATTTACCCAGAGAATTTTTTGAGGCTTTAGTTTCACCGCAAGTGGGATCGAGATCACCCGTCCCACAGTGATGGCTGCCCAAAAAGCAGCATTGACGCTCGCTGCCATCGTGGAGTTGGCATATTCTTGAAAAGTTGTAAACGTATAAATCCAGCCAGCAAATCCAAGTTCTGCACCCGTAAATGCGAAGAATATCACCGCACTTAGGAAGACAAGCAGGGGAATCGCCGGTCGATCTCCAGTTTGTTGCCTGGCTTGATGATGCGACGGACTGGGGCGAAATAGAATGAGCAGACCAACGGGCAAGATCAGGATGGCTAAAGTCGAATAGATGCTATTCAAAGAACCCGTACCGCTTATCACAGCCGCCACGATAAGTGGGGCGATGGTCGTTCCTACCCCATAAAAAGTGTGCAGGCCGTTCATAAACGGTGGCACCCGATCGCCGTGCAGCCAAACAATCAAGGTGTCGACACCTACATCAAGGTTGCCTTCTACAAACCCAATGCTAGAAAAACAAGGTCTGAAGGAAAATCAGCAATTTTATCCGTGGAACAACACCTATCATCACGGCAAGGAGAAATAACGCCAGGCACATGATTGGGTGTCCTTTTAGCCGGTCATACAGTCTACCTGCAACCAACGATCCAAGCAGATATCCAAAAGAACACACCAGAAACAACGAGCTGATTTGTGCCAGTGTTGAATCAGTATTTGTTGCCAGGCCTTGCAAGGTAGGGCCAAGCACAGCTGTAGCCGCACCAAGGCAGATGAAGCTGAGGTAATAAATTGCTGTGGTGATGTAGGGGTTCCCTTGGCGCAGATTGGTTTCCATGATGGGGACCTTTCTAGATTCTCGGTGGTGTAGGCGCTCGAAATTCTCTGCAGTCAGTCGGGCTGGTAGGCTGGATTTTGTAAACCCTTTGGATCGGCCAATCTACTCACATATTTTAATGCAAACTGTCCACTTGATGGTGGCAATACTAATCACCAACACTGGTGGCTGTCTGCGCCTTACCCTGTTGATGCCCAAGATCCATCCTGATCACCAGCGTTGGAATGGTAATTGGTACCCACACCGGACCCGGCACCGTCGCCCTCTTCTTCATGGGTGACCGGCGCATGTCGTGATCTTTGCTCGCATCTAAAAGGACGGCGCGTAATCGTTGGGCTGATGCGTGCCTGGCCAGACCTTATAGCCAGGGGCTAAAGCTTGATCTAGAAAATATTGGAAAAGCTTTGAGTGGATGTATCGGTCGCCAGCGCTTTGGGTCAATGATTTGTTGCCCAAGACGCATGGAGCAACGGGTTCTTTATCAGCATGACTGATCGAAACTAATTTATCGCTTGTTTTCTGAGACTAATGATTAATTCGCCTTGTAAAATATACTTCATATCGATAACAGCATATCCCCTTTTGTTTACAAATTCATCCACAATCTCACGGTAAGTGTAATGACTGATATGCTCATCCGCATAGGCCTGGGGCAGGATCAATTTATATAGCTTTTCAATCAGGATCCATTCCCATTTGTTGTAATCGGGCGTTCCGAGGATCAGCAAGCCGTTTGGGCTTAGGGCGCGATCCAGTTCGGCTAACACGCTGCCGCGTGGTATATGCTCGACCACCTCGGAACATATTATGCATGGCATCGATTCGCTGGCAATGGGCAATTCGATTGCCGAGCCGTTAATGTATTCCTTCTTGTAACGTCGAGAATATCGTAATTTCCGCATCTGGATATCTAATCCTATGCTTCCCTCCGGTAAAGCTCCCAGGATCCGGCTGGACCCACAGCCCACATCTAAACATTTGATTTCATCATGGATCATCCGGGTAATATGTTTGTAGCGTTGACGCTGCCAATACCTTTGGGGTGGTAACAGGGTAACAAAGGCGCGGGCATCATAATCGGCACTGGCGATTGAGTTACGTAACTTCCATAATTTATAGAAGGTCTGTAGATACTTCAGCCCGAACTTAAAAACACGTGCATGGGATGACCCATGCTTACGGGGTTGGTATGTGAACGGAATCTCAAGGACTTCAAACCCCTCAATGAAAGCGTTTACCAGGATTTCTTGTAAAACATCAAAGTCATTACTATGATAAGACTTTCCTTTTATGGTGGCGGCTTTATACAGGCGGTAACCACTGGACATATCACGCAGTTTTAAATCCAATCCGCGACTAAACACCAGGTTTAATACTTTACTTAAGAAGTACCGGGGAAGAGGCATAATCGCTTTGCCTCCCAAAACATATCTAGAGGCAACGATTATGTCGGCTTTATGGCGTGCATCCCACAACGAAAAAATAAAATTGGGCGAATGGGATAAATCTGCATCCATGGTGAGGATGTAAATTCCGTGTGCTTCACCTATCCCTGCCCTGATAGCTGCGCCATAGCCTCTGCTGTCGGGTGTCAATAAATGGCACGAATTTTCTTGGGCTATGGTGCGCGTTTCAAGATCGGCGTTTTCATTCACAATGATTATTTCATAATTAATGATTCTTGACTGCAGAACCTGGTTTAATATCGGAAGCAATAAGGAGAGATTCTCAGGCTCATTTAATGCCGGGATTATCACACTCAGATCAATTGGCGGGGTTCTGGGAAGCATTTTTTCCTTTCAAGGCGATCAGATAGATCACAAATACAGGGATAGGCGTCCAAAAGTACCAATAGTTTTCCAGACTTTTGGTTGAATACATGAATGCGATGATTACATTCCAGACCATAAGCACAATCGCGATGAGAATGGTCATCTTTCTGGAGATTTCCTTCAATGCTGCCCAGGATATCAGCTGTACTATTGCTGGAAGAATGACAATATGGTCGAAATTGAAACCATACGGAGATATCGGAACGGATATGAGTAACGCCACGTTAGTCGCAGTCAGCCAGTTTCCATTTTTTATGAGTTTCAAAAGGGGTTTAATCGCGAAAATTAAAACGATGGCAGAATATTTAAATATGGAAATATTAAATATTCCCGATACAAAACTACCTAATGTACTGGTATATGTCTGGTTGAAAGGCAGATTACTTAGTAAAAACACATAATCACTTAACCAATTGGGAATTGCTGATCCAAAAAATGACCATTGAGATCAAGGCCGCCATGAGCCGAGCCCTAAGAATCACTTTCCAACGCCGATTTTGGAGCACCCAAATCAGTAAAAGCAGGAGGAAGAAATAAGATATATGAGGTTTTATCGTCGTCGCTAGTGCTGCTATTCCTGCCCAAAAATACATTTCGTGCTTTATAAACCAGATGGTCAGGACGATGCCCAGGAGTAATATACCTGTAATCTGACCAATTGCCAGGTAAGATATTGTCTCAATATATAGGAAGCCCGCCAGGTAGGCGATCAAGATACCCCTTGATTTTTGATCACCCACACACAGTTTCCAGGTAAGTAGTAATGCAGTACCGATCAGAATAACATTACAAAAAACCCACAACAGGTTGGCTACTGAAAAGGGTAATAATCCCATAGGGGCTAGAACCAGGATTAGCCATGGTGGGTTCCAGGTATTGATCAGCTCGCCGGTAGCAGAAAACCTCTCAGGGTATATCTGATTCTCTACAGAGCTCATTTCAGCCTGGCTATATGGATTACCCCCGGTCACAAACAAATGGGATGCTGACCAATATGCCAGGAAATCTCCTCCGCCACCTCCGGAAATGATAACGGGCATAATAATCGTGAAGATGATTCCCAAAAAAATGATGAATAGAATATCTTTTCTCATGGGTTGCCTGGTTCGGGTTCAAGCCGACCTAACTCATCGGTTATGGTTGTCATTTACTAGTTTGATCCAGCTTGAATCTGCAAATTTTCAGGGTGGCAATCAAGACACATTAGCCTGGTTTTTCCGATCTGCACGCCGTTGGTACGCTTAGAGCTTACGAGTTCTGAGCTTTTCTTTTCGCACAGCATCATCGTTCGGCATCTATAGAAGTTACCATCAACCAAAAATCTTGTCTGTGTAGAATTTTAATATACTTACCTGGTTTACACAATTTTATCGATGCCCATTATCTGAATACACAACCTGATGTTTCTCTGGGTTAAAGTAACCTGCGCTTCATAAAGACAGCCTTATCACCATTGGGAAAGTCGGAAATCGAGTAATACGAAATATTAAAATGTCCGATAGCCACCCGACTACTATTCAGCATCGCCAGCGCCTAGTTGAGGTGCTACAAAAGGCATGTGCTATACTTGGTGGTCAGGAATATTTATCGATAACGCTTTTTCACCCCGGGGACTCCTTCACCATTTCTTTGTTTCTCAAATATCACTAAACACTCTCCTAATATTTTTGCAAGAACCTTTGACATTCTGCATTAGCGCGACTAAAATGAAGGCATAAAGCAGGAGGAAGGATGAGTGTCTGGCCAGGCAAATTCGTCATTGGTTTGACGGGTAATATTGCTACGGGTAAAAGCGTGGTGCGGAAAATGCTGGAGCACCTGGGGGCGTATGGCATTGATGCCGATGCTCTCGGCCATCGCGCCATTGCCAGGGACGCACCCGGCTATAAGCCCGTGCTAGACACTTTTGGCAAGTGGATCCTGGCTTCCGACGGCCAGATTGACCGTGGTAAGCTTGCTCGCGTAGTCTTCGCAGATCCCGATGCACTCATCCAGCTCGAGAGCCATTGTTCATCCATTGGTGCGCCAGGCAATCGATCTGCTCGTCAGGCGTTCGTCTCAAAAAGTGATCGTCATTGAGGCCATCAAGCTGCTGGAAGGGCCTCTGCGGCAGGCGTGTGATTCGGTTTGGGTCACATACGCCCAAAAGCAGGTTCAGATATCGCGCCTCACCAAAAAGAGAGGCCTCAGCGTGGCAGTAGCCCATCAGCGGGTAAATGCCCAGCTCCCCCAAAGCGAGAAAGTCAAAGTTGCCAATACCGTCATCCAAAATGATGGCTCCTTTGATGAGACCTGGCAGCAGGTAACAAAAGCTTGGAAAGAACTGTTCCCCACCTTCGATTCAGGCATCTACAAGCCGATCACAGCTCCAAAAGGTGTCATGCTGGTGGAAAAGGCTCGCCCCCGCCATGCTGCCGAAATTGCTGCTCTCATCAGCCGGCTTAGTGATGGACGAGCAAAACCCACCGACGAAGATATCATGGCTGCGTTTGGTGAGAAAGCCTATTTATTCCTTAAATTGGATGGCACACCCGTCGGGGTGGTAGGCTGGCAGGTAGAAAATTTGGTTGAACGTACCGATGATGTCTACATCGATCCAGGCCAGCCTTTGTCTAAAGCCATGCAAGCACTATTGACCGAAATTGAGACGACCTCCCGCGACCTGCAATGTGAGATCGCCCTGTTATTCTTACCCCCAGAGTTAACCTCGCAGGAAGAGGTCTGGACTTCGCTTGGGTATGAAATGTGCACAATAGAATCATTGGGCGTGCGCGCCTGGCAGGAGGCTGCTCAAGATACCATGGGAAAAGGGGAAGCCATGTTTTTCAAGCAGCTGCGGAAAGATCGCGTGTTGCGCCCTGTTTAGCTCGCGGTATCTTTTTTGGTAATAAAGCATTCATCGTTGAGCTGTTGGAAAGTGATCAAGCAGAATAAGTGATAGGCCAAGGTCCTAGTGGAAAACCTTCTTCGTTACCTGATTGAAAGCCTGGGTTTTATATTTGAACGCATCAACTGGTTGAGTGTCCTTGACCTGGCAATTGTCACGCTGATCTTTTTTGGTCTTCTCATCATGTTGCGTGATACGCAGGCAGTAGTGCTACTGCGCGGGGTGCTCGTGCTGGTCGTCCTGGGCAGTTTGTTAAGTAGTACGGAAGTGCTGCCTGCATTTTCATGGTTGGTTCGCACCACGCTGCCAGCACTTGTGTTGGCTATCCCGGTAATTTTCGCCCCCGAGATTCGTCGGGCATTGGAGCGTCTTGGCAGGGCTGGATACATTTTCGCCAATGGCAAGGCTTCGCCTGGCACCCAAAAGTCCATCTCTGCAGTGGTTAACGCTGCCATCCGCCTTTCTGACCGTCGGCATGGTGCACTGATCGTATTACAGCGCCTGGATAACCTGGAGGAATACGTCCATACCGGCGTAACCGTGGATGCACAGGTAACACCGGAGCTCATTTTACAGATCTTTTATCCCAACACACCCCTGCATGATGGTGCGGCCATCCTGGAAGGTTCACGGATGGTGGCTGCAGCCTGTGTGATGCCCCTGTCTGCCAGTGGTGTACTGGCCCACACGCCCGATAGGCAGCTGGGCTTGCGCCATCGCGCTGCTCTTGGTATATCAGAAGTCAGTGATGCCGTTGTGGTTGTGGTTTCCGAAGAGAGCGGGACAATTTCAGTCGTCCATAACGGTCGCATGATCCGCCGGCTGGATACTGAACGCCTGGAAAACATTTTGAGGGCATTTTTTAGCCCCGATGCTCAGCGCAAGAGTCTGACCGATTGGTTCAAGAACATTTATCCCAGCGGAAAAAAGCCCGGAGGGGAGGCCAATTAAGTGAAAATCCTGCGCTGGTTGGCGAAGAACTTGGGCACTTTATTGACCGCCTTCATCCTTGCGGTCATTGTTTGGGTGTCAGCCGTCATCGCCTCTGACCCAAATGAACAAAACACCCTCGCCCGGCCCGTGCCGATCGAGTTTATCGGTCAGGATCCCAACTTGCAGATCATGGGTGATGTAACCAACAGCGTCACGGTTGTTCTGCGTGCCCCCGCCTCGGTGTGGACCACATTGAACAAAGATCCACAATCTGTGACCGCTAAGGTGGATTTATCCAACCTTGGAGCTGGTGAACATAACGTTCCGGTCCAGATACAAATTACCCCTCACCTCGTCCGCCTGATCAGTCAGGACCCTACCCAAATCACCATCAACCTTGATTCAATTGCCACCCAGGTCTTTCCGGTTAATCTGATTGTGACGGGTAACCCGCCCGTAGGTTATCAGACACAAACTACTCAGCTGGATCCAAAAGATGTGACGGTGACAGGGCCCGAGTCTCTCATATCTAAGATCAAGCAAGTACGCGTGACTCTGGATATTACCAACGTCAATCAAACTCTCGTCCGTGATGTAATCCCACAGTTGCTCGATGCAGATGGTCAGGTTGTCAACGGACTGACCGTCTCACCCGAAGCAGTCACAGTCACTCAGCCCATTACCCTTTTGGGAGGCTACCGTTATGTGATCGTGCGTGCCGTCACAACCGGGCAGGTGGGTACCGGTTATCGGGTGACTAATATTTTCGTCACACCCGTCGGAGTAGTCGTTTTCTCTTCTGATCCCGAGCTGGTGAACAACTTACCGGGCTATGTAGAGACCCAACCAATTGATTTAACCAGTAAAGATGACGATTTTGAAACCCTGGTGGAACTGAGCCTTCCGTCGGGGATTTCTGTGGTTGGTGATTCAAAAGTGTTGGTCCAGGTCAGTATTGCCACGATCGAGTCCAGCCTGGCTATTTCTCTACCGGTTGAGGTGATTGGTCTTGCTCCAGGCCTGACGGCTATCTCGAGCCCTGCCGTTGTTGATGTTATTCTTTCAGGGCCGGTTCCAGTTCTGAATACACTTGCTCCCGCAGATGTGCGAGCCGTGGTGGATTTATCCGGTTATGACGTGGGTACTTTTCAATTCATTCCGCAAATAAATATCCTGCCTGATAGGGTGCGAATGGTATCCATCCTGCCTGGCACGGTAACCATCACGATCACCATTACCCCCACGCCTACCCAAACGGGTACTCCCAATGGTACGATTGTACCAAACCGAACCTCCACCCCTGTTCCATAAGGATATTTAATGACAAAACCTGTCGTTGCCCTGGTCGGGCGACCCAATGTTGGGAAAAGTACACTTTTTAACCGTCTGGCTGGCGAGCGTTTGGCGGTAGTAGATGATGTCCCAGGTACGACCCGCGATCGTTTGGTGATGGAAGCCGAATGGAATGGCAGAGTGTTTGATATTGTTGATACCGGTGGGATTGACCCCTCTCAAAGCGGTTTAGGCCGCGGTCAGCAGCCGCTTTCAATTGGCTCAGCAGATTTCATCGAGCAGATTCGCACTCAAGCTGAGATTGCCATCCATGATTCCGATGCAGTTCTATTTCTTACCGATGCCGAGAACGGTGTGACCCCGGCAGATTATGAGGTGGCACAGATCCTACGTAAACACCAGCGCGATGAAGATGGTCAAGCTAAACCGCCAGTGTTGCTTGTGGTAAATAAATGTGAAAATGCAGCCCGCCGGTTAGCTGCCATGGAATTTTATGAGCTTGGTCTGGGTGATCCCTATCCTATTTCTGCCCTGCATGGCACCGGCACCGGAGACATGCTGGATGCGCTGGTGGATACGTTCAAAAAAGAAGGCGAAGAAGCTGAGGATGATTCGGTCAAGATTGCCATCGTAGGTAAACCCAATGCCGGGAAATCCAGCTTACTCAACCAGCTCCTGGGGGAGGAACGCGCCATCGTCAGTCCGATCCCTGGCACCACCCGCGACGCCATTGATACATCGCTCATTTACGGAGATGTTCCGATGGTGCTGATTGATACGGCGGGTATTCGTCGGCGCGGGCATATCACGCCCGGTGTGGAACAATATAGCGTGTTGCGCGCTTTGCAAGCGATTGAGAGGTCAGATGTTGTCCTGCTTGTTCTGGATGCAACCGCCGGATTGACTGCTCAGGATGCCCACATTGCTGGCTTTATCTTGGATGCCTGGAAAAGTGCCGTGGTATTAGTGAACAAGTGGGATGCAATCGAAAAAGATACTTACACCATGGCCGACTTCACCCAACACATCCGGCAGGAATTGAACTTTATGGATTACGTCCCGGTTTTATTTATATCTGCCAAGACCGGAAGCAGGGTGGATCAGGTTTTACCCATGGCATTGAGGGTTCAGGAAGAACGTCTCACCCGCCTGCCTACATCGAAAATTAACCGCATCCTTCACCAGGCTCAAGACAAGCATGCCTCACCCTCCCATGCAGGCACTGAGCTGAAGATTTATTATGGTACTCAAGTCAGGAATGACCCGCCCGTCTTTTTGCTCCATGTAAATGACCCCAAATTAGCCCACTTCACTTACATCCGTTATTTGGAAAACTGTATCCGCCAGGAACACCCTTTTTTGGGGACGCCTATCCGTATCGTATTACGACCACGCAGAAAATAATCAGTTCTCACATGCAAACCCGGGTGCTTGTTCACCATCCATTAATCCCCCTTCCCTTGCTCACCGGAGAGACCGGTCTTATAATGCCTGATGCTCGGAGGTAATTTGGATACGAATCAACCAGAAATTAATCCGGAATTATCCCAACCTAAAGAAAGCTCCGGTTTTCTCCGTTTTCTAAAGGATGTTCTGGAGACATTAATACTGTCACTCATTTTATTTGTCACCATCAACGTGGTTTCTGCCCGCATTCGGGTGGATGGCGAGAGCATGGAACCGACTCTCTTGTCGGGCGAATATGTAATGGTCAACCGCTTAAGTTACCGCTTTGGAAGCCCGCAACGCGGAGATATTATTATCTTTCACCCGCCGATTAACCCTGGTGAAGAATATGTTAAGCGCGTCATTGGGCTACCAGGTGATGAGGTCGAAGTTAAAAATAAGGTTGTATACGTCAACGGACAAGCTCTAGACGAGACTTATCTAAATGTGACCACCAATTATCCCGGCACCTGGCGGGTTCCAGCAGGGCAGTTGTTCGTATTAGGTGATAATCGCAATAATTCTGAAGATTCACATGATTGGGGCACCCTTCCAATGGCCAATATAATTGGGAAAGCCGTTCTGATATATTGGCCACCAACTGCCTGGGGTTTTATTGATCACGTCACATCAGCCAATGCTGCCCATTAATTAGAAACGATAACACTATGGAATTATCTCAGCTTATCTCATTAGCGAATGATTACGAGCAGCAATTACCTCCCGCTCCAGCCCAGCTAAACATTCCCGCCGGCAAAGAGATCGCTGGCTGGATTGACCATACCCTGCTAAAGGCAGAAGCAACTGCTGCCCAAATACGCATTCTGTGCCAGGAAGCTATGGAGCATCACTTCGCAACTGTGTGCATCAATCCAGTTTACGTCCCGTTGGCATGTGGGTTGCTACGCAATGCGAAGGAGAATATCTGCACGGTGATTGGTTTCCCACTTGGCGCAGTCTTACCTGAGTTCAAGGTTTACGAGACTCTGGCATGCATCAACGCTGGGGCTGCCGAAATCGATATGGTTATCAATATTGGCGCGCTGAAATCAGAAGCCTACGGGTTGGTGATGAATGAGATTCAGTCCGTCACAGCGACTGCCCATAACCAGGGTGCCTTAGTTAAAGTCATCCTGGAGACCTGCCTGCTTACGCGGCGCGAAAAAATCATTGCCTGCCTGATCAGTCAGGCAGCCGGAGCTGATTTTGTCAAAACCTCCACCGGATTTGGCACCGGAGGTGCAACTATAGAAGATGTGGCATTGATGCGTTGTGTCATTGGTTCTGAGATGGGCATAAAGGCTGCGGGAGGTATCCGCACCTATTCTGATGCCCTTGCCATGATCAAAGCCGGAGCGAATCGCCTGGGTGCGAGCGCTGGGGTGAAGATCGTCCAAGAAGCTGAGACTGTAAAAAATGAGTGATGAAGCGAAAAAGCCAGAAGAACAACCCAGACCTGACGAAGGGTCGGAATATCCCCATATTTGCCCTGAGTGCCATACTGGGCTCTTTCGGCTTGAATATCTGACCTATTTTACCTGGTTGAATGATGAATTGATCACGGTCCCGAATTTCCCATCCTGGGTTTGTGATGTGTGTGGCAAACGCGAGTATGATACCCATGCTGTCAGCTGGCTGAATATGCTGCTCAGCCCCACAACGGGTCGTAAACCTAAGATGCGCCGTAGGAATCTGCCCAAAAACCTGAACCGGCCTCAACCCCAAAGTTAACCCCAATCCTGGAGGAATAATGGTCTCGCCGATTGCTAACCGCCTTATCCCCGCTGAAATCCTCACCTGCAGCCATTATATCTTCGGCCAAATCAAAGTAATCCAAAGCGGATTGGTGGGCATGTTAACCGATATGACCACATCCTTCGTCGAGGTTAATGATGCCAGTATCGCCCCAATTCATAAGCCATCCAGTGTGATGAATTATGCTTCACAAATGTATTTGGTCCGCTCTGAAATTGCTGCAGTTTCCTTGCGCAAACGGGATTACATGGGTTTACAAGGGGTTCTAAAAAGCGGGTATCAGCGACTGATCCCATACCCGGTCCAAATTTCCACCCGCACCTATGACGTCTCTGGTACGATTGAATGGTCTGGACGTTTCGAATTCTCGGCATTGATTACCGAGGGTACCAGCTATTTTATTACTGTCTATGATGCTATACTTACCGCTCCCCTTTACCCCGACTTAAGGTTTGAATCCCCTGTTATGCTATTAAATCGTAAATTCCTTGAGACGTTGATTGTAAATAAGAAAGGTCCAACCCAACCCGGCGGTGCTGAATAATTGGTATTATATAAATAAACGGGGCTGTCTAAAAAATCATAATATTGTGGAAAATAAGCTATAACGTAGCGGCGTAGCAAGTCCGGTCAGCTTTTGACCGGAGAGGTGGGATTTGAACAAAATACACCAGAAAAAATTGGTACTCCACCTACGCCCGTTTGGTGCGCATTCGGTCAGCGCGCGGGGTAATTAATAATGATATTTTCGGAATTCCGCCCCTGTGCATCTACTTTTGGGACAGCCCCGTTTGTTAGTTAATATACAAATGTCTACGTTGGGCTATAGATATAAGGGTGGGCGAGTAGCAAGGCAGCCAGCGATTTGCCATCTTGTAACGTTCCATTAAACGCCATGTTATAGGCTTCCTTAATCGGGACGGCTTCAAGGGAAATAAATTCATCTTCGTCTCCCGGTAGCGGGTCGGGGTGCAGCTCATTCGCCAGATAAACAACCATATACTCGGTGGAATAGCCTGGTGCAAGGAAAAACTCACCCAGCTTGATCAAACTTCCCGCTGCAAATCCCGTTTCCTCCCGGATCTCACGTAAAGCACAATCATCCGGCAGCTCACCAGCGTTGAGTGTGCCAGCAGGTAGCTCGAGTAATTCTTTCCCGGTCGCATGGCGGTACTGGCGTACGAACAGGATCCGCCCATTTGAATCGATAGGCAGGATGGTGACTGCACCCACATGTTCGATGATGTCCAGGTGCGTGGTGTGTTGGTTTGGAAACCGCACTTCGTCCCGGCGTACATTGAATGCATGACCGCGGTAAATGGTTTCCTGATTAATGGTTTCGATAGACATTAGGCTCCTTAAAATTTACGAAGGTTTAAACTGGATTACGCGTTTAAACCTTCGCATTTATCAGGGTTATTTTTACGGGATGATCAAAACCTCTCCAGCGGGCAGGTCTGTTGTATGCAGGTCATTTTGCAGCGAGATCATATCCGGTGAGACGTCACCAAAATAGCAGGCAATGCTATTGAGAGTGTCGCCGGATTGGATTTTGTAAGTTCCAGGATGGTCATGCAACGAGCGTTGACCATCAAATGGATTGCTGGTCTGTGGGATTTGTAGCACCTGCCCTGGTGAGACTGCGGAATTGATCGTTAGACCGTTGAGACTGAGCAACTCAGCAATGCTTACATTGAACCGGCGGGCGATGCAGAAGGGGAATTCACCAGATGCTAAAGTGTAAGAGGTTGGCGGACCACCTGGAGTGGCAGTGACGTAGACGATCGGTCCTGCCGTTGGTTCAGGTGCTCCGGGTACACTGGTTGCTTCGGGAACCTGGCTTGTGGGAGGATTTTCTATTGGCACAGACGAAGTGACTACCACCGGAGGATTTGCCTGTGCGGTTTGTGTTGCAAAGATGGAGACGTCGATCCCACCTGGGGTTTGATCGCTTCCGCCAGGCACCGGAAATCCATCGCTATTTGATTGGGGACCTTTGGAGGCAGGTAGCTTGCAGGAGGTCAGTCCAAACGCAAATAGCCCGACCAGCACAAGGATGATAAACACACGAGAATAACTTATCCGGTTCATGATAATTCTGTCTCCTTCATACAATCAGCAACGCTGATTTGCACTTTATTCCTGATCAATACGAAGCCAATCGATAAGTGATACTAGCATAATCCGAAACCTGCGTCAAGCAATTCACCCGCGCGGTTTTTTGGAGGGCTGCACTTCAAAGCGAAAGTCACACAGTTCTGCCCCTTCCATGATCGTCTGGGTGCGGCACAGTCGAATATTCGGGTTATATCCTTCAATGAACGCAAAATCACGGTCACACGACAGCATTTTCCCTAGCTCTGGGATACCCAGGTGCTGGTACATCTCGGCATATCGGCAGCGAAATACATTGAACGAGAATTTCTTGCGGGTCTGCTCGAGAACTTCCGTCTGGATGGCATTATCTTTCTTCCAGGTCTCCTGCACCACGGCAAAATGCTCCAGGTCATTGGCTTCCACACTGCCGGCAAGCTGGGCTCCCTGTTGGCGGGCAATTTCTTGGATCACCTCTCGCATGATCTGCCAAACTTTCTCACGATCCATCTCAGTGCTTAATTTCTCCAGTAGAGGCACCAGCACCCGGGCTTCGATCTCTCGCCGGTTTAGCATACCCACGGCATTCATATAATCAGCAGGAGGGGAAGGATTATGTTCCATGGTTATCAATTGGTTGCAAGTTGTATGCCATTGGATCTATTGCAAATCGCTGTCGTATCCAAAGCAGGGTTAAACGCGGTTGATTAATCATCCTCAAACGTCCGCCCGGAAGCAAAGCTTACTCCATCAATAAAGCCATGTGCTTGTTCAGCGAGAGGGTAGGCGGCTCTCAGCTCATTCCAAAATACGTCAGAATGATTGGGGTGTTTGCGGTGTAGCATTTCGTGCGCAATCACGTAATCCACCACCCAAACCGGCCATTCCTTGATCTTGTCACTGATGCGAATTTGACCATCCGTCGAGCCTCCCCGTGTGCAACTGCCCAAACGCGATTGCATATTGCTCACCCAGCGGATGCCATTCCATTGGATTTTGCCATCAAAGTGCTTCTTGTTGATCAGCTCTGCCCGTTCTTGCAATACGGCATCATTCCTGTAGTTGCGCTCCTTGATATTTTTCTCCAGCTGGGCAGCCACCTGTTCCAGTAAGGGGCCGATTCTGTGTTTTGGCAGCCGGTAGGGAACGCGTAATAATAAGGAGCCATCTGGCAAGCGTTCCCAACGCGAATTTTTCTTCAGACGTTTATCGCGCTTGAGATTAATGTTGACCAGATTTCCCTGACTGTTCTTCACCTGATAGTGTTGGACATCCATGAATTAGCTACTTGGTTGTGAAGCCTGGCAGCTCATCGAGCTGCTCACCAATCTTCACCAGGTGATAAGGCATCCACGCCACCCCGAAGAAATCCAACAGGACGTCTTTCTTCTGTGCAGCGATGGGGATCTCGGTGACCTGGTTGGCAATCTCCGCCCATTTATCCATCACTGCCTGGACAGCATTCCCTTTTTCAGCTTCGATGGCTGCAATCTGTTCCTGGAAATCTTTGATCGCATCCACTGATTCTTCCACATCACCTTTGGCCTGTTTCGCCATGCGCCGTTTGGTGATTGAAGATGAAATGGAGCGTTTGCGACCAAAACCCAGAAAGCCTGCCACTGTCTCAAGACCGGTGCCAATCTCTTCCATTTTTCGGCTGGAGAGCTCCGCCTGGTCCTGCTTCAATTCACGCTGCTCGCGTTCCAATTTGTCATTCAGTGCCCGTATTTTGGTGTCATAGGTCGCCGAGGCTTTCTTGATCTCAGCCTCGCAGGCCTGCGTGGCCGCTTTGCTGCACTGGCTATGAAAATCATCCTCTGTGGTCTCAGGTCCGGCATACAGCTTGAGACTTTCATTTGCCCGCAGCGTAACCTGGGTGGAGCGGTAGGCCCATTCGAGAAAGTCCTTCTCCAGCGCATTCATCAGCCTGACGTCATTCAAAGGGGCTTCGGGCTGGGCAAATCGTGCTTGAGGGTCGGGAGCTTGGTCGAAGCTCTCTGGATCGATCTTTCCTGTGGGGTAATTATCCCAGCGGACGACCCCCCGCCGGTCGGGGTCTGCCACCAATGCCGTTTTGTAGCTGTCGATATCAAGCTTATATTTCAAATTATATAGACGTGCGCTTGCCTGCGAGAGAATAACGGGTCGATAGATCAGCCCCTGGCTGTATGCTTCCATGGGGAATTCACGCCCGGCGGCCTTGAATGCCTGGGTAAAAGTGAGATTATTGGGCAGGAAGTACTCCGCGATCCCTGCTGGAATGGTTGGTCGGGTGGATGAAAATCCAGAGGCTGGTTTGGCAGTCACAGTAGCGGTTGGGGTGACTGCACCGAATGTCTGTTGTTGGACGGGCGCGGCAGCTTGCCCGACCGGGTTTGCTGTCTGAACACCTGCTGGCAATGGTGAAATTGGCATTTCAATCGCCCCGACCAGCTTATTAAGCTCAGGGATTTGGGTGCGCGTCAAAGGTCCTGTCAGGTAATTCATCGCCCAGCGGGTAGAGAACAGCATTGGACCTTTGGCATTCACATTGTGCAGCAAGAACACCCGCTTCCCCAGGGTGGAGATCAGCCGGTCATATTCAGCCCGGTTTAGGCTACCCGCCATGGCACTGTCCAGCCCATCCAGCAGGCGCTGCTTGTCCTGGTCGGTCTGCAGCTTGCCGATCATCCACGTACCGGCGTTGGATAGAGCTTTGTAATCCACATCCACCGGGTTTTGCGTCACCAGCACCTGGCCAACACCAAACGCGCGCGCCTGTTTCAACATGCGTAACATCGGTTGTTTGGAGGGTGGGTTTGCCACCGGCGGCAGGTATCCAAAAATTTCATCGAAATAGAGCAGGGCGCGCAAGCTGGTGGTACCGGTCTGTGAGCGCATCCAGGTTTCCACGGCCGAGTAAAGCAGGGTGATAAAAAACATGCGCTCCGAATCACTCAGGTGGGCAATATAAAACACGCTATGACGTGGTTTGCCATCCGCCGTATACAGCAGGGTGGGGATATCCAAGGGTTGCCCTTCGATCCACACCTGGAAGGCGGGGGCTGCCAGGATATTATTGAGCAGCATTGCCAGCCCAAAGCGGTCTTTCTCCGGGAAGAATGTGTTGACGTCGAACACCCCCAGTTTTGGGAACGGTGGCGATTGGGTTTGTAAGATCAGCTCACCCAGGTCAAGGTCTTTCCCCTGGCTCCAGGCATTTTCAAAGATATTGGCCAGCAGGATGTGCTCGCGCGAGCGTACCGGGTCAATATTTTCCATACCCACCAGCCCGAGCAGCGCGGTCACCGTGCCGTTGATCCGTTCGCGCAAGGTTTCTTTATTGCTTTCCCAGGCGATCGAAGGGGCTTTCAATGATGCCAGGATATTGACCGGAATGCCTGCATCCGAGCCAGGCGTGTAAATTGCAAATTGGGCCGAATTTGACAGGTTGAGTATCCGCTGCTGGTCGATTCCCCAATCGCTTAGCCCCTTCTTCCACAGTTCTGCAGCTTCAGCTGAGGCTTGCTCCAGGGTTTTTCCTGCCCGGCGTGCCTGGTCAGGGTTGACCCATGGCTGGAAATCTTGTGGCAGCAGGTTTGGGAAGTGTAGCAGGGTATTGGTCATATCTCCCTTGGGGTCGATCATCAGGGCAGGGATGTTATTCAGTGCCGCCTCTTCCAGGAGATCGATGCACAGCCCGGTCTTCCCAGAACCGGTCATACCGACTACCACGGCATGTGTCGTCAGGTCTGCCGGCTCGTAAAGCACATTTTGGTCTGTGGTTTTGGATAGATTGGCGTCATAGATACGTCCCAGGTAAAATTTACCGTTAGTCTCCATCGTCATTCACCTTTGCGATAAAGCATAAATTTTTTGAAATTCTAGCATATATTGCGCTGCGATATCCTGATTGTGAATTATAAGGGTATTTTCGTCGTTATAATGCTCGGCATTGTTGCTGAAGTTATACGAACCCAGAATCACAACCTTCTGGTCAATAACGATCACCTTGTGGTGCATCAAACGCGGGTTGCCATCCAACCAGACTTCCAAACCAGCATCGTGCAGGTTATCGTACTCGGTGCCTGCGTTGGAATGATACTGGTCTTTATCAAACACGCCCTGCACGGTCACCCCTGCGTTGGCTCGCTGGATGATGGCTTCTGCCAGTTCATCGGATGTGAAAGAGTAGGCCATGAAATAGATGCTTTCCTGTGCGCCATTGACTGCACTCAGGATGTGCTCCAATGCGCCATCCTCGGGTGAAAAATATGCTTCGATCTGACTGCCATTCACCGTTAGCGTTGGGTTGGGGGTTTCAGGTTTTTTCTCAGTCCCAAAGTGGTCATCCAGGAACATCTGCTCGAACTCGTGGGTGTAATCTTCAGCCAGTTTGGATGACCGCAGGCGAATGAGGTTATTGTTATCCGTATACCCCCCACCTGTGGTGAAGTTCATCGAGCCCGTCCACACTTCAAACCGGTCGATGACCACGAACTTGTCATGCATCAGGCTTTCATGGCGGTCTCCCAATACCTCAATCCCCGTTTCTTTGATCTCCTGGACCTCCTGCTCATCCATGTTGTCGCTGTCTGTGACCATGCGCACGTCCACTCCGCGCCGGTGGGCTGAAATCAGCGCATCCCTGATCGACCACAAGTTGAGGTCGAAAATAGCCACATCCACGCTGATCCGGGCCTGGTCGATCGCCTCCGCCAGGGCTTCATCCGGTCCACCGCGGTAGGAAGATGCGTTTGGGTTGGTCGGGTCGGTGAAAAACACGCTGTACCAATCCTGGTCCATAGCTGTCGGCGCACCTGGTGTATCGCTTCCCGGCATACTCGCACCTGGCATGCATGCCGAAGTGATAAAGATAAAGACTAGGAGGGGGAGGGCGATTTTAACCAATGGAATTGACGGGTTAGACGAAATAGGGAGAACCGGTCTGTGGAATGATTATAGCTTAAAGTAATTTTGTCCCTCCGTCAAAAGCTACAGCTTTGGGACACTTAGAAACTTAATCCTCGCAGATGGGCTCGGGTTATGAGACCGGATTTATCACCCGCATCTCCCTCGAAGTATAAAAAAGCCAGCCTGATCATACAGGCCGGCTGGTAGAAAAATCAAGTAATTGGCTATTCCTATGGATTCTGGATCAACCCGATGACGTTGCCTTCCGAACTCTTAACTGTGGCAATCAGCTTGCCACCACCCACGTCCCGGATATCCCGCATCATTTGTGCGCCTCCGTCAACCAGGGCTTGCATGCTTTTTTTGATGTCTGAGACAGTATAATAATTGACCGGACCCGTCATACCCTGGCTGAAACCATTGGGGTCCAACCCAATTTCCAGGCATCCCACCCGGTATCCGACGTAATACGGCATATCTGCATAAGGTTCGGTATCTAAAAGTTGGCTGAACATCTGTTTTGCTAGATGGATATCCTTGACCGGGTAAACGATTGTTTCAATCCCTTGACTCATTTTTAACTCCTTATTCTTATACCTTGTATTGATGAAATTCCCCATGTTTTGATATTGCAAATGTGGTGTATCACTCACTTACTCTCAAGGTTGGATACTATGAAAAATTTTATTTTGGATTATCTTGGTCAATAATTGCCTGCAATTTAATCTGTGGATGCTGGTACAGTATTATTCACCGGCACCGTCACTGTGGCTTGCAGGAAGCCAATATACATCAGGATTGCACCCAGGAACTCGCTCAGATACAGAAAATCGGGCATCCCCATCTGAATAAAAGTGCCGCCCAGGGCAGGCAGGATCGCCCCTGCCGCGATCAGGATATTACCCACCATGCGGTTGAAAAGAACCCGCTTGCGCCAGAAAATATAAGCCGAGTAAATTGCGCCCCCCACCAGGGTGAATGTGCCATAGATGTTTAGCAAGATGGTCAGCAGGATCACAATCCCTGAGCGGGTGAGGATATCCTTGTATTGAGCCGACAGCGGCTGGGAAGTGTTGAAGCTTGCAGAGGCAGATGTAATCGGCGCGAGTAAGACCAGCACCACTGCCAACAGGCTGACGATGATGAGAATCACATTCATTGTGGGTGTAATGCCTCGCCGACGTACCAGCAGGTTGATCGTCCCCTGCCCAAGCCAGGCAGCCGTCAGCATGGCACCACTCAGGTACCACAACTTGAGGGCGAGTGGGCTGAAGGTGAAGATACTGATCACCTCGGTCAGTGTGCCAATCCCATACAACACCAGTCCAATCGACCAAAGCAATAGATGCGCTCCATGCCTCACTCTGAAGCGACTGAACACAGCCGCAGCAAAGGCAAAAGTGATGATGGTTGAAAATATGGGCAGGTAATGCATTTTTCACTCCTTGAAGTGGATGGGGATTTAATCTGCGCTCGGGTTAATGCGAACCATGCTGGTAAGCTTCGTATGTGTCAAGCAGGGTAATGATGATCAGGTCGGAAAACGAGTTCATCCTGCGGAATAAGTCCGACCAGATTTGAGGGGAGCGGACGTCTGCGTTTTCGTAAGCTGACAGGATGGCATCCATCACTGCCGTCCGGAAGAATTGGAAGGCATGTGCAGCCTCCACACTGGTCAACCCTACCCGCTGGCCGCGTGAGGCATATTCATATCCAAGCGACCGCGCTTCAGCTTCCAGGCCTTCCTCACTGGATGAAAGGTGGCTGATCAATCCTTGCACCAATGATCGTCCACTTAATCGATATTGCTCGCGGGCTTCATCATCCATCTTGCGGTACCAGTTCTCGGCTTGCAGGTTGCTTTCGCTGATCTGTACACGCGTGTTTCGCAGGACGTTGGTATACACTGAAGTTGCCTCGGGTGCGCTGCTCTCCCACCGGGTGTGCATGCGTACCTCAACATCTGAGCGCCGAAAACGCCGGTGCCCTCCTTGCGTGCGCTGCGAAGGTAGATAACCATGGTCAGCCCAAGCCCTGACGGTGCTCGGGTGAACCCCCAATTGTTGCGCTGCCTTGCTCAAGCTAAGCCATTCGTCCATCAATCTACTCGGATAAAAATTTTGGACAAGATTGCCCAACTTTATCAGTTTCTCATTAATTTTACAATGTAGATTTCCTTAGAATTTGTATAAAAGATTCTTAGGATGAAAAACTCGCTGCGGGGTCTGACCGCAGCGAGTTTGTTGTTTAAGCAATAGAGTGTGCGAATCTTAGGGCTTTAAGTCCCAATACGACATATTAATCACCCGGTAGGTATAATCCTCGGTCAATTCCGGGCTGACGAATACCCCATAACGACCAAAATCATACATACTATCGAATATCTCTGCAATCTGGTGACCGTTCGCATAAATGGTCAAGGTATTGCCAATCGCCTTGATCCCCAGCACATTCTCCTTATCCGCTCCTGCCAGGATATAGTCGCTCTTGCTCCATACCACCAGGTCTTTGATGGTGTACGGGTTGGCACCATCGAGGCGGAAGACATAATATTGACCATCGCACGAGAATGCCACCACGTATCCATACGACACACCTGCCAGGTGTTCGGGTCCGCGCACGATCAATCCATAAGCATCCTTGCCCGTGCAGTTACCCGAGTCAAAAGTCGATTGCAGGTAAAAATCGGTCAGCTCGCGCCAGGTGAAGTACCAGGTGCTGAAGCCTGCCAGCTTGCCTCTGACGTAGAACTTGGCATCTGACTCAAAAATTTTGATGTAGTTGGTGTTGGGCAGCAAACCGCTCACCGGGTTCACCCAGTCGTTGATGTTCCCACCCGTCATCGGGTCCTCAAAGGTCGCTGTCCCATAGGTTGCCACCGGGTCAAACGTACCCGGTACCTGGGTGACGTTGGCAGTGGGCGAGGTTGGTAGTGGTGGGATATCCACCGTGAGGGAGTAACTTGTTGCTCCACCTGCCGCAGTCAGGCTCAGGTAATAATCCTGGGTGGAGGGTAATGTACCAGACCAGATTGTATCTTTCGCCGCGCTGTCGAGTAAAACCTGATTATCCGCTCCGAAGACACCCAGAGCAACATCAATGTTCGGCGAGGTTACTTTCACGCTCATGGTCTGAGTAGCACTAGCCTTCAGCACGTAATATACCGTCTGCGCCGCATCCAGGTTACCATCGATCACTGCCGAGGTGCCACCGGCTGCAAATTGGATGCGTACAGCGGGTGGTAGCGGTGCCGGAGTGGGGGGCGCCGGGGTAGGCGGAACAGCTGTTGGGGGTACTTGGGAGGCTACCACGGCAGTCGGCGGGACTGCCTCAGTCACTACCACTACGGTTGGCGGGGCAGTTGTGTTGGTTGGCTCAGCTATCACCACTTGACCTGTCGTCGCAGTTGGTACCAGGGTAGGCACGGGCGGGCTGCCACTTGCCGGTAATTTACAGCCTGTGGCCATGAGTGCCAATACCACCAGCAGCCCACAGGTGAAGATGAATTTCTTGTTCATGGTCGCCTCCTTAGAAACTGATGCAAAGTTTCCAATGATGATATTCTACATCATTTTATAAATCGTTTTAGTTGCTTTTCGTAATCAGTGAGTTGCAAGTAAGCAGCCAGATCTAGGCGTCATACACCCGGATGGCCGCAATGCCTTCCAATGGGCAATTGTATTCACAAATCCCACAGCCAATGCATACATCCCGTAGCACGCTTGGGCGCTGAACCGTGCTGGTCTGCCCGTTCGAATCGATCACCTGGGCTTCTTCCAGGCGGATGGATTTCTGCGGGGTGGGGCACATCTCCTCGCAGACGATGCAAGGTATCCCACTTGCCCACGGCAGGCAGCGGTTCTGGTCGATGCTGGCTTTACCGATCACTACCAGGCGTTTCTCTTCCAGTGATAGCAGTGGGATGGCTCCGCTCGGGCAAACCTGACCACAAGCCGTACAGCCATAATCGCAGTATCCCACGCGGGGTACCACCAGGGGCGTCCACAAGCCTGCCAGCCCTGCCTGGGTGAGAGCCGGTTGCAAGGCCGTGGTGGGGCAAATCTTCATGCACTGTGAGCAGCGCAAACAGGTGGAGAGGAATGTATCTTCATCGGTTACCCCGGGCGGGCGGATGCGCCAAGGGTTGTCCTGCCGCAGGCGCAGGTCTGTTCCCAGCAGCAGCACTCCAGCTGCCCCGGTTGCCAGGGCTCCCAGTGCCTGCCGGCGTGAAAGGTCGAATTCCTGTTTCGGGGCTGGTTTCAGAGAAATCCGAGGCGGATGTCTCCCGGCTTGCAGTTGGCAAAGCAATCCAGGCACAGGGTGCACTCCGACGGCATAATGTGGAAGTTTTCCGGGTTGGTATCCACTGCCCCCGGCTTGCACACTACCGCACAGCGGGTGCACTGGGTGCAAGCTGAGCCGATCACAGGGCGGAATAACGAAACTTTGGAGAGCAATCCCAATAGTGCTCCCAGCGGGCACAGGTAGCGGCACCAAAAACGGTGCGCCAGCAGGTTCAAGGCGATGATGCCAAAGAAAAACGCTGCGATAGCCAGGTTTTGGGCAAAGGCAGGTTGCTCGACGGGTATGATATTGCCTCGTACAAGACCTTCGAAACCATCCAATGCCGGAGTGAGGAAATTGGCGTGATAAAGTGCCGTCTCGACCGAATTGATTGCATGGAATATGGCTGGCAGGATGGCTGTCGTCAGAGTGCGGGTGAAGATGGCGATTGGGTCCAGCACCAGCAGGGTCAGACCGCCAAAGAGCGCCAGTGCCAGACTGGTTGCCAGCAGAAAGTATTTCACCCATCGTAGCTTGGGCGAGATCGATGCTGCCCGCTTGCGTGCCTTGCGGAAAGACACCCACTCCAGCAGGCTGCCCATTGGGCAGATCCAGCCGCACCATGCCCGACCGATGATCAGGGTCAATCCGACCGTGACCAGTGCCAAGCCCAGCTTTGGGATCCACTGGCGGCTGGCAAGCATCACTCCCAGCGCTGAGAGCGGATCGAACCGGAAGAAAATATCCGCTAGTACCGGTGCCACTCGCTGGTGCACCACCGTGAAGATCAGGTAGATATAGAATGCAAAAAAGAGGATTTGGACGGTTTGCCGCACCCGCCGCCAGCTTGTCCAGCTCATCCCAGATTGATCTCCTGGATATTAATGCTTGTAAGGTCCATCAACCCTAACCCCATGTCTGCACTCGCCTGGATGTAACCGATATCTGCACCAGTCAAGCCGAACAGCGTGGTGGCGTAAGCATCGGCCGCCACAATATCCCGGCTGGCGATGATCGTATCCATCTGCTTGACATCTGACAGGACGCCCCCGGTGGGACCGTGACCGGTCAGGATGAGTACCGCATCCACCACCGTGAGCTGTGGGCGAACCAGGCTGGTCAGGTCGGCAATACGCTGCGAGAGGTTGGCATGCATTAAATTGCGGTCGCGAACCGTGCCCATCAGATTCTTCTCCCCCAGCGTCAGCCGTGTCGCTGAATGGTGTTTTGCGATTGGCACGTTGATCAGCAGGTCGGTCTTCAGGAAGTCCGGGTATATCAACACCTTTTTCATGCTCTTGCCTTGCGGGATTTCAACTTCAGTGTACTTCGAGTAGCTCATGATGTGCATCTCGCCGCCGGCTGCCTCTACAGCTGCTTTTATGCCTGATATCTCATACGCCGAATCGGGTGTGCCGCCAAACGGGGAGTCCATCACCCGCACACGCTTGGCACCTGCCTCCAGGCACATCGTCACGAGTGTTGCAACCACAGTGGGGTTGGTAGTGCTGGCGTATTCCGGCGGGTTGTAATCGGTGCAGATGTTGGGCTTGATGATCACATCGTTCCCGTTGCTGACGAAGCTCGCCATGCCTCCCAATGCCTCGATCGCCGCGCGTGTTATGGCTGCCGGGTCAGGTCCGTGCACCACCGCCAGGTAAGCCGGTGCTGTCGTTGCGGTAGGCTCGGGGTTGGAAGTGGTTTCGGTGGGGTTCGTCTCTGCCGGGGTAGTCTCAGCTTGGGTGGTCCCAGTCACGCTGCTTCCAATGGTTGGGCTGGGAGGTAGGGTTGGCTTGATTACGCTGGCAGATGCTTCGGTTGGGGTGGTGGTGCTTGGCTTGGGGGTGCAGCTTGCCAGGGCTGCACCAGCCGCCACCGTGGCAGTGAGCTTAAGGAACGTCCGGCGCGAGAGGTGTGGTCGGCGTTTCATATTTTATCTCCGTATTGAATACCATGGTTGGAAATACCGGTAAGGATCATCAGGTGGATGTATTATAAACGGAATTTATGGTAACTGACACGAGGCTCACAATCTTCAACCTGCGCTATAGTAGATCCATGTCGTTTCGGTGAAATAGAATTCGTGTGCCTGGCATCACCGAGACGCCCCGCCGGGGCGTCTCTACAAGATAGGTAAAGAAGATGAACAATCCTATCAGGAAATACAAGGGAAGGTATCGCATTCCTTCGTCTCGATTGCCGGAATGGGATTATGGTATACCGGGGTATTATTTTGTCACCATTTGCACACAAAATCGGGTGTTTTGGTTTGGAGAAGTAAAAGAAAACCAGATGATCCTATCACCGGCTGGAATTATCGCAATGGAGTGTCTAGGGAAAATTCCGCACATCTATCCAAATATCAGCATCGATACAAGTGTGGTTATGCCCAACCACATTCATGCTATTATCGTTATTGGATATGTAGAGACGTCTTGTGGAAAAGTAGAGACGCCATATTATGGCGTCTCTACAAAGCAACGTAAATTGGGGTCTCGGACATTGGGTTTGATCATCAGTCGATATAAATTTTCATGCACAAAATCCATCCGCAGTATGGGATCCGATAATTTTGCCTGGCAAGCAAGGTTTTACGACCATATCATTCGGAGCGAGAAATCGCTGGATAATATTCGTGCCTACCTATCAGGAAACCCGATAAACTGGTCAGAGGATGATTATTTTTCATGTGATTGATCCATGACGATCAGTATCTGACAGCATGATGAAATTTCGGTAAAAACATAATCGTCGTCTGGGTATAAGGGTTAAATCTCCTGCCCAAAACCCAGCATTGTTTATATAAAGCGTATTATTTCTGGATCTAAAATATATTTTCCCTTTGTGTCCTTTCTGTCCTTCGTGGTTTTCTTTTATCAATCAGCTATAATCATCCCATGCCCCCATACCCCGTCCCTGCCCACGAGATCCGGCGTGAGCTCAGCATCTCCAACTCGCGCTTCATCTCCAGCCTCACCCCAGCCTTTTCGGTAGACGAAGCCAAGGCCTTCTTCGCCCGTATCAAGGCCGAGTTCCCCGATGCCTCCCACAATGTGCCCGTCTTCATCATCGGGCACGGCAATTCGGAGACCGCCCACTGCTCCGATGCCGGCGAGCCTTCCGGTACGGCGGGTAGGCCGGCCCTGGCTGTATTGCGCGGCAGCGGCCTGGGAGATGTAGCCGTGGTGGTCACACGCTATTTTGGGGGTACCAAGCTGGGCACGGGCGGATTGGTACGGGCGTATTCGGAGGCGGTGCGCCTGGTGGTGGAGGCTGTGCCGCGTGCTGAGAAGGTGCTCACCCATACCCTCATGCTGGTCTTCCCTTACACCTACCTGGAACGCGTGCGCTTGCTGGTTGCCGCGCAATCAGGCACGGTATTGGATGAGGAATTCACCGTCGATGTGACCCTCACTACTCGCCTGTCCGTCGACAAGCTGCCTGCATTTCAGGCTGCGTTGAACGATCTGACCAAGGGCAAGGTCCAGGCGGAGGTCATTGAGACGAAACAGGTTCTAATGCCCCTGAGCATCTGAACTATGATTCATTTGATTAAATGATCACTATGATTAGATCACAAAAATAATCATAGCCCATCATAAAATCAGTCTAATCATAGTTCAAGAACTTCCTCACAGCATCATCAGAACTTTTTCGTGAGCGCTCAGCTCCCTGTAAATCGCATCCAGTTGCGCCTGGCTTTCGGCCTGGATGCGCACTGTCAGCGAAAGGAATTTACCTCCCTTGCTCAGCTTGGTGGTGACTGCCTTTTCAGCTGCAAGCCTGGCGTGCTTCTGAATGATCTCCATTACCAGGCGCTCAAAATCATCCTGGTTGGCGCCCATCACCTTAATCGGAAATACGGTCGGGAAATTCATGCACGCTCACCTGTAATAAAATCTGATTGCGGAATTATACCTAAGGATTCACTTCTCCATCCCAGCCTGCCAGGCACGCCGAGAGCCACCAGAATGCTTCACCCTTCAAAAAGCAGTTCAGCGAGTGAGAATGGGCGCAGCCGATGGCTGGGTTGGGGCAGTATCCCGGGTGGGTAGTGCACCAATCATCACACCACAGGCAGGCATCCGATGGAGTTTCGCCAGGAGGCGTTCCGTCTGGCAGCCAGCTTTCGATATCGGCAAAGTCGTACAGGATCTTGTTGTTCGCCATCACGTAATCGCGCACCATCTGGTTATTACGGTTCAATATTGAGTCTCCAGATGTGCCATCGGTATGCCCAGTCATATACACAAACTTCACCCCCGGGTATTCACCTTCCAGCTGGGTCATCATATCCAGGTACCCCTGCACGGCACTCACATCCAGCCAAGACATCTCCCCACACCATGACCACATGAAGGCGTTCGCCTGGGGCGCTGAATCCAGCATGCTGTGGGCAGTGCTCAGGAACGCACCAGGGTCCCAGGAGAAGCTGAAGTAGCCCATACGCAGGTAGGTTGGATTGCTTTGGTTGGGTGGGACGATAGTTTGCCTGTTGAAGTTATAGGTGGGAGGGCTCACATAGCCGCTCAGGTACTCAGCCCCTGCGTACAGCTGGGTGCCGTGGGAGGTGGAACCATACGACCAGATGACGTTATCCTTGGCCGCCTCGATCCAAATTGGTGGAATGAGCGCAATATCCCGGTTGTCATGGTCGACGATGATGGCTGTATTTGCTGGTGCTATGTTTATGATCGGCAGGTAGTTAATTGATCCCTCTTGCAGGGAATAATCCTTACTATCCGCCCGCGGTGTATAGGATGATGCCATCACCGAAGTAATCGTAATAGTGAGCAGGATGAAGATCACAAATACCAGCGCCGCAATGCAAAAAAACACCCAGGGTGCAATTCGTTCAGATTTCATTTTCGCCCTCCTTAAAGTACTACGCTTGAGCTTGCATTTCGAGGATCATAGCTTGCATGTGCTCGAAATGAGAGCCCTTCCAGTAGATCTGATTGCAGGCTGGGCAGAGGCGAAACTCATCATAATATTTCTTGGTTAGAGGCTCCAGGCGCTCGATGATCTCCTGCTTTTGCACCACCTGGAGCGGGTTATTGCAGCGTAAGCAGCGTCGAAATGGCTTTACCTGCCCGACGAGCTTGAACCGCCGCAGCACCTCCGCAGCTTGCAATCGTGGATCGATCTGATGGATGCAATATCCACGCCTGATTGCTTTACGCATCAGCAGCCTGCGGTCTCGAGTTAGAAGCACCCGCTCTTCACCGATTGCCACCCGGGCAAGCTCGTCATCCTGGTAATCGTTGCGGTACAGGCAGTCAAAGCCCAGCATGCGCAGGTAGGTTGCTAGCTGTCCCAGGTGGTTATCCAGGATAAAGCATGGCTCACCTTCCAGGGGCAAGTCAGCCGGATATACCGTCACCCGGTCATCATCTCGCAAACGGTTGGAGGCATCCACCGCCTGTGCGTTGACCAGTACCTGCCCGAACTCAGTATGCGGTACCCCCAGCGACTCGATCAGGTGCTTGAGGCTTTGGTGCGGTGCGAATTCCAGGATGAACGGGGTATTTTTGCGGTAGTGAGGCAGGAAATCGTTCAGCTCGTTGATAAAAGTGAACGTGGCTTTCATATTTGCGTCAATTCAATGGCTCAGATCAGTTTCAAGCGCAGTGCCGACCAATCTTCGTCGATCGAGATCATCGCCACGCCTTCCAACCCAATGATATGCGCATAGGCGTTGATGGTATCGCGGTTGATATCAGTTTTCACCTTCGAGGTACCCTTGTGATAGGTGACCCAGATCATCCCCTTGGGAGCCAAAAGCGATTTCAAGCCAGGCAGCTGGGCTTCCAATTCTGCCCGGTTGGCCACGAATACCTGGATCACATCCACCGGACTGCCAGTTTCACTCAATAAAACCACACCTCCTGGGAGCGCTCCCAATTGAGCCAGGTATCCCGGGGGTGGGTTAAGCATCAGAACCTTGTTCCCGGGTTTGATAAACAGTTTTTGGCCGACGGATTTATCAGACATGCTTCCTCCAGCAAGGTTTTACCAGCTCGTTTTTCTTTTAAATAGATTGGCGCTCATCCAACCCAGTGGATAGGCGATAAGATGGGCCATATCAGCTGCAAATTTTACCGCCTGCGTTTCAGAGGGTCTGGGTGGCAGGGAGAGGGCGACGATCAGGAAGATTAACACGGCTCCGAATACTATCCAGCGCCAGGGTCTGGGTAAAAAGGTTGTAACCAGGCCCAGGCTGGCCATATATCCGGCTGATGGGCCGACATCGCGTGAATAGAATACCGCCCGGGCTTGGGAAAAGCCAAGCTGGTGCAGCGGTAGCAGGAACAGCAAGGATTCGAGCACCAGGGTCATGAGGTGTATGCCCCAAAAGGTGAGCGCTGCCCTCCAGCTGCCGGTCTTCCATTCAGCGACCCCGCTGGTGACAGCTACCATCCCAAGCGCGAACCAGAATATTGCACCACCACTGGTCATCAGCGCAGACAGGATCAGCTGCTCCCAGCGAAAAAACCAGAAATCGCGCGGGGCAAACCCGAGCCGGGCCACCCACTCTCGAGCCAGCTCCTGGAAATAACTGTGCGTCCCCCAGGCCACCAGTAAAAGCAAGACCAGCATCACCAGGCTGAATGGGATACGCCTGATGACCTGTCCAAGCCGGCTAATTACTGGATTAAGCTTCATACTGGAAATCTGAGGCCTATTTTGAGCGTTTCAGATAGCTCCCCAAGATATCTGTGCCCGAATCTGCCCGGATCATGGCAATCGTCACCGCAGGAAGGCTGGCAACATTTGGGTAAACCAGGTAGCGTGGTGACCAGCTGGGGTCAAACTTGGCTTTGAACTCATGCAGCCCCTTGAAGTTGTAGAATTGGTTGACGTGCTCGTAAACGTAATGCAAGGCGCGTTCGATTGCTGGGTCAGATGGGTTTTCCCCGATCCCTGCCAGCCCACTTAGCCCCATATTGAACGTGGTATACCCCTGTTCTTTTGCCCATTCGATCAGCGAGACGAACAGGAAGTCCATCTGCCCCTTTTCTGCCTGCTGGCGGTGGCGCATCAGGTCAATGGAAATCTCACTCGCCTGATATTCAGGCAGGATATTGGCAAAGGCATCGATATCGCCTTCCGGGTTATGGATCACGATCACAGCGGTGCTGTTCAGATATTCTTCGTTGAACCATCCCAATGAGAAGCGCTTTTCCGTCCCGTGCATGCTGGTCAACCACTCATCGCTGATCTGGCGCAGCTCGCTGATCACTTCTGGTGTATGAGGCGGCTGGAGCACCTGCGCCTGGTAGCCCAGCTTTCTCATTTTATTGACCCCCGTGCGGATGTTCTTCTTGTCACCCCCGGCAATGCTGAAACTTGAGAGATTAACGATCGCCTCACTGCCAATGCAGAGGGAATGATAGCCCATCTCACGGTACGCCTCCAGGTAATCGGGGAGCACCTGATAATAGGCTGCCTCCCAATCATTCCGGTCACAAAAGGCTTTGAAGCTGCGGAGACATTGGGGAATATCTTCTGCGGGGCCGATGGGATCTCCCAGTGTGAGCGCAATCCGCCCCTCAACCACATAACCAATCACCGACCCTCCTGGGCTGAAGTAATACTGCTTGTCATCGAATAGCAGCATGCGCGCCATCGTGCTGCAGCCATGGGCTTCAATAATCTCCTTCGCTGTCTGTCTCTCCTCATAGCTGGCAGCTTTGCGCACTAAAACCGGTCTGATCAGCATGATCAGGGCATACCCGATGGTGACCGCGCTGACGATATAGATCGAACTAACGAAATCACGCCCGAAGCGCGTCGCTGGCACCACGCCCGGATTATAGAATTGGGTGAACATCACCATGGTTTGGCGCACCGCCCCCCACAGACTGAAGCTCACTACCTGACCATTCACGATGAAATGGCGGTCAAGGATGTAAAATCCCAACACACCGTAAAATAGCGTGAAAAGCAACGCGATCAGCAGGGTCATCAATCCCTGGCGCGTGGAGGGCGGGTCGGAACGGGCATGGAAATGCGGACGCAGGTAGATCAGCCAGATTGCCAGGGCTGCACCCAGGGTTGCCTCTTCGTAGTCCAGCCCCTTGAACAAATGAACGGGTATCGACATGATCAGGATGGTTACCGTTAGTGCCCAGGCAAGTCGTTTGCGCCTCCACAATCCGTTGGCGAGCAGCAATAGGGCGAACCCTGCCAATACGGAAGTCAGGTGTCCACCAACATCCACACCGAAGGGAGAATATTGCTCCAGGATCTTCATCCGGTCATGCAGGGCGGGTGTTAGGCCAGACAGCACATCAATAATACCCATCCCGGCAGTCAGGAGTGCCACCAGGCGCACCCCCCAGATCTCGGTCCTGGCAGATTCCCTGGCGCCAAAGGATTTCAACCGCCGCAGCAAGACAAACCCAATCCCCAACGGCAGCCAGAAGGTCAGACCACGAAAAGCCAGGGCAATGACCGTTGCTCGTTCGATCGGTACACCCAGCGAGGCAAACACCAGGGTCATCATGCCTTCTACTACCCCGATACCCTGGGGAGTGATGGACACAATCCAAAACAGGATCCCCATGGCATAACCCGCCACGAGCACGCCGAAATGCACTTTCTGGTGGAAAGCCAGGAACAGGACGTATAAAGAGGTCAGGTCTACCAGGTGGGCGGCGAAAGCGATCCCGATCGTCTGGATCAGGAGTGCCGGCTGAGCGGTGATCGCCATGGCCGCCTCAGTAAACTCAGCTGTATTCCGTTCCACCCAGGCCTCATCCAGTATATCCGACCGCTTGAATTTCCCCGCAAAGCGATTGGCGATACCTTTCACCCAGCTCAGCAGGCGATGCAGCCATAGCGGGCGCCACAACCCCAGCAGCAACAAGGCAGTCAATCCGCCAATAATGATCAGCAAGATCACTGCCGCGATGGTCTCATAGAATTTCAGGATGTGGTGGGTGAACAGGTAAACCAACCCTGCTACCAGCAAGACCAGGAAGGCGCTGAAGTCAGCCACCAGCACCAGCAGGCTGCCGACTGTGGCGCGCGCTGCGGATTGACCTCGCCTGGCAGCATCATCTGCAAATAATGCCACGCTACTGGCACCCCCGCTTGGGGCGGCGACGTTCATAAAGATGGATGCGAAGGTCACCGGCAGCAGCTCACCCAGCCGGCTTTGCACACCCACCGTCAGGAACGCCGATTGGTACAGCGCAGTATAGGTAATGTAATATACCACCTGGGCTAAAGCTGCTACTGCCACCCACTGCCATTGCCCCCCCGATAAGGTCTCAGCCAGCTTTTTAATTTCACTGAACCGGCTGATTACCACCCATAGGAAGAGGACGACCAGAATCCAGAAAATCCAGCGCCGTTTCATCCCTTTAATTATATCCCTGTGTGCTGAGATATGCTGGTTCTCTCAAGTCAGATTGCAGACGCACTAACGGTGATTACCTGCCCCAATTGGGAGCATTATCAGAAAAGGGGCTGTCAAGAAAAACACAATATTGTCAAAAATATCATAAAACGTAGGGGCGTAGGGTTGGGATTTGTACAAAATACACCGGAAAAATTCCCCTACGCCCACGTGGTGCGAATTGAGTCAGGGAGCTTTGGTAATCAAGCATGATATTTTTGGAATTCCGCCTCTCCGGTCAGCTTTTGACCGGACTGGTCGCGACTACTTTTGGGATAGCCCCATGCGAGCAGGGTTTATTTCCCCTTTTTCAGTTGCTTTTTTTGGCTTTTCGGAGCACGGGGTGTTAACCCAGGGAATTCGGGTGCCCCCAAGGAGCGCATGCGTTGTTCCTCAGTGATCTGGCTCACGCGCGGTCCTTTGGTCCATTCACCCCCCAAGAGCTCTTGAGTGGCGATCTGGATGGCTTCCTTCGGGCTGTTTGCCCAGATGGTCTTGGCGTATGGCTCGATCGAATTTACCGGGTAGCTGCCAGTCTTCAGCTTCTTTTTCACACCCTGTTTGTTGGCAAATAACCCTTCAATGTAAAATTGTGGCATAGGTTTGTCTCAGGCTTCCTCACCGAATAATTGGGGTGGAGCCTGGATCGCCACCACTTCACCCCGGGCGCACACCTGCCCCTGGGCGGAAAGCCAGGCCTCCATTACCACTTTGCGCCCTTTGATCTCTTTTACCCTGGCTCGCACTTCCAGGGGTACACCCAGGGGGGTGGGTTTCAGGTAATCCACTTTGAGTGAAGCGGTCACGAAACGGAAGGGCGGCAGGCTATCCATGCTGCGTCCCTCAGCCTGGTAGGTTGCCGCAGCTGCTGTCCCGGTGCAGTGGCAGTCTATCAGCGAAGCGATCAACCCACCATAAACATATCCCGGGATGGCGATGTGGTAGGGTCGGGGGGTGTAGGTGCAAACTGTTTCGTTGCCATCCCAATGGCTCTTGATCTGCAGGCCGTGCTCATTCAAGCGCCCACAGCCATAACAGTAGCTCACATTATCGGGATAGTAGTCTTGGAAAGCCTTTTCGCTCATTTTGCTGCTCCGATTTCTTTCGCTGCCAGCTCCAGGATTTGAAACCCATATTCCATTAGCTCATCCAGCAGTGCCTGCTCTTCCCGGTTCATTCGTCCACCAGCTTCAATGCGTTCCATATACCGCAGCAGCGAACCACGCAATCCACTTGCCCGGTGGGCATAAGTCGAATCTACTGAAAGATGCTCCAGGCGATCAGCCAGGCGTTTGATTAATTTTAAATTCAAGTCTTCCAATGATCGTCCCACTCATATCATTCCATGCGCATCAAGCTAGCCTCTACCATGAGATGATACGCTCAGGGATCAGTTTGATCAGCATGTTTGCGGGGTCGTTCAGCCACGATTGCGGCTCGGGTTCCAACACGCCTTTCGGTCCCAGGTAGCGGATGTAGATGCGGTTGGCAATCTCGCTCACCATCTGGCGGGGTTCTGACACCAGCTCGACGGAGCCTTCCAAAAGCACAGCCTGCAGCTTGCCTGCTTCCTGCTTGGATTCGATCAGTACAGCCCCGCGCGGGTTATGCTTTAGCTCATGAATCTTGCGCGTGCTGACGAAACTGCTGATCCAGATGCAACCATCCTCCCACATAAACCACACCGGCACCACATGCGGCTGCATGGTCTTGGGGTTGGTGGTCGCCAGGCGTGCCAGCACTGCTTCTCCAAGCACAGCTTCGATGAGAGCTTTTCGGTCGCTTTTCGGTGTATCTGCCATCGGCATTCTCCGCTTGAAATACAGCCCCGAGTATAGTCCAAAACCCACCCTGCGACAACACCTTTGCAAGATCCCTCGGAATCACGAGAGCCGGGTTAGTTGCCCGGCTCTCAACAAGGAGGAGAAAAGAGACCCATTACTGTGCTTATCATATCAATATACTTGAAAGCGTGCTTGACGGTTCATCTACAATCACCCCACGTTTACCCGCCGACCCCGGCATCCCGGCGCATGCGTTTTATCTCACCCCGTTTTCGCTTGGATTCCAGCCGGCGCAGTGTGGCAGCATGGGTGGGTTTGGTCTTATGGCGCGGTTTGGCAGGTTCACAGGCACGTTGGACCAATTTCACCAATCGTTCCACCGCTGCCTGACGATTACGCTCCTGCGAGCGGTACTGGCGGGCTTCGATGATCAATACTCCCTCCGCGGTCAGCCTTCTACCGGCTAACTTTATCAGCCTTCCTTTCACCTCCACAGGCAGGGATGGCGATCCATTCACGTCAAACCGCAATTGGACTGCCGTGGATACCTTATTCACGTTTTGACCACCTGGGCCTGATGAGCGGATAAAATCCAGCTGGATTTCGTTTTCGTCAATAGAGAGCCAGGGAGTGATTTCAATCATCTTTTAAGTATATCAGCCTGGCGCCTACTAGCGATGCTCCTATGTCGCGCATATAGAAACATCTCGGTCTTCCTGCCATTCAACCCCAGACAGGTCTGGGTTGTGAAAAAGGGCTGATCAAAACCTAATCCATCACTTTTCCTCCGTCGTTGACACCCAAAACATTTCGGGATAATATAGGTTCACGGTTTGAAAATAGGGGAATTTGTGCACTGCTAAGTTTGGATGGCTGCGTCTCAAGGGTGAAGGGTTTTTTAAACACGGTGAGAGCCCTGATCCATAAACCCCAGGAGCACACAGCCAAATTCTAAAAGCAATAACCATTACGCCGGAACATCTGTCATGGAGTTTATTGCTTTTCCATAGTTTTTTACCGGTTGATCCAGTCGGGATCATGCATCCTTCATTTTTGTAAAAGAGAGCGGCTGGAAAAACCCGGCATCCGTTTAATCGGAGGGAATGTGCAAAAGACAGTCGTGGCGGCAGCTTTGGGGGAATGTGTGCATGTGGCAGGGGTGATGAACTTTCTGCGCCTGGCTGAAGCTGCCGACTGGCGCACGGTTTTCCTCGGTCCGGCTGTCTCGATCGAAGCTGTCTTAAAGACTGCGCGTGAAGAAAAGGCTGCGTTGGTTGGGGTTTCATACCGCCTTACTCCCGAAACGGGTGAGCGCCTGTTGGGAGAATTTGCCGAGGCTGCGGATGATCTGCGCGCCTCCGGCGTTCGCTTTGCATTTGGAGGCACCCCTCCGGTGGCTGAAAAAGCCCGTCATTTAGCCTTTTTTGAGCGTGTCTTCGATGGCCGCGAACCGCCTGAGGACGTCCTGGCATACCTCAAGGGCCAGACCAACCCTTCACCCTCTGAGCAGGATTACCCGCAAACCCTTGTGGAACGCATTCAATGGAAATCACCCTTTCCTCTACTGAGGCATCACTTTGGGCTTCCTACGCTCAAAGATAGTCTTTTGGGGGTGGAGAAAATCTCCCGCGCCAGGGTGCTGGACGTTATCTCGCTGGGCATCGACCAGGATGCCCAGGAAAATTTCTTCCATCCCGAGCGTCAGGAAATACGCCGTAAAGGCGCCGGTGGCGTGCCGGTCCGCTCTGCTGATGACTACCGGGCGCTTTTCGAGGCCAGCCGTCATGGCAACTACCCACTCATACGCACCTATTCGGGCACTGATGATTTCATCCGCCTGGCTGAAATGTATATCGAAACGATCAACAACGCCTGGTGTGCCATCCCCCTGTTCTGGTTCAACCAGATGGACGGTAGGGGTCCGTGGGATTTGGAGGGCTCCATCCGCGAACATCAGCGTGTGATGGCATGGTACGGTGAGCGTGGCATCCCGGTGGAGCTGAATGAGCCTCATCACTGGGGCATGCGCGATGCTCCGGATGTGATTTTCGTTGTTTCTGCTTATCTCTCGGCTTACAACGCCCGTGCGTTTGGAGTGAGAGACTATATTGCACAGATGATGTTCAACAGTCCTCCAGGCACTTCCGACGCCATGGATCTTGCCAAAATGCTGGCTGCGATTAAATTGATCGAGCCCCTGTCTGGACCCCACTTTCATATCTGGAGACAGACCCGCACAGGTTTGCTCAGTTATCCCATTGACCCCTCGGCTGCCCGTGCTCACCTGTCCACCAGTATCTATCTGCAGATGGCACTTAAACCTCACATCATCCACATCGTAGGTCACACCGAAGCCCACCATGCCGCCAGCGCTGAAGACGTTATCGAGGCCTGTGGGTTGGCCCGTAAATCGATCGAGAATGCCCTCCGCGGTGCCCCGGATATGACCGCCGACCCTGCCATCCAGGTTCAGGTTGACCATTTAGTATCGGAAGCCAATATCACTCTGCAGGCAATTCGAAACCTCACCACAGATGAAGTTCGCGACCCCTTGACTGACCCGGCAACCCTGGCGAAATCGGTCGGGCTGGGAATCCTGGATGCCCCTCAGCTCCGCAATAACCCCTTTGCCCCAGGAAGGATCAATACCCGGGTAATCAACGGTTCCTGCGTCGCGATTAATCAGGATGGTTCCCCTGTTAGAGAAGCCATCCGGCTGAAGCATTTCTTATCCTAGGAGGCAATTATGTCAGAAAAAATAAATATCGCTGTGATTGGAGCCGGGCATGGCGGTAAAGCCATGGCGGCCCATCTGGGATTGATGGACTTCCCAACAGTTTTATATAACCGTACTGCCGATCATGTCGCCGCCATCAAAGAGCTGGGTGGGATCTACCTGGAAAGTTACATCGGCGGTCCAAGCGGATTTGGGAAGCTGCGCCGCGTGACCTCCAACATTGCTGAAGCCCTGGATAAAGCCAGAATGGTGATGATTGTCGTCCCTTCCTCAGCCCATGCGGATATCGCCAAGGCTTGCGCCCCCTATTTATCCGATGGACAGATCGTCATCCTGCATCCCGGGCGTACCTGTGGTGCGATCGAATTCAGCAAGGTCATTCGGGATAATGGCTGCACTGCCGATGTTACCATCGCCGAGACCGAAACCTTTATTTATGCATCACGCTCCGATGGACCTGCTCACTCGCATATCTTCCGCATCAAAGAGTCGGTGCCACTGGCAGCCCTGCCTTCAAATCGCAACCAGCTTGTCCTAGACAATATCCACGATGTGTTTCCTCAATTTATTGATGGGGGCAATGTTTTGCAAACCGGGATGAACAACATGGGAGCTATTTTCCACCCTGCTTTGACCATCCTCAATTCCGGATGGATTGAATCAACCCATGGCGACTTTCAATTCTACATCGATGGCGTGACCACTTCCGTGGCGCGCGTCTTGGAATCGCTCGACCGCGAACGTGTCACCGTCGCCGCTTCGATTGGCATTCGTGCCCGCACGGGCATGGAGTGGCTGAAGCTTTCATATGATGCGGTAGGAGAAGACCTGAATGAAGCCATTCATAACCAGCCCGGCTATTATGGAATTAATGCGCCTCCAACGCTGAATCACCGCTACATCTTCGAGGATGTACCCATGAGTCTGGTGCCAATTGCCTCCCTTGGCCAGCGTTATGGAGTTGCGGTCAGCGGAATCGATGCAATAATTAAAATTGCCAGTATAATTCACCGTACAGATTATTGGCGTCGAGGACGAACCATCGAAAAATTGGGCATCAATAACCTGAGCACTGATGAGCTGGTCCATTATGTGAATGAAGGCATTCTAAGTTCGGATTAAGCGTATCTCAGGCAGATTGTGGAATTGCAAAGCCACAAGGAAGCGAGACATGGAAGACCAAAATCAATCTAAAATGGTGATTCTCCTGGTAGTCTTACAAGCCCAGGATGCCGACCTGGTCACGTCCTCGTTGCGAAAATTTGGTATCGTCGCCTTCGAGCTGTCCAGCACCGGGGCCTTCCTGGGTAGAAAAAATGTCACCCTGTTGATCACAGTAGAAACTACCAATGTAGAGCTCGTTCTTTCCGAGCTTAAGCGTAATTGCAGGCAACGCATCGAGTATGTGTCCATGCCGATTGAGGGTCAGCCTCTACCAATCCCTAGCCCGATCCCAATCACCGTGGGTGGAGCCACTATTTTCATTCTGGAGATTGACCAATACCTGGAGGTGCTGCAATGAAACTGATGATCGCAATTGTCAACGATGCTGATTATGACAAGATTGCCCACCAATTAACCGAAGAACAGTACCGCGTGACGTGCATTGCCTCCACAGGCGGGTTATTTCGTCGTGGCAGTACCACGCTGTTAATTGGTTTGGAGGAAGATAAAATCAGTCGGGCGGTGGAGATTATCAAGGAGAATAGCACCCCCACCGATGGTCCGGGTACTCATAAAGCCGCCATTTTCGTCTTGAATATCAAGGAATATATTCGCGTTTGATCAGGGAATCGCCCTCAAAATAGAGCTGTTCTCTGAAAGTTGATCGCTTCCAGGAGCGCTTGCCCTTGCTTGGGTGAGCGCTTTTTTGTTTACCAAGGCAATGCCTCTCTAGCCCAACCTGCGAAGGGCGATACAAGACCCAGTACATAAATGCAAATTGAGGTTAGCAGCTTTAATTTGATGTAAAGCTACTAATTCCCGAGTGACGACAATATCGCTACCGCTTGCGCCACTCCGTCTTCAGAGCGGATCTTTACCCCAAGCTCAGCGGCGTTCTCGATAATGGATGGGTCGCTGACCGCGGTGGTGAGAGGGCTTGAGCCAGCTTTTCAGCAGTCAGCCGATTAGAGGGGATGGGCGGCACGCCTACTCCCAGTTCGGCTATCCGCCAGCCCCAAAAGTTCTGGTCGAGCGAGATAAATGGCACACACAGCGTGGGCTTGCCGGCACGCAAGCCAGCTGCCGTTGTGCCAGCACCCCCGTGATGCACCACCGCAGCAACCTGGGGAAAGAGCCAATTGTGCGGGATCGAGTCGGCCATATAAACGGTAGCGGGAAGGTCTGCCTGGGTAAGTCCCCCCCAGCCGGTCAGTAGAATGCCGCGCAGGTCGGCTAATCGCAGTGCCTCAACCACCATGCGGGTGGTGGCATTGGGGTCAGAATGGCTCATGCTGCCAAAACCCACATAAACGGGCGCAGGTCCGGCTTGTAAGAAATCCACCAACCCGGCAGGAGGCTGCCAATCAGGTGAAGGATCGAGAAACCAGTAACCAGTGACATGCATGTGCGCAGCCCAATCCGCAGGGCGTGGGACGGCATGCACACTAAAGCCGTTCAGCACCGGCCAGGTATGCTCTTCAAAGAAGGCCAGTGGACCATCCCAATACGGTGCTGGGGCTAGCCCCAATACAGTTCGTCGTGCCAGGTTTACCGAGCTGCGCTGCATTGGCCAGGCCAACAACCGCCAGCCAAGAATGTGCGATAGGTGGTTCAGCCGTCCCCCAAACCATTTCCGCAGCCTGGGGAATGAAACCGCCGGGAAAGCGCGCGTGGGTGTAAACGGCACCAGCCAGGCCTGGACGAACGGTAGCCCCAGCTTTTCGGCTACCGGCTGCCCAGCGATCAGGCCACCAAAACCACCAATGACCAACTCGGCCGCCTGGCAGGCATCCAGGCAATCACGCATCCATTGTTGGTTCATGATGATCAATTTTTTCTTCATCAGGTTGAGCTGGATGAGTGGGTTATTCTTAGCCAGGGCGCTTCCAACCGCCTGATCGCGCATCAGCGCTTCCATATCACCGTGCAGGGGATAAAATGTCAGACCGCAGCTATTCACCAAGGATGCAAAGTTTTGGTGAGTGGCTATCCGGATGTTATGGCCGGCAGCTTGCAGTCCTTTTCCCAATGCCACATAAGGTCTCACATCGCCTTGAGTACCGGGGGCGATAATTGTCATGCGCATGGCGGTTGGTTTATCCTAAGAGATGCGAGTTCGGGATTTAGAAGTACCAGAAAAGGATTTCTCACAAGTATCGCTTGAAGAACTCAATTACCCTGCCTGCATGTTCTTCCGGGTACAACTGGCTGGCGTTACAATGACCTGCCTCTGGCAGACGCCAGAGTTCTTTGGGTTGCCTGGCAGCCGCATAAAGCTCATCGAAATCCGGAAGGTACTGGTCATGATCGCCGTGGATGAAAAGGATTGGGCGCGGCGAGATCTTCCCCACTTGCCGGATAGGTTCATATTGGAACAGGTTGACTCCCAGCCGAATAGAAGTCATACCGACGATCAACCACCCCAGCGGTCGGGTGAGCCCTATGGGGAATCCCAATTCCGCTCCCCGGGCTGCGATAGCCGTCCGGATTCTGGCGGGTCCACCATCACTGATGACTGCCTCCACCTCCGGGTATTCCCCTGCAAAGATCATGGAAACCATGCCGCCATATGAAAACCCTAATAATCCGATATGCTCCATGCCTGCCCGGTGAAGGAACTCGATCGCCCCCGCCACATCCCGGCGCTCCTCATACCCGAAAGTCATGCGCTTGCCTTCACTACGCCCATGGGCACGAAAATCGAACAGCAGCACGTTAAACCCCGCCTCACGCAGCGCGGGAGCCCGGTACACGTCGAAATCATAGCTGCTTCCATGTCCGTGCAGGATCACAATCGCTTTGGTAGATCCCGCCGCGGGTATCCAGACTCCCCGTAAGGTCAGATTATCCGAGGTGGTGAACTCGATCGTTTCGTATTCCAGCCCGTATTCATCGGGGGAGTGCACCTCGCCCAGCTGGCTGCGATGGGTGAAATAGTATGACAGCCCCAGCCCTGTCGCCAGGATGATGACGATAAGGATCAGCAGGAGCCTGAGGATGGCAGTGATGAGTATGAATAAGACTTCAACCGTGGATATCATTTATGCTGTTCTCGGATGAATCTCAAGCTGGCTGTGCTCAATGCGAAGAGCACCACGTAGGCTGCAAAGATGGCGAAATATCCGAACCCTGGTGCGACATTATTCAGGTAATCGGCAACTGGGCCTCCAATGCCCGCGCCGATCATGCCTGCTCCCGCCCCTGCCAGGTTGGAAATCCCCAAGTAGCGCCCGGCTTCTTCGGGCGGCACCAGCCTGGTTCCCATGGCCCAGTTTGAAGTCATGAACAGCCCGGTTGCCAGCCCGAGGATGATACCTGCCAGGTAGATCAGGTTCAGGTTCGGCAGCCAGATGGTTCCAAGCAGCACACTTCCTCCCACTGCAGCCAGGATCCCGCTCAAGCCTACCAGCAACTTGTGCCCGATCCGATCCGCCAGCAAGCCTGCCACCACCGCTGAGACCAGGATAAAGATTCCGATAATAAATGTAAGTTTTCCCGTCAGGTCAGCAGACAGCTCAGAGCTGATTTTGAACGCGCCCATAATAAAGTAGAGTGCAAAGCCTTGTATCGAGGTCATCGCAGCGAGGAACAGCAGGCGATTAACGATCCACCAGATGAACGAAGAATTTTGACGTGCCTCGCGACCTACATTTGTCGCCGAGTTGGCTCTAACAACCATCACAGCTGCGATAACCAAGGCGATGATCCCCCCAATATTAACCGCCATGATGGCGGAGGGGAGTGTTCCATAATTCCACAATGCAATAAAATAAGCAATCCCACCCATCAGGCATCCGCATAGTATGCCTGTGAATGTGCCGCGCATGATGCCGGTTCCCTTGCTTAATGTCGCAATTGAGCCAGCCCACACACCGGTGACAACTGCGATGACCATGGCAATGACTCCACCTATACCAACTCCGACGATCAAACCAATTTCTTTCCCTGCGATCAGCCATGCAACCAGCCCTGCACTGCCACCCACCAATTCGCCCCCCAATAAACCCGCCAGGGCCCCGATGATGATGCCCGCCAGCATACCAAGCACACCCACCATGGGCGGCCAAAAAGGGATATCTGGTTTCTTGGTGAGCGGTTTCTCTTTAACCGTAAAAATTGTTATTACTGCGGTGATCAACAACCCTGCTCCGGTGGCGATGATCGCCCACCCCAGGTGCTTGGCACCCAGCATTGGTGCGATGGTCGCTCCTACCAATATGATCGGGGCCAGCTCGAAAATGGCTTTGACTGCTGAAGCCTGACCGCGCTGACCTTCGGGCACCATATCCGGGATCAATCCCTGCAGAGGCCCATGCGAGATATTGGATGAGAATTGGATCAGCAGCACCGCCACGAGCAGGGACCAATAAGTCCATGAAAGCCCAATGGCTGCCAGGAATACCAGGTCGAGTAGGACGCCAATGAGGATGAACGGCCTGCGGCGGCCGAAACGGGAGGTGGAGCGGTCGCTGATCAACCCGGCAGCTGGTTGGATCAGCATGGCGATAATCAGCCCCGCCGTACGCATCGTGCTTAATGAAGTATTGATCAAATTCGCCGGTGCGTATTGTTCCACCAGGTAAGGCATGATGAAGGTCCCGATGGCGGTATTGCGGATGTTCAGCCCCAACCAGAATAGGTTAATGGAGAGCAGGTCATACCAGTTTAGTCGTTTCATGGGTTAAAGTATAGCATGGCCAATCGGATGGCACTCATATGTAGAGACGCCACACTGTGGCGTCTCTACAAGTGACAATCATCTCACCAGCGTTTATCCTGCCAGAATTTCCTCGATTGTCCTTAGCTCTTCCGGGCTGAAATCCAGCTTGTTCAAAGTTGCCACGCTGTCTTCCACCTGTGATACCCGGCTGGCACCCACCAGGGCAGAAGTGACTGCGGGCTGCCTCAGCACCCATGCCAGCGCCATCTGCGCCATGCTTTGCCCCCGTTTTTGCGCCACCTCATTCAGGCGCTGTACTTTCGACAGTTTATCATCGGTGATATCCTCGCGGCTGAGGAAGGTGTCTGGTTTGCCCGCCCGCGAATCAGTTGGGATGCCCTTCAAATAGCGGTTGGTCAGCACGCCCTGGTCAAGCGGTGAGAACACGATGCATCCAATACCTTCCTCGTTCAGCACATCCACCAATCCATCTTCAATCCAGCGGTCAAACAGGCTGTAATTCGGTTGTTGGATCAAGCATGCAGTCCCCAGACCTCGTAAAATCTTGGCTGCCTGGCGCGTCATGTCTGGCGGATACATGGAGATGCCGGCGTACAACGCCCTGCCGCTGCGGACGATATAATCCAATGCGCCCATCGTCTCTTCCAGGGGTGTCTCAGGGTCAGGGCGGTGGTGGTAGAAAATGTCCACGTATTCCAGCCCCATGCGTTTCAAGCTTTGGTCCAGACTTGCCACCAGGTATTTGCGCGAGCCAAAATCACCATACGGTCCTGGCCACATGTCCCAGCCTGCTTTTGAAGATATGACCAGCTCGTCACGGTAAGGTGCCAGGTCTTTGCGGAATATCTGCCCGAAGGTTTCCTCCGCTGAGCCAGGTGGGGGGCCGTAATTGTTTGCCAGGTCAAAGTGGGTGATCCCCAGGTCAAAAGCCTTTCGCAGCATTGACCGGCAGTTTTCGAAGACGTCTACACCCCCAAAGTTATGCCATAACCCCAATGAGATGGCGGGCAGCTTGAGCCCGCTGCGCCCACAGCGGTTATAGCGCATGGCATCATAGCGTGTTTGAGACGGTACATAAGTCATATTCTCCTCCTGTTAAATCCTGTCGAGTAGTTCTGGTAATTATACGCATATTTTTTCCCCAAGAAGTGAGCACTATAGCTTAGGGGACGTGGGTTTATTTGGCTGGGGGAATGTTTTGATTAAGTCGGAACAGGTTGGTAGGGTCGTATCGCGTTTTGATCGACGCCAGCCGCTCCCAGGTTGACCCCGGGTAGGCAGAATGGACCCGTGCCTCATCTTCATCACCCAAAAAGTTCACATACGCGCCGGGTTCTTTCTGGGGTAATGCAACCGCGAATTTGTCCAACCAAATCTGGCGTCCAGCCCGGTCCTCAGGCCCAGTGTAGAATACAGCTAAATTAGCCATGATTTTCCTGTCGCGGTGGGCAAAAGCAGTGGCATCGTTGTGCACTTTCCCCATCGCCCCGCCCAGTACGCGTAATTGTGTCACGCGCATCGGTGCATCCGAGGTTTGCAAGTATTCGAGGATTGTCCCGGCCGTTTCGCCGTCAATCCGGTCTATGAACATCGTATGCCCCACTGCTGTAGGATGATAGTTACCCTCCTCAGGCGGGAACATCTCCGGGTAGCGCATTGGACGTACCATGTCAGCCAATGGCTGGGCTAGCTTACGAAATGGGGCTATTGCCTCCGCGCTGTGATCATTTACACCCCCAGCATAGACCATCATTGCCATCAAGATCACCTTGCCGTGCATCTCTGCCGGGATGAACGGCATCGGTGGGGCAGGCATGATGTTGGCGATGGTTGACAGCTCGTCGGGCGCGGCTTCTGCCGCGTTGATAAACCCCGCAATGATTTCTGGCGTGGCAGGGAGAACCAGCATCCCACCCATGACTTGACCGATTTCATGCAGGCGGAATTGGAAGCGCGTGGCTACTCCAAAATTACCGCCTCCACCCCGTATAGCCCAGAACAGGTCCGGTTCATTATTGGCATCAACGTGGCGCAGTTCGCCATCTGCTGTCACCACTTCAGCCGCCAGCAAGTTATCGATGGTCAAGCCATGCTTGCGTATAAGATAGCCAACCCCTCCACCCAATGTAATACCTCCGATACCCACCGTGCCAGTATCGCCAAAGCCAGTCGCCAGGCCATAAGCGTCAGCGGCAGCAGTATACTCGCCGGCGGTCATACCGGTTTGGACCCATGCGGTGCGGCTTTCTCTATCGATATTCAGTTCCCGCATATCCCGCAAATCGATCACCATGCCTCCATCCGAAAGGCCGTGACCAGCCGCACTGTGACCTCCGCTGCGCACAGCCAGTTCCAGCCCACTTTCACGCGCCAGAGTAACGGCATATGCCACATCTTGTGCATCTGCAACCCTGACGATCACTGCCGGCTTGCGGTCGATTCCTCCATAAAAGATGGTGCAGGCATAGTCGTAGTCAGCATCACCGGGCATGATCACCCGACCTTTAATCTTCGACCGCAGGTCATTGATATCAGCCCCTTTCAGCGCGAGGTCGGTGAGAGCAGGCGTTCTGGTTGCCTTGCTTCTTCCATTAGTTTTGTTATTAAGCTGTTTCGTTTTAGTATTCATGATATTTCCTCCCGTATTTGTCGGAAAGAATATCATATCTCGTCATTTATTTCATGAAAATTCAATAAGAAAAGATGGGCTTCACCCATGCATGGAAACTAGCGGTGGACCAATTGTTCATTTCTGATGGGGAGGTCTGTGACCGCACTTTGCGGTTCACCAGCATCGTCCTGCACGCCTTCATGTTCATTATGGCGATCCGCAGGCAGGACAACTTATCCCAATGTGGGAATGACCGGCATGGGTGAATCTCAAGCACCTCAAACCGTCAGCCGATATAGAACCAGATTCGTCAGAGGAATACTTTCCAGGAGTGAAAAGCCTGCCTTTCGCGCCATCTTAGCTATCTTGGTCGGATTAAGACGGTGTGCCAGGGGAGGGCCAAACTCTCCCTCCAGATAAGGCCATTCCAGGATGCAAATCCGCTGGCGGGACACGCGCCGGGCTTCTTGCAGGACTTTGAACGGTTCGTCTGATTCGTGCAAGACTAAGCCAAAGAACACCAGGTCAAACGATGCGTCTGGGAAAGGCAGTGCCTCAGCGGTTGATTTCGCGGAAATCACCTTTGGGTACGAACCGTTTGGCAGCGACAATCATCTCGGGGTTAACATCCACGCCTACCACTTCTAATCCTCGCTGGGAAAATTCTTCGGCAAACAAACCTGAGCCAACCCCCACATCTAAAACTCTTTTTAAGTCCCCACCTTCCAGACTCAGGGTTGCCACACGATCAACTTCAAGTCGGGCTACACGTTCAGGTCCGCGCAGCCGTTCAACACCCCCATAGTAAAGTTTTTCATGCATGCTATCCAGCCTTTTTCGATCCAAATATTAAATATACGAAAATCTCGAAGTAACCCATTATTCCGGTAACCACGGGTACCTCCCCGATAATCTCAAGGAATATTCCCCGACCAGCAGCCACAATTTCACCCCAACCCAAGACAATCAAGATAATGCCTTAGACGACAGCGGCTTTTCCGATCCCAATTGGCTGTGTTTGCTTTGAACATCTTTTCTTCTCCTGAAATTCACTAAATCCAATTTGATTACCGCTTTTTAGATGTTGGCATGTTTTTAAGGTGGCATCTACCCTTTTGAGAAATTCATCAATCTTACACTAACTATTCACCAGTTCTCCACACCCATTAAGTATGATCAATATGTACGTAAAAGCTGACTATGACCACTGTACCATTAGAAATCGACAATCCTTCATTTTGAATATAGGTTTCTAACACTTTTTTACCCAACAATTAGTTTTTATCAACACGTATCTGTTTAAAGATTTAGGAGTCATAGTAGGTGAGTATGGATGAAGGCGAGCGTTTATTAGCGGGTGTCCGCCAGGCAGACCAGGCAATTCTCGGGGAGATCTATGAGCTATACAGTCCCGAGATATTTCGCTATGCCTGGCGACTCTTGGGAAACGAAGATGTGGCTGAAGAATGTGTGGCAGATACATTTAGCCGTTTCTTAAAGACCTTAAAAAACGGGAGTGGCCCACGCAATTACCTCAAGGCATACCTATATCGTATTGCTCATAATTGGATCCATGATTATTGGTTTAAATATACAGACAAAATTACATTGATCGAAGGCGATGCTCAGGCAATAAATGAGAACAATATTGAAGGTAGAGTCGATGACCAAGAAGATATCATCAGTATTCGTAAGGCGCTCAATCAACTGACATCTGATCAACAATCGGTTATCGTTTTGAAATATTTAGAGGAAATGGACAACCTTGAAATTGCCAAGGTATTAAATAAACCAGTCGGTGGAATAAAAGCGCTGCAACATCGGGGCTTCAAATTCACTCCGTCGGTTGTTATCAAAGAGATAATAGCCAGGATTTAACCGACGATACGCTAACCTGCATCCAGAAAACCTCACTTATTACTTAGAAATGCTGATATGAAGAATATCCCCCAAAGACTCTCCGATTGCGGCTACTTAGGCAACTCCATTTATTGCATAGGGTACCGGATCGTAAACAAAGCAACTTGGCTAAAGGTCGAGCCAGGTATCTCACAGAGGTCAGAAATTTGTCTCCGCATATGAAGCAACCCGTATCTAATTCATAATCTGCGGGGAGGGTGCGTTCTTTGCGTACCGCTGCAACTGCTTGGAGATGGAATTAATGACCCACAGCAGTCCAAAATACAGATTCGTGATAGAGATCGTGATCGAGATTCCTGGACTGAAGATGATAGCCCACCTGCTAATGGTCAGAGATCTGGCACAAGTATTGGTCCTGGTCCTCCTGGGAGTACTTCTACACCTGGGGCTTATGGTCCTGGACCCGGACCCGTCAAGAATTCTCCTACCGCTGGTGCCTATGGGCCTGGTCTGCCTCAGCGTGTACTCCTACACCTGGGGCTTATGGTCCCGTACAGGACCTATCGATAGTACTCCTACACCTGGGGCTTATGGTCCCGGACCAGGACCTGATCGATAATACTCCCACGCCTGGGGCTTATGGTCCCGGACCAGGACCTATCGATAATACTCCCACGCCTGGGGCTTATGGTCTGGACCAGGACCCATTGAGAATACTCCACGCCTGGGCCTTATGGTCCTGGTGCGACACCCACCCAGGGTGGAACTGGTGGGGGTAATAAACCTTAGCCCAGAACCTATTCAAATTTCAAGTACATTTATCAATCCCCTCCTATGGATAACATACATTAGGAGGGGTGCGTTTTAAACCTTATTAAATATCGTGAGGTATCAACTTATATTTGGTCGTATTGTGAATAAGGTAGCTATACTTTACTAGGTGAGCTTGGTTTATCAATCATATCAGCAGATTTAAAGCTATTGATCGGTTATCGACTTCTATAACAGCGTTTATGAACGAGCTCTCTCATTATGATAATCAAGGTGTGTTTTGCTCTCGGGAGCAATCCCTTAAAATATACCGAGTGAACAAGAAAATACAAGACCAAATCGTAGGGTAAACTGACAGATGTAAAGGTGTCCAAGGAATAACTGGATGATCAATTCAGAACAATTCAATCGTATAGGCCAAGTCCTGCCGATTCTCGAGCATGCCGAGAATGGGCTATTGCGTGAAATCCAGCAAAAAGCTTACTTTGCGCCTATTCCCGAGGGCCACGACGTGTTTGTCGAGGGTGACAGGGCTGATGCAATCGCCCTGCTGATCTCGGGCATCGTCCGGGTTTACAAAATCGGTGAGACGGGGCGGGAGATCACCCTATACCGCTTTGGGAATGGCAATTCCTGCATCTTGACCGCTAATGCCATCCTTAGCCAGAAGAATTTCCCCACCATTGCCACGGTCGAGAAAGAAGCCGAGGCGGTGATGATACCGGCGGAAACATTCGGGGATCGGGTCCGGCGTTATGATCCTTGACTAGAATTCGTCTTCGATCTGCTGTCCGAACGGCTCCTGGCAGGTCACGCTGACAGGCGAAGGGGTTATGAAATTGGGCGTATCAAAAGCGAGATCACCCAAGTGGTCGGGTGTATTCACCCATACTTTTAAGGATGGCGTATTTCATACGACCTGGCAGGGGACTGAAGGCGAGGCGAAATGGCAGACTAGTTCGTGTGATGGGATCTACAAGCTTGTTGAGGATTATGTCAGCATCACGCTATCCAGCGATTGTGGAAATGAGGTTGATAACATCTGGTGGCGGCTTGATTCGGACGGGCTTCACTTCCATGTGGTAAGTGTCCAGAACGGTTCGACGGTGGAGGTCACAGCAATATTAGAAGGCCAAGCCCTACCAGCAGGTTGCGGATAAATAGTTCACGCAAGGAGACTCCACAGTTCTGACGTCCCATGAAGCTCAAGGCTGCGCCGCAATATGACTTAGCCTTGAGCTGCCTACGTCAGTATGCCATAATCAAGAAAGATACGGGACATATTTGTATCTGTGTCGAAACCCTGCATGACAAGTGCAGAGGAGTATGTATATAAAATGAGGGTAATGCACTTTTAAAGCGAGATCGCCCAGTTGGACCTGAGCGACTCATGCGCAGAAACTCTGAACTTTAGCAACCGTTACATCCAGATTGATAGCCCCTAGCAACGATAAAATTTTACACAAGCCGGGGAGGGCGGGATTCGAATTTTAATACCCCTTGTGGGTACCAAGCGGCGGACCAATTGTTCATTTCTGGCGGGGAGGGCGGGATTCGAATTTTAATACCCCTTGTGGGTACCAAGCGGCGGACCAATTGTTCATTTCTGGCGGGGAGGCGGGATTCGAATTTTAATACCCCTTGTGGGTACCAAGCGGCGGACCAATTGTTCATTTCTGGCGGGGAGGGCGGGATTCGAATTTTAATACCCCTTGTGGGTACCAAGCGGCGGACCAATTGTTCATTTCTGGCGGGGAGGGCGGGATTCGAATTTTAATACCCCTTGTGGGTACCAAGCGGCGGACCAATTGTTCATTTCTGGCGGGGAGGGCGGGAATCAACCTGTGGGTGCCAAGCGGTGGAGCTTGTTCATTTTCGGTGATCACTAATCCCCTTGTGGGTACCAAGCGGCGGACCAATTGTTCATTTCTGGCGGGGAGGGCGGGATTCGAATTTTAATACCCCTTGTGGGTACCAAGCGGTGGACCAATTGTTCATTTCTGGCGGGGAGGGCGGGATTCGAATTTTAATACCCCTTGTGGGTACCAAGCGGCGGACCAATTGTTCATTTCTGGCGGGGAGGGCGGGATTCGAACCCGCGGCGGAGGTTTTAGCCCCCGCACTCACTTAGCAGGCGAGCCCAATCGGCCTCTCTGGCACCTCCCCGTAGGCGGAGGGAGAGGGATTCGAACCCACGATGGATTGCTCCATACCTGTTTTCAAGACAGGCGCCTTAAGCCACTCGGCCATCCCTCCAGATCGAGGGAAAATCCCTCTCAGGCGGACGGAATTCTACCATATCAGGGGGCTGGATGCAACGTTTTGACGCTCTAGGTGGTTTTATACCCGTGCCCCAGGGTCCATTACGGTCATTGATTCTTTACTCTTTATGTAAAACTCTTTATGTAAAACTCTTTATGTAAAAGTCTTGTTGCTAATTCTTTATCTGATCCCCCCTCAGAAACGCGCTTCAAACTCGTGCTATACTTGGCGAATGTCGCGTTTTGCCAGGTCTACCCTGATCGTGGCAGTCTTCTTTGGGCTTGAGAAGGTGTTGGGGTTGATCCACCACGTTCTCATCGCCCGGCAGTTTGGGCTCTCAGCCGAACTAGACGCATTCAATACTGCCAACAACCTGCCAGACTTATTGTTCGCACTCATATCCGGTGGCGCCCTCGCCATGGCCTTCATCCCGGTGTTGACTGAAACCCTTCAAAAGCAAGACCGCCAGGCAGCCTGGGATCTATTTTCACGCATCGCCAATTTGATGTTCCTCTTCACCGCTGGAATTGCCGTTATATTTGCAGTTTTGGCCGGTCCCCTTGTTCAACGGGTGATTACTCCTGGGTTTACGCTTGAGCAGCAGAGGCTTGTGGTGAACATCATGCGCCTCGACTTGATCGCAACCCTCATTTTCTCGCTCAGCGGGTTGGTCATTGCCGGGTTGCAGGCCAACCAGCACTTCCTGTTACCCGCCATGGCCCCCAGCATGTACGACCTGGGGATGCTATTCGGGGTTGTCATCCTGGCACCTGCGACCGGCTATCATATCGGTCCGTTTACGTTTCCCGCGCTTGGTATGGGAATTTACGGTGTGGTCTATGGCACCATCATCGGGGCTGCGCTGTTCCTGTTAATTCAGCTGCCTGGCCTTGTAAAGTATAAGTTCCACTGGACACCCGCGATTGACTTGCATCATCCGGCCGTGCGTAAGGTCCTCGTCCTGATGGGGCCTCGCATCCTCACCGTCTTGTTCATTCAATTAATCTTCGTCACCAGGGATAATATTGCCTCCCGGCTGGATATTGGTTCAGTCTCTGCTCTCGCTTATGGCTGGCTCTTCATGCAAGTGCCGGAGACCCTCATCGGCACCGCGCTTGCGACGGTGCTCCTGCCAACCATCTCGGAGCAGGTTGCTCGCCAGCAGGTGGATGCCTATCGCCAATCATTGAACCGTGCTATGCGCATCATCCTGGCTCTAACCATTCCAGCGACGGTTCTGGTTGCGGCGGGGATACGTCCACTGGTGGGCATGCTCAATTTTGATCCCGCTGGTGCAGAGGTTGTCGTCTGGGTCACGCGCGCTTTTCTGGTCGGGTTGATTGGTCAATCACTGGTCGAAGTTGCTGCGCGTGCCTTTTATGCCCAACAAAATGCTCTCATTCCCCTTGGTGCCTCCCTTTTTACAACCGTGATCTTTGTGATTCTGGCCTTTGGGTTTGGCTCTGCATTAGGTGCAGCTGGCATTGCCCTGGCTAACGGGTTGGCATATACCGGTGAAGCGATTTTGCTATGGTACATGTTAAATCGCCGCTTCTCGGGCGTGGTAGCGGTGCGAAGCACGCTGGTCCGGGCCATCCCGGTCGCCATAGTTAGTGGGCTGGTTGTATTTGGTCTTTTGCAGCTAACCCTGCCTGTTTCAGAAGTGTTACTTGGAATATTTGCCTTGGGGGTGGGAGGATTGCTGGTGCTTCCGCTTATCTTGCCTGAGCTTAAATTGTTGGTGAAAATGTAAAGGAGAAAATTCTGTCAAGTAAATTGTACCGATTATTGGCAGTCTTATCGGTTTTGTCACTCCTTTTGGCAGGTGCTGCCGCTCCTGCCAGCCCTTCCCCTTGGATCGACAAGGTCGACCCCTGGGTCACGCAGACCGCTGTCGCTGGGGATACCGAATTCCTGGTGTATTTAACCACCCAGGCAGACCTCAGTGCGGCTGGATCATTATTCACTAAGCTGGAAAAGGGTAGATTTGTCTACCAGACCCTTGTATCCACTGCTGAGCGCACCCAAAAAGGTCTGATTGCAGAGCTTGTTTCTCTGGGGGTGGAATACCGTCCGTATTGGATTGCCAATATGGTCTGGGTACGCGGGTCGCTCAGCACGGTGCAGCTGTTGGCCGCCCGCCCGGATGTAGCCCACGTGTATGCCAACCCCAGCGTAACCCTTGACGCTCCCACGGTGGAAGCCTCGGCTGACGCACAGCCGAATGCAATTGAATGGAATATCAGTCTGGTTAAAGCACCTCAAGTTTGGGATCTTGGTTATACCGGTCAGGGGGTGGTCATTGGGGGTCAAGATACCGGCTATCAATGGGATCATCCCGCCCTGATCAATCAATACCGCGGTTGGAATGGCAGCTCTGCTGATCATGACTACAGCTGGCACGATGCCATTCATGAAAACGCGTTTTCCCAATCCCTGCGGATCCGATTCCCCCGAGCCCTGTGATGACTTTGGCCATGGCACACACACCATGGGCACCATGGTGGGAGATGATGGCGGCAGTAATAAAATCGGTATGGCTCCCGGCGCACGCTGGATTGGCTGCCGGAACATGGATGGAGGTAAGGGAACACCGGCCACATATTCTGAATGCTACCAGTGGTTCATCGCCCCCACCCGCATCGATGGCAGTGACCCGAATCCTGCTATGGCTCCTGATGTGATCAACAACTCGTGGGGTTGCCCGCCCAGTGAAGGTTGCAATCCCAATAGCCTTCTGATTCCAGTGCAAAATCTGGTCGCAGCAGGGATTGTCACCGCTCACTCAGCCGGCAATTCTGGCAGCTCCTGTAGTTCTGTCTCCGACCCCGCCGCCATCTATGACGAGTCATTCACTGTCGGGGCGACGGATAGTAGTGATAACATTGCCGGTTTCAGCAGCCGTGGGCCTGTTACCGTGGATGGTAGCAACCGTCCCAAACCTGATGTCTCTGCGCCGGGTGATAACGTCCGTTCGAGCGTGCCCGGTAAAGGTATGCCAGGGGTATAGTGGCACCAGCATGGCGAGCCCACATGTGGCCGGTTTGGTGGCGCTGCTCATCTCCGCGCAGCCTGCTTTGCGTGGGCACGTGGATCGGATTGAAAGAACGATTGAGCAGAATGCTTATCATATCTCTTGGTCGGGGTGTACCAGCAATGATTGGCCAAATAACGCCTATGGTTGGGGACGGATCGACGCTTTGGCAGCCGTGGAAAGTCCTCACCAGATGGAGCTTGAGAAAACTGTATCAGACCCGATTGCCACCCCCGGCGATGCTATCACCTATACTCTGTCGATCACTCATTCATTGGGTAATTTGCCAACTATGTATGTGGTTCTGACTGACACCATTCCGGTCGGCACGACCTTTATCTCCGCCACCGGCCCCTATTCGCGTATCGGGGATGTAGTCGTGTGGAGCTTCCCCATAATGGATATCATCGACACTCAAAGCGTGGATTTAGTCGTTCAGCTGGACGTTACTTCCCATGGCAGCATCATAAATGACGATTACTCTGTCCGTAGTGACCAGGTGGCGCTGATTCGAGGAGCTCCCGTCATTACGCTGGCCGGGAAATTGCTCTTCCTCCCCCTGGCATTGAAAAGCCCATAACCATCAACGATGCAGGATTGAGTCTTAGCGATAATTCTCGAAGATCGCCAGGACCGTATCCGCATATCGATAGTCTACATCCATCGGCCCGTAAGATTTCAGCGCTTCTCGCAGGTTACCCAGCCTGCCGATTAACCCTGCCAGCATTTGGCTTCCATACTCAATATTAAAACCGGGATCTTGCAGCTCCTCGATCGTCGGGCGACTGGCAAAACATGGACCATTAATACACTCGAATGCTGCCGCGATCCCATCGCGTGGCATCACCTGCATCAATCCCACTGCACCGCTGGATGAATACGCACTTGCATCACCACCACTTTCCTGTAAAATGACCGCTGCGATCAGATCAGGAGGCAGCTCAGCTTGTTTGGCAAGCGCGGTGATCACCTCACACCACTGCAGTATTCCTTCCGGGTAGCTGGCACTGACCTCGCAAGCATACACTGCTGCGGGTTGCTCACTGATTTGGGTGGGGGAGGCCGCATACGCTACATCTGCGGCAGGTAGTATTTCGATGTGCTTTGCGAGCAGCCAGCCCAGTAAAGCCAGCACCAGGCTGCCGATAATTGTGCCCTGAATGACTAAAGATGGTCCGTTTTTCATATGCCCTCCCACATTTGCCAGGATATTCACATAATAGCACATATGTTCTAATTAAGCAAGGGGTGTGTTTTAGCAATTTATAAAAATTGCCTCTTGACAAACTAGAACAATTGTTCTATATTATACACATTGGATCTACCCGAACATCACAAATGATACAGATCAAGGAGGTTTTTATGAACCGTAAAGGAAATTCAACACTCGAGTTTAGCCGTGTTATTAATAAAGTAAAGCCCTCGCGCGGCCTGTTCTTCGGGCTCCTAATTTTAGGAGCCTTAATTGCCTTCGAGATTTTCAATTACAGCACCACGGATTATGCTCTGACCGATTTATTGGGTGACCTGCGCTTCACCGATGTTCGCTGGGCTACCATCCTGGCGATTGCCTTCTGCGGCATCGATTTTGCCGGGATTGCCCGCCTGTTCACCCCTGAGCGTGGGGAGGGTGAGCCGAAGGAAGTTTGGTACCTGTTTGGTGCCTGGCTACTGGCAGCTACCATGAATGCCATGCTTACCTATTGGGGTGTGGCGATTGCCATCCTGAACCACTCCTCACTGGGTGGAACGGTGATCTCACAAGATACGCTGATCAAGGTAGTGCCTGTCTTTGTAGCCATTATGGTCTGGGTGATCCGTGTGCTCATCATCGGGTCATTCTCTGTGGCTGGCGACCGTCTATTCAGCCAGTCCGATTCTCCCCAGGCTTCGCGGCAGATCGCCGGCACGAGGCAGGTTCAGCCAATTGCTCCTTCCACGATGCTGCCCACCCAGTCAACCCCATTCAAACCGGCCCCCAAAGCTGAGCCAAACCCGGGTCACCCGGTTTACGGTCGTTCTGAGCCCACCTATCGTCCTGCATCCATGAGCAGTTCGAGTCAAAATTCATCCCAGGTTAGAAAGTAGCTAAAACTCGAGCATAAAAAGAGGGCCTCGGTTTCATATGGATAGCCGAGACCCTCTTTTCCGTTAAAAGGATGCCGGACGTGGGGGGGCACGTCCGGCAATCTAAGGAGGGCCACCGGAATCTTCTACTCGGGGGGGACGAGTAAAAGACACTTCCCGGTGGTGGACACTTGCGATACCGATAAAAGTTTGAGCAAGTGTCAACTTTCATAATATACACCCGATTTATCCAGTTTTGATTAAAAATTGATTAGGGTTGATTTACCTGTAGAGCGCTACTCTTTCTTACCCCGCCGGCTAAAAATCGTCAGCCATTCCTTCAATTCAGCTTCGCTCATCGGTCGATCGTCGTGCTTTTCAAGCTTTCCCGCCTTACTTTGCAGCAGGCTCGTCTGTAAGTGGCTTGCAAAGTCTTCCGAGCTCATTATCTGGGCATGGACTTCGTGCCCTGCCATTTGCACACTGCGGTCGGAGCTCACCAGCACCCAATTTCGGGCTTCCCGGCCGGATCGTCCCATTTTTACCATCCGTATTCGGATGGCGTCATCCGCAGTTTGGCTGGCGGGCACGAAATGGGCGCGCACCCTGCCATAGTTTCGCGAGCCAGCCTGCCCTGCCGGTGCACCATCGAAATAGACCTCCAGCTTATGCCGCCGTAGCTCTCCGTAACGGTTTAAGAGCTCAATCAGGTGTTGTTCATCATCTGGCATGCTCAAGCTCAAGCCCTCGATTTTTGCAATCAGGTTATGTCCATCGATGATATAGTTCATACGATCTCGCCTGGATAGTTTATCACGTCTGGGTAACAGTTAAATTGACGCACGTCTCACTTCAAGGCGTTCTGGATTTCACTAAATTAAACCAACCCTTTGTATCTGCTTATTAAAATTCGTGCTATGATTAATATAGAATGAGAATCCACCTTTAAAGCCATCCATCGCTGCACGCATTGACAACTTAATCGCCTGCATCTTCAATTTGATCTCGGAGTAACCATGAAAACAAACTGGTGGAACAGCCTGCGGACCAAAATCATCGCCTGGTCATTCGTGCCCACGGTGATCATCCTTTCGGCGGTGGCCTGGTTCACTTTTTTTTCTTATCAAAAAGTGCTGGGTGACCTGGCTCTCAAGCAAGATTGGGCGATTGCACAATCGAAAGCAGGGGAAGCCCAAACAGCGGTAGGTATCCTGGTCAATGGGGCCATACGTCCAATCATTCTCACCATCGATATTGATTATGAAAAGCCACTCGATGACAGGGCCCAGAATATCCTTGACCAGGCACAGGGTTTAGACGTATTTGACGGGGGCATTTATTTTCTGGATCAACAGGGCAAGGTATTTAAAACCCAGCCCTCGCAACCCGAGCTTATTGGACAGGACTGGTCTGATACACCCCAGTTTCGTTATCTTGTCAACAACCCTCCAGGCTCAAGTCCCGTCACCGATATACGGACTATCGGTGCAAACCAGAAAGAAATTGTTTGCGCCACCTGGCCCATGCACAACACCCAGAGGGAATTCATCGGAGCGGGTTACTATTGTTTTTTAATCAAGCCGGCTGCACAGAGCGTCCTCTACACATCATTGAACAGTCTAGACCTTGGTCCTGATGTGTATATTATCGACGGCAACCAGCACATCATATATTCACCTGATCCGTCTCAGATGGGCAGGGATTTGTCTAAAGAGGACTATATTCAAAAGCTTCTTCAGGGTCAGAGCAAGAGTATTCGGTTCGGAAAAGGAACCGAGGCTATGGTGATCAGCTATCATCCTTTAAATAATGTGGTCGACGATAGGGATCGCTGGGTTCTGGTCAAAGAGCAAAGTTTTGCCCAGATCATGCAGCCTTCCCTGCCCTACCGGCAGCTCCTGTTAATCCTGCTGGCGTCAGGCGTGATCGTGCCGTTGCTTGTGACTGCTTATGGTGTCAGGCACATTACCAACCCAATCCAAAAGCTGATCCATGCCTCCGAGCAGCTGACCGCGGGTCAATTTAAACACCGCATTGAGGTTAAAACCGGTGACGAGATCGAAACCCTGGCTGACCAGTTCAACCTGATGTCGGCTGAGCTGGATGAATTCGTATTCCACGCTGGAGAAAAAAGTCGCTGACCGCACACGCGAATCTGGCAATTATGAACTCGATCCTCTCTGTAGCCAGCCGCTCCCTGGATATCCAGAAAATTCTCGAGGATGCGTTGAATATCCTGGTCGAGCATATGGGTTTTGAGGCTGGCGCGGCGTTTAAGCTTGAATTTGATCCCACAACGCCACTCCTGGTTTCTCACCAGGGTTTCGAGCGTGCCCTCGCCTTGGATTTGGCAGCTGCCAGTCCGATCAAAAGCCAGATCAGTATGGTTGATATCCCTGCCAATTTTGCCACGTTCGAAATTAATGATCTGCAGGATGAGAAGCTGCACAGTGCTTTAGTCCAATCAGGTTTCCAAACGCTTGTCTATGTCCCGCTCTTATCCAAGGGACGCGATTTGGGTTTCTTCCTCCTTGGGAAACGTGAAGCGAACCCCTTGTCTCCGGAAGAACTCTCTCTGCTGAGCTCCATCGGTCAGCAAATCGGCGTCGCTGTAGAGATTGCCCAACTATATGAACGCGCAGAACAGACCGCCATCACAGCCGAGCGCAGCCGGCTGGCGCGTGAGCTGCATGACGCCGTCACCCAGACCCTGTTTTCCGCTAACCTCATCGCCGATGTCATCCCCCGCATCTGGAAGCGTGATCCGGATGAAGGGTTGCAGAACCTGGAGGAATTGCGCCAATTGACCCGCGGCGCGTTGGCAGAGATGCGCACATTGCTGCTGGAGATGCGCCCCGAATCATTGGCAGCGCGCCGATATCAAATCCCTGCTTACCCAGCTGGCCGATGCATTTATCGGACGGGTTAGAGTCCCGGTTTCCCTGGATATCCAGGGGGATTGTGAACTTGACCCATGAAGTGAAGCTTGTCTTTTTACCGGGTTGCCCAGGAGGCGCTGAATAATATCGCCAAACATTCAGGAGCCCGGCAGGTTGATGTTCACCTGGAATGCCAACCGGGTGCGATTGAACTTAATGATCAAAGATGATGGGCTTGGTTTTGAGCCCGGCTCGATCACTCCTGAACACCTGGGTATTGCGATCATGCGCGAGCGGGCTAATTCGATTGGAGCCACCTTTGATCATTGAAAGCCAGGTGGGCCAGGGCACAACCATCGAGCTGGATTGGAAAGCCAGCAAGGAGGGATTGAAGCAATGAACACGATGAATTCGAAAAACTCACTGAACTCCCCTCAGATCATTCGGGTGATGTTGGTGGACGACCATAACGTGGTGCGCAGCGGCCTGGCTACATTTCTGAGAGCCTACGAGGATCTGGAGCTGGTAGGTGAAGCCAAAAATGGTTTAGAGGCGGTCAATCTTTGTCATGCAAAGCAACCGGATGTAATTTTGATGGATCTGATGATGCCGGAGATGGATGGCATCGCAGCTACCCGGGCAATTTTAGCCGAACACCCGGGGATCAAGATCATCGCCATGACCAGCTTTGAAGAAGAGCAGCTGGTGCAGGGTGTGCTGGCAGCCGGAGCGATCAGCTATTTGATCAAGAATGTCACTTCTGATGAGCTGGCCAAAGCCATCCGGGACGCCGCCTCAGGAAGATCAACGCTATCCCCCGAAGCCGCCAGGGTGCTGGTTCAGGCAACTCGTCCAACAAAACAGCCCCTATATGACCTGACCGAACGAGAGATGGATGTCCTTAAACTTGTCGTGCAGGGTCAAAGCAACCAGCAGATCGCCGAAGCCCTATTTGTTTCCATCGCCACCGTGAAGGCTCACATAAGCAACATCTTATCCAAGCTGCAGGTCTCCAGCCGGACAGAGGCGATCGCTTTTGCCATCAGAAATAAGTTAGTCTCTCTATAAAACGAACATCCTACTTTAGTATAAGAAAAAATACAACCCAAAGGATAACGTACAACTCCTCGGCAGATGGATGTGCCCGGGGAGTTTTTTGTCTATAGTAGAAACAGATGCTAATAAAGCAATGTCAGGAGTGACCTCAATGTACTTGGTCGGCGCGTTAACAATGGCGTCAATAAGGAGAAAAAGAAAATGAATGAACAGCTTCGACAACTCATCCCTATCCTGATCCCAATCGTGGTCATCGCCTTCGCTTTAGCGATGGCTGCTTTCTTGGACCTGAGGAAGCAAACATCAACCCGCGGCCCCAAGTGGATGTGGGCATTGATAATTTTTGTCACTTTCTCATCGTTTCTTGGCTCATTAGCTTATTTTACAATAGGCCGGAAGGAACAATAAAATGAATAACGATTCTGAGTTTCACACGACTGCCGTGGACAGCGCGATCTCTTGTAATGGTTTGAGCCGGAATTACGGTAAAGTGCAGGCTCTAAAAAATCTCAATCTAACCGTGCCATACGGCTCGATCTTTGGTTTTTTAGGGCGCAATGGGGCCGGAAAGACGACAACAATTCGGATCCTGACCGGTCTTGCACTGCCAAGCTCTGGCTCAGCCTGGGTAGCAGGCATTGAAGCGACACGAACGGATAGCGTTGCTCGGCAGAGCTTTGGCTATTTACCGCAAAATCCTGCTTTCTATCGATGGATGACACCTGTTGAATACCTCGACTACGTGGCAGGCTTGTTCAATCTTTCTCAAAAAGAGCGCAAGGGGCGGATCGATGAAATGCTGCAGCTCGTGGATCTTAAGGATGCTGCCCACCGCAGGATTGGCGGATTTTCAGGTGGAATGATCCAGCGACTGGGGATTGCCCAGGCTTTGATCCACAATCCGCAGGTACTCATCCTGGATGAGCCAACCAGCGCCCTTGATCCAGCTGGACGATACGAAGTCCTGGAACTGATTGCCAGCTTGCAAGGGAAAGTAACGGTTTTCTTCTCCACCCACATCCTCAACGATGTCGAGCGGGTTTGCGACACGGTTGCGATCATTCACAAAGGCGAGCTGATACTCGAATCAAGCCGCGAGGAGCTAATGAATAAATACCCTGTCAATACCGCCGAGTTGGAGCTGGATAACCACGGCCAGGCGGATGGTAAATGGAAGGAAACATTGGAGAAACAGCCTTGGGTCAATTCTATCCAGACGGAGCAAAATATAGTCCGCATCACGGTGACGGATTTGGCGTCTGGAAAGCAGGCTTTGCTGCCGCTGGTTGCTGGTTTTGGGTTGATCATCAACCGTATCCAGTGGGTCCACCCTACCTTGGAAGAAATTTTCTTAAAAATCAGTGCTTAGTATAGGAGGTATTTTAAAATGAATGCTTTTAAAATCACAGTCTCTATTTTTTTTGGTGCAGTTCGAAAAGAGTTCATCCAGCAGTGGCGCACGAAGCGCTTCATGGTGATCTTGGCAGTCTTTCTGCTGTTTGGGCTGGGGTCGCCAGTGATGTCCAAAATGGTTCCTGAGCTCGTCAAAGCCGAGCCAGGTGGAGAAGAACTGGCCAAGCTGCTCCCACCTCCCACAGCTGCCGATGCAATGGGTAGTTATGTGGAGTTTATCGGGACATTTGGGTATATCATTGTCATTTTGTTGGGCATGAACGCCATTGCCGGAGAAAAGGAATCTGGTACGGCCAGCCTTATATTGTCCAAGCCGATGCCTCGCTGGGTGTTTGTGCTGAGTAAATTTACTGCTCAGGCACTGGTGTATGCTTTGGCTATCCTGGTCGGTGCTCTGGCAGTATATTATTGTACATTCGTCCTGTTTGGTGCTGTGGATGCGTTGATATTGATAAAGATCAACCTGCTCTTATTGTTGTGGTTATTAACCTACACAGGTGTGGTGACCTTGGCGACCGTCCTTGGGCGAACTGTAGCGACAGCTGCTGGAGTGGGATTGGGACTTTCAGTACTGATTGGCCTGACCAGTAATATCCCAGTTTATGGTAAGTGGACACCGAATGGATTGATGGGCTGGGCAGGTACACTTCTACAGGGCGCAGATAAAGCTGTGGCCAATCCTGGGGCCTTGGTTGGTTCCCTGGTTTTGATCTTGATCTTCTTGATCGGGTCGGTGGCCATATTTGAGCGCCAGGAGATACAATAGCTATTCCTGATATCAGGAGCATCCTACTTAAGTATAAGAAAAAATACAACCCAAAGGATAACGTACAACTCCCCGGCCGATGGATGTGCCCGGGGAGTTTTTCTTTTATAGTGTACATAGATTACCTCGCAACTATAAGGAATAATCAATGAATCATCTTGTTTACCTTGACCCACAAGCAGGCGAGCTGGAGAAAATCCTTAGCGGCGTTAAATGCATGCTGGTAAAAGACTTTGATCCTGAACATTCAACTGCGTACCCGCTGAGCCCAGGCGATAGTCTGTATTTCTTGAGAGCTAAAGGTGAATGCGGCTTGCGTGTAAAAGCGAACGTCGTTCGCCTTCTGGTCATTAACAATAAGTTGAACGACGATCTATCTCCTACCTTGAAAGAACTGCAACCCAAACTCCAATTAACCGAAGACCAGTATAACTACTGGTCAATTAAAGAGCAGGTCCTGTTTGTCGAATTTAATTGTGCCCAAAAAATAGCCGTGATTCACATTACGCCCAATAAGGTTATGGACCGATCGGATTGGATCGCTTTTGAGGGGTTTAGTTCAATTACGGATCAGTAAGTATCATGCAGAAATCAAATCTTCAACCAAAATCCAAGAATGATTGGGAAAGGAGCCATAAAAATGGAACCGAATAGTTCTTTGGTAATTGAAACAAAAAATCTGAGCAAGGCTTACAAAGGGGTGCAGGCCCTGGTGGATTTCAACCTGAAGTTGACCCCGGGTATCCTCGGCCTGTTAGGCCCCAACGGGGCGGGTAAGTCCACCCTGATGCGCATGCTGGCAACCATCACCACCCCCACTGAGGGGACCATCCTGTGGAATGGCCGGGATGTGGTCAAAGATCCGGAGGCGCTGCGCTCGGTGCTGGGTTATTTGCCACAGGACTTCGGCGTCTATCCCAACCTCTCAGCTCAGGAGTTCCTCGAATACATGGCGGCCATCAAGGGCATGAGCGGTGAAAAAGCCCGTCAGAAAATATCCGACCTACTGGATCTGGTCAACCTGCGCGAGGCCGCCCACAGGCCACTGGGTGGTTATTCCGGTGGGATGCGCCAGCGCGTGGGCATCGCCCAGGCGCTGCTCAATGATCCTCAGCTGCTGATCGTGGACGAGCCGACCGTGGGGCTGGACCCCGAGGAGCGGGTACGCTTCCGCAACCTGCTCTCGGACCTATCGGGCGAGCGGATTGTCATTCTGTCCACGCACATCGTCTCGGACGTGGAATCGACTGCTACCGACATCGCCATCATCCACAAGGGGCATTTGAAGGTCCGCGCCAGCCCCGAGCAGTTACTCAAGCAGATGGAAGGCTGCGTGTGGGAGTGGATGGTCAGCAGCCAGGAGCTGGTTGACATCAAGAAGCAGTTCTTGGTCAGCGGCACACAACGGCGCATGGAAGGGATCGAGGTGCGGGCGGTCTCCAATGCAACACCATGCCCAGATGCTAAGCAAGTAACCCCCAACCTGGAGGATGTGTATCTTTCCACGGTGTCGCAGCACCAGGAGGTGTCATCATGAAAACCCTGCGTCTTATTTACCATGTTGCCTTGGCTGATTTTTTTGAACGTGCCCGCCGTTTCAGCTTTTTAATCACCCTGGTGGCTGTTATCGGCGTTGGCATGCTGGTGATTAATGGCTCTATGATTTTTCAGCTCAGGACCGCCGATCCAAATCTCTACGCGCCTGCGTATCAGGGGGAACCGAACTCGGCCTGGATCGGTGTGATGACTGTGCTGGTGACCAACACCTTCCTGATGTTGGTCGGCTTTTACCTGGTATCTGATTGCATTAAGCGCGATATCCACACCGGTGTAGGGCAGATCATCGCCACTACTCCGGTTAGCCGGGCGACTTACCTCGTTGGGAAATGGATCAGCAACTTCGTTGTGCTGTCAGTGATGGAGCTGATCCTGGCGATATCTGCACTGATCATGGTGCTGCTAAAGAGTGAAGCCGCACTTGCACTGGGACCTCTTTTGATGCCATTTCTCGCCGTCGCCTTTCCCGCCATGGCATTTACCGCCGCATTGGCGGTATTTTTCGAGACTGTGCCTTGGCTGCGCGGCGCGGTGGGCAACATCGTCTACTTTTTCCTTTGGATGGTCATCGCTATGGCCTCGATGTCGCTATTAAACGCTCAACTCTTCATCAACGACCCATTGGGAATTAATGTTTTTTATGCCTCCTTGCATGAAAGCGCCCTGCTGGCTTATCCCAACGCCACGATTAATGGGATTGGCGTAGGGATGTTCTCTTCTGAACAAGTTAAGCTCTTCAGCTGGCCGGGGCTTGCCTGGACTCCGGGCATTGTGGCTAGCCAGTGGTTGTGGGCAGTCATTAGCCTGGGATTGATCCTGCTATCCGCACTCTGGTTTGCCCGCTTCGATCCCTCTCGGGAAGGACATAGGCAGTCTAAGCGAAAGATTGCCCTAGGAGAAGAAGATGAAGCCCTCACACCGCGTAAGGATGGTTTTCGCACTCCATTGAAAGGCTTTGCTTCACTTCCCTCCAGGCTGGCACAGCGTGTTGATCTTTCTCCGTTTATCTCAAAACTAGCCCAGGTGTCCCCATTCCTGGGGGTGCTATTCGCCGAGCTGCGCATGCTTCTAAAAGGACGACGCTGGTGGTGGTGGCTCATCACGATCGGGTTGAATGTTGCATTTCTTGTCAGCCCATACTCGACCGTGAAGGAATATGTGTTGCCTATCGCCTGGTTGTGGTTGCTGCCGGTCCTGGCTCAGATGGGAAGCCGTGAACGGATGAATAATACTTACCAGATGGTCTTCTCATCTTCCCGCCCCGTGCTTCGCCAGCTTCCGGCTGCCTGGCTGGCTGGTATCATATCGACGGCTTTATTGGTAATTGCCGGAGCGGTAGTATCCCTCATCAACCGCGACCTGATTGCACTAAGCGGGTGGGTAGGTGCGGTCGTCTTCATCCCCACCCTGGCGTTGGCTTTGGGTGTCTTCTCGTCTGGCAACCGGCTCTTCGAGGTGGTCTATGTGATTTGGTGGTACTCCGGTCCAATGCAGAAGATCCCTGGGATGGATTTCACCAGTGGTTCACCGCAGTTCTATCTGCTGGCCGCGGCCGGGTTGCTGTTGCTCTCCGCATTCTGGCGGGGCAGGCAGGTAAGGGTATAAAGGCATCGTATATCCTACTTTGGTATAAGCTAGAACATCTTAAGTATAAGAAATAACTTCAAACCAAAGCAGAATAAAAAACTCCTCTGTGGATGGATGTGCCCGAGGAGCTTTTCTTTTATAGTAGAAATAGATTAGGTTTCTTATCCAGAAAGGAGTTAGAAAAATGGACTTTCCCAATTCACTTGTAATTGAAACTCACAACCTGAGCAAGATCTACAAAGATGCGCAAGCCCTGAAGGACCTCAACCTGACGGTGAAGCAGAATTCAATCTTCGGCTTCCTTGGACCCAACGGCGCGGGCAAGAGCACCACCATCAAGCTATTGCTCGGACTGATTAAACCCAGTCAGGGCCAGGCTTCCGTCTTTGGGCATGATGTGCAGCGCGACAGCGTAGCGATCCGCAAGCGAATCGGCTACCTTGCCCAAGACCCACGCTACTACGAGCACATGACCGCTCGCCAGATCATTGACTATACCGCGCGCTTCTTCTATCGCGGGCCAAAAGACCTGCTCGAAGCACGTGTGCAGGAAGTGATCGAGTTGGTCGGTCTGGAAGACAAGGCTGACCGGCCGGTACGCGGCTTCTCGGGTGGCGAGCGCCAACGTCTAGGCATTGCCCAGGCCCAGGTCAACTACCCTGACCTGCTGATTCTGGACGAGCCAGCGGCTGCCCTTGACCCGATGGGTCGCCACGATGTCTTGGAGGTCATGGAAAGACTCCGCAAGTACACCACTATTTTTTATTCTACGCATATTCTCGAAGACGTGCAGCGGGTAAGCGATACGGTTGCCATCCTGAACCGAGGCATGCTGATCGCCGAAGCTCCCATTAACCAGCTTCTAGAAGGCGATGGTGGCTCTGTGATGTATACCATTACCCTGAAGAGCGGGCTGGAATCGGCCATCACTGAGGCCCAAAGCCGCGTGACTGGCCAGCCCTGGGTGCAACACCTGAGTATGGCAGCCCAAGATGGCCAGATTGACTGGCAGGTCAGTGTAACCGATGACGCCGCGGCTGAAGACCTGCTCTTGCGGTTGGTCCTGGAAGACCGCAACCTGAAGGTAAAGCACTTTGGGCGTAAGACATATAACCTGGAAGACGTATTTCTGGAAATGATTGGAAAGGAGAATTCAAAATGACCGTACAAACACAGCCTCAAGTTACCCGTGATCTCCGCCTGGCAGCTCGCCAGGGTTTACTGCCCGCCAGGGGCAGTGGTTGGCTGGGTGGATTTAACAATATGTTCGCCAAAGAGCTGGGCGAATGGTTTCGCACCCGCCGCTGGTGGGGACGGATTTTGATCTGGCCAGCCCTCATTAATGGGGTGCCAGGGTTATTTCGGGCGCTGAAACAGCTTCCTCCGGAAATCCCAGACATCCTGTATTATTTCCAAATTTCGGTAATAGCTGGCACCATCGGTATGATCATCATGGCCCAGGACGAGATCATCCAGGAAAAGCAGTCGGGAACGGCAGCCTGGATTCTCTCCAAGCCAGCTGCCCGCCGGGCTTTCATCCTGACCAAGCTGCTGTCAGACATCATTGGCGCGCTGGCCTTTATCGTAGTTTTGCCCGGGCTGATCACTCTGGTCCAGACTTACTTGACGACCCACCAGCTGGTGCCCTTGCTGCCTTTCCTGGCCGGAGCAGGGGTGGTTATGCTGGCGCTCATCTTCTACTTGAGCCTGGTGATCATGCTTGGTGTCCTGTTTGAATCGCGCGGGCCGGTGTTGGCAATCGCCTTCGGAGTCATGATCGGGGGAATGTTCGCCGCCGCGAGTCTCCCGCAGGTTGGCTATATCTTGCCGATGAGTATGGACAAAATTTCCCTGTTGGTAGCGCTAGGGCAGCCCTTGCCGGTAGCGGATGTCTCGCAAGTGATCTCTGCCGCCGTCTTAAGCGTCGTGTTCACCCTGGTGGCACTGTGGCGCTTTCAGAACAAAGAGTTTTAAGTCCGCTAAGGAGTATCCTACTTTGGTATAAGAAAAAATATAATCCAAAGGATGCCACACAACTCTCCAGGCGACGGATGCGCCTGGGGAGTTTTTCTTATATAGTGAATACAGACTGATCTTCAATGACGAGGAATTAGACGAATGAACTATCTTGTTTTTCTTGACCCTTATGCAGGCGAGCTGGAGAAAATCCTGAGCGGGGTTAAAAGCATGATTTTGAGAGAATTCAATCCTGCCCAACTTTCCGCCCAGAGTGTCAGACCCGGCGATAGCCTGTATTTCCTGCGCAATAATGGCGATCACACCTTGCGCGTGAGTGCCAGCGTGGTATGTGCTTTACCTGCGGTGAATGCTCTGGATGATGATCTATCCCGTACTTTGAAAGAAATGCAGCCCAAGCTGCAATTGATTGAGGAGCAGTACAACTACTGGTCCAAAAAAACGCAGGTTCTGTTGATCGAATTTGAATGCGCTCAAAAGATAGATGGTATCCAGCTGGCAGCAGATAAGATCAAGGATCGTTCGGACTGGATTGCTTTCGACCAATTCAGCCTGATTGCGGAACAGGACAATCTACTAAGATCGCCGTATTTTCAGACGAAAACTCAGCAACGCTAGAGAAAGGAGCAAAAAACAAAATGAACTCATCCAATTCCCTGGTAATTGAAACCAACAACTTGAGCAAAACCTATAAAGGTGTGCAAGCCTTAAATGGACTCAACCTGGCAGTGCCGCAGCACTCGATCTTCGGTTTCCTGGGACCGAACGGGGCAGGCAAGACTACCACCATCAAATTGCTGCTTGGTCTTTCGCGGCCAACGGGTGGTTCTGGGAAGATCTTCGGGTACGACATCCAACGCGACAGCATTTCCATTCGCAAACGGATTGGTTATCTGGCACAGGATCCACGCTACTATGAGCATATGACTGCCCGTGAGACTCTCCGCTTCACCGCCCACTTCTTCTATTATGCAGATCCAAAAGCAGCCATCGAGAATCGTATCCAGGATACTCTGCAGCTGGTCGGGCTGGAAGATAAAGCTGACCGTCCGATCAAGGGCTTTTCAGGCGGTGAACGGCAGCGCCTGGGAATCGCTCAGGCCCAGGTTAACTATCCCGACCTGTTGATCCTGGACGAGCCGGCTGCTTCGCTTGACCCCCAGGGGCGGCATGATGTTTTGGAAGTCATGGAGAGACTGCGCAAGCATACCACCATCTTTTATTCTACCCACATCCTATCTGATGTCCAGCGGGTCAGCGATGCCGTGGCTATCCTGGACCATGGGAAATTAATCTCTCAAGCACCGATTGAAGAGCTGCTTAATTCCAACAGCCAACCGGTTTTCACCCTGGCGCTCACAGGTGAGACGGAAAAAGTGCGTCAACGTCTATCCAGCCTCCCCTGGGTAGCTGCCATTCAAACCAAGCCTGTAAATAGTCACATCAGCTGGCAGGTCACTGTTACCGATGAAACCATCGCCCTAGCCCAATTACTACCGCTGGTATTGTCAGGTGGCGAAGTCACCGTCTTGGAATTTGGTCACAAGAAAATTGATCTGGAAGATATCTTTTTGACATTAACCGAAGGAGCTCAAAATGGAAAACACAACTGAATTGAGAATGATTAATGGGCGGGGTTGGTGGATGGGCTTTGCCAATCTGTTCCATGCTAACAATGCCAAGTGGTGGCATACCAAAAAGTGGATCATCCAGACTGTATTTTGGCTGTTATTCGTAAACGGAATGCTGGCCGCTATGATTTGGTCAATACCGGCTGAAAAAGTTTTAAAAGAGTTTGCTTCTCTTGGAACGATAAATACCATGGGTGCCATACAGGAGAATCTACTCGCCGGAGCCTTAATGAATTTCCTTGCTTATTATGCGCTTGCACTCCCCGTGGGAGCCATTATCGCCGGGCAAGACTCCATCATTGGCGAGCGTCAAGCCGGCACCGCGGCATGGGTGTTATCCAAACCAGTATCGAGATTGGCATTTATCTTATCCAAGTTGGCTGCCAGCACACTTGGGATTCTGATCATCGCCGTGGTAATTCAAGGCTTGGTTGCATACATCCAGCTCTCGCTCAGGATTGGTTCTCCATGGCCAATCGCTGGATTCTTAGGCATGATGGGTCTGATCGTGCTTAGCCTGTTTTTCTACCTTACTCTGGCTTACATGCTAGGCTCATTATTTTCCAGCCGAGGGCCAGTGCTGGGGATCAGCCTGGCTGTAGCGCTTCTTGGTCCGTCCATGCTGCGGGCATTGCCCGTCATCAAAGAAATCACTCCATGGACCTTCTTCATACCGGTCATCGAAGAAGTGCCAGTGGGTCTTTCCCTCATTTTTGGACAATCGCCGAAATTGGCTCTACCCATCATCGGTACAGCATTATTTTGCCTGATATTCACTGGTATCGCAATCCTGCGCTTCCAGCGTGAAGAATTCTAGAATAATTCCTATAGAGAGGTGACATTATGAACATAAACGTAATCTCAATCAACCAGCTTACCCGCCAATTCAAGGAAACCGTTGCAGTAGATCAACTGTCGCTCGAAGTGCATGCGGGAGAAATCTTCGGCTTTCTGGGTCACAACGGCGCTGGCAAGACCACCACGGTGCGCTTGCTCAACGGTGTGATCGAACCCACCTCGGGCAGCATGCGTGTACTCGGTCTTAACCCGCAGGTGGATGGACCTGCACTTCGTGCCCGCACTGGAGTGCTGACCGAGACCCCTTCCCTGGATGATCGCCTGACCGCCTGGGATATTCTCAGCATCTATGCTGACCTGTTTGGTGTGCCCAGGACGAATGTCAAGACGCCGCCTCCAGGATTTGCTGACCGAATTTGATTTAGCGGATCGCGCCCGGGAGAAAGTCGGCGGCTATAGCAAAGGGATGAAGCAGCGCCTGGCGCTGGCGCGTGCTTTGCTACACAAGCCGAAGCTGCTCTTCCTCGACGAAGCCACCTCCGGGCTGGACCCCGTATCCGCCCATCATGTGAATCAATTGATCGAACGCATGGCTCGCCGGGAAGGTTGCACAGTTTTCATGTGCACCCATAACTTGGTCGATGCTCAGCGTCTGTGTGACCGGGTAGCCATCTTGGAACACGGGCACCTGGTGGCTTTGGGCACGCCTGCCGAGCTCACCCGCCAATACGTCCGCCGTCTGGACGTTGAAATTGAAGTGGCCGAAGAACAAATCCCGATCGCCCTGGGTGTATTTAGCAGCTTGCCTCAGCTTGTGCTGGGTGAACCGGCTAAACCCAACGGCGCCCTGATAGTGACCATCAACAAGCACGAATCTTATCCCGGTCGTGCTGGCTGCTCTGGTGCAGAACCACGTGCGGGTTTACCGCATGGCCCCCCAGGAAGCCAACCTGGAACAAGTGTACTTTACATTGCATGAAGAAAAGGAAGGTGTGTAATGAACTACCGCGCTATTTTTGCCATTGTTCGCAAAGACTTGAAGGTGGCCTGCCAGAATAAAGGCGTGCTGGTGCCGATCATCGTCCTTACCGTGGTATTCTTCGTCTTGTTACCCTGGCTGACCAGGTTATTACCGCTGGTTGAGAATATGGCAGGAGATTCTCTCAACGATATCCAGAAACTGCTCACCCGCCTGCCAGGTGGTTTACAACAAGATTTTTCAGGGTTGAGTCTCACTCAGGCCATGACCGTATATGCCCTCAAGTATATGCTGGCACCCATGTTCCTGATGCTCCCGATCCTGGTTGCCTCAGTGATCGCCGCTGATAGTTTTGCCGGCGAAAAAGAGCGCAAGACACTGGAAGCGCTGCTCTACACGCCGACCACCAACCGGGAGCTGTTTGTTGCCAAGCTGCTCTCCGGCTGGCTGGCAGCCATTGCAGTTGCTTGGATTGGATTTGCACTGTACACCGTGATGGCCAATGCGGCTGCCTGGTCTCAGCTACACCGTATCTTCTTCCCAAACGCCATGTGGCTGGTGTTGATCCTTTGGGTGGTACCGGCAATCGCAGGGCTGGGAGTGGGTGCAATGGTGCTGGCATCATCCCGCGCACAAGGCTTCCAGGATGCCAACCAGCTGGGTGGTCTGGTGGTGCTGCCGATCGTGGCACTGTTCTATCTGCAAGTGGCCGGCGTGATGTACTTCAATGTCATCGTGGCGATTTTGTTGGGGTTGGTGATATGGCTGTTGACTGGATTGTCCATTTGGTTGGGCAGTCGGATCTTTAAGCGCAACCGGCTATTAGCTGCCTGATCTAACCTGCAGCAGAAGAGGATGGACCATCCGACGACATTCATCTGCAGGCAGTCACTAAACGTAACAGCATAACAAGTCCGGTCAGCTTTTGACCGGGCTTGTCGCGCATCTACTTTTGAGACAGCCCCACTTTTTATATTACATATTCAACAATGTGGCCGATTTTTCTTCTTGAGTAAAGAAGGAGAGTGAGATGAAAAGAGCGTCAGCCTGTATAATATATATTAGCTGATCTCCAATTATGCTCCAGTGCCCTTAACTGATGGAATAGGCGATTGACGATGAACCTATCCAAGGTTTCACAAACCGCAATTCTAATTTTAGTCTGTCGCGTGGTTGCCTCACAGAAGAAAAACCCCATTTTTTACGACCCAATGGCTGTTCTGTGTTTAGAAAGGCTCATAGCTGTAGCCTCCGCAGAAGAAAAAAAGCTCATTGTTAAGTGGAAAAAAATGTATGCTGGTCTGCAAGCCAGAGATGCCAGGGCGCGCATTCAGACAGTGATAAGTTTTGACAGTATTACTGACCTTTTTATTTCAACCCATCCAGGATGTACGGTGATCAACCTGGCATGCGGTTTTGATACCAGGTTCTGGCGCATTGAAAATGAAAAATGTAAATATATAGAACTTGATCTACCGGAAATAATCGAATTGAAGCGCGAGATACTAAAGGATCATCTCGGCTATGAGCTCATCGCCTCCTCAGTTTTAGACCCTGCCTGGATTGATAAGGTAACCTCAAGTGGAAACAGTAATTTCCTTCTCCTTGCGGAGGGCTTATTTATGTACTTGCCTGAGCAAGATGTGATCAGACTTTTACAAGGCATATCACGCAGGTTTAATCACTCACAGCTTGTCCTCGATATGGCTCCTGAAAAATACACGCATGGATTATGGAAAAAGATGATTAACCTGGAATCGAAAGCCTGGGGTTTGGATGTTTCTATCCTTTCCGGCATTACCGATCCAGGCGAGATTGAATCTTATGGACCTGGTTTAAAAGTCATTAGTGCCGTAAAAGGCTCAATCGGATCCATCATAACCGTTGCAATGGCAAATTGATATGGGGAAAATAATATCTGTAGTTGGGAATCTCGGTGCGGGTAAATCAACATTAGCCAGGCTGATAAGTGAAAAAGGATTATATAGGATCTATAGCGAAAGACCTGAAGAACGTCCATTTCATAGGATTTATGGCAAGGACCAGTCAAGGTGGGCCTTAGCGAACCAAATTGATTTCTTCCTTTTTCGATGCGCACAAGAGGCTAGTGCCAGGCATACTGATGAAATTGCGGTGTTTGATGGGGGGTTGGACCAGGATTTTCATGTTTTCACCAATCATATATTAAACAGAGGTTATCTAAATCAGGATGAATTCAATGTTTGTGAACGCTTTTATCATTTGACCCGCGAATTTTTACCTCCCCCAGATTTAATCATCAGGGTCATTGTCGATATTCCCACATTACTTCATAGGCGATCGTTACGCGGCAGGATGACCGATAATCATTTGTTTGGCATGCATGAATTGACAGATTTCGAGCGATTAATTGACCAATGGTTTGAATACGAAATATCATCGCCTGTTTTACGATTTTCATTTGAACGCGACTTCGGTTCCTACACGCACGCGATCGATCAGCTGCTCATTCAAATGACTAAAATCTTAGCTGCTTGATATCTATTAGCTCCCATATCTGTGATGTAGGTATATGAACACAATGCTTATCGTACTTTATGTTTTGGATCAAATCCCGGGTATCGCCGTTCGCCTCACCCAGTTATCGACACCCGGCAAGGTGCAGTCGATCGTAGATTTCCCCTCTGAATGGGGCACCAACCCCCAATTGCCCCAGCTAAAGGCTATCCGCAAGCTGTTATGTAATCTTGCAATACCCCGTTGATGCAAGCCATAATGAAAGCCCGTGCATCGAGGTAGTCTGCCTCCCTCAATCTCATCTTTGGTTCGCATTGATTGACCAGCTTGTGTGGCAGGGGTTTTTCCCCCAGGTTGTGTAATAAGATTTGCAAGGCTGCCTGGATTTCTGGGTGAGGCCAATAATAGCGTATGCGATCACTCAGGCTGTATTTCCGTTTGTAGGCTTGTTCAGCCATGGATCCGGAATAATATTTCTGCCAATCCTGCGGCAGGCGCAACATCACCCCCTCGACAACCTCCAATAGGTTTGAGCGCCTATCGACTGGAAACAGCTCTTCCTCCAGCTCGGCTAATGCAAATACTGCCTGGCGAAATGCATAGGTCAGCCGGGGACCGACTTTGAGAATGGCAAAATGGTCGCGCACCAGGTTGCGCAAGCTGTCGCGCGACTGGTAATCGGTTGAATGCGCCTCAAACACCAACCCTGGCTGAGATTCGATAAAATGCACCAGCGCACGGGTTTCTTGTGGACGGTATTCCAGCACAAAATCATCCCCGAATTCCACCCCAGGCTGGACTACGATCGCCATCACACGCTCCCAGGCGGCTTCAAGACCTACCCGCATGAATGCCAATCGAGTGGCCTCGATCGTTTGTCTGGCGTTCGACACCGAGCTGACTCGCACCCTGTCTTCATGCTGTTTGGCTCCACCGGGAACAGGCACTTCAGTGCCGATCACATAACGCGGGGCTGGATACTGGGTGCCCGCCCACTCCTCCTCAGCGACCTGCGCCAGACGGGCCGCGCGCTGGGCAACAATTTCTACCTCCAGCGCTTGAGATGGATCATCATCCCCCAAATGCATGCTCGCATCCAGGTGGATTTTCTGGTAACCAGCGGCAATATACCCTCGCACCAGCTCCTCCGCCTTGGCCATGGCACTGTTGGCGTTTTCAGCTGCCCATACCGAAGGTCCCAGGTGATCACCACCCAGGATAACTTTCTCGATTGGGAAACCGTTTTCTACGGCGATGCCATGTACATACGCAACGAAATCTATTGGGGTTTGCCCGGTGTAGCCGCCATACTGATTCACCTGGTTGCAGGTGGACTCAATCAGTACTGCACGTTCACCACGCAATGCTGCCCGTAGCACCCAGGGATGCGCCGAGCATATCGATGGGATTCCTACCGCTACACCCAGTTTTTGGCTGGCGACCAAATCATCGAAGAACACCTGGCTCCTCCCCTATCCAAGATATGCCATGGCTTCAGCCAGGTTGGGTTGGGCTGCGGTACCTCCAGCTGCTTGGGTGGAGAGTGACCCGCATACCACCCCCAGCTGTAAGCTTTTTTCCAAATTCCAGCCTTTCAGCCAACCGTACAAAAACCCGGCATCAAACGAATCACCTGCCCCAATGCTATCCACCACTTGCACTTGGAGTGTTTCAGCTGAAGCAGTCTGACCTCCCCGGCATGCCATTGCCCCCAGGCTGCCGCGTTTTATGGCGATCGTGCCAGCCTGACGACTCAAGGTATTCAGCGCTTGGATAACCGTTGCCTCAGCACTGAGCGCTAAGGCCTCGTTCTCATTGGGCAAGAAGACGTCCACCAGGGGTAAAAGCGTATCAAAATTAGTCCATCTACTGCTTGGGTCCCAGTTCGGGTCCAGCGATGTGCTGAGCCCGAGATCCCGCCCTCGCTTGAATAGGTCAGCTAAGCCGGGCTGTAGCGAGGTTTGTAGAAAATAACTCGCGATATGCAAGTGCTGTGACTTGCTAAGCATATCATCGGTAACCTCATCTGCACTCAATGCCCCGATCGTACCTGGGTAAGTCAGGATAGATCGATCGCTGCGGCGGTTGAGGATAACACTCAATCCGGTTGGCTGGGTGGAATCCACTTTGACTGAAGAAATATCGATTCCGCTACGGGTCATCTCATCCAGCATAAAATGACCGAACAGGTCCGCCCCGCATACACCCGTGAAACCTACCCTTAATCCCAGGCGCGCTGCCCCACAGGCAAAAATCACCGAGGATGATCCAATAGTCAGGCTGGCACTAGCAACTATTTTTTCTTTCTGACCAAATTCAGGGGTTACATCGCCCGTAAGGATCAAATCCGGATTGATCTCACCCGCTACCAGGATATCAAATCGTTTATCCATATAAAGCTCACTTTTAATACGATTTATACCAGTCTTTAGGTATGTCTACCTGATAATAATCGCTAAATGGTCGCCCAAGTTCAGTGCACACCACCGTCAGGCGTTTAAGCCGTTCTCGGCCGGTGGAACGCAGGAATTCATCTACCGCACTGCCCTCCATCTCCACCGCCTCCTGCCAAACGGCGCGTCCCACCGCAATGCCTGAAGCCCCCGCCTGGCAGGCTGCCTTCACCTGGCGCAGATAGGTGTCAAAATCTACCGCCGCGGATAATAATATCCAGGGAATAGCCGAAGCTGAGCTGATCTCTGCACACGCAGCCACCCACTCAGCCTCGTCGGGTTTAACCAGTACATCCAGCGGGAATTCAGTCTTCAATATGTCTGCACCAAGCCTAGTCAGCCGGCGAGCCGTCTCCACGACCACATAATGTTTTTCTTCTGCAGGCAGTTTTTGGTATTGTGGATCGAGCGAATACGATAATGGCTCGAGCATCAGCGCAAGATCAAACTGCCGGCATTCATCTGCCACCTGGCGGGTGAAATCCTCCACCTCAGCCGCACTGGCTGATGCCGGATGGTAATACACCAGCAGCTTGACCGCATCGGCGCCCATTCGTTTCGCTTTTTCAACACTCCAGCCAGGCAGGATTTGTGCACCTCGTGCGTTGGGGTCACCCGTATAACCGGTCGATTCAAGCGCCACCACCCACCCCACCTCCTTCGGGATTAATCCAGCTGCCAGTGCCTGTAGTGCTGAATACTCCGGGTCAAGCAAGACCGCCGTCGCCTGGTCAGCCAGTACCGCGGTGACCTCCAGCTTGAAGCGCGTCAGATCTGCATCACTGACATGTGAGGGGTCTTTCGGATTAAGCGACCGGCGTAGATTTTGCCGATGATCCAGTGCGAGCGCCGTGATCGTGCCGTTGGATGAGGCTATTTTTTGAATACCACGGAATTTACCCGGCGTGAGTTTGATCAATCCAACCTCCCAACCTGACCTTCGGATAAAACATCGGACAAATATTATAAATACCGGTCATTGCGAGAGACCGGTGGTCTTCCGGTCTCGTGGCAATCTGCTCTTTGATTGTATTGGTCGGAAAGTATCCTTGATGATCCTCATTTCTGAGGTGATCTCCGAACTTTCGTTAGAACCTGAGCCAAACTTCATGGGCATGTTTTCCTGAATACATCCAGTCCACGGTTTTTTAGGATAAAGCTGAATTGGTGGGCTCGTCCGTAAACACAGGCGGCTTCAAAATCCACCTGCATGTCTGTATATTCAGCCGCGAAGACCGGTTTTCCCTGTACGATAAAGGGCAGCATCTGATCGCACCAGCCATAATAGTAATAATCTTCCAGGATGGCAAAATCGAATAATTCTAGGGCGTCTGCCACCATGTCGGCAGCATTTTTCATCCCAATCGCCATACCTCGGCCGTGGGCCTGCTCTGACAGCCAACGTGCATACCCAAACTGGTCAGAATAAGTTAATGGAAACCCGGTGGCGTTGTTGTAAATCTCCATGTTGTCCGGCTCGACCGCATCGAAACCTTTTTGCGCACACAAGTCCAGGCGCCCCTGCATAATCGGCGCGAGCAGATCCAGGCGGCGAATATCCAGCCAGCGTTCACCCGGCCAGCCTTCATAATCCTTACCGAGAACCTCGGCAGGGAATTGGTCCGCATCCGGTCGCCAATTTTCCCATGAACCTGCGCTGATATAGCCAATCACTTTTCGACCCCTGGCATGCAGCTCATCGATGATCGCCTGCTCCACATACAAGTCAATATCGAAAACATCGGCTGCAATGCTGGTATCAATATTGTTGTCCCCAATCTGCCACTGCCAGGTCAGCCCGGGGGTGGGGTGCCACCAGTCTGCAGGGGGAATAGGATAAGGAGTTTTGAGCATGGGTAAAGGCTCCTGCGGCTATGGGGTTGGGGTGATGTAGACCCACTCACTGGGATCTTTATCGGGTTCGAAACCGGGATTAATGCGCAGGCGGCCCAGTGAGCGGTCGGTTACATAGGGCACATAGCCGTGCGAATTCGATCGGAAATAGGCATCTGATATCTGTGCGGGGCGGGCGGTGTAATCGATGGTCAAGACGAGCTTGCCCGCTGCCACCCACTGGTCAAGGAGCACCTCGCGTTCGGTAGTCCAATCTGCAGGGCTGGGCTCGTGGTCGCGCGGGTAGCCGTAGTATAAATCCTCAACCCCGACCCCGGTCATGGCGGCCAAATATTCCGGGAATTGCAAACCCAGCTCCTCCGCGTTCTGCGGGAAGACTCCAAAACCAGGATGTTTCTTGCGCGCATATTCGGTGAAGTCCAGGATGAAGTCTACCATCTCCTGGGCTGCGGTTGTCCGACCCTGGTCCTGGTAATACCAGTAAGCATCCACCCGGTCGAGGTAAACCCCGTCGAAGCCGAGCGTCAGGATTTGGTCCAGGTATGAGTCGGGTGTCCCATAGATGATCTGCTGCCAGCCTGGGTCCCAGTAGTGAACCCAGTGGTCACCCGCCCAGATTTCGTCGGGCACGTCAAGCCAGGAAGGCGGGTTTATTTCCCAGTCCGGGTTCCAATACCAGCGGTAGGTTTCCGATTGGCCGATGCTCATGTAGCACAGGATGATTTTGGGTCCGCCAGGGCTGTTTTTGAGGGCTGGGATAACCTCCGCTGAGCTGCCTGCGGTGGCTAGCGTGACCACGGCTAAGTCAAAGGCAGTCTCACCAATCCGATCCGGGTCAGCCCGCTGGAGCTGGTACAGGAAATCATCCACTGCCTGCCAGTCGGGACCTTTTTGCCTGCTCGCACAGCTGGAGCACAACAGCGCCACCAGTAGTATCAGCAGGGGCACACGTTTGACCATCTTATACCTTGGTCTGCTTGAACTCTGGCAAATAATCCTTGTGCTGGGCAAATAGGTCGTTAACCATCTGCCGGATCTCGGCAAGCGAAAGTACCGCTGCAGTCAGTGGGTCGTGAGCAATGGCGCGGTAGATGGCGATTGGGTCGCCGGTCAGGGCGCCTTGAATGGCAAGTTCCTCAATCCCCGAGCTCAGCTGGGTCAACAGTGCGCACTCGGGTGGCAGCGCACCCACGTGTATGGGGTGAAAGCCGGCCCGGTCGACAACCACTGGCACCTCCACGCAGGCACCCCGCGGCAAGTTAGTCACCAGGTCGGTATTGGGCACATTGCCATTAAACTTGAACATCTCGCCCCCCTTCAAGGCGTTAATAATAAAAGCCGCATATTCCTGCCCGCGCTGCAGGCACTCAGGCGTCAATGGATCCGACAGGCGGACCTTGACCTGGTCTTTCCAGGTGGCTTCATTATTCTGGTATTCCTTGAGGATGTAGGCGTACTCGCCAGGGTTCCAGCCGGTGCCGTGCATACAATATTTCTCGATCAGGTCAGGGCGCTTACGGAACCACCAGTTATACTCCGAGTTGTGCCCGCTCGACTCGGTTACATAATAACCCAGTGCCAGGTACATCTCATTTCGGACGATCTCCTCGTTATAGATTTCGGGGCGTTCGGTGACTGCTTTATGGATCAGCGGGTAAGCATCTGCACCATTCCAACGGTAGTCGAGATACCAGGCTTGGTGGTTGATCCCAGCGCAGGTGTAGGTAACTTCTTCGTACGGAGCTCCAATCCATTCAGCCAGCATCATCGCCGTCCCTTGCACCGAGTGACACAGCCCGGTGACACGGATCTCGGTCTGGCGCTGCAGAGCGGCACACAGCATGGCCATCGGGTTGGTATAGTTGAGCAGAACTGCCCCGGGGCAGTATTTTTCCATATCCCGAATGATATCCATCATCGGCGGCAGGGTGCGCAGGAAGCGGAAGATGCCGCTCGGGCCGCGCGTGTCTCCAACATTGGTATCCACGCCATATTTCTTGGGGATCTCGATATCGTGCCTCCATACCTCTGTGCTGCCCGCAAGAATGGTAGTGAGCACCACATCCGCATCCTTGAGGGCTTCAGCTCGATCGAGTGTGGCGATCACTTTGGCCGGGTAATTGCCTGTGGTAACAATCCTGGTTACAGCGGTCTTGGCGAACTCCAGCCGCTCGGGATTAATATCCATCAGAGCCAGAGTGGCATCCTGCAGTAAAGGGAAGGTCAGGATGTCGCGCACCAGGTCTTCAGTGAAACCGAGGCTGCCTGCGCCGATGAAGGTGATTTTTGTCATAGATACTCCTTTTATGTCGATAAATGTTCGCAGAACGGTACTAGCCCTTCATACCGCTCATGGTGAAACCCTGGACGATCCAGCGTTGGAAGAACATGAATACGATCAGGATCGGCATGATGATCAGCACCGTGGCAGCCATCACTAGCGCCCCCTGACCCGTGTGGGTCGAGTTGAACCAGGTCAGGATGATCGGCAGGGTGCGGACCTCGATCTTTTGGAGCACGATCATCGGCCACAGGTAGGCGTTCCAGCTGCCCATAAAACCCAGGATACCCAAGGTGGCCAGCGGCGCGCTGAGCTGTGGCAGCACAATGCGAAAGTAGATTTGCCACTCCGATGCGCCATCGATGCGGCCGGCATCCAGCAGCTCGCTGGGAAGTGTCTCACAGAACTGGCGCATCATGAAGATACCGAAGGCATCCACCATGCTGAAAATGACCAGCCCCCACAGCGAGTTGATCAGATGTAATTTCGACAGGATCAGGTAGCTGGGGATCATCGTGATCTGGGTCGGGATCATCATCATGGTCAGGAACCATCCGAAGAGCAGTCTCTTGCCGGGGAACTCGAATTTGGCGAACATGTATCCAATCAGCGAGCTGGTAAACAGGGTGGTTGTCACATTGAAAAAGGCCACAAAAGTGCTGTTGAAATAGAAGCGCAGCAGCGGGAGCTTGGGGTCATTAAATATGGCCAGGTAGTTCTCCAGGGTGAAGTTTTCGGGCCAGAAGGTGGGAGGAACGTGTAAATTCTCCAGATTGGTTTTAAATGAGCTCAGGATCATCATGATGAACGGCAACAAGGTGAATACCAGCCCAAGCGTAAGGGCAAAGTACATCAGGAACTGTCCGAAAAATTTTTCGCTCAAGATCAGCTTGCGGGTACCGATTTTGTTTGCTGGAACTGTGGATGTAGCCATATTAATACTCCCAATTCGTGCGCAGGACGCGCATCTGGAATATGGTTACACCCATCACGATCAGGAACAGGATGAACGACTCAGCCGCCGCCCAGCCCATATTCTGATAACGGAAGGCACTTTTGTAAATATCGAGCATCAGCACCTGCGTCTGGTTGCTGGGGCCGCCATTCGTCATCACCTGGATAATGTCAAAGATTTGGAATGATGACAGCATGGTCATCACACACACGAACAGCATGGTCGGGCGGATGAGCGGCAGGCTGATTTTTGTGAATGCCTGCCAGGGGTTGGCGCCATCAATTAATGCTGCTTCCCTTAGCTCCGTTGGAATACCCTGCAAGGCTGCGATGAAGATGACCATGTTATAGCCGTAATCTTGCCACAAGTAGGCCAGGATCACAGCCCACATGGCTACGGAGACGTTGGCAACCCCGGCACGCGGGTCTGAGAGCCATGCAACCGGCGTCCCGTGAAAGGCGCGGATAATGGCATTGATCCAGCCAGCCTGGGGATCGTACATCGTCATCCATATTAATGCCACGCCGACCGAGGAAGTTAGCACTGGCAGGAAATAGATGGTGCGGTAAAGGGCTTTGACACGCGTGCCAATCGATTCGAGTAGCCAGGCCAGGGGCAAGGTAATAGCCAGGTTGAGCGGGAGAATAGCCACGGCGAAGATGATCGTGTTCCTCAGGCTGGTGCGGAAGAGGTTTGCCTGCACCGAGGTTCCCTTGATCATCTCGATGAAATGACCCACCCCGATGAACGGATTGCTGCCTCCCAGGCCCAGGATCGCTCCACCGACCCGCCCAGGGCTGTAGTCGAAGAATATCAACACGAAAGCCCATCCCAACACGAATAAGCCTAGTGATTCATACAATAACAGCGGCAGGGTTACGCTGGTCACCCAGCGCCGCTTGGAAATGACCAGGCCTCCTTTGGGTTTCTTCTTTCTGGTTGCAGCCAGGTTCATACATCACCGCCTAAAAGGTAGAATGAAGGCTGATCAGATATTGGCATAGGGGCTGTCCTAAAACTACCTACAAGTATAATCAAAATCAATCCATAGGGGCGCTGGGGTGGTTTGAACACAATTCACCAAAAAAAATGGTACTCCACACGACACCCACAAGCTGCACCTTCGGTCGTAGGGGCGCTGGAGTGGGATTTTAGAAGTATTTCATAATTCAACCCCAGCGCCCGTCTTTTTAGTTAGCCCGATTTTTATTCACGATCCTTTAGGGGGGCTGTCTAAAAATTCACAATATTATTGAAAATATTCTAAACGTAGCGGCGTAGGGGTGGGATTTGAACTACATACACCATAAAAAATTCCCCTACGCCCACATGGTACGCCTTCGGTTAGAGCGTTAGGGTAATTAATCATGATATTTTCGGAATTCCATCCATGCGCATCTACTTTTAGCACAGCCCCTATGAGGAATTACTTGAAAGTTGAATTGGCTTCCGTGTCGATGGCTTCCAGCGCCTGATCGGCCGTTTCCACGCCTTGCATCGCATTCAGGATGTGCGGGTAGATAATCTCGTACATCACCAGGTCGCGGTCAGGCATATTGCCCATGTATTGGCCAAAAGGCAGGATACTGAGTGCCTTTGGCACCCAGGGCATGGCTGCGGCGATCTCAGCCGATTCTGCCACGGCTGGCATGGCCGGGATGGTTCCACTGGCGATGTTCCACTTGGCAGCATTGGTGGGATCGGCGGTAACAAATTTAATGAAATCCCAGGCAATATCCTGGTGTTTGCTGTTGGGTGAGACCGTCAGACCCCAACCAGAATCAGCCACGAAAACCGGGTCACCCTGGATGGACGGCAGGTAGATATAATCCCATTCATCGGCGAAATCAGGGAAGTTTGTCTGTCCTTCTGCGATTGCCCAGGCGCCGATGTAGCCGATGCCAACCTTGCCCTGGAAGAAGGCATCGATAACGAAGTTGGTTTCATCGTTAAAGACGATCGGATCCACCACGCCAGAATTGACCGCATCTAGCACCCATTGTAACTGGGCAAGTGCTTCAGGGGTGTTGAAGGTGAATCCGGTTTTATCGGCATTCCAGTATTCCCCACCGCGCTGCATGATGCCAGCTAGGAATGAAGCCCAGGTTGGGTCGGCAGCAGTAAAATGGAAGCCCGCGGTAGACATCATGCCGCTATCATCTTTTTGAACCAGTTTGAGTGCATCCGCCAGTACGTCATCCATTGTCTTCCACTGCGGAGGGTAGGTGAGACCGGCAGCTTCGAACTTGGTTTTATTGACCAGCACACCACCGTATTCCATATTGAATTCCTGCGGCATGCCGTAGAGGACGTCATTGACAATATAGCCACCGATTGGTGCCGCGTAGAAAATTTGTTTAGCCTGATCAATGGTCATCACATCAGCCGGTACGGGTGCCAGGCGCTCGTAATATTGCGACGTCCAGGTCCCGAACAGCTGAAGGATATCGGCTTCCTCACCCGCAGGCATGGCAGTTTGCAGCGTCTGCAGGTAGAGTTCATAATCAAAATTCTCAAGCTGGATGTCCACATTAGGATGCTCGGCTTTGTAAGCCGCAATCAGGGGTTCGTATCCTGCAATGAAGGCATTATTGGTGTGCACCCACATGCGCAAGGTCGCAGGCTCGGCATCAACCGGTATTGCAGTGGCAGGGGCAATACCACTATCGGATTCCGTCGCGGTAGGAGTTTTCGCGCCGCAGGCGGTCAACACGAAGGTCAGAACGATGATCAAGGTCAAAATTTTGTGTTTCATTTCGTTTCTCCTCACTTAAGAAATTGGTGATTTCGGATTGGTTTCTAGGTGGGACCTGATAATGGTTGATCTCAATTTACTCCTCCTTACCTCCTTATAGTCTTACGACCGTATCGAGATTGTTTGGCGCATCAGGGTTTAAACCCTTGGATATAGACCGCTCATAAGCGATCAATTGCCCGGCGGGCAGGTAGAGCACATCGCGGATGGCTTCATCCAGTCCGGATGCGAATTGAATCGACTCACCTGCCTCGCCAATTTCAACGACTCTGCCCCCCAGAGCTTTTACGTCTGTCAGCACAGCTTTTTCGCGCTTCTCGTTGGCCGATGACTGAAGACCAACGACTAACGCGGATTTTGTGATCATGCTTTTTGGTCCATGGCGGAATTCCAGGAAGTGGAAGGGTTCGCTGTGGGAGAGAGACATTTCTTTCATTTTCAAGCTGAGCTCAGCTGCCAGTCCGTAACGTGGGCCAGATCCTAGCCAGTAGAAGCGGTCGATCGATGTGTCCTGGCCAATCTCGGCTGCTAAAGGCGCAACCTGGTCAAGCACCCGGCGACCTGCTTCAGGCAGGCGAGACAGTGCCTCGAGAAGATCCTTTCGCCCTGCCCATAGGCTGGCAAGCGCTACTGTAGCCAGGTAAAGGGTCGAGAAAGCACGCGTTTGTGCTACCGACTGCTCCTGGCCGGAAGGCAGGACGATGTTCAGTGATCCCAGCTTTGCCAGCGGCATCTGGTCGTAACAGGACAGTGTCAGTAAGGCGCCGCGTTTATCACGCATGAACGCCTCGCAAGCCTGCAAGGTCTCGGTGGTCTCGCCTGAACGCGAGATGGCCACCAACAAGGTTTTCCCGTCGGCGTATGCGCAGCGAGGATAAAGCCACAGCTCTGAGGCCGGGAAAGCGCGGCATAGCAAGCCGGTCATCTGCTGTGTCAGGGCTGCCGCGGCCAGCGCCAGGTAATAGGTCGATCCACAACCCGTGAAGATTACCTGCTCGCCATGCATCGGAGTCATCGAGCCGATGGCGGCACGATTTTCAGCCAGCACGGTCAATGCAGCCTCCCAGGCCTCTGGTTGTGAATGGATCTCGCTATAGGTATACCCACCTTTTGGTACTATCGACTGATCCTTATTCATATGCACTATCCCTGGTTTAGAATTCGCTCAGCATTACGAAAATACACCTTTTCCAAAACCTCATCCGGCAGGTGTAATCCATGCACATACCAGCGCCCCTGCTGTGGAATCGGGCCAGTATTGTAGTTAAAGTATTCATCCTCTGTCTCGAGAAACCGGAAAATGATGCGGTAAGCTTCAGGCTCGGGTCCCATATCCGAGCCAAATAGGATTCGGTCAGCATACTGCAAGAAGAAGCGCCGGGCGGTATAAGGCTGGCGCCCCAGCTCACCAATGCGTGCCGAGATATCCACATAAAAGTTCGCACAATGGTCTAGCAAAGCCCCCACCCACTCCAGGTTCTCTGCATAGCAGCCCACATGGGCACCAATGAAGGTGGTATCTGGGTGACGCCTCACCAAATTAGCCAGACCCTCCATGATCTGCATAAAGGGTGGGTAGGGTGGGCTGGTGAAAGCCCAATCCGGATGTTCACCTAATTCCTCCCAACGCTCATTGGTCTCATCAATGGGATCAAAGAAAGCTACCGGGTCAGCCACATGGATCATCACAGGCAAACCAATCTCGCCTGCGGTTTGCCAAATTGGAATCAGGCGCCGGTCATCCACTTTCACCAGCTCCCCCTCTGGATCGCGTACCTGCAGACCCAATCCCTTCCAAATCTTCAATCCCTGGGCTCCCCGTGCTTTTTGTGCCCTAAGCCGGCTGGCCGCCCACTCTGGGAATGCGTCTCCACGTTCAGGCCATTGGCTCCAATCTACTCCCCCAAACACCTGGAACCGCTCAGGAGCTGGTTGTTTAAAATAATCCAGGTGGATATTGAGGATCTCTTCTCCCCAGCCTCCATCCAGATCAACGTAGCATTTGATCCCCGCCTCATCCAGGCGGTCCAGCAGCTCAGGCAGTGGTTTCTGATCCCAGCCGCCGCCAAAAGCCGCGCTGAGGTGGTTATGTGCGTCTATGGCGGGAAAACACGGCTGCTCCAGGCAGGTCTCATGAGTTACCAATTTTGATTGCGGTCGATAGTCCTTGAGCAACATGGTTGGTGCTACTCCGCTCACTGAAAGTCAGGCCAGGATGACCTGCACGCCGCGCTCCCGCAGCGCTTTAAGTAGCTCAGGTGTCGTGTCTGTGCTGGTCACCAGGGTATGGATGCTTTCTATGGGAGCCAGGCGTGCGGTTGCCACCCGGCCGAACTTCGTATGATCCACCACCACGATCACCTGGCGTCCGGCCTTTAATATCGCCCGATCGGTCATGGTTTCAGGAAGGTAATCATTGGTCAGGCCTTGCTCCAGGCTGATGGCGCGTGTTCCGATGACGACCTGGTCAGCCCGCACCTCGGATAGAGCCTGTTCGGTGAGATGCCCAATAAATGAAAGCTCGCTATCGCGCAGAATCCCGCCCAGGCAGATCAGGGTGATATTCTCTAGCCCGGCAAAGACGTTCACCACAGACAGCGAGTTGGTGATGATAGTCAGGTTTTGCCGTGAGCGTAAATTCCGCGCCACTTCCAGCACGGTTGTACCCGATCCAAGGAACACGGTACCTCCATCGGGTACCAATCCAGCTGCCACCTGACCAATCCGCATTTTTTCTTCGGCCTGTTCCCCCTGCCGTACCAGCATGGGCATTTCAGCCGGTGCCTGGTTCAGGGCAATGCCTCCCCCGTGCACGCGTTGTATCTTTCCATCCAATGCCAATGCTTCCAGGTCTCGCCGTGCAGTCGCCTCGCTGATGGAAAATCGCTCACAAATCTCGGCGATGCTGATCCGCTGCTGCCTGGAGATCAACTGTTGAATTTGGAGCTGTCGGTCTGTCCCGGAGATGAAATTAGCTTCCATTACCACTCTAAATCAATAATCGCTCTTAATCAATCACAATCAATCAATATCAATCAGATATTAGCAAAATGTTGCAGGGGTATCAAGTGTCAAATGTCATATTTCATTTTGGGGGGGTTGAAACACTAAAATCCTCATTCGACTTTTATCCCCCATTGGCGCCCTTTGGAATATTAAGCACTGGATTTAGTAGCTATTGATGACCGTGCATCTTAATCGTAATTACTTACCTCCCACATTGCTAGCATCACCTTCGAACATTCGAATATATCTTACCGAAAATGGGAGTCCGCAGGTGAAAATTCCCTGCGGACTCCCATTTTCCGGTCTCTTTCCACCCTTCACAATTTTTGGGAAGGGTGGATTAAGGGGAGTTGGGTGAATAATTACAATATTTATCCTGTCAATTACATGCCTGTATAAGTTAAACCTTCAGATCAAATTCCAGCTCGAAATCACGTTTGGCATTTTCATAGATCTCCAACCACCAAGGCATTGGAGTTGCCGTATTAACATCATACACTTCGTGATAAGGTTTGCCGAGGTCGGGGTTTGCAAATTTCTTTTCATATTTATCGACCAGCGCACAGACAATCTCGTTACCTCGCTCCAGGGAGAGATGTTGCCCATATACTGCATGCGCTACCTCTGCCATACAGCGCACATCCAGACCACTCCCGTTCGGAAATTTTCCATTGGTCGGACAGACACCATGCGGATGATTGCCGGTTAGTGCCTTAGTGATTGTAATCGCTGCGATTTCATTAAGCACATCCCTGGTGCCCGTCCCTGCGCTGGTCCATACATCACCGATAATGATAATTGGCGAGTTTCTAGAGAATGCTTGACCAACAATGTTCTCCGCCCAGATGCTTTCAGGTGGGCTGGTCGAAACCCACTTGTTATGCGCTGGATGACATAAGGAGACGCTTGCTCGGCAGACGATTTGCCCTAGGATGAATGCTGCAATGGTTACCAATGCTGCACCCTCAGGCCCTCCTGCATATCCACCAATGATTGCATCTACAAGGTTGATATTGTAGACGCCATATTCGTAGCTTGCCATGACCTTGGTCAAGTTGGTGTAATCAATTTTTAGCTCATTCAGCGTCGGCACAAAGTGGAAGTTGCCGGGAGGCATAAAATCTGGATTCATCACGGCTAAGTCACCCAACACACTCGTGCTGCTTTCGGCAGCTACAAAAGGCATCCCCGGTCGACCCTCACGCACCAGGGCCTCCCTGACGTAAAGCAGCTCTTGCCTGGTAGCCCGTACTTCCATAGGAGAACCAGAGCGAACCTCCATCCCGTCTACTGCCGGAATACTGCCATGACCCAGCGCATCGACCAAAGGTTCCTTAATATAAGATCGGATCGATTGCCGATAAGCATCTTCGCTCAGCGGAGCTCCTGAGAATCCTCCCCAAATGAATGGTCGATCCCTTATGCCCCATTGAGAGGCCCGCAGCACTCTTTGATCCTTGCCCCAGCCGATGTTTAGCTCCCGAGGCGCAGCTTTTAAACCCTGTAGTAGCTTCCTCTCGCGTGAACTGAATCATCCGTGAAGTTGTGACGCAGTAAATCCCGGTCTTTTCTGCTAGCTCGAGCCCTGCTTGAAATGCGACATCTGCGAGTTCGGGGTTAAGCGTGATTAGCTGTTTGCGGTCATAGGCAATCCCATATCTTTTAGACAGCTCGCGCGCAGTTTTGAATACCAGCTCAATGTCAAAATCACGCTCCTTTATGTAAGGGCCGTTCTCTGTCCGTCTCATTACCTCGATGAAATCAACCATGTTCTATCCTTTCTGCAGAGCTTTCAGCATGCTGGCTACCCCAGCTTCCGCATGGGCACCTCCATACTCAGCTCCAATGCTGCGGGCGTATTCAGCGGTAGCTGCACCGCCTCCGATAAAGACCAGATACTTATCCCTGATTCCTTGCTCCTCTAAGAGTTTTACCGTGTCTCGGCAGTATGGCAGAGTGGTTCCGAGTAGCGCCGAAAGGCCAATCACGTCTGCTTTAAAAGTTTCCGCATTTGAGACGATTTCCGCCGCAGGTACGTTCTTTCCCAGGTCGAGCACTTCAAATCCATTTGCTCTCAACAGTGAGCAAACGATATTTTTACCGATGTCGTGGATATCTCCCTGCACGGTTGCAATGACGACCTTTCCTGCAAAGGTGACGTGCTCCTTTCGGGCTTCCAATTCGGGTTGGAGCACATCCATTGCTGCCTGCATAGCCTCTGCAGCCATGATGAGCTCCGGCAGGTAGATTGTGCCATCGTCGAATCTCTCTCCAACCTTACGTAATGCCGGGTTAAGCACCTCAGTAATCAGAGCTAAAGGTGCTTCGCCAGCCTGTATAGCTTTTTTGACGATTCCGACGATCACCTCACGGTCACCTTCCTGGATAATTTGATAAATCTGTTCTCGGAGCGATGCATCCACAATGTTAGTTCTCCTATGGTTTAAACCGTCCAGCGTAATAGATCTTTTATTTACATCCAGACTTAAGCCTGCTTGGTTGAGACAATTAGAGGTAGTATCGTCTGGGAGTATGTGTCAATCAGCCCGACATCGGTAATAGCTGTCAGGAAGGGTGTTCCCTGGAACACAAAGGCTGTGATCATTAAAAACATCATATCTTCCGGGAACCCCAGCTCACTGCGGATAGTGGCCTCAAAATGCCCCAGCTTTTCAATCACCGCCTCGTATGGTGCTTCAGTAATTAAGCCTGCAATCTCTAATTCTACCAATGCCACCACTTTGCCATCCACGGCGGCTGCGTAGCCACCTCCAGATTTAGCCAGGGCATTTGCACACGCTGCCATGTCGGTTGTGTTGGTGCCAATGATCGTGATATTGTGGCTGTCGTGTCCGATCGTGCTTGCCATCGCGCCCTTTTTCATGCCAAAGCCATCGATCAAGCCCAGGCTGGTGGTTCCCTTACCACTATGACGTTCGATGACAGCTACCATGTTATACTGCCCGCTTGTTTCGAGTACCAATTTCCCATGCTTAACCGGGAATTTGCGAGTCTCCAGGGTGCGTACAAAGCCATGCTCTGTGAGTATAAATACACGCACTTCAGCCTCGCCTTCCTCAATCCCTGGTTTAATCTCAAACTGCTCTGGGGAGGCAGGTTTTGGCAAGCGTACACTATTTTTTGTCCATTCGGGATAATGGTATATGGGGAGGTCAAGCAAGAACTGGCTATCGCGTGCCACCAGCTTACCATTTGCAATCACAACAGATGGAATCAAATTCTCCAGAGAGTCAGTGATGATCACATCTCCGATACGCCCAGGGCTGATGCTGCCAATGTCGTGATCTTTGCGGAAATGGGTGGCTGCATTGATTGTGCCCATCTGGATTGCAGTAAGGGGGTCGAGCCCGGATGCGATGGAAGCACGTACAGCAGCATCCACTCCACCCAACATGGCTAAATAATGAATTGGCTTATCGTCGATGGCAAACATCATATTGCGTGTGTCGATTTTCGATGCGATTAAGGCCGGTATAAGATCGGGAATATTGAATTCTCGCACGATCATGCCCATGCCGAGGCGGGCTTTTGTAAGTAGCTCTTCACCAAAGTAGTTCTCATGGTCGTCATGGAATGCTCCAGCAGCCACCGCCATCAGCTGGTTCCCGCTCACCATTGCAGCGTGCCCGTTCACTGGCTTACCCAGCTCGTGCGCCGCGTCAAGTTTTGCCAGGATATCTTTATCGAGGTTGAGAATATCGAAAACATCACTTTCCCCCAGAGAGACTGCTTCCTTCCAGCTTAACATTTCGCGCACATCGTCCACGCTTAGAACCACTCCGGTTGTTTCGAGGCCGCGCGCCCAAGGGACGCTTGGGGGAATTTCAAAGAACACTTTTAGCGGCACCTGTCTGGCTTCTTTTACAACGGCTTCCTGTCCGCGTACCCCGAAGACGTTCGCAATCTCATGTGCATACATGACTGAAGTTACGCCATGCGGCAACAGCACGCGTGAAAGCTGCGTTAGAGTCACCTGTGAATCTTCCGTATGCCAGTGGCAGTCAATGAATCCTGGAACTAAATAGAGTCCTTCAGCATTGATTACTTCCGTTTCAGGTCCAACCACCGGGCCGACATCACCCACTATGGCGATCCGTCCATCTGCGATTGCTACATCCGCCGGATAGATTTCGCGCGTGTTGACATTGACCAGCTTACCGCCTCGGATGACTAAGTCTGCTGGTCTTTTACCCAATGCAACTTCGATAACAGATTTACGCCAGGTTTCCATTTTTTCCTCCAAATAAATATATGTATTTGATTTTCTGATTATCCAGAGCTTTCTCGGAAATACGGGACTCCCAATCCTGCAGGGAATGTACCCGCCTTTCAGTGGCCACGTCTGACTCGTAATCTTGGAATGGCCTATAGAGCAATGCTGCTTATGTACGGAAACATTACCAAAATATTGGAATAGGGATCCCGGGGTTGGGTTGCCTATTCCAATAGGCACCCCAACCTTGGATCTGGCCAACAAATCCCAAAGGTGTGCTAATACCCATTAATTCAAGACATGTAACTCATGCTTTTGAATTTCTAGATTGGGGCAGTACTAACCTCCTTTCCGTGAAGCGCATAATTGTAAGCAACAAAATAAAAAAATCAATTTGCATGGATGGATTAATTGCTCATTTCTGGATACATGTGGAAGCTAGTTCATCCAGTTAATCTGAGTTCAGGCTGCCTGTGATCCTTCCTTTAACTTATCAGGAATATTCACCAGTTCGCCTATGTGCCACGATTGGTATTAGAAATCCGTTTATTAAGCTTCTGTAATGCCCTTTGAGTGATGGTCGATGGCTGAACCATCCAGGCAGGTTCTATCAAGCGTATCAAGCCAAATTGCATGTGGTTGCCGGGGTGATATTCAATGGAGTGGTGAAGCGGTCGATCGTCTTCGCCGTATCCCACTTCGTCGACGATTAGCACCGGAGTATCCGCTTTGAAATTCTGAGAGAGATATGCGATGCCACAGTATTTAATGATCTCAGAATGTATCACGCATGTATAGTAGTTTAATTTTTTCCCGCATTTCTCGTAGAACTCTAAAATGGGTTCCATAATCCCTGGCTGTACAACTTCTGCTTCGCTCATGACATCTTCATAAATCCAAGAAGGTATGTGGTTGACACAGTAAACAACCAGCTCATCGTTGGCAGTGAAATATTTATGCGTCTCAAGCACAGGCTCTTTAGGAGCAAGATCTAAAGACCTCGCAAATGGTTGGATTTGCCTCGATGTGATGTGCGCTCAACTCGACGAGACCCGGCTGAAAACCTTGCAGGCGAAGCATTTTTCGGAAATCAATAAATTGATTGAGCGGATTGCTGATATCAGGCGGGTGGGCGACGAACGTGCCAATACCATGCCGCTTATAAATTAGTCCTCGTTCAACCAGTAGATCCATTGCCCTGCGGATGGTCGCCCGGCTGACGTTAAATTCTTCTGCGAGGTCCATTTCAGGCGGTAGCTGAGAATCAGGAGGATAGATTTTATTTAATATACGCGCATGGAGTATATCAAGCACCTGGAAAGCTAAAGCGGGCTGGCGTAGAGTCGTCTGAAGATCCATGTGACAATGTATATAAATTGTTTTATTAAAACGCGAAGGAAAATAATCACTTGTTAGATGGCCGCCATCTAACAAGTAAAGTCTAGCATTTTTTAGTATCCATGTCAATAAGATAACTGATCTTCGGACAAAACTTCGGACGATTATTTAAAAACTCTGTCATTGCGAAAGACTGGTGTTCTTCCAGTCGTGAAGCAATCTGCTTTTTGACGTTCTTAACATGCTAGAGCCTTATAATATTACTCTTGAAAGGCAATGTCCGAACTCTCGTCCGCACCTGAGGATCGCCTTTTGGTTTTTGTAACATTCACCCTCCCTTCTTCCTCATTCGAAGTCATTCCCCTTGTGTTCACAGGGCGAGGTATAATTCCATCCGCAAATTTAACTGAATCAATAAGAAGCAACAGGTGGAGGAAGGAGTTGGCCCGCCATGTACGATCGTGAAAAACTTGAGAAGCTTCGCCAGGCACTGCAAGAGTGGGAAGAGACTGACCTGCAAGAAACCCTTGATTCCATGCCCGAGCGTCAGGCTTCATTTATCACTACCTCCTCCGAACCCGTGGAACGCCTGTATACTCCACTGGACCTCCCCGACTTTGACTACCTCACCGATCTGGGTTTGCCGGGCGAATATCCTTATACACGTGGGATCCACCCAACCCTGCACCGCAGCCGGCTGTGGACCATGCGTATGTTCGCCGGTTTCGGCACCGCCGAAGAGACCAATGCCCGCTTCAAGTACCTCCTGGATCAGGGGCAAACCGGTCTCTCGATTGCTTATGACCTGCCCACCCTGATGGGTTACGATTCAGATGCCCCCGAAGCCTTGGGCGAGTTTGGTAAGTGCGGCGTGGCAGTATCATCCCTCAAGGATATGGAAATCCTGCTGGATGGCATCCCCTTGGATAAGGTCTCCACCAGCATGACCATTAACTCGCCGGCTGCCATCATTTGGGCCATGTACATTGCTGCAGCTGAAAGGCAAGGTGTCCGCCCAGACCAGCTACGTGGTACCACCCAGAATGACATCCTTAAAGAGTATATCGCCCAAAAAGAGTATATCTTCCCACCCGAGCCCTCCATGCGTTTGGTAGTGGATACGATTGAGTTCGGTACTACCACCGTCCCGCAGTGGAATACCATCAGCATCTCGGGTTACCATATTCGCGAGGCTGGCTCGACCGCCGCTCAGGAGCTCGCTTTCACCCTGGCCGATGGCATGGAGTATGTGCGCTGGGCTATTGCGCGTGGTCTGGATATCGATAGCTTTGCCCCTCGCTTGTCCTTCTTCTTCAATGCCCACAACGATTTCTTCGAAGAGATCGCCAAGTATCGGGCAGCCCGTCGTATCTGGGCACATGAGATGCGCTATAAATTCAACGCCCAGAACGAGCGCTCCTGGCTGATGCGCTTCCACACCCAGACCGCCGGGGTCTCTCTCACCGCCCAGCAACCCGAGATCAATATCGTACGCGTCGCCATCCAGGCACTGGCAGCCGTCTTGGGGGGCACACAATCACTCCACACCAATAGTATGGATGAAGCCCTGGCACTCCCCTCACAGCATGCCGCCACCATTGCCCTGCGTACCCAGCAGATCATCGCTGAGGAATCCGGCGTAGCCAACACGGTTGATCCGCTGGCAGGTTCCTTCTTCCTCGAATCTCAAACCCGACGCATCGAAGCAGAAGCCTATGATTATTTCCACCGCATAGACGATCTAGGCGGGGTTCTTCCTGCGATTGATAAAGGCTTTTTCCAGAGCGAGATCTCGGATGCCGCTTATCGCTACCAGTGTGAGATCGACTCCGGTCTGCGCAAGATTGTGGGCGTGAATGCCTACGCTGAAGATAAACCCCTTTCCATCCCGCTCCTCGCCATGGATCCGGCTGGTTTCGCTCGTCAGGCGGATCGGCTGAAGCAGGTGCGCAAAGACCGTGATGCAGGGCGGGTCGGGCAGGCGTTGGACCGCTTGCGCATCGCCTGCCGTGGCACTGAGAACACCATGCCCTTCATCCTGGATGCGGTGCGCGCGTATGCCACCCTGAGCGAGATCGTGGGTGTGATGAAGCAAGAATTCGGTACATACCAGGAACCTACCTGGGTTTAGTCATCTTTCCTGAGGCATTCCTCTTCTCAGGATCATCATTGGAGATGTATTATGGCAAACATTAAGAAAACTCAAGGTGTGATTGGCATCCTGACCGGTGGTGGAGATGTGCCAGGTCTTAACCCGGCCATCCGCGCCGTGACGGTGCGCGCTCTGCGCGAAGGCTACAAAGTCATCGGCTTGCGTCGTGGCTGGGGAGGAATTATCGACGTAATTCGCGACGAGAAGGCCGATAACAGCGATAACTTCCAGATTCTCACCGAGGAAGGGGTCAACCGTGCCGGGCGTACTGGTGGTACCTTCCTGCATACCTCCCGCACCCGACCCAGCTCAATGAAGAAGGAAAACGTGCCTCTCCACCTGCAGGAAAAGTACAAGGCCGATACGAACGACCTGACTCCTGAGGTGCTCAAGAACCTGGATTGGCTCGGCATCGATTACCTGATCCCCATCGGTGGCGATGATACCCTCAGCTATGCTGTACGGTTGTACCAGGAGGGCGTCAAGGTCATCGCTATCCCCAAGACGATGGATAATGATGTGCCTGGCACCGATTACTGTATTGGTTTCAGCACCTGTGTGACCCGTACTATCCAGCTCACCAACAACCTGCGCACCATTGCCGGTTCGCATGAGCGTATCATGGTTCTCGAAGTGTTCGGGCGCTATGCAGGTTTCACCGCCATGCTGCCCACCATGGCGGGTGCAGCCAACCGCTGCGTGATTCCCGAGTACAAATTCAACATTGACCGCCTGGCGGAGCTACTGGTCTACGACCGCAACCGCAACCCGAGCAAGTACGCCGTGGTGCTCGTCTCAGAAGGAGCAGTGTTCGAAGGCCAGGAGATGGTTTTCCTGGATAAAACTACTGATGCTTATGGGCATGCTAAGCTGGGTGGCATTGGCGACCTGGTCTCTGCCCGCTTGGCCGAGCTGACCGGTAGCTATAACAACGGCAAGCCGATCAATATCATCAATCAAAAACTGGGCTACATGGTTCGGGCGGGTGACCCCGACGCCATCGACTCGATCGTGCCGATGGCATATGGCAACCTGGCATTGAACCTGGCGATGAAGAAGGTGCATGGTCGGCTGGTTGTATTAAAGAACGGGCGCTACGACAATATGCCCGTGGATGTGATCATCGGCAAGAAGAAGATGGTTGATATCGGCACGTACTACAACTGTGATCGCTTGCGCCCCCACTACGAGTCTTTTGAGATGAAACCCCTCTTCATTATGACCAGTGAGTGAGGGCTTTCTATTGTCATTGAGAGAAATCCAGGGCGATTTTTGCCCGCAGCATCGCGAACGTTTTTGTGAGCGAGGGAAACCCCTCTTCATTATGACCAGTGAGTGATGGCTTTCTATTGTCATTGAGAGAGATCCAGGGCGATTTTTGCCCGCAGCATCGCGAACGTTTTTGTGAGCGAGGGAAGCCCCTCTTCATTATGACCAGTGAATAATTGCTCATCTATTTTGTAAGGGCGGAACGAGTCCGGTGTTCCCTTCAACCGGACGGTGTCCGCCCATCACGGTCTTTTTGTAGTTGAGGACGATCTTTGTCCGAAATATCGCAAGTGTTCTACGAGCGATACTGGGGTCGTTGACCCCGGCTTTTTTGTTGGTTGGTGCTGCCCGGGTTGTATTTATTCCAGGTTGAGCGTTCTCGACCAAACCAAAGATTTTTTTGTAGGTTGGTGTTGAGCGTTCTTTGCGGAATCCCCCTTGGTCTTGGGGGAAAACCCAACATCTAAATCTTTTGTAGCTGGGGTCGTTGACCCCGGCCTCCTTCTTTTTGCGTGATCGCTGATCGCCTATTCTTGTCTGTAGTTGAGCGTTCTCGGCCAAACCAAAGATTTTTTTGTAGGTTGGTGTTGAGCGTTCTTAGCGGAATCCCCCTTGGTCTTGGGGGAAAACCCAACATCTAAATCTTTTGTAGCTGGGCTCAGCCTGCCCCCGCTGATTTTCGGGGGCCTGCCCCCCGCTGCACCTGAAGGGGGTTGACCCCAGCCTCTTTCTTTTTGCAGAGCTTCCCAAGCTCGACCTTCCACGAAAGTAGTTTAGAGTTCCCTTAATAACCTCGCCCCGCCTTTCCCTGAGTGATATAATCGCAATAGGATAATAATTATCCAATAAGCGCTGATGATTCTGCTTCCAATAAAATCATCTGATCAGGTGGGATAAAGCATCAAACTCAAAAATTTCTATACATTTCAAGGAGAGGAAATAATGAAACGAACGTTTCGGTTTGCTTTGGCAATTCTATTAATCGTAGTATTTGCCCTACCAGCCAGTGGAATAAATGCGACTCAAGCCCTCGCTGGTACAGGCGATCATTTCAGGCCATCCTCACCCACTCCGCTGGGTGTGGCTGACGATAATTTGCGCACCCCTGCTGACTTCGAAGCCGCTGTTGCCGCTCATCCCAACCCTGCTGGTCAGATACTGGTCTCGCGTTGCCGCTTCGCACCCTTTACTGGTAACTTGTCTTTATACAGCCCCTTCAGTGGAAATGTGACCGATGCCATCGTTTCCGATACAACTTTCCCACTTGCTGGCGGTACTCACTGTTACAACCCGCAGAACGAATCCAACATCGTGGTCAATCCTACCAATGCCAACAACGTGATCACCTCCGCCAATGAATACCGTATTGACGGTGCTGAAGTTTACGTGAGCATGGACGGTGGCACCACCTGGACCAACATTGTGGTCTCTGGTCGTACGGCTGCCACCGGTGGGCAGGGTCTCTTCGCCCGTATGTCTGACTGCGGTGACCCGGTATTGGCCTTTGCGCCTGATGGCACTGTTTATTACTCTGGTTTAGTCTGTAATCAGAACAATATCGCCTTGTTCAGTGGTGTGACTGTCAGCGCCTCCCACGATGGGGGCCTCACCTGGGATGCACCCCATATGGTCAGCTTTACCAACTCGTTCACGATCTTCAATGACAAAGAGTGGATTACCGTCGGACCCGATGGCACGCTCTATGTCACCTGGACGCGTTTTAAAGCCAATGGTGGTCAGGGGTACACTGGTTCGCCCATCGTCCTATCCACTTCATCCGATGGAGGGTATACCTGGTCAGATTGGGTACCGGTCAGCGATAAAGCCCATCCGTATGACCAGGGCTCCATGCCTCTCGTCGCACCTGATGGCACCTTGTACGTAGCTTATGAAGGCTCTACTCCTGCCAGTGGGTATATGGCGGATGCCATCATTCTTGCCCGCTCCACAGATGGGGGCAAGACCTTCACGAATACTGAGCTGGCGCGTGCCTATGATGACTACAACTGCTATCCGATCAATATCGCCCAGGAACGCCAGACCCTGAGTGGTGAAGAGTTCCGCATCAACAGCTTCCCCAGCTTCGCCATCGACCCGTCAACTGGAAAGCTCGCCATTACCTGGGCAGATGACCAGGCGAATGCCAGCTGTGGCTATGAAAAGGGTGGCTCGTTTGCCGGACTAACCGCCAACGCGGTCAAGCTGATCACTTCTACCGATGGGCTCACCTGGTCCACCCCGCAGCTGATCACCGCCACCCAGCGCCGATGCGGTCTACCCGGCGGTAGGCGCTAATGCAGGTCGCATCTTCGTCAGCTACTACACGCGTGCCTACTCGCCCTCCACACCCGAGTGCCAGGCTGAAGTTCAGGATACTACTACCCAGGTGCGTTCCTTGCTGCCTGGTCCGGTATGCCTTGATTATGCCTCCCGCAGCTCAAGCGACGACTTCACGGTCGAGACCCGCCTCACCAACCAATCTTCGAACCCGTACATCTCTTTTGCCGGGTCCTTCATTGGTGATTACACCGGTGCGGTGGTAACCAGCAATGGTTCCGCTCTGGCCGTGTGGGCCGATTTTCGCGGCAACCCCGGGGTGACCGACCCCAATATGGATGTGGACGTGGCAGCTGGTAAGTAACCCACTTACAATTCCATCTCCCCAACCCGATCACATGAGCGCTTCCCTGCCAAAGGGAAGCGCTTTGTTTTGAGACACATCTTTCGCCCCGATTACCTCTAGGACATTAAGGCCATAAAGAATTAAAATAATTCGTGGAGATCGGCGATCGCCCAGTTACCTCGTAGCTGGGGTCAGCCTGTCCGCTGATTTCGGGGGCCTGCCCCCGCGATCTGAAGGGGGTTGACCCCGGCTTTTTTGTTAGTTGATGATTTTTTTGTAGGTTGGGTTGAAGGCCAAAATTGCGCGAAACCCAACATAACTAATCGCCCATTCTTGTCTGTATCTAGGCTCAGCCTGCCCCCGCTAATTTTCGGTGCTCCTGCACCTGAAGGGGGTTGGCTCCGAAATATGTCTCCCCTATCCGTTTTACGGGATGGGGTGGGGGTCTAGCCAGGATCAGTCTGCCCCCGCTGCACTAAGGGGGTTGACCGGCCCCTTTTTTGCGCGATCGGCGATCGCCCTTTCTTAGCCAGATCGTTTGAAATTTGCCCTCGGGTTACATAAATCACCTTTCAATGATTACAATTCTCGGAATTCGATATTTCTCATAAAGCTTTGATATAATGAATATCTGCTGGCTCGAATTGTGGGTCGATGCCAGAAAAAACCCGACACATATCTGTGCCAAATCTAATTTCTGAGGAGAATGAAATGTCAAAGAAGGTAAATATACTTTTAATTATGGTTTTGCTGGCCACAACAATCCTTGCAGCCTGCCAGCCAAAGGCAACTGAGGCCCCAGTTGTCACAGAAGCACCCGCCGCCGTAGAAACCGAAGCCCCGCTCGTCATCACTGACACTGAGCTCAACGTACTCTGCACCCCACAAGAAGAGTGGTGCCAGGGAATGAAGCAGGAATTCGAAGCTAAATACGGCATCACCGTGAACTACGTTCGCATGTCATCCGGCGAAGCTTTGGCCCGTGTTGAAGCCGAGAAAGACGCTCCCACCTTCGACATCTGGTGGGGTGGCCCCATCGATAGCTTCGTCTCCGCCAAGGGCAAGGGTTTGCTCGAGCGCTACGACTCTCCCAACTACGTCAATATCCGCCAGCCTGACTTGATGAAGGATCCTGACAATCAGTGGGTCGGTGTGTATGTTGGCACGCTTGGCTTCGCCACCAACACCAATTGGCTCGCCGCACATCCCGATGCCAAGGCCCCCACCTCATGGGACGATCTACTGAAGCCCGAGTTCACCGACCAGGTGATGGTTGCCCACCCCTCCTCCTCTGGAACTTCCTACACCGCCCTGTGCACCATCCTCCAAATGCGCGGTGAAGAAGCCGGATGGGAATATATCAAGAAGTACGCTGCTCAGATGGCCTCCTTCACCAAAAGCGGTGCTGCACCTGCCAAGTTCGTTGGTCAGGGCGAAGCCGCGGTTGCCATCGTTTTCTCCCACGATATCGTCAACGAGATCGATAACAACCAGATGCCCCTCGAGCTCACCTTCCCCGCTGAAGGAACCGGTTACGAAATTGGTGGCCAGGCAATTTTGAAAGGCGCCAAGAACATCCAGGCTGCCCATCTGTGGTTCGACTGGGCCATCTCCCCCGAAGGCCAGGCCCTGGGACCCAAGTACCACGCTTACCAGGCCCCCACGGTCAATGGTGTTGAGCTCTCCCACCCCGAATTGATTTCTGAAGCCAATCTGATCGACTATAACTTCCAGTGGTGCGGTGAGAACAAGACTGCCTTCGTCGACAAGTTCACCAACGAAATCGCCAACGCTGAAAATCTGAAACAGTAGTTTTACTTGAGAATTCTGGGCAGCCCGTGCTGCCCAGAATTCTTTTCTCAGGAGGATTATGCAGACCACTCCACGCGGCCTAGATTCCCCCACGATTAAATTTTCCAACCTCACCAGACGAATTCGCGAATTCTCCCTCATCGGCAGAGACCCAGTCCTTTCCATCAGCCTGCTGCTATCTGGCATCTTCATCTTTATATTCGTCGTTTTTCCCTTGTATCGTTCTGCCGCTGGCGGGTTTTTCTCCAGGGAAGGCACCTGGGACGTAACCTACTTCGCCCGCTATTTTGACAGTTACTTTGGCCCCGCCCTGCGGCAATCCTTTTTCGACACCATGCAGATGGGGCTGTTCACTGCCACTGCCGGCACGCTGGTGGGCTTCATCTTCGCCTACGCCATCGTCCGCTGCCAGATCCCCGGCAAGCGGTGGGTGCACTGGCTGGCCCTCGTCCCCACCGTCTCCCCACCCTTCGCCCTGGCGCTCAGTATGATCCTGCTGTTCGGCCGTAATGGACTGATCACCAACAAGCTGCTCGGCATCCAATTCGTCAAGGGCATGAATGACATCTACGGCCTGGATGGGCTGGTTATCGTCCAGACCATCACCTTTTTCTCCGTCTCGTACCTGATCCTCAAAGCCATGCTCGAGCGCCTGAACCCGGCCATGGAAGAAGCCGGCGCCAGCCTGGGTGCAGGCCGCTTCCACCTGTTCAGAACCATCACGCTACCCCTGCTCATCCCCGGTATCGCCGGTTCGTTCCTGCTGCTCTTCGTTGAATCGCTGGCCGACCTGGGCAATCCGCTGTTCATCGCCGGCAACAAAACGGTGCTCTCCGCCCAGATCTTCATGGCCGTCATCGGTGAATATAACTTCCAGAAAGCCTCGGCCTTATCCCTCGTTCTCATCATCCCCACGCTGGTCATTTTCATCGTCCAGCGTTATTACGTCAACCGGCGTACCTATATTTCGGTCACCGGCAAGCCCGCCGGCTCGCAGATCATCGAAAAAGACCCGCTCATCCGCTGGGTGTTCAATGTTCTGGTGTATCTGATCATCGCATTCATCATCCTTTTATATGCCACAATAATATACGGTTCCTTCAGCACCGCCTGGGGCGTGAATTACGCCCCCACCCTCAAGCACTGGGAGATGACCGTCACCCGCGGCGTTGAAGCCATCCTGGATACCACCTTCCTGTCCGTCCTGGCAACCCCCTTCGCCGCCATTTTGGGCATGATCATCGCCTGGCTGGTGGTACGCAAAAAGTTCACCGGCAAAGACGCCCTCGACTTCTCCTCCAACCTGGGCGGTGCCGTCCCGGGCACCATCCTGGGCATTGGTTTCATCCTGGCCTTCAACAAGCCACCCCTGGCCCTGGCCATCGGTATCTATGCCGTCCTGGCCATTTTTTACGCCCAGGTGGTGGGGAAAAATGCCGCTGAACGGATCATCATGTTGATCATTGGCACGGCTGCTGGTGTAGCCCTCACCCGGGTCAGCTCGGTCACCATGTACTATATCCTGGGCGGGATGTACATCGTGATGGCAGTGCTGCTCATGCTCTCACAGCGCAAGCTTTCCACTTCCCTGATCGCCCTCATCCTCGGCGTGTACGTCATGTCTACCAATTGGGCTGTTGCCATCGGCAAACCGATTGTTCGCTTCAGCCAGTCGCTGGAACGGGGCTTCTGGAGCAACGCCATCTTCCAGCTGGCAGACTATATCAAGACTCTCCTTCAACCCGCCCCCTCCTTGCTGGCCATCGTGCTCCTTTTCGCCGGGGTGATCCTTCTGCAGGGTACACGTGGGCGAAGCTTCCGCATTGTGCTCGGTATGCTCGGGCTCGCCGTACCCTGCACGCTCTCATTTGTGGGCATCCCCTTTGCCCTGGTGGGCGGGGCGTACATCATCATGGCGGCTTTCATCGTGCGCAGCCTGCCCGCCTCGGTGCGCTCGGGGGTGGCCGCCCTGCAGCAGATCGACCCATCCATCGAAGAGGCCTCCAACATCCTGGGCGCAGACGCCTCCTACACTTTCCGCAAGGTCACCCTGCCGCTCATCCTGCCGGCTCTGTTCGCCGGGCTCATCTTCAGCTTCACCCGCCATATGACCAGCCTTTCAGCCATCATCTTCCTGGTGTCTGCCAAGTGGCGCATCGTTACCGCCTCCATCCTCAGCGAGTGGGAGCAGGGCGGGGTGAGCATCGCCGCCGCCTACTCCACCGTCATCATCATCTTCGTCATGGTCGCGATTGTAGTGCTCAACTTTATGGTTAATAGGCTGTTCAAAGGCAGGGGCTCAGTAGATATGAGCCAAGGTTTCTAATCAACCATACTCGAGGTATATCAATGTATCTGACCCTGGAAAACATCACCAAAATATTCCCTCCCCGCGGTGGAAGTAGTGAAGTGACCGCCGTTCATGACGTTAATCCTGGACATCGAAAAGGGTGAGCTGGTCACCCTGCTCGGCCCCAGCGGCTGCGGCAAGACCACCACACTGCGCATGATCGCCGGGTTCGAGTTCCCCACCGCAGGCACAATCACCCTGGATGGGCGTGAGATCAACTCGCTGCCCCCGCATAAACGCGAGATGTCCATGGTCTTCCAGAGCTATGCCATTTTCCCGCACCTCACCGTGTTCGAAAATATCGCCTATGGGTTAAATGTCCAGCGCCTGTCGCAGCATGTGATCGGCGAACGCGTCAACAAAGTGCTCGACCTGGTGCACCTGGAGGGTTATGGTGACCGCGCCCCCACCCAGCTTTCGGGCGGGCAGCAGCAGCGCGTGGCCCTGGCGCGTGCCCTCATCATGGAGCCCAAGGTGCTGCTGATGGACGAGCCGCTCTCGAACCTGGATGCCAAGTTGCGCGAAGAGATGCGCACCGAGATCCGCCGCATCCAGAAAGCCATGAACATCACCAGTGTGTACGTCACGCATGACCAGATCGAAGCTATGACCCTTTCCGACCGCATCGTGGTGATGAACGCCGGCATCATCGAGCAGATTGGCACCCCGGTGCAGGTTTACCGCTTCCCCAACAGCCGCTTCGTAGCCGACTTCATCGGGCGGGCTAACTTCGTCCCCGGCGAGGTGCGTGAGAGGTACGATAGCAAGCTCAGCGTGAACGTCTTCGGTGAGACCCTCGAGCTCACCAACATCCAGCGCGACTTCCGCCAGCTCGAGCCTGTCACGCTCATCATCCGCCCCGAGATGATCCGCATCAAGAAGAGCGGCGAGCTGTTCAAGGGGCTCATCCGCCGGGCGGTCTACCTGGGAGACGTGATCGAGTACGACGTGGAAGTGAATGGGCAGCTGCTCACCGGCCTGGAGACCGACCCCTACGTGATGGAGCTCTTCCCCGTGGGCGAGCAGGTGACGGTGGGCTACGCCGAGGGCTGCATCCAGGTGCTGCCGGGGGAATAATAAATTAACCACCAAGTCGCCAAGGACACCAAGGTTTTTAAATATTTTTATATTTTGTTGATCTTGTAGGGGCGATCGGCGATCGCCACATTTTACGTCTTGTGGCCGTGATCAGCCTGCCCCCGCTGATTTTCGGGGGCCTGCCCCCGCTGATTCCTGGTTTGTTGGGGGGGCCTGCCCCCGCTGCACCTGAAGGGGGTTGATCCCGGCATTGATACTCCCCCTATCCCGTAGTTTCTCCGTGATGGGGGGATTGAGGAGAAAAAACGACGCGAAGTGAACGAAGGACACAACGGTCATTCTTCTGTAAGGGCGCAGCGACGCTGCGCCTTTACTCGTTTCTGTTCAGCAATACGTTCGCAACCCTGAGGGCAATGACCGCTCTCGTTCTGCGCTTATTGTTTTTATGCCTTAACCATCACCGGCGCCAGGATGGTGTAGCCAAGCTGCTTGATTTGGGATACTGCTTCATCTGAGCTCCACCAATCGGTGATCTTACTGTTTTGGATGCGCACGAAACCAAATTCAGTCCAGGCTGAGCTGCGTCCATAATGAACATTTTGTCCCTGGTACTCGGCCTGGTAAGCCACCAGGTCACCCGACTCGATCACGTTCACCAGGTTGGTTTTCACGTCGGGATACTCTTTGAAGAAACTGCGCGTGCCTTCCTCCACCATCTTGTAGTAATACTCAAAACCCTTCACAAGCCCGCGTGTAATGTTAATCTCGATTTCAGCGTTTTGACGCAGCACACAAACACTAAGCGTGGTTCCAATCGCGCCCTGGCCCCATAAACCACCCATGCGCAGCTCCTCGTAGGTCTGCCAGGTGCGATCGCCTTCGCAAGCGCTCAAGATTTCATCACCCACCTTTAACTTGCCCTCAGCCGGGCTGCCCGGGTACACTGCCTGGATGATGATCTTGTCACCGCTGCTGTCATCGGTCATCACGCCCATGCCAACATAAGGCGAACCATGGCCGATGAATTTCTCACTTACATACTTAGAGATAAGGTCCAAATGCTTTTGGTTGATCACTTCAATGAAGTAATCATGCAGAATGCTGATATTTGTTTGGGTCATTCTATGCTCCTTCTGAATAAATTTTCCCGGTTGACGGCCGGTGGTTGGTGAGGATTAACTTTACCCGCAGGGTGCGTTGAAACCCTGTAACTACGGATATCGGACAATTCCGATGATAATTGATTATATATTGTGCTGGTGACAGAGTCAATAGGCAGCCTGTTATTGTTGGTGGATGCGGAAAAAGAACAACGCGAAGTACGCCAAGGACACGAAGGTTATTAAATATATTATATTTTGTAGGGGCAGGCCTTGTGCAACCAGGTTTTGGTTGCGCGTGACCTGCCCATCTGACTCCCCCTGATTTCATAATTTGGAAAACAGGGGGATTGAGGGAGCTTCTAAATGATGTGCCATGGAATGATGTATACTTTATGCATCGCATAAAATACGATGCCATTCCTTGTGGCATCGAATCAATGCAGGTGACGCTAAATACGTATCGCCTCATCCAAACCACTTTTCATCCAACTACAACCAATCGAAAGGAGCTCTCCAATGTCAGTCGCACGGGTCACAGAAATCAAAGCCTCTTCAACCAAGAGTTTCGATGATGCCATCAAGGTAGGCGTTGCACGCGCCCAAAAAACGCTTACCAACCTCCGGGGTGCCTGGATCGAGAACCAGGAAGTCGTCATCGATGCCAACGGGCAGATCACCGAGTATCGCGTCCAGATGAAGGTAACCTTCATTCTCGAAGACTAAAACCTGATCCACATCTTGCACCCGCTTGCGGGGTTAAACTTACTGAGCAGATAACTTCAGGCTGCTGCCTGGCCGCACGCATAGAACTGACAATCTCGATCTAAGGAGCAACAAGATGAAATTAACCCCACCCAAAAATATCACCTGGTTCGTCGCCCTGGCGCTGGCAGTGCTGGCACTGCTTGGGTTCACCAAGACCATCTCTGCCCTCACCCCGTATGACTTCTGGCTGGCCTTTGCATCTGCCGCCCTTTTGCTCCTAGCCTGCCTGGTCAGAGGCCTGTAACACAGCCCCGGTCACGGGGGGGATGTGGTTGATGGGGGATGTTTTTATTTAATTGGTGAAGTTTTATCGGTCTCTTGTAGGGGCGGGTCTTGTGCAACCAGGTTTTGGTTGCGCGAAACCCAACCCGCCTTCTTGTAGGGGCGCTCGTCGAGCGCCCTCTTTGTTTATTTTGTCTTCAACCATGATTAGCATGATCAGCGGGGGGATCATGATTACCATGATTATTCCCTTCTCTCTAATCATGCCCATCATCTAATCAAATAAATCATGGTTCCGACATTTATTTGCCTTCTTCCCCATTGGGGTGTATATTTGTTGGGGAACGGAGAAAATCTTTCAATATTTTCCGATCCACTACAACAACCTCATGCCCATACCTAATTCCCTCCTCCAACTAATCGACCAGTTCCACAACCAGCTCACTTCGTACCGTTCGTCCGACTACAACGAAGCCCAGGCACGCAATGAATTCATCGAACCCTTCTTCGATGCCCTCGGTTGGGATGTCTACAACAGGCAGGGTATCGCCTACGCCTACAAGGACGTGATCTACGAAGACTCCATCAAGGTCGCCGGTGGCACCAAAGCCCCCGATTATGCCTTCCGCATCGGTGGCACCCGCAAGTTCTTTGTCGAAGCCAAGAAACCTTCCGTCAACCTGAAGGACGAGATCTCCCCCGCCTACCAGCTGCGCCGCTATGCCTGGAGTGCTCACCTGCCCCTCTCCATCCTCACCGATTTTGAAGAGTTCGCCGTCTACGATTGCCGCCCCAAGCCCGATAAATCCGACAAGGCCTCCACCGGGCGCATCATGCTGCTCACCTATCGTGATTATCCTTCCCATTGGGACGAGATTTACGCTATTTTCTCCAAACCGGCGGTCCTGAAAGGCTCTTTCGACCAGTTTGCCGAGACCGCCGCAGGGAAACACGGCACTGCCGAGGTGGACGATGCCTTCCTGTCGGAGATCGAGCGCTGGCGTGAGCTTTTGGCGCATAACATCGCCTTGCGCAATCCCTACCCTCAGCCAGCGTGACCTGAATTACGCCGTCCAGATGACCATCGACCGCCTGATCTTCCTGCGCATCTGCGAGGACCGCCACATCGAGTTCTATAGTCAGCTGCAATCGCTGCTCAACGGCGGTGATACTTATGCCCGCCTGTGCCAGCTGTTCCGCAAGGCTGACGAGCGCTACAACTCCGGTCTGTTCCACTTCCATGCCGAACGCGGCGCAGGGTGATGCACCCGATACGCTCACCCCCACCTTGCTGCTGGACGATAAACCGCTCAAGGATATCCTCGCTAAGCTCTACTATCCCGATAGCCCCTACGAGTTCTCCGTCCTGCCTGCCGATATCCTCGGTCAGGTCTACGAGCGTTTTCTCGGCAAGGTCATCCGCCTCACCGCTGGTCACCGTGCCGTGGTGGAAGACAAGCCCGAAGTGAAGAAAGCCGGTGGGGTCTTCTACACCCCCACCTTCATCGTCGATTACATCGTCAAGAACACCCTGGGTAAGCTCCTGGAAGGCAAAGCCCCCGGTCAGGTCGGGTGTGGGCAGGGGCACTCCCATTCGTGTCTTGGATATGTCCTGCGGTTCAGGTTCCTTCTTGCTCGGCGCCTATCAATATCTGTTGGATTGGTACCTGAGTGGCTACACCCTCGAGCCTGAGAAGTGGTCCAAAGGTGCCTCTCCCAGGATTTATCAAATATCCGCCCCTGATGGTGTTCTATGGAAGCTGACCACCTCCGAGCGCAAGCGCATCCTGCTCGACCATATCTACGGGGTGGATATCGACTCCCAGGCCGTCGAGGTCACCAAGCTCTCCCTGCTGCTCAAGGTGCTGGAGGGTGAAAGCGAAGAGTCGATCGGCAAACAGCTCAGCATGTTCCGTGAGCGTGCCCTGCCCGACCTGGCCCATAACATCAAGTGCGGCAACTCCCTCATTGGTCCTGATTTCTATATCCGACGAAGCAGTCAACCTTGCCGGTTTCAACACTGAAGAGCAGTATCGCATCAATGCCTTCGATTGGCATAGGGAATTTGCGGAGGTGTTTGCTTCTTCCGGTGGTTTCGATGTCATCATCGGCAATCCGCCTTATGTTACGGAAGGAGGCCTTTAGGTGGATTAAATGCATTATCTCAAAAATAAGTTATATGTCATATGGTATTGCATCGATCTATATGTCGTATTTTATTGAGAGAGCCATTTATCTACTAAATCAGAACGGCCTATTTGGATGATCGTTTCGAACAAATGTTTACGTGCTAAATTATGGCAAACCTCTACGGCAGTGGTTAAAGTCCAGGATTCATCTATTGCGAGTTGTCGACTTTGCGGGACTTACCGGTCTTACAAAGGTGCATACATTTCGGTACTATTATTGGTTTGTAACTATACATAAGACAACATGCCTCTCAACCCAACTGTATTCTCCTCCGAGGTCGAAAGAGAAATTTAATTCGACAGACAGCTGGAACATTATTGTATCAATAATTCCATTATTGATGCAACATATGAAGTTTCAATAAACGATAATTTGCAACCAGATGGAGTTTTTCCGGACGTTCTGATCAATAGTTTACTAAACCATTTGAGAAAAGAATTCCAGCCATTGAAGGTATATTGTGATGGTCAAATTTTTATGGGTATTAAATCAGGTCTTACTGAAGCTTTGTTATATCCGAACAGCAACGTCTCGAATTGTCCAGACAAACCCAAAAGCTCATGAAGTCATTAAACCTTTTTGAATGGTCGTGATGTCCGTCGTTACATATTGGAACCAAAAGATCTTTACCTTATTTACACCTATCAGGGAATCAAACATTACTGATATATCCAGCCATTGAACAACATCTACAACCCTTCAAGGATACACTAGCTAGATCGGGTCCACAAGTCAGGAGTGGTTCGAATTCCAACAGCCACAATACGCTTACAAGTCAATCTCGAAAGTCCAAAAATCATTTTCCCTGTATATTGCCACCACGCCAGTTTTGCATTAGACGAGAATGGCTTTTATGGTTCAAATACGATTTATTTTATTCCACGTCGTGATCTTTATTTTCTTGGATTACTCAACTCAAATCTTGCTTATTTCTCATTTCCGTTCAGTATGTGCGGGGTTGGAAGGTAAGAATGATATATATCTACGGTTTTTTGGCCAGTATTTAGAAGGATTTCCAGTTGCTGTTCAATCCTTAAGTCCTTCTGGTTCTCATAAAATAACCAGCCTTGTCGAGCTTAATGCTCTATGTTAAACAAGCAGCTCGCCACTTGCAACACCCCCACCGAGAAAACCCTCCTCCAGCGCCAGATCGACACCACCGACCGCCAGATTGATGCCCTGGTATATGAGCTCTACGGTTTGACAGACGAAGAGATCAAGCTGGTGGAAGGTTCGTAGGGGCAGGCCAGTCCGGTGTTCCCTACAACCGGATCGAGACCTGCCCCCGTCGTCAGCGCAGGCTGCCTGTAACCCCCGATTGATTTATGAGAAACCTTAAATTATTCACGAGTTTCGATAAACCCCTTGTGGATTAGAACATTTGTGCTATAATCAAGAGCATTTCCTATAAAATGCCTTTAGATAAATCTGCTCTTGTACCGAGTGGTCTTCTCGGTATGATGATTTCCTATAATATTTTAAAATAAATCATCTTCGTACCGGTTGGTCTTTACCGGTAGTCTAAGCGGGTTTCGGCGCTTCACCATCTCCCAGCTCCTGTTTACCCCACCGGATCCCATGCCCATACCATCCCGCCTCACTTACCATCAAAATTCCTTCGTGACCTTTTTCTCCTTTGTGGTCCTTTTTATTTCTAACTGCTCATTGCTAACCACACACCCAAGCAGGCCTTCCATGCTCCCTTCCCCCAAACGTCCCCGCGGCGCCCCTAAAGGTAACCTCAACGCCCTCAAACACGGCTTCTACACCCGCCGTCTCCGCAAACATGACCTCTCGGGTGTCGAATCCACCGAACCCTCCGGTCTCATCGAAGAGATCGCCCTCATCCGTGTCTTTACCAGGCGCCTCCTCGAATCGATTGGTCCTGAATCGAATGCCTATGATCTTTCAGAATTCCTCCGTGCCCTCTGCCTGGCCTCCTCCACCATCACACGCATCGTCAAGACCCAGTACCTCATCACCTCCTCCGGCTCTGGCATGGATGACGAGATCGCCGAAGCCATCAAACAGGTCAACGCCGAATTCCATGCCCGCTTGCTCCCTTCCTCCGCTCCCGACCCATCCCTCACCCCGACGGGTACATCCTCCCCATTCTCAACAGACGAGGTCTGATTTGTTTCGAATTATTTTTTTACGCGATTCAATCGAGGGCCGAGCTTGCCCGAAATATCGCGAGTGTCCTCAGTGCTCTCCTGCAGCGTCCTCATGATCGCGCTGTAGCGAGCGAAATACTACCAATCTGTTTGCAATGATCATCTACCTGAGGGATATGATTTGAATGCTTTTGAATTTTTTCTTGAAACAAATGTTTTCACCGATGTAGCCCGCACAGCGGGCTTTCTATGGTTAGCCGGTGGATTCCATCCACCGGCGACGTACGGGTAAAAATCCGGGGTCACCGACCCCGGCTACAAAAGAGTTATATTAAAAAAACCTTTATGTCCCATGGGTCGTATGGTTCCATTGCCTGACCCCACTGTATTTAGAGGGGGTGGTTAAATCTTTTCCCCCAATTACCCTGCATCGAGTGATTTTCTTGATGCTGATTGCCTAAGTACCTAAGTGCCTGAGTACCTAAGTGCCTAAGTGCCGGATATCGAGTGATCTTCTCGACCTAATTACCTAATTACCCTGTATCGAGTGGGTTTCTCGATGCTAATTGACTAATTGCCTTAGTAACAATGTCCGTTTTGTGGTTTTCTTTAGCCCTCCTTATACCTGCGGGAACTTTCCTACCCCCTCCGGCGTTAATAGCCCATCAATAAATCAGTCATACTATACCTTATTTGTAGGAGATAACCATGAAAACCCAAACCGCACTTTCCCCCCACAGGTTCACCCTGTTTGCTCTGATCCTTTCCGCCGCTCTGTTGCTGGCCGCCTGCAGCCCCGCCGTGGCTTCCACCCCGGGTGGAAGTACCGACGCACCCATCCCCACCACGCCGCCCCCCGCCTCATCCGGTGATCCGGGTCGCCTCACCCCCGATGCAGTCATCCTCGAGCTGGCTTACGAGCCCACCTTCTTCCGCATCGAGAGCTCATACGTCTATGGTCGTCCGCCTGTGTTCGCCCTGTTGGCAGATGGGCGCCTGATCTACACCCAGGAAGGCGCCACCGTTGAAGACGAAAGCATCATGCTCGCCCAGCTCACCCCCGCAGAAGTATCGGCCCTGATGCAGAAAGTGACCGACATGGGCATCGGCAGGTTGGAAAGCTACACCGATTTCTGCAAGCCGTCGTCTGGTGGTGAGCAGATGTGCATCGCCGACGCCGCCTACACCATCCTGCGCATCCGCACCGACGCGGATGGGATGAAAGAAGTCAAGATCTATGCCGACTTCGCCAACGACCCCGCAGCCTTCGCCGCCATCACCGCTTACCTGAGCGGTTATACCCACCCCACGGCTGAGGCGTACATCCCAACCCTGGCTGCCCTGTTCCTATCTGAGAACATGGGCGAGGCTCCCGCAGGCGTCGTCGAATGGCCGCTCGACCCAGCCCTGCTGCAGTACCCCCAGAACGACCTGCACCTGTGGGCGATGACCCTGGGTGGGCAGGCGCTCAGCCAGTACCTGGCAGCCGTCGAGCATAATGTTGGTGATGCCTTCGTCCAGGTGGACGGGAAAGTCTTCCGGGCATATCTCGTCCCATGGCTGCCCGCCGATGACTATTCGGGACAACTGCTGGCCGATTTTGTAGATGGATAAGGCCCGTTATCCCAACCCATATAGAGACCAGGCAGCCTCAGGAGCGCTGCCTGGCCTCTTGTTACCTGCCCTGTGCCAGGGGTTAAAACCCCTGACTATGAAGACCTCCCAGCCCGCAGAGCGGGCTTGCTATGGTTAGCCGGTGGATTCATCCACCGGCCTCAGGAGCGCTGCCTGGTCCCTTGTTACCTGCCCTGTGCCAGGGGTTAAAACCCCTGGCTATGAAGACCTCCCAGCCCGCAAAGCGGGCTTTCTATGGTTAGCCGGTGGATTCCATCCACCGGTGATAAATGGAAATTTTATCGGCGGGATTCAACCCCGCCTACGAAGAAAATATATAAATTCCTTTGTGTAATTTGGGTCCTTCGCCTGCGCCCTCTCCAACCTGGGGGGTGTTTTTCTTTCCCCCCAATTACCCTGTATCGAGTGATTTTCTCGATGCTGATTGCCTAAGTGCCTAAGTGCCTAGGCCTAAGTGCCTAATTACCTTCTTCCTAATGCACTCTCAGCGGCTCGACGATCACATTATCCGTCCCCACGATGGCCCCCAGCCTGGCCACCAGCTCCTGGCAATACGTGGTGGTGTAGTTGGGGAACTCGATGCGGTAGCCCCGGCTGCGCTCGAAGATCTGCAGCGCGAAGCGGTCGTGCCCCGAGTACGAGATCAGGATGCCGTAGCACTGCCGCAGGCGCAGGTTATCCCGCACCTTGTCCATTCCCGGGCGCAGCACCACCGTGATCATGCGCAGCTCCTGCCCGGCGTAAGCTTCGGTGGGAGGAAGAATATAGGGTGGGGTGGCTCCCACGGCGAAGCCATCGGGTACCGAGGCAGTCACCTCAGCGTCAAGAGCAGACGCCTCGGTGTTCGAAAGTGCTTTCGAAATGTACGGTGGGGAGGTGGAGGTCTCGACATGGGGTCCTTCGTCCCCAAATGTCGAGATGTCGGCCTTCAAAATCAGGCCTCCAATTTCGGCTCCCAATATCGAAGTATCGATGTCCATGATGTTCACAGGTGGGGTTTCCAAGGGTTCGAGACCGGCTGTGGCTACTGCCATGGATCCACCGATAGTCACCGTACCCTCGATGGGTTCCAGGCCTGGGGATGGTATTGCATTCACTCTGGTCATGCTGGTCGGGTCTGCCTCATCCACCTCTGTGTCAGGCAGGCTCTCGACGCTGATATCCGCCATATCTTCATCAGCCTCATCCCTTAGTCCGGTTTGCATTTCTACCGGATTGCTAACCTGCCCGGTTTGATCTTCTACCGGGCTGCTTCCTCCCGGCATGGGTGCTGCGGCAGATATCACCCCCCGTTCGACCACGAACCCGCCCGGGGTGACTTCCATGGCAGTCCAGTCGGGCTGGAAGTTATCTGGCGGCTCGGGCAGGTCGCCCCAATCCTCATCCTGCGAGGCGGGTGCTTTCGCCTTTGGGGCAGGGTTAGTAGACGTCTTTGGAGCAGGTGCTGGGGATCTTGCCGCGCGGGTGTTGCCCTGCCGGCGGCTTTGATCTACCGTGCGTTCTGCGCCCCCCGGTCCGCTGCCCTGTCCGGTTTGCTGAATCCGGTTTGCACTTCTACCGGACTCTACCGGCTTTGGTCCGGTTTGCACTTCTACCGGCCTTGGTCCGGTTTGCACGTCTATCGGCCTTGGTCCGGTTTGCACTTCTACCGGCCTTGGTCCGGTTTGCACTTCTACCGGATAGCTGGGAGCCGGAGGTTCTGCAGACGTGAACGACTTCAAGTCGGTGGTCACTTTATCCACCAACACCTTGGGGTCGCCGCCCTGGGCGTCCACCTTGCCGTCCACCAGCACCACGCGATCCACCTCGAAGGTTTCCCAATACGCGTCCCAGGTGCGTGGGAACACCACCAGCTCGATGTTGCCCTGCACGTCCTCCAGGGTCACAAAGCCCATGTTCTTGCCTGTCTTGGTCATGTGTGGGCGCACGCGCGTGACGATGCCCGCCACGCGCACCTTCTCACCCGGTGCAGCTTCAGGCAGCTGCCCCGAGAAGTGCGTCACCACCTGGGTGAGCGCATCCATCACCGGGCTGAGCGGGTGATCGGAGACGTACAGGCCGATCAGCTCGCGCTCCCATTCCAGGATCTCGCGCCGGTTGGCTTCGAGGGCGCTCTTGGGGATGGTGATTTCGTCACTGAGCCCCGTATGTGCCCCGAACATGCTCATCTGCCCCGCATCCGAGGCGCGGAAGTGCGATGCGCTGATCGACAGGATCTGGTCCTGCAAGGAGAGCATGGCGCTGCGTGGGCCGAACATATCCAGCGCACCCACCTTGATCAGGCACTCCAGCGCCCGCTTACCCACACTGCGCAGGTCCACCCGTCGTCCAAATTCGTTGATGTCTTTGAAAGGCTGGTCCTTCAGGCCTTCCAGGATGGCATCCACCGGGCCTCTACCCACGTTCTTCACCGCGCCCAAACCGAAGCGGATAGTGCTTCTGCCTTCGGGTGGGTCTTCGATAGTGAAGTCCCATCCGCTGATGTTCACGCTGGGTGGCTTAACGTTGATACCCATCCGCCGGCAGTCTGCCACGTAGATCGCCACCTTGTCGGTGTCGTTCTGTGAGACGGAGAGCAGGGCGGTCATGTATTCCACGGGATAATGGCATTTCAGGTAGCCGGTCTGCACGGCGATGATGCCGTAATCGGCGGCATGGCTCTTGTTGAAGCCGTAGCGGGCGAACTCCTCCCAGTCGTCGAAGATCTCGCCCGCAGTATCCTCAGGGATGCCGCGCTCCACTGCCCCATGCACGAACTTCTCCTTGTGCTTGAGCAGCTTATCCTTGATCTTCTTGGCGATGGCTTTGCGCAGGTCGTCCGACTCGGGCGGGGTATAGCCCGCCAGTTGCATCGCCGCCGACATGATCTGTTCCTGGTAGACCGGGGTACCGAAAGTCTCCTTGAAAATGGGCTCCAGCAGGGGGTGCTTATACTCCACCGGCTCCTCACCGTGCATGCGGCGGATGTAAGCCGGGATCGATTCCATCGGGCCTGGGCGGAACAGGGCCACCATGGCGATGACGTGCTCGATGGCGGTGGGCTTCATCACCATCAGCCAGCGCCGCATACCGCTGCCTTCCACCTGGAACACACCCGCCGTTTCGCCTCGTCCCAGCATGACATACGTGTCGGGGTCATCCGTGGGGATGTTCTCCAGGGTGAGGTCCACCCCGTGCCGGTTCTTGATCAGCTCACAGGCGCGTGCCATGATGGTAAGCGTGGCCAGGCCCAGGAAGTCAACTTTGAGCACGCCCAGCTTATCGAGCATGCCCATCTCGTATTGGGTCACGGTCTTGATGGGTGATTCACCCGTTGTGCCCGCGGCCGCACCGGTAGGGCGGTGCAGCGGCATGTAATCCACCAGCGGCCGGTCAGCGATCACCACGCCCGCTGCGTGCGTGCCGGCATTGCGCACCACGCCTTCCATATCTGCTGCCGTATCGATCAAATCCTTCAGGTAGTCTTCCGAGTCATACAGCTCTTTGAACTCGGGGATCTCCTCCAGCGAGCCTCTCAGCGTCACCGGCTTGCCGGGAATGTTAGGGATCAGCTTGGCCACCCGGTCCACTTCGCTCAGGGGGATGTCCTTCACCCGCCCCACGTCGCGGATAGCCGCGCGTGCTCCCATGGTGCCGAAGGTGATGATCTGCGCCACCCGGTCGCTGCCGTACTTTGCGACGGTATACTCGAGCACCTCCGAGCGGCAGTCGTCGCGGAAATCCAGGTCGATATCCGGCATGTCGATGCGCCCCGGGTTGAGGAAGCGCTCGAAGATCAATCCATAGTGCAGCGGTTCCACCAGGGTGATATCCAGGCAGTACGCCACGATCGACCCATTCCCCGAGCCGCGCACGTTATACCAGATGCTGTTGTCACGCGAGTAGCGGCACAGGTCCCACACGATGAGGAAATAGGTATCGAAGCCCATCTTGTGGATCACCTGCAGCTCGTAATCCAGGCGGCTGCGTACCGCCGGGTCGTTCGCTTGCTCGCCATAGCGCCTGACGAGCCCCTGCTCGCACAATTGCCGCAAATAGACATCCGCCGTACCGCCGTCGGGCACATCGAACTTTGGCAGGTGGTAGCCCTTGAAACCCAGGTCAAGCTTGCAGCGCTCGTTGATCAGCAGTGTGTTGGAGACGGCTTCGGGCACTTCAGGGAATAAGGCCGCCATCTCTTCGGGGCTGCGCAGGTAGTAGGTGTCATCAGTCATGCGCATGCGCTTGGGGTCGGAGAGCAGGCTGCCGGTCTGGATGCACAGCATGATGTCTTGCAGGCGGGCGTCCTTCTTATCGATGTAATGCACGTCGTTGGTGGCCACGTAGTGCGAGTTGTGGCGCTTGCCCAGCTCGAACAGCTGCTTGTTGATTGCGTCCAGCTCGGGGATGGCGTGTGACTGCAGCTCGAGGAAGAAGTTGTCCGCCCCGAACAGGTCGTAATACCAGCCCAGCTGCTTATCCGCCCCTTTCTGGTTGCCCTGCGCCAGCAGGCGCGGGATTTCCGCCGACATGCAGCCGGAGGTGCAGATCAACCCCTCGGCGTGCTGTGCCAGGGTATCGTGGTCGATACGCGGGAAATAGTAAAAGCCTTCCAATTGGGCGATGCTGGCAATCTGCAGCAGGTTCTTATAGCCGGTTTCGTTCTCCGCCAGCAGCAACAGGTGGGTCGACCGCTTGTCCTCCTGCGGGTCGTGTTCCTTCATCGTGCGCGCCGCCAGGTAAGCCTCCAACCCGATGATGGGATTGATGCCGGCCTCGGTGGCGGCGTTGTAGAACTCCATCACACCGAACATGGTGCCGTGGTCGGTAATTGCCACGCCAGGCATGCCCATTTGCTGGGTGCGTTCGATCAGTTTATCGATATTGCTGAAACCGTCGAGCAGGGAGTATTCGGTGTGGACGTGAAGATGAACAAATGACATGGTTTTAGAGAGAAAGATTATAGCATGCTGGTCAGAGTTTGAACCCGACGGTCATCTTAAAATATTCACTGTTTTCCCTGCCTGTCCGGCGAGGTTGGCTGAATTGGAGAAAAGAACATTAATGGATGGTTACATCCATTAATTAGAGCCAGATACCCCTGAATGTTAACCTCCGTATCTTTGATCCCCTTCTATGTTTGGAGCCTGATACTGGACGCATTTAGTTTATGACCAAATGGGTGAAAAAGCAATCCTAAAGCAGCAAATTTCTAAAGCTTAATCTTTGGGAGGGCGGCAGGCGGTTTATCCGAAAGTTGACACAGCCTTCCTTTAGGGTATAATTCCCGTGCTAAAATTGCCCTCAGCTCAACCCGGCAGGGTGTGGATCTTTACAATGCCGACCGAATTAGAAGAAGCAATCATACTGGCCCCGTAGCTCAATTGGCAGAGCAAGCGACTCTTAATCGTTAGGTTAGGCGTTCGATCCGCCTCGGGGTCACCAAAGAAACGTTCTAAGCGTTTATTCGTTGTGGAATCGTTTGAATCCGTTTAAAATGATCCCACGCTTCTAGATAGTATCTTCTTGAATCTATTTTTCTAGGGCCGATTGGGATATTCCACAGCCCTTCAAGGATATCGCGGAGCAGGTGCTTTGGCTGGAAGACGGGCAGTTCGAGCAGATGGCTGTACCTCATCGATAATATCCGTAATTGATCAAGATCCGGAACTTCTCCGAGTGTATCTGATGCGGTATACTGAAGGCTGTGCTTATTGCCTGCTGTAAGGTACCGCGAAAAGTAGATAAACTGAAGTGATGAAAATAGTTGATCATTACCTTAAGGTTGTGACCTGTTTTTCAGGTTCTTTTTGTGAATATCTTCAACGTTCAGCGGTACTGCAAACAGTATTTACCAGATTCAGCCAACAAATTATGAATTATTGAAAAATCAGGAGATACGATGAAAGGAATTGAGAGAAAGCCAAAATATAAAATCGCCTGGTTGCCCGGCGACGGCATTGGTGTAGATGTGCTCGATGCGACCCAGATTGTGCTTGATAAGCTGCACCTGGATGCAGATTACATCCATGGTGATATCGGTTGGGAGTTCTGGTGTAAAGAGGGTGATGCGTTACCAGAACGGACGATTGAGCTGTTGCAGAATGTAGATGTCGCCATGTTTGGAGCGATCACCTCTAAGCCTGTGAAAGCTGCAGAAGGGGAGCTGGTACCCGCGCTAAAGGGGACAGGGCTCGTATATCGATCTCCGATCGTGCGCATGCGCCAGATGTTCGATTTGTATATCTGCCTACGACCGTGCAAAGCCTACCTTGGAAACCCGCTTAATTATAAAGATGATATCGACCTGGTGGTGTTTCGTGAGAATACAGAAGACCTGTATTCAGGGGTAGAGTTCTATCCCGTACCGCAGGAGCTGGCGGATGTTTTGGGGAGGTTATCTAAGCCATTCGCGATGTTCAAGGATTTACCCCTCGACCAGTACGCCATCTCGAATAAGGTGGTGACGCGGAAAGGGTCAGAGCGGATTATCCGGGCAGCGTTTGAGTATGCACGCAAATATAATCGCAGGAAAGTGACGGTAATCCATAAGGCGAATGTGGTGCGGGCAACAGAGGGCTTATTCTTGGATATAGCCAAGGAAATCGCCCGGGAGTATCCTGAGATCGAGATGGATGATGCGAATGTCGATGCAATCTGCATGTGGCTGTTGAAAAACCCAAAGAATTACGATGTTATGGTAGCAACCAATATGTTCGGTGACATCATATCTGACCTGGCAGCTCAACTGGTGGGCGGGCTGGGATTTGGCTGTTCTGGCAATATTGGCCAAAAATTGGCTGTATTTGAGCCAGGTCACGGTTCAGCACCCAAGTACGCAGGTTTATATAAAGTTAATCCAATCGCAGCCATTCTCTCCGCCAAAATGATGCTCGATTGGCTCGGAGAGGTTGAGAAAGCTGCCTCTTATAGAGCAGGCGACTGCGTCGGTGATCCGGGAAGGAAAAATTCGCACCTACGATATGGGAGGAACGCACACAACGATACAAATGGGCGAAGCCATTGCTGCGAAATTGTAGAGGACTGGCAATGAACAAGATCTTTATTCATGACGTAGGACTTCGTGATGGCCTGCAAGGGGAGAAAGAAATTGTTCCGACTGAGGTGAAGATCCGCTGGGTTGAAGGATTGTTTGCTTCAGGCGTTGAGTTCATCCAGATTGGCTCTTTCGTTCACCCGGAAAAAGTTCCACAGATGGCAGATACCGATGCCGTGTTCGCCTATTTTAGGGATAAAAAGCCCAATCATGTTACTCTGTCTGGTCTGGTATTGAATGAACGAGGCCTGGAGCGCGGCATGGCTTGCGGTGTTGAAATGTTCTGTATGGGTGTCTCCGCTAGCGAAACGCACAGCCAGAAGAACACCGGAATGACCACTAATGAGGCAGAGGTGCGGATAGTTCAAATGGCGAAGCAGGCCTTCAAGGCAGGGAAGTCTGTCCAGGCATCGGTGCAGTCAGCATTTGGATGTGGTTATGAAGGCCCGATTGCCAAAGAGAAAGTGCTGCGGATTATCGATGCCTATCTGGAGGCTGGTATCCGCAATATTAGCCTGGCCGACACAGCAGGACACGCAAATCCGCTGCAGGTAGAAGATCTATTCGGGGCGATCCGCCAGATGGATTCGGGTGTGGATCTGGCTTGCCATTTCCATAATACTTACGGCTTGGGATTAGCCAACTGTTTTGCAGCCTTGAGGAGCGGGGTTTCTTATTTCGAATCAGCCTTTGGCGGGCTGGGTGGATGTCCCTTTACCAAAGTGCCGGCTGGAAACGTCAGCACCGAAGACCTGGTGCATTCCCTGCAGCGGATGGGCTTCTGCCGGGAGATAAAGCTTGAGGCATTGCTGGATGTGGCCAACCAGGTGAGTGCTTTCTTCAATCGTCAACTGCCCGGTTTTATCTTGCAGTCTGGCTCGATCGTGGATTTCCAAGGAGATGGTTTATGATGAGGATGCTTGAAGGGATCCGCGTTTTGGATATGACCAATGTGCTATCGGGCCCGTTCGCCACCTTGCACCTGGCTTTATTAGGTGCGGATGTGATCAAAATTGAAAACCCTGATGGGGGCGACCTGGCGCGTAAACTGGGTAATGTCCCGAAATATAACCAGGAACTACTGGGAACCAGTTTCCTGTCTCAAAATGCCAACAAGCGGTCCCTCACTCTTAACCTCAAGACAGATGAAGGGAAGGCTATCTTTCGCCGCCTGGTCAAGACTGCGGATGTGCTGGTGGAAAATTTCCGTCCTGGCGTTTTGCCACGCCTGGGGTTTTCGTATGAAAAACTGTGTGAAATCAATCCAAAATTGATCTACTGCGCTATCTCCGGCTTTGGACAGACAGGACCAGATGCCTTCAAGCCAGCATATGACCAAATCATCCAGGGGCTGTCAGGGGTGATGGCAATCAATGGGGACGAACGTCTCAACCCACTGCGTTGTGGATTTCCAGTATGTGATACAGTTGGTGGTTTGAACGCATCTTTCGCCATCATGGCTGCCCTGTATTATCGTGAACATACTGGCGAGGGTCAATTTATCGACATTGCCTTGTTAGACTCGATCATGCCATTGATGGGTTGGGTGGCTGCCAACCTGCTGATTGGAGGCCAACAACCAATCCTGCTGGGTAATGATAACTTTACCGCCGCTCCATCCGGTATGTTCCGTACACAGGATGGATATATCAACATTGCTGCCAACCAGCAGCAGCAGTGGGAAGATTTGGTGGACGTACTTGACCTGGTTGAGCTGAAGACAGATGCGCGCTTCAAGGAACGGGATGCTCGCAAAGCAAATCGCTTCCTGCTTACC
>CAVUOY010000015.1:0-114457 GCA_963743215.1 uncultured Chloroflexia bacterium
GGTCACGCACCAGAATCCGCACTGGAGCCCGAGCGCGGGCAATGTGCTGGTCGAGGAGATCGTGACCTTGCACGGCTTGGAAGTGCAGCGCCGCAAAGTCGCCTACGGCAACATCAACGCCCGGGACGCCACCGCCATCTTCATCCGCTCGGCCCTGGTGGAGGAAAACCTGATGCCCTCCCGCAACCGCCGGGGTGACGAGGCCGAGGATGATCGCGATGAGGTCCGCGTTCTCACCTCCGTGGAGGAGAAGAAGCCGGAGCTGCCGCCGCAGTATCGCTTCGTGGCCCACAACCGGAGCATCCGCGCGAAGATCGAGAACTGGCGCACGCGCGTCCGCCATTATGCCTTGGGCGATCTGGATCAGGCCTTGGCGGAATTCTACGCCCGGCACCTCACCGACGTTTCCTCGCTGCACGATTTGAATCGGCTGTTGCGCGACCCGGCGGCGCAGGAGCGTCTTTGCATCTCGGAAGCCGAACTGGCGGGCGGACAGTTGTTGGGCTACGACGCGGCGGCCTTTCCCGACGCCGTGCCGGTCAGCGGCCAACCGGTGACGCTCGCCTACGCCTATGCCCCCGGCGAGGAGCACGACGGCGTGACCATCGAACTGCCTTTCACGCTCGCGCAAACGGCTTCGTCCGCGCTGATCGAATGGGCGGTGCCGGGGCTGCGCGAGGAAATGATCAGCGGGCTGCTCCGCGCGCTGCCGAAATCCATCCGCCGCGAGCTGATGCCGTTTCCGCCCAAGGTGCCCGAGATCGTCCGCGAGTTTCAGCCGACGGGCACGTCGTTCCTGCAAGACTTCGCCGCCTTTCTTCACCGCCGCTACGGCGTGCCGGTGAAGGCGGCCGACTGGCCGGCCAATGCTTTGCCCGCGCATTTGCGCCCGCGCATTGAGATCGTTGACGCACGAAAGGAAATCCCTCGGCACGGGGCGCGACCTCGCGCAACTCCAGCAGCGCCTGAAGCAAACGAAGGTCGAGCCCGCCGCCAAAGCCGACTCCGCCGACTGGACGCGCGCCGCTCAACGCTGGGAACGCTTTGGCCTCACGGATTGGACCTGCGGCGATCTGCCCGAGCGCATCACCGTGAGCGAAGGCCCGGGACTGCCGGTGTATGCCTGGCCCGCAATCGAGTTTGCCGAAGGCGTCGTGAATGTGCGTCTCTTCCGCAGCCGGGACCTGGCGCGCGCCGCCTCGCTGATCGGCGTGCAACGGCTCGTGGAGCTCGCCATCCAGAAGGACCTCGCCTGGCTGGAAAGAGATTTGCGCGCCTTGAGCCGCTTCGATGCGCTTTACGCGCCGCTGGGTGACAGCGCCGAGCTGCGGGAAACTTCGCTGGAACATCTGAAGCGCCACCTCCTCCCGACTGAACCTTTGCCCGCGTTGACCCGCGCCCATTTTGAAACGGCCGTAGCGGCAGCGCGCCAGCGGCTGCCCGGGCTCGCGCCGCAATTCATGGATCGGCTCGGGCCGATTCTGCAATTACGCCAGCAGGTGCAGCAACGCATCGGCGCGGTCGCGGCTCCCGCACCCCCACGCTCCCGAGACGCTTTCGTCGCTCACCCAACTCGGCGCCCCTGCACGCATCACGCATCACGCATCACGCCCAATCCGCTCGCCGAGGAACTGGCCAGCCTGGTGTCTTCCCGCTTTCTGGAGCGCATCACGTATGACCGGCTGACCCATCTGCCGCGTTATCTCAAGGCGCTGCTCATCCGCGCCGAGCGCGCGGCTTTGAACCCCGCCAAGAACCAGGAACGTCTCCGCCAACTCGCGCCCTACCAGGACGCGCTGAAGAAGCTTCAAGCCCAACCGCCGCGATCACCCGAAGCGCAGCGTCAGCTCGAAGCCTTTCGGTGGATGGTTGAGGAGTTCAAGGTCTCCCTGTTCGCGCAGGAAGTTGGCACCGCCATGCCGGTTTCCCCCAAGCGGCTCGATCAACTGCTAGCGAGATTGCCTCAAGAACGGGATCGCCAATCGCCAATCGCGAATGGCAAATGGTAAGACTTGACGCTGCGCGGCTAATACAGCTTCTTCAAGCTCGGCTCCGCGGAAGTAGTGTTTCACGATCTGTCTCGGCCTGGAATCCCTTCGCGGCCATGACGGCCGCGCCGATCTGGCAGAAGCCCACACCGTGGCCCCATCCCGCGCCGTGCAGGGTGAACCTCGCGGGAATGCCCTGTGCGCCCCCTTCGGTCCGAACGACGAAGGCGCTGCTGTACAGATGCGACGGGCTGAGCCAGCGCCGGATCTCCAGTTCCTTCCCGACCACGACGCGTCCGCCGGCGACCCGACGATCCGCAGCCGCACGATGCGCCCCGACGGACCACGCTGCAGCGGCTCGAGCCGGCTGGATCTGGCCAAAGTCGATGCCGGACCGCTTCTGCAGCAGCGCGGCCAGTTCCTCCTGCGTATAGGTCACCGTCCAGCGATAGAAATCCGTCGTCTCCTGGTCGAACGACGGGCAGGACCTGCCGGAGGATGTTCCCGTCGGTCGTGTTGCAGTAGGCCTCCGGCGAGGAGTCCACCCACCGCTCGGCGGCTGCTTCGGAATAGATGAGCGGATGCTCCACGGCGGCGTCGGACACCGTCGGGAGATACGGCACGGAAACGTCCTCCCACGCGCTGGCGAAGACCTCGCTCCGGCCGCCGCAGGACTTTGAATACCGGGCGTCGCAGATCTCGCCGCCATGAACGAGGAACACCCCGCGGGTGTTCCGCACGGCCTGCTCCGCCGCTGGCGGAGATGATCTTCGTGATCCCGTGATACCGCTGGCAGTGATCGTCGGCACAGACGTCATAGAGCTTGTGATCCTCCCGGTCGTACCAGCGGACGATCTCCTCCTCGCTCTCCCGCCCGCGCCGGGCCGGGCCGCCGACATTCTTGAACCGCTTCTGCCGTTCGAGCATGGCCACCAGCCAGCTTCGGGAGGTGATCGCGTGGGCGCGCAGCAGCTCGATCGGCGCCTCCGCGCTCATCTCGGACGAGATGACGCTCTTGAGATACTGCTCGACTCCCACATCGTTGATGGCGGTGATCGTGCCGTCGGCGTTCAGCAGGAGCCGCAGCCCGCCCTCGAAGGTCTGATCCTCCTTCCGTTCCCAGTGGAAGTTGATCCCGATGGTCACGTCGCGCAGGGTGAAGGTGGCGTTCCCTTCCGGCACCAGCCGGATCTCCGGTCCGCGCGCGAGTTCACGTCCATCCTTCCCGGTCAACACCAGGCGGCCCTCGTTGGGCCGGACGCGAGAACTCCCCGCTCAACGCGCGTCTTGTCCGGGAGGAGAAACCGGCCATTCAGCACGCCGCGGGTCTCGGCCTCGCGCTCATAGATGCCGACCGAAAGGAGGGGCTCTTCGCGTTCGATCAAGCCTATCGCCTACTTCTCTGAGCGCCGGCGGCGAAGTCCTCGACGAACTTCACGCACTGGGCGACCTCCTGGACCAGTTGCGGCGACAGGTGCTCATACTCCACCGTCATCACCCCGCGCCATTTCCAGTCGTAGCAACTGCTTGAGGATGCGCGGCGTAGTTGGCCTTGCCCGGTGCCCAGGGGCACGTCGCGGCTGTCCCGCTTGCCCGATTCAGCGGCGTCCTTCAGATGCACCGTGATGATCCGCTTCTGGTATTTCTTGAGGCTTTCCAGCGTGTCCAGGCCGGACCGCACCCAGTGGCCGGTGTCGGGGCAGGCGCCGATCCGCGCGCTCCGCCCCTCGCACGCCTTGACCAGCGTGTCCGGGTTCCAGTACTTCGAGCCCGAGCCTTCCGGGTGGTTGTGGACCGCCAGGTTGATCTTGTATTCCTGGCACAGGCCGTCCAGCGTCTCGAACGCCTCCGGCGGCGGTTCGGCCACCAGGGTTTCGACGCCCATCTCCTTGGCAAAGTCGAAGATCTTGCGGTAGGCGCCTTGTCCCCTTCGATCGGCGCGTAGTAGTTCGGCATGCTGATCCCCAGATCGTTCATCCGCTGTTTCATCTCGCGCCGCTTGTCGGGGGCCAGGCTCTCGCTGGTCTTCAGGTCCGGCTGCTCCTTGCTCAACGGCAGGAAGAACGCCGGCTCAACCCGGCGCACGCCCATCCCCGCCATGACCTCCAGCGCCTCATAGAAGCTGCGGTCGCGGAAGGTGTAGAGCTGGCAGCAGAGGCGCCAGCCGAGCTTCTCGCGCGTTGGGCGTGCTGAGTTTGGCCGTCTTGCCGTTGCCGCGGCTGATCTGCCGCCCACGACAGGGAAGTCATGGCGAGCGCCGCGCCGGTGCCGGAAGCAATGGCCCGTGCCCAGAAACTCCCGACGATTAAGTGAAACAGGTATCATAGTTTTTCCTGCGCAGACGAAATCATACCCAAGAGTCCATGTAAAGACCTCCCTGACCCCGTGCACTCCGGAGCTTACGGGACTAACCTAGTGCCGGTCTTGCCGTCCAGCGCGGCGGAGAGCGCTTCGGGACAGGTGATGAGCGCCTCGCGGCCACCGCCTTCAAGGAACTGGAGGCAGGCTTGGATCTTGGGAAGCATCGAGCCCGGCTGGAAATGGCCTTCGGCCATGTACCGCCTGGCCTCGGCAGCGGTCATCGAGTCGAGCGCGCTGCTGGTTGGGCTTGCCGAAGTTCAGGCACACCTTCTCGACCGCGGTGGAAATCACCAGCAGGTCGGCCGAAATCGCCTCGGCCAGGACGGCCGAGGCGAGGTCCTTGTCGATCACCGCAGCCACCCCGCTCAGGTTGCCTTGTTCGTCGGCCACCACCGGAATGCCGCCGCCGCCCGCCGCGATGACCACGTAGCCGTCCTTGACCAGGTGCTTGACGACTTCGGATTCGATGATGCGAACGGGTTTCGGCGAGGCCACGACCCGGCGCCAGCCGCGGCCGGCGTCCTCGACCATGGTCCATTTCTCGACGCGCATGCGGTCCTCGGCCTCGGCGCGCGTGTAGAACTGGCCGATGGGCTTGCTCGGCTTGGCAAAGGCGGGGTCATTGCGGTCCACCAGCGTCTGGGTGACGACGGTGGCGACGGACTTCTTCAGGCCCCGGCGGCGGAACTCGTTTTCGAGGGCCTGCTGAATCTGGTAGCCGAGCGCGCCCTGAGTGTCGGCGACGATGGAATCGAGCGGGACCTGGTGGAGGATGCCGCGCGAGTGTTCGCTGCGCAGCAGGATGAAGCCGACCTGCGGGCCGTTGCCGTGCGTGATGACGATGCGGTAGCCGCGTTCCAGCAGGTCCGTGATATGGCGGGCGGTCTCGACCACGGCCGCATACTGGTCCGGCACGCTCATGTGCTGCGCGTCCTTGATGAGCGAGTTGCCGCCGATGGCGATGACAATCGTCTTCATCTCGAATTCCGTGCCTGGGTGCGCATGCGGCTACATGTTAGGCCAGGGGCTCGGATTGGCGAACCCAAAAAAGCAGCTTTACGCACCCCGCCTCTAGGGCCACGTCCAGGCAAAGGGAAACTGCAACCGGTAATACCGCAGCGATGCGGAGGCTGGGACAAAGATGGCTTGCGTCGCACTGGTGCTGTTGAAGTTGGTCACGGATGTCCAAGTCCCGGAAAGCAGGTTCGATCTGCCGGTCACGAAACCGCCCAGGCCAATTGGCAGGTTGGCCACGTCCAGCCGATTGCTCCCGTTCAGCAACGTGAGATTGGTGATCTTGACCGGTGAGATCATTTGCTGAACCGTGTCGGCGGCTATCTCCTGGACCTTCGCGGTCGGGTCGAACGGATCCCAGAAGACGTAATATGCGCCTGGGCCATCCAGATGCCAGGGATTGAGCGAAGGGTCTTCCAGCGCATCAATGCCGGGATTCACCAGGCCGTAGTTGCCCGGGTTGGCCAGCACGTCGTCGAACACGGCAAACATGTTCGGCATGTAGATCTTAACGCCGGGCAGCGCATCCCTGGCCTGGTTCAAGATTCAGTGGGTGAAAGGCTGGCTTCATAACGTGCATTCGGAAAATCACGCAGCGCCCACTGCAGGGCAGCTGAATCGGCCAGTATTACCACTTCCAGCTGGTCGCGCAGACCAGTATTCCAGCTGGAGAGATCTGCCAGGGTCTGCTTAAGCAAATCAGCCTGACCGGTGGTTGGAACAAGGCTCCACAATTCCTGGGCGCTGTTTTGGCGGACAATCGCCATCCCCCAGGTGGTTGAAGCCATGTGCAAGCCTAATATCAGGCACAATGACAGGACGGCACCTAATTTACCTACCCTGACCGACCATCCAGCAATCACCAGCAGCACTGCAATCAACCCCAGGAGCAGGGCACCAAGGATGATGCCCCAATACACCACCAGATTTACCTGGAAACGCCCGATAGAAAGGAAATTAAGCCAGCCGATGACAGCAAACAGGCTCAGGAGCAAAGCCAGCCCAACGCCCACAAAATTACTTACTCTTTCGTCGTCAAAGGTAAGCGAGCGGCTGATCTCAAGCGCAGCCAATGCCCACAGCGGAACGACCGTCCAGGCAAGGTCACCCACCTGGCGACCAGCATAAAGCCAGGGTAGCAGGAAAGCCATTAAGGCTAAGAGGCTTAATCCCTGCATGATCTGGCGAGAATGCTGCTCATCTGATGAGCCAAACCAGGCATGGATTGCCCCAACCAAACCAAGGATAAGCACCAGGGGCTGGTACACCAACAGGCTGAGTGGCAGGCGAAAGAGCGGGATTCCGCTCGATGTTACCCAGGTTTTAAAATATGCTGGTATGGTCTCCGCCACGCCTCCCAAACCCTGTGGAGCGCGTAAAAAAAGTGAACCAGTAAACAGCAAGGTCAGGCCGAGGGCAATTACGCCCGTCTTGATCGATAGGGCAGATAGTGATGGAGCGGGGGCGGTTGCTACCGGGTGCTCGGTATCACCTGCCTCGCGTTGAGCTGCAACCGATTTCCTGACCAGTAAACGGTACAACCCCCAGCCAATCCCAAGGATGAGCAACCCTTGCAAGAATGCCGGACCTGAGAGCAGTGCCAACCCGGCGAAAATTCCAGCCCAGATCATGCGCCGGTTGTACAGGCCGGCAAGTGCTAAGAGTACGAATGCCATGGCAGGCATCAGGCTGCCAGCCTGGCGGGAGAGAGATACCAGTCCAGGGTCGATTGCCAGACCGAAGGCCATCACCATACCAGCACGTTTCAGGATGCTTGAATTTCCGAGCCATGTACGGAAATAGAAGGGCAACCAAATGAGCAGGCTCCCCGCCAGGGCAGGGATGAAACGGGCGAGGAAATTGGTATCACCAAGGATGGAAAATAGCTGGCTGGTAATCAGGATGTATGCCGGTTGTGAGCCTAAAGTAACTGACTGACCATGCGCCAATCCCAGGGCTTGAAGTGCCCAACCTGCCTCAGCCTCACTCAACGGTGCCGCGCCCAGCTGATAAAGCCGCAATCCCAATGCCACCAGGAATGCCAGTCCATAAAATGTGCTTTCGGGGAGGATTTTATTCACTTTCATTTCGATTCTCGAATTATCCGACCGTATTATACCGCCTACATTATTCACGATAAGTGTTATGCCGCTGGCCCCACCGACATATTATGGGACTTGATAGATGGTCATCTGACCCTGACTGAAGACGGGTTGGAGCACCAGGCCGAACTTGCGCAGGGCTGCGCTGGTATTGCAGGAGGCCCCCGTCTGGCTACACACATTTTGAACATACGTCATCTCAGGCGCTCCGAGGATGACAAAATTCACCTTCCACTTGTGCAATAAATCCAACATGGTTTGACAATCTGAGGTGGTATAGATGGTGGCAATATCGGGCTCACGCTTACCCTGTTCATCGTAATTCCCACGCCACTGGCTTTCATGCAGCGACCAACCCAAGACGGTCGGGAAGCCGGTAAAAGCGCTGATGCGCCCTTCATAATGGTACGATCCACCCCATGGAAGTACACTGGGCGCTTCAAGGATGACGAGGCACAGTTCCGGAAGGCATTCCCGTCTCTGCGTTGGCATCCAGCCACTGGATGGCGGCCCAATCATCCGGGTTATTATTCGCAATCATGCTGGCCCCATCCAAATTGGCCGGACCGGCAAACCCTGCCGCCCGGCTGGGGATTGCCATGATGGTGTAAACCATGCCCAGCCCGATGAAGAGGGTGGCCCCTGCCGTAAATAAGACGCGCGTGGCAGGTTTCTCAAGCCGGTCCAACAGCCACCAGACGCCGTAGGCGCTGGCGCAACCCAACATCACCCAGGCCTGGTAATAAAACTTGAACACGGTATTCATGCGCACTCCAAAACTATCGCGCAGATACAGAAACTCAACCACCAAAGTGAGGGCTAGCCCGGTAAAGATGAGGATGAATACAAATGGCTCACTGCTGAAGGCGGGCTGACGTGGCTGCTCTACTGGCTGCGGCTCATGCGGGGGATTCCTTTTTTGTAACAGGCTGCCAACATTGGCAAGCACCAGTGCCAATAGTGCAGAAAGCAAGAGCATCAGCCAGGGATCGCGCAAGCGGGCACTGATACTGGCACCAAATGCCTGACTCAGGGTCATCCCCCCTAATACGGTTTGAAGGGTGGCGGCCATAGAACTGTCAGGCGCAGGGTTGATGACGAACAAGGCCAGGGCGATCAACAGCAGGATAAATAAATACAAGCCAATACAGATCAGCAGGATGCGCCACCACCAGGTGAAGGCCAATTTAAGCTGCTGCCCACGCTGTTCGCCGGGCTGGCGCAGGTAGACGACCAGGAAACACCCGATCAGGAAGATGAAGGTGCCAAACATGACCAGGTATTGGGGCAGACGGGTGGGCGGGAAGACGTATGGCAGGATGCCTGCGGCTTGAGAACTAAAGCTCAGATAGAAAAAGAGATACAACAACACGGAAAGGATGCTGAGACCCACGCCAAGAATGAACGAGCGGAAAATGATATCGCGATCTAAATGCCCCTTTACAATCACCAGGCCCATTCCATAGGCCAGTACCAAAACACCCAGGTAGATGGGCAGGTCCCAGGTGTTCAGGAAACCCAGCGATCCCAGGATCAGGGCGGAAAAAACAAATAACAGCCAGTCGTTATCGAGGGCGAACGCGACCGGGTTCCACCACGGAGCGCGGGGTTGGGGTTCATCGCCAGCCTCTTCAGTGGCAATAGCCTGCTGCTTTGCCATCTGGCGCAGGAGCAGATTGAAGGCCAACCCGATGCACAGCAAGACGAACGGCAATGCTAGAACATGCGGGTGGTTATCACCCAGCAGGAAGCTAAAAAAGGGGAATTCATCAATCGGCTGGGTGATTTTCTGGCCTAAGAGACCCTGGTCGGCGAGCACGCGCGAGGCCCGCCACCACCACAGGAAAATGTCTCCGGGATAGAACGATCCGGTAATATGCTCTGCAGCCAGGCCAGGGATATTAATCCACGCCCAGAAGCTGGCGGGCAGTTTACCACTGGCATGCAGTGACTCAAGCACACCTTCCAGATTGCCCATCACACTCACCAACAGCCCACCCAGAACGCCAGCGGCCAGGGGAGGCCCTACGGGGGGAGCGGCTTCACCTTCCTTATGGCGCATCCTGAGGCTGAACGCCACCAGGTTATAAACCACCCCAAAAGAACCGATCAAGGTGAGGGCGAAAAGCAGGGAATCGTACAGGTCAAAGGCCACGCCGGGTACGGCACCTGAAAGGCGGGTGAGCATAGACAGCATCACGTAGCCAAAATAATAGTAGGAAATCCCAAAACCAGAGAGCCATGGATCAAGGGGTGGGAAGTGTTCACTGCGCAGGATGGCATTTTGGAAGGCAGTCTCCATGAACTTTTCGCCCCCGGCATAATCGATCTTAAAGGGAGCATAAGCCCGCAATACCGCCCAACCGACCAGGGCCAGGGTAAAAAGCACTTCCACGGTGACAACCATCTTCCACTTGTCGCGCAGAAAAGAACGAATATCTGGAATCAATGTTGCCTTGCGCAGGTAGAACCAGGCAGATAGGACTGCCAGCAAGATTACGGAGAGCAGGATGCCGGCCAGGTCATTGTTCAGCAAACCGGTGCTTGCCCCCACCCATAAAAAGTAGCTCACCAGCAATAAGCCCAACGATTTACTGAATGAATACCCCCGGTCGGGCAGCCAGCGGAAGAGGCGCATGGCAGTGGGGAGTGCCAGCCAGCCCAAAACCTGCATCAACAGCCACCAGACCAATATTTGGATCATTGGATCACCTCGTAGATGACCGTATTCTCATCCCGATAGACTTCGTTCCATAAAATCCGGTTGAATGCCGGGAATTTATCCAATCCTTCACCCGCGTAGGTGACCTGTTCAAGCTGCCCGACGATGATATATCTGACCTGATATAAATTCAGGAATTGTTTGGTGATATCAGTATTTACCGTGGTATAGAATTGGTTGATATCGAAAATTCGTTTGGTCACCCATTCAGGTGGATTGAGGGCACGCTGTTGTTGTTGGTGCCACTCCCAACCGACCACGCCAGGCAAACCCGTATTGATGGTGAAGCGCGAATACCAGCGATATAAATTACGTGAGTTGGCTTCAACGATCACCGGTGAGCCCTGGACGTTTTCCTGCATCCAGAGGATGGCGCGGTAATCCTGGCTTAATTCCATATTGAGGGTGGTGGGGGCATTGGGATCGCTCGAATAACCACTGGGATAATCCTCCACATACGTGGCATACGGCATATAGGCCATCCCGTCAAGAGTATGCGGTGCACTCGTCACCCAACGGTCTTTAATTTTTGCGATGCTGCCGTACAGGGTGAACAAAGCGGCAGAAAAGACCAGGAATCCGAAAACAATCCGCCAGGAGATGCGCCACCCAGGCAGCCACCGTCGCACAGGCTCAAATAACCAACCAAGAGCAGCGGCGGCGCTGAGGGCAAACAATGCCCAGACGTGTAAATAGAACTTGAACACGGTGTTCATGCGCCCAATATCACCCCGGACAACCACCACTTCTACCATCATCGTAATCAAGAGACCTGTGCCCACCCAGAACAGGACCAGGCGCTTGACATCCGGCATCCCAGGGCGCAGCAACAAGACACCCGCCCAGGCAGCCAAAGGCAAAATGAACCAGGCCATGGCAGCCCCTCTGCCGATAGGCAGTTTGCTCAGCAAGCTGATATTCTCGATCCCAGGGATCTTGATGCTGAAGAGCAGGCAGACCATTAATAGAATCACCCCGAGCGATATGATCAGTCCGGTGTATTTTTCGAGCTTGCGCAGCGAAACAAGTGGGGTGTTTGCCATCCACTCGCGGGTTTCCCATACCATCCAGGAAATGATCACAAACAGGAACAGTCCCCAATGAGTGAAGTAAGACCAGAAGGGAGTGTGTGTGCCCGTCCAGGGGATGACCGAGCTATAAGGTTGGGCATACCATAGCCGGTATGGAAGGTACAAAGCATAGGAGACCACCGCCAGCAGCAACATCCCCAATCCGGCTAGCGCCAGGCGTTTTACCAGGGTAGGGATCCTGGGCAGCCAGGATAAACGCCCAATATCTGTATATCTGAATAATGCATATCCCAATACCAGCATCCCGATGGGCAAATAGGTATAAATATCCGACAAATTGGTGGGGTAGAGCGCTCCAATCGCCAACCCGCCCAGGATAATGCTTGCCACGCCCACTCCGAAGCTCTGCCAGTGGGCTTTACCCAGCAGCACCGCCACCACCCAGGTGAGCGCCAGCATGGCAATCGCCATGGCAATCATGTGGGCATGCAGGTCGGCATACAGGAAGGTAAACATGGGGAATTCGGTGATCGGCTCCACGTCGTTGGGGGCGGGGATGGCCCGGCTGGGCAGCCAGTACCAATCTGCAATGGAGTAGGGCAACTGGGCACCATGGAACAGGGCATTCCACAGCCCCACCGGCAATCCCACCAGGCGGGTGAAGAAACCGGTGCTGTCGGTGAGACCACCCGGCACACCTAACGATTCCCAGCCCTTCAGAATCATGCGCAGCGTACCCAGGTTACCCAATACTGCCATCCCCAACGCAGAAGCCAGACCAATCGCATAAGGCCTGTTGGTGGAAGTGGGTGGTGGAATCTCATCTTCTGGGAGAGCTTGAGCTGGTGGTTGTTCTTCGCCTGGCACCACGGCTTGAGCGGCCAGCTGCTCATTACCTGGTGAAGCTTGAGCTAATTGCATCTCTTTATTTTTACCGCCGCAGGTGACCGAGGTTATAGCCAATGGAGAAAGCTCCCATGGAGACCATACTGAACAGGGTAGGGAGGATGAGGTTATAGGCAAAGGATGGCACGATACCCAGCCACTTGACCAGCACACCCACAAAAACATACCCCCAGTAGTAATAATTCATGTACCCACCCGCGTACCAGGGGTCATAGGGTGGGAAGGTGGTACTTTTCAACATGGCGTTGAAGTAGGAAAAATCCATTGGCTTTTCTCCACCCTTCCACGGGTGCCACAGGTCGGGGTTGCCCAGGCGGATGAAGAGGAAAACCAGGAAGAAAGCCAGCACGAGCCCTTCGACGATCAAAAAATACTTGCGTTTCTCACGCCATTCTTGCCGCAGTGCATCCCGCTGGCGGTATGCCAGCCAGGCGCCAAGCGCAGCTATGATCAGGATCACGATGCTGATGGTGAGGCGGCTGAAGGGGATATTCACTGAGCCCGCCATCCAGGTCAGGTAGGCCAGGATCAACATGCCTGCCGTGCGGGCAAGGGGATAGCCGTGATCGTGCAACCCGGGCATGAGCAGGCGTAGGAGCGGATATACCAGCCAGCCCAGGATACTCACGCTGAGGTACCAGAGGATGACCCCCAACACCTGATAACGATTTTGCAGGGCTGCGGGGTCAAATATCTTTGACCAGGTACCCCCGGCCGTCTGGGCAACTTCACGCTGTTCGGGTAAGTCCATATTGGCGGGGTGGTAGGCAGCTTTCTTGGGGGTCACCCGCACGATTTCAGATAAATTAGCCTGGCTGAGGATATGGCGGGCCTGGGAAGAGGCATAGGCCTCCGTCTTGCGAAAGACAAGCACTTTGGGGTGGTCATAGACCGTGAAAGCTTCTTCGGCAAACTGGTCGTTGATATTGAATGAACCGAGAGAGGGATCCGATTGGAAAACTGCCACCAGCTCGAACCCAAGGTCACCGTGGAATATGCCGGGTTGGGCGACGCTGTAGCACCACTGGATGGTTTTATCGTCCGGGCAACCCAACAAGTGCCGATAATGCAGTGTGGACATCGGGAAACGCTCAGGGATGCGCGGTAGTGAACCCCACTGGCGGTTGGAGCTGATCAGCAGGTACTCAGATTGGTTGTATACATCGATGAAATGCTCCAGCTTATCTGAGTTGTCATCGGTATACATATTAAAATTCAAGCCAGCTTTATAGATCCCGCTAAAGGCGTCATAGTTCTTCAGCCGTAAGGGTAAACCATCATCCCAATCACCCTCGTTGGCGACGGCTGATCCCTGGACAGTGATAATGCCTTCACCGGATTGCAGCGCCAGCGACAGGCTATAGGTTTGGCCCTGTTCCAGGGCGAGTGGGCGATCGAGCGTCATTGTATAGCCTGCCCCAAAACCATTGGAACCGGCGGTGAGGTCTGCAGTGAGGCTGGCAGCTGCCCCGAGCTGGTTATCTCCGGGGGGCGTGATGGTGAGCACCAGGGTTTGCGAGCCGGGGAGTGAAGTCTGGTCGATCACCTGGCTCAAGGTGATCGATTGAAGTACTCCGGTTTCCTGGGGAGTGATGGTAATGGAATAGGGTAAGTCTGAGCGCAGTAAGCATTGCTCCGGCGTCGGCACGGATTGCGTGACCAGCTGAGTGGAGGTCTGCAAGGTTACAGCCACCGTACCGCACAGATCCAATACGCGATTCTTCTCGCTGAATTCCAAAACCAAGGAATATGCCTGACCGGTCTCCACACTGACCGGGGTGTTAAAATTCAAAATGGAACCTTGATTGGACGAAGCACCAGACAGGGCAGGTGTGACCGTCACAATGGATGATGTCAATGACTCAGTACCGTCAGGGGTAGTTGAGAGTGACATGATCAAGACAACAGGCTGCGCCCCGCGCGCATCGGCAACATGTGCCAAATAGACTTCATTCAAGGTTCCGCTTGTCTGGGCAGTGAAGTTCGTATGATACGGTAAGCCGACCTGGATAGTACTGCCATAGGGGACTGAAAGGGGCTGGTTATGGCTTCCATCCTCACTCTGGATGTGCAGGTTGATGGGGCCGGGGATATTCTGGTAAATCCATTCAGAGGCAGCCACGCGTGTGATCGGGCGGGTATAGATCAGGCTGAATGCCAGTGCCCAGGCAAAGGTGGCGATGAGCACAAGGCTGCCGACCAAAATGGACACCACTCGAGCCCACTTCAGCGTGGCCGGTTGTGGCTCGCCTGCCTGGTCACCAATTTGCTCGCGCTTGCTGTTGCTCCTGATGCTGCTCCTACTGCTTCTCCTCCTGCTGCGCAGATTCCAGAGCTCAACCAGACCCCAGGCGGCATAGATTGCCAGAACGGGGTAGGTGGGCATCTGGTAGCGCATGGTGGGGTTGAACATCAACGACTGCCAAACGAAGTAGAACCCACCCCACAACCACAACACCACATGGCGCTGCCAATCGCCTTTGAGCATGCGCCAACCCGCCCACAAGAAACCCGCCAAAGCCAGGATGCCGAGGGGGATCCCCAGGCCCCATTCGACCATGTTTTGAGCAGAGAACAACACCGGGCGGCGCGCCCACTGCAAGGAAGGCGGAAAATCGATATCCCCAGCCGCCTGTCTGCGCTGTTCCCTGATATTGGCCACCCATTGGGGGTTGGGTCGCAAGCCAAAGAAACCAGGCCCTAAAAAAGCATACGGCTGAAGTATTCGAAAGACCAGAATGCTGACAAAAGCCGCCATGCCGAGGTAAAACATGGCGTTCATCAGCCAGCGCGAGCGTTCCTGGGCGGGTTGGCGCCAGATAATTACCCCAAATGCCACCGGCAGCACAAAGGCAACTGGAGCGGAATTCAGCTTGGATGCGACCGCCATTCCCAGGGCGACCCCGAAGGCGATGGAGAGCGCAAAGTAGGGATGCTTGATCAGCGCAATCAGGCGAGAAGAAATGGTTTGGGATTGCCCGTTATTCTCTTCATCCGGGGAAGGATCCGCGGGGTCATCTGGGCTACTCTGCTGGGCGGCTACGGGATCATTCTTCGCCAGGCTCACCCTGACGGCGAAATAGATCGCCAGCAAGGTGAAGAAGCTGGAGAAGGTATCCATGGTGAAGAAGTGGGACTGCTGGATATTCAACACAGTGAAAGCGGTAAAGGCAGCTGCCAGTAAACCCACTGGTTTCTTGAAGAGGCGAGAGCCAATGGCATACACCAGGACTACTGAGAATAAATCCACCAGGGCTGAAAGCACTCTTCCGACATCCGTCATCTCATTGAAACCCGAGTGACCGTACCACCACTGCGCCACGTAACGAGTGACGAACATAGGCAGCGTGCCATACACGTAAAAAGAGTGGCCGCGGTTATTGGGGTTGAGCGGCGAACAGGAAGCATCAAAATAACCACCCCAATCCTTGCAATCGGGGTAGGTGTAAGTGGGACTGACCCTCCAGGGGTTATTTGCCGTGTTGGGGGGTGTGCCTAAAACTTCAGGTGAAGTGCCGATCGGTTGGATGTCTGCCCCGACCCAGATCAGGAAGCGCTCGTCGGGGTGGAGATATTGGTAATCACCCCAGCGGATACCTACAAACCGAAACAAGCCTCCAATGACAAGGACATATAACAATATGACGTCATAAATAAAAGGAGTCACCCAGCGAATCTTCTTCTTTGGGGCTGGCTCGGGGAGCTTATCGGGCATCACATCAGTCATAGCGAATCTATTATGTACTTATGATAACAATGGACATTAATAATACTAATTCACAAAGATAATGCCTCAAGGTGGAGTGACCTCGCCAGGCACTGGGGTACTGCCGGGGATGGATGAAGCTTCGGGAACCATGTAGATATAAAAATTCTTGCCTACCTTTGATTCATAATTCGAAACCGTGCCCTGTGGGAAAAGCTGGTATAGCAGGTTTAAATCATCCTGATCATTCGGATTTAACAGGAACATCTTGGGCTGGGGGAAGTTCAATGTAGTCGAGATTTGATCGGTTGGGATGGCAAAGTCGCGGGTTGGGTTGCCCGCGATCATCCCAACCAGGCGCGTATCCACCCAGTATGGGTAAGGTACTACGTAGGCATTATTGGTACCCCCATACATGTCGCCAAAATCGTGGATCACTTTCCCCATCTCAGACGTATTCCAGGAAGAGAGCTGATACGCCCGCTGGTATTGGGAGAACACCAAATCAAAATTAGCCAGTGCAGAAATGAAAATCAGGATGAGCGACAACCCCCAGGCGAGCCTGGTACCGGCTTTGGTAGGGTTGGGCTTCTCCACGGCAGATATCAAGCCGTCCAATGCAATAGCGACAATTAAAAATACCGGTACCATGGCTCCGGCCGCCCGATTCAAGGCCGGGTTCTCATCCGGAAAAGCCAGTGAGAGGATGGATGGCAGCATCAGCAGGGGTACCGAGAGCAGCAGGAACAGGTCTTGCCATGTGCGCCGCCTGATATAGCGAACGAATAACAAGAATACGCCCATGAAGTACAACGCGGCTGAAACGACATCCAGCGCCGGACTGCCGGTGACCGAATGGACCCAGATATTCCCATCTGACCAGAAGTACATACTGGCGGCGTTCCATAAGTTTTGCAAAAAAATCATGATAGCAGGACCAGGTAGGGGACGTTCCGTAGTACCCAGGCGTGAAAATGCCCGAAAATCGAACAGGGTGGGATATTCGAGGGCGAAACGTAACAGCGGCAGGAAGATGATCAGCGAGATCAGGACCAGAACAAGCAATCCTGATATAACCTGCAAACGCTTGCCCCTGGCGACAGGGTGCAGTAAATACAGACCCACCGCCACCAGGATGACGAGCGGCAGGATGCGGATGGGAGTATATCCATGCAGACCAATCCCCAGTGCCAAACCAGACAGGATAAAATCATTGCGCCGGGAGGTACGCAAACCCCGGATGAGGTAATACAGCGCAGGAGCAACAAATAATGGGTAGAGCGGGAAACGCAGCCCGACGCGTGAGATGACGTTCGGCCAATAGCCAATCCCGGCAAATAACATGGCAAATAAGCCTATCCTGCGGTTACCCAGCTCCTTGCCAAGCAGGTAGAGGTACGGCAGGGTCAACAATCCCGCCAGGATTGTGCCAATCTTCAAGCTCAGAAATGAATAACCCGTTTGGAACACCTTGATGATGCCTGCCGTCAGGTACATCTGGATGGCTTCACGCCCGGTGTTGCGCGGGAAGAAGATACTCGTTTGCCCGTGCAAGACGTCCCACACATCCAGCAACTTCTCCGCATGGTCGCTGACCATTTCAGGCGGTACCTCAGTAAGGCGATAGGTGCGGAAGAAAACCACCAGCACCACAGCCGCCAAGACCAGCAAGCTCCAGGTGGTGATGGAAAACTTCCAAGGCAGGTGCAGGTGTTCTTTTACCCAGCTCCACCAACCCTTGAATGGATATTCTCCCTGCCAAAATGCCAACAAGGTGAAAATAATCGCCAGAACCCACAAGCTGACGTTCAGTGTGGTGAACTGATTGCCCCCCAGGGTGAGGAATGCTACCAGGGCGAGCGGCAGGCTGATATACAACCACCTGGAGCGTACGCGGTAGTCCTCGGCGTGGTCTTCAGCGGCAGGTAGCTCAGCTGGAACCCATTCTCCCTTCCAGGAAGAATAAACCAGCCAGCCGGCGGCTAATGCATAAAGAATTACGCCCAGGACCCAGCTGCGGTTGGGGCGAGGTAACAGGGCAAGCTGGGCTACCAGGGCAAGGCCAAGCGCCAGCAGTGAGCGCCATGGGAATTTAATGCGTGGGGGGATATTTTGCGGTTCTTGAGCAGGAGAAGGTTGTTCTGCGACGACTTCGGGCTGTGCCTGTGCGGCCTCGATGGGCGGTTGTGATATTTCGGGTGTTTCTTGACGTGCAGGAATCGCTAAAAGCTTCCCTCGAAAGAGGGATTTGATAAAATCCAGAACCGTCGGCTCACGGTTCATGCTTTCTCTGCCAGGACGATCAGGCTCTCACCCATACGGAGGGGAATAATACTCCATCCAAGAACAGCTTGCAAGCCCCCTGGTAAGCCGAAGAATAGTTTCTGCAGGGGAGTGGGGACGGACGGTATGTAAGGAGCGTCCCAAAATCCATCCGAGAAAACCTTACGGGCGCGCAGCCCATTCAGGCGCAGGCAAGCGAGCCACTCTTGCGGGGGTTTCATATTGATGTGGGTAGGATCCATATAACCGATCCAATTGGTCTTTTTTCGCATGCGCATAGGCGAACTTAAGTTGGGAGTGGCCAGGATGAGCAGTCCACCAGGTTTCAGCACGCGGCTCATCTCGCTAATTGCCCGTTCCGGGTGGCTTAAATGTTCCACCACATGTTTGGCAATCACAATATCGAAGGCCGCCACTGGAAAAGCACATATCTCATCAGCTGACAGCAGCACAAAATGCCCCTCAGGCACGTTGTGCTTCGCCTGGGATAATGCCCACGGGTTGATATCACTGCCGAACACACAGTATCGGTCGGTCAGCCAACTGAGCAGATGACCCATCCCGCAGCCCAGCTCCAACACTTTTCCGCTGGGTGGACCGTGCCGGCGGGCAAGCCTGGCATAATAACGATTCGACCACCAATACTGGCTGTAACGGGCAAAGTTCACCTGGGCATACGGACCCGTTGAAAAGTAATCCTGATTAAAAGGGTGATTAGTGGAATCGGATGGCTTCATGATGCTCAAACACTTCTGGCAACATAGAAGGTGAATGTCCCTTCAGGGTCTGGCTGGGTAATCACATGCCGCTTCACCAGCCGCTCCGTCAGGAATAAATTCCACCGCCAGGGGGCGATGATCCAATGCTTGCTGAGCCAATGGGGCAGCAGGGTGGGAGCACCGAAATAATGGCCCCATTCCAGCATGCGCATCGCCTGGGGCGAAAAATAATGCCACCACTTCTCCAAGCGGAAGCCGGCCCCTTCCAGCCACTTTTGCCAGACATCCGGCCAATCCGCATGCTCGACGCGTGACATACGCTGGAACCAGCCCGTATAGGCTCGCCCAGCTCCTGCCATTTTTATTCCACCCAGGAACTTGGGGATGGAAAGCTCGCTTAAGTAGCGTGGGTTGGGCACGCAGAACAAGAAAGGCGCACCTGGTAGAAGCACCCGCCTGAGATCTGCCAGCACTGCCTGCACCTGGGGAATGTGTTCCAGGACTGAATTACTGAGGGCGCTGGCGAAGTGACCATTTGGGAAGGGCATTTTCCCGCCCTCGGCTTGCACGAGCGAAATATACCCGCCGGCTCTGGCTGCCTGGTGGATGGGACCAGCCCACGGATCCAAACCCACATCCAGCTTGCGGTCAAAGGTCACCGTGGCAAATTGTCCGTCCCCACAACCCAGGTCGAGTGTGGGTGCCGGCAACTCGAGCCCCTGATAAAACTGGGCTTCCACTGCCCGCAGCATGGCACGGAAATAAGGCAGTTCACGCAGGTTCAGCCAGAGAAAGTCTTTTGGGGTGGGCATAAGGATGAAAAAGTGATTTGTTTTTAGTGATTAGGCGATTAGGTAATCAGGCACTTAGGCGATTAGGTAATCATATCGAGAAAATTGCTCGATATCCGGCACTTAGGCAATCCGGCACTCAGGCAACAAGAAAATTTACCCATGCCTGTTAGTGAGTAGATTTTCCAGCTTTGATCAGCTCGTGAAAAATGGCTTCATACTCTTCAGCGATGTGCTGGGATGAAAAGCGCTTGATCACATCATTCACATCTCCCAAAAATTGTGCGGGGTGATCTAGCACATCCATGATTGCCTCTGCCAAAGCACGGGCATCCGCAGGAGGCACCACGCGCCCCATGCCGGTCATCTTTATCGGCTGGCGCACGCCGGGCAAATCGGAGGCGACAACAGGCGTGCCGCAGGTCATTGATTCCACCTGCACGATCCCAAACGACTCGGTGGAGTTAGTGCTTGGCAGAACAGTTACGTCACACAACCGGTAAAACGCAGACAGCTCTGCCGCGGGCAGGATTCCCAAAAATGTCCAATGCTCTCCCAAAGCCTGAATCATGGGCTTCAGCTTGGTGGCATACTTTTCCTCGCCCATAACGTTTTCGTATTGCCCAACATACAATACACGCGCGGTGGGGAATTTTTGGAGGATTTTCGGCATCGCCTGCACCAAATATTCCACCCCTTTCTCGGCTGCCAGGCGGGCTACCATCCCAATAATGCGCTGCCCCGGATCCAACCGGGCTTTTTGCCTTAACCCCTCCACATCATCCTGGGTAGGTAAGACCAGCTCAACCGGCGTGGGGATGGCTCGAATTTTCTTGAGGTAGCGACACAAGATGGTAGATTCCTCAGCATAATCCATCGTATTCACCACCACCTGATTGGCCAATCCAATTGAAATGTGATTAGCCAGGTGAGAAACCTGGTTGGCAATCGAATGGATGAACCCATTCGGCAGTAGCAAGTCACAGTGATAGGTCAGCACAATGGGTTTATTCAACAGGCGGCAGATCAGGGCAATATAGGCAGCATCCAGCTGGGGCAGGTGCAAGTGGACAACATCTGACCGGCGAATGGTCACCCAGGCCCAGTAGAACATACTCGGCATGAGCACACCCTTGCTGACTCTCATCAGCACATGCGGGCGGATGACCTCCACCCCATCGCGCGACTCACGTGCCGACAAGTGGGGGTCATAACGCGAGGTCAAGACCGTCACCTGATGGCCACGCTCCACCAGGGCGCGCGCCAGGCGTTCAGCGTAGATGGTTAACCCTGAGTAATGAGGGCGATAATAAGTGAGCGTGGTCAATATTCGCATGACAGTACCAAGGACGCGCAAAGCCAGGTAAAAGTTTCAGCTATCCTGGCTGGTTGGCTGCTCTTCAGATTTCATCTTCCCGAGCCGTGTATACAGGCTGGAGAGCGATTCGCCGTCTTTATACAGGCCATAACCGCCGATCAGACCAGTGATGATATAGGCAGTGAAATGGACCGCTAAAGCGAAGGCGGTCGCAGAAGAAGCATCCAACCCAAATGCCAGCAATGCCACAACGATCGAGGCTTCAAACACTCCGATCGCTCCCGGTGAAGATGGCGCCGCGATTCCTAATGCCCCCACACCCAGGGCAAAGAGCACCCACAACAGGCTGGGATCGACAAAAAAAGCCCGCAGCATCAGATAATATTGGAGGTAGCTGACCAGCCAATTTAGCGCTTCCCAGCCCAGAGCTCGCAAGAAGAGCTTCCCATCGGTGATGATCCCCAGACCATCAAAGAAAGCCACCACACGCCTCCCGGTCAGCTTTTTTACCGGGCTCCAACGTTCACCCGCACGGTCGATCCAGCTGGTCACCCATTGGCGATTTCGAGCCATGATATACATGGCGATCAAGCCTGCCAGTACGATGATCCCAATCGAAATGGCTGCCTGCTTTGCCCAGGAAACGCCGATCACGAAGGGAAGCGTGCTCAAGAGTATGCCAGCTGCAATGGCAAGGTCCAACAAGCGCTCAACAAGAATGGAAGGCAGCACCTGCCAGAAATCCAGGCGGGCTTTTCGCCCGAGAAGGAATGCCCGACCGATCTCACCCAGGCGGAATGGCAAGATATTGTTCAGCAGGTAACCTTCGTTGATTGAAATAAACGTATCACGATAAGAAGCTTTATTTTGCAGCAGTGTGCGCCAGACCATGCCGCGAACGAGCAGCCATAAGACCTCTGACAGGATGCCTGCTACTAAGAAGCGCAGGTCTGCCAGCTGGATTGCCTGCCCAAATTTCCGCAGGTCGATCAGGGAAAAAACAATCGCCAAGGCTACCAGGCTGATGATCAGACCTGGCAGGATGCGCTTCCAGTTATTTTTGGTTGAAGAAATAGCGATTTTATTCCTCCCCGATGCGTAACACGGCCAGAAAAGCCTCCTGGGGGATTTCAACATTCCCGACCATCTTCATGCGCTTCTTGCCGCGCTTCTGCTTTTCCAGCAGTTTCTTCTTACGGCTGATATCACCACCGTAGCACTTGGCGAGCACATCCTTGCGCATGGGTTTAATATTAGCGCGCGAGATGACCCGCCCGGCTGCATAGGCTTGAATGGGTACAAGGAACAGCTGGCGAGGGATCAGCTCTTTGAGCTTGGTGATCACCGCCTGTCCCTTGTGATAGGCATCGTTGCGGTGGACGATGGTCGCCAGGGCATCCACCGGTTCTTCATTAACAAGGATCTCCAGTTTGACCAGGTCATCCGGTCGATATTCTGCAAATTGATAGTCCAGCGAGGCATAACCGCGTGTGCGCGACTTCAATAGATCGAAGAAATCGATGATCAGCTCAGAGAGCGGGATTTGGAAATTGAGCTGCACCCGGTTGGGGGCTGGGTAATCCTGCGAGGTAAAGACGGCGCGCTTTTTCTTGGTCATCTCCATGATCGTCCCATAGAACTCTGTGGGACTGAAAATCTCAATGTTCATCCAGGGCTCACGGATCTGTTCGATCAGCATCTCATCCGGCAGATCAGCCGGAGAGTCGATCAGGATGGTCTCGCCGGTATGCAGCACCACTTCATATTCGACGGAAGGTGAAGTGACGATGATGTCCAGGTCATACTCGCGTTCCAGGCGTTCCTGTATGATCTCCATGTGGAACATGCCCAGGAAGCCACAGCGGAAACCAAAGTTCAGCGCCTGGGAAGTCTCAAGCTCGAAGATCAGCGAGGCATCATTGAGCTGCAGTTTTTCCAGGGCTTCCTTCAGGTTCCCGTAATCCTCACCTTCCACGGGATAAATACCCGCGAAAACCATCGGTTTAGCCTTACGATAACCCGGCAATGGCGCTTCAGCTGGACGGGCGGTATTGGTGATCGTATCACCCACCCGGCACTCGTGTACGGTCTTCAGACCGGTGGCAATGTAACCCACCTCACCTGCCTCCAGGTCGACGACGGGGCGCAAATCGGGGGCAAAGATACCGATCTCCACCGGCTTGACATCGAAACCGGTTGCCATCAGGTGCAGGGTATCGGTGTGATCGATCCTGCCATCCATCAGGCGCACATATGCCACCACTCCTTTATAGGAGTCATAATGTGAGTCAAAGATCAGCGCCCGCAAAGGGGCAGTCTCGTCGCCTTTGGGGGGTGGAACTTCGTGGACGATGACTTCCAGCACGGCCTCGATATTCGTGCCTTCCTTGGCAGAAATGCGGATGATTTCATCGGGTGGTGTGCCGATCAGGCTGCTGATGTCTTGCGCCACCTCATCCGGTCGGGCGGAAGGCAGATCGATTTTATTGATGATGGGGATGATTTCCAAGTCGGCTTCAAGGGCACTGTAAAGATTGGCCAGGGTCTGGGCTTCAATCCCCTGGCTGGCGTCCACCACCAGTAACGCACCTTCACAGGCTTCCAGGGCGCGGCTGACTTCATATCCAAAATCCACATGCCCGGGGGTATCGATCAAATTTAACTCGTAATTTTCCCCATTTTTGGCCGTATAGCTCATCCGCACTGCCGAAGCTTTGATCGTAACCCCTTTTTCACGTTCAAGCTCCATGCTGTCCAGGATTTGCTCTGTGGTATCCCGCTCAGAGACGGTACCGGTGAGGTGAAGCAAACGGTCTGCCAGGGTAGACTTACCGTGATCGATATGGGCGATGATACAAAAGTTGCGAATATGTTCGGAGGTCATTGACGCGGCATAGTATAACCGATTTTACCTGCCGGTAGATAGACCCGCTGGTGCGCTTCATTCACTCGTCGTTGGCAGCACCGAATCGACCAAATCCTCGATCGAAGCGACCTGCTCACCTGAAGGTTCCAACCAAGTCAGGAATTCCACATTCCCTTTGGGCCCCGTCAGGGGTGAGCGGATCAACCCACTTACAATGTATCCATGGTCGCGGGCAAAACTTAATACATCCAGCAGCACCTGGCGGTGGATAAGCGGGTCGCGGATCACACCTTTGTTCCGCCCCACGAGCTCACGACCAGCTTCAAACTGGGGTTTAATCAGGGAGATCACCGACCCTTTTACAGCTTGCCCAACATCAGACCCGGTGGAAAACCACTGCATAACCACTGGCAACAAAATCGTTATGGAAATAAAGGATGCATCCATGGTGATGATATCCACAGGCTCGGGTAAGTTTTCAAGAAAGCGCGCGTTGGTCTTCTCCAGCACCACCACGCGTGCATCCTGGCGCAGCTTCCAATCCAATACACCCCGGCCCACATCAATCGAATAAACCCGGGCGGCACCATGTTGTAGCAGACAATCGGTAAAGCCTCCGGTGGAGGCACCCACATCGGCGCAAACACGCCCGTGGATGTCCACCGCAAAAGCCTGCAAGGCAGCCTCCAGCTTCTCACCTCCACGGGAGACGAAGCGCGGTCCTTGCTCAATTTCCAATTGCACATCCGGGGGTAGATTAGCTGCCACCCTCAGCACCACCTGGCCATTCACCCTTACCTGCCCGGCCATCACCAGGCGCTGCGCCAGCGTTCGGCTGGCTGCCAGGCCGCGTTCCACCAACAGTACATCCAGGCGGATCTTTTTCATAATCATATCTTACTCGAGATTCGGGTTTCCTGAATTGACGATTCTCAGGTAAACTTATATGATTAGTCTATGTCCAGCACAGGGTTCCTTCCATTGTTAAAAACCATGCGCCCCCGCCATTGGGTAAAGAACGGGCTGCTGTTCATTCCATTGATCTTCGACAAGCAGCTTACCAACTGGCCTGCGTTGGGCCGCGTCATAATGGGATTCGTGCTATTCTGCTTGCTATCCAGCCTCATCTATATCATCAATGACCTGGTGGATCTGGAAGCTGACCGGGTGCACCCGCTCAAAAGTAAGCGCCCATTGGCCTCAGGCACATTGAAAGTGTCTACCGCCCGCACCACAGGGATTATATTGTGCGTGGTTATATTCCTGGTTGCACCTTTGCTGTCGCTCACCTATGCCTTGATTGGATTGGCATACCTGGTGCTTAACCTGGCCTATTCTGCCTGGCTCAAACACGCACCCATCCTGGACGTGATGATCCTGGCAAGTTTTTACGTCCTTCGTGTGGGGGCCGGGGTATCCTTGATCACTGTTCACCGTTTTTCCCCATGGCTGTACGTCTTCACCACCTTCCTGGCTTTATACCTGGGGATTGGAAAGCGGCGCTCAGAGCTGAGCCTGTTGGCGGATGACGCCAATGCGCACAGACGCTCACTGGGTGGATATACATTGCAATTGCTTGACCAGCTGATCCTGATCGTCTCGAGCAGTGCAATCATCACTTACAGCCTGTACACATTTTCCGCTCCAAACATGCCGGCGAACGACCTCATGATGCTGACCATACCTTTTGTGATCTACGGTATCTTTCGCTACCTGTACCTCCTGCAGGTGAAGCATTATGGGGGTGAGCCGGAAGAGGTGCTCTTATCTGATCACCCACTCCAGGCGACCATTTTCCTGTGGATCCTGTCGGTACTGGCCATATTCTACCTGGTTCCTGTATAAGCATTGATCTGGTGGGGTGAAACGCGATGCCTGCCTTCTCGGCTTCTGCTCCTGGAAAAGTGATCCTGTTCGGTGAACATGCGGTCGTCTATGGACGTCCGGCGATCGCTGTCCCGGTATTTCAGGTGCGTGCGAAGGCGATCGTGACCGTCGACCCACGCAGTTTCCCTGGTTTGGTAAAATTCCAGGCGCCAGACATAGGGTTGGAAACCTCTTTATATGATTTACCGGAAGATCACCCCCTGGCAGCAGTGATCCTCAAGGCAGGGGCGGCTTTAAAGCTCAACCATATTCCAGCATGTAATATAAAAATAACCTCCACCATTCCGATCGCGGGGGGGATGGGCTCTGGTGCGGCGGTATCGGTGGCAATCCTGCGCGCTTTTTCAGCTTCCTTAGGTCACCCGTTAAATGATGAACAGGTTTCTCAGCTGGCTTTCGAGGTGGAGGTTATCCATCATGGCACTCCCTCCGGGATCGATAATACGGTGATCACCTATGCCAGACCGGTGTACTTTGTAAAAGGCAAACCCGTCGAGATCCTGCGGGTGAAGCAACCCTTCAGTATCGTGATCGGCGACAGCGGGATTCAAAGCCCCACTTCGAGCGTGGTGAACGACGTCCGCAGTGCCTGGGAGGCTGACCGGGTTTTATATAATTTGCTATTTGACACTGCTGGAGAAATTGCGGCCGCGGCACGTAAATCGATTGAGCATGGTGCGGTGGATAAACTCGGACCCTTGATGGATGAAAACCAGGCACTGCTCAGCCGCATGGGGGTCTCGTCACCAGAGCTGGAAAGGCTGATCCAGGCAGCCCGCTCAGCAGGTGCACTGGGTGCCAAGTTGTCGGGGGCTGGGCGCGGCGGTAATATGATCGCTTTGGTCACACCCGAGACAGCTCTCGAGGTTGCTGCCGCGGTTGAACGAGCCGGGGCAGTGCGCACGATTGTAACGGAAATCCCCGAACTATGAACTCGCGGCTGGTTTTCCTTAAATTAGGTGGCTCGTTGATTACAGTGAAAGACCGGCCGCATACCCCTCGTCTGGATGTGCTGGAGCGCCTGGCACACGAAATTGCTGAAGCCATGGCACAGGACCAAGATTTACATATCTTACTGGGGCACGGCTCTGGCTCTTTCGGGCACGTGGCAGCCAGTCAATATCACACGCGTCTCGGAGTGAAAACGAGCCAAGACTGGCGCGGGTTCATCGAAGTCTGGCGCCAGGCAGCCGAGCTAAACCACCTGGTACTGCAGGCATTGGAAAAAGCCAACCTTCCGGCGCTCGTACTGCCTCCCTCAGCAACAATCATTGCCCAAAGCGGTAAGATTGCCACCTGGGATCTGGGACCTTTGCGCGCGGCTCTCGAGAAGGGATTAGTGCCGGTAATCTACGGCGATGTGGTCTTCGATAGGCAGCTGGGAGGGACGATCCTCTCCACAGAAGACCTGTTTTCGCACCTGGCAGGCCAAATGCGCCCTGCCAGGCTCTTGTTTGCCGGGCTACAACCCGGCGTCTGGGTAGACTTTCCGAAGAACACCAGTCTGTTCCCTGAGATCACCCCGGCCAGCTTCCCGTACGTAGAAGCTGGGCTAAAGGGCTCAACAGCAACGGATGTGACCGGCGGGATGGCTGATAAGGTGCGCCAAATCATGCTGATGATCGATATGGTTCCCAACCTAAAGGCATCGATTTTCTCAGGCGAGGTGCCGGGAAACCTACGCCGTGCTTTGCTCGGGGAACTGCCAGGTACTCTGATCCACCGTCTCTAGGGTGGCTACCCACCTGACGAGAGGGGTTATAATATGGTCCGGATAAATCAAACCTAAAAAGTCCATACTATAAGGTAGAGCATGTACTTCACGCGTAAAGAACTCGAAACCATTGAAAACCAAAGCCTGGCACCGTATGGGATCCACAGCACGAATACGAAGGGGCGCTGTTATGCGGAGGAAGAGCCGGAATACCGCACCGCATACCAGCGTGATCGCGACCGCATCCTGCATACCACTGCTTTTCGCCGCCTTGAATATAAAACCCAGGTTTTCATTAACTATGAAGGTGATTACTACCGCACGCGCCTGACACATACGCTGGAGGTGTCCCAGATTGGACGAACAATTGCCCGCGCCCTCGGTGCCAACCCTGAGTTGACCGAAGCTATCTGCCTGGCGCATGATATGGGTCACCCGCCCTTTGGACATAACGGCGAATCCACCCTGGCGCGGTTAATGAAAGACCACGGCGGGTTCGACCACAATAAGCAATCCCTGCGTATTGTCACCAAGCTCGAGCAGCGCTACCAGGATTTCCCCGGTCTCAATCTCACCTGGGAAGTGCGCGAGGGCATCGTCAAGCATGAATCGGAATATGATATTGCCGATGCACGCGCTTACGATGCAGACTTACGCGGGCATCTGGAAGCCCAGATTACCAATGCGGCGGATGAACTGTCATACACAGCGCATGACCTGGACGATGGCTTACGCTCAGGAATGATCAATACCAATATGCTGGAAGGTATCACTTTGTGGGAAATCCTGGTGGAAAGTATCGGCTGGCACGGTCAGATTCTGGATGACCTTTCGCGCCACCGCATGATCCGCAATCTGATCGATATGGAAGTAAGTGACCTGATCCATGCGACTGATAAAAACCTGCGCGATAGCGGGGTGCGGAGCGTGCTGGAATTGCAGAGCTTACCATATAACGTGGTCTGTTTTAGCGAAGAAATGACCAGTCGCAACCGCCAGCTGAAGGATTTTCTGTATTCAAACCTGTACCGACATCACCGGGTGGTGCGGATGGCGGTCAAGGCGGAGCGGATCATCAGCGACTTGTTCAGAGCTTATGTACTCGAGCCAGCCATCCTGCCGAACCACGTCCAGGAATGGACCAAGGAACGCGGGCTGGAACGCACGATCTGTGATTATATTGCCGGTATGACCGACCGATTTGCAGTGGAAGAATATCAAAAGCTTTTCGACCCGGTGATGAAACCCTGATTGGGAGAACTATGGAACAGGAAATCTACTTAACTTCAGAAGGGGCTGCCCGTCTGGAGGCTGAGCTGGAAGAGCTGAAAGGTCCAAAGCGAAATGAAATGGCAAAACGCTTGCGCTCTGCCATCCAGATGGGTGACCTGTCGGAAAATGCCGATTATCACAAAGCCAAAGAAGACCAGGGTTTCATGGAAGGCAGGATCCAGGAGCTGGAGCATATTCTGAGGAACGCCCGGATCATCGATGATAGCAATGTCCAAACCGATTCCGTCCAGGTGGGGTCGACCGTCACAGTCCAGGAAGCGGATTACCCGGCGGAGACGTACTACCTGGTGGGGGCGACGGAGGCAGACCCACGTAACGGTAAAATTTCGAATGAATCACCCATCGGGCAGGCGCTGATTGGAAAACATTTGGGCGACGAAGTGACTGCCATCACCCCGGGCGGAGAGATCAAGCTCAAAATCCTCAAGATCGAATAAAAAACCGTTCCGTCATCAGACTCTGTGGCGGATTACTGAAAACCGCTTTTCCCCTTCCCTGCGTCTGTCAGCTGATGGATGCCAAATTATTGAAAATCTTTCCCCCTCCCCTGGGTCCGTCATCTGATGGGTAGTAAATTATTTAAAAATGGGTATGCATGAGCGAAGCGAATGCGTACCCATTTTTAAACCTCTTTCCCCCTTCCCTGTGAGGGAAGGGGGAATGAAAGGGGGATAGGTGTCTCGAGACAATAAAAGAGTGGATCGATTGAGATCGATCCACTCCGGTTATGATCGCCTAAATAGTTTATTGCTTCTGCCAGATGGCCAGCTCGAGCACCAACGAATCGAAGTAACTGTTTTCGGGTAATGCTCCTTGCCCATAAGCCATGTCCACCACGCGCGCCACCAGCTTGAGGGTGGCAGTCTCGAGGATGGTCTGGCCGCCAGAGATAGCCTGGAAGGGTTCACCCTTGGCTTCCAGCTTCTGACGAATGGTCGGGTCATTAAAGGCGTGAGCGCTCATCAGCACCTTGGTTACGGTTTGAATATCATTCTTGTCGAACAGCCAGACTTCAAAAGCAGTCACCTTCTTGGGTACACCCACGCCAATGGTTTCGGAGATGCCTACCCCACACTCGCCCAGGAATTCACCTGAGGGGCTATCGACGCTGAAAGAGTCATCAAACAGGTCGTCTCCGGCCTTGTAAGAGGCCATAAATTGAACCATGGGTGCCTGTTCAGTGGCAGCAGGATAATTCGTCCATTCAGCGGGGGTCTCAACTTCAGAAACTGGCATCTGCGGGGTGGGGGCAATCCCAGTTGCCCGTTTACGATTTTGCAGGAAGAAGTAGGCAACAATCCCCGCACCAACCACAAGGACGACACCACACATTACGAACAGCAAGGTGGTCAGGTTGGATCTTCCAGGTTTGGTAGTGGAGCTGGTTGGTGTGGCTTCAGTCGACTGGGTGGCGCCCTGGGTGGCAGAGGGAATTTGAGCAGTTGCGGAAACTGCAGCCTGGAATTGTGAGATCAGGCTCGGGTCGATATTCCCCGGTTTTGATTTTACCGTTGCCAGGGTATCTGCTGCGGATTTCCCCAGAGCATCATATGCCAATTTTGCTTTCGAGGCATCGCCGGTGGTGCCATACGAAGATATAGCCATTTGCAGCCATATTGCCTGATAATCAGGATGCATCTCAGCTGGCGAAGCGTCGATCCATTGGACAGGCCACAACCACCAGCCAAGCACGACCAGGCCGAGGACCAGCCCAACCACCAAACCAACTATTCCGGTAATGAGGGGGCGTTTAAGATATTCACGGATTTGATTCATCTTTTATCTCCGAGCCAAAGATTCTAATGGTGAAAGATCTGGCAGATGTGCAGTGAACTTGTGCCGGATATTAATCCAATTTTAGACGATACTTAAAAAAAAGGCAACCGTCGCGGCACATTGAATACCAATGGTGCAAGAGTAGTGCCAGGTTTGAACGTTCTTTTCTTAGGCTACCCAAACGGGGCGCCTTGTTTTGTCTTCAAAAGATCAGACGTAGAGGCGCTGGGGAGGGATTTGAACAAATGCCTATGGATATTCATCCCCTGCGCCTATGTCCGCACAATCTGCCTTCACCCATTATGTGATCTTTAATCCCAGGCTGCTATCGCATTTCTCATGGAAATCAAAAAAGATGGGTGTTTTTTTAATCTTTAACAGACTGTTTAGAGGACAGGCATATATTATGATGATACTATCGCAAGGTTATTTCACCCATTCTTTCACGTACGTTAGCGGGAGTATCGCCACTGGCGGTGACGTGGGAATGCAGGTGGTTATCATGGTAGAGACGGCCCGTTGGGACGTCTCTACGTATTTAAGTAATAGCAGAGGCGACCCGCCCTCAGGTTGGCGAGATCATAGATGGCATTCGTTACAAGGCACAGATGTTGAAGGATAGTCATGATGGGTCGCCCCTACGGGTAATTTAACGGGCATGTTTACATAAAAATCTGGAAGGAAAAAGAGACGCCCCGGCGGGGCGTCTCTACAGAACAATATTATGCAGTCACGGGGGTTTACTTCCCCACTTCGGCGGACTCTTCGATAGTCACCTGGTCGAGCGGGAACACGGTTTCGCACGCCAGGCACTGGGCCTGGTTCTTGTTCGCCACCACCAGCATGCCACCGCATTCGGGGCAGGGGTGAGCCAGGGGCAGCTTCCAGGAGGTGAAATCACAATTGGGATAATTGGCACAGCCGTAGAAGGTGCGCCCTTTGCGGGTCTTGCGCGACACAATGTCACCATGGTCCTTTGGGCAGGATACGCCAATCTTTTCCAGCCAGGCTTCGGTGTGGCGGCAATCGGGGAAACCGCTGCAGCTGATGAACTTGCCATATCTGCCATAGCGGATGACCAGCTCTTTTCCGCACTCGGGGCAGATGCGCCCGATCGGTTCGGGGCCCATGTTCAGCTCGGGCATTTTGAGCTCAGCCTGGGCAACCTGCTCGGCAAAGGGTCCCCAGAACTCACGGATAGATTTAACCCAATCTTGTTTGCCTTCGGCGATCAGGTCCAGATCGAGCTCCATTTTGGCGGTAAAACCATAATCCACGACGCCTGGGAAGTGTTCGCAGATCAGGTCATTGACCAAAATGCCAGTTTCGGTGGGGGTGAGGCGTTTCTGATCCCGCACCACGTAGCCGCGCTGCTGGATGGTGCTCAGGATGGGCGCATAGGTGGAAGGACGGCCGATGCCGAATTCTTCCAGGGTGCGCACCAGGGTGGCCTCGGTGTAACGAGGTGGGGGCTGGGTGAAGTGCTGCTCAGGGAGCAGGCGTACCAGTTTCTGAGCCTGCCCCTCGAGGATACCGGCAGGGATGCGGGCATTTTCCTCGTCCTCGTCGGAAGCCTGGTCTTCATCCTTGGCTTCTTCGTAAACCACCAGGAAGCCGATGAACTGAACTGTGGAACCGGAGGCGCGTAACAGGTACTCATGCTGCTTTGATTTGCCGGTAACTTCCACCGAGAGGGTGTCGAATACCGCCGATTCCATCTGGGAGGCCACGAAGCGCTGCCATACCAGCTGGTACAGGCGGAACTGGTCGCGGTTGAGGAATTCCTTGATGCCATCAGGCTGGCGCAAGACCGAGGTGGGTCTGACGGCCTCATGGGCTTCCTGGGCACCTTTGGATTTAGCCAGGTACTTGGGAGGCTCAGCCGGCAGGAACTTCTCGCCATAACGGGCACCGATGAACTCACGCGCTTCTGCCTGGGCGGTCTCGGCTACGTTGGTCGAGTCGGTACGCATGTAGGTAATCAAACCCACTGCGCCTTCACCCAGATCGATACCTTCATAGAGCTGCTGTGCCAGTGCCATGGTACGCCGGGCGGTATAGCCCAGGCGGCGGGAGGCTTCCTGCTGCATGGTGCTGGTGGTAAAGGGAGCAGACGGTTTTCGGCGGCGCTCACCATGTTTGATCTTTGAGATGGCGTAGCTGGAGGCTTCCAAATCCTCCAAAATGGGCTGAACGATGGCTTGATTCCCTAAAACGGGGTCTTCGCCATCCATCTTGGCCAGTTTAGCGACAAATGTTTCCTTAACCTTCTCAGGGCGCAGCTCGGCAGCAATTGACCAGTATTCAACCGGGTTAAATGCGTCGATCTCGCGCTCGCGTTCCACCACCAAGCGCAAAGCGACGGATTGCACCCGCCCGGCAGACAGGCGGCTGCGTACCTTGCGCCACAGCAAGGGACTGAGGTTGTAGCCCACCAGGCGGTCAAGGATGCGGCGCGCTTGCTGGGCATCCACCAGGTCCATATCGATCCCGCGCGGGTGCGCAAAAGCATCCGCAATGGCGGGCTCGGTGATCTCATGGAAAACGACCCGCTGAGTGCGCTTTTGCTCAATCTTAGCAGATTCAAGCAGATGCCAGGCGATAGCCTCGCCCTCACGGTCAGGGTCGGTAGCCAGATAGATCTCAGCTGCCTCTTTAGCCAGGGCGGTAATTTCCTTGACCACTGGCTTCTTTTCATTGGGGACGCGATACTTAGGTGTGAAATCATGCTCCACATCCACCGAAAGTTGTGAATGCAGCAGGTCGCGTACATGACCCACCGAAGCTTTGACGGTGTATCCCTTGCCTAAAAATCGACCCACCGTGCGGGCCTTGGCAGGGCTCTCGACAATGACCAGCTTGCCCTTGCGGTTATCACCCTTCTTGGGGGCGATCATGCCTGCGTGGGCGGGGGTATTGCCCATACGGAAGAGAGTGGTCCCGCATTCGGGGCAAATACCGCGCGTGGCCGGTGTGCCATTATTCGTAAAGACCGGCTTGGGGTCTGTTATCTCGCGCTTGGTGCGACACTTTACACAATATGCTTCCAAAGTAAACCTCCTGGTTCTTTAACCAACAAATTGCAAAATTTAGCTAGTTGACTGACTTTATCTACCAATAACCTAGGCATCATAAGTTTCTGGCTTCTCTCTCACGGCGACGTAATTCATCCCACCCACCTGGCGCACCATGCCTTTTAATTCCATCATCGCCAGGGTGGCGGAGACGGTCTCGATGGGCATATCGGCCTGGGCGCGGATCTCGTCCACATGCATCGGTTCCTGGGAGAGCAATTTATACAGACGTGATTCAACCGGGTCTGAGGGCAATGCCACCCGCACAGTGCGGTGTTCCGTGACCATGGTCAGGTTCAAAGCCTCCAGCACATCCTGCGGGTTGAGCAGGGGCTGTGCACCATCGCGGATCAGGCGATTGGTACCCTGGCTCTGTGGGGCATTGATGTTGCCGGGGACGGCAAACACATCCCGCCCCTGTTCGGCAGCGAAGGAAGCTGTGATCAAAGCACCGGATGTCTCTCCGGCCTCAATAATGATCACTGCCAGCGAGAGACCCGAGATGATGCGGTTGCGGGGCGGGAAGTTGATCCCATCCGGCGGAGTGCCGATGGCGTAGTCACTGACCAGGGCTCCGTGCTCCATGATCTGGGAAGCCAAGCGCCGGTTCTCGGGGGGATATACGAGGTCGACCCCGTTACCCAGCACTGCCAGGGTGCGGCCACCTGCGTCGACGGCAGCCTGGTGAGCGATTGAATCGACCCCACGCGCCATACCACTGATAATGGTCACGCCGGAGTGAGCCAGTGCAGTAGCCACTTCCTGCGCAACCTGACGCCCATAGGAGGTCACACGGCGGGTACCGACGATGGCAACTGCCCACTCGTCCTCCGGGAGATACGATCCACGAATATATAAGACAGGTGGTGGCTGGTCTATCTCTTTAAGATGGCGAGGGTAGCCCTCGTCATCCCAGGTGAGCACATTCACTCCCAGAGTCTGAATCTTCTCCCAGACAACATCCAAGGAGACTCCCTTATGCACACGCTGGAAGGATTCAATAATCTTACGACTGAGACCGGTTTCAGCCATTGCCTCGGGGGAGGCATTCCAGGCAGCCTCGGCGGTTCCAAAAGCGTCCAGCAGGGCTTTGAAGCGCACGGCTCCAATCCCTTTGACCATATTAAAGCCCACCCAATACATGCGTGGGTTGGTCATGGTTAAGGCTCCTCCGCCAGCATGCCTGGGATGAGGTGCACAGTAATAACCCGCTGGGCGAGGTCGATATTTCGGATGAATGTATTCACCATCGGGATGAGCACATCCGGACCGGTTACGGGGCGGATAATGAGCACATCGCTGGCGCCTGTTTCCAGAATTGTGTTGACGACCCCAAGAGAGGCGCCTGAATCGGTGACGACTTCCAGGCTGATCAGCTGGTGGTGATAATATTCGCCCTCTGCCAGGGGTGGGCGGTTGTCCGCCTTCACATACAACACCTGGTTACGGAATTGACCAATTTCTTCAGGGGTTGTGTAACCCTCAAAGGTCATTAACAGCCCTTCACGGTGGGGACGGCACTTGATCAGCGTCAATGGATCAGCTTCTGGACCAGGGTATAAAATCGCACCAGGCTGGAGGTGATCGGGAAAGTCGGTGAAGACTTCCATTAAAATCTCACCATGCACTCCATGAGCATGGCGCAGTTTGCCCACAGCTAAGAAGGCAGGCTCGCCGGGCAGTGGCGAGCCTGCAGCGTTGGCTGATGCTGAATATTGACGCTTCGGACTCATTGAGGATCTTCTACATCCAGGTAAGCTTGCTTGCCGCTGCGGGAGGCGGAGACATTCAGGAGCATGCGCATGGCATTGGCAACCCGCCCCTGGCGACCAATGACACGTCCCATATCCTCTTTGGCGACTTTCAGCTTGAGATAAACCTTCCCAGCATGTTGTTCCTGCGAGACACGTACTTGCGTGGGGTCATCCACCAACGAGGTGGCAATAAATTCGATGAGCTCTTTCATAACTCACTCCTTGTTCCCGGTGACCGGTGAGCCCCTGACTGGGTTTTCAGAACCTGCCTGATCTCAGTCAAGATTCCCAATCATGCAGGAACCTTCCAAAGTTCGAGAAGGGAACAGCTTACTTGCGCTGGCTGGTTTGAGGGCTTAGCGTACGTAAATCCTGGGCAGCCTTGGCTTCAGCCATCAGGGTCTCAACTGGCTCTCCAGCCTTGAAGCGCTCAAAGCGCTCCATCAGACCAACGGTCTTAAACAACTGGGCAACCGATTGGCTGGGCTGTGCACCATGGCTGATCCAATCATAGATACGATCTTCATGCAGCTCGATCGTCCCAGGACTGGTGCGGGGATTATAGAACCCCAAGATCTCCAGGAAGCGCCCATCACGAGGGTGCTCGATATCTGCAGCCACAATGCGATAACTGGGCTGTTTCTTTGCTCCGACACGGCGTAAACGAATGCGTACCATTTTATAACCAATCTCCTTCTATCTATAGTAAAGTTTTATCCAATCTTCCTGGGTCTCATGCCCGGTGCAATAAAAGGGGGCGCGGAAGGGTCGCGGACCACCGGTATCATTTCCCAGACGATATGGGAGCTCCCATACCGTCATCCAAACAAGCGTGGTAGCCCACGCATGCCAGATTTCTTAATGTTCTTGAACATCTTCTGCGCTTCCCGGAACTGCTTGATTAGCCGGTTGACGTCCTGGACCTCAGTCCCGGAGCCAAGGGCAATCCGTCGGCGGCGGCTGGCGTTCAGCACATCCGGGCGGCGTCTTTCTCTAACTGTCATTGAGCCGATGATGGCCTCGGTCATCTTGAGCTGCTTTTCGGCATCCTTAGGATCGATCTGGCGAGCCATCTGGCCCATCCCGCCGGGTAACATCTCCAAAATCTGGGCGATTGGGCCCATTTTTCGAACCTGCCTGAGCTGATTGGCAAAATCCTCCAAAGAGAACTCACCGGATAGCAAACGCTCAGCATCCGCCTGGGATTGCTGCTCATCAAAAGCAGCCTCAGCTTTTTCAATTAAACCCAACACATCGCCCATACCCAGGATGCGTGAGGCCAGGCGACCCGGATCATAGACTTCCATCGCGTCCATGGCTTCGCCAGTACCGATATACTTGATTGGCACACCAGTGACCGAGCGGATGGAGATGGCAGCACCGCCACGTGCATCACCGTCCATCTTGGTTAAAATCAGACCGGTGAGCGGGATGGCCTCGCGAAAACCCTTGGCAATATTCACCGCTTCCTGACCGATCATCGAATCGACCACCAATAACGTTTCCACCGGATGGACCCTTTTACCGATGGAGGTCAGCTCATCCATCAATTCGCCATCCAGCTGTGACCGCCCAGCAGTATCGAGAATGAGGACCGTGTTGCCACCCTTTTGGGCTTTGTCCAGAGCACGCACCACCAGGTCAGGTGGTTTTATCCCGGCCTCAAAATATACAGGGACGCCCAGTTTCTCGCCCAGCGTTTCGAGCTGTTTGACCGCGGCCGGGCGATAGGGGTCGGCAGCCACCAGTAAAACCCGTTCTCCCTGAGAGCGGAGCTGGCGCGCCAGCTTGCCTGCGGCGGTAGTCTTGCCGGAGCCTTGAAGCCCGACCAACATGAGCACACAGGGTCGTGAGCCACTCAGGTTGAGGCGCTCGGGAGTGCCCAGGGTGTTGATCAATTCCTCATTGACGATTTTGATGACCTGCTGTGCCGGGTTGAGGGCTTTGGATACCTCAATCCCCACAGAACGCTCACGCACCCGGGCGACGAAATCTTTCACCACGCCGTAGTTGACGTCAGCTTCAAGCAAAGCCAGACGCACTTCACGCATGGCGGTATCAACATCAGCCGCCGAGAGTTTTCCCCGGCGGCGTAATTGCGTGAATACATTATTCAGTCGTTCGGTCAGGTTCTCAAACACAGGAGTGCATTTTAGCGTGTAAGTTTGGAATGGTCAAGAGTAAATAATGAAGAGAGTCCAGCCCATGAGAGTGTCACGAGAGTGGTTATCATGGTATGATACACGGGCTCTCGCAACTATGACCCTTACAAAGGGTTATACCATACTTAGATAAGGATACTCTTATCGAGAATGGATTTATTTAACCATCAAGCCTCGCCAAGGAGAAATCTCAATGGCAAAAATTGCCCTCGTAACGGATAGCACTTGTTCCATGCCCAAGGAACTGATCGAAAAGTATAACATCAGTGTCGTCCCACAGGTTTTAATTTGGGGAAATGAGACCTTTGAGGATGGAGTGAATATCACCCCAAGTGAATTCTATACCCGGATTAAAAAAGCAACGGTCATGCCATCTACAACCCAGGTGACAGTCTCCAGTTTCCTTGAAATCTATCAACAATTGCTGGATCAGGATTACCAAATCCTATCCATCCTGGTCTCAACCAAGCTGTCAGGAACGGTCAACTCAGCCCTGCAAGCAAAGTCGATGCTGCCCCCTGATGCGCCGATAGAAATCATTGATTCGAATTCGACCGCCATGGCTATGGGTTTCCACGTACTGACGGCGGCGCGAGCTATCAAGCAGGGAGCCAACATGGCGGAGTGCGTGGCGCTGGCTCAGAAAGCCTCCCAGGCTACGGGTGTGTTTTTTGCTGTAGATACGCTGGAATTTCTCCACCGGGGTGGGCGAATTGGTGGCGCCACCCGCTTCATGGGAACCCTGTTAAATTTCAAGCCCATCCTTGAGCTACGCGATGGCAGGGTGGAAGCCAGTGAGCGAGTGCGCACACGCAGAAAATCACTCGACCGGCTGGTTGAGCTGACAGTTGACCAAATTGGCAAACGGACGCCGGTGCGCCTTTCATCACTGCACGCCAACGCCCCAGAAGACGCAAAGTACGTGCTGGATGCAGCCAGTGCGAAGCTCAACCCAATTGAGGTCGTGTATTCCGAGGTCAGCCCGGTGGTTGGCGTACATGCAGGCCCGGGAGTGGTTGGGCTGGTATACATGGCCGGGATGTAATCAACCCAGTGAGTGTTGCGACCGCGGGGAAATCCTCCCGCGGTCGTTTTGTTTTCCTGGTTCATGTGAGACGGGAAGCTATGCGATTGGGACAGGAAAATTGGTGGGCAACCAAATGACTGCTGTACCAGTAGAGGTGCTGGTACAATAAACAAAATTCCTACTAGAGCCAGGAGATATTATGAAAAACTATCCCCATATCGCCATACAGGTCCCAGATATTCATCTGCCCGAGCCTGGGGTAGACCTGACCAGGTGGGCGGTAATCGCATGCGACCAATATACCTCCCAGCCCGAATACTGGCACAAAGTGGAGGAAATCGTCGGAAACGCACCCTCCACGCTCAATATGATTTTCCCCGAAGTGTATCTGGAGAAACCAGGTGCAGAAGAGCGCATCAGGCACATCCAGAAGACAATGCTTGAGTATTTATCCAGTAAGCTGCTCAGGCCTCATTCTGGCATGGTGTATGTGGAACGGCAGGTGGCGGGTAGATTACGAAAAGGACTGGTGCTGGCATTGGACCTGGAACATTACGACTATACCAAGGGGTCGTGCTCACTGATCCGGTCCACAGAAGGGACGATCATCGAACGATTGCCCCCACGCATACGCATTCGGGAGGGAGCCAGGCTGGAGCTGCCGCACATCCTGGTGCTGATCGATGACCCGGAATGCAGCGTCATTGAGCCAGTGGCAGACTCCAAAGCCCGGCTGAAGGAGTTATATGATTTTGAGCTGATGCAAGGCTCGGGGCACTTAAAGGGTTACCTGGTGAATGACGCAGTGATTGAATCAGGCATCATAGCCGGGCTGGAAGAATTGGCAACCCCACAGACATTTGCAGCCAAGTATGGAGTCGGCAGAGATGAACCGGTGCTGCTATTTGCGATGGGGGATGGCAATCACTCGCTGGCGACCGCCAAAGCGATCTGGGAAAAGAACAAGTCTCGTGTGGGGATGGACCACCCATCAAGGTATGCGCTGGTGGAAATTGAGAACGTCCATGACCAGGGACTGGAATTCGCACCCATCCACCGGGTGATGTTCGGCCTCAAACAAGACATCTTCACTGCCATGCAAGGATACTACGGGTCAGGGTATACCTATATCGCCTGCAATGACCAGCGCGAGATGAGCAAGCGGGTACAGCAATCGGCTGGTACACCTCAGGTCATCGGGGTGATCTCTGAGAAGGGATATGGAGTGGTGGAGATTGGGAATCCCAGCTCCAATTTGCCGGTGGGCACATTACAAGCATTCCTGGACGACTTCATGAAAAATGGGGGAGCCGAAAAGATCGACTATGTCCATGGTGAGGAGGTTGTATTTAAATTGGGACTCCAACCCGGAAACATCGCCTTCCTCCTGCCGGGTATGGAAAAAAGCGACTTGTTCAAGACGGTCATCCTGGATGGTGCTTTACCGCGCAAGACGTTTTCCATGGGAGAAGCCTTCGAGAAGCGCTTTTACATGGAATGCCGGGAGATTGCCTGAGCTATTGGCAATCTTATTTCAAACCGGTGGTCTAAAAAGCCGGCGAAGGGATTGATTTACAGAGTATAGCCTCGAAGTCCATCGCTTCGTCCCTATAATTTACGATATAGCATCGGTTATAATTAGATAAATATCTAATTTAGTATCTTTATCGTTCATGGACATTTTTTTCCAAGACCCCAATATTGTTCGAGTTCCACCCGAGGAAGTGCGCCTGCTTGATGTAAAAGTGACCCCTCAACCGAAAAGTGGGCGGGTAAAAATTTTTATTGAGCTGACTCCATTTATGAAGAGGCCAAACATCAATGTGAGCATCACCAACAAAGCGAACAAAGAAGTTGCCCATATCAGCATCCTGGAAACGATGTTGCCAAAAATGGAATTCACCATGCATCTACGCGAAGCTGAACCAGGCAGCGAATACAGCGCTGACACGTGGGTGTATTACCAACGGATCCCAGAGCCGAGTGAAACTGGCGAGGAAATTCCCCTCCCCGACCCGATGATTGTTGACCGCTCTAAAACGACCTTTATCTTCCCGCTCATGGAGACCTGAAGCTGAAACATTCCACACTTTTACATTTTCTCCTGGTTAGAATAATTTCCATTCAACTATAAAACGCTCTTCTCAAGTAAATCAACTTTATGCGGCATCTATTTCGTTTACGCGTCTATCTTCGCCCTTACTGGCGTCAAATCACAACCTCGTTGTTCCTGCTCCTGGCACTGACGGGTCTCAGCCTGGTCATTCCCGAGATCATCCGCCAGATTATTGATGTGGGCTTAAAACAATCGAATGTGAGTTATTTGATTAATGCCGCGCTGATCTTGTTGGGAATCGGGGTTTTGAATGCAATATTCACTTACTTTCAGCGTTATAACACTGAATGGATCGCCTCGCATATCGGTTTTGACCTGCGCAACCGGTTGTACAACCACATCCAGCACCTATCGTTTTCTTATCATGACCACGCCCAAACCGGGCAGCTGATCAGCCGCACGATTGAAGATGTGCGGTCGGTGGAACGTTTTGCTGGATCAAGCGTGGTTGAGCTGATCCAGGTGGGGTTGCTGCTGGTGGGCATCACTACGCTTTTATTCCTCACCAATCCACGACTGGCAGCTATATCCCTGATACCGATGATCCCATTGACCCTGATTACCACGGATTTTGGCAAGCGGGTTAGCGATTATTTCCTGGATGTGGATAATGCCTTGGGAGACTTATCGGCGCGCTTGCAAGAAAATGTTTCAGGGGTGCAGGTGGTGCGTGCTTTTGCACGCGAGCCGCACGAGATCAAGCGTTTTGAAAGAGCAAATAAAACATTATTCAATTCCCGCATCAAGGTGAATTACGAATGGTCGAAAATCATGCCATCCTCCCAGTTCCTGGTAACCGTTGGAACATTACTCATCCTGTGGTTCGGGGGACAGATGGTAATGGCTGGTAGCATGACCATCGGAGAGCTGGTGGCATTCAACAGTTACCTGCTAATACTATCCGCACCTGCCACGCAGCTCACCTGGCTGGTAAACGCGGCCGGTGAAGCAGCCGCAGGCGCCCAACGGGCATTCACGGTGCTGGATACACCGCTAGAGATTGAGTCAGATCCCGATAGACCGGTTCTGCCAACACTCACCGGGCAGGTAGAATTCCGCAACGTGAGCTTTCAATACCTGGGCGAGAACACAAGCGCGCTGCAAAATATTTCACTTACCGTCAGGCCTAACCAGATTGTGGCGTTGATCGGCACAACCGGCTCGGGGAAAACCAGCCTGGTCAACCTGATCCCGCGCTTCTATGATGTTACCCGAGGGGAAGTACTGGTGGATGGATATGACGTGCGCCAGGTGAACCTGGTTTCGCTACGCAGGCAAATTGGAATCGTCTTACAGACCTCGTTATTATTTTCGAGCACCATCCGTGAAAATATTGCCTACGGAACGCCAGAGGCCAGCATGGATGACGTCATTGCGGCAGCCAAAGCCGCGCAGGCGCATGAATTCATACGGGATTTACCGCAGGGTTACGACACGGTGGTAGGTGAGCGAGGTATCACGCTTTCGGGCGGTCAGCGACAGCGCGTGGCGATTGCCAGGGCGCTGCTGCTCAACCCACGCATATTAATCCTGGATGACTCGACCTCCAGTGTGGACACTCAAACCGAGCTCCAGATTCAACGCGCTTTGATCAATTTAATGCAAGGACGGACAACATTTGTCATCGCCCACCGCCTATCCACTGTGCACCGGGCAGATCTCATCCTGGTGATGGATGATGGACAGATTGTCGAACAGGGCACACACGCGGAATTGCTTGCGCGAGGAGGGCTATACCGGGAAATATACGATCTACAGCTGAGTGACCAGGAATCATTCCACGAAGCGATGGAAACTTTAGGCCTTACAACGGAAGCCTCAAGCCTGGCAAGAGAAGAAGGCAGGGAATAGGGCATGGCAGCGATCACATCTGCACCTGAAGAAATCATCCTCAAAGGGTACGATCCCAACCTCACCCGGCGCTTGTTGAAATTCGTCAAACCCTATCGGATGTCTGTTTTCCTGGCAATCATATTGATGCTGCTTAGCTCAGGAGCATCGGTGGCAGGCCCTTATCTGCTGAAAGTTGCCCTGGATTCAGGCCTGGGTACAGGGTCTTTACCCACATTGCGCAATGTGGTCATCCTCTACCTGATCCTGGCACTGATCCAATGGGGTGCCACTTATTTCCGCGTCAACCTGATGGTGCGCATCGGACAATCCATTATCTATGACCTGCGGGAGCGCCTGTTCGAACACCTGCAGCAACTCTCACTCAGCTTCTACAGCCGCTACAGTGTCGGGCGTGTGATCACACGCGTAATCAACGATGTAGGCGTCCTGCGGGAATTTCTCACCTGGGCAGTCCTGGCGATCGCACGCGATTTGTTCGTCCTGGTGGGCATCGTGGTGGCCATGCTCAGCATGGACCTACGTCTATCCTTACTTACGTTTGCCACATTACCCATTATGGTCGTAGCAACGATCGCTTTCCGCAAGCAAGCGCGCGAGAATTATCGGCGGGTGCGGTCAGCAATCAGCTGGGTTAATTCAGTGCTGGCTGAAAATATCAATGGTGTACGCGTGGTGCAGGCTTTTTCACGCCAGGAAATCAATTATCATTATTTTAAAGATACGGTTAATAAAAATAACCTGGATACTAACCTGGTGGCAGCCCGTATCGCGGCAGCTTACCCGTCTATCATCGACTTCCTGGGCAGCCTGTCGACAGCGCTGGTGGTTTGGCTGGGCGGTGCAGCAGTACTTGGGGCAAAGGTCACACCTGGTGTGCTGGTGGCATTCATCCTCTATATCGCCCGCTTCTTTGAGCCCATCCGTGACTTGAGCCGCCGGTATGATTCCTTCCAGTCCACCATGGCAAGCAGTGAACGCATCTTTGGGTTATTGGATACGCAGGTAGAGGTGGAGGATGACCCGCAGGCAATTGAGCTGCCTGCCATCCAGGGTGAGGTGTCCTTTGAAAACGTTTATTTCAACTATTCTGATGACCCGGCACCCGTCTTGGAAGACATTACTTTCCACGTTCAACCTGGTGAGACCGTGGCGCTGGTGGGTGAAACAGGGGCAGGAAAATCGACCCTGGTCAAGCTGATCAGCCGTTTCCATGATCCCGTAACAGGGTGCATACGGATTGACGGAGTCGACCTGCATGAGGTGACCCAACAAAGCCTGCGCAAGCAGATGGGTATCGTACTGCAGGACCCGTTTCTGTTCAACGGTTCGGTGACGGAAAACATCCGTTTTGGTCGACTTGAAGCGACAGACGAAGAAATCCAAATCGCGGCGAAAGCCGTTGGAGCCCATGAGTTCATCATGAACTTACGAAAAGGGTACGATACCCCGGTGGAAGAGGGCGGTGTATTGCTCTCGGTGGGGCAACGCCAGCTGATCTCATTTGCGCGGGCATTGCTGGCTGACCCGCGCATCCTGATCCTCGATGAAGCCACTTCAAGTGTAGATACCCAAACTGAACGTATCATCCAACAAGCACTGGCGACTCTGCTCAAGGGAAGAACTTCCTTTGTGATCGCCCATCGCCTGTCCACGGTCGTCAATGCAGATCGAATCCTGGTCATCCAGGACGGGCATATCGTCGAACAAGGCACGCACAGTGAGCTACTCGTCAAAGCCGGTATCTATTACCAGCTCTACCGCACAGGCTTTGAGGAGTAGTAAGGGTCGCACCTGTGCATAATTCTTGCATCGGGTAAAATAGGCATAGACTCCTATGATGACCAGCCAATCAGAGCCATCTGAACCAGCCCGTCCGTCCCGTTCCAGGAATCGCCGGGTTGGATGGACGATTCGTATGACACCATCAGGTATATTGCTGCTCGTAGTAATTAACCTGGTCATTCTGAGCGGGCTGGCGTTTGGAATTACCCGAATTCTGCAAATCCCCAACCTGCCATGGGGGATCAAACAAGCTTCACCTACTGAAACCCCACTAGTGGTAACAACAACTTCCAAGATCACAGCCTCTCTTACCCATACCATCCAGCCCACAGTATCTGTCACAGTTCAGCCATCAGAAACACCGTCACCAGAGCCCGCAACCGCCAGCCCACAACCCATCAGCACACTCACTCTCAACCAGGGATTAATCATCCTGGCTTTGGATGAGGGTGGTAATACCCATTTATTCGCCTACCAACCCCAAGAAAGTGGAGCCGGTCAACCTCTGCCATTAACCCGGCTGACTTATGGCCCGTGGGATGATATTAATCCCGCCATCAGCCCCGATGGACAGACGGTGGCATTTGCTTCTAACCGCAGTGGTTATTGGGATATCTACTTGCTCAACTTGAGCAGTGGGGGGATCACCCGTCTAACAGACTCTTTAACCTACGATGCATCACCCGCCTGGTCACCAGATAATAAATGGCTGGTGTACGAAACATATAACAATGACAACCTGGACATCAAAATCCAATCCATTCTCGTCCCCACCGATACCATTCAGCTGACGACCAGCCCAGCGGCTGACTTTAGCCCGGTATGGTCACCCAGGGGCAGGCAAATTGCTTTTGTTTCCAACCAAAGTGGGGAGAATGAAATATGGCTGGCAGACCTGGATAAAGCTGAAGAACAACGCTTTCTGAATATCAGCCAAAGCCCAAGCAGCACAGATACCCACCCAGCCTGGTCACCCGATGGCAATTCACTCGTTTGGGCAGGCGAACAGGATGGCTTACACAATTTATTCCTCCAGGAACTGCCATCAAGTGAAGAAACACCCGGCGTAGTGAAGCGGAAAAACCTGGGAAGGGGTGATTGGCCGGTTTGGAGCACAGACGGGGAGACAATCCTGACCATTTTACAAGCCCCCAACCGCACTTATTTGACCGCCTATCCGGCTCATTACCCAGGCCTCGCCCTGCCAACGATTGAGCTGAATGGGGAGGTGTACGGCCTCAGCTGGCGAAATATCTCACTGAGCTCATCAATCCAATCTATCTATGAACAGGCGGCTCTGGTGACGCCCACCCCGCTGTACATCCCTTCGGTCACCTCCGTACCCGATGATAATGGTGGGCGGTACCAGCTGATGCCACTAACGGGCGTCTCTGCTCCGCATCCCTACCTGCATGACATGGTCGATGATAGCTTTCAAGCCCTGCGCACGCGTATTGCGGGTGAGTCGGGCTGGGATTTTCTAGCCAGCCTCGAAAATGCCTATGTCCCGTTGACTGCGCCGCTGGAGCCTGGCATGGGAAATGACTGGCTATATACCGGACGGGCATTTACGCTCAATACCCTGCCTATGAACGCCGACTGGCTGGTTGTAGTGCGGGATGACTTTGCTGAGGGTACCTATTGGCGGGTTTATATCAAAGCTCTCTACCAGGATGGATCAGCAGGCATGCCTCTGCATGACCAACCCTGGGATTTCGATGCCCGGTATAACGGAGATACCATCATCTATGAGCAGGGTGGAGAAAACCAGGCCTCAATTCCAGCAGGATATTGGATTGATTTCACCGAGCGGGCTCAATCCTTTGGCTGGGAGCGCTTACCGGCGCTGGTCACCTGGAGGGCCTCGTCGCCAGCGGCACGATTTAATGAGTTTGTCTTTACAGGTGGTGAAGACTGGCAGCCTGCCATGCTCGAGCTGTACCCACCCGAAGCGATGATCACACCCACGCAGGTCATTCCGCCCACTCGCACCCCAACGATCACCTCACGCTGGTATGTATCACCCACGCCTAGCATAACACCTACGCCCCGCCCCACCTTTACGCCGTATATCTTCCCGACCAGAACCCCGACCCCAGGTGGCTGACCTGGTAAATTGACCTGATACCCCTGTATATGTATGCATTCAGTGAACATATCCACAGATTTTCAAGAAGGCAGAAGGCAATCCTTCACCAGATAGTTCTTGGTGCCCTGGCGATTCTATTTACTGCATGCCAGACGTCAACGCCTACCTACACAACACCTGATTTCATTGCGACCGATACCCAAACACCGCAAGCCTCTGCTACAGTAACCGAACCTGCCGTTCCCACGTCAGACGCGTCGATGAGCACACAAGCTCCTGTTTCGCCCGGTTTATCCCCGACAACCCTCACGACCCTAACACCAGAGACCCTACTATTTATTAACCCAACCCAAGAACCAGTCCCAGTATCTTCCTGGAGACCGCCGCTTTACCCTGACCCTTGGGCACCCACATTGTTTGACCACTTCTACTTCTCGAGCCCGATCGCTGCAAACGAGATTAATACGCCGGTGCAAGATTATCGCTATGGGGGTGTGTTTTTCGAGGATATCGTTCATACGGGTGTGGATATTCCTGCTCCAAAAGGAACACCAATCCTGGCAGCCGGCCCGGGAACGGTGTTATGGGCTGATTATGGCGTCTTCCAGGGCGGATATGACATCACGGACCCGTACGGGCTGGCGGTTGCTATTGTGCATGACTATGGCTACCAAAATCAGGCCCTCTATACGATTTATGGACATATGAATGAGGTGAATGTGGTCGAAGGCCAACATGTGGAAACCGGAGACCTCCTGGGGTTGGTGGGTGAGACCGGTAGAGTCACCGGCCCGCACCTGCATTTTGAGGTACGCATCGGAGAAAACAGTTTTTTCTCCACACGTAACCCGGAACTATGGCTGGTGCCGCCCACCGGATATGGCATCATTGCGGGACGAATGATGGATACTGCAGATCAGCCAATCTATGACCAGCTGATCATCATCACCGATCCGGCGCACGAACAGAACTGGTTCGCCTGGTCTTATGGCAAGACGGCAGTAAATAGTGACCCTTATTACAAGGAGAATTTGTTGATTGGCGATCTTCCGGCAGGATCGTATCTGCTCAGGGCAGCTTTTGGGGGAGTGAATTTCAGTGTCCCGATCGAAGTTCAGGCAGGCAGGGTAAATTACTTCACATTTCACGGTTACCTCGGTTTTTCACTTGAACCGCCCGTTGCACCCGGAGCGGATTTCACCCCCGCACCACTGATTACGCCTATCCCTTGACATGTCGAACATATGTGCTAAACTATTAACACATTTTAGAATTTAGGAGTGACCGTCATGGCAAAAAAGTCTACCGCCCCTCAACCCGATATGGATGATGCCCGCCAGGCTGCGCTGGATAAAGCTTTGGGAGACATTACCAAGCGCTATGGAGATGGGTCTATCATGCGCCTGGGTGAAGCGCATCAATTACGCGTCGAAGCCATCCCAACTGGCTCGTTATCATTGGATATCGCCTTGGGAGTTGGGGGAATCCCGCGTGGTCGGATCACTGAAATTTATGGCCCCGAATCATCCGGTAAGACAACGATCAGCCAACATATTGTGGCTGAAGCCCAAAAATTAGGTGGAACAGCTGCATATATCGATATGGAACATGCTCTCGATCCCACCTATGCCGCCCGGTGTGGGGTGGATGTGGAAAACCTGCTCATTTCTCAGCCTGATATGGGTGAGCAAGCCCTGGAAATCACTGAGACTTTAGTCCGATCAGGAGCGATTGATGTGATCGTGATCGACTCAGTCGCGGCACTCGTCCCAAGGGCTGAAATAGAAGGTGATATGGGTGATGCCACCATGGGTATGCAGGCGCGCTTGATGTCGCAGGCACTACGCAAGCTATCGGGGGCGATCAAACAAACCAATACCTCGGTGATCTTCACCAACCAGCTCCGTCAGAAAATTGGGATCATGTTTGGCAACCCTGAGACAACGACGGGTGGCATGGCGTTGAAGTTTTATGCTTCGGTCCGCCTTGACGTGCGGAGAATTCAATCCATTAAGCTTGGCGCCGAGATTATCGGCAATCGAACGCGGGTGCGAGTGGTGAAAAACAAAGTAGCCGCGCCATTCCGCACGGCAGAATTTGACATCATGTATAACGAGGGTATCTCCAAAGCTGGAGACCTGCTGGACCTGGCTGCGGCAATGGAGATCATCAACAAACGAGGCTCGTTCTTCAATTACGGTGAGCTTCGGCTTGGTCAGGGGCGTGAAAATGCCAAGGATTACCTGCGTGCTCATAACGAGCTGGCAGCAGAAATCGAGTTGGCGGTACGCGAACGTGCAGCCAGCGGTGAGGCGGCGATCGGATTCGGTGGGATAGCCGAAGAAAGTGATTCTGGCGACGGAGAGGCGTGATCATCAGTCGTCAATTTAGCAAAGTAAAAGCATATCAGAAACCCGATACGCAATACGGAATTCGTATTGCGTATCGTATATTAAGCAATGTTGGTGTGATCATCGTTGGACTGCTTTTCTTAGCAAGTTCGGCATCTGCCTGTGCAAAACAACCCACACCATTCCGACCCCCCAGCAGCACCGCTGGCATTATTACAACCGCACAGACAAACGCGACACCAACCTCCACCGAGCAACCCATCCAAACACCGCTACCAACGGGTACCCACTCGTGTACCAATAATCTGACATTGCTGGAATCTGTATCCTTCCCAGATGGCACGCTTGTCCACCCAGGAGATCAGGTAGATAAACGCGGGCTTGTTTAAAACAGGGGCAGTTGTAATTGGGATGAGAACTATCTGTTAATGTTAATCACAGGTACGGAGCTGGATGTTCCGGTTGAGCTGGCGCTATATCCGGCACGCGCTGGAACCAAGGCCACCATCCGGTCCAGCTCAAAGCCCCATCTGAACCAGGCAGTTTTCAAGGCACCTGGCAGGCATATGACCCACATGGGCAGCCTTTCGGTGACCGGTTGGTTGTGTTGATCGTGGTCGAATCTGGGAGGTAATAATTGGGGGATTTTCAAAGATTAATAACTATTTAATCGACAATACAATAAACGCATTATAATTTTGCTTACATATACTTGGAACCGTGTGTGAATAGCCCTAAGGGTAGATTGCTGGATCAGGGAATAAATATGCGTAAAGTCTTGATGCTCTTCATCACCTTGCTGATGGCCTCCAGTTACCCTACCAATGTAAAAGCCGCGCCCTTCCAAAGCGAACTGCCACAGGTTCATGCGGTCCTGTTCTATTCGAACGGTTGCCCATACTGCAACCAGGTGTTAACCACCACACTACCTCCGCTTCAGGACCAATATAAAACTCAGTTAAGCATCCTGCTTATCGAGATCGTGACACTTAAAGATGTCGAGAACCTGTATACCCTGGGTGCGTCGCTCGGGCTTAGCAAGGAACAGGTGGCAGTACCCTTTTTGCTCATTGGTCGAACCCCGCTGGTTGGGGTGGACGAAATTGAGTCTAAATTTTCCGGCTTGATCGATAAGTACCTGACTTCAGGTGGGATGGAGTACCCTGATATGCCATTATTGAATGAAATGTTATCCAGCGGAATCGCCTTCACGTCCTTTAACCCTGACCTGCATCTGATCCCGCCAAGTGCCGCAGGAACCAATACAACTGGCATGGCAATGGCATGGGGCATCATGGTATTCATGCTTATCGCCTTGATCCTGACAATCCTGCTGATCCTGCGCGCCTTCCAGGGCAAACCCTTGCGTGAAATTAAAGGCTGGCTGGACATTGCCATCCCGGTATTATCTCTAATTGGCCTGGGAGCCTCCATTTACCTGACTTATGTTGAAATCACGCATACACAGGCTCTATGTGGGCCTGTTGGAGACTGTAATACAGTCCAAAGCAGCCCGTACGCCAAGTTATTTGGAGTATTGCCGATAGGATTGGTGGGAGCGATCGGCTATATCGCCATCCTGGTCACATGGCTGTGGCGACACTACCGTACAGATTCATTTTCCAAAATCGCCGGCCCGGCGATGTACGGGATGGCTCTTTTTGGAACGCTTTTCTCCATCTACCTGACCTACCTGGAGCTGTTTGTCATTCACGCCGTCTGCATCTGGTGCCTGTCATCCGCAGTGATCATCACCGCCCTTATGCTGCTCAGCCTGCCGCCTCTCACCCAATGGCTGGCAATTTCTGACGACGAGGAATAGTTATTTGCGCGGCCCGAGCACATTGAGGCAATTCAACCTGCGGGATACTTTTGCCTCGCTGAAGTATCCTAATTATCGCTTGTGGTTCATCGGCCAGCTGGTCTCACTGGTGGGTACATGGACGCAGGCCACAGCCCAGGGTTATCTGATCTACGAGCTAACCAAATCTCCCGCTTTTTTAGGTTATGTAAGCTTTGCCAATGGTTTGCCATCCTGGTTCTTCACCTTATATGCCGGCGCGATTGCAGACCGAATGCCCAGGCGGACGCTGATGATTATCACGCAGACTTCCATGCTCATCCTGGCAGTCATCCTGGCGATATTAACTTTTACCAACGCCGTGCAATGGTGGCACATCCTGATCCTGGCATTCTTGCTGGGCATCAGCAATGCCTTCGATGCTCCTGCGCGGCAGGCTTTCGTCCTTGAGATGGTCGAACGCGAAGATATGACCAATGCCATTGCCCTCAATTCGACTATGTTCAACTCGGCGGTAGTTTTAGGACCCGCTTTCGGAGGCTTAATTTATGCCTGGGTGGGACCAGGTTGGTGTTTCTCCATCAATGGCATTTCATTTATTGCGGTGATCATCGCCTTGCTGCTGATGAAGTTAAAACCATTTATCCCGGTGGAGAGAAGTGGCAGTACATTGAATGACGTGAAACAAGGATTGAAATACGTTGTCAACCACCCAGATTTGAGAATCTTGATAAGCAACCTGTTTATCATCACCTTGTTTGGGCTGGGCATTGCAGCGCTTATCCCTGCCTGGGCGGTGGTGGTTTTAAAGGGGGATGCAACGACGAATGGCTTTCTACAGGCGGCGCGCGGCTTTGGATCGCTGATTGGATCACTGCTGATCGCAGCCATGGGACGTATTCGCTTCCGGGGAAAATTATGGATAATCAACAGCGTGGTCATGCCAATCATGATGATCGTGTTCGCCTACATGCGCTGGTTGATTCCTTCACTATTGGCAATCGCAGCGATGGGATTTTCTTTCATGATGATTGCCAATTTGTCCAATGCCATGGTGCAGACACGCATTGCGGATGAAATGCGCGGTCGGGTGATGGGTATCTATACATTTTTCTTCTTTGGTGCCTTCCCGATTGGCTCGTTGCTCTCGGGCTGGTCGGCTGAACTCATTGGTGAGCCAAACACAGTCATCGCCAGTGCAGTAATCCTGCTGGTGTTTGCAGGTTTGGTAATCTGGAGGCAACCTGCTTTGCGAGCAATGGAATAATATTTTTTAGGTAATGCGAGGGGTCAAGCCAAAAGTTTTTTTGCAATTTTTAGGCCTTAAGGTCTATGATTGACGTAGCACAGGGGAGATGGTAAAATTTCGACGCTTTTCGCCCCCATTGTCTAGTGGCCCAGGACGTGGCCCTCTCAAGGCCAAAACACGAGTTCGAACCTCGTTGGGGGCATTGAAAGTTCTCAACCAGCCAGAATCTCCCTGACATGTCCGATTTCTATCTGGTTTTTGTTTTGAACAGTGCGGGGAACATACTTTACAATTCTTTTACCCACAATGATGAATTGGACACCAGATATGGGACGATGGTAATTGGACAACTATTCTTCTGGTTTATTATTGGAATTTCTATTATCAAGGGAAAATATGTACAGCTCAGATAAACGTTGAGTCCAAGACCCATAATTACGACCAAGACAATTCACTTCGTATATCGTTTGGTTTAGCATATATACACCACCACACAGGGATGGGTGTTAAGTATGAATATAGCAATTAATGCATTTTTATAAAAATTCCCACCAAGGGAGTATAGGTATAGATTGTGGACATAAATCCTGAGCTAAAGAGCAATATCATCGTGGAACCACTCACTCCAGAACGGTTTCGCGAGCTATGGTCCCGAACCTACAACACAGAAGGTAAGCCTGACTGGTCGCACATCTTCCCTTACTACCATGAGGATATTGTCTTTGAGGATAGCATCCAAAGGATCGAGGGCATGGTAGAGTTCACTGCGATGTGTGGGCGGCTCGCCAAACGCTGCCAGCAGCTCAATATGGAAATCATCTCACTGGTCATGAATCCCAACGAGATTTTCTTCGACTGGAAGTTGGTGATGAGGTTCAACAAATATCCGTCTACTCCGGTATATGGATGTTCCAAACTGACTCTTGGTGCCGACAACCGGATCATTCACCAACGGGATTATTTCGACCTGTGGGGAGATATTTTTAACGGTATCCCCTACTTTCGTGGTCCCTATCGGAAGTTCTTGCATAGGCATTTTGGATAACAGTCAAGGCTCATGAAATTACCAGAAGAACTCCAATTCATTGCCAACGCGCGTATGATGCAAAAGACTACAGAAGCACGTATGGATGGACGGGTGTGCATCCTCACCGGAGCAACATCGGGAGTGGGTTATCAGGCTGCTAAGCGACTTGCTCAGGGCGGAGCACATCTTGTACTGGTCTGCCGGAACAGTGAGAAGGCGGCCAAATTGAAAGAAGACCTGAATCGTGAGTATGGAGTACAGATCGATAACATGCAGGCGGATTTTTCAAAACTGGCAGAGGTTCGGAAAATCGCGGAAATGGTATTAATAAAATACCCGCGCATTGATGTGTTGATCAACAATGCAGGTATTCATAACACAAAACGTGTCCTGAACGAGTGTGGCTTCGAATACGTATTTTGCGTAAACCATTTGGCGTCATTTCTTCTTACCCGCTTATTACTTAATCGGCTGATTGAAAGCGCACCAGCACGCATTATCCAAGTGAATTCACAAGGACATCGCTTTGGTGGATTAGATTTGGATGATCTCGGCTGGGAGAAGCGCCGCTACAACGGCTATCAGGGGTATGGCGCTTCAAAGACGGCACAACTTCTCACCGTATGGGAACTATCTGATAGATTAAAGGGAAGCGGGGTGACAATAAACGCGATCCACCCGGGTGAAGTCAGGACTAATATTGGTATGAACAACGGATTACTTTACCAGTGGTACCAGCGCTATTTACTGTGGTGGATATTAAAGGACCCTGTCATATCTGGAGAGGCGATCTACTATCTGGCAGCTGCTCCTGAAATGGCAGAGGTGAGTGGTAGATACTTCAACCAAACGATAGATGAAAAACCAGCCTCCCATGCCCTGGATCGTTCACTAGGAAAGCAAGTTTGGAGAATAAGCGAGACCCTGACAGGCCTGCCTGAAATGAACTCCGTGATCCTGCCTCAAACCATGTCATAATTGCTAATTGGAAAGACAGAGAATAAGATGATCAGGTTTTTTAGAGATATATATCATTCTACCGGCAGCACTTGTGTATTGTCAGTCAAGGAGTGGCTATGAATTATGATGCGGTTGTTGTTGGAGGTGGGATTGCCGGATTAACTGCAGCAGCCTACCTTGCAAAGTCGGGGAACACTACCTTGTTGTGCGAAAAGGAGAATAATTGTGGAGGCCTGATAAACACCTTTGAGCGTGAAGGTTTTGTATTTGACGGTGGCATCAGGGCGATTGAGAATTCGGGTGTGGTGTTCCCAATGCTTAAACAACTGAAGCTTGACGTCGAATTTGTAAAGAATCATATTTCAATCGGGATCGAGGACAGGGTGATCCGGATCAAATCCGAAGAGAGTATTAAGGAATACCAAGAACTTCTCAGCGGGCTTTTCCCAGCAAGTACCAATGAGATTGCTGGTATTGTTTCCGAAATCCGCAAGATTATGCATTATATGGATGTTCAATACGGGATTGACAACCCTATCTTTCTGGATATGAAAAAGGACCGAGCCTATCTCGTAAAGGTTATCCTTCCCTGGATGCTGAAATATGCCCTGACTGCACCAAAAATAACCAGGTTGAACGAACCAGTCGTGGATTTTCTAAAACACTACACGCAGAATCAGGGCCTGCTGGATATAATCACCCAACATTTCTTCGTCGATACGCCGACATTCTTCGCACTTAGCTACCTATCTTTATATCTCGACTATTATTACCCGTTAGGGGGCACCGGTAAGTTCGTCGAGAAAATGGTAGCCTTTATTAAAGATCAGCATGGGACAATCCAACCAAATACAGAAATCATTGCAATTGATCCAGACAAACGGCTTGTAACTGATGGTCATGGCGAGACATATGGGTATCGAAGGTTGATCTGGGCTGCAGACCTAAAATCACTTTACAGGTATATCGAACCGGACAAAATTGCAGATCAAAAAGCAAGAAACGCTTTTGTAGAACGCCGGGAAGTGCTTGTGGATAAATCCGGCAATGACTCTGTTTTCACCCTGTATCTGGCATTGGATCTTGATAAAGAATACTTTGCCAATAAAGCCAGTGAACATTTCTTCTATACACCAAGTAGAATAGGCCAATCGGCAGCCGGGTCACTGCCCATCAATGGAAACCAAGAAACGATCCAACTTTGGCTGGAAAAGTTCTTTGACCTGACAACCTATGAGATTTCCTGCCCAGTCATGAGAGACAGTACACTAGCACCCCAAGGAAAAACGGGCCTTATCGTGAGTGTATTGTTTGATTACAAACTCACAAAATACATTGAAGAGCTTGGTTGGTACCAGACCTTCAAATCCTTCTGCGAGAAGTGCATCCTAAAAACATTAGAAGCATCGATCTTTCCTGGCATCTTGGACGCGGTACTGTTCAGTTTTTCATCCACACCCATTAGCATGGCGAAAGTTTCGGGTAACTCTGAGGGTGCTATCACAGGCTGGGCATTTACCAATCATCCCATTCCCGCAGAAAGTAGATTACCAAAAATACTAAACGCAATCCGAACCCCAATCCCAGGTATTAACCAGGCCGGCCAGTGGACGTACAGCCCTTCTGGGTTGCCGATTTCAATCTTGACCGGTAAGTTGGCAGCAGATAGGGCCATCAAAGAGTTGTCGAAAGGAACTGCGCTATAACGGTCGGTAGTCCGTCAGTAAGCGTAAAGTTGACCTCGTTAAGGGGATAAGAATATATCATCCATATTTTCCACATAATACACCCACAGTGAGGGGTGTATTAGTTTTAACCTGGCCACACTGGTAATTGAAAGCAGTCAATCAGAAGAATCCGTAAACCTGTCAACGGCACAATGGCAAAATCGCTGGAAATTCAAATGATTACTCGATTTCTAATATATATCCACCGCGTGTAACTTCACCGGCGGATAGATTTGGCCTGGCACCGGTGGCATAGGATTGTATACCCAATCCACTTTCACTATGCCAGCTTTGACCCCCGCCAGTCGGTTTATACCCAGATATTTTCCCCGCAGTAGCACATCTTCCATGGTGAGGGCCATACTGAAGATGCCCAAGTCAGCCCCGACGGGGATGGCTTTTAACTCATCGGTATACACAGAAGTCGAAAACAGGAGGTGCTGTCTATCCAGGCATTGGGTCTGGATGGCAGGAATGATGACGGGATAGCCATCTTCACCAACCCAGGCGATAAATTTCAGGTTATCAAGTTTATTCAGGAAGAGGCGCGTCCATGGATTAATTACTTCATCTTTACCAGGCTTGGAGCCCAAAGTGCGTGCCAGCATGGTCTGAATGGCCGCGAAAATGATCCGGTTCATCGGTAGTGGTTCTTTACCAGTGTGGGAGAGCAGATCCAGGTAGTAAACTGTATGAACGCCAAAATAAGCATTGTAGCGGAACATCGGCACATTATTGTAAAAATCGTATTCCGAACCTTCTTTCATGGAATGTGTGAAGGTGGCCTTACCCCGCCACAGGTTTTTATCCAGGCTCATGATGAGGAATCCGGTTTTAGGGTTATCCAGGATATGCTGCTTGGATAGGCCTTCGGTGAACTGCCCAAATACCAGCTGCTGAGGTGCACATGCCATCAAGGTCGAGATCATCGTAACGTGCGGTAACCCGGTAGAAGTGACGGTCGCCAGCAAGCCAATTTTCATCTCAGGTTGCGTGCTGAGAATATCTTGGGGAGAAAATGCGGTCAAGGATGAGTTCATGTTTGACTCCTATTGTGGCGCAACCAGCCTGGTTGCGCCTGTGGCATGGACGATGTTGGGGAGGTTGATAGCGGCCTTTGCGATTTGCTCGCAGGTTGCCAGCTCAGCAGAGGTCAGAAGCGGCGTTTGGGCATAAGTCCATTCCAGGCCGAGGCGGGTATACTGGTCGCGGCACAGGTTGTTGAAGGCACACAGATCCCACCTTTCTACACCTTGCGTATGTTCAGCGCTGAGATAATATCCCAGGGCAGTCAAATTATCGCGGGTGGCCGTTATCTCCGGGATGAGCGGGGTGCGGATCCAGAGTTTGAATGGCCAGGCCTGGCTATGCTGCATATCCAGCAGGTGGAGTAGGTTATCCAGGATTAATCGATTCGAACTGCCCGTGTACTGGCGATGCAGGTCATCGTCATACAGTTTGAGGTCATATAACACCAGGTCAACGAAGGGCAGCAGGCGATCCAGGGTTGCCGGGGGGCACAGGCCGCAGGTGTCGAGGGCTGTGGTAATGCCCTCTGCTTTCAAGCCTCGCAGCAGCGCCTCAGTGAATTCAGCTTGCAGGGTTGGTTCGCCGCCGGAGAGCGTCACCCCACCGCCTGAAGCAGCGTAATATGCCCGATCCTTGCGTAGCTCAGCCAGAAGCTCAGCCACGGAAACAGTTTTGCCCAACAGCTCGATAGCACCGGCAGGGCAGGCTTCGGCACATTTTCCGCAACCTTTGCAGTGAGCCCGGTCAATGATTAACCCGGATTCAGTTCGGGTCAGGTTGTGGTCGGGGCAAGCCGATAGACAGGTATCACAGCCCAGGCAGCGGGTTGCAAACCATTGCGTCTGTGGTTGGGTGGAGAGGCTTTCGGGGTTATGACACCAGGCACAGCGCAGGGGGCAACCCTTGAAGAAGACCGTGGTACGGATGCCCGGGCCGTCCTCAGTAGAAAGCCGCTGAAGGTGCAGAATACGTCCAACCGGAGGCATCATTGCATCTGATGACTTTCGCGGGCAATGATCTCGTTCTGTAATTCACGCCCGATGGAGGTGAAATAGGCATTGTAGCCGGTAACACGTACCAACAGGTGGCGGTAATTCTCGGGGTTTTTCTGGGCATCACGCAGCAGGTCTGCATTGATCAGGTTAATTTGCAGCGCAGAGCCGCCGTTTTCGATGTAGCCACGCAAAAAGGCTTTGAATTTGTCGCGGTGCTCAGGGTCGCGCAACATGGAGGGGTTGAAAGTCATGGTATGGCTGCCACCATTGGGCAGCAGGTTCAGGTATTCACCCCAATCGCCTTTGCCGTCTGCAGCTTTTCCTCCCAGGACCTTGCCAACCGAATTGACGTTAGCGGTGGGACCATTGGTATCTGCCCCGTTGGAAGGGCAGAGGGCGTTCGATAGGAATTTCCCGCGTGGGCGCCCATCTGGGCTGGCTTGCATGATGAAAGAATCAGCCACCCAGTAGTTCCAGCTTAACATACCGGGGCGGAACTGGCGACGCGTGGATTTCGTCCGGTACTTCCAGGTTTCTTCCGTCCAGAGATGCATCACCTGACGCGCAAGATCGTCTGCGGTGTCATCATCGCGGCCATATTTAGGGGCCTTATGCAAAGCGCGCGCCTGCAGGATTTCATGCCCCGCCCAGTTATCCCGCAACGCCTGAACAAGCTCAGCCATGGTACAGAACTTTTGATCGTACACAAGATACTTAACCGCTAAAAGCGAATCCACGGTGGTGGCATATGTGACTGCCTCGATCGTTACGTAACCGAGCTCCGCACCGCCTTCGGTAATATCCAGCCCTTTCTGAGCGCAGCCTTTGACCAGGCAGGAGAGGTATGGAGTAGGAGCGAAGCGCGCTCGCAGGGATTCGCTCTGCTCGTAAAGCTCAACGATACGGCGGATGATGGCACGCGTCTGAGCAGCATAGGCTTGCCAAAACTGTTCCCAGGTGGCAAATTGGGTAGGGTCGCCAGTAGCCTCACCCCAACGTTTGACCTGCTCCGCTTTTCCAGTCAGCGGGTCAGTGAACGGCAGGAGATCATAACCCCCGGTAAGTGCCAGCTCCACTGCTTTTAACAAATTTAGGTTTGCATCCACCGTACCGGAGCGATCATTACCAACCATGGTGTTTTCCAGACAACCCACCGGAGCGTAATCGAAAACATTTTGTGCGTTGATCAGAGAGGCGGCTCCCGACTTTTTCGCCTGGAGCATCATCCCGGCCATTGAGCGCTCATCAAAATTGAGCAGGAAGGGCGAGCCCTGGCTGGAGGCGATCATATCCACCACGCGAGCAAGAAGTTTATCGGGCGTGTTGCGATGCAGGCGCACATTCGGCTTGGGTTCCAGGATGGGAGACATCTCGTCAATCACATCCAGCAAGACATATGTCAGATCATTGGACAAATCCAGCCCGCCCTCGCCCATACCCGAAATCGTAAACAGTTGACCATAACCAGCTGTGATGCCCTGATTACCACCGGTGCGGATCATGCCATCATAGGCTGTGTTGCAGTGGATCCAAAAACACTTCAGGATTTCCTTCCCAAATTCCGGGTCCATGCCTTCGTTGATGGATTTCTGCCACAAAGGGTACAGGTATTGGTCAAGCCTGCCGAAAGAAACGCCTGGGCCGGGATAATTCTCGTCAGTCATGACCAGCATGTGGGTCAACCAAAGCGCCTGAACCGCTTCCCAGAATGTCTGGGCAGGCTCCCAGGGCACCCGGGTGAGATGATCTGCCATCTGGACCAATTCAGCCTGGCGGCTCGGATCTGGCTCACTTTCTGAGAGACGTAGGCATTCGCGCTTATACTCGGCTGCCAGGTCACGCGGCAGCGTGGCAGCAACCATCATCGCCTTCAGTTGTCCCCCTTTTTTACCGGCTTTTTCGGCGTTGGTCAGGGCAGTAAAGGCAGCCTCTAATTCAGCATAGATTGCCTTCCAACCTTCTCGGATAATACGCCCATAATCAGGGATGAGATGCCCGGATGTAGCCCCAGCGTTGCCAAAGCCATGGTTATGGAACCATAGCATGCTCGACCGGCTTCCGCTTGGCCCATACACCAGGCTATCACGCTGCCTGGTTTCCTTCTCCGTCAGGCAGGCGGAAGTCATTATATTGAATCGGCCCCCAGCCAGCAAATCTCCGGGCAGGATCTCCTGGGGCAGGTAGTGCAGCATGACTTCACGGTTGAACCAGGCACGACGCTCGGGCAGGGACCATTTCCAGAAGTCCGGGGCCAACTGCACGGGTTGTGCCACCTGTTTGTACGAGGACCGAAAGGTCTGCAGGAAGGAGTACGTTTCAGGGACGATATAAAAAGTCAGCTCGTTATACTGGAAATCCCAGGGTGTACCGGTAGTCCAGGAGGTGTATTCATTGTTCCAGAGGCGCCGAACACCCTGGAAATAATACTCGCGTAGCCATTGGATGCGCGGGGAGAGATTCGTGGGGGTTTTAATCGTGTAGCGGGGTTGGTTGCAGACAACTGTAGCCATGCACGGCTCCTTTCAGGTCTCTTGTTGTAGATACTACCACATACCTTTACGGGGTGGTTCATAGTATAGCACGCAACCAGGGAGAGAATAATTTCCTGATAATTTCAAAAATGCGGTCCTTCGAATTCTTTCAAGGCGCACTCGTTGGATGGAAAACACCAGGTAAACTCAGAGCTTTTTGATATCAGATATGCTATGATTAAGCAACTGACCGCTAGGTGTGAGCATGCAATCCTCATTGCTGACCAATAAATTATATTTTCCCCCAACCCGACCTGCAATCGTGCATCGCTCGCGGCTGGTTGACCAGGTACAGGCTGGCCTGAATGGCCGATTTACTTTGATATCCGCTCCAGCGGGTTCGGGGAAAACGACCCTGCTGAGCGAGTGGCGTGCCGGACCCGGGGTGGGAACACCGGTTGCGTGGGTCTCCCTGGATGCTGCTGATAATGACCTGCTGCGCTTTTTCCAATATCTGCTCGCCGCGCTGGATTCGCTCCAGCCCGGTATTGTCGTAGAAATCCAACCCTACCTGCAGGCTTCCGAAAAACCAAACATTGAAACCATCTTGACCCTGCTGGTAAATGCGCTGGGGAGAATCTCACAAGATTTTGTCCTGGTACTGGATGACTACCACGTCATCCGCACACCTGCCATCCACGAAGCGCTGGCTTTCTTGTTAGACAATCTACCGCCGTATATGCACCTGGTTTTACTAACCCGCACCGACCCATCCCTGCCGCTCGCCCGCCTGCGTGCCCGCACCCAGCTGACTGAGGTGCGTGCAGCCGATCTGCGCTTCAGGGTTAACGAAGTAGCTGAATTCCTAAACCAGGTCATGCAGCTTGGCTTGACCCATGAACAGATCACCGCGTTGGAAGGGCGAACAGAAGGATGGATCGCAGGATTACAACTGGCAGCCCTTTCGATGCAACGATGTACAGATATTCAAGCATTCGTTGCGGCGTTCACCGGCAGTCATCACTATGTCATGGACTACCTGCTCGAAGAAGTGCTCAAACTACAGCCCAAGAATGTGAGCGACTTCTTACTGCAGACCTCGATCCTGGATCGTATGTCTGGATCTCTGTGTGAGGCCGTTATCCAGGCGAGGACGACCGGGTCTTTGGATGGTCAGGCAATGCTAGAAACCCTGGATCAGATGAATTTATTTGTGATCCCGTTGGATGACGAGCGCCATTGGTATCGCTATCACCATCTCTTCGCTGACGTGCTCAGAAAGCGCCTGGAACACCAGTTTCCAAATCTCCTACCCGAGCTGCATGGGCGGGCTTCAAAGTGGTACTCGCAAAATGGGTTTATCGCAGAATCAATCCAGCAGGCTATTGCAGCAGGTGACCATGATCGCGCGGGCTCAACTGATCGAGGATAACGGTTGTCTTCTGCTCATCAGTGGCGAGGTGGTTACACTTCTGAGCTGGACGGATGCCATCGAATTTCAATCGGAAACCCGACCCTGGCTGGCCATACAGAAAGCCTGGGCACTTGCCCTGAGCGGGAATCTGGACCTGATCGAACCGACGCTGCAAGCTCCCGAGAGACTACTTTCCTCCCTTGAACCAACCATCGAAGTCAGGACAATGTTGGGGACCATTGCCGCGGCGCGTGCCTATTGTGCAAACGCGCGTGGGAACACTCAATCAGCGGCAAAATATGCTCAACAAGCACTGGAGCTGCTGCCCGACTGCTCCTCCATTTCCCAAAGCATCCGAAGTGTCGCCACATCAATCCTTGGGGATACCAGCTGGATCAACGGAAATATGGAGGAGGCTAATCTTGCCTATACTGAGGCTATTCAAATCGGTCGAGCGGCTAATAACCTGTACATGGTCATCATCGCCAGCTCCAATATTGCCGATATTCTCATGGAACAGGGGCAACTCCACCGGGCTGCTGACACATACACCCAGTCCTTACAAATGGCAATCCGCCCGGATGGACAAAGATCACCCTTGGCTGGCCCGATCTATGACGGCCTGACCAGATTATCTTATGAACGCAACCTGTTGAGCGATGCAGATCAATACGTCCATCTGGGCATCGATCTTAGCCGCCAGTGGGGAGACGTCGAGCTTGAAGCGTTGGCATACGCAATGCTGGCGCGGCTTGAGCATGTGCGGAACCATCCTGAAGCTGCCCGTAAAGCCATGCGAGGCGCGGAGCAATTAGGCAACGAGCATCCCCTTTCTCCACGGGGATCTATCCAGTTGAAATCTGATCTGGCGTTCCTATGGTTGGCCGACGGAAATCAGGAGAAACTGGCACAATTCATTCAAAAGAGCAAAATATCGATTGATGACAAGATCCATTATCAGCGAATGCCTGAATATATTATCCTGGCGCGCGTTCTCCTGGCTCAAAGCGATTATAAGACTGCCCTGGAACTTACCGAGCGACTGCTGAGACAAGCAAAAACTGCTGGGCGTATGGGCCTGGTGATCGAACTCCAGGTCCTGCAAGCGCTCGCATACCAGGCAATGAAAGACCCTGACCGTGCTCTGGTAGCTTTGGAAATAGCCCTCTCGCTGGCTCAGCCGGAGGGATTCGTACGCATATTTCTGGATGAAGGCGAAGCAATGACAAGATTGCTCTGCCTGGTCAAGTCACGCCAGGCTGGGACCAGTTATGCGACTGAATTATTAGCTATGGTAGATAAAATCTCCGACATGACAAAACCATCCATGCAGCTCTTGATCGAGCCATTGACCAGGCGTGAATTGGAAGTGTTCAGGCTCATCGAGGCTGGCTGTTCAAACCTGGAAATCTCCAAGCAGCTGGTCTTGTCCATCACCACTGTGAAGCGCCATATCAGTAATATCTATGGCAAGCTGGGAGTAAAAAGCCGCACCCAGGCAATTGCCATCGGGAAAGAGCTTAAACTATTCGAGTAAGGGGCGGTTAATCGCTTCTCTTAAGACCGGCAGCGGGCAAGGCACACTGCCGGTCTTTTGTTTAACCTTATTGAGTAAGAAACCCGGGGAAAATCAATCTCATTATTCCTTGAAATAAATACAACCCCAACTACAACCTTCAGACGATGATTTCGGGCGGCATAACAGCTATATTAGAACCAAGAGGAAATATGACGAACAATAAAGAAGAAAGCAACCATAACAGTAAATGCATGACTTCCACTGCCGCCCCTGGAGCATACTTCGAGATCCATGTCAAAGGTCATCTCGACGAAAGCTGGTCGGATTGGTTGGAAGGTCTGGAGGTGAAGCTATTAGATAACGGAGAAATGATTCTTATGGGGCTCGTTAGAGACCAGGCCGCGCTGATGGGCATCCTTAATAAATTGAACGGTCTGAACCTGACTTTACTATCACTAAATGAAAAAAATATAAATCAAAAGGAGAAAAAATGAACACAACTAAAACATTAAATCGTAATTTCGAAGCCGTTGCCTGGGGAGCACTGTTTATCTGGTGGGGCATCACAGCGATGGTTCCATCTTTACCGAAAGGCACCACAGCCATTGGCATCGGTCTGATCTTGATCGCCGTGAATGCAGCTCGACGGCTAAGTGGCCAACCCATCAGCGGTTTTTCAACCACTATTGGCTTCCTGGCACTGGTGTGGGGCGGGTTGGAACTGGCCGGGGTTCTGTTGAGCCTGCCCTTCGAGCTGCCCGTCTTTGCGATTTTACTGATCGTGCTGGGTGTGATCGTACTCTGGCCCGAGCTGATGAAAACCAGAAAGATATAAACGGGAGTCTCGAACTGGTGGAGCCACACACAGCTAATGGCAATGCAGATGCTCACGTTTGAAGTGGTTAGGCGGGATGGTTTCCTCTCCATAGAGCTTTGTGGAAACCATCCCACCCTGGTTCAAGATCAAAAATGTCTGCCCATCCAGAAATAGTTATATATGGGATACCGCGAAGCTGAAAACAGGAGGCAAGAACATGGAAAATAAACTTCAGGCGAATTGGCTGGTAAAGGGACAAATCCCCTCCATTACTCTTAGTAGAGGCATCGCATGGGGTTTGATCGGTGGCTTAGCCGGAACGATGGCCATGGATCTTGTCCAAATGGGGGGATTATCAGCACTTGGGTTGCCAGCGGGTACTTGTTACTCGACCATAGGAAGCACAGTTGCGCATTTCTTTTCCCTCCTGGGAATAAAGCTGTCGGGAGGCGCCATGCTGGGTGCAGTTACGTACCATCTGCTAGGTCCAGTGCTCAGTGCCATCTATGGCTTAGCTGTGAGCCAGATCGGTGCGCTTCAAAGGACAACCTTGAAGATGAATGTAGTATACGCCGTTATTTATGCAGAGGTTCTAAGCCAGTTAATTCTCACGACTATGCCTATTCTATTAAAAATGCCAGCCTCTGAGACGGTGCTGTGGTTCGCTGGATCCTTTGTCATGCATCTAACATGGGGCATTGTGCTTGGATTGGTGTTGCATTATGGGCTGCTGGCTAAAAGCTTGCCCGAAACAGTTGGGTGAGATGTGCAAAAGAAAGCAAAGGAGAGAATATCATGGAAACTCACAAAACAGATCAAAAGAACAATAGCGCTTCAGGACGGGAATATTATCGCTTTGCTCTCGCCAATCTTATCAGGATGGGCCACTGCGCTCCAACGGTGATGCAATCCATCCTGGATATCTCAGCGACCGAAAAAGAATGGCTGGTCAGGCTCAGTGCCGGGATGCCAGGCGGTATCGGTAATACAGGCTTCGAATGCGGTGGGGTGACCTCGCCTCTCGTGATGCTGGGTACACGTATCGGGTTGCGCAGTGACGATCATCACCTACCGCTGATCTTTGACAAAGGCCATACCCTGTGCCAGAACTTTCTCGCCTGCCATCGTACGCTTCAATGCCGCGAGATTCGTGGCAACGACCACTTCCCAAGGCACTGCATCCCACCGGTCTTGCGCTCGCCGGGTTTCTTTATGGATGCCATGGATGGCAACAAACAGGATCCCCTCTCGCCAGTCCAAAGGGAAGCCTATACCAGGCTATACTCGCACCTGAGCGAAAATAATTTCCACTGCGCCCAGGCTGTGCTCACCCATCTGGGATATAACCCTGAGGATAATCGAGACCTCTTCGATGCGGTCTCAGCTTTCATGGGTGGCACGCTGTTCATGGGCCGCACCTGCAGCGCCTTTACAGCAGGCGTGATGGCGATCGGCCTCCGAATCGGTGAGATCGAAAACAGTCCCCTGCGGGTGATCCGGTTGCTGGCGATCATGACCGTGGGTGGGTATGCCTTCGATGAAAAGATCAACAAATTCAACCGGAGTATGAATTGGGGATACAAACTATCAAAGTGGTTTGCCAAAGAATTTGGCAGTACCCAGTGTAAGGAAATTACACAGCTGTGATTTTTCTGACCCGAAAGGGGTCAGTAATTACATCGAAGGTGGCTCCATCACAAGCTGCAAGCAAATTGCTGAGAAGGTTGCCACAAAGGTTCAGCTCATGATTTCTGCATGAGAAACTTCAAACACAAAAAGAGAATGGAGAATACAATGAATAGAATTTTCGCAGGTGTAGATACAGGCAGGAAGAATATTGTCTTTGGCATGGCGTTATTTCTGGTACTCGGTGCTGTTGTTGGCGTTCCTTTGACCGTGGATTTATTCGGAGGCTCGATGCTGACCGAGAGCCAATACCAGACCTGGAAAGTATTGCACGGGTATGGTATATTCCTGGCTTTTGTCAATTTCTTCTTCGGTTATGTGATCGATCGGCTGGGCATAAGCGAGCAGCAAAAAGAAATCGCCAGCTGGTCGTTTGTAGTCGCCGGGTTGGTGGGCGGTATTGGACGGCCTATCCTGTTTCTCCTGTCATATCCTGGTGGGATCGCCAGTTACGCTATCTCACTCGTCGAAACAGGTGGGTTTGTCTTGGGGACATTCATCTTCGTGCGGGGCCAGCTGAAGGAAAGCTCTGCCCAATAGCCCAAGGAGACAGCCCGACCAGTTTCCGAGGCGCTTGCTGCGGATGGACAGGGGAAGGGTGGGCACCGATGATGAAAGCCTTGGAAGCGAATGGAGTGAATGTAAATGAGTGCATAAACTTTATGAAGGGTAGCACCGATGACCCAAATTATTGATAATTGGGGATTGCGTTACCCGGGCGTTAAAAAGGTCGAACATATATATTTCTATCGGTGGCTGCAACGGACGAAGAAACCAGGCGCGGTTACCTGGAGCGGGCTCACCAATTGGGCAAGGACTTCGCCCTGTAAATCATCGAAAGGAGAATGTGATTATGTCTAAAACACCCTGGTGGAAAGGCACACATGGCGAATGGTATGTGGTTGGTCAAATCGCCTTGATTTTGCTGGTCTTCTTTGGCCCACGCACTTATCCGGGATGGCCAATACTACCGACCTCGTTCTCGTGGCTAAGCTCGATTGCAGGCGGAGTCTTGCTGATGGCAGGAGCTCTTCTGTTCAGCAGTGCCATATTTCGGTTGGGATCGAATTTAACTGCAGTACCATACCCAAAAGAGGACGGAACTCTGGTTGAAACGGGACCTTATCGCCTGGTGCGCCACCCGATCTACTGCGCATTGATACTGATCGCCACCGGATGGGCATTCCTGGTTCATGGCTGGCTTACGCTGGGCTATACAATCATTATGCTGGCGTTTTTTGATGTCAAGTCGCGCCGGGAAGAACAATGGCTGATTGGGAAGTACCCTGGCTATAGCGCGTATCAAAAACGTGTACATAAACTGATCCCATTTATTTACTAGAAAGCGCTCGAGGAGGCGCACTTAATAAAGCACGACATTCTTTGCTCCTTGCGCTTGACCGGAACCAAATAGTTCGATCCCGAAGCCTGCAAGAACTGGTGCCTGCGTTTGAATGGCGCCGGTTCTTTTTCTTAATATGACCTCTGTCACTTCTCTGCGCCTGTCAGTTACAATATACTGATACCATGAAAATGTTCAAGTTGAAACTAGACAGCTCGCCCTCTCCCGGGCACGTTAATCGGGAATCTGGACCGTCTAAAGTGTCCAAGATTAGGGTTGGCTGCCCGGCGCATAACTGTGGTGGCCGGTGCCTGCTCATCGCACATATCGAAAACGGCAGGATCACGCGCCTTGATACAGACGACCGACCAGATAGCCTCTCAGCACCGCAGCTGCGAGCCTGTGCCCGCGGCCGCGCCTACCTGCGCCGGCAGTACCACCCTGACCGTCTACTGTACCCGCTCAAAAGGGTAGGAGAGCGCGGGGAAGGCAAATTTGCGCGCATCCCATGGGAGCAAGCACTTGGCCTCGTTGCTGGGCAGATGCAGCGGATTAAAGAGAAGTATGGTAACGAAGCTTTATTTGTGCCATACGGTACGGGTAGCTATAACCAGCTCAACGGCTCACACACGGCTCGACGCCTGATGAACCTGTTTGGAGGTTGCCTCGGGATCTACAACTCCTACTCGTGGGGGGCAATCAATATCGCCACCCCCACCGTTTATGGAACCCTGGTGACCGGTAATCAACGCCAGGATTGGCTCAACAGCCGCTACATCATCATGTGGGGCTGGAACCCGGCTGAAATGCGCGACGGTACCAACAGCAATTACTTCGTCAAACTGGCACGCGAAAATGGAGCAAAGGTGGTTTGCATCGACCCGCGCCACTCGTTATCGGCGGCAGCGCTGGCAGACGAGTGGATCCCCATCCGACCCGGCACCGACACCGCCATGATGAGCGCCATGGCATACGTCATGCTGAACGAGGGTTTGTATGATGCCGATTTCGTCCGCACCCATTGCGTGGGCTGGGAGGCTGCGCAGATGCCAGCAGGTGCAAAAGACGCAGAATCGTATACCGATTACCTGCTAGGGGTGCGCGATGGAACCCCCAAGACGCCTCAATGGGCGGAAACTATCACCGCCGTTCCTGCAGAGACCATCACCCGCATTGCGCGTGAATATGCCACCCGGAAGCCGGGCGTGCTCTACCAGGGTTACGGTATGCAGCGCCGTGCTTATGGTGAGCAGGTGGTGCGGGCAGGCTGTGTGCTGGCAGCCATTTCCGGCAATGTGGGAATACCCGGTGGATGGGCCAGCGGACTGGGAACCCAGGCTCCTGAAGGTGGGCCTCTCTGGACGGTTTTCCCGGCTGGAGAGAACCCGGTCAAAGCCAGCATCCCGGTCTTTCTGTGGTCCGAAGCCTGCCTCCGCGGGCATGAGCTGACCCCTGTGGAAGGTGTGATTGGCTCTTCGCACTTAAAAACTGACATTAAGCTAATTTATGCAGTGGCAACCAACTGCCTGATCAACCAGCACGCGGATGTCAACCGTTCGGCCACGCTCTTGAAAGACGAGTCAAAAGTCGAGTTCATCGTTGTGCAGGATAATTTCCTGACCTCCACGGCAAAATTTGCAGATGTTGTATTACCCGCCTGCACCCAGTTCGAAACCTGGGGCGTGGAGGATGGCTGGAAATATGGCGACGAGGTCATCCTGCAGCCCAAACTGGTTGAGCCGCCGGGTGAATGCAAGAGTGATTACCGCATTTGCGCTGACCTGGCAGCACGCCTGGGCTTCGGGGAGGCTTATACCGAAGGGTCGCGACGAAAAAGCCTGGGTGAAATGGTGCCTTGACCGGTTCAGGGAGACCCGCTTCCCCGACCTGCCATCCCTGGAAACATTCTTGGAGCAGAACCTGGGAGCCTATTCAAAGCCGGTCACGCAGCCTGCCATTGCCTTTGCCGATTTCCGCCGCGACCCGCAAAAGTACCCACTGAACACACCCAGCGGTAAAATCGAGATTTTTTCCAAGACCATATACGATATGGGTAGGCCTGACGAGATCCCAGCAGTGCCTAAATATATCCCCGAATGGGAAGATCCGTTTACAGAAGTGAGCAAACCGCCAATCACAGGGGATTCGGCAGGACAAAAAATATCCACTGCAAGCCATCGGGCATCACAGCCTCGCCCGGGTCCACTCCACACATGCCAACAATGACTGGTTACAGGAGGCTTTCCCGCAACGTATTTTTATCAACCCGCTGGATGCAACTAAAAGGGGCATCCGCGATGGAGATCTGGTGCGAGTCTGGAATGCGCTAGGCGAGCTGGTCATCCCTGCCCGCCTGACCGCCCGCATTCTGCCCGGTGTGGTCGATATCCCCCAGGGTGCCTGGTGGAAACCCGACGCTGACGGTGTGGACCATGGCGGTAATATCAATGTGCTTACCTCTCAGCGTTGGACCCCACTGGCGTTCGGATCAACCCAGCAGACTATCCGTGTTGAAGTCGAGAAACTCAACCCGAAAATGCATCCCGGGAAATCAAGCAAACCCTGACCCTGCCGGGTGAGCCCAGTAACTATGACTTACATTTTCACCTTTGATGCCAGCGCCTGTTCCGGCTGCAAAACCTGCCAGGAAGCCTGTAAGGATAAAAATGGGCTGCCTGTAGGTGTATTGTGGCGGCGGGTTTTTGAGGTTACGGGTGGGGAATGGAAATCAACGGGCAGCGCCTGGGAAAACAGCGTGTTTGCATATAACCTGACCCTGGCTTGCAATCACTGCCGGCATCCCAAGTGCGCCGGTGTTTGCCCAACGGATGCATACACCGTCCGCCCGGATGGAATCGTGCTGCTCGACTCGTCCAGGTGCATGGGATGCGGTTACTGTGCCTGGGCATGCCCATATGATGCACCGCAGTATGACGGTAAGCTAGGCGTCATGACCAAATGCAACTTTTGCTATGATAACCTGGATGCCGGCTTACCCCCGACCTGCGTATCCGCCTGCCCACTGCGGGTTCTGGAGTATGCAACGATCGAAAAGTTGAGCACTTTCAAGGATGGTCGGAATTTATGGCAGCTCCCGGCGGCAGAACATCCCTTCCCGTTGCCGAACTACTCGCGCACTGAACCCCGACTGGCCATAAAACCACACATTGGGATGGAAAGCAGCCTGGAAAAAACAGTTTCCAACCAGGAAGAAATCCAGCCGGGGCGAAGCTCAGAAAACAGCCATGGGATTCCAGCTTTTCGTGAATTGCCTCTGGTCGCTTTTTCTCTACTCGCCCAAATGGCAACCGGCATGGCGGTATACGGGCTGGTGCTTGCTCCGCTTCCCCAGCCGGTGCTGCTGGCTATCGGCATTCTACTGGGTATAGGTGGATTGATCTCATTCCTGCACCTGGGTAGGAAGCCCAACGCATGGCGGGCGGTGATGCATATCAAAAAGTCGTGGTTAAGCCGAGAAATCCTGATGGCAGGCTTATTCATGGTAGCCTGGCTCTTGACTATAGGATCCGACTGGCTGCTTTAAAGCATCACCGAGACCCTGGCTGATGGCTATCCTGGGTTTCGGGCTGGTATATAGCATGTCGCGGGTCTATTTGCTTAGAGCTGTACCAGCCTGGAATACATGGCGCACCCCCGCGACTTTCTTCCTGAGTGCGACGACGCTTGGGGTACTGGGGGTAAATCTCGCCGCGCAGGTTCCAGGCTGGGCAGTCATCGTAGGGCTGGTCTTGGCGGCAGAAATGGGCCTGGCTCTGACTGCACGACCCCTGGTTGGGAAGCTGGCAAACAGGCTGCGCCTCTTGCTGCTCGGGCTGGGAATCACTGCAACGCTATTCACAATCATCGTCCCACAGGTTTCCGTGCCGGGGTTGATCATCCCGGTTTTCGTGATCGTCATGGCAGCCGAAGCCATTGGACGTTGGCAGTTCTATGCTGCCCGCGTGCCAGCCTTAGAATGATCGGCCAGCTATCTGGTTGTTCCAGGACTTCCAGCGCAACAACCCAGATGGAATCAAATAAAACGCCGTCCTTCATCCAGCATGGCCAGGTAATTTTCGATCGAGATATAGTTAGCCACGCTGTTGCCCGTGCCCAGGCAATACCCACCGCCAGGTTGACAGACCTGGAGCGTATGGCGGGTTCGCGCTCGCACCTGTGCTTCAGAGGCGCGACATATGAAATCCATATCCAGACCACCCAACAACGCAATCTTCGCACCCCATTGCTGCTTAACCGTGCAAATATCTTCGATGGTGTCTTCAAATGAATGTTTGGCGTCGATTTTGACATCCTCGACCAAATCGGGCATGATTGCAGCCAGATTACCGCAGGAATGCAAGAGATATAACCTGCCAGCCTGGTGCGCCATCTCAGCCAACATTTTATGGCCGGGAAAGACCAAAGATCGTAAATCCTTCGGGCTGATCAGCGTACCCGACCGGAAGCCCATATCATCAGTACCCCAAATCATTTTTACACGATCGAACTGCAAATACAGCTCGATCAGATGACGATAGTGCTCCATCAACCTGCCGCTGATTGCCTGAACAAGGTCGCGCCGCTTAACTAAAGACACAAACAAGGTTTTATAGCCCATCAACCAGGAAATTTCTTCAGCAAAATGGCCGATCAAACCCCCGATAATGCACATATCTTCTGGTAAATGCTTTTCGTACCATTCCAGGGCACTCGTATCTGCATTGCGTATATCGGGCCAGGGGTAGGCATCGAACTCCTGCCAGCTGGTGATCGGACCACGCGTCTCATCGATGAAATTACGTCCGCCTTGGCGTTTGATTTCAGCTGTATCTTCGATATTTATCCAATTAAAATTAAGATCCACCCCTGCGATAGCGCAGCAAATATAGTCATACCCCAGGGCACGTTGCAGAGCAATTTCACGCTTGCAGGAAAAATACGGATCATCTTTTGATAGGCTCTCCTGAAGCTGAAAACGCTCGCACAAGCCAGGTTTCACCTCTTCATCCAGAAAGATTTCAATAGAATGAACCCGCTTGGGAGTGCCTTCCCGGCGGAGGCAAGACACGAATGCCTCCCAATCGGGAGAAACAGGTCTGGAAAAAGTAAATGGCATAAGTTATTCTCTCAAGCTGCTTTACCATTTTGGGTGATGTCGTAAGCGTAACGATACCAGGGATGCAGACCGTCTATCAGGGTAATTGCAGCCTCAGGTTGGCATCGTGAGTAATGGTTAATTCGCGTCCGTTCAGGCATCAAAATAGATCGGATTAGCAATTAATGCCGGCAGCAAAGGCAGGCCCGGCAGGAAGCTCCGCAAGACCTCAAGCCTGCCAAAACCCGGCGCATCCAAGGCATATTTACCGCGCAGCGATCCATCTGCCTCGGCTTTGAGCAGGGGGGTGCTGCCACGGGCAGTTACTACCTGAACAACATCACCAGCGAGCAAACCACTGACCATAAATTCAAACTGCTTGACCCTGGCGAAATCCACACGATCACCAAGCATGGCATCTCCCGCCGTCATCTCGAGGGTGGGGCCATTGGCGCTGTAGGTGATAAAGGCATGACCGAGCTTCAATGCAGCCAGGATATCCGCTACACTCCCAGACATGGCATACACACAGGTGGTGGGACCACCCGGGAAAAGTAGCAGGGAGTCGCGGTGATAGTCACTACCGCCACAAATGGGGATTTTTTTGCCAGCCGAAAGCAGGCTTTGCCATAATCCGATGGACTGCAGGTTGGAGCCACGCATCGGCCCGTTCCAAATCTCGAGGCAATCGAATGGCAGCGAGCTCATGTCAAACAGGAATGGGCAGACCGGGTCAAAGGGGTGATTGATAACGATCAACGCCCCACGCGCACGCGCTGAGGCGAAGCGCGCCTGCACTTCATCGAGGGTGTTGGCGAGAAAAGGCTCATCATAGGGCTTATCCACACCCAGGAAGTTGGCATGCCCCCGGTAATGGGTCCATTCAACCCCGGGAATCAGGGTGATAGCGGGGTGTTGCAGTAATACATCGGTTGAAACCATCTGGTTGTGGTCGGTGACGGCCAGGTAGTCCAATCCATTCTTGGCTGCATGCCGGGCTAATTCACCCAATGGCAAGACACCGTCTGAGGCATGGGTATGGGTGTGCAAATCTCCCTTGAACAGGCGCTGATATTTGGGTATGTAGGATAGCTCATAGAGGACATCCACGCCCTGCTCAGCCACCTTATACGCCCCGACGATGATCTTCCATTCACCCGGCACCAGGGCACAGGGATGGTAGCCTGGGGTTGCCTGGGTCTCACTGATGAGGATGCTCAATTTATCCGACCCGGAGGCTCCCACCTGCGTGCCATCCGGGGCAATCAAACCCAGATCGATGATGTTGATCTCCTTACGGGAGATAAAGCTACCATGCTCGGCCTGAATTTCAGTTTCATGATGCCTTTCGTAGCGATAGCTGAGCGTGAACGATTCGGTGTTGGCTGGCATGCTGAAGGGGAGGGTGAAGTAAGTCCCTTGGCGAGCATGCTCGATAAACAGTGGGATTTGTTGGTGTGATTGGATGGGTGTTTTATCCATGGTGTTTTAGATGGGGGTCAAGTTGGCTGCCAAAAAGCGCTGGATCTGTGTATTCCAGAAGAACCAATCGTGGAATCCATCTTCCTCATGATAATCTACCGGGATGCCCAACGATTGGCAGGCAGCGTGAAATTGGGTGTTGAGCGGGTACAGGTCGTCCTGGCGCCCACAGGCAATAAATAATTTAGGCAATTTCCCGAGGTGGTCAGCCGTATGCTTTAGCCATACTGCCGGGTCATGTTCACTCCCGGTCAGCTTTTCCAGATTGCCAAACAAATACTCAAACTCTCCCCGGCGTGGGTCGTTGGGGTAAGCAGTGATAAAGGCATGGGAGAGCACGCCCGAGAAACTTGCGGCAGCTGAATACAACTCGGGGTGGAGAAGCGCGGCCTTGAAAGCCCCATACCCACCCATGGAATTCCCCGCAATCAGGGTATCTTCACGCTGGGGCGACAATCCAAAAACCTGCTTGATGTATCCTGGCAGCTCAATGGTGAGGTATGAGAAGTACTTCTGGCCATTGGGCTGGTCGGTGTAAAAGCTGCGACCGACAGAGGGCATGATAACCACCAGACCGTATAACGCGGCAATTGATTCTATGGCGGTATAGCGCTGCCAGGCGCTGCCATCGTCGCTCAGCCCATGCAGCAGGTAGAGCACCTTGCGCTTAGCAACCGGCAGGCCGTGCATTTCTCCGGGGCTGGGGAGGATGATGTACACGGGCAAATTGACCATTACAGTTTCGGGGACGTGATCGATGCGTAAAAGTGCCATACAGACCTTCCTGCTTATTCAATCTCGGCGATAACTGGTGCGACCGGGGTTTTTTCAAAGTTGATGAAGAAGGAGAAAATAAAGCTGATGACCATCAAAATGGGCGGAAAGATGGTCAGCAGGAACCTGGCGGCCTGATCGGGATAAGGACCGGGGTTGTTGCCACTTTCGTAGCTATACAATATGGAAACAAGTAAGAATGCCGCACTGGTGAATAACCCGTTCAGCCGGTTCATGAATCCCAGGGCGTTGGAGATGATCCCTTCTCGGCGCAGGTTATGCTTCTGAGTATCCTCATCCATGATCTTGGCACCGATCAAATCCATGGTAGTGATTACACCGGCAAAGCCGAACCCCACCAGGGCGCTGCAAAGGATGCCTGTAATCAGTGAATTCGCAAAGTAAAGTGGAATAAACGCCAGCGCTAATGTGGCCAGGGCAGCCCGCCACACCGGCATGAGTGAGTATTTCTTTACCAGCCGGGCCCAGATCCATACGCAGCCGATGGCAATCACCAGAACCGCCGCCAGGAGAAAGGTCGTCTGGCTTTCCGAGAGCTTCAGGGCATATTTCACAAAGAACGGCATGGACGCCAGGACGAGTGACATGGCGGCACTGTAGAAAGCATTGGCAAAACCTGCCACCCAGAACTTCCGGTTGGTGACCAGGCTCTTTATGCTATCCCAAAGCTGGGGCTTCTGCTCATCCACCTGGAAGGCCATTTCCTTACTGGTAAAGGTCATATACAAGATCACCGCGCCACCCAGCAAGCCATATAGTATGGAAGTAAGGCTGTATCCCAATGCTTTGGTCACCATGGGCGTCAGGGCGATGCTGATGATCATGGCAACCAGCTGAAAAGCCTGCCGGAGGGCGTTGGTGGAGGCCCGGGAAGCATCATCGCGAAACAGCTCTGGGAAGAGGGCGCCGTAATTGGCGTTGATGACCGAATCCAGGGTGCCGGTAAACATGTAAAAGAGCATGCAGTAGATAACCAGGGAATTCCCACTTAAAAAAGAGGCTGGGCTGTAAAAGGCAACAAATCCCAAGACCAATAACGGCGTCCCGATCGTGAGCCAGGGACGCCTGCGCCCCCAACGTGTTCGCGTTCGATCTGAAAGAAAGCCATACACCGGGTTGTCGATGGCATCGATGAAGGTGTAAATGAGCAGCATCAGGGAGAATTGCACGGTGGTCATCCCTAATTGGTCTACGTAGAAAATAAATGCAAAGGATTTCAACATATTAATCGGGATGGATGTGCCAAACATGCCGATGGCGTAATTAAACGACTTCAATTTAGGCTTACTATCTTCAAGCACGCTCATAGTAGGTCTCTCCATTCGGATTTAATCATGATTTTCGGGGTTCATGGATGGTGATTGCTCTGTGAGAATTATATATCAGAACAGATTTGAAGGATTTACCTATATTAACGGGTAGGTCAGGAGCGCCAAGTATCCTATAATATAATGAAATCGCTGCTGACCTTGGAAATCGAGTGAATATCCCATTCCCAGCACATGCGCTCTGATACTCAGCCTAAGATTTATGCCCTTAATTCCTGAAACAACGCTTAATGGAGGAAACCACTCATGAGAATCATTGGTGCACATTCGATCATCTTTAGCAAGAATCCGGAAGCCGACCGGGCGTTCCTGCGAGATGTATTGCAGCTACCGAATATCGATGCTGGAGATGGCTGGCTGATCTTCGGATTACCGCCGGCCGAAGTGGCCGTACACCCCCACAAGCGCAACAATGTGCATAAGTTTTATCTGCTGACGGATGATATTGAGGCATTTATCCAGGAAATGGCGCAGCTTAAGGTCGTTTGCGAGCCAGTGATTGAGGCTGAGTGGGGCTCGCTCACCAATATCACCCTGCCGGGGGGAGGAAAACTTGGGGTGTATCAGCCCAGTCATGCGAGGCCGTCAGATCTGATCGAATAATATTCTGTGTTGGGTAAAGTAAAAGTCAGGGTATGGTAAGCCCAGATGTTAAGTCGCCAGGATGGGATGGGTGGCGCGCTGGTCTTCAATAGCACGCCGGGCGATATCGTAACCCTGGGCAATCAATTCATCGGTATGGCCAAAATCCCAAATGGGAACAGGCAGTACGCCGGTAAGAGCAAGGTATAACAGGGGTATGCCGCGTGCTTCCGCCAATTCTAGCTCGAGATCGATCTGCCGTTGCTCAACGGAATAGAGTAACCGGTCCAGAAATCCTCTGAAACCATCCCCCTCGCCGAGCATCTCACGCGCATCGATCAGATCCAACGCTACGATTTGGGTAGCTCCGAGATTGAGAGCTGGCTCAATGGGTAGATTACTCACCACTCCCCCATCCATCAGGTAGCGCTCTTGCTTTCTGACTGGCATAAACCAGGGCGGAAGCGTCGTGGATAGTAATAGCGCATCCAGGATTTTATCCTCCGGTATGGTGCCATGCAATATCGGTTTCCCGGAGTTCAGATCTGCAGAGACGATCACCAGGTTGGGCTGAGTGATATCCGCAAAATTCAGCTCAGGGGTTAATCCGTGGCTGATAAAAAAATCTCTCAGGCGCCGGGAAGGATCGCTGGAAGAACGCCTGACCATGGCACGCACGGTTAGCCAGATATAATTGGTTGGCAGCAGCTCTGAAGCGTTAGCCTTATGCCAGGCCGCCGTAAGCCGGTCCAGGCTGTCCTTCGAAAAGCCATTCAAGGCAAGGAAGGCGGCATTCACGGCTCCAATCGAGGCGCCGATCAGGAAATCGGGCTGGAGGCCGGATTCTAGCAAGGCATACAGAGCACCTACCTGCAGTGCCCCGCGCGAGCCACCTCCGCTAAGTGCAAACGCCAATTTCCTATTCATATCGCTCCACAATTACCGGGTATGCCAATTGCTTGACTGATTTCGACCCTGATCAATCACCGGTACATAAACAGTATAACAAGGTAACTAACGGCAGTCAATCAGAAAGCGAGTATGGCAATTTCGAATGCTTCTATCAGCGCAAATAATTTCCTAAAAACAAGTCATATGCGATTGACCGTTATATAATTTATTATCGGCTTTCCTAAAGGATCGGTTAATACCTGGGACGGAGAATGAACTGATGGAAACCAATCAGTCTGCGCTCAAATCCAAATCACTTCGATTAAGCCTGTTCACCTGGATAATCGTCCTGCTGGCATCAGACCTGCCCAATGCCATCTGGGACGCTGTGCTCGGAGATCCACCAACCTGGCTTTTCTGGGTAAAGATCGGTTTGCTGCTGGTGCTCATCCTGGTCAGCCTGTTTTGGAAACCGTTCCGGAGTGCGTCCATTTTCTTCTCCCTGCTGCTGGTGCTGATGTTGACACTACGCGGCATGGACTGGCTGAGAGGTACAGATCTCTACAGCCAGTGGGAGCATCGAGTGAATTGGGTGGTTGCCATGGCAGGCTACCAGATTTTAAAACTGCTGGTTGCCTTCATCATGATCGTGGTGTTGTTATTGCTGGGAAGGAAATGGAAGGATTTCTTCCTGACCCGCGGCCAGCTTGGCGCACCGATAACCACCCGTAAAGATGATGAAAAAACGGGCAAACAATCCATTTCATGGGGAGTATTGGGCCTCATCCTTGGTTTGTGTATTGCACCGCTCACGCTGCTCTTTTTTGGGTTGGGTAATCTACCAACCTCCGACATTTTGCTGAAGGCACTCCCATATTTCCCAGCGGCGCTCCTGTTTGCACTCACAAACTCCTTTTCTGAAGAAATGCAATTCAGAGCCTCACTGTTGGGTGACCTGCAAAAAATTATCGGAGCGGATCAGGCCATTTGGCTCACGGCTACTTTCTTTGGCTTTGCTCATTATTTTGGAGGCGCGCCTGCCGGGATACCCGGTGTTCTTATTGCAGGTTTTCTGGGGGCTTTGTTTGCCAGGTGCATGCTGGGGTCAAAAGGAATCGTTGTGTCCTGGTTCATTCACTGCTGCCAGAACGCGATCATCTACACCTTTTGGGCAATCGGTTGGGTTAGCTAGTTGAAAAAGAGAGAAATTAGCCCGTTTCGTGCGATGAACTCGCACCTTGCTGTTATTGCTCAACCAACGAAGCCCTAATTGCCTTGCAACGCAGGCAATCCTTTCGCCCACATAGCAGAGCTAAAGGATCAGCTTTTAGTATTTCACAAGTAATACTGACCAGACCAACCACGGGGATAGCCTGGATTAACGCTTTTCCCACTTCAATCCAGTGGATGATTTCCTCCAGGTGGGGAGCAAGCGCTTCGAATCCGTCGGAACAACCAGGAAAACCCTGGCAAGGAATGATCCCTTTGTTGGTCAAAGCCCAACGGATGAACTGTTTGCGCCCCGCCAGCCGTTCAGCGTAATGAATGCTCGTATTGACCGTCTGGTCCACACCCAGGAGTAACACCCATCCCTGCCCATCCATTAGTTTTTGGATCGGGAAGAGTGGAGCTTTGATGGTTTGGGAATCCAGGATGGATTTGGCGTGGATACCTACAAAAGACAGGATTGGGTGTGCAGAGCGCAGCGCTCTTGGATGGATACGCATTGCCTCAGCCACATCACCCATCAGTGGATCCACCGGCATATTGGCATAGTAGATTTCAGACATAAGATTGGTATATTTCCCGCTACCATAGCGGATGGCATTATCAGGTGGGCCAACTTCGGGAGTTATCATGGTTTTATAAGTGAATGCCGGCATGATCAGGGTGTTGAAAGATGAGCTGAGGGCCCCTAATATGGTTTCAGCACCCCCATGAACCTTACCAAAGGCTGAGAGTGAGACATGCGCAATAACAGGCCTTACAGGATCAATCTCCAGCTTGCGCAACCCGGTGATGAAATCACGAAAGGTCAACACGCCTGATCATTCTCCTTTCCAGGTGGCTTTGCGCTTTTCCACAAATGCCTGCATGCCCTCTTTCTGATCCTGGGAGGCAAAAAGTAAATAAAAAGCCCGGCGCTCGTCCTCCAGACCATCGCTTAAGAAGGATTCAAAGGCGTGGTTGACAGCCTCCTTTCCCAACCGTACGGCCAGGGGGGCACGGGCAGCAATTTCAGCCGCCAGCTGCAGGGCTTCATCCAGGTAACGCTCGACCGGCACCACCCGGTTGACCAATCCAAAATGCTGTGCTTCTTCAGCGCTCAGGAGACGGTTGTTGAGCACCATCTCCATGGCGAGGGTTTTGCCAACCGCGCGGGTGAGGCGCTGAGTGCCGCCTGCACCGGGGATCACACCGATATTGATCTCCGGTTGACCGAAGCGGGTTGTTTCAGAGGCAATGATCATGTCACAGGTCATGGCCAGCTCATTGCCACCCCCGAGGCACCAGCCGGAGACTGCCGCTATGACTGGCTTATGGATGAGGCGCAAGCGATCGAATTGGGGGATATGGCTGCGGGTGAGCATGTGCATGGCGGTCGCGTCTGCCATTTCTTTGATATCCGCTCCGGCCGCAAATGCCTGGTCATCTCCGGTGATCACCATCGCGCCGATGGCAGGGTCAGTATCAAAAGCTTCCAACGCCTCAATTAATTCACGCAAAACAATGCTGTTGAGCGCATTCCGCACCTTGGGACGGTTGATGCGTACCAGCCCGACTTGACCACGAACCTCGATCAGTATGGTTTCATATGCAGATGACATAGCCCCTCCCCGGTCAGGAAGATCAATTAACGATTAATAGTGAATATGGATGACTAAAATTATACGTCATTATGCTGAGTCACGTACCCAGTATACGCGACAGGTCACTCAGATGTTGGCGTGAATATTCGAGCTGAAGCTCAACCCACCATTGCAGTGTGTGCACCCCCCACCATGGATGCCGGGCAGTGCGGCTCCAGCTCGTAGGGGGCAATTGGCGCAACCATTCCAGCTCCAGCGAGCGCAAGTTGATGAAATCACTCAGTATGTTGCGTGGCTTTTCTTTCGCTTGATAATGTGTGTTCATCCAGGCAGCATCATTAAATAAAGGAAGCAGGGGTTCCTCTTCGTCATTAATCCGGCGGTTGTAGAGAGCAAATTCGCCGGCCTCAAGCGCCCATAAATGGACCAGGATTTGATGGGCGGTGTGCCGTTCATTTTCCACCCTGTGATGCCAGTCTTTGAAGGGCGTATATTTCACCTGCGCGGCCAGGTCAGAGATAACGTGCTCTAATGCAGATAACAATTCCTGTCGATAGGCAATTAATTCATCCATTGATTTCCCCGATATCATCTATGCTGGTCACTTTTCTCCCCGTTCCACGGAGATGACCTGTCCTGTCATTGAGCTGGCGGCATTGGAGCACAGGAACAGCACCATGCTAACCAGGTCTTGATATTCACCCGTTCCAACATTTTGGAATGAGGCGAGCCAATGTTGAAAAGCCGCCCGGTCCCATTCCTGTGAGGGGATCAGGCCCATATCTATGCAACCGAAAAGGACAGAATTTACACGAATTTGGTATTCAGCCAGCTCACGCGCGGCCGCGCGGGTCAGACCCATTACACCAGCCTGGCTGGCTGAATGTGCCGCATGACCTTTTTTTATCCTTTCGTGTTCTGCAGCGGAGATCAGGTTGACTATCGCCCCGCCGCCTTGCTGTCGCATTAACCGACCGACCTGTTGCATGGTGAAGAATGGTCCGCCCAGGTTTACATCCAGGGTACGGTGATAATCCCACTCATCCATCTCCAACAGGGAAGCGTCAGGCTGCACGGAAGCATGATTGACCAGGACATCAATGCGCCCATAATGCTCCAATACTTGCGATACCAGTCCTTCAATCGGCATGCGTTTAGCGATATCAAAGACATAGGCCCCGGCTTTGCCACCCGCCTGCTGTATAAGGCTGATGGTTTCGTCCAGGCTAATCGGGTTAATATCATTGGCGGCAATCACAGCACCCAAGGAGGAAAATGCCAGGGCGATCTGGCGACCAGCCCCGCGTCCTGCCCCGGTAATCAATACAATTTTGTCAGTGTATTCATTCATCCTAATTCTTCTCGGTGGTAGGGTGAATTATAAAGTATATATAATATCCATAAGCTGCCATCCTGTGGATTGGGTGGGTCTCAAACATAAAACTGTGCAACAATCGCGGCAGAAAAGGACATCCTGATGAATAAAATACCTTTCCAGTTCCCAACACCGTTTGAAAGCGTACGATTATGCCTGCGGAGCTACCGACCGGGGGATGGAAAATGGTACTATGCCATGAGCCTGAAGAACAGGCAGCATCTAAGCCAGTATGAAACAGATAACGTGGCGGCAAATATAGCCAACGAAGGATCTGCGGAGCAACTAATGCATGAGCTGCAGAAGGCGTGGAGAGCGAATAATTGTTTCTTTATCGGTGCGTTCGAAAAACAGACGGGCGAATTCGTGGCTCAAATCTACGTCGGACCCGTGGATTGGAAGCTGCCGGAGTTCCAGATCGGTTATTTTGCTGACGTGGAGCATGAGGGGCAGGGGTTCGTCACAGAAGCTGTCAGGGCTACACTGGCGATCCTGTTTGGTCCGCTCAATGCCCACCGCGTGCGCCTGCAATGTGACGAGACCAATATGCGCAGCATCCGCGTTGCCGAACGATGCGGCATGCTGCGGGAAGGCTACCTGCGAGAAAACAGGCGCAATCCGGATGGAACTTTTAGCGGATCTTATATCTATGGATTGTTGGAGGGTGAATATCGGGCGGTTTAAAACTGGATGCGTCAGGAGAGTTAAATCGAGGTCAAGCAGGCTCCTGGTTCGAACCGGAAGCGGTACGAAGGCGGGTATTTGCCAGGCTGATGTACACAGGATTAATCTCATAACCTATATAATGCCTGCCGGCTTTTCGCGCTGCAAGGGCAGTCTGCCCGCTGCCCATAAATGGATCGAGAATCACCTCGTCTTTGAATGAATAGAGCTGGATCAGACGATAGGGCAGCTCAACCGGGAACGGAGCCGGGTGCCCGACTTTTGAGGCTGACTCGGCGGGAAACGTCCATACACTCTTGGTAAATTCGAGGAATTCTTCTCTGGATATCGTGCTTACTCCAGTTTGTAATGATTGCCGTTTGAAAGCACCCTTTGAAAAGACCAGGATATATTCATGCACATCCCGCAAGGTGGGGTTGGCCGCCGATTTCCAACTACCCCAGGCTGTGGAGGGGCTGGCACTGGCGGCTTTATTCCAGATAATTTCACCGCGCATTAAATACCCCAGGCGAAGCATGCTACCTGTAATCCAGGCATGTAAGGGAATATACGGTTTGCGTCCAAGATTAGCAATATTAACACATGCCCGACCACCTGGCACTAATACCCTGAAGACCTCTGCCCAGACTTTTTCAAGGAATTCAAGATACTCTGGTAAGGTCAGATCAACATCGTATTCCTTGCCCACATTATAGGGCGGGGAAGTCACCATTAAGTGGACACTATTATCTGGAAGCTGCGTCATAGACTCAGCTGAGTGATGAAGAATTTGATCCAGATGATCAGCGTGGATGGGGTTCTCTATATATTCCGTGACATGCTCTGGAGGCTGGTCTTGATACAGCCGGCTGCCATAAAAGGGTGCCGCGTCGTGACTGAGGTGCCCAGGCGACCCAAATTTACTGGTAGTGGTATTACGCTGCTTTTTCCCCATGTGCTATTCAAGCAAATCCAGCACTTTGGCGCCGCTCACCCGAAGGATATCCTGAGGGTTGAGATGCACGATGGCATTTTCCGCACCACCACCGGCATAGGCATCTTTAAACTCGAGTACTTTCCTATCGATCAGCGTGACCAGCGGCTGGCAATGACCAAATGGAGGCATGGCGCCTACTTCATAACCGCTTATTTCAAGCACCGTTTCTGCTGTAGCCAGCTTAACTCTTTTCCTGCCCACCCCATATAGATCTGCGATGGCACGGCGCTGGATGCTAGGCAGCCCACAGGCGATCGCCAATACAGGCTGCGAATCGACCAAAAACAGGATGGATTTGATAATTTGATCGACGCTGGTACCCACTGCCTGGGCGGCCGTCTCCACGGTGGGCGTGGGTACACTCAGATGCAAGATTTCGCCCGGGATGTTATGGGCATGCATATACTCCGCTAAGTCATCCACGCCCAGTCTAGCCTTTTGCATTTTGCCCCATAGACTTGTATCTGCGTATATTTTCCAGATCATCTTCACTGTGATCCGCGATCAACAGCCGCACCTGACCACGCGTCATTTCCTGCAACAGGCTGCCGGCTTCCTTGCCTGATTCGGAGGCTAACCCAGATTGCAGGGAAGCATACGAATCGAAAAACAATTCGTGGATCATGGAACATTGCATGTCGCCAAACAAAACCTGGCTTATCCGGCTTGTGGCTTCACGGCGTAAACCGGGGATATTCTCAGCGGCGTGAAGAAAACGCGGCCAAAATACATGAAAATCGGGAGTGGCGGTCGATTCGACCAGGATGATTAATTTATGCATGCTTCGATTATACCCTTAGCAAGGTAGGTGCAATAAAAAACAAAAAAATCCAGCGCCTCTTTCGTGGTATGATTCCAAAATCAAGGAAATGATAAATGGAAGACAAGATCACAATTATTGAAGGCCCACCCCCGAACTTCGAAGATGTTCACGAAGGGTGGCCTTTAGGTTTGAATGAAAGCCCGTCCTTGCATAAACTGGCGTTAACCCGTTTACGCACCTTTAATGGGCCAGCCTTAGTGGAACGGTGCTATCGAGCATGGGCAAAACACCAGGCGATCCAGCTTGAATTCCGCGCCGCAGATGGACTGATCCACAAAACGCCCATCGTTGCTTCCCGCACCATGGAAATGGATGAAGGACAGCTGATTTTCTTATGGGTGCGTTTTACCGAGCAGGAAGCGTTATTGGAATTAGGTGCAGACGATGAGCAATATGGTAAAGAGGATGATGATCAGGAACCACCAGAGTAGATTATCCAGATGATCATGAGCAGGCAGGATCATCAACCTGCCTGTTTTTTATTTAAGAGCTAAAATTAGCCTGGGAGGAGAGCCAATGTCAGATCATGTTCGTACCGACCTCACAGATGGGATTTTTGTGATCACATTAAACCATCCAAAAGCCAACGCACTCAGCCTCGAGATGGTCAAGCTGCTTCTGGCAGCATTCAAGGAAGCCGCCCAACAAAAGCAGGCACGCGTTGTGTTGATCAGAGCGGAAGGGGATGACTTCAGCGCCGGACAGGATATCTATGAAATGTTGCAAGCCGAGGGGGTATCCTACCGCAAACACATGCAGGAGACCTACAATCCACTGATTTTACAGATCCGCCGACTGGAACTACCGGTGCTGGCTGAAATTCAGGGCACTGTGGCTGGGGCAGCGCTGGGTTTGGTACTGGCTTGCGACATGCGGATTGCCAGCGAAGAGGCACGCTTCCTGGTAGGTTTCCTCGGAATCGGACTGGCACCCGATTCAGCAGTCTCGCTATTCTTGCCGACACTCATTGGTCTGGGACGGGCAACCGAGGCGGCTTACTCGAACGCAGCGATATCTGCACAACAAGCATTAAGTTGGGGAATGGTGAATCGCGTTGTCCCTGTGCATGCATTACAAAAAAGCGCCCTTGAAATAGCCAAAACTTTATCCATGGGACCCATTCACGCCATGGGATTAGCCAAGCGCGACTTTAACAAGGCAATCTACCCGAACCTCGAGCAGGTATTAGATTACGAAGCCCACATCCAGGAAATTGCCCGGATTGGACCTGAGCATAAGGAAGGAGTCAGTGCATTTGTAGAAAAAAGATCACCCGATTGGGGTGACGGCTAACCACGCCGCATGAGGATCGCAGCAATAGTGAGGAAGAAAAACAGGGCAGCCACCCCGGTACCTGCGATAACTGCTTCCCGGCTGCCACGTACATTCCGGATGACAGGGGGAATAGTTAACCCGTCTCGTTTTAATAACGGCCCACCAAACCAGGCAAACAACGTCCCCCCTATCAGGCCACCAATATGACCCCAGTTATCTATCCCTATCCCAGGGGTCAGGCCAATAATTAAGTTGGCAGCCGCGACGATGATCACTTGAGATAACCTTCGGCGGGCAATGCTCCCCAATATCTCCCGGTTTTGATAAAGGAGCACTCCTTCGGCACCCAACAAACCGAATATGGAAGTTGAAGATCCAAGCGATGGGTATTGAGAAAACATGAACGAGATCACATTGCCAGCGAAACCACTCAGGATAAAAAGCCCCAGGTAACGGCGGCGGCCAAAAAACAATTCTACATCCGTCCCGATAAAGAATAGGGCATACATATTAAAGGCAATATGGAGGATGGTTTGGTCGGAGTGTAAAAAAATGGGTGTAATTAAGCGCCACAACTGTCCCTGCATGATCAACTGGTTATTTTTAACCCCCCAGGCGGCAGGGATATCTGTACCCGATAATGACTGAGTTCCTAGCTGAATGAGATACACCACCACGCAGATGCCGATTAAAATATAAGTCACATACGGCCGGAAGACCGGGCGCTTAACCGGTTGTCCGCCCGAAATTATCGGTGAAGGTGGAATTTCCTGTAACGGCGATTGGTTCTGGTTCATAGTGTAACCACCCTTTGTTTTACCCGATGATGCTCGGCAATAATGATCGAAATGATGGTATCAACCGTCTCATCGAGGTGAAATTCTCGATTAATAACTACATAATCGAATAAGTTTAGCTGAGACATCTCGTGCTGGGCTGTGGTGATGCGCAGCTGGAGCTTTTCAGGAGACTCTGTTTTACGAGCATGAAGGCGTTCGATCATTTCAGCTTCATCCTGCGGTGACAGGAATATCATCAAGGCGTCCAGACACAGCTTGCGGATTGTCTCTGCCCCTTGCACATCCAGCCGCATGACTACATCCTTTCCGCTCGCCAGGGCATCGCGCACCTGGGCTTTGGGAATACCCTTGTAATCGTTATAGACAATCGCATGTTCCAAGAGCTCACCTTTTTCAATCATCTTGGCGAATTCAGCGTTGGAATAGAAAAAATAATCCTTTCCATGGACTTCATTTGGCCGTGGTGGGCGGGTGGTGGCAGTTATTACAAATCGGAAGGGAAGATTTCGTTCCTGCATCCTTTGGATGACCGTATCTTTACCCACTCCGGATGGACCCGAGATCACGATCAGCAGTGGTTGGGTGTGTGGAAGGTTAAATTCAAACTCGCTCATAGAATTCTCCGCAAACAAGCATTATAATTCAGCCTTGCTCAGGCTGCGAGCATTAACCAACCGGCATCTTTTTATATGGAGATCATTCATGCCAATTTACCAATATCGATGTCTTAATTGCAAAAAACGCTTTGAAGTTTATTTATCATACACGGAATATGGTGAAAAAAATGTTCATTGTCCACACTGCGCCAGTGAAAATATTCAAAGGCGGATAGGGCGAATTCGAGTAGCCAAATCGGAAGAAAGCCGGATGGATGCCCTCACCGATCCATCCGGGCTTGAAGGTCTTGAAAATGATCCACGTGCCCTGGGGAAAATGATGCGCAAAATGGGCAACGAAATGGGAGAAGAAGTGCCTCCTGAATTCGATGAAGTGGTAGACCGCCTGGAGGCCGGGCAGAGCCCGGAAGATATTGAAAAAGCAATCCCAGATCTGGAGGGGGGAGCAGGCGGACCGGGCGATGATGGAGATTTCTAAGCAGCTTGAATTACGGGGTAATATGTAACCTGGCAGCAACCACGCGACGCAGCTCGTCTTGCACCTTGATGGGCGATTGTGCTGCGTCGATCACTTCCCACCGATCGGGTTCGGCCTGAACTAGCTGAAGATATCCCTGCCGCACGCGCTGGTGAAAATCCAAATTGTAGGCATCCAGCCGGTTCCATTCTCCCTTCAGTTCCTTTCGTCGAAGGCCAACTTCCACATCCAGGTCCAGCAATATGGTCAAGTCGGGTTTCAAACCCCCGGTGGCGAAAGTCAGCAGCACCCGCAATGATTCAATATCAATTTGATGACCGTAACCTTGATACGCTAAAGTGGAATCAGAATAACGATCACTGAGAACCACTCCACCTTTAAGGAGGTGAGGCCGGATGACTTGCTCGACCAGCTGGGCACGCGAAGCCTGAAAGAGCAGGATTTCTGTGCGTGGGTTCATCTCTTTATTTTCAAGGTTGTGTAATACGGTGCGAATTTGCTCGCTGATGGATGTGCCACCCGGTTCACGGGTGGTTAAAACTTCAAAACCACATTTTCGCAAGTACTCTGCCAACATGGGAAGCTGGGAAGTCTTTCCGCTGCCTTCAGGTCCTTCAAGTGTGATGAACATTTGGTTTAGTCCCTAAAAATCCGTACACGACGGTATGGTTCTTTTCCATAAGAATGGGAGGTCAGGTTCGCCTGACGAGCCATTTCATGTTGCAGGCGCCGGATATAGGCAGTTGCTGGGGGTAGCTCAATGAATCTCTCCCCATTCAAGACTGCGTCTATGGCAGCCTGGGTATTTTGCATAGCGGGGTCCATGCCGCGATCTTCCGATACAGAGGCGGAAAGATTATATAAATCACTCAAAAAATGCTGCATTTGGTTAACTGTATTGGCCCGCAAAACGTAGATGGGCATCCCCCGATTTTCTGCATCAATCACCGGGTGCTGGCGGCTGCGATAGTAAGACCGCAAAGTGACCAGGACCTGGGCCTCCTCCAGCTCGTTCACCACCACAGCCGGTACACCCAGATACTTGGCAGCCTGGATCAATCGATTACGTGCCACCCCATAAGGATAGATGCGTACAGGCTGCAAAGTGGATAGTGCCTGATTGGCGCTTTCGCCTTCCCGGATATTAAGCTGCTCTTCCTTGCGCGCCCGGGTTTCAGCTACTGGAAGACTGCGCTCCTTGCCAAATTCAATTGGCTGGCGACCAAACCCCTGGGCACCAATACCACGCTTGGCCGGCGGGGTGGAATGTTCAATGTGGATCTCTCCACTCTCATCACGATAGCGTAATTCAGGTGGGGTTGGGAATCCGCGCAGCAACGTATCCACCGAATTGCCAACATCCAGGTGCACGGCAAGACGGTCGCGGGTTTGAATCTCAATCAGCATGTCAAAGGTGGGCGGAGAACGCCGCTCGAGTACGGTCTTTTGAGTACCTCGCCTGCGCGCTTCCTCATCAGATAGTGTGACAAATTCAATCCCACCCACCAGGTCAGATAAGGTAGGGTTGAGCAGCAAGTTTTCAAGCGTATTCCCATGGGCGGTGCCGATCAGCTGCACTCCTCGTTCTGCAATCGTGCGAGCAGCGGCAGCTTCCAATTCACGCCCAATCTCATCGATCACGATCACCTCTGGATTATGGTTTTCCACTGCCTCGATCATTACTTCATGTTGAAGTGCTGGTGTGGAAACCTGCATACGGCGCGCCCGTCCAACGGCAGGGTGGGCTACGTCACCATCGCCGCCGATTTCATTGGATGTATCGACAATGACCACCCGCTTTTTCTCAGCCAGGAGACGGGCGGCTTCACGCAGCATGGTGGTTTTACCGATCCCCGGACGACCCAGCAGTAACAAACTCTTGCCGCTTTCGATCAAATCCTGGATGATGTCCGTCGTCCCGTAGACCGCACGACCGACGCGGCAGGTTAATCCAACGATATTACCCCGGCGGTTACGGATGGCAGCAATGCGGTGCAGGGTGCGTTCCATCCCGGCACGATTATCCGTATCAAATGCGCTGATGCGCTCGACCACGTATTCGATGTCCTCGTGGGTAACTTCCACCTGGCTAAGGGTTTCCTCCCGGTCAATATAGCGCGCCGTCGCCACCCGCCCAAGGTCGAGGATCACTTCCAGCAGATCATCGGAACGGTTGATCGTGTTCAATTGGAGTGCCACCTGTGGGGGAAGCACGTTTAACAATACATCCAAATTATCAGTAATTCGTTTTCTAGTCATATATTCCCTAAAGAGCTCCAATTAATGGATCCCCTTTAAAATTATGGCACAGAATCTACCCTTGGTCGCCTTTCTGCTTCGGCCGGTTCTACATACCTTGATTCGCCCATGCGGGCAATTGGAGCGGTGGGTTCGGCGCGCGTGCCATTAATCGCCGGGAGTGGGTAGGTTTGATTTACCCGGCGGGATAAAGCCAGATGGCGCACCATGACAGCTTGTTGCGGTCCGGGTTGAGCACCCATCCGCTCAATAGCCGATTCCAGCCAGGATTGGTAAGAGCGGACGCAGATATACAGCGGGCGATTACCTCTGGAGGGTAAATCTTGTAGCAAATGGAACAGATACCTGTCAAAACCTGCCGCGTCTGGATGGATAAACGGTTGCACCCAAACACCATTGCGCCCATATTTCAGCTCTACAAAGGCGAGTAAATCTCCATCCTGATAATAAACCACACCGCGAATGGTCTTTTTAGGCAAGGGTTCCACCTGCTGAACCAGCCCAGGTACGACATTGCAATACAATGATCGAACGCTGATCGAATCCCTGGAACTGCATGGTCTCCATACAACTGATTCTTCTTCACCAACTGGTTGACCTTCCAAGCGCCATATACGCTGGCGGGCATAGATCGCAAACCCAGCCCGGTGCAGCAATTGAAAGACCTGATTGCTTTCATCTACGTCAGCCAAAATATGAAACGCACCCCGTTCGCCCATTTGCATGGCCATGTAATCTGCTAATGCAGATAGCTCAAACTGGTCCATTGCATCTTCGGGCGCTAAAAATGATAGCCGGGCATAAGAAGCCCCAGGGGTAAAGGTAAGCTGACCAATCAGTGGCGTTCTGGATTCACCGGGATCATCACAGCGATAGGTAAACATGCGCGTGGATGGGCCGAGGAAGGATAGAAAAGCACCCATGGGAATCGAAGCTGTTCCATGGATCATTACGCGGCTACTATCCAGGAATAGGCCGCGATTGAGATAATTACGCAGGAGGGTTAAATCACGCCATCCAAAAGGGCGAATTTTCATGCGGCTAGGTGCAAAAAGTAACGGTGAAAGCGGTCATCTCCGGTTAGCTCGGGATGAAATGCCGTAGCTAAAAGATGACCTTGCTGAGCTGCCACAATTCGGCCGTCAACCAGCCTGGCCAGCACACAAGCATCAGCCTGAACAGAACTCGATCAATGGCGCCCGGATAAACACTGCATGGAAGGGTTTCCCACCCGGATCAACCTCCATTAAAGCTGGAACGTCCAAATCCACCTCAAAACTATCCACCTGCCTGCCAAAGGCATTGCGTTCCACGGTTATATCCATCAATTGGAGCAGCGGCTGGTCGCGATGTGCATCCCTGGACATAAAAATTGCCCCCGCGCATGTGCCCCAAATGGCTTTTTCCTGACCGAACTTACACAAGGGTTCGATTAGCCCATAGCTCACAGCAAGCTTGGCAATCGTGGTTGATTCACCGCCTGGAATGATCAATCCGCTCAAACCTTCAAGCTGCCCGGGAAGGCGCACTTCGACCACGGTGACTCCCAAGCGCTTGAGCATCGTGCTGTGTTCAGCAAAATCCCCTTGTAAAGCTAAAATGCCAACGCGCATTTACCAACCACGCCCAGCGAGTCGCTCCACCTCGGGCATGGTGGAAACATTGCGACCCACCATGGGCTCACCAAGGTTTCGACTGACCTCCGCCAGGATATAGGGGTCATTGTAATGGGTGACGGCTTTGACGATCGATACTGCCCGCTTGGCAGGGTCACTGGATTTGAAGATGCCCGATCCAACGAATACACCATCCACGCCCAATTGCATCATCAATGCAGCGTCTGCGGGAGTGGCAATGCCACCGGCGGCAAAATTAACCACGGGAAGCCGCCCTTCCTGGCGCGTCTCGATAACAAGCTGGTAGGGCGCTCCGATTTCTTTCGAAAAAGCCATCAGTTCTTCTTCCGGCATATTCTGCAAACGGCGGATCTCTCCCAGCACTGTCCGGGCGTGCCTGACGGCCTCGACCACATCACCAGTGCCCGCTTCGCCCTTGGTGCGGATCATGGCAGCGCCTTCGCCAATGCGCCGTAAGGCTTCGCCAAGGTTCCGGCAACCACACACAAATGGGACTTTGAAGCCGTGTTTGTATATATGATGCTCTTCATCAGCCGGGGTAAGCACCTCTGATTCATCGACGTAATCAACTCCAATGGCCTCCAGGATTTGGGCTTCGACGAAATGACCAATGCGGCATTTTGCCATTACCGGGATGGATACTGCATCCATGATCTGCAGGATCAGCTCCGGGTCGCTCATACGCGCCACGCCCCCCTGGGCGCGAATATCTGCCGGCACCCGTTCCAGCGCCATTACAGCCACGGCACCTGCATCCTCGGCGATCTTGGCATGCTCAGCCGTAACCACATCCATGATTACGCCCCCCTTGAGCATCTGTGCCAAACCTTTCTTTACAGTAAACGTATTTGCTTGTCCTTCCATATAATCAACCTCCTATAAACAAGAACAAACTCCCGTGCTAGCCTCGCAACGCAAGTCTCGGATATTAATATGTAAAATTATGCTTCTGACAGCATTCTACCACGCGCCAAGGTGAGTGGCAATCCGTCGATAGATACCACACAACCTCCAGAGACTTGTATCCTGACGGGTATTTTGTTACAGTTAAGGAAATACCAATTGGGCAGGAGTGAACGCGATGAACCTGATTAGTGTAGCCATTGAAAAACCCGAGCCAATTAACTTTATCTTAGGTCAATCACACTTTATAAAGACTGTTGAAGATGTGCACGAAGCCCTGGTCAATGCGGTGCCAGGTATCAAGTTTGGGGTTGCCTTTTGTGAAGCCTCTGGAAAGTGCCTGATCCGCTGGAGCGGAACCGACGAGGCGATGCTTGACCTGGCGCGCAAGAATGCCCTGGCAATCGGTGCCGGGCACAGCTTTATTATCTTCCTGGGAGACGGTTTTTACCCCGTCAACGTGCTGAATGCGGTCAAGGCGGTGCCGGAAGTTTGCTGTATCTTCTGCGCGACGGCTAACCCGGTAGAGGTGTTAGTGGCTGAAACCGAGCTTGGACGGGGTATCCTGGGTGTGGTGGATGGCTCCTCACCCCTGGGGATTGAGGCCGAGGAAGACATCGCCTGGCGAAAAGGTTTTCTGCGCATGATTGGATATAAGCTATAAAAGATTTCGAAGGATATCTACCTGGACGGGCATAGCTCAGGGTTGTATGTTACTTGCGTGAATTTATCCGCACCACAGATTTATCCACTGTAAGGATTTATCCTCGCAATTTTTTGCCCAGGGAGAGAAGCACGAGGGCTTTTTCAATCCTGCGCTGGCGGGTCTGGGCTTGCCTGGCACCCAGGATCCAATCAACATAAAGCTTCTTCTGCGAATAAGAGAGTTTATTGTAGCCAGCCTCGGCTTGCGGTGAACTGGCCAGTGCCTGTAACAGGTCTTCAGGGACGTCCACCATTCGTTCAGCAAGGTCCACTTCCAACAATACCTTGACAGTATCTCCCTGGGATGCACCGATCTGGTCGCGGATGCCTTTCCCTACTACCAGGTAGTGCGAGCCATCCCCCATGGGAAGGGCGGTGCTGCGGAATGGATACCCATTGATGGCTCCTTTGACCCTGACCTGCCCCTTGGAATTGAAGGTGACAGATACTTGCGGTTGACAAATCGGAAAGTTGTGCTATAATCCTGTTGTACTATAACATTAGTACAATAGATCAAGTTTAGGCAACAATTTAGCTACTATGGATATTCGTATCGATAAAACCAGCCGAGTGCCCATTTACGACCAAATCAAGGAACAGATTAAAGGTCTGATCCACGCTGGGCAGATCCGCACAGGAGACCAGCTGCCAACCATCCGGGAGCTGTCGGTGGAGCTGTTGGTGAATTTCAATACGGTCGCCCTGGCATACCGAGACCTGGCCAATGAGGGCGTGATCATCACAGAACGAGGCAAGGGAACGTTTGTGGCCAGCACTCCTGGCCCAGAAGAGATGCAAACTATAAGACGTGATAAGTTGAGAAATCTGATCGCCACATTGATCCAGGAAACCAACCGCCTCGGGTACAGCTACGAGGAGGTAGGACGGGCATTGATCGATCAGCTTAAAAGGGGAGCGGATAACTAAATCTTATGCGTACGAAGAGTACAAAGAAAACGAGGCTCAAAATGCTAAAACAACTCACTGTTTCCGATGGTTCAAGTGCCAAACCCAGAACCAGCCTGCGGGTTAGTGGAGTAGGAGGGTTCTTATTTGCGATCGTTTTTATTGTAGCGATCTTGGGTGTGGCGATCATGGCTGCGAATGGTGTATCCGAAACCATCTCGGTTGTGTTTTTAATCATCCTAATCATCATCGCCACCTACTTACTATTATCCACTCAGGTGGCTTCACAATGGGAAAAGGCGGTGGTTCTACGTTTTGGTAAATTCCGTAGTTTAAAAGGCCCGGGGATATTCTGGATCATCCCGATCGCTGACACCATCGTCAACTGGATCGATCATCGGGTGAATGTAACCCCCTTCTCGGCCGAAAAAACTTTGACCAAGGATACCGTGCCTGTGGACGTCGACGCGGTCTTATTTTGGCTGGTATGGGACGCCCAAAAGGCTGCCCTGGAGGTGGCCGATTACCGGGTAGCAATATCATGGGCTGCGCAGACTGCCTTACGCGAGATCATTGGGCAGATGACCCTGGCAGACATCCTGGTTGGGCGGGCCAGAATGGATGCTGACTTGCAGAAAATCATCGACGAACGCACCACACCCTGGGGAATCACCGTCCAATCGGTTGAAATCCGCGATGTTGTCATCCCGCCAGACCTGGAAGATGCCATGTCGCGCCAGGCACAGGCTGAGCGCGAGCGGCAGGCGCGTGTCATTTTAGGTGAATCGGAGCAGCAAATCGCTTCAAGTTTCGCCCAGGCATCCGAAGCCTATGTCAATAATCCCACTGCACTCCATCTGAGGGCGATGAACATGCTCTTTGAAGGACTGAAACAAAAGGGTGCGCTGGTTATCGTTCCCAAGCAGTGCCGTAGACACGATGAATCTGGGCAGTATGAGCGGTCTGGTATCGCTGGGATTTGGCCAGCTGAATAAAAACAACCCAACAAAGCCACCGGAGGGTGAGAAATAGAATGCCATGAATACTGATGGGTTTTTTAACCCGCCCGCATAAGCCATTCTGCTTACGGGACAGGGTCGGTTGGGCATTGTGAGCACCCAGCCGACCGGCTGTTTATGAAGCTTATTATTCCAAACCTGGCCTTCTCCTCAATACCAATCTCTTTTTCATATTATTCTTTGCTCATTCATTGTCTTTCACTTCACATTATTCAGACTAACCGATTTCGTCATCGACGTCTCCCGCTTGCCGACAAGCCAAATACCAAGGATTAGCAATGGAACTCCAGTGAGCAACCCTGGCGCAGAAAAAATAACGCCCATGCTTGTAATGAGACGCTTTTGAAAAATGATGTCGTAATACAGGGGATCGATGGTTATATAACTATAAAAGGAATAAACCGCCCAACTAATACCCCAAAACACAAATAACCCTCCGACAATCGCTGAAATCCAGCCCCAAATTCGACGGGATTCGACGGCTTCTTTGCTTGTTTTCTGTGTTGTCAATTTCCATTTTTATCTTCTTTGCTTGTTTTCTGTGTTGTCAATTTCCATTTTTATTATTATCCTTTCCCCAAGCGAACACTCCGGGTACCCCATACCTGACACAGACTCTCAGTTATCGCCCTTACCTGTACGACAAAAACTCAACTATAGAGCCTATGGTTTCACGTGAAACCGGTCTCTAACCAGCTTGTTGGTTCTTCGAGCGATTCAATGTTTCACGTGAAACAAATTTCTTGAAAATGCTAAATATAATGCGTTAATTGATTGTTATTGTATGATATTATGCAATAGATGATACAATATTCTTCGAGAAAATTACAAAGTCTGGAGTATTACATGGGAGGGACAGTTACTTAGAATGACCCCGAATGGCTCGTATTTGTATTTCGTTGATCAATCACGGGCCTGGACCCCGTTTTTCTGCGCCCAGGTCTCCAGCAACTCCTCAACCAGGTCCAGGTATGCATCCAGGCCTTCGATTTTCTCAAGGAATGCCTCACCCAGTAATCCCAGCTGCTCACCAGCCGTCTGCCATGTGGAATGATATGGTGACTCGGCAGGCAGGCTGCGAATAATATCCGTCCAGGTGTGCCAGAGCGGCCAGAGTGCATCGTGAGGGGTCTGGTTGCTCAGCATAAAATCGATCGCCCGTTCGTAATATAGCAAACGGCATGGATCCAATCGAATCGGTGCAGGATTGCCTGCCAGGGCAATGTAAGCCCGTTTCCACTCGGGTAGCCAGGAACGCATATTACCGGCATCCACTTTGGGTGCTCCTAACAATCCCAAAAAGCCGGCATATAGACCAGGTTTATTTACGGCTTCGGAGCGCTTAAGCAGCTCGGGCAGGAATCTACGCTCGGTCAGGTTTTGCCCGCTCAACCCAGAGGCGGCATTCGCTACATGTTCGAGGGCACGCAAATAGACAGAAGCATCGGCTGGGTTGGGAGGTTGAGGATGGTTATTAAAGGATTCCCACATCTCGCGGGCATGGACTGCCTGCATTTGTACACGGTTGATCACATTTTCGGGGTTATTAAATTGGCCTCGCACGCTGGCTTGTATGAAATCAATAAAGTGCTGTGGATCATACATGATCTTGCAGCCGTACATGGCAGGGCCGAGCCAGGGATGCACACGCAGCTCACGCGGTTGGCGATACAGGCGATGTGAATGGTGGGAGATATCCAGATGCACCTCATCTGACACCCTCACAATTTCACGTTCGAGAGGAACTTCATCGCTATGGATAAAAAACAGGTCAATATCTGCCGTGTTAGCGATCAACGGGGAATCAGATAACAACGAACCCTGCAAGTAAATCGCCACGATGGAACGATCCTCTTTCACGTATTTATCGACTGTATCATTAGCTATTTTTAGCAGCATATTACGATTGATACGCATCTTCACCCCCTGACAGGCCATTCATGAGAAAATTGGTAGATTTGATACCTTGCATCACTGTACTTTCGCCCATTCTTTATCCTGGAGATATTGTTATCCTGTTTTCTTATGGTCTCGAAACATATCAATCGATCTGGTAGTTAATCAAGGTATTCACACCTCATCAGTCAGTGGAAGTGTAGCCTGAAAAGGTACCTGTTTGAGTGACTGGCGGATGCGGTTCTCAACCAATTTCAGGTCGTCAGCACGGCGAATATAGTCCAAATCATTCGTATCCAGGGTCAGGACAGCCACGCTTTCGCCTATATTTCTAGCATGATTCTCAATAAAAAAGGAATCATAAGCCTGGATCAGCTGGTAAATATATTCCTGCTCCATATTGCGTTCATACGGTCGGTCGCGGGAAGCAATCCGCTGCATAAGCACATCGATATCCGCCCGCAAATAGACGATCAGGTTGGGGAGGGGGATTTTCTCAGCCAGGGCATCGTGTACCCGGTAATACATCTCCAGCTCATCTCCCATCAGGTTGATGGTAGCAAATAAGGCATCCTTGGCGAAGGTGTAATCCGTGATCAATGACTCGCCACGCTTTAGGATTTCGGGGACAGAACGCCGCTGCTGGTAATATCTGCTTAGGAGGAAGAATATTTGCGTCTGAAAGGCATAGCGCTGGCGGTCAGAATAGAAATCTGAGAGAAATGGGTTTTCCTCGAATACTTCCAACACCAGAGTTGCTTGAAAAACAGGTTGAAGTAAACGTGCCAATGTGGTTTTCCCTACCCCAATAACTCCCTCGATAGCTACGTACATTTTAAAGTCCCTCACCTGGGTGAAATGAAATATCCTGCAAGAAAGAAAGCAAACTCTCAGAGACCAGGCGCGGTTGTTCCAGCATCACCATATGCCCGGCGCCTGGGATAATATTCAAATGGGCATTAGGGATGGAATTGGATAGGAATTCGGCATAACGGAGAGGCGTCATCTGGTCCTCAGATCCACAGATCACCAGGGTTGGTTGTTGAACCTCTATCAAACGATCCATCACATCAAAACGATTACAGGCCTGTAAATCTCCCAAGACTACACTTTGGCGTGTCTCCAAAATTCGTTTGGAGGCCAATTCGACCAGGCGAGGAGGGGCGTTTGCGCTGAACGAACAGGACACAAGGAGTTCGGTAGCTTTTAAGAACGTGGTCATATCGGCAGCATACGCCAGTAAATCCGGATTTACCCTTAATCGCGCCCCGCCGCTGATCAACCCCAGTCCAACGACATACTCCGGATGATGAATCGCCAATGCCAAAGCGATGGCACTACCCATCGAATGACCCACAAAAACTGCACGGCGTAATTGGATCGATTCCAGCCATTCAACCAGGTAGCGGGCGTATTCGCCGATGGTTTGTTGCCCACCGCAAAACTCAGATTTCCCATGCCCCGGCAGGTCAACCGCATACACACAATAACCAGGCAAGCGGCGTAATTCGGGTGGCCAATACAGGTGTGTGCCTCCCGCACCGTGGATAAAAACTAAAGGTGGGTTTTCAGTTCCTTTTTCACAATGTTGTGAAAAATACAGATTCCCTGAAACTGGCATGATGGATCATCCACCTCTGCGCAGTCGTTCGATAGCCTCTGGGGTCAGGGGGATAAGCACGCGCACGGTAGTGCCTTTTCCAATAGCTGAATCCAACCGGAAAATGCCATTCACCATCTCGGCGCGTTCACTCATATTTCGAAGTCCTAAGCTGCCGCGCGTCTCATAGGAGGATTCCACACTGGTTTTATCAAATCCGACGCCATCGTCTTGCACCTCAAGCATCACCAGGTCTTTATCATAATCTTTCATACGGACCCATATGTGATTCGCTTGAGCATATTTACAGGCATTATTGATCGCTTCTTCGGCGATGTAGAAGATGATGGTCTGGCAATTCATCTCCAGCTCGGAAATAATATTCTCTTCAGCTTCAACGATGACGTTCTGGTTATAGGTCTCGTGCGTTTTTTCGGCCATTGCTTTGAGGGCACCAATCAGACCTTGCGATTCGAGCTCTAAGGGGCGCAAGGTGAAAAGCATATGCCGAATTTCCTTGGTAGTACGGCGGGCAAGCTCCTCAATTTTTGAGAGCTCCTCAGCAGTGGCTTTTGGATCCCTTTCCAACAACCGCCGGGCAAAATTTAAGCGCATGGCAATTGCAGCCATGGATTGAGTGGGGCCGTCATGCAGGTCACGGGCAAGTTTCTTGTGCTCTTGCTGTTGGATCTCAATCATCTGTTCTTTTTCTTTTTGAATATCACTATATAGACGTGCATTTTGAATGGCAATGACTGATGAGTGAGAAATAATATCCAGCAGTTCGCACTTGGATTGGGTGAAAAAATCGGGATCAGAATGGGCGAATAGCAGCACCCCGTACGTATCCAACCCTGCCCGTAAAGGGAGGCAATGAGCAACGGCACAGCTGCGCAGGGCGATAAACCGATTTAGCTCCGGGTCTTTTGATGGATCAGCCTGACTCTTGGACGCTCCCTCTGAGATCACCTCGCCGATCAGCCCATCTGTGCCGGGCAGGACGACATGCATATCCGATTGAGTAAAGTGCCTGGCAGACCCGACGGTTAATGTTGGGTGGCCATGCTCGGCTTCAGTAAACAGAAGCACCGCACTCACCAATCGTTCAGCTGGGATATTGGGTGTCGCCAGCACTCTTGAGCCCAAATCCAAAGCGGTTTCGAGCACACTCTGGTACTTTAATGTCGATGTGACCTTGGAAATCAGATTGTAAATCTCACGTAGCCTGCGATGATCGATATCCCAAATTGGTTTCCCGCCTCTACTCCCCGACCCTTGCCTTCGAAATAAATCACCAAAATGTAATTGTCCGAAGGCGCTTAGCAGACCCAAGCATATGAGTATACCCACAACGATTGAAATCGCGGCAACGAGGAGGGTATAGTTAAGAGTGCTCATCGACATTATGATAACCCAAAATACCCGGCTTGGAAAGCATCTTGACGATGAATCTCTTAAGATCAATCATTTTGATTTCTAAAAATAGCCCGTAGGATGGGCAAGGCGGCTTTTACAGCCCTTGCCCGGTGGCTCAGAAGATTCTTTTCATCCATGCTCAGCTCAGCCATGGTTAAGCCAACCTCAGGGAGTAGAAAGATTGGATCATAACCGAAGCCATTGCTGCCGCGTTGCTCTGGAATAACCTCTCCAGGGCAATTCCCTTGCGCATAGTAGATTTTTTCGTGCGGGGTCGCAATTGCTACTGTGCAGTGAAAGTGGGCGGTCCATGGCCGAGGGTGATGGTGCAACAAGCCCAACAAATATGCCCGTCGGTCGGCATCGGTTGCATTCGGAAGGGGAGAAAATCGTGCTGAATGAATCCCCGGTTTCCCTTCCAGGACGTCCACTTCCAGGCCTAAATCATCAGCCAGGGTTACCAAACCTGAACTACGCGCAAAGAGGCGGGCTTTGAGGGATGCATTTTCATCATAAGTACTACCATTTTCTTCGACATTTAATGGTATTCCATAGATGTCAGGAGTAGTCAGGGTGATATTTATCCCCTCTAGCAGGGATTGTATCTCGATCAATTTTCCCGGATTCCGAGTAGCTACTAATAACAATTGCATGTTGTCTCTCCACGTGTCACTTGCCAAATTGACCTTATATACTAAACCCACACACCATATGTGGGCATTATTTTCTCAAAATATCTTACCTGTGGAAACAAAATATGTTATAATATTCAATCAAAATTATAAATTACTTTGCGTTAAACAAAGTGATATAAAAAATCGAATAGCAAAGTATATCCTGTAAACCACAGTGTCTGATCCACACTCTCCTTTACGTCTGAATGTCGGTTTTATCGTTGCCCAGTCTGCCGGCTTCAGCCGAGACATCCCTTTTGATCTCCCGCAAATAAATATCCCACCCGATTTACGTTTAATCGGTCTGGTTGGAATCGCGCATGTTACACGTACCCCTCAAGGTATCCTGCTACAGGTGGATTTTAAAGCCTTGATAGATCTCGAATGCGTGCGCTGCCTGAACAGTTTTCAACAGACGCTTAATATCAACTTCACCGAATTGTACGCCTTTTCTCAACGTTATGTGACCGATTCAGGGTTACTCATGCCTGAAACGGGTATCATCGATCTTGCTCCCGTGCTCCGTGAATATATCCTGCTCGAGATACCTATCAGCCCATTGTGCCGGTCAGATTGTAAAGGTTTGTGCCCAATATGCGGAAATAACCTCAATGAAAGTACGTGCCAACATGAGGATGATGCTGAAGATCCCAGATTAACCTCACTGAAAGCACTTCTGGATAAATAGGTACACCGAAAACAGGAGGGAAAATCATGGTAAACCCAATCCCAAACCCGCAGAAGATTGAAGCCCTCGATACGTTGTTGGAAAAAGCCGATGTGCAGGGCTATCTGACCACGGGGGATATCCTGGAAGTATTCCCCTGGGATGGTGAAGACGACGACCGCCTGTTAGAGCTCTTCGGGTTGCTTCACCGCCAGGGTGTTGAAATCGTTATCGAAGAGGATGCCGAACCAGAGACAGATCTTTCCAAGCTGGAGAGTTCCCCGCTGGATTTTAATCCTGCTGCGCTGGAAACATCGCTTCTCCCCAACCTCGAAAATATATCCGCAGATGATAGTGTGGGTTTGTATCTCAAGGAAATGTCACGGGTACCTTTGCTCTCTTTGGAAGAAGAAGTCAATCTGGCCCAAAGAATCGAGCTCGCCAAAGAATCCAAAGCTAAGCTTTCCAAGATGCATGGGAGATGTTCCAATAACCATCGCCGGGAGTTGGAATATGCCGTCCAGGATGGCGTTTTGGCCCGCGAGCACTTGATCAAAGCCAATACCCGCCTGGTGGTAAGTGTGGCAAAAAAGTACATTGGGCGGGGGGTTGCATTCCTGGACCTGATCCAGGAGGGTAATCTGGGCCTTATGAAAGCCGTCTCGAAATTTGAATATCAAAGGGGCTTCCGTTTCTCCACCTATGCCACCTGGTGGATCCGCCAGACTATCACGCGGTCGATCGCCGACCAGAGCCGAACGATTCGCATACCAGTGCATATGACCGACCGCTTGCGTGTAATGTATAAGGCCGCTCACAAACTGGAACAAAGTTGTGGGCGACCGCCTACCCAGGAAGAATTATGCCTTGAAATGGGTGTCGGGCAGGATAAGCTGCGCTGGATGCTTGAGGTAGCCCGTATCCCAATATCCTTGGAGAGCCCGGTGGGTGATGAAGATGACTCTGAACTAGGAATGTTCGTGGAGGATACGATCACGCCTTCACCCTCCCAAACCACGTATGAAAATATGCTCCGCGAACGGGTTGACCAGGTGCTTTCCACCCTTTCTCCTCGTGAAGCCCGAATTTTACGCCTGCGTTTTGGACTGGAAAATGGGCATCCATATACTTTGGAAGAGGTGGGGCATAAGTTCGGGCTGACCCGTGAGCGCATCCGCCAAATTGAAGGCAAGGCATTACGCAGACTGCGCCACCCATACCGGGCAAGATTACTCAGGGAGTATTTATAGTTTTACGAGAACAATCACCCCTAAAATCTTGACAAATCCATTCCACACGTTTAGACTTGTTTTATAACTAGGAAAGGTTGGCTGCCGTGATTAATCGTTTTTTGAGCGCATTTGTGATGTCCATGTCTGTGATGGAGCTAATTCATCGCGCCCGGGCGGCCGCCTTTGATTATGCATAATAATCACCATTGATCAAATTTGCGGGCTGCCCAATCTCGGGCAGCCCTTTTTTATGCCAAAACTTAGGCTTAGGTATGCATGGGATAGCTGATAGGAGGAAAAAATGACCAATAATATATTAATCGCAATCGCCTGGCCATATGCCAACTCAGAAATACACGTTGGTAACATCACCGGGTCTCACCTGCCGGGTGACATCGCGGCACGCTACCACCGGCTTAAAGGCGAGCGGGTATTGATGGTCTCTGGGACCGACTCGCATGGCACTCCGGTCACCCTGCGCGCGGATGCAGAGGGGCGCCCGGTGGAAGAGGTATACCAGTTCTTCCACAACCAGTTCATCGAGTTATTTCAAAAAGCCGGCATCAGCTTCGACCTGTTCACCAGCACGCATACCGAGAATCATTTTAAAGTTTCGCAATGTATGTTCCTGGCGTTGAACGAGAATGGGTTTCTCTACACCGAGTCGCGCCCCCAGTGGTACTCTCCGACTGCCAAACGCTTCCTGCCCGACCGCTATGTGGAGGGGACCTGCTATTTATGTGGTTTTGAGGGAGCACGTTCTGATCAATGCGACAATTGTGGAAATGTGCTCGAGCCCGAGAAATTGCTCAATCCGCGCTCGAAATTAGATGGTTCCATCCCGGAACTGCGAGAGACCAGACATTATTTCCTGGATCTCTCAAAACTGGAGCCCGAGGTGGAAAAGTTCCTGCACGACCGGCAGAGTTACTGGCGCGAGACGGTGGTAGGCCAGTCGCTCGGACAAATTGAAAGTGAGGGCCTGCGCCCACGACCGATCACGCGCGACCTGGATTGGGGTATCCCGGTGCCGGTGGAGGGCTGGGAGGGTAAATGCATATACGTCTGGTTCGAAGCCGTCATCGGTTATCTGTCCGCCACCATCGAATGGGCACAAATTTCAGGCCAGCCAGAAGCCTGGCGTGATTGGTGGACAGACCTCTCGGCAAAAGCCTATTATTTCATCGGCAAGGATAATATCTTCTTTCATGCAGCCATGTGGCCGGCCCAGTTAAAAGGTGCCGGTAAAGAATTCGTCAAGATATTTGCCGAGGAAGATGGTGCCCCGCTCAATCTGCCATATGATGTGCCTGCCAACCAGTTCATGAACCTGGAGGGTCAAAAGATATCCGGCAGCCGCAACTGGGCCATCTGGGGTCTGGATTTCCTTTCGCGTTACGATGCAGACGCATTGCGCTTTTACTTGACGATCAATATGCCGGAGTTGAGGGATTCGGACTGGGATTGGGATGAATTCATCGCCCGCAACAACAATGACCTGGTGGCGACCTGGGGCAACCTGGTGAACCGCGCCCTGCCATTTGCCTATAAACATTGGGACGGCCAGGTACCCGACCCGGGTGAGCTGCGCCCAATCGACAAGGAAATCATCGCGATTGTTGATGGCGGTTTTCAAACCATTAGCGAGCACCTAGAAGCTGTGCATTTACGGGCAGCGTTGGTCGAAGCTCTGCGCCTGGCGAAGGAGGGCAATAAATACCAGGATGCCACTTCCCCCTGGTTCGAGATCAAAAAAGATAAGGCCGCGGCTGCCAAATCAATCTATACCGCTCTGCGTGTGATCGACTCACTAAAGATATTATTCGCCCCGTTCCTCCCCTTCAGCAGTGAGCGTTTGCATACCTACCTGGGCTATACTCAACCATTATTTGGGGAGCAGTATGTAGAAGAGCAGCGTGACAAGCTGGGAGTGCACAATACCCTGCGTTACCGCCCGCCATTAGCAGGAGGGCATTGGGAACCATCCAACCTACAGCCAGGACAACGCTTGAATGAGCCTGGACCATTATTCAAGAAGCTGGTGGATCCACATCTGGCAGAAGAAGAACGCAGAAGGCTGGGTAAATAGGGAAGTATCGAGCGCCATTAACATCCTGAGTTGGATCACGTCAATCGAAACCTGCCCTATTCCACGATTTCCTTGATATTAAAACCTCGCCGGCGCAGCTCATTCATAAAGAGATTTGCTGGAACAAAGGTTTCTACCCCGCCTGCACCACGCGGGGTTAACCCATGTGCCATCATCTCCGCGACAATCGCAGCATCCCAGCCGGTGGTGCGTTCCATGGCGGTAAAGCCTGTCTTTTCGTCGAATCGATCCACCAGCTCTAATAATGCCTGAGCGGGGTGCCCGGCCTTCTTCCCCACCACTTTCACCCGCACCAGGACGATATCCTTGCTTTTCTCCGGGTCATTCGGGAAGGTGACCTTAGGTTCATACAGCGCATGGAAAACATCCCGAGGAGCCACCTGATAATTACCGATGGATACTGGCTTCAGGTCCCAAAGTCCCAGGTCCCAAAAAGCACGCAGCTGTGGAAAGTGCCCGGGGTAACGCAGGGTGAGGTTTTGCAGTGTACGCAGCTTACCCTCGTACGTCCAGGGCATGGTACTCGTTCCACCAGACGCCACAAATGCTTCCAGTGTGCCGACCGAATCAGGGAACTCGACTGTCTCCAGTTCGGTCATCGGTTCCACCTGGGTGATCTTGCCATCCCGTAGGAAGACAGCGGGTTCGGCATATTCGTTGGTCAGCCCGGCGACATGAAAGGTGAGCAGGTAATTAAACGGCGGCTGTGGATTCTGGGGAAGGCCGCCATCCCACATATATACATCCGTAGCTTCATCCAGCAGGCTCATCGCATAAACCATCAGTGAGGTCCCCATGCCGGGTACCTGCCCACAGTCTGGAATGATGCTGATGCCTGCCTGCTTCGCCTGGGCATCGTATTCATGCTGCTGCCTGGCAATATCGGTATTGCCACCCAGGTCGCACATGCAAGCTTTCACTTTAAGCGCTACCTTGGTGATCTCAAGGTTGTAATAGTATGGAACTGCACTGACGAAAGCATCCACCCCGGTCAACAGGCGCTCCAAAGCTGCCATATCAGTTGCATCTCCCTGAGCGGCTTCCGCCACATTAGCCCCAATAAGATGGTTCACGCGTTGGGCTGCATGCTCGGCAATCGCCAGCTCTTTATCGACCAGTATGACCCGTTTTGCATCTCCCCAGCGTGCCATGTCATAAGCTGAAGCCGTACCCTGCCTGCCAGCACCCAAAACTGCGTAGGTATATTCCATAATAATTACCTCCTGAGTATGGTTTGACCCGATTATAAGACAAAAGCCTCCTCCTTGTGCCTGCCTCCTGTGGTAAACTCCCTGATTGTTCGATGTCGTTGCAGTGTTAAATTCACATGGATGCAAAAACCTTACACACCCTCGAGTACCAGAAGGTACTGGAACGCCTGGCAGCTTATTGTGCCTTTGCTGCCTCGACTGAAAAGGCGCTCAAACTACAACCGACCAATAATATCGATGAAGCCCGGCGCAGGCTGGCTGAGACGAGTGAAGCAGTACAGATGCTCGTCACCCGCCCGGACCTCACCATTGGCGGGGCGCGTGATATTCGCCAGTCAGTAGACCTGGCTGCGCGTGGAGGTGTGCTTGCCCCCACCGACCTGCTGGATATTAAATCCACCCTGGTAGCTGCGCGCACCCTGGTGCGTACTTTCGAGCGCCTGGGAGGGCAATTCCCAACGCTATATGAGATCGCTTCACAGATCCCCACCTCGCTGGGGTTGGTGGATGGTATCACGCGTGCCATCTCCGAGCGGGGTGAGATTATGGACAGTGCCTCAGATGCATTGGGGACCATCCGCCGCAACCTGCGCGTAGCACACGACCGCTTGATGACCAAGCTGCAGCGCATGGTATCTGACCCACATACCTCCCCATACCTGCAAGAGGCGTTAATCACCCAACGGGATGGAAGGTATGTGCTGCCATTGCGGGCGGAATTCAAGGGGCGGATCCGGGCGGTCGTTCATGACCAATCGGCATCAGGAGCAACCTTATTCGTCGAACCTCTCAGTGTGGTAGAGCATAATAATGAGTTTCGCGAGCTTCAGCTGGCTGAACGGGATGAAGAACGGCGCATTCTGACCGAACTTTCCCAGCAGGTGGGTGCGCAGGCTGGTGCCCTGCTTACCACGGTGGAACGGGTAGCTGATCTTGACCTGTGTTTTTCCAAAGCCAAATTCGCGGAAGCGACGGTAGCCACCGAACCCGGATTACTCCCGATTACCAAACCACCCGGGCGTCACCCTGGTACCATCATCCGGCTATTCCAGGCGCGCCACCCATTGCTTAATCCTACAACTGTCGTGCCAATTGACGTCGAGCTGGATTCACAGACCTATGCCATGGTGGTTACAGGACCCAATACCGGCGGGAAGACCGTCACCCTCAAGACGATCGGTCTGCTGGCGCTCATGGCGCAGTCAGGATTGCACATCCCGGCGCATTCCGGCTCCGAAATCAGCCAGTTTCACAACATTTACGCCGATATTGGGGATGAGCAGTCCATCGAGCAATCCCTCTCCACCTTTTCGGGGCATATTACCAACATCATCCGCATCTTGGAACATGCGGATCCACGGTCATTGGTAATTTTGGACGAGCTGGGAGCCGGCACTGACCCTCAAGAAGGGGCGGCTCTGGCGCGTGCCTTGCTCACACACCTGCTCGAGCGTGGCATCACCACATTGGTCACCACGCATCACCCCGAGCTGAAAGCCTTTGCCCATTCCACCCCGGGAGTGACCAATGCCAGTGTGGAATTTGACCTAGAAACATTGCGACCTACCTTCCACCTGACCATTGGCCTGCCAGGTCGCTCAAATGCGCTGGCAATTGCACAACGCCTGGGTATGCCCGAGCCCATCATCACCTCTGCCCGCTCTGAGCTGAGCCCGGCTGACCTGCGCGCTGAAGATTTGTTGGATGAAATTCACCGCCAACGTGATCTATCTCGCAAAGCCCGAGCGGCTGCAGAAAATACCCGCCACGAGGTTGAAAGTATGCGCCTGGAGTTGGCAAAGCGCCTGGAGAAAATCGAAGATGAACGCATGCAGGTGCTGGATAGAGCCCGCCACCAGGCTGAAGAACAGCTTGAATCAGTGCAGGATGAGCTACGTGAAGTGCGCCGCCAATTGGCACGTACCCGCCAACCCCTGGAAGTGATTGACGAGGTCGAAGAAAAAGTGGAAGAGCTGCAAGAGACAGTTGTAGCTCCTATAGAACGCCGAGCACCTGAAGCAAGCATTTCTCCCATCCGGCGTGCCATCCGGTTGGGTGATAAAGTTCGTTTACACTCGCTAAATACTCAGGGTGTGGTCACCTCCTTAAGTGAAGAGGAAGCAGAGGTTTCTGTAGGTGTGCTGCGCATCCGGGCCAGGCTGGCAGAATTACAGCTACTGGGAGAAGAAACTCCACTCCCAGCTGGTTCGTCCGGGCTACCAACGGCCCGTGATCTCATGTCCACCAACCGTCCCCGGGCCTCGGCTGAGCCAGTCGCCAGCAACATTCGATCATCTGGCAAAAACATGTATGGTGAGTCTCCGGGCCTTGAGCTTGACCTGCGCGGCCAGCGTAGCGAAGAAGCGTTGGATGCCCTCGAGCGCTACCTTGACGCAGCTTATCTTGCCGGGCTGCCCTGGGTGCGGATCATTCATGGCAAGGGCACCGGTAAGCTGCGCCTGGCAGTACGTGAAGCATTAGGTCACAATCCACATGTGAAATCCTTTGAGTCAGGTGGGGAAAAAGAAGGCGGTGAAGGGGTCACAGTAGCCAAGCTGGCACAATAAATGTTTACTGGTCTTCACCTACCTGCCACCTTCCGCGCCTTTCAGCATCGCAATTACCTGCTGTGGTTTGTGGGACAGGGCATCTCCCTGATCGGTACCTGGATGCAAACCATGGCCCAACAGGTGCTCATCTATCGCCTGACCGGTTCAGCGGCCTCGCTGGGAATCATCAGCTTTATCGGGCTGATCCCGGTCATCCCACTTTCACTGTGGGGAGGCTCAATCACCGACCGCTTCCCTAAGCGCACCATTCTACTAATTACTCAGACTATCATGCTGGTCCAGGCTTTCCTGCTGGCGGCACTCACCTGGAGTGGGACGGTTCAAATCTGGCATGTGTATCTACTGGCACTCATCCTGGGAGCAGCGACCGCAGTGGATTTACCCGCCAGGCAGGCTTTCACCGTGGATATGATAGAAGGCAAGGAAGACCTGACTAGCGCCATCGGCTTGAATTCAGCTATGTTCAATGGAGCCCGTGCCATTGGTCCAGCCCTGGCAGGAGTGCTGGTTGCTACTACCGGTGAAGGCAATGCATTCTTCTTTAACGGGTTAACTTTTATTGCCGTCATTATCAGCCTGCTGATGATGCGCAACCTGCCTGAACCTAAATCACACATGGATAGTGACACCAGCCCGATCAAACATATGGTTGGCGGAGTGCAATTTATCCTTCAACGCCAATCGATCCTCGTTTTGGTCAGTTTGATTGCCGTGAGTGCTTTCCTATCCATGCCGTATAACACCCTGCTGCCCGTGTTTGCGAGTGTGGTGCTAAAGCAAAGTGCTCAACCATTGGTAGCTATTTTATGTAACTCAACTACCCTGGCAATGGGCTGCCAGGCACCCGAAGCTCTCCCGCTTGGATTGCTCTATTCCATGATCGGAGTTGGGGCAGTCATTGGGGCGCTGGTAGTTGCATCGCTGCACGCAAATGCCAAACGTGGGCAGCTGCTGACATTGGGTAACCTGGCTTTCCCCCTGTTTTTAGTGCTGTTTGCATTCTCCAGGCATTTCTCTGTGTCGTTGATATTAACCTTGTTCATCGGTTTCAGCTTTGTCTGGCAGAATGCCCTGGCGAATACATTATTACAGTTCGTCACCCCCGACGAACTGCGTGGGCGTGTAATGGGTGTTTATACCATGGCATTCCAGACGATGATGCGCTTGGGCGGCTTGCAGGCTGGTTTTGTAGCCGATTGGCTTGGGGCGCCTGTATCCGTTGGGGTGGGTGCGGTCCTTTCAGTTATTTATGGATTGTTCGTTGCTATTCGCTACCCAAAGGTGCGCAACCTCTAAACCCGGTTCTGATCTATTCGATGGTACATAGTGAGGCTCAATTCGTACGAATAACATGCCTGGTCAAATTGATACGATTTTTAACCGACCGACCAGGGAGATGGATTTATCCAATTACGCAAAGGGGTAGGATGGTTATTTGTTTTTATAAATTTGATGATGGAGATTGCAATGAAAAACCGTGTGTTTAGCGTTATTTTGTTCCTGGTTTTGCTGGTTTCACTGACCGGTAATGTTCAGGCGACATCTCCAACATCAAGCAACCAAACCGCCCTGGTGTATGTAGCGATTAATGATCAAGACGACTTGAGCCGTTTTGCATCCACCCATCTGCTGTTGTACGCCATGCTGGATGGAGGATTGTTGACCAGTGCAGATTTGGCTGATCAACGATCCTTGCGGGTGGCTGGGTTGAGTTATCAGGTGCTTGATACGAATATTAACTCAGGTTCCTATTACCAGGCAGAGACCAGGGCGAGCCGTCCAATACCAGATTACACCGCCTTTGGAACGATTTTGCTTAAATTCTCCACCGGTGTACTGCTCCGCATGGATCCATCCAGGGTGGGTGCACTTACCCAGGCAGGAGCAGAGGTGCGTGCGATCACGCTCACTTCCAAGCCAACTCCCAGCCAGCTAAGCGAGCAGGTCATCCCCAACGTCATCGAGCCCGACCCGGTCATCCAGGGAATGATCGACCAGGTTTCTCAAGATGAAGTATATACCTATGATAGGCAGCTGGCGGGTGAGCTACCGGTATGGGTGGATGGCAGTTGGTATACCATCCCATCCCGCTATACCTACAGTGGCACTCCCCTCCAGAAAGCCACCAGTTTTGTTGGTCAGCACATGGCAGGCCTGGGTATGAACGTGGAATATCATCAATGGAACAGTTCCACCAACCCTAACGTGATTGGTGAGATGCCTGGATCAACCAATCCCGATAACATCTATATCATCGGTGCCCATCTCGATGATGTTCAAGGTACCCCGGGTGCAGATGATAACGCCAGTGGTTCAGTCGCCACCTTGCTGGCAGCCGATATCCTATCGCAGTACCAGTGGGGCTGCACCTTGCGTTTTGCCTTCTGGACGGGTGAGGAACAGGGCTTACTGGGCAGCCATTATTATGCTCAGCGAGCTTACAACAAGGACGAGAACATTCTTGGTTACCTGAACCTGGACATGATTGCCTGGAACACGGTGGGCTCTGATCCCTACATCACCCTGGCATACTCCACTAGCTTGCCACCTACCCAGCAATTAGCTCAGCTTTTCACGGATGTGATAGATACCTATAACATCAATTTAATTCCTGATTATGCTCCTGATATGTCGGGTAGTGACCATCATTCTTTTTGGGATTATGGTTTTACCTCCATCCTGGCCATCGAAGATGATATTCATGGTGACTTTAACCCTTATTATCACAGGCCAACTGATACGCCTGCCCATACCGACCCAGTCTACTTCACTGATTTCGTCAAAGCTTCCATTGGAACCTTTGCTCATATGACCGGCTGCCTGATTCCTCCCGGCGAGGGAGCCCTGGACGGACAAGTGACCGCGGCTACTGGGGGTTCACCCCTTCAGGGTGCCAGTGTGGTCGCAGATGATGGCCAGGGCAATACCTACCCCACTACCACGGATGCCAGCGGGAATTACACCATCATCTTACCCGCAGAAACTTATACAGTCACCGCCTCGCTGGATGGCTTTATTCCACTATCACAAGCTACCACCATCACCACAGGGCAAATCACCCCGCTCGACTTTGCCCTTGAATCGGTTTGTACGCCGGTAAGTGGAGCCGATTTCACCTGGCTGCCAGTGGATCCATTCGAAGGCGATTTAGTGGCGTTTACTGCCATGACCAATGGTACCCAACCTGTCGATTTCACCTGGAACTTCGGCGATACGATCACTGGCACGGGCACCACGATCGCTCATACCTATATTAATGAAAACACTTATACAGTTGGCTTATCAGCAACTAACACTTGTGGAACGGATACAGTGAGCAAGAATATTACGATACGGCAGAGTTTACTGGAGTTTTTCCTGCCTCTTCTCCATAAATAACAGTTTAGGCTTATAGATTGATATTCTCCCCTTTCAGTTGATATTATTGACTGGGAGAAGAGGTTAATTTAACCATCTATATTATTATGTTAATTAATAGTAGTCGTAGTAGAAGCTGTGGAAAAGTGGATAGATTGGAAATTTCAGGATTTACCGCCATGGATGGGGGTGTCTGTTTGAGTGCAGGCTTATATGGGTAGTATTGCGAATAAACTATCCCCATGGAATGAGCAATTAAAGTGTATAAATATCCGAGTTTTTTATCCCACATCGCAGAAAATAAATCTTGGGGTTATATTCAGCTTTCGAGCCATATATGGGGGAGGTGAGACATAAGATATTTTGTAATTTGGTGAGTTATCCACAATTTGGATGAGTTATCCACAATATTTATTGAGTTATCCACAGGTTGGTGGGTAACAATAACCAGATGCAGCTGATTGGAGCACTAAGGAAGGATTGGGTGAAGGTTTATCGCTAATCCAGCCGCTAGGGAAAGTGGATCGAAATACCTTTGAAACCATTGACTAATATATTCCCAAAATCCCGGATGATGTTGCAACTGGATAAGGACAGTGCGAGAAACACAGTCAGGCACAAACGCAACCATTGTTTCCGTAACATATGTCCACCTCAATTTCTGCTTTGCCTATCATAATCGAAAATTGGTCTATTCGAGGCGAGAGTTGACAAACTGGTTTTATTAGATTATTATCTAATTAGATATATATCTAATATTGCATTCATCGTTTTATATATCCGTCAAACTTTTATATTTTGACCAGCCTTTCGAACTAATGCTTATGACATCTGATCGAAGACCACCCATCCAATGGGACTGGGGGACAGCCTATGACCTGTTCGCCAGCCTGCACGTATTACACCACCCCGAAAAATTTGGGCTGCGAGGCTCCTGGGCAGCTGGTGTGCGCTCACGTTTGACGGCACCTCAACGTACCATCCTGGAAGATTCCCAAAAACTGTTTTTTAGCAGCCCCATTGCCTGGGTTTCGAGCTTGCCAGAACCCAGAGATGCCGCAGCGATTCTATGGACCCTGGGGCAAATTGAGCCAGCCAAGCGATTGCCCGCTTTGGCCTTTCATATCGACGTGGCACCAAAATTGCTAGAAATCCTCAATGATGTACTCGCACGGTGTACATGGAATCAAAGCGACCTTGACCGTTTACAAGCCAATTATCCACATAAAGAGGCAGTCCCCTCCTCTGAGGAGTTAGTCAGAGCATTGAATTGGTGGTCGCACGCGGACGAGTTTGGAGAGCGCTACCTGGCAGCTTTGCAGGCTTACATTGCTGTTTTCTTCGCCGAGGAAGAACGGCGAATCAGGCCTTATCTGCAGCAGGCACTGACCAGGGGACAGGTGCTGGCAAAACAGATGGACTTTTCTCACCTGATGGTTGAGTTATCGCAGGGAGTGAAAATCGCTGCGCTAGAGGAAGCTGATGAGGTCATGTTTGTGCCATCCTATTGGTCGACACCATTAGTGATGTACGATAGCATCGTTCCCAAACATTGGGTGGTAATGTTTGGCGGGCGCCCGGCAGATGTGGCCTTGATACCCGGCGAAATTGTGCCCGATGCCATGCTAAGAGCCCTCAAGGCACTATCTGACCCCACCCGTCTGCTCATCCTGCGCTACCTGAGCGGTAAACCTCAGACGCCCTCCCAGCTGGCTAAAAAACTTCGCTTGCGAGCTCCCACAGTCATACATCATCTCAACGCTCTGCGTCTGGCAGGTCTGGTATACATATCACTGGAGGAGCAGGAGGAGAAGCGCTACACCGTCAGGGAATCAGCCGTAGCAGATACATTTGAATCTTTACGGAAGTTTTTAGCGGCAAATAGCGAAGAGTAACATGCTTGTGAGAATTGGACGCGGTATCAGGGATTACGGCGATCACCTGGTGGCATTTCGCCCCAATGCGCGCCTGTATCTGGTTTACGCCATCGTCGCCGGCGTAGCCATCGGTATTTTCCGTTTGCTGTTTAATTTCTATATCCTCAGCCTGGGCTATGATGAGAAGTTATTGGGCAACCTGGTAACCACCAGCAGTCTCACTGCATTGTTCGTGGCCTTACCGATGGGCTACCTGGCAGATATCCTTGGGCGGAAAGTATCCCTGCTCATTTCTGCAGTACTGGTCAGCTTCACCATTGGGATGATGGTTATCTGGCCTGCCACTCCCGTCTTGTATGCCATGAATATCCTTTCAGGTGTCGCTCAAAGCCTGGCCGGGGTGACCATGAGCCCATTCCTGATGGAGAACAGCAGCGAACGTGAACGGACATATCTATTCAGCTTTTCCTCAGGAATGCAGATGGTTTCAGCTTCAGTGGGCAACTGGATCGGTGGCTACCTGCCCAGCTGGGTAGCAAGTGCGCGCAGTGTGGAGGCAGTCAGCAGCCAGGCGTATGGAGGCTCGATTCTGGTGGTGGCTATAGCGCTTGCCATCAGCGTCCTCCCGCTGATCTTGATAAAAATGCCGCGCCTCGATCACAGTGAGCGCACCGTTTTCGCTCCTTTTTCGTATGCAGCCAAGAACCCAAAGAAATTAACCCAGCTCGTTCTGCCGATGCTAATCACGTCCATAGGGGCAGGGCTGATCATGCCCTTCATGAACGTATTTTTCCGCGTTCAATATCACCAGTCCGACCAGGTGATTGGGGTCTTATTCGCCTGGGGCTCCCTGGCGATGGGACTGGGTTTGTTGGCTGCGCCACCCCTGGCAGATCGGATGGGTAAGATTCAAATTGTGGTAATCACTCAGGGATTGTCGATCCCATTCCTGATCCTGCTAGGCTTTTCGCCGGTATTTTGGGTCAGTGGGCTGGCGTATTATATCCGTGTTGCCCTGATGAATATGAGCAGCCCGGTCTATCAGACTTTTGTCATGGAACAGGTGGAACCTTCATCCAGGGCCATGGTAGCCAGCCTGGTGAGTATGTCATGGAACTTTGGTTGGGCAATCAGCCCGACGATCAGCGGAATCCTTCAAGTGCGCTATGGGTTTGGGCCGCCATTTATGGGCACAATCATTCTATATGTGATCTCGGTATTCTTATATTGGTACTTCTGGTGGCGCAAGCGTGAGCCCAAGGAGCTGGCAGCGTCTGAGATTGTGGCTGCGGAACGTCCAAGATAAAAGTTATCCCCTCAGGTTTATTGGATCAATCCCACCTGGAGCCTGCAATAACTATCAACGATAAGTAACCATTCTACAAATCTTGCATCATAACCAGAGAACAACATCGAAGGATAAAAAGGAGAATATATCAATGGAAATGACGGTTGATTTTCCGGGCGGAGATCGGGTGGACGCCCATTTTGGATCGTTTACAGTAATGACTGACCAGCCTAAATCCAAGGATGATCAAGGTTCGGCACCATCACCATTTAACCTATTCCTGGCTTCCATTGCCACCTGCGCAGGGATATATGTATTGGGATTTTGCCGGCAGCGTAATCTACCTACCGAAGGGATGCGGATCATTCAGCATTCCACCCGGAATCCCACCACTGG
>CAVUOY010000016.1:0-19248 GCA_963743215.1 uncultured Chloroflexia bacterium
GAGGTGGGATTCGAACCCACGGTGGGGACGAGCCCCACAACGGTTTTCGAGACCGTCCCATTCAACCACTCTGGCACCTCTCCTATTTGGGGGTGATGAACTTTTCACCCCAAAAACCGAGCGACTGCTTTTTCTCTAAAGCAGAAACACGGTTCCTGATTGATTATACCAAACCGTCATTGCCAAACAGCAGCCGCGTTGCATATTTAACCAACCGGCCCAGCTATGTCGGCCACATCCTCAATCTACCCCCTGAAAATTTCACGTCCAGCCTGCCCTGCCTCTTCCATGATCTTCTTGACTTCCGCTTTCATTTCTGCTGTCGCGCTGGGGGTCGCTGGGATAAACTTGATCAGATCCTTCGCCTCTCGCAGCAACCCTCTCACATGCGCCATGTAAGATAAATCATACTTGCCACCCCTGGCTGGGACGGGGTACTCGCGCGCCTCCTGGATCAACTCTCGTGCTCGTTTAATTCGCTCCGCAGCCGTAATCAAGCGTGACATATTTCCACCTCCGCACCTCGTCCTCCAAATCCTTTATCCAATCAAGGGGGGCTGATCCTGTCATTCATCGCCCACTGCTATCATACTTAGGATAGAATTTCAGCTTCCTGCACCTACTTCGACACTCTCCTGCCAAACCGGATAAGCCGGTTTATCCATCCCAGCCTCAACCAGCCTTTCAGAAAGTGCGCCAGCTGCGGTTTCTTCGCCGTGCACCAGGAAAACCCGCTTTACCCTGCCCTTTAACCGTGTGGCATACTCCACCAGGAAATCCTGCCCGGCGTGAGCTGATAATCCCCCAATCGTCGCCACCTCCGCTTTAACCTCAAACTCCTCACCAAATATCCTCACCCTCTTCTCTCTGTCCGCCAGCCTTCTGCCCAAGGTATATGGAGCTTGCCAGGAGACGATCAGGATGGTATTCTTCGGATTCTCGATGTTATTCCGCAAATGATGCAGTATGCGCCCGTTCTCTGCCATACCCGAAGCCGATATGATGATCATTGGGTCTTTGCGCGCGTTCAAAGCTTTCGATTCTTCAACCGAGCGGGTATAGATCAAACGATCGAAGCCCAAAGCGGTATGGTGTTTATCCGCCTTGATGAATTCTTTGGTTTGCTCATCGAAACATTCCGGGTGCAGCTTGAAAATATCTGTAACATTCACCGCCAGCGGGCTATCTACATATACGGGCACACTGGGGAGCTGGTGATTTTCGAACATCTGGTGCAGTGCATACACAATTTCCTGTGTCCTACCCACCGCAAAGGCGGGGATGATCACCTTTCCGCCTCGATTGAGCGTCCGCCCAGCCACCTGGCGTAGCTCCTCATATGCCAGCTCGGGATCTCGATGAGGCTTATCCCCATATGTGCATTCCATGATCAGGTAATCCGCTCTATCCGGCAGGATAGGATCGCGTAGTAAGGGCAATTTGCGCCTGCCGATATCCCCGCTGAACCATAGCCGTACCTTTTGCCCCTGCTCTTCGATATCCAGCACCACCGCACCCGAACCCAATATGTGCCCCGCATCCGGAATCCGCGCCACCACCCCTGGGATGGGTTCAAACGCTTGGTCATAAGCAACCGGGTTGAAGTACTGCGCTACCAATGCCGCTTCCACCTGGGTGTAAAGGGGTTCAGCCGGTGCCTCACCGGTTTTCTTGCGTTTCTTGTTGACGAATTCAACGTCCGATTCCTGGATATGCCCTGAATCAATCAGCATGATGTTCGCCAGGGGGGCAGTAGCAGCTGTGGTGAAAATTGGGCCATGGCAGCCCTGTTTCACCAGGTTGGGCAGGTTGCCGCTGTGATCTATATGTGCGTGCGAAAGGATCACTGCATCGATGTTGCATGGGTCAAAGGGAAAGTTGCGGTTACGTTCATACGATTCCTGCCGCCTGCCCTGGTAAAAGCCACAGTCCAACAGCAGGTTATATCCATTAATCGTCAACAAATGCTGAGAGCCGGTAACAGTCTGGGCTGCCCCGTCAAAATTGATCCGCATAACGCCTCCTTACTCGAACCGCTGATCTATTATAGTCCAGGTTCGACCTGCATTGGCGTTAAGTGCTTTTGCTGCGCATATCTCAACTGTTACCCATTTTGAACCTCTAAAATCTTAAAAAAGAAACCGGCTTTTCAGCCGGTTTCGAAAATGGTTCTGCGATGATTACTTTTTTTATTACCCCCTGACTTTCTCGCATATTATTGCATCGCTCAATCTCCACCCTAACCAATGCAAATTGTACCTAATTAGATAGTATTTGTCTGTAAGGAATGTGGGGTAGTTTTTGCGAGGAATCCTTGTTTCTTTTTTTATCGCCGGTCGTGATGAAAAAAAGGATCGTTTCTGTTGGCCAATATGACCTCATGATTGCTCAGTTCAGGCAGGTTCGTTCCAGGATAACCTGGTGGCGTTCATATCCGGATTAACCATTTCTATAAATCCGTGCTGTCCAAATGATGTTAACTCCAATCTATCGGTAGCCTGGCTGATCTTATGTCTCTGCCACTCAGCAAAGGGTATGATCATTTCAGGCATAAAGATCAGGTATGCGGTACCTCTACAGTAATTCTAAATAAAGGTGAAACCGGCTTTTCAGCCGGTTTCTCAAGTGGTCCTGCGATGGTTCTTTTTTATAGGCGAATACTTTTTATTTTCATCGCTCAATTTCCACCCTAACCAATGCTAATGATACCGGATATGAGATGGTTTGTCTGCAAGGGATTTGGGTTATTTTGTGCGAGGATTCTCATTGATTTTTTGCGAGGATTCATAGATGAGCTAGGGTTGTGTCGTTGCATCAATAGATGACACTGATCTAAACAATGGTATCGTCGAAATGCGGCTACCTTGCCAGGTTCCTAATCCACCGAAATCAAGCCATTCCTGATGGCAAACTTGATTAGCTCAGACATATCGGAAACACCCAGCTTCTGCATCATCCGGCTGCGGTAGGACTCAACCGTCTTCGGTGAAAGATGCAGACTCTTGCCAATCTCTGCGCTGGTTTTGCCTTCAACCACCAGGCACAGGATTTCGTTCTCCCGTACGCTCAGGCTCTCTAGTGGAGCAGATTGCGATTCCACCCGCGCTTGCATATAGTCGTTGACTAAAGTGAAGGTTATCGGTCGAGAGAAGTACATATCTCCTGCATAAACAGATTGAACCGCTTCCATCACCTCCCTGCCGGCTGATTCTTTCAACAAGAATCCACGCACTCCCGCTTGCAGCGCATGGAACACGTGATCGGCCGTGCCTAACATCGATAGGATGATCACACGCACTTGAGGGAATGCCTCCAGGATTTGCCTGGTCGCATCAATCCCGTTTTGCTCCGGCATGGATATATCCATGATCACGATATCAGGTTGCAGTTCTTTCACCAGGTCCACAACCTGTCTCCCATTGCCAGCGTCTCCCACAACTTTTATCTCTGGGTTGGCCTCCAACAATGCCCGTAAGCCATCTCTTACGATGGTATGATCGTCTGCTAGTACAACATTAATTGTCATGACCCTTCATTCCCACCTTTACACATACTTCGGTGCCCTTCCCGGGGTTTGAGTTTATCTCCAGATTAGCACCAATGGAAGCCGCCCGTTGCTGCATGGACAACAATCCCCAGTGTGGTTCAGCAGCCAGTTTTCTAGATCCGTGCGGGTCGAAACCCATACCGTCGTCTTTCACCGTTACAGAGAAATTCTCCTGGGTAGATTTAACTGCGATCACCACCCGGCTTGCCTGGGCGTGCTTGGCTACATTGGTCAACATCTCTTGCACCAGGCGGAATAAAATCTTCTCTACTCTTGGTGGCAGGCGTGGGTCGATCTTCTCCCCACTCACATGGGTGGTAATTCCAGTCCGATTGGTAAAGTCGCCGCTATACCATTTTATAGCTGCCATTAAGCCATATTCTTCCAACACAGGTGGATTGAGATCAGCCATCACATCCCTGATCTTGTGGGTCGTTTCCTCCACCATCTTCAATGAATCATCCAACCGCTTCTGGACCTCGGATTTATTCTCTGGTTTCAGCTGGTTTTGCAGGATTTTTAAATTCAGGTTCAACCCGGTAAGGTTCTGTCCCACCCGGTCATGCAGCACAGTGGCAAGCTCCTGCCGTTCCAGCTCCTGGACCTCCTGCAATCGTAAAGCCAGGTCGCGCATTTGTTCATTCGACTGCCGGATCTCCTCCAATAATTTTATCTGGGCTTGCTCAGCTTTGATCCGTTCAGTGATATCGCGTGAAATATTTTGGAAAAACTTCGGTTTGCCTTCTGCATCCCGCACCAGCACAGTGTTATTTTCTGTAGATAGCACCTCATCTGATCTCATCAGGAAGTGCCGGATATAAGGCATCAGGCGCTCCCCCTTGAGTAACTTGTCCATATTGCTTCGTACATCTGAAAATTCATCCGGGATCGTTATGTCGAAGATGGATATCGCCTGCAGTTCATTCCGGCTGAACCCCAACATCTCCTCAGATTTATGGTTTACGTATTGAATATTCCCGTCCAGGTCGGTCAAAATAATCGCATCACCCGCGTTATCGAACAATGCCCGATAAGTTTGCTCGCTCTCCCGTAATGCCATTTCTGCCCGCTTGCGATCGCTGATATCCCTGATGTTGATCGCCACCCAAAATCCACTGGTGGTATCCAACCGGCTTAAATCCGCTTCTATCGGGAACTCGCTGCCATCCTTGCGCTGCGCGAATAGATCCACACCGAAACTGGATTGGTTGATGGCTGGATTAGCCAGAATTTCCAGGAAGTATCTGCGCTGCGAGTCGCGATACTGAGCAGGGATCAAATTGGCAATTATATTCATCCCTTCCAGTTCTTCGCGTGGGTAACCGAACAGCCGCTCCGCCATAGCGTTGACCAGCAGGATCTTCCCCGACTGGTCCAATACGAACATCGCGTCCGGTGCCAATTCAATCACATCCTCGAACCTTTTTTCTGCCAGTGAACGTTGAACCAGCTCCTGCCGTAATTGTTCAATTGCCTGCTTTAATTCCTTGGTCCGCTCCGACACGACTACTTCTAATTGATCACGCGACTTCTCGAGCTCAGCCTGATCGCGCTTATGCTGGGTGATCTGGTGTAGCACCAACACCCGTCCAATCGGATTCTTAGACGCAGCACTTAACAGGGATATATGCAGGTCATAGTATTGTCGGTCTTGCCCATCGCCTTGGGTGAACTCAGCATTGTACTCCTTCGCAAATCCAGCTTGGTTAATATGCGTGAGCAGCTCTGGCATCACTTGAGATAAGTTTTTCCCCATTGATTGTTCACCCGGGCAGTTGATCATATTTTTAGCCGTGTGGTTCATGTCAACAATGCTGTTGTTTAAATCCAGGACGATAACGCAGTCTGCCAGGCCTGCAAAAACCGCTTCCTGAGCAATCGGCAAGATATTTGCCAGCTGGAAGCGAAACAGGCTTACTGAAAACAACACACCTGAAAAGAGAAATAGGAAGGCTGTCCAGTCTAAAAAGTGTTCCGGACTCCAGCCAGTGACGTAAAGGAAGTTACCCATCCAGGGGAGCAGGATTGCCAGGAAGGTCAGAAAAACCTGCCAGCGCTGCAAGCGTACGATACTGAATAAGCTTATCACCAGCTTGATCGATGCAAGCAATAAGAGGGCATAGCTGAAGATGATCAATACCCAAAACCATGGTCCCCGTTCAAAATCTAGTGCCACCAGTGGACCAATCGGTTCTAATTCCACCTGCTGCCACACCAGATTGTGCAGCTCATTCGTCCACACCAACACCAATGTCACGACTGGAATAATCAACAATAGCAACCTGCGTTGGAGAATGCGTTTCATCCATTCCGGATTACCCAGGTATTGAGCTACGAAAGTGAACCATGCCAGGGGGATGATTACGATCCCAAAAAACTCGAACCTCTCCCAGAATAGCTTAGCAGTAAGGCTGTATGCCAGAATTTCAAAGGCATAACCCAAAGACCATAAAGATGCCCCCAGGATTAAAATACTGAGCGCCTGTGAGCCAGGTGCACGTCGTTTTCGAACGATATACAGAGATAAGAAAAAGCCCAGCAAAGCGCTGAGGATTAATAGCGAGATGTCAACGGTTCGCAATTTTCATTACTCCTCGATTACCCATAGTGCATATTACACCATCAAAGTTGTTTAAATTGTCTAACAACTTCAAAGATGATAACACTCAAGGTGCTGATCCGGGCTTACAAGTTGATTAATTCTTGCTAATAATACTCTGAATATGGTCTTATTTAGGTGTTTCTCAAAATAGCTCTCTGCCTCACTGATCCAGCATTCCTTCCTGCCTGTACGAGAATTTGACAATATCTGGTCCCTCCAGTTATTTGGCATTTCTAGACTCAAAGCTGCCAGACGCCGAGGGTTAACCTGCGCTTCGGCCAGGAGTCGTTCCTCAATAATTCGAAGAGAAACGAATATTCTGTGAGTGAATAGCGCAGACGGATTTCTTGAATAAAATCATGGGTATGCTTAATGATGAATTGTTTTGTTAAAAAAATAAATCGATACAATTCCTACACGATAAAAGGTTTTGGGTTGGAAATGTAGAGATTAGTTGCTTACATAGTATAGCACATATGTTCTATTCCACAAGGGGTTTATCCAAATCCACCAATATTTTAAGGTTTCTCATCTGGCAAAACCGGTAAACGGAATATTTAGCGGATTCTCATGCTTATCACCGCAGGTTGGGGGATAATTCCTCCGCAATGGGGAGATAAGTGCCAGGATGATTGGTAGGGCGGGAATTATTCCCGCCAGCAACTCCTTTTTACCCCGCGTGTATCAGCGAACTTAGTCCGGTACGATTTTAAACCGGAACACTGTTTTCGCTTCACCCGTTCATCACCAACATTAATCCGCAATTAAAAAAGATGAGGAATACTTGACTCTCATTTATTTTTGTTGTATGATATTCATTGAACAAACCCTTCAAACAGATCACCTCGATCCCGGTGTCAAACCACCTTCCAAGGTTTGATAGCAAGGAAAATCACATCCAAGCCGCTGAAGTTCAATCGTCAGCGGCCGTTTATTTTCCCCCAGTCCCCGAAGTATAACCTTCTTGCGTATATGTTGTTGACCACAGGCAATAGCCTCTATTGTTTTAAACAATAGGGTGGAAACATAATTCTGAAAATTAGTCAGTAGGAGCCACGCCGTGTGGTTTAGAAAGGAGGATATCAGCATAAGATAAATGCAATCGATCAGGCAGAAAGTGTTCTCCAATGGTATTTGGGAACCTTATCCAAGCAACCGGTAAGAATTAAGCCAAAAGTGAGGGTACAGCGATGAGTGTTAAGACGAATAAGCAAGTGATCCAATCCAAAGCGCTCAAAATGGAAGCCTACCCCAAAGAGCGCGGGATGTTCAAGGCCTATCTCCTTCAAAACCCAAATTATTTCGGCAATGTTGTGGAAAGTAAATTCAAACCCATATTGCCCATTAAAGGTAATACCTATTATGAAGAACTCGGCTGTTTGGGCTACCACCCGCAGCAGAAGTGCCTGGAGGGCGTGGTCTATGTCTACCAGCCCTCAGGCTACGGCACCGATATCTGCGGTCCGGGCACCCCGGAATACGTCCGCTTCTACCTATCCTTTGACAATGGAGCCACCTGGCAAGACCAGGGAATGACCAGCTTCCAGGCTTACAATATCTCCGAGGGTACCGAGGGTAGCAAGCGGCTGGAATTCGCAGTTTCCTTGCCGGTCAATCCCAAGGGAAGATTTTGTTGGACCGACCCATTGATCAGGGCGCGCGCCATCCTTTCCTGGAACAACCCACCCCCTGCCAACCTCCCCAACTGGAACCCGGTATGGGGCAACGTGCGTGAAGTGACCATCCTGCTGGAGCCACGCCGCATAATCTTCCCGCCTCATCTTTTCGAGGCCGCCAAGGTTAAAGTATCCCCCCTGGTTCGAAGAATTTCTACCTCCCGATTTACCCATCCAGACCAAGCCGAAAGTCCTTGGCGCCACGGAGCTCGCCGTGCAATACAAGGGTCAGGATGTTCCGGTGCACCGCTTCGCATTCAAGGAGCTGTCGAACTTCATATATTCCAAAACAAACTTGAACGCAGGTGCTTTTGCCACCCTTCTGCCCGGGATCAAGCTCGATCCGGATATCATCGGCCAGCTCTACCCCAAAACCGATGGTGATATCAGCTATGAAGAGCTCAAGTGCATCGGTCTGGATCCAAACTTCCCCGATACCCTGGTCGGAGTGATCCAGGTGAAGAAAACTCTGGGGTATTCTGGTGCGCCCTGCACTGACGGAAGCCGTGAATACGTCACCTTCTGGGCAGATTTCGATGGCAATGGCAGCTTCGAGACCTGCCTGGGCACGGCTCACGTCCAGGTCTATGATGTGAAGGTGCCGGCGCAAGGTATATTTTACGCCGTGCGTTTGCCCGTGAACCTGGCCGAGTACCGCCAGTCATGCAAAAAGGGACCCAAGATCGTCCGCATCCGCGCCATCCTGTCATGGAGCGTGGCTGTGCCATGCAATGATCCCAACCATGTACCCGTGTGGGGCAACCGCGAAGAGACGCTGATCAACATTGCCCCGGTGGCCGGAGCACCCGCCGGAGAAATCGCCATCCTGGGCGGTATCCCCACTTCCATGATCGATCCGGTTAGCGGGCTGACCACCCCCAATGCAGTTTTCGCCACCAATAACTTGCCTCCCGATAACCCCGATGGTATCCTGCTCACCGCCGATGGCAGACCCTGCCCATTTGGCGGTCGGGTCACCGTACAGGGAGCCCCGGTGCTCATGCATAGCTATAAAGTGGAGGTTACCCCTGCCGGAGGTGGCGCTCCCACTGCCGTAGTCACCGACCTTACCCTCACCCGCCAAAATGGAACCACCTGGGTGCATACAGCCAATCCAATCACGCTGCGCTTCGACTACGTCGATTGGACCCAGAATATCAACAGCGTGCTTGCCCAGTGGGATACCACGGGTGATGCACTCTGGCAGGTGAAGCTCACCGTCTACGATGGGGCCGGCAACCCGCTGGGCAGTGATACGCACCTGATCCAGCTCGATAACACCTGGCCGGAAGCCTCCATCGAGATCACCACCGGCGCAGGCAACTGCGGCAAGTTCAACATTGGAACCGTGCTGCAAGGCAACTTCGTCGCCCGCGATCTCTACCTGGGCTCCTACAGCCTGGCGACTTACCCGAGTGTGAACCCACCGGGTGTGGGCGTACCGAGCCCGTCCTCCGGTCTGCTCAATACGGCGGTTGCGCCCGGGAACCCCTGGACTCTCGACACCACGCTGATGGCACCCTGCGGGTATGTGATCTGGGTCGGAGCGGTGGACCGCACCATCAGGGATAGCCAATCTGTGGGGCACTACAGCCCGGCGAGTGCCGGCTTTTGCCTGGAAGGAGGCCCCAAGAAACCGAAGTAAGCCCTTCGTAGGGGCAGGTCCAGACCTGCCCCAGTAAATTATTAATTTCCTGTAGGGGCGAAGCAGTGTTTCTGCTTCGCCCCGTCTTTGCACCTCCCCTGGAGCCGAAAAAGCCGGATCCAGGGGATTTGGAGAGGGTAAGGTCTTGGTCGCTTACCGCACACGATCTACACCACAGTATGAAGCAAGGGAAGGCGACCCGGAAAATCTTGTCCATTTTTATAAATGGTGTATATTAATAACTATAGCTCATAAGGTTAACCAAAGGAATAAAAGCAATGTCTAATACAGCGCTTTTTATCGACTTACCTAATTTTTTTAGTCGTTTATTAAAATCCGGAATAGATGAACCAAGATTTTTAAGAGATTATTTTCTTAATTGGCTAGATTTCGACTTACTAGCGAGTAGTCTTACAAATGATTATTCAGGGATTTGGATATTCTATTCTGGTGACCGGATCGGTCCTTCTAGCGAACGAATAGGGGATAAATATTTATCTAGTTACATTCGTAGAATAAATGCACAGAAAGGTGTAACGGCTCATAACGTGAATATTCCTGGAGAACAAAGGGAACCAGTCTCATATAAATGTGAGGATTGTGGTCACGAAGGTATATCAGAAGCTCTGTCGGAGAAAGGAATTGACTCATCTCTTACAGTGCATCTATTTGACACTATGGAGTCTTGGGATACAGCCTTTCTCCTCTCTGGAGACGCAGACTATGTACCAGTAGTAGCATCATTACGCCGTAAAGGAAAAATAGTCATTGGTGTTGGTTTTTCTGATGCCTCAGAAGCCTTAGTACGTGAATGTTATCATTATCTAGATATAATGGAAATTTTCTTAAAGCAGGATATATTGGTATACAAGTTTTTTAAAAAAGACGGTATCGTTCAAAAATGGTTATGTGATGAAATCAAAATAGACCCATCATTTGCGGAAATGCCTAAAGTGGAACTATTATTTAGTTTTTCGGGGAGTGGGTATCCAGTTAATGTTGATTTGAATACTACAATATTCGAATATTATGGTGCACATTTCGGCATCGAGGGCACAATAGATCTGACCACGTGTAATAACATGATAACTGAATTGGAAAAGAATTATAAAAATCAATTAGAAATTGAAAAAAATAAAAATAACAAAATAACTGGTTATAGTATTGACAGAATTCCCTATTATGGATTTAGAGTAATGAAGACAAGGATTGATCCTTTCATTAAATCTATTAGTGGTTTGACAATTTATTTGAACGAGGAAAATAGATTTAGTTGTTACATAACCTACAGTAAAAATGCTAATACTGGAAAATTCGAGATTGAGAAAAAAACAAACGAATCATAGAATAAGCGATATAAAAGTTATTTGATCTTCTCAATAGTAATTCTAAAAATCTGGGCTCATTAGGGACAACACACAAGCTTACTATATTGATCTTGCATCTATCAATTTATCAGAATAAATCTAGATGATTTTTAATATCGATATAGCCCCTAGTTACAACGAACGGTGTCTCTCAAATTCCGAGCTCGCTTTGAGATCCCTCAGTCTTTTGGACCCTCTCAGCCTTTTTAAAAGTCCCATGGGCTGGTGGCATTTCTACCAGTTCTCCATCAAAAAATTGCTCGATCGTCAAGATCTGAATTTTGGGGTAGTCCTTTTGCCAAAGCTCGGATGTGTAATACCCTGCTGATAACGCTTCTCTGTTCATTTCACCCGTTGGTAACTCTAAGTGATAAAAACTCCAATGGCTGTGTTCTCATGGTCAACCGTGCCATACAAATCACGGATATCCCCACTTTTGACATGGATAGGCTTGCCACAGCACTCTTGCAAATTATTTCAAACTTGCAATATAAGTCACCCAGGCTTCATGCAAATGAGACTAAAGTAGTATGCAACTATTCAGCATCACGAGCATATTTCTGCCGTCCACGGTGCAAAATGTTGGCAAGCAGTTGACTTGAAATGTTCTGACCTCGTCCTGCAACTCACAGGCTGTTGACAAAGCAAAATCACTTGTTGCCACTTGCACATAAAACTGCCCAATTGCGTTGTCATTGGCGATGACCGATTCCAATTCACCAGCAACATTACTTAATCTTGCCCAATAACAAGATGTCATAACATCACTTCCTGCTTGACCTTTGTAGGTTCCAGCCTTAATATCTCTACCTATGAGATACATTCCAGCTTGGATTTTATTAGGAAATTCTCCTGTGCTCGCAGTTAGTGAATCAAGAAGGACTAACTCACACCGAGTTTCAATTGCATAGATCAGTATCTCGAATCTCGACATATAATTGACCAATGCTATTGGAATTAGCTAATAATGCTTCTAATCTACCCGACAGATCCTTAAGCCTTGCCCAATAGCATGAACTAAACAAATCGATCCCTGCGTCTCCTCTGTATATACCCGGGGTAATATCAACCCCAACTAAATAAGTTCCAGGCTTAAATAGATATGGGTTTTGCGTTGGCGGGGAGGTAAAGGAGTTTTTGTAAGTTCGCGTGTACTTGTGGGTTTTAGAATATCGGTTTGTTGAGGAGGATTTGTCTGTTGAGGTTGAGCCACAGAGGTGATTTCTGGCTTAATTGTGTTGCAGCGGGTAAAGTAGGGCTAACAGTACTAGTACCTCCACAAGCGAGTGATAATGATATAACTAAGGTGCTTAAAAGAATTGGAATTATAGATTTACTCGATGTATGCATTCCGGCCTCCTAACACGTGGATAAAATGATCGTGATAACGGATTTCGTTTATGGGTATTATTAACCTAAACAAAGGGATAATTAAAAATACAAGCAATTTACCGATAATCTAGATTTATTAATCACTAAAACGAGATTAATATCAATCAATCGTCCCCTCCAATACCACACCTTATTGAGGCATTATAGCATTAATCTCCTATTAATCCTTCTGGGTCGGCCTTTCAAAAATGCAAACTTCCCTCAGATTTTATTTCTCTTGATCGAGGTCGGATCTGCTCGGCAGGCTGTGGAGCTTCTGACTTAAATGTGTTGACTATATAGATGAAGATGGGTATCAATATTAGGAAAGTAATGGCAAGAACCTTTTAAAATCTGGTAAGCTAAAAATGGAAATATTTCATTTCCATGAGTAAGCCCGGTGTCTCACCGGTATTATCTGTGCCCCTGCTGCTACTATCTCTTTCCCCTCACCTCCCCAACCCCCTCCGGCTCCTGTACGTGCCTCCGTGCCCCGCCAGGTCGACCAGGAATGCCACCCCCAGCAAGACCCATTCATATCCCGCGATGCCCCCCGGGAACAGGAATAGATACGCCAGGGTCGTCCAGGGCAGGAGAATGGCACCCAGCAGCGTCCACAGCCAGCCCGGGAATGCCGGCAGGCCTGGGATAATCCAAGATGAAAACGGCAGCTCGTGCGACTCTGGGTGCGCCAGCCACCAGTACACGATGCCCCCACGCGAAATGAGCACTAAAAACAGGGTTGTGAGACAGCACATGCTTTCCTCCTTGGTCGAGCAGCAGGTTTTACCAGGTTGAATATATTTTAGTGTGTAGACGGTTAATATTCAAGGGCTGCGGACAAGGGGATTTTCATCCGCCATCACCGATGGCGGCTACAAAACCATGGCGGCTACAAAACCACGGCAGCTACAAGACCATGGCGGCGACAACCCCGCTACAGATAATCTCCACCCGGGGGAGCCTGGATTGTATCAAAGCTTGTAGGGATTCAAGGTAAGCGCGTGACCAGTGGAAGGAATTGGCCAAAGTAATAGAGCAAACGCCCGCGGATATCCCATTCTTCTGCCGAACCAACTTTATAGCTTTCAGTCACCAGGCACCTGCCCTCCCAGCTGCAGACAATCCTTGGCCGAAAATTGGAGTATCCATTGACATAAACAGGAAATTCAGCCATGATGGCATGATTGGTGCTAACCGGGATGAAATTTCCGTAAACATGAAATGATTTCTGGATCCGCGGTGGGTTTATTACTCCATACCACCCAATAACCCAGGCTGGTCGCGGCCACATTAACAAAATAGATTTGTGAACTGATTGGGGATATGGTGAAAGCCTCGTCTGGCAGCACAGGTAATCCATCAGGGTTCACCCGCCGGGCATAAACTTGATAAGGATAAGCGGACCATACCACCAGGTACCCGTCTTGCCCGGCAGCAACATGCAGATCACCTTGTCCAATGCCATTCTCACTTAGCCGGTATTCGGGGCTAAAGGCGCTAAGCGTATTCGAGGCGATCACTGCATGGGCGTATTCTTCTCCTAACCAAAAACGACGGTAGTCGAATGCGATCAGGTAGTTGTTATGCTGACGATTGTAAGCCACGCTGGGTATGTAGCGGTCAGTATCAGAGTCACAGGCGCCAATCAGCTGGGGGGCAGCCACAGGCAAGCCGGTTTGAGCATCAAAACGGCGTGCAAGCACTTGCATGCAACCACCTATAGCCTTATCATAAACCACCAGGAATTCATCGTCCTGTTCGTTGTAAGCCACCGATGGAGAACCCCACACATGTGTTGCCGAGTCATCAACAGTGAGAAAGCTGCTCAGATTACCCCCGTTATAATCGAACATTACTGCGGAAAGGTTCATATTACTCGGATCAGACCCGTCAGACTCGTGAAAAACCACAAAATAGCGATCATGTTTTGTTGCGTAAGCGGCGGTAGAATACATCAGTTTCTTACCGGCAGAGACTGCAATGGCAAAATGGGGATAAAGGCTGCCGTCGCGGCCAATCCGCCGGGCCCACAGATCTGTAGACCATTCATCCTGCTTGATGGACCATATGGACAGGTATTCGTCGTAATTACGGTTGTAAACGCCCGTCCAGTTCAAGTTTTCCTTGGCGTCATCCCAGATGTTGAGGATAGGTCCGAGTTTGGGAAATGAAAGTGATTCTGGAGCGGGGTTGTATCTCCCCTCTGCAAGGTTCGGACTGACGACGGTGCAAACGATGAGTACGACCACGAAGAACGAAATACAAAGCTTATAGAACGTGTTCATACTGGCCACCCTTCCATCACACGACCTAATCGCGTGTAATTCTATCCTGATTAATCACGCGTTTGTTGCTTTATCCGATGAAATCATTATATAGAATCTGGATATGCATGTCAATCAGAGGGAGAAAAACGCGGAATACATCGATCATCTCAGATCAGGTCACCGTGAGAGATTCAGCCTATCCCGATGGCGGCTATAACCCATTTTTTGTAGTTGAGGACGATCTTTGTCCGCAATGTCGCGAGTGTTCTACGAGCGATACCGGGATCAGCCTGCCCCCGCTGCACCTGAAGGGGGTTGATCCCGGTCGTCCGCCATCAACGATGGCGGCTACAAGACCATGGCGGCTACAAGACCATGGCGGCTGACAACCTCACGCACAGGCCTCTTCAACCGCAAGGGCAGCCTCAGGCACCTGAACGGATAGAATCTGCCTGTAAGCCAACCAGCCTGTCCACAGGATCAGGATGGCACTGAGCACACCCGGGGCCCACATACCGATGCTCCCAAACAGCAAACCTCCAATCGCGGGTGAGATCACCCGCGTGATGCTCTCCAGTGCATTGGAAATTCCGAGCATCTCACCAATCTCTTCGGTCGCCACCACCTTAGTGATGCTGCTGGTGATGATCGTATTTACAATCCACGTACCTCCAAACAAAGGCAGGAGCACGATCAGCATCACCGGCAGGTCGGGGGTGATAGTCCATCCGACCAGGCCAAGAAACATGAGCCCCAAAGCCATCATAATGATGCTGTTATCGTTAAATCGTTTGGTTAGCAGTCCAATGCCCACACCCTGTACCAGCACAGAAAAAAAGCCGACATAGGTCATCACGAAACCGGTGGATTCTGAGCTAAGACCCAGCCTGTGTTGGGCGAAAAGCGCAAAGACAGACTGGAACATGACGAATGCCAGCATCAGGCAGAAGCGTACCAGCAGCAGTGGACCCACTTTAGGACGTTTAAGCGCCGCCATGACCGTATGGATTGTGAAAGGCAGCTGTTTATGCAGCTGGTTGGCTGCCCGGCGCTCGCGGGTTAGAGATTCGGGCAAGAAAAAGAGAATGGATAGCATATTCACAAACGACATGCCGGCCGCCGCGAATGCCGGGAGGTTATACCCCCAATGGCTAAGTATTCCACCAACGGTGGGGCCGATGATGAATCCCAGCCCAAACGCAGAGCCGATGATACCCAAGCCTCGCGCACGATTCCGTTCGTCCGTATTATCACTGATGTATGCCTGCGCCACGGTGAGATTGCCCCCCGTGATCCCATCGACCAACCGGCTGATAAACAATATACCGATGATGAACGCATTCACCGGGTGGGTTGGCACTCTATCCGCCAGAAAGGTACCCATGGGTTGGGCAAATCCCAGCAGTAAATAACCGATGAAAGAGCCGGCTACGCTAAACAGCAGGATAGGGCGCCTGCCGAACCTGTCGGAGAGGCGCCCCATCAATGGAGCGCCAACCAATGAGCCGGCCGCATAAGCCGCGATGATGATGCCAATCACCAGGGGTGTAGCCCCGAAAGTCTCCGCGTAATAGGGTATCAGCGGGAGAATGAGACCAAAGCCAAGCATGTCTACAAATACAACCAGAAAAATATTTATTAAACGGCTGGTTTTCATGATTACCCCACTTCAACCTCGGCGAAGATCCAGATTAATTGGCGGTGATTTTAATCACCGCACCTCTGGAGTCGCAAATAATTAACCGAACTATTGCATGTCATCATTAAGCAGTCGTAAATCCTTCAAACATCTACTGGATGGGGGAAAATGGCTTGGGATCTTGCGGGACCTTCCACTTTATCGGTCGCAGGCTGCCGCAAGCGATGTCTGAATGAAATCCCCATTAATACGACTAATAAGATAGATAATATCATATTATTATATATATGACAAGGCTGGGACTGGTCTTTGGATGTTCCACTGTGTAAACGCTATTTATGTCCGGTGATATACTAGCTTTCTTGCTTACCAGTTCTGGTGAATTCACTGTGTTGATATTCGACCCTCAAAAACACAATCGCCGTTCGTTACGCCTGATAGGGTATGATTATGCCCAATCAGGGGCATATTTCATCACCCTAGTTACCTATCATCGCGATGAGCTATTTGGCAAGATCAATCATGGCGAAATGCAACTGTCCAACCTCGGGCAACTCGTATCCGCTGAATGGATCCATTCGAATAACATCCGGAAAGAAATTATCATCTACGATGATGAATTCGTGATCATGCCCAATCATCTCCATGGCATTGTTTGGATTGTAGGGGTGGAAAGAGATTCTCTCATCGTAGGGGCGGACGGCGTCCGCCCTTCGTCGATTGAATGGGGCGCGACTAGTCCGGTCTGCTCTTGACCGGAAGCCTTGCGCCCCTACAGGGTTCCCTACGCCGGAAACCGAGGTCGTTATCATCGTTCGTTGCAGGGTTTAAATCCGCGGTCACTTCCCAGGCCGGTCGTGAATTAAATATGTCCGGAATATGGCAGCAAAATTATTATGACCATATCATTCGAGATGACCAGGATCTTAAGACCATCTGGGATTATATCGATACCAATCCACAGAAATGGCAGGAAGACCAATTACGCCCATCCAAAATCCCCGAATTGTAGGGGCTTATCGCGTCCGCCCTGATGACCCACCTGTATGTGCGGAACGAGGACGTTCTGCTATTGACCGGAAACCTTGCGCCCCTACAGGTACCCCTACACCGGAAGCCGAAGTCGTTATAATGGTTTGTTGATCGATGAACGTTCTAACCTTCCAACGTGCTAACGTGCTAACGTTCTAACCCCCTCCACCTTCCTCAGCGTGTTCAAAATTTCCTCCCCATAGCGCTCCTGCCGCCACGGAACATCCTGCAGGCACTCAGACAGACCTGCTTTCTCCAGTGGGTTCTTGGCTGCCAGCAGGCTTAACAGGTCGCGCGGCAAGATGATATCTGACTCGACCTCCAGCTCCCTGGCTTTCAGCTTACGCCACTGCTTCAACCCCTCAATCCGCGCCATATACTGTTCATCCGGGCGCGGATTGCGTGGGCGGTGGACCGGTTTAGCCTGCAAACCCCGCTGAACAGCCTGCAGGAGGGCTCTCCCATGCCGCGACATCTGGTGATTGGTCATCCCAGGCAATACCTGTAGATCATCCAGGCTTTGCGGCAAGCTGCTGGCGATGGCATATAGCGTATGATCGCTGATCACCTTGAATAATGGGCGGTTCATTTGCCGGGCAGCTTCGTCCCGGTATTTGCACAATTCCTGCAGCACGGCTGCCTGTTGGGGCGAGAGCTGGTGAGCGCCGTTCACCCGCCAGCACGCATTCTTCCCATTTTCAGGATTGGCTTCCACCTTGCACAGGCGGCGAAAATCCTCCTGCGCCAATGCCATTAACCCTTTTTCATTTAGTTGCTGTGCCAGCATTTCACGTAATGCGATCAGGTAGTGCGTATCTTGGCGGGCATAGTCCAGCAGAAAACCAGGTAAGGGTCGTTGTCCCCAATTCGCGCGCTGGTGGCGTTTATCCACCTGAATATTGAACTCCGCTTCGAGGATCGATCCCAATCCCACTTCCTTACGCCCCAGGATGCGGGCTGCCAGCATGGTATCGAACAGGTTGGCAAAGCTGAATCCAAAATCCCGCTTAAGGCACAGCAGGTCATATTCGGCGGCGTGAAATGTCTTTTCGATCTTGGGGTTAGCGAAGATCGGACCGAGTGGCGAAAGGTCCGGCAGCTCCATGGGGTCCACCAGGTAATCGGCTTCAGAGGCGGAGAACTGGATCATGCAAACTTGCTCGCGGTATGCGTACAAGCTGTTAGACTCGGTATCCACTGCGATGATTTGCTGGTCAGCCAGGATATTTGCCAGCCGCTTCAACCCGCTCAGCTTGTTGATCGGTTGGCTGGATTCAGAAACATGCATGCGCTTATTATAGCCCAATTCAATCCGCTATCTGATTATTCTCAATCGTCAAAGGGGATTTGATCTGTAGCCGCCGTCGATGATGGCGGTCTGTGAACGCTCGCTTGTGGATGGTTTATTTTGCCGTGATCAACCCCCTTCAGGTGCAGCGGGGGCAGGCTGATCACGACTACAAAGGCTTTTTCACCCTGAAGGCTGGTTGATACAGCCAATACCCTACTTTTGCTTCTCCATCACCAGGGCTGATTCGCCATCCTGATAATAGCGGCTCCACTCCCCCACCTTTGAATACCCGAACCGCTCGTAAAGCCGGATAGCCCCATCATTAGATGGGCGCACGCACAGCCTGATCTTATTCACCGGGATGCGCGCTTCACAGGCCTGCAAGAGGGCTGCCCCGATCCCCCTGCCTCGATATTCAGGCAACACAGCCACGGTTGCGATCCATGCCACGCCTTCCATCCGGCGTACATCCCCGGCGATAAACCCCACCATCTGCTGATCGCACACCGCCTTCAAGCGCACCACTCCCCCAAACGTCAACACACCGATAAGGTCCAACAGCGGCCAGGCATCCTTGGGGAAGGAGATTTGTTCCAGGCGCCGCAGGCCACCCAGGTCGCGGAAGGTCGCCTGCTCAATGGCTACACTAGTGTCAGATTCGGCATTTAGAACGGCATGCATGGATTTAACGATAAAAAACTCGTCTCATTTATGATTAAATGATTGCACAATTACGGAATACGCTGGAAACGTATTCCATATTACGGTCTACTTTGATTTATGCTTTACTTTTGCTCGCCCTTTTGGA
>CAVUOY010000017.1:0-19701 GCA_963743215.1 uncultured Chloroflexia bacterium
TGGACGCCAGATGATAACATAGAAATCGTCTTCAGCAACGACCATCCGCTCAAAAATTACATGTGGATGACACTTCGTGATGGAAAATTCTCCTATTGGTGGTTATTTTATGATGAGGAAGTTTTCTCTGCGGGAAATAAGCCATTCGACCGAAAACTATTGCAAGATTATGCAGATGCCTGGTCTTCAGGCGACTCAGAAGCAGTCGCCAGCTTGTATAACCCGAAGGTTGCTCGAATAAGACTCTCTTTTTGGGGAAAACCAACAGGGAAGCGCTGCCGTAAAAGAGTTCGCCACCCACTTTTTCGCATGGTTTCCTGGCGTTCACCTGACATTATTAGAAACGTTTGGTGAATTTCCGAGGTGATCAAAAGAGGAGGGATTTATACAGCGAGCGTCTCTGACCCAAGCGGACAATCCTGCGATGTCAACATGCTGGTCTTGTTGGAACCCGATGAAAGTCAGCAAAAAATCGCTCAAGAATGGGTGTTCTACAATTCCGACTCATTGATTGCCTGTGGTTGGGCGCAATGAGATGTGATTTAGCCTTGCGATTACATATTTCTACAAGGATTCTTGAAGTAGTTGATTTTAGATGGGGATTTCTTATATATAAATATTTCAGGTTGAAAATGTTTCAACGATATTCCCCCATGCTCGTTTGAAAGCTGATATATTGAGATATTCAAGAAGCCAGACTCTGGTGGTAAAGACGCGTCAATTTGTAGGCATCGGGTTGTTATAGGTGAGCTGATATGCAAGGGTTGCGATGAAATATGGAGCAAACTCTTATGATATTGCCCAGGCACACCGAATAGGCAGTCCTGTTAATATTTAGAAACTATAAGCATACAACCTACGAAGCAATTCAATGAAGTAACAACGACACCCAGTATGAAGCAAGGAAAGACGACCTGTCACCCTCTCTGGCTCAAAAATAACACATCCGGATTTTGAAAGGTATACGCCACTCGCCCGGTTTGCTTTACTGGTCAAGATTGCCAGACAATCGAGCAGGTAAAATCAGTGAAAACTGAGGACGCAAAGTTATACGTCTAAAGCATAATCTATTAAATTGGAGCTATGATTCCCAAATTACCGAATAGCGATGAATTTTAATTTTATATAATACTTAAGTAACTCTCCTACTCAAAAAAAGGCTCTATTCGAGATGATTAGCGTAATTCCCTTCTTCTCTATCGCACAACAATTGGCATGAAAATTATGGGTAGTAACCCCTCGTACGCGCCCATATCAAACAGAGGTCCAATCGGGCGTGGAGTGCCCAGTAGATCATCTGGCAAACCAGTTGTACACGCATCGATCGCTGGAGAGCTATTAATTGGTCTGAATATGCCAGCTGTTGTAGATAAGAACTGCGGATCAACCGCTGGTCCGGCTGTGCCACCCTGATCTATATTGCACTCCGCAACAGCCAGCGGAGTAAACGATGCCTCCGTATTCCCCCAGATAATTGTGTTGTAAACATTCGCTACACTGTTTCCCAGTGAGAAACCTGCTCCGCCGGTATTATGCGCCAGCGTAGCATGGCGTATCGTAATCGTTCCACCATTGGTGGCACGAATTCCTGCACCGTAGAGCTGGAAGCTGGTGTTTTTCGCTAACAACACATTAGTGATCTCACTGACTGCACCAGCGCCTTCTAGGTAGATTGCTCCGCCGCGGTTCGCAGTATTTTGATCAAAGATCGTTTTCCCCACAGTAACGTCGCTGGTGGTGGCGTAGAGTGCTCCACCATCTCCACTGGCAGTATTTAGTACCATTCGACTGCAATCCCGTGTAGCTGGATCACAAACCGATGCAAGCGGTGCATTCAGGACATTCCGTTCTATGATAGGGGACTGCTGGGCAATCTCCGCAGTCGAAGGCGGATATGAGGCATTCACGCTTACTGTTGAAGCAAGCGCTGCAATAGCCCCGCCGTTGCCAGCCATCGCCTGATTACCATTGAATACACAATTATCTGCTGAGAAGGTGCTGCTATCCAAATAGAGAGCTCCTCCGCTACCAGCTGTGGCAATATTACCGCTCCCACTGCTGCCAAACAGTGTGCCATCGCATTCCACGCGCGGGCTGTTTAGCGCATAAATCGCTCCGCCGTTTGCGGCACCATTACCATCCAGGGACGGTTGGATGGTAAAATAGTCATCCATCCAGATTCTCGACCCGCCGCTCAGATAGAACGCCCCACCGTTCCCCAGCGCACTGTTATTATTAACCCTCACGTCACCATATATATCGAAAAACCCTCCCCCATTGGCATACACCGCACCGCCGTCTAGACCAGCAGTGTTCGACTGTATCGCCAGCGGGTAACCACTTGTTGCGTAGAGTGCCATCGTGGAGCTATTTCCGAGATACAATGCACCACCATGGCCACCGGAATGGTTATCCGAAATTAAAATAATCCCAGGACCTTTCGTTGCCGAAAACCTCGCATCCCCGCTCCCCACAACTGCCAGCCCACCGCCATTTCCATTGGCATCATTAGCGCTCACACCCCAGGCACCAACGAATGATAGCGTGCCTGCATCTAAATAAACCGCTCCGCCACTTCCACTGGCATGGTTTTGTTGGAAAATCGAATCCTCTACATTGATATCAGGAATATTCGTCGCTGCGATTCCACCTCCATTGCCGGCTAAAGCCTTATTATTGTTAAACAGTGACCCATCCAAGATATTCAAGGTGCTGTTACCAAACATGCGTACGCCACCGGCGAAGTTTGCTGCCGTATTGTTGGCCACCACCGTATTGCTCATTGTGACCGTCGCATTATAAATATAGAATCCTGCCCCACGCCCATCAACGGCTGAAGGCAGCTTGTGTTCTTCAACCCGGCTGTTGGTCATCGTCAGTATGCTGCCTTCACGAATGTAAATCCCGCCACCGTAACCTGTGTTAGGATTCGTCAGCGTGTTGCTAAAGATGTCCGTCTGATTCAGCAGGGCGTGCGTGTTATTGATCAGGTAAATGCCTCCCCCATTCAATCCGCTGGGTCCGATCCGGTTGGGTTCATTGACGCTCAAGCCACCCACCGTAGATAGTGTCATCGTGATCGTACTATTCGTTGCGTAAATTCCAGCGCCTGAATTCGTGGCGATATTGTTTATTATCTTTCCATTGAAGGTCACCTGGCTGCTATCCACATACATCCCAGCTCCATATACTGCATCGTTGCCCGCGATTGGTCGAGCTGCATGTCCTACTTGGCTGTTTGTCACCATTAGCTGACTGCCGTTCACTAGGTACAGCCCACCGCCATTGTTTATCGCAGTATTGTTCATCACAGTTGAGCCGTTTGTCATGAAAATCTGGCCTCCACTGGCATAGATCCCACCACCATTCGCCGCGCTCTGGCAGCATGGTGCTGTCTCTCCTACAAAGACCGAATTCGACAATTTCAAGATACCGTTAACTAAATAAATGCCTCCACCTGCTCCAGTAGCTGTGTTGGACACCACATCCGAATTATCCAATGCCACCGTACCGCCAGAGATATACAGACCGCCTCCATTAGTTGTCGAACTGTTCCCATAAATATCAGAATTTGTCATGTATCCAAACAGGTTGCCGTAAACTATAGCCGCGCCACCTGCGCTGGCTGTATTATCATAAATACTAGCACCGTTAGTATAGGTTAAAATGCTACCGCCCCCAATATATAAACCCCCACCATTTGCACCCCCATTATCGTGAACATCCGTGTTGTCCAGTGTCACCTTCGAACTGCCCAGTAAATCGACCCCAGCTCCAAAGGAGGTCCCCCCTGAAAGGTCAAGATTACGCATTGTGAGGGTGCTGCCTCAAGATAAATCGACGACACTGCCTACCGCGCTGGCATGGATTTCCGTAATTGCTCCTGGGATGGGGCTGGTGCAGTTCGCATCATAGCCACCGATAATTGTCAATATCTTTCCCCCAGTAACATCGAAACTCTCTATGTACGTGCCACTGGCTGTCTTCAGTGTATCTCCGCTCGCGGCTGCATTAATCGCAGTTTGAATCGAAGAATAAACACACGGGCCATTGTTCACCGCAATCCAGTTGGCAGCGTTTGGTCTTTCTATAGCAGGCGTTCGCCTCGCGTCTAGCTCATTCTGCGCATCTGCTACAGCTTCTTCTAACAGTGGCAGGCTGGGGTCTGACTGGCTGGCCACGAATGCCAGCACTGTCTCCGGTCCCGCTTGCCGAGCCTGGTCCAGTGCCAACCCAAGCGCTACTTCCAACCCTGGTACCACGGTCATCGGTACCAACAATGGCAGCTCCTCGCTTTCATTTTGAATTGTTACATCTGGCGTGAGCGGCGTAGGTGCTGCCTTTTGCGGGTTCACCGCCACCCATTCATCCCCTTCACTATTCAGCTGCACATCCGACCCATGCTCAAACTGTTCCGCTGCTTGGATAGAATTGGGAGAAAGGCAGATTACTAAACCGAACACCAAAAGAATTGCCAAACTAATGGAAAAAGTTATCCGCGCCATGTGACCCTCTCTTAGACGGAGTATTTAGATACAATGTGAAAATTATAACATACGACAAAACAACTACCATTATTTTGGATCATAGGCATACAACTACATCAATGCGTCAGACCTCTGTAGGCAAGTTTCATTCTATTTCAGAAGTTGGTACAGCTTTCGTATCAATCGTCCTTTACTGGCAATACATGAACAGCTTTGATCATTAATGTGACTTGAGCACCGATTTTGAGCTTCAAATGCTCCACTGACTCTGGTGTAAGAACAGAAGCCATCTCCGATGGCAAGATTACATTGAGCTTGACTAGCTACATTACGTCACCTGAATGATTGATGTAACTTTTTCCTGGATATTATTATGCGCACCGTATTTCATAAATGCTCCCTGGCTAGGATTTGAGTTCTATCTATAATCTAGAATTATTTCTTACCAATTTTGACGGAAGCATTATCTTGCGTTTGACGACCCATATAAAAAGGTTTTCAACTATTTTCCCCCTGCTCGTTTGAAAGCTGGTTATATAGAGGGGGCAAGAAAACCATAAGTGAACATGGGGGTATCAACAATTGAATAAGTTCCCCTCGAGTCGGTGACCCTTTAGGGCACCGCCTGGACACCTTGGGAGTGTGGGTAGGCTACGATGCAGGCTGCCGTGGTAAAATCATTGCCTTTTTTAGCCTGACACGCTCAGTGGCGCTCGCTTGTCATTCCTCTTGCTCTCCCTCTACTTTCCCAACCGGAGCCAGGTAGATCACGAATTCATCCTTGCCATCCAGGCCAAGGAACTGATCCAGTTCATCCTGTTCATAAGCAGCGACGCCGCACGTGCCGCAACCAATCGACTCTGCAGCCAGGTACAGATTTTGGCAGACATGCCCCACGTCCATCAGGATCACCCTCTCCGACCCGAGACCATAACGCCATTCCATCCGGTAAGGGATCGAACTCCAGATGAAGCAGACCGCTGAATTCCCCACAAAGGGTTGATCGGAAGCCAGGGCGGTCATCTTTTCCGGCAGGTTTTCCGCTGTAAAGAGATAGGCTAGCTGGTGGTCGAACGGCAGGTAACGGTAGACGCCAGTCTTCAGCCCTTCCACATGCTGGATAACAAGGTAGGTCTCGAAGGAATGGCGCGAGCCAGCTGAGGGGACCGTCCGGTAATGGCGCCCTGAGGAGAGCGCCATCCGCACGCCCTGGGTGGCCCAAAGCAGATAGGCCAGCTCGTCAAGCGTCAGGTTCGCTGCGGAATATTTTCGCCGGCTTTTCCGGTCGCCGATGCAGGCTAGCAGGTCGGGCTTTTTCAAGATGGATGGATCTGGTTTGGGGAGGGGGATCAGTTCGCAGACTGGGTCACAGGCCTTTTGTGAGGGGGGCATAACCAGACCCTTCATCTGGTCCGAAACCCAATCTGTTTCCACGGTCAGGCCAGACTTCATGGCATCCCGGACATCCCGAACTGTATCAGCATACTTTTTCGCCCGTTCCTTCGCGACGCGCGCCGCCTCCGCTCCAGTATATACTGGTGCCAGGGCCTCCAGGGCGGGCAGGAAGACTTTCTCGTGTAGGTCCTGGGATGCAGCGGCATTACCAGCTACTAGGACTATAAATGCCCATTTCCCAACCTGCGCCAAGGCGGCGTCGATGATAAATGGCTCATCAGCCGGTCCCTTGGTTTCCACGTGATAGAGGTCCCACGGGAAAGCAGCCGTCATATACCGCTCCGTTCGTTCTCGCAGCTTGGGCAGGTCGTACATTGGGAGCAAACCCACCTTGATTTGTTCGGCTGTCATGTTCGGGATGCCGCGCTGGAAAAGAAAAGCCTGGTCGCTGGCACGCATCCAGAAACCAAGGCCTGGTTGGGTCCATCCGCCTGGCTTGAGTCCGCTAATGCCCACTTGGAGATCGGTAAATGGTTTCATGCTCATTGTTGCTCCTTGTTTTCGGGTTTATGTGGTTACGAATTCCATACCTTGACGAGACAATCTTGCAGAGTGTCGCTTAACATGTCGATTGCTGCTCCAAACTGGCGCCACAATATCGTATTATCAATGATGGCCATCACCATATTCCTCACTATTCTTCCAACTTCGTTTCATTCATCCGACTGGAATAGCGTAGCTGTCCAGTCGTAATAGCGCGGCTAACTATTGATTCTACGGACTCATGTTAAATTGTGTCGCTTATATTCCACTCCGCGTAAAGCCATGCGCATACCCTCGCCGAAGGAGGTCAGGTGGTGCCGGTATTAGGCCACCTCTTATCAACCAAAAACCGACATGATCAATAATATCGTTGATAGCAGATTAAGTATGCTATGGGCCAGGATGCCCAGATAGATGTTGCGCTTTTTATAAACGAGATATGCCTGTGGAAGCACTCCCAGTATTATGAAAGGCTGCTGCCAGGGTGTAAGGAAATGCTGCAACGCAAAAAGGACAGTATTGACCAACGGCGACCAACCTTTTAAGCTAGAGAGCCTCGGCATTAGATACCCGCGGAAATAGAGTTCCTCCACTATGGCTGCTGAAACATTCGTTATTCCATATACTAACACCATTACAACAAGGATGATCCTTGAGTTTACACCGTTGTCCGAGTATAAAAACCAGGCGGGTAGCCAGGAGAACACCGTTTTACTAAGGAGATCTCCTAATGGGGATAATAGTAAAGCCCAAATACTTGACCAAACGACAAGCAGGGGAACCCAGAGGAAATATTGCCACAGGTGGATCCTTTCTCGATAAACAACGACCCCTCTTAGCGAGAACCTGCCATTTCGTTTCTTTCCCTCATAGAAAAGGACTCCCAGTTCGAATGGGATAAGAATCAAGGATACGCCCAGCATGGCTGCAAAGCGGAGGGGAAGACCCAAGCGATCAACAAAGGGTACAGCCATTACAAAGAAAACGAGGAGCAATACACCCGGAAATAAATGCAATATGATTGATTGCCAAATAGTATGCGGTTGTATATCTTGTTCTGAAACAGGCTGTGGTTGCATGAGAAAGAACTCCTAACAATTCGGTTGAGATCGTTTTCAAGTACTACGATCACCTAACAGCAAAGCCGCTATTTCTTCTGTATTTTTGTTGTGCTTGGTGGTCAAACTATAGATTCTACGGACTCTTGCTATACTGCAATCTCACTTTATTTTATACCAAAATGGAATAATATCATGCGCTTTGTCTTCACGTTCCAGAAGACTTCGATTATTACCCATAAATTGCTTAGTTGTAATGCGGTAGATCTCAGATTTGAGCCTATTCATGTGAATAGGGTTTCAACTCCTATTCCCTGCTCGTTTGATAGCTGGTTATATAGAGGGGGTAAGAAGACCATAAGTGAACAAAGGGGGTATATACTACAATTGAATACTCCCCCCAGGTATCGATGACCCTGTAGGGCACCGTCCCAACACCTCTGGAATGGATAGTTGCTTCCCCTTTTGGTGATCTTTCATCAACAGAGGATTTCAGACCTCAAAATCCATGAAACTGCCCCTTGACACATTAGAACATTTGTGCTATGTTAATATTGGTTAATCATGTCAATTCCCCTCATTCAACCCTCTTTTTATGACCACGTACATTAATACTCTGAATTGTTTCTATTTATTTTTTTGTCAGAAACAATTACCTGGAAAAATCGGCTTCGTTCCTCTTCGTTTTTTCCCATATCGAATAAGGAGCATCATCATATTTATAATTATTCCCCTCGACCCATGCTTCTCCAAAGTCTGCCACCACTTCCTCCACATAAACAAAACTCCCCATTTCTGGGGGTTCCTGTGTGGGCGGAATAGGACTCGAACCTACGACCTCCTCTGTGTAAGAGAGGCGTTCTAACCAACTGAACTATCCGCCCGACGGGCTGATTATACCTTAGTTTTTCTGCAGCCCGAATACTCATTCCTCCAAAATTCCGCAAATTCGTTTGCATTTTTCCCCATGTTTATGATACACTTTGAATTAAAATATGATAAGTTTGGAGAAGATTATGACTTACGAAGAACGCATTCGTCGTGATCGACCTAACATGTCGAAAAGCTTCGCCAAATTAGCAGATTTCCTGCTTGATTCCTACATCCAGGCTTCATTCATGACTGCCAGCGAGCTTGCCCATGCGTTAAATCTGGATGCTGCCACGGTAGTTCGGTTCTCCCAACACCTGGGGTATAAAGGCTATCCGGAGCTGCTGCGCGAAATCCGCGATAAAGTCCGCCAGAACATTCTCTACCATCCACAAGACGCCAAAGACCCTGATTCTTTACCCGGAGTGGTGGCATCTGCATTATCTACCCTGAGTCATGAGCTTGACCAGATGCGCCTTATGCTGGATATAGATTCGATTGAAAAATTAGTCAACGCCATCGGTAAAGCACGCCGTATCATTTTGCTGGTGGAATCACCTGCCCAACCAGCTGCCTATAACCTGGTCTATTTCCTGGAGCAAGGTGGGTTCCCCATCTATATCGCTCGACCTGGCGTTATCGATTTCGCTCGAACCGTGCACACCGCCTCCCCACAGGATCTCTTGCTGGCGATTGATGTCACTGGTCAATCCCCATTCATTGCCCGTTCATTGGCTGAAGCTAAAGCGCGTGATATTCCTACCGCTGCCATCGTTGGTGCTGCTTCACTGCCAACTGCCCGTTCTGCCAGCGTGGTGTTGGCTGCCTCAGAACATCCTTCACCGACCAGTGGTATGATTGTAATCAGCTCCATCATCTATATCCTCGTCGAAGCTCTCCAATGGTCATTTTCACAACGCTTCTCAGGTGCCGAGCAAGCTATTGCCGATCTTGCTAACCGCATCCAGGAATCAGAAGATTGAATTAATCTCCATGCGCCTCATACGTTACCAATTCAAAAACGAGCCAGCTCAGTATGGCTGGGTAAATAATTCCTTGGTCGGGATGCTGGTTGGCTCTCCATTTGGAGAATATCAGCGCTCTGAAGCCAACATTCTGCTCGATTCTGTACAGCTTCTTGCACCAGTCATGCCTGGAAAAATTATTTGTGTCGGCAGAAATTACGCGGAACATATAAAAGAAACTAACGCTGAGATACCTGCAACACCTCTTCTGTTCCTGAAGCCTCCCTCTTCAGTGATTGGCCCTAACCAGACTATCTATATGCCTGCTCAATCGCAGCAGGTGGACCATGAGGCTGAATTAGCTGTGGTTATCGGTAAACGTGGACGTTGGATTCAACCCTCCGATGCACCCAGTTATATCTATGGCTACACCGTAGGGAATGATGTCACAGCACGCGATCTTCAGCGTAAGGACGGCCAATGGACCCGCAGCAAGGGCTTTGATACATTCTGTCCTCTAGGCCCTTGGATCGAGACGGAGTTCAACCCGGCTGATGCGATGATCACCTGCCACGTCAATGGCGAGCTTCGCCAGATGGCATCGACCCACGATATGATCTTTCATGTAGACCAGTTGGTAGCCTTTGTTTCATCGATCATGACCCTGGAAGCAGGCGATGTTATCATGACGGGTACTCCCGCTGGGATAAGTCCGCTCCATCCAGGTGATGTTGTCGAAGTGACCATTGATGGAATTGGTAAATTACGCAATACCGTGGCGGAAGAAATACATTAACTTCCTCTTTAATTTATGAAGATAGACATCCACACCGGGGTCATCACTTTCGTCGCACTACTCTCCATACTGGCTGCGTATGGGATTTGGGCGGGTATTCGTTCGATCCGCAAGGCACGCTCGCTAAAATTCTTTCGCATGCGCCGCGATCGGATGTTAACTGGCTGGAGGATGTTATTCCTATCTATCGGATTTATCCTTGTGGCGATCCTTACCCGCCGATTTGCCGAACCCATCGCATACCACTACTTTCCACCTACTGCTACCCCTTCACAAACACCAACCGTCACCACCACCCCGACCATCACCCTGACTCCCACCATTACGCTAACCCCCACTATCACTCCCACGCCTTCGGTTACAGATACACCTACCATCACCCCCACCCCACATGTACCCTTGGCAGTCGAAGAACAATTCTTAAGTACTACCACTCCAAATCCCGCTGCTGTGTTCAGCCCCTTACAGTTTGCTCAGGCTCTGGATAAGGATTTCGTACCCATCGACCCGGCGACAGTCTTCCAGAACCCGGTCGGGCACCTGTACGCACAGTTTACCTATGACAAGATGACACCCGGCGCTCAATGGTCAGCCCTGTGGTATTTTGGAAATGAGCTGGTGTATTATGAAACCGACCCCTGGGATGGAGGCACAGGTGGCATTGGTTATTCGGATTGGAATCCTGAGCCTTCCATGTGGCGGGTGGGTGAATATGAAGTCCAGATTTTCGTTGGATTAAGTTGGAAAACATCGGGTCGGTTCACAGTTGAAGGCGAGCCGCCCACTGCGGTCCCAAGTGCGACCTCATCTTATACACCCACTTCTACTCGAACGCTTCGTCCATCAGATACCCGCGTGCCTTCCGCTACTTTCACGCCAAGCCAACGCTATAGCACGCCTACATTTACGCCATCCTATACTCACGCACCAACCTTTACCAATACACCCCCCACCCCGTCGGCAACGCACGCGCCTACATTTACCAATACACCTACCACGCCTTCCCCATAACCATATTTTGGTTACGATTGGCTATGCGCAGTAAAGTCGGTGCCTTTCATGCCAAATTTCTGGAATCTCAATATTATCTAGTTGATAGCTTTTTTGAAAGATGAGGCGCAATTTCAGCTGCCACGCGAGCGTTATTTTTAAGCAACCCCAGGTTCGCCCTTAAACTGGCTCCCCCCGTCAGCTCGCTGACCCTGCTTAATAAAAATGGAGTCACTGATTGGCCGTGAATATTCTTTTTATGAGCTTCTTCCAATGCGCTTTGGATGACTGATTCGATTGCCTCTCTTCCAAGGGCAATATCCTCAGGAGGTGGAACTGCCAGCAGGATCGAGCTTTGAAACCCCAAATTCCAATGAGTGTTGGCAAAGTCTGCCACCTCTTGTGCAGAATCTGCCCGTGCACTTACCCCGATACCACTGCTCAGCGAATAGAAAGCTGGAAATTCATCCGTCTTGTATCCGATGACAGGAACTCCGTTTGTTTCCAACACTTCCAATGTGGCGGGAATATCTAAAATAGCCTTTGCCCCAGCACATACCACCACCAGCTGTGACCGCCCAAGCTGCCCCAGGTCTGCAGACACATCAAACGATGCTCCTCGATGAACTCCACCTATCCCACCGGTAGCAAAAACCCTGATCCCCGCTGCTTGTGCGATTGCTAAAGTTCCAGCTACGGTTGTTCCCCCACTTTTATGCTTTGCTATCGCAGGAGCGATGTCGCGGCTGCTGACTTTCAGCATCCCTTTGGTCTGTGCCAAACGAGCTAATTTACCTTCATCCAGCCCAATACAGATCATTCCATCCAGGATTGCAATCGTGGCTGGGATGCAGTCTTTCTTTCGAACTTCATCTTCGAGGTCCTTGGCCAGCTTCTCATTTTCTGGAAAAGGCAGACCATGGGTGATCACAGTTGATTCGAGGGCGACAATCGGTTTCCCTTCGCGGAGCGCCAGCTCAATCTCTGGATGGATCGAAAAGTATTCTTTATGCAAGTTGGTCATATAATTTTTCCAAGGAAAGGTCTGGGATTACCGCTCCACGGTAAGTTAGGGTAAGTGACTCGGCAGCCACCCCCAAGCGAACTGCGTCATCGATCGGCATCTGGTTCATCAAACCGAATAATACCGCTGCCGTAAGAGCATCGCCAGCTCCGGTTGGATCAACCACATTGGTGCGTAAAGGTGGTACATAACCACTGGTTTCTGACGTGGCGTAGCAAACTCCAAGTTCTGCCATGGTGACGATGGCAATCTCTACCCCTTTGCTCACCAGGCACTTGGCAGCTTCAATGGCTTCTTTGCGTGTATTCGGACCAGATTTCCGGTCACATAATATCGATGCCTCACCACCGTTCGGAACAATCAACCGTAAGCGCGGTAAGTACGGGATCAATTTGCCTGCCAGCAGCTCCGATGTGGGGTCCGCACAAATGGGTAGTTGCACTCGTTTAGCAACCGACATGATGGTTCGCAAGGCTTCCTTTGACAGATTGGTATCGATGAACAATAAGCAGGATTGCTCAAATAAGTCTTCATGCGTATGTAGATACTTAGGTGATAATTCGGACAGGATCCTCATATCATCCAAACCATACTCAAGTTTACCGTTGGCATTGACTACAGCCAGGTACGACCCCGTCGGATATTCGCTCGAACGTAGGACAGCATCCACATTCGCACCAGCATCTGCGATTGCCTCAAGCAGGCGTTCACCCGAGGTATCATCTCCAACCACAGTTAATAAGGTCACGGGTGTACCCAGGCGTAACAAATTTTCAGCCACATTCCGGGCAGCACCTCCAAATGAAAGGCGGATCTGGGCTGGATTGGAGGTATGGGATATCAGGTCAGATTTTATTCTACCAACCATGTCCCAACCGGCAGCGCCGATCACAAGCACAGGCATATCCGAGGCGATAATAGAATTATTGAGCATTCATCATCTCTCCGTCTGATAATCAACGTTATTTTACCGGAAATTCCGTTAAACCGTAAAGACATTATTGGACTTTGATATTTTATATTTACTAATATCCAATCATATGACATATCCACATATAAACAACATATTTCCTTAGCACCCGGCGGGTTTATACTTGATGAATACCATCTACGGTTGACATACGTATCCACCGGTGGATGATTCGTTGATAAAATAAACAATCTTCACTGCGCGGAGGCAGAGGATGACTAAATTTACCGGCAAGGGTAAGGTTGCCCTGATTAAAACATCGCCAGACACTATCCTCGATGACATTGAGCGATTGATGAATTTGGCTGAATTTGACCAGGTGCTCCCCAGGGAATATCGAACCGGTCTCAAAATAAACATTTCCTGGCAGACCTGGTACCCGGCGTGCTCTTCCACTCCCTGGCAGATCGAGGGGGTCATCCGTACATTGAATAAGGCTGGTTATCTCGATCTGGTAGCCGTTCACAACGATACGGTAGTGGTAAACACAGCTCATGCGGAGATAAACAACAAGCACAAGCTGATCACTGACCAATACAACCTGCCTTGTATCTACACCTATGACCCCAACGTAAAATGGGTAGAATATCACCCTAAATCTCCCTTCCTGGTTTTAAACCAGATTTTCCCGAAAGGTCTTTTCATCCCCGAGCCGATGATCGGTATGAATATCATTCATTTACCCACAGTCAAGACGCATGTCTTCACCACCATCACGGGTGCGATGAAAAATGCCTTTGGGGGCTTGTTAGGCCGCAATCGGCATTGGACGCACGGTTTGATCCACCAGACATTAGTGGATTTGCTGCAAATTCAGCAGGACATTCACCCTGGCATCTTCGCGGTGATGGATGGAACCTTCTCGGGGGATGGGCCAGGCCCTCGTGCCATGCGCTGGCATGAAACCGACGTCCTGCTGGCTTCAGCTGACCAGGTAGCGATAGATGCAGTTAGCGCAAAGTTGCAAGGCTTCGATCCTTTAAGCATCCCCTTCATCCGTCTTGCCCATGAGAAAGAGATGGGTATTGGTGATCCGAACCATATAGAAATCGTTGGTGAGCCTGATCTCGCTTCATCTAATTGGGGTTTCGTTCAGGAAGATACTTTCGCCAGTCGCGGACAGAAAATGATCTATCATGGCTGGCTGCATTCGTTTGAAAAACCGCTCCTGCGCAGTCCACTGGTACCCTGGGCATATTTTGCCAGTAATTTTTACCATAATGTTTACTGGTACCCATTTATCGGTCGCAAGCGGGTTGAAGCTGCACTGCAGACAAAATGGGGGAAGTTGTTCCAATCTTATGGGGATGGTCAGGTGGTTATGCCTGGAATAGAGCCGAAGACTATCCTCAAAGCCGGTGCGGTCATAGGTATCTTCCTGGCGCTTCTCACAATTAGCTTACTCAGGCATTTTCACCGAAAAAAGAACTGACCAATATCAAAGCCTGATAATTATCAACCATGCCACCACCTGAGATGATCAAAGCTGAATTCCATTGCCATTCCTGCTATTCCAAGGATTCGTTGGTTACGCTGCAGGCATTGCAACTGACTTGCCAGAAAAAATCGATACAACATTTGGTGATTACCGACCATAACAACATCCAAGGAGCCATCTTAGCCCACGATATCGATGCAAAGCTTTTCATCGTCGGTGAAGAGATTATGACCCAGCAAGGTGAGCTGCTTGCGATATTCGTAAAAGAACTGATCCCAGCTGGTCTTCCCGCCTTGAAAGCCATCGAGCTGCTACGTTCACAAGATGCATTTATCTCCGTCTCCCACCCCTTTGATTTTATCCGCCAGGGGCACTGGGAAGAAGCAGATTTACTTGAGATCCTACCCAGCATCGATGCGATCGAGGTATTTAATTCACGCTGCCTGAACCCGCAGTCCAATACACTGGCAAGGAATTTCGCACAGCAGCACCATCTGCTGGGTACGGTAGGATCAGATTCCCATAGCACGGGTGAGGTGGGTACATCCACGCTGACCCTGCCTGATTTTCATGATGCTGCGAGCTTAAGAGCTGCATTAGCTCACTCGCAAGAGTATGTCCGCCTGTCAAATCCATTCGTGCATTTTCATTCGCGCTACGCCAAATGGTGTAAACGGTCATCTACGACTTCTTGAACTCTACTTAAACTAGGTTAAATTATTTATGCGAGGCGGTGGTGGAATCGGCAAACGCATAATGGACTAAAAATCACGACGGCCTGACAAGATCTTGAGTCTGTGAGTTCCAATATTATTTCTTATCTAATTCGATAATTCAGGTAAAATTGTCCCTGCGGGGCGGTGGCGGAATTGACAGACGCACAAGGGAGTTAAAATCACCAGTGGCAGCAATAGCGATACCTTGTGGGTTCAAGTCCCACTCACCCCACAGAATGGTTCTCTTAGGGGAATGTGTTCGATGGGTTAATAATTAACTGTTTGTGGAGCAGCATAAAATGATCAATGATAATAATGTCATTAATAAAAAAGCACCTCATGTTTGGGGCTGGGTTTTATCCTGGGCTGGAGGGCTGTTTATATTTGTGGGCATATACTTTCTTTTTGCTGCCATCATCGATATTACGGCTCCACCTGAATTAAAAGAGCCCTTCTCACCTGTGCTTCTACCTTTGATTAGTATAGGATTCTTAGCCATTGGAACTCCGTTTATTATTATAGGGATAAAGCGCATTAAACATAAGGATCGATAAATAATCCTGGGTAATTTGCAAACACAAAGATGTTGCTGAATGAGTAAAAGCAAAGGAGATAATATTGCATCGTGATTACACCACCCAGCATGGTTCAAGTCCCAGTCGCCCTGTCAGAATTAACGTTCTACATTTGCAGACGCACAGGGGACTTAATATTTACGTAAGTAATAGCGATACCTTCCATCTCAAATTCGATTTACATTTTGCTTGTCAGATTTTATAAATCAGGTAGAATTATCCCTGCGGGGCGGTGGCGGAATTGGCAGACGCACAGGGGACTTAAAATTTACGAAGTAATAGCGATACCTTCCATCTCAAATTGGATTTACATTTTGCTTGTCAGATTTTACAAATCAGGTAGAATTACCCCAGCGGGGAGGTGGCGGAATTGGCAGGCGCACAGGGGACTTAAAATTTACGAAGTAATAGCGATACCTTCCATCTCAAATTCGATTTACATTTTGCTTGTCAGATTTTATAAATCAGGTAGAATTATCCCAGCGGGGCGGTGGCGGAATTGGCAGACGCAGCAGACTTAAAATCTGCCGGTAGCGATACCTTGTGGGTTCAAGTCCCACTCGCCCCACTAAAATGCCGTGCGCATGGCGCACGGTTTTATTTTATAATTCATAGTCATGATCGCTTATATTATTTACGGATAGGTGTGTCTATATGATGAAAAACTTCTACATCCCTGAATCTGCTATGGCTATCGCAGCACACCCTGATGATATCGAGTTTACCAGTGTGGGAACGCTGGCGCGTTGGGCTCGCTTCGGCACGCGGGTGGTGTATGTGCTATGCACCAGCGGTGACGTAGGAATTGCTGAGCCGGGTATGACGCGTGAAAAAGCTGCTCATATCCGTGAGGCTGAATCTCTCGAAGCTGCCCGTATTGCCGGAATTGATCAGGTGGTATTTTTGCACGAACCCGACGGGCTTCTGCAAGCCACGCTTGAGCTGCGAAAAAAACTGGTCCGTGAGATCCGCAAGTACCGCCCGGAAGTAATCGTCACCGGAGATCCAACCATCGTCTGGTCAGGGGGTGATTACATCAATCACCCTGACCATCGTGCGGCTGCATTGGCAGCATTGGATGCCACCTTCCCGGCAGCTGGTCAGCCTAATTTGTTCGAAGAGTTTGAACTTGAAGGCCTCACCGCACATAAAGTGCGTAAAGTTTACGCTACAGTGTGGGAGAAAGCCGATGTATTTATCAACATAGAAGACACGATGGATATCAAGGTGGCGGCATTACGGGCTCATAAGAGCCAGCTCAAGGATTGGGATCCTGAACCGATGCTTAAAGAATGGGCAGCTGAGGCTGCCAAAGGTAAGGAAATGCAGTACGCTGAAGGGTTCAGGGTGGTGACTTTGGTTGACGATGAAGCCTGGGCAAAGTTGAAGGGTTAACCAAACCATGAAAATGGTATCAGAGACGGAATCATGATGATGACTAGCATGCCTATTCATACCGTCTTCATGGGTTCGCCCGCATTCGCTGTTCCAGTCCTGCGTAATCTAGTTGCAGGTTATCAGGTGGTGGGAATTGTTACCCAACCTGATCGTCCCGCAGGACGCGGGCGAAGGATGACTGCTCCGCCCATTAAAAATTTGGCTGATGAGATTCATATTCCGGTCATCCAACCTCGCCGGCTTAGCGAGCCAGAGGTACTCGAACAATTACAACGCTGGGCACCGGACTTGATCGTCGTGGCTGCGTTTGGGCAGATTCTTCGGCCAACAGTGCTCGATCTTCCTAAGTACGGCTGTGTCAACGTCCATGCGTCGCTATTGCCGCGCTGGCGTGGCGCGGCCCCGATACAAGCTGCTATCCTAAATGGCGATGATACCACCGGCGTAACCATCATGCGAATGGACCCTGGGATTGACACAGGTGCATTGCTAAGTCAAAAATCGCTTCCGATCTCACACAATGATACTTCTGCCACTCTCGCCAATAAATTATCCGAACTGGGTGCCGAGCTTCTGATAGAATCACTGGCCTCATATCTCTCCGGTAAGCTCATGCCAATCCCGCAAGATGAATCCAAGGCCACGTACGCACCGATGATCAAAAAAGAAGAAGGCTTACTTGACTTTTCCATGCCTGCCATCCAATTGGATAATTTATTGGCGAGAGTGGCAGAAGTATCATTGTGTGAGATCGGAAGCGATTTTTGAGTTTCAAACTGGCCATTCCGCCGCCCGGCCACCGTGCCTCGAGCCGCGCCGTCTGTGAGGTTGCCCGACCAAAGCGAGGCGTCGAGAACCACGCCCTGATCCGTTGTGCCCGTGACCCCGCCCACGTCGAAGGGGATGTCGTCCATGAAGACGGAACCGTTCACCCTGGATCGTGCCGCGCAGGCGGAACAGGTAGGGACCGCGTTTGGCAAAGTCGGCCACGAATCGGGCTTCGTAACGGCCGTCGCCCCAGTGGGATCATGTAGACCGCCGCATCCTGCGCTTTGTCCGGTTCAACGTGAGCCGGCCCTGCCGCAGTCGCCCATGGAAACGGTCGGTCGGAGCGGTCGATGGCTGGCCCAAGGCCGAGCTTACCAGCAGGCTGGTCGTGATAAAGAGTGTGTGTATCTTCATAGTTTGTTTTGGCCGGGATACCCTCGGCTATGGTGCTTGAGTTAACTGAGCGAGGTTGTCTTAACAAGGCTGCGCTTGCGATTGTCCCGCCAATCCGCCGGGTTGGCGCGGGGCATGCAGCTCCACGCTCCGTTCGGCGAGCCGGAGGCTCGCCGGGACGACGCAAGCCGGAGGCTTACGCCACTCTCTGGTGGTGCCGACTCCGGTGCCGGCGCGACCGCGAGCGCTTCGGATCGGCGGGCCAGGAGAGCAGTTCGCCCCAGCGACCGGGAGGGAAGATGAGGTCGGGGTCCCATTTCTTGAAGCGCTTGTCGCCGCGCGAGGGGATCGGGGCGCAGGCGATCAGGCGGAGTTCGCGGGCGAGTTTCTCGCGCAGGGCGCGCCGCCGGCCGAAGCTAGTAAGAGCGGCGAGATAGAGGACGATTGCGAAAGTCACAACGAACACGTTGGCGGGCCCCGTCAGCGGAAATCCAGCCTGCTCCCTGCGACAAGGTCCATACCCAGAAGAGGACCAGAGAGTCCGCGTAATGCCTGGAGCGCGGCATACGCCGGGCGGCCCAGTCCACGCGCTGATCCACATCGCCCGGGAGGCTGTCTCCAGGTGGATGGCGAACCAGTACATGAGCATCGCCCCCAGGCCGTCAGGTACATCACCACGGCTGCGCGGCTCCAGCCGGGCGCCGCAGAAACCGCTGGCGCATAGGACCACATCCAGCACAAACACGGTCAGCCACACGGTCCTGAATTGGACCAGCAGGGCCCTGCACTGGCCGTCCACGATTGCCGCCGGATCAAGGGGCGCGGTCAATAACACTTCGAAGCCGCCGCTCTGCCGTTCTTCGGCCAGGCGCCGGCCGGCCGCGTAGGCCAGAATCCAGTTGAAGCACAGGTGGAGCACAATCGAACTGGCAATCGCATTGGCGGGTTTGAGCCAGCGCCCACCCGCGGCCACCCAACCGGCCAGCCAGAGCAGCGCGGCAACTGCCAGAAAGGCCTGCGCGAATAGCGCCGGACGGCGGTCGCGCGCCGCGAGCCAACAAAAGGGATTGCCGGGCCAGCAGCCGCGCGCGCAGACGCCGGCGCCACGCTTCCTTGCCGCGCCCCTGCCGTTGCCATCGCTCGCGCCAGCCTTGCGGGGCTAGTGTTTCCGGTCCCTCCCGCCACGTGTATTGCAGGACCAACGCGGCCAACAGGAGCGCGGTCAGCGAATAGACCAGGGTAAAGCCCGAACCCATCCAGAAGAGGCGCGGGGAGGCGCCGGCGAAATTGGTGAATACCAGGTAGGGCGGATAGG
>CAVUOY010000018.1:0-93781 GCA_963743215.1 uncultured Chloroflexia bacterium
TGGAAAACGACGAATTTTTTAAGATTTCTAATAATGGAGACCAGAAAGCGGATTAGATTAACGGATTTCGAGTATGCCACACGGTATTGGTTAGCGGATAGGGTAGAGACGCCCCACCAGGTCGTCTCTACGATCGTATAGCGTGGTTGGACTTGTAAGGGCGAAGCAGCAGCCACACATCTATTCTTATATTGTTAAAATAGCTGCTGCTTCGCCCCTATCACCAGCATGGAATTATCCGAAGGAGATATAGCGTAATGGGGTATTTGGTTGTTCCCCATAAACCCCACGGTATTCGGGCGGGAGGACGGATGCCAGCTGGAGCATCAGCTCATCCATCATCCTCTCCCGCACCTGGCGGGTGACCGGCTCACCGTGAGCGTCTAGGTGGAAGATATTCCCCACCCGCAGGTGGAAATCGGTGCGCTTGAACTTGCGCAGGTTGGCTTTGTACTTCTCAGCACCATAAAATGCCACCGGGATCAACGGGGCACCGCTATGCAGTGCCATCAGCACCACCCCCGGGTGAGCCGCCTGCAACTTGCCATCGTGGCTGCGGGTGCCTTCGGGAGCAATGGCGATCATTTCACCCTTCTCCAGAACTTTCAATCCCTGGCGGATGGCGATGACATCGGCTTCGCCGCGGCGGAGCGGGATCGTCTCGATACCTTCATCATCCAGCGCAGCAGCGGGTTTTTCTCCCGTTCAGCCAGCATCATCCCATGCAAACGCCGGGGTTGAAGGTGAGTATAAATAATGGGGATTTCGAGGATGTTGACGTGGTTGATGTAGATGATCAGTGGTCCGTGGGCTGGAACTTTCTTCAGCTCGGCATCATCAATACGGCAGATCAGGCTGGTGAGGCCGGTTAATGTCCCAATCAGGAAGCGTTGTGAGAGGGTCACACTCAAGGGTTTGTCTTCATGCCGGCTGGGGTTGGTAGATGATCTCGAGCTGGCGGGGTAGGACTTCAATATCCAGGCGGGAACCATCCACGCAGATGATCTCGCCATCCGTCTGAGCAGGCAGCGGACCATCCTGGGCAATGATGCTGATCTTGGCCGCCCGCCCGGTTTTTATCTGCGGCTGGGTAGCCTGGTCCCCTTTGGTAAAATGCGGGATCATCTTGAGCACTTCGAAGGAGCTCATCTGCTCGGCGATGCACAGGTCAAACAGGCCATCATCCGGAAGTGAAGCGGGCGCCATTTGGAACCCACCCCCCAGGCGGCGCCCATTCATGATCGAGATCAGCAGTGAGCGCTGGGTGATTACCGTCCCATCAAATTCTATCTTAGCCAGGGGAGCTTTATTATAAAGAAAAACTGTTTTCAGCACGGCCGCCATGAAGGCAGCATATCCGCCCCAGCGGGGCAGCTTGTGCACCTCGATGGTGACGATGGCGTCAAAACCCACCCCCACGCAGTTGGCAAAATACCTGCCTTCAGGGTATCTGCCCCCCACCACCCTGCCGATATCGACTATACGACGATTCCCATCCACAAGTGCCTTGAACCCGGCCTCAAGCTCAGTGGGGATACCCACACTGCCTGCAAAATCATTCCCTCGCCCCACACTCAGAACGCCCAGGGGAGGGATGGGCATGCCTACCAGTTTGGCCTGCATCAGCCCATTGACCACTTCGTTGACGGTGCCATCACCACCGGCAGCAACAATCACCTCATAGCCTTCCTGGATCGCCTGGCGGGTCAATTCGATCCCGTGCCCAGGTTGTTTGGTGAGGGCAAGGTTGTAGCTGACGTTGTGCTGGGAAAAAAGCTGTTCGATCTGCGGTTGGGCATGCAATCCATTACCATTCCCGGCAGTTGGGTTGAGGATGATTTTATAGGTAGAGGTCATGACGGCGATTATATCAGCCAGACGGTTATTGGATAAGATATTATTTTGTTATTATATGACCAGTGTATTGCCCTTGTTTACGCCTGGTAATCCAATTACCCGATTACCCAGGTGCCCGATTTCCGGTTTGCCTTATTGACTAATTACCTGATCGCCTAATTACGTTTCTTTCTTGCCTTTATCGCCTATCAGTAGTAAATTTAGGCATCCAAAAGCGAGTAATACATCCTTTGGAGGACAATGGATAACCCACAAATGCCGGTCTTGTTCATCGGGCACGGCAGCCCGATGAATGCCATCGAAGATAATGAATTCAACCATGCCTGGGAGGAAGCTGCCAGGCAGATTCCAAAACCCAAAGCCATCCTGTGTATTTCTGCCCATTGGGAAACGCAGGGTACGCAAGTGACTGCGATGGAGGCACCCCGCACCATTCACGATTTCTACGGCTTCCCACGCCCCTTATTTGAGAAGCAATACCCGGCTCCTGGTTCGCCAGAGCTGGCGAACCGGATCATGGAGCTGGTGGGCGAACCCAGGGTGATGCCTGACCACGCTTGGGGCCTTGACCATGGCACATGGTCGGTGCTGTGCCGCATGTACCCCCAGGCAGATGTACCGGTAGTTCAGCTGAGCCTGGACCGTGAAAGTAAGAACGCTCGCCATTACCAGCTGGGCAGGGAGCTGCAACCACTGCGCCAGGAGGGTGTGATGATCATTGGCAGCGGCAATATTGTGCACAACCTGCGCATGATGGTGTGGGAGGATACGGCCTTCGATTGGGCGGTGGAATATGACGAAAAAGTGAAACAGTGGATCCTGGATGGGGACCATGAATTGATCATTCACTATGAAAAATACGGTAAACCAGCGATGTTGGCAGTGAATTCTGCTGAACACTACCTGCCCCTGCTGTATATCCTGGGTCTCAAACAAACGGGTGATCCCATCAGCTTCTTTGCGGATAAGCTCTGGGGTGGGTCGTTATCCATGCGCTGCGTCAGGTTTGGGTGAAGTCTGAACCACAGATTGACGCTGATGATAGGATTTCGCCGATAAAATTATCCACTGCATTTTTATCTGGGTAAACCTAGTAATCTGATAAATCTGAGGCTCAGACAATGTTTTTATGAATGACACATCATATCTTTACTCAGACATTACTCGTAAAATCATCGGCGCAGGGATGAAGGTCCACTCAGCTCTTGGAAATGGTTTTCAAGAGGTGATATATCAGCGTGCATTGGTAATTGAAATGGAAAAAGAGGGAATATCATTTCAACGAGAGCTTGAAATGCCTATATTCTATGCCTTGGGAAGAAATTGGGACTCGTAGGGTTGATTTTTTAGTGGAGGAGAAGGTGATGGTGGAATTGAAAGCTGTCACTAAGCTCGAAGATGTACATCTAGCACAAGCTATCAATTATCTTGAAGCATATCATCTTGAGGTGGGCTTGTTGCTCAATTTTGGAGCAAAGAGCCTCGAGTTCCGGCGGCTGGTAAATAGTAAAAAAGTCTAAACCGTGGGTCTTTACTGGTCTATAAATGTAAAACAGGATGAACATGGTTTCCGACGAATATCGAACTGGGATCAGATAAGCCAATGAATGTCACCCGAGTGCAAACTAAAACAGACCTGCAAACATTCATCAACTTGCCCTACCAGCTGTATAAAGATGACCCGGTGTGGGTGCCGCCCCTGCGGGATGAACAACGCGGGCAGTTCGACCCCATCCGCAACCCGCTGCTTATGCATTGCGAATACGACTTATTCCTGCTGCAAGAGGCTGGGAAAACCATTGGACGGGTGGCAGCCTTCTTCGACCGCCTGGCAGTCGAAGCCTGGGGCGAGCCGATCGGCTTGTTTGGGTACTATGAGTGCCCTGACGATCCCGAGGCATCCAAATTGCTGCTGGATACTGCCCGCGATTGGCTAACCAATCACGGCATGAAAGCCATGCGCGGCCCGTGGAGCTTCGTCTCGCAGGAATGGGGCTCCGTGGTGGAGGGTTACACACCTTCGCCCATCGTTATGGCGCCGTACAACCCCGCTTATTACAATGACCAGTTCACGACCTATGGATTGACCAAGGTCAAGGATTTGCTGGTGTATATTATCGATGCAGGCGAAGGTTACCAGATCCCCGAACGAATCCTCACCCTGACGGACAGGGTGGCTGAGCGTACTAAAGTGCATGTGCGGCAATTGGATATGCAGAATTTCAGCCATGAGGTGGAGACGATCATCGAGCTCTCCAACCAGAGCCTGGTAGATAATTGGGGCTACAGCCCCGTCACTGAGGCTGAGGTGCGCGCCATGGCCCATGACCTGAAACCGATCATCCATCCCAAGGCAGTGCTGTTCGCCGAAGATGAAACCGGGAAACCGATCGGGTTTGCCATCGCCATCCCAGACGTCAACCGGATCCTGAAAGGAATGCATGGTAGCCTGTTCCCACTGGGTTGGATCAAAATGCTTTGGCAATTACCCCGCCTCAGCTCATACCGCATGTTTGCCCTGGGTGTGATCCCCCAGTATCATGGGATGGGTATCGACAGCCTGATCTACCGCGCCCTGTATGAAGCCTGCTACAGGCCGAATATCCGCATGGAGATCAATTACGTTTTGGAAGATAACTACCCGATGAACAATGCCATCCTGAAATTAGGTGCCAAACCGCTGCGCCGTTACCGGGTATACGAGATGGGCATTTAATCTACCCTTAGGGCAAGCACCTTGCTGATCGCCTGGCAAATTAACACTGCAGATGGAGGTTCCATATGATATTTTGGGTATACCTGCTGATTGCCATCCTGACCGAAGTGGTGGGCACAACCTTGATGAAGGTCTCACAAGGCTTAACCAGGCTCATCCCCTCGGTGTTGATGTTCGTCCTTTATGCCATCAGCTTCGTCTTCATGGCACTGGCATTGAAAAAGATTGAGGTGAGCACGGCCTATGCCATCTGGTCGGGGTTGGGCACAGCGGTGATCGCCGCGATTGGCATCCTGGCTTTTCGCGAATCGTTTAATTTTCCTAAAATGATGGGAATTGTATTGATCATCGGGGGAGTGATCTTGCTAAATCTAAAAGGAGCAGGCTAGAGTCAGCTTGCTCCTTTTGAAAATAAAAAATCTTCGAATCTTCATTTATTCTAACGAATACAGGAGGAACCCATGAAGCTGAGACATCTTTTCACCATCAATATTTTTATCGCAATTCTCTTTGGTTTATCCTGTGCTTTGCTTCCCGGTTGGCTAGGCCGGTTATACGGTCTCGTTCCTGACGATACCTCCATTTGGGTAACTCGCCTGGTAGGTGGATCCATCCTGGGTTATGCAACCCTGATGTGGTTTGGCAGGAGGAGCGAATCGATCCAAACCCGGAGAGCGATTGCCCTGGCGCTTTTCATCCAGGATATCATTGGCCTGGCGGCTTCGTTAGAAATTCAGCTGCGCGGAAATATAAATTTCCTCGGCTGGCCGCTTAATATACTCACCTACGGCCTGCTTGCTTTCGGATATGCTTACTTTTACTTTTTCAAGCCGAATAACTGTTAGTAATTGTTTGCGCAGCAATCAATTTCTCACCAAATACAGCTCCGATGAAATACTCGATGGGCACTCAGCTGATTAATTCGTGCGATTAACGATTGCGCGCCCGGCTTCGAAAGCCAGACGGTTGAGCTCCACATATTTGGGCGGCACCCTTTGGATGATCACATCCAGCCAGGTTTCAGCGGATAACTCTGGTCCAGTCAGATGCTCGCGTTCCATCTGTGCTGAGAGTGCCCCCAGCAAGACCACATTGGCAGCCTTGACGTTGCCTAACTCCTGGGCAGTGGCTTCACCATCCACAAAAATGGCTCCCTGGGTCACTTCGTCAATTTTTTGATGCAGGTGGGCGTCATCGGGATAAGCCTGACCGCCGGAGGTGACGGTCACCGGCTCAATAGCAGCCAGGTTGACCAACACCAGGGCACCCTTACGCAGCTGGTTCAGGTTACGCAAAGCCTCTGCTTTTTCGAACGCCAGGAAGACATCCACCTCTCCGGCACCCACCAGGGGGGAATATACTACCCGACCCCAACGCACGAAGCTGGTCACACTGCCCCCGCGCTGTGACATGCCATGCACTTCTGCTTGTTTAGCCTGGTAACCAACCGCCAGGCCCACATTAACCAACACATCACTGGCGAGGATAGTGCCCTGCCCGCCGACACCCGCCAGAAGGAAATTGATGGTTTCTCTCATGCTAAACCTCGCTCATCTCGACGGCTCTGAATGTGATCGCGTCACGCGGGCAAATTTGGGCGCATACCTCGCAGCCCGTGCAAAGGGTGGCATCAATCAATGCCTTGGGGCGCTGCAGGCGGGCGTCCAGCTCGTCACTCTTGAGGATGGCCGGGCAGCCGATGCGGAAGCACAGGGCACAGCCATTGCATTTGTCTGACAGAACTTCCAGGGGAATCCAAGATTTACGCACCTCGGGTAGAAGCACACACGGCTCGAGGGTGATCAGCACGGCTGGCTCATCCAGCTTCAGGAATTCCTTCAAAGTGGATTCGACCTCTGCCACGTTATACGCCGGAACGGTCTTGACCTGTTTGATGCCGAGGGCACGCACCAGCGGCTCTAGCTCGATAGCAGTGGTGGCATCACCCTGCAAGGTGACGCCCGTACCAGGGTTCTGCTGGTGACCGGTCATCCCGGTCACACGGTTATCCATGATGATGGTGATCACCCGGCTGTGGTTGTAGACGGTGTTGATCAGGGCGGGGATACCGGTGTGGAAAAAGGTCGAATCGCCTATGACCGCTACATGCCGTTCGGGACTACCCGCTTTGATTGCTCCATGCGCCACTGCAATCCCGGCGCCCATGCAGCCGCACGTATGGATAGCACTGAGGGGTGGGATCAGCCCGAGGGTATAGCAGCCGATATCACCATTGACCGGCACTTTGAGCTTATTGAGCACATAAAACACTCCACGGTGGGGGCAGCCGGGGCAAAGCACCGGTGGGCGGGCAGGTAACTGCCCGACGTCAACCCCGGGTAGTGGGATATGCGCAGAGGCGGGCAGCAGACCAGCCTGGATGGCAGATTCGCGCACCACGCGTGGGTCAAGCTCGCCCATCAGCGGGAAAATACTTTTCCCTTCCACCGGGATACCCATCAAGCGCACGGCTTCCTCGATAAATGGGTCCAATTCTTCGATAACAATGAGTTTTTCAACGGAGGAAGCAAATTGGCGGATCAATTGTTCAGGGAGAGGCCAGGTGAGGCCCAGATGTAAAATGGAAGCAGTAGGGAACACTTCTTTGGCATACTGGTATGCCACACCGGCGGTGAGGATGCCAAGGGCAGGGTTACCTGGCTCAATGCGGTTGAAGGGGAAGTTTTCTGCGAATTTTGCGATATCCACCATGCGCTGCTCGATGACTGGGTGGCGTTTGACCGCATTACCAGGCACCATTACGTATTTGGCGGGATTGCGTGGGAAAGGTTTGGGTTCTGGGGTACCATCGATACGCTCACCCAGCTCCACGGCACTGGTGGAGTGGCAGATGCGGGTAGTCAGGCGCAGCAGGACGGGAGTATCGAAACGTTCGCTCAGCCCAAAGGCGGCGATGGTCATATCTTTGGCTTCCTGGCTATCGCTGGGTTCCAGGCAGGGGATGCGGGCGAACTTGGCAAAGGTGCGGTTATCCTGCTCATTCTGACTGGAGTGCATGGCGGGGTCATCCGCAGAGACGATCACCAACCCGGCTTCCATGCCGGTCATGGAGGCGTACATAAAGGAGTCCGCTGCCACGTTGAGCCCGACGTGCTTCATGGCTGCCAGGGCTCGCCGCCCGGCATAGGCTGCCCCAATGGCCACATCTAAAGCTACTTTTTCGTTGGGTGCCCATTCTGCATAGATATTGGGATAATGCACCAGGTCCTCCAGAATCTCAGTGCTGGGGGTGCCCGGATAGGCTGAAGCTACAGCAACGCCTGCTTCCCAGGCGCCGCGTGCTACGGCTTCATCTCCCGAGAGCATTTTTATCATGTGTCCTCCGCGCAATATAATTAAATAAACACCGACTCAGGCTGTTATTTTACCTCGTTTTATTTCTCAAGTCGTGAAATATGCGAACAGGGAAGGTGCTACGTTAATTAGAGGGGAAAAGGGTTACCCTCAGGTTAGTAAACCTGAGAGCCTTAGGTTGAATTGTGTGAAGCTATTATTTTTTTAGCCAGCAGCAGTTACTTGCGGCGGACGATGATCACCAGGCTGACCAGCATCAGGCCGGCCAGACCCCCCAGAGCGACCAGGCGTGACCCAGGAATTACCTCGGAATAGATGTGATCTGGGATGCTCGAGTCAAATTCTACGATATCTGGAACAGGAGCGTTATGAATCTGGCTCAAAATGTCCAGGTATTGGGTGCCATATTTTTGAGACGGCTCAATGTGAGAATTTTCGCTGAATTCGTTCCAGCTAATAATTCCAACTGCATCGGGCGAAGAAGCCATGGCGGCATTGATCTCGGTACGGAAAGTGTCCCCATTCAAGCGGTCGACGACCGTGGTACCGTTGATCAAACGGGCATCAAAGCCTGGAGCAGCTGGAGCGATCCACAGACCATTATTATCATGGACTGCCTGGCTCATTTGGTTAAGCTTATCCTGGTAGCCGGGATAGGTTGCGGGATTAACGGATGACCAGTAATAAGCATCACCGTCCACAAGACTTGACAGTCGTGCATACCCAGCCAGATTACGCTCGGAGGCCAGGATTAGCAGTGCCCCACGGCGACTCTTGGTCACCTGTTCGATATCCTGGGGGGTGAACTTCCAGGTGCCCGACCAGATGACGAGAGGTTTTGAGAAGAGCTGAAAGGCGGGTAGACTGGCAAAGCGCTGGATGAATACATCCAGGTCGCTGGCAACCCGGTCAATTGGTAATGGGTTGCGGTAAAAATCCAGCCCCTGGTAGATGATTGCCAGCTTGAAGTTCTCCTGTTGGGCCACATCTGCGAGCTGTGCCAGGCGGCTGTTGAGCACATCCGTACTTTTCCAGCTGACAATGAAACCCTGGATGCCGGCTGCCTTGGCTTCCTGGATATGCTGGCGCATCACCGAGACGTCATCACTGGAGTATTTCCCCAATGACGGAGTGTCAATCTTTGCCCGGTCCCAGGAAGAGGGGTCGTACCAGATGTAGTAGTAAGCCATGATCGGGACGGGATTGGGTGCAGTAGGTTGTGGCCCCTGGTTTGGAATGACAAATGACATCTTGGGTTTAGGCGCGTTAAAGGCAACAACTGCCACGGTCAGTAAAGTCAATGCAATCAGAACTAATATCGCATCAATCAGAGACTGAGTCTTAGTTCTCATGGATCGAAGTCCATTTCGGTTTTCTCGAAGGAGAACGTTTTCTTCCAAGTAAGAATTGCAACAGCCAGGGTCGGCCATAAATAATGAGACCTAAGGCAAACCCGACAGAGACCGAACCAACTGAAGCCAGGTCTAATGGAGTGACAATATTAAGATTGACCACCTGGTTGCGGGACAGAGCCACTGGCGTGGATGTACCCAGCCCTTTGACACCGACTATTGAGATGTGGTAAATGCCGCGTGCCAGGGCATGTATCTCTAACTTACCGGAACTATCGAGAGGATAATTCTTTATTTGCTTATTGGGGAACTCAACATCGATGGACGTGCCAACTGGAGCACCGAATAAACCATCTTTGGCTGTAACACGCAGAGAATAAAGCAGCACCGATATGGTCCAGGAAGCATCTGTTTGGGCAAAGAAACGCTGCTGAGCTGAATTGACCACATTCGATCCATCAATGATGATGCTGTTGATTGAATAAAGCAATTCAGTTTTTTCCAGACCAGTCTGACGGTGAGCGGTACGGCTGGCAGGCAACCAGGGGCTATCACCAGGCTTGAGGGAGAAGACATCTCCCTGGATGCTACGAATAGAGATTGACGTAATACGTGATGGGTCAACTGGGAAACCACTCAAATCTACAAAGTTAAACTTGACTTTATGGAAGATGTTCAAACCCACGCTGATTATGCTTTTGGTAGGCACATCAAAATCTCGGAAAGGTTCGTAGGATTCTCCGGTCCAGCGTCCAAACTCAACCCTTTGGGAAGGGTTAGAATATTGATCGAGCAAGACGTCCAGGCGATAGGTGCCGGCTTCGCCAATTTTGATAGATGCCAGGCCATCCGCACCGGAAATAAACTGCCGACCATCCATTTTAAACGTGATGCCAGCGGTTGCAGGCACTGTTTGGACGACGACTGTGGCAGGCAGGATCACAAAAGTGGTGGCAGCTGTGGCGGGTGAAAGCAGGTGAGCACCTTTGAAAGTAGCTGTGACCAGGTAAGTGCCTGCAGGCAGAACCTTTTTGATCTTGATTGAAAAGGCACCAAATTCGTTGGTATGCGTCTGCCCCAGGTGGACTCCATTGGTAGAAAAGGTTACGATTTTGTTTGCCACCCCGGTGCCGGTTGATATATTGTGTAAGCTACCCGCCAGGAGGATTGGTTCCGAGAGGTTAAAACTTCCTGCCTCTGCCAGGTTAATCGCGACCGCGTCAGGAACTTTTACATCCAGCAAGGTTGATGAAGGAGTAAATATGTGGGTGGCAACTAAAAAGCCACTAAGCAAACCATTTCCTTGTAGGAATGACTTATTAATGCTTGCCTGTAATGTTGAATTACTGCCTGTTCCAGGCAGACCCAAATTAATCCTGGTAGTGAGAGAGGGCACGATTTTACCCTGCCTGGTCATACTTGATAGGACGGGTGCAACCAATCCCAATCCAAGCCCCATGAACAACACTGAAACCACGAATAATGCAATCGGTAAGCGCTTGCTCATTTTGTGTGCTCCTGTATGTCTCTCGCTTTCGCACGGCGGGAGAAAAAATTAGCCAGGCCAATGAAGGATATAGCCAGAGCCAAACCCGCCCCGTACCCGACGTAAATCACCTTGGAAGGATCATTTTTAGCCGGGGCTACGGTGATCCGGGTGAGAGGGAAAAATATTGGCAAGCGCGGTGACTGGTTGAAATCAAAGGCCGAAAGGATATTATTGGCATTGGCATCGCGCTCAGCCAGCGGGGCGAGGTTCCAGTTTTGTTCGACAAACTTGAGCATAGAAGTAAAATCCAGGACGGTGTGATCGATGTAGCCAGTTTTGGCATATGGGCTGATCAGGAGTGCAGGTACGCGCGGCCCATAACCATATTTGTCGACCTGGATGGGGGGCACGTGGTCATACCAGCCACCCCAATCATCATAGGCCAGCATAAAGGCTGAACTATCCCAGGAAGTGGAACGCATCAGCTCCTGGATAATATTCTTAACAAAACGCTGACCGCTCATCAGGCTGCTTGGGGGGTGTTCACTGGCACCTGATGGGACGATGTAGGATACTGCCGGCAGCGTTCCATTCTGTAAATCGATGAAATACTGGCTCAAGTCGACAATATGGCTCGATAAAGTCGGATCATCGATAAAACGGTCAATGTTGAGCAGAGGCACCCAAATAACCTGAGAGGCCCGGTTACCGCTCGTGCCAATATCGCGGTAGGTGATGGTTGAATCGTAGTTCTGGACGTAGAATTTCCACGATACCCCGGCTGCTTGAAGGCGGTCGAAAATTGTTGGCGTGTTTGCCAGCACATCCGATAGCTGCACCCCTTTTGGAACAACTGATGAGATACCAGCCACCCAATACATGTGGTTGGAAAAGCTACCATCCGAGGCTGAGCTGAAGAGCTGGTCGAAGAGCACATAATTATCAGCCAGGTTCCAGTAATAGGGGATGTCACGGTCATCGTAATAACCCATAGCCAGCTTGCCGTCCTGGTTGCGGGCGTTTAAAGCTGAAACAAACCCATCCATCTTGCCTTGGTTATATTGGTCACGATAAGCGGCTGCGCTATGACTGAGATCGGATATGGTGGCATCGCCAATGTGCCATGGTTCTACATATCCTGCTGCTGGATTATTGGGATCGACCGGCATTTTTGTGCCGGCTGGGATACCATTTGCACCCGGATATGTGCCGAAATAGTTATCAAAACTGTGGTTCTCCTGCATCAAGACTAAAAAGTGTTGTATGGGCGTTGAGGTCTGATGGTCTGAAGTGTTTGAAGCTGCCTGGGCAGGCGAGAATGGGACACCGATCAGGAGAGTTATCAATATAGTAGCAATAAAGATACGCCGTTTCATGGGTAGACCTCATAAACAATAATGACTGGTTTTACGATAGAGTTGCCGTTTGTGTCTTTCACCGTGATGGTTTCGGTATGAATGGCACGACCGTTATACTTGTTGACATATGCCATTAACTTGTCGGAAAAGAACTGTGAACGGGATGCCGAAAACGAATCCCAGACCAGGTATTGAAGCTCAGAATTACGAATCTGCAGGTCAGGATTGTTGATCGGGTCATAGGATGGGTTGCGGTGTAGCGGGTTGGGACTGACTGCGAGCCCGTATGACAGACGAGCGCCATAAAACTCGATAATATTAGCCATCGATGGTCCGATGGTCATAATGCGGGCTTGGGCGGGTACATTATTCTTGATCCAGATGCCAGCTTCCCTTCCGCCTGGCACGCCACCGGTGCCAGCCAGGAATACCGTCGAGGTTTCTGGTTGTATTCGCTGCCAAGAGGATATGCCTAATGATAGGATGATAGCGCAGACCATCAACCAATATACTGCCGGCTGGCTGAAGAATTTTTTAATATGTAACATATAGTGGTGAATGCTACTTGCTTTGATAATCCACTTTCCCAAGACTCGACCAGCCAGTAATGCAAAGGCAGGTGCAATTGGCAAAAGATATTGGTAACCTTTAACCGGCCAAATTTCAAAGAATGTGATTGGCACAATGATCCATGCCAGTAATAATTTTTCGCGCCATGAGAATTCACGTCTCAAGAAATAGAGACCGGCTATGGCAGCAACGATCAACAGGATGCCAATCTCTGGAGGAACATTGGTCAGATAAAAAGACCATGGATGGTTTGGCCGACGGAAGAGTTGCCAGACCAGATAATTCTTACCGGTTGAGGAACTTCCGGCGAGCATTAATGAAATAGGAAAAGGTGCGATGACGAGTCCCATAACGAATACTGACACGATCAAGTCGCGGATCCGCGTATGTAGTTGAGAAGCGAGGGCAAGGAATACAAAGATGGCACCAAGCATAATGATGCTGGTTTCCTTGGATAAAAGGGTTAACCCCATACACCCCCCAGCTGCATACAGCCAGACGGCCCTTTGTGTGCTGCCAAAGCGGGCTAACATATAAAGAGTTAGCGTGGCAAAGAAGGTCATGGGTCCATCCAGGAGCACCTGGCGGGAGACGATGACGTGATACGGCATCAAGGCCAGGAACAATGCTGCCAGGGCACCCGGCAACCTTCCATACAACGTCTTTCCAAGTTTATAGACGAGGATGACTGTGCCCATACTAATCGCTACCGATAGTAAACGCCCCAATAAATCGCTGAAGTGGATGCGATAAACAAGGGAGAGAATGAATTGGAATAACAAGGGGTGGGCGCGAAATATCGGGAATATGTCGCGTAACCCGCTGACGCGGGCGATCGCAGCTGCTTGCCCAGCGTAGACAGCTTCATCGGTATTGAAGCCCATGGCGTCAATCTGCCAGATGCGTAAGAATAATCCCGCTGCCATCGCCACCACCAGGATCAGGCGGGCGATAACCAGCTCATTGATGGCAGGAAGCACCAGAGGCTGGGCAGCCTCACGCTCATAAACCTTTTCACTTATCCCCAATACGTTATTTGCCCGTTCCATTCATAAACCTCCGTAGATATTGATGCTGATTCCAAATTCCACTCCTGAGAAGCTCCTCATCCCCCCCGGAAAGCTGGATTACACTTTCCGAAGGGGATGGGATGGTTGGGTGGAACTGAGGTCCCCAGTTCGCCTAGTCACCTGAGAGAGCGTGCATAGATTCTAGCTGGGGTACTCTCGCTGATCGGTTGCTATCACACACACAATCGCTAGCAACACGTTCATCGATAAAGGTTGGGATCAGGCACCACCAGTCCAGTTTTTGGGACCGGACATTGGTTGCGGGAAGACCTTCCAATGCCTGACGAATTATGCTTTGTTCGATCTTTCGTAAGTCAACCCCGTTGTTGTTGTACAGGAACTCTTTCAAGTCGTTGTAGGGTGGGAAGCCATAGGCGTCTTCACAGTTACTCAACAGTACTTTCATCGCTTCCTCGTTATCCATCGAAAAGGACCCTTCACCGCTTCGTTCGATAATAAACATGCCAGTAAAGCGTGCTGACGAGGCGATCTTGACTTTGGGGAGGAGTTTACTCACGAAATACTTGGGTGGGGGCACCACCATTTGCACGAACATGTTGATGGTGGCAGCCGGAAGAGCGGTTTTGTTGATTATTGTAGCCACCTGCCGCCCACCGCGGGAATGGATGCGGCTTTGGAATGGCAGGAATAATCTCTCCTTAAAATTCAAGGTGTCTGAGTTCACTGCCGATAATGTATGAGCACTGATGGTTAACGGCTTCGGGTAAGTCAGGGCAGTTCCATCGGGAGTAATAATGGTCATATCATCTGAAAGGAAAGCAGCCCGATCACTGTCACGGCGTTGGTGGCTCAGGATTTTAAGCAAGGTTGTAGTTTTTCCAGTGTCTGTGCGGGCGGTGATGAGGAAAGCTTCATCGCCGAAGGCGATCGTGGCGCCATGAACAAGGGCGTAGCCTTTTTTCACGAACGTCCAACGCAAGATCGGCTCAACAATGTTGGTATATAAAACATGAGGTGAATACTTTAATAGAGGAGAAGCGATCACATTCACCTGTTCGCCCATCCAGATGCCGGCTTCGAAACCTACATGTCCGAAAATCTCACGATAGCGTAGATAATTGCTGTCTTTCTCTGCGCCTTTCTTCGGAGCGGGTGGAATTCCAATCCGAACACGGATGGTGGGCTGCTCGATTTCCTGCTTGACACGGAAAGGCTCCAGCTCTGGAAGCTGCCCTTCAGATACGACGGTAACCACGCCATGGATGTTGTAGGAATACGTGCCCCTGGTAGTGGCGATGTTTGATAGGGCACCCGTTGTGTTCATTGTCTTTCCCCAGATCATCGAGTCAGCGGTCATAAAGCGCACGACGGTCAGCAGCACCAATGAAATCAGGTTCGAAATGACGTAGTGGATACTGAATAGTGAGGTCATGATATAGATCAGTGGACTGCGTAGCACCAGTGCGGCTACGTTCATCAATGAGAATAAAGCCAACCGGCGGATACGACCATTCGATTGCGATCCAGCTCGATAGACCCAGAGCTCGGTCAGGCTGAAGTTCCATAAGGTTGAGGCGATGGTAGCTATGGCAACCGACAGGAGATAGTAGATATTCAGCCTGGAGGTCACCAGGTACAGAACAAGAGAATTCACCAGGATCCCAGTTGCTCCCACTAACGCAAAACCCGCCAGACGGATCGAGCTAGTGCCGAACTTCAACGTCCAAAGTGAGGTGAGATACCTCAGGGCTTCTTTAGTCGAGGCTTTGCTTTTACCAGCCAAACGCTCACCAAAATGAAACGGAACTTCTGCTTTGCTCAATTTCGGATTGCGGATCAGGATCTCTAAAAGGATTTTGAAACCATTTGGCCGTAAAGCCGTCAGATTCAACGCTTTGACCCGCACCAGGAAAAACCCTGAAAGGGGGTCACTCACTCCATGGAGCTGACGCCGGAAAAATGCACGCGCAGCAAAGTCGAGCCCACGACTGATCAGGTTGCGAGTGAGGTTCAACCCTGTGACCTGGCTATCTTCTGTTCGCCGAGTAGCTACGACCAGGTCTACATCCTTGTCTTGGGCAGTGCTCAGTAAAACCGGAAGCAGCTCAGGTGGATGCTGTAGATCACCATCCATCACGCAAGCATACTCTGATTGCACATTTTGTAATCCCAACAAGACAGCTCCACCTAAACCTCCAGTCTGTTCAACCGGCAACCGGTGAAACAGGCGGATGGCCAGGGCAGGAAATTGTGGAATAGCAGCTTCCACAGCCTGCGGGGTTTCATCCGTGGAATCATCCACGAATAGCACCTCCGCACGTGTACCGGTGAGCACTTGATCCAGGTGCTCTAAGAGTGCACGCACGTTCCCGGCTTCATTGCGCGTTGGGACAATGACAGATAGATCGAAGTTGAATTTGGTGAGACTGCGGAATAAATCCAGGTCAGTCCTTGTACTAGAATTCTTTGTTAACATACTTTCCTCCCTTATCCATTGATAGATACCCCTGAATGTCTTAAGGACTAAGCAAAATACTTAGCTTAAGATGTGATTGTAGGAATCGATCAGGAACTATGTTTATTAAATTGTGTCAGCAAAACTTTGAAACTGACGAATCAATTACCCCACTATATGTCCATAAACCATTGCTTGTAGTCTCCCTGATACCCATAATTACTACAATTAGGATGATTATAATACAATTTATCTAGATTGCAAGTATCAATAGGTTAATACTTCTATAGAATTTTGATGGGAATATATGAGAATCAGCTAAATATCGAGAGGGTCAAACATTGAATAGGGTGATAATTATTAAAAACCCCAGCTCCAATCTCGGTAGCTATAGTGTGAGAACGATCAATTCCTGCCTATTGCCCAAAGTTGGCAGCGAGAAAATTCACCACCGAGGTCTCTTCATCAGAACTGAGCTTCGCACCACGGCTGACCATCATATCGACAATGAGTTTCCAATCCGCGGCGGTATGTTTTGATTTCTCGACATACGAAAGCGGATGGCACACCGTACAACGTTCCTGAAGCAGGCTGACTCCGCCTACGGCGGTTGTGGAGGCAGTGGAAGCCGGTGAAGGGCTGGATGCTGCTGAAGCGCATGAGCTTACGATAAATACCAAAGCACACAAAGGTATGATCAGGGCGAACATACGAATTTTCATAAATTCTCCTTATGAGATTCGGTTTACTATATCACATTCCGATATAGTCCATAGAATCGTATACGATAAAGGAGCGAGAGTAATTGACAAAATATAAGAAGTTACCCAAACGGTTGACAACATTGCAATGAGTTATGCTATACTCATGACAGGTCTACCAAGCCCTGTAACACTCAACAATTTAATAGTTAAGCAAAGGCCATTTATCTTTAACGACTGTTGCTCTACCTGATGACCTGGTAAATCACATGACTGAACTCCTGTTGCATACCAAGCTTGGCGTTCCACCTATACGCAGGTTAGCAGTAAGACGCTCCCGATTGTTGGAATATTTAAATCAAGGGCTGGTTCAAGAAAACGCATTCTTGCGCGAGCTAACCCTGGTTTCTGCCCCGGCAGGTTATGGCAAGACCACTCTGGTGTCTGATTGGCTGCATGAGCTGGGCGCCCACACCGCCTGGTTATCTCTGGAAGAGTCTGACAATGATCCTGCGCGCTTCTTAGCGTACCTCATCGCAGCGATACAGATTGTCCAACCAAAGTTTGCTTTATCGCTGCAGGCCATGGTTCAATCGCCGCAAGCTCCGCCGGGGGAGGTACTCCTCACCATCCTGCTAAATGAGATTGCGGCGCTGCCATCTATGTTTATCATGGTCCTGGATGATTATCAAGCCATCAACAATCTTTCGATTCATAAACAGGTTACTTTCTTGCTAGAACACCTGCCAGCTCGAATGCATCTGGTTTTAATCACCAGGGAAGACCCCCTAATTCCAATCTCCCGCTTACGCTCCAGGAACCAGGTATTGGAAATTCGGCAGAATGATCTACGCTTTACCATCGACGAGATTACAGATTTCATGAGCCGTGTGATGCAGCTGGACATGACCAATGATGATATTGTTGCCCTTGAACGACGAACCGAGGGCTGGATTGCGGGTCTTCAGCTAGCAGGTCTTTCACTCCATGGTCAGAGGAATAAAAGTAACTTTATCCAGGAATTTACTGGCAGCAACCGATATATTTTAGATTACCTGATCGAAGAGGTATTCGACCGTCAGTCGGAAGACATGCGGGAGTTTCTATTAAAGACTGCTATCCTGGATCGATTATCAGGACCCATATGTGAGGCGGTAACCGGTCGGTCGGGAGGGCAGGAATCGCTCGAGCTGCTGGATAAATTCAATATGTTCATTGTGCCGTTGGACCAGTCAAGAACCTGGTACAGGTATCATCGTTTGTTTTCCGAGCTCCTTCGCCACCAACGGCAACTGGCTGGGCAGTCGTCTCAAGACGCTAGCCTTCATCAGAAAGCCAGCCAATGGTTTGAAACCGAAGGATACCTCGCAGAGGCGATCCAGCATTCGCTGGCTGCCCAGGATTGGATGAAAGCGGCTCAACTAATCGGTCGGGTAAATGAAAGTATGTTCAAGCATGGCGAGGTTGTTACTCTGCTTGTCTGGCTGGAGAAATTACCCAATGAGCTCCTGCTCTCACAACCCGGTTTATGCATGACTTATGCCTGGGCATTACTGCTTTCAGGAAATTATGAGCAAGCTGATCCTGTTTTAAAACAAGCGGAAAAACTCACTCCACCTGGGTCAATTTTCCTTGGTCAGGTCGCGACTGCTCAGGCCTACCTGGCGAGGTCGGTTGGTGATAACCTGCCGCGTGATCGAGACTTCGCGACTCGCATTATCTCTGCTGCCTGAAACGGACAACACTCAACGCAGTAACTTGTTTATGAATTTAGGCCTGGTCTACTGGCATGAAGGGAATTTGCTGGAGGCTGAAAAGGCATTAATCCAAGCCCAAGAGAAAGCGCTTCAATGCAATAACCTGTATGCTCAATTGACTTCCGAAATATTCCTGGCGAGAGCGGTAGCCTCGCGGGGAGTTTTACGGGAGGCGGCAGAACGGTACCCCTCCATTATCAAGCGCGGCGGTTTTATTCCCGTGAACGCGCTGGCTTATCTTGATCTGGGTGCTCTTTACTACGAATGGAACCAGCTTGAACAAGCTGAGGTCTACCTGCAGCAAGGGTTGGAATTAAGCCACCGAACGGGGAATATTGAATTCCAAATTGCAGGTTTGATCTTTCAGACTTATCTATTGATCGCACACCAAAATTGGAGCGAGGCGCAACAGGTGAGCGATCAAGCCTGGGTGTTGGCACAAAATTTTTCATTACAAACCCGCTCACGTTGTGCTTCGTGCCAGGCGATGGTTGCGCTGGCTACGGGGAATCTAAAATCCGCCTCCCATTGGTTGGAACAGTCCCAAAAACCTGTGGATTCCCATCCTTTTTACCGCTATCTTGCGGTGATCAAACCACGAATACTTATCGCACAAGGGAAGAATGAAACCGCAGCTGAGCAATTAAGGATCGATTATGAGATGGCTTCACAGGCTGGGTGGGGTTATGCCCGCATCGCGGTTCGTGTTTTGCAAGCCCTGGCAGCAAACAACCCTGTAATTGGTAATGAATACCTCGCCGAGGCCTTACTTCAGGCAGAGCCGGAAGGATATATCCGTACCTTTATTGATGCTGGAAGCGGTCTTGTGCCTATTCTTCGAGCTGCGGTTCAAAAAGGGATCACACCCGAGTATGCTGGACGGATCCTGACCATACTCGGAGCAAATTCAAAGGTTACGACGACAAAAGTGCCTGCTCTTGCAGAAGCATTGAGTGATCGTGAGATCCAGGTGCTCAGATTGGTCACTGCTGGTTTATCGAATCGCGAAATCGCTGAGAGGTTATATATCACCCCAGGGACAGCCAAAACACACCTGCACAACCTGTGCGGCAAGCTGGGGGTGCGGAATCGTACCGAAGCTGCAGCCCGCGCCCGAGAGTTGGACTTGCTGTAAGTTTATCTTCGGTTTGGTCGGCTTGAAGTCTTGATAACCGATAAATCCCGTCTTTAATCCCAAAAATCAACCCCCAAGATATACCGTTTGGTAGATGATTCTCATTTGCTTTTTTGGTAAAGTAATAACAATCATATTTAATATACCCAGTTATTGAGCAAGAGGAGAATGAGGATGAATAAGTCGCAAATCATTTGGGGAGTAATCTGCCTGCTTATCGCCGCGGTGTTGGCCATCTTGAACCTGACCTTGCCGCCCGAAAGCCTGATGTTCCAAATTGGTGACCGAAATATGCCGTGGGTGCCACCGGTTGTGTTTGCTGGGGTGGGGATCGTGCTGCTATTGACTGCAGGTCAGAAAGAAGAGCCAACTCCAACCGAAGAACAGGTTAAACCAGGTCAAGACCCGGAGAAAAAGGCACTAAACAAACGCCTTGAATCGGTCGCCTGGGGGTTGTTCCTGATCATGCTGGGCGGGTTTGCTCTTGTACCCGACAATACAATCCCAAAGGGTGCATGGTCGATCGGTATCGGTGTCATTATGTTAGGTTTGAATGCCGCCCGATACTTCAGCAAGCTAAAAATGAGCGGTTTCACCACCGTATTGGGCATCCTTGCCCTGCTGGGCGGGATCGCAGAGCTGATCGGGATCACCTCGCTGGATGCAGCCCTCCTGCTAATCATCCTGGGGGCATACCTGATCCTCAAGCCGTGGTTCGAAAAACACAAGTTATTTGGCAAGGCTGAGCAAGCTGATTAACCCCATGCAGGTTTTACCACTCGACGAGCAAGTATTCTTTACTACTTGCGTGGTGGAAAACATTCTCAAAGGAAGCGAGTGGATACTTTCTTCCGAGTGAAACCTAATTTTGGACCCATCGGTAAATTGACCAATCATATAGAAAGGATCGTAATATGCCAGCGATATTAGAAGTCGAAAATCTTATCAAGAAATATGGAGATTTTGAAGCGGTCAAAGGGATCAGCTTCTCGGTCGAGGAGGGAGAAGTCTTCGGTCTGTTGGGTCCGAATGGTGCCGGGAAGACACAGACCATTTCGATGCTCACCGGGGTCATTCCACCGACTGCAGGCACAGCTCGCATTGGTGGCTATGATATCCGCAAGGAACCAGACCAGGTGAAGAAGATCAATGGGCTGGTTCCGCAAGACCTGGCACTTTACCCTACCCTGAGCGCGCGTGCCAACCTGAACTTTTTTGGGCGCATCTATGGCCTACACGGCCGTGAGCTCAAGGAACGCGTCGAGGATGTGTTGCGGGTGGTGGCACTTACCGAACGGGCAGACCAGGTGGTAGACAAGTTTTCGGGGGGAATGAAGCGCCGGGTGAACATCGCGGCCGGGCTGGTACACCAGCCACGCCTGTTGTTCCTGGATGAACCCACTGTAGGGGTAGACCCGCAGAGCCGCAACCACATATTCGAAAGTGTGCAACGGCTCAACCGCGAGCGTGGCATGAGCGTGGTATATACCAGCCACTATATGGAAGAAGTGGAAGAGCTGTGCAACCGGGCAGCCATCGTCGATGAGGGTCGCATCATCGCCATGGATACGATCAAGAACCTGATCGCCACGCTCGGCGGTGGGGTGGTTTATGTAGGCGTGAATAAAATGGAAGAATCCACCCTGAAAGAGCTCTCAGCTCTCCCGGCAGTCAAGGAAGCCGGGCTGGTCCCGCAACCGCCAGCTCCGCCAGCACCTGAAGGTAAGGAATCCACCAGTGAGGCTAAACCTGCACCTGCCAACCCGGTAGTCAAGATTGTGGCTGAAAACAACCAGCAAGCGGTGGTGAATGTGCTCGGTTACCTCAACCAACACGACATCGTCATAACCTCCCTGGAGATCATGCAGCCCAACCTGGAGAGCGTCTTCTTGCACCTGACGGGGAAGAAGCTGAGGGAGTAGCTGAGATGAAAATCCTAAGTATTGCCTTTAAGGATCTCCAGATCTTATTCAAAGACCGGGGCATGCTGTTCCAGCTATTCATCCTGCCTTTGCTATTCATTCTCGTCTTCAGCGGTGCGCTGAGTGCGATTGGAGCAAGTGCAGAGGTTACATTGCCTAACCTGGCAGTCGTAGACCTCGACGGAAATACAGCTGCACAGGATCTGGTGAGCAAGCTGTCTGAAGATGGCAGCCTCGCGGTTCAAGTGTATTCAGCTGCTGAAGCCCAACCTTTGGTAGATGAAAACAAAGTGGTCGGGGTTTTAACGATTCCCACCGGGTTCACTGAAGGCATTCAGCAGAGCCAGCCTGTGACCCTGGTCATGACAACTGGAACGAACGCTGATCCCCAACAGGTGGAGGCGATCCAGCTGGTCTTGGAAAGTATAACTACGGATATGACTCTGGAAAGCCAGATCATTGCCAGCCTGCGACAAATGGGTGACATGCAAGCCAGCTCTCCAGAATCAGAGCGGGTGTTTAACACCGAGCGCATCCTGGCCCAGGCACACGCCCAGTTTGCAAGCGCACAGGCTCGGCCATTGATCACAATCGTTCAAACCGTCCCACAGAAGGAGATAGAGCAGAATGCCGCTCCCGACCTAAGCCAATCAGCCGTCCCAGGATTTACCGTCTTGTTCGTCTTCCTGGCTGCTCAAACCACAGCCCGTTCCATCTATGAAGAGAAGAAAATCGGCTCATTCCGCCGTTTGGTAGCTGCCCCACTGAGTAAAGCTGAGCTGCTGGTCGGTAAAATCCTGCCCAATTTCATCACCGGGTTGATTCAAATTGCGGTGATCTTTGTTTTTGGCAGCCTGGGAATGCGCCTGATTGGATTAACACCCTTACCGATCGAGAAAGCCCTACTCGGTACGATCCTTGTCTCTATCGTCCTTGCGCTATGCTCGAGTGCCTTTGGCATCGCTATTGCTGCCATCGCCCACACCGAAAATCAAATCAGCGGGATGAGCACGCTCCTATTATGGGGGATGGGTCTTTTGGGGGGAAGTCTGATACCACTGTTTGTATTGGAGGGTTTTCTTGGGCCAATCCCCATGATTGTGCCGCATTATTGGGCAAACCGGGCACTGGATGATTTGTTGATCCGCGGACTCGGTGTAGCACAAGTTGGTCTCGATGTGGGAGTGCTGCTCGGATTCTGCCTGCTCTTTTTCGTGATCGGGCTGTGGCGCTTCGATTTTGAGCGCTAGCCAGAACAGGAGCATGAATATGAAAACCATCAATTACACCTTATCCGTCGCCTGGAAAGAAATCCAGGTGATATCTAAAGAACGCGCCTGGCTGGTGATCCTGTTCCTGTTGCCATTGATGATTGGAGGATTTATGGGGGGCGGCAACCTGGCGGCGAACCGGTCGGGAAGTGATGTCATCCTGTTGAAGGTCGGTTTGGTGAACCTTGACGCAGGAACATTTGGATCGGAGATGGCCAAGTCTATTCAGGCAATTGACCAACTTCAGGTGACCGTTTTCACGGATGCAGCTGCAGCGAAGGAACCTGTAGCAATGGGTAAAGCGAATGCAGCAATTGTCATCCCCGCCGATTTCAGTCAGATGATCGATAACTATACCCCCACTTCGGTGGAGGTGATTGTGGACCCGGCTGAGCCAGAAAGTGCCAATATCGCGATGGGGATCGTGAAGCAGGTAGTGGCTGGGATATCCATCTGGGGAGAAGTGCAACATGGCGTGCGGACTGCTTTTAACGAGGCTGGAATCCTCGCCAACGCAAGTCCACAAGAAGTGCTTGCCATTGAAGCCCAAAACCTGGGCGTGGTCATGACCCGCATCAATGAGATGCGGACCAACCCTGTGATTGATGTATCCATCGTAGACCCGGCGGGTGAGGAGACAGGTTTTACATTGGGATCGTTCTTTGCTTACCTGTTTCCCGGACTTACCGTGATGTTCATTTATTTCATCGTAGCCATGGCGGGCTCGGCACTCTTGAGTGAGCGCGAAGCGGGCACCCTGCGCCGCCTTCTGACCGCCCCCATCCCACGCGGGGCCATCCTGGCAGGTAAAATGCTGGCGTATATGCTGCTGGCGTGCCTGCAAGTGGTGGTGGTGTTCGCAGTTGCCGGTTTGATCTTCGGCACACCCCTGGGAAAATCCCCCCTGGGTCTGGTCGTGCTGACCCTGGTGGTGGCGTTCAATGCCGTCGCGCTGGGCATGCTGGTGGCTGCCATATCAAAAACCAGCAAACAATCGGATGCCATTGGCGTGATCCTGGCGTTTGTGCTGGCAGGCCTGGGTGGAGCACTTGCTATGACACCCACACCTACATACCGGGCGGGTGGTTTAATGGGCACCATCGCCAGCTTTACCCCACAGAACCACGCGGTTGAAGGTTTCTATAGACTAATGGCGGAAAACGCCACTCTGATCCAAATATTGCCCCAGATTGGCATCTTGCTGGGAATGGGGATACTATTCTTTGGGATCGCGCTGTGGCGATTCAAGTTTGATGCATAAATGACCAGGTTGAAGAAACATGCCATGCAAATTGTGACGATCAGGATCAAAGGGGAAATTGATGAAAGCTGGTCGGAGTGTTTCGAAGGTTTTGAGCTTGAACACTACGAAACCAATGAGACACTCCTGACCGGCCTGGTGGAAGATCAAGCTGCCTTTTATGGGTTGATCGGCAAGCTGCGCGACCTGGGCCTCCAGCTCCTGGAGGTCAATTCAGTCGAACACCCCGAGCCTTTAGAATCAGAAGAAGGTTGATAGGCGTTTATCAAAGGTAATACTTACGAGCTTGATTGACCGGTGAATATTATTGCCCCGCTTCATTTGATTTAGCGGGGCAGTTGTTATTTTATCGTTTCGCTGTTCTTCTTGAATGTTGGGCGTAAACCCAGGTAGCCGCCGAAGATGACGAACCCCAGCAGGGTGGCACCGAGCTCGACGGAGATATCAATTCCTAAAAGTAATATTCCTATCCCCAGGTTGGGCGGTAAGCCTTCCTGAAATCCAGCCAGCCAGAGTGCCAAACCAATTAATCCCCCGGCTGCTGCGGTGAAACGCCAGGGATGCTGGCGCGGGTTAAGCCACTGCAAATGGCTGAATAACCAATCGCTGTTGATACGCTTTACCCACTCGACCACGGGCGGTGGGAAAATCGCTGCAGCTCGGACGACAGGCAGGCGCACAAGGCTCCACAAGTCATCGATGGCATCCGCGGGGGTGAGGTTGATGGGCGAAGGGCTGGTTGGCATGCCCTTGAATACCAGCCAAAGCATCAATCCACAGATTGACGAGAGCAAGAACAGGCTGATCAATTCAGCGATCAAGAGGGTTCGCCACAGCGATGAGGGTACAGGTCGAATGAATTCGGCGATGGCATCAGTGCACAAGGTGATAAATATGGCTGCCAGGACCAGGATATTCCCGTGCAGGACCAACCGTTCCTTTGCCTGGGTAGGGTCATCGCGTTGACGCAGGAGGCGCGCATAACTCAGCAGGCTGATCAACAATGCCAGCTGGATAGCAATGGAACCAACTGCATCGAAGGGGTCGCTTGCAAAGGGGTTAGCCTCCACAAACGGGCTACGTTTATTGACCTGGAAGAAAAGGTAAAAGAGGATAGCAATGAGGATGATCAGGGCGGTAAGGCGATGGAGGCGTTTCAAGTTTTGACCATTCATGGTGGTGAAGTATAGTCTTCAGCCAGTGAATTGGCAATCCTGGTTCGTATGGAGGCTTTTGTTTCACTTCCTCGGCTATAATTCTTAGGTAAAGTGTCTGATCGTCGTCACTCTTGCCTTTCAGGAGCTCATTATGAATAAATTTTTCTACCCAAAAAGTGTGGCTGTGATTGGGGTTTCGGATAAGCCGGATAACCTGGGTCGCAACATCATCGGCAACCTGGTCGAGTTTGGTTTCGGGGGGATCGTTTACCCGGTTGGGCCGTCGGGCGGCTCCGTCCAGACGCATAGAATATACCGCTCCATCTCGGATATCCCCGATCCAATCGAGCTGGCAGTAATTCTCACGCCCGCCCGAACCGTGCCTGCCATCCTGGAGGAATGCGGGCAAAAAGGCGTGCATTGGGCGATCATCGAGACGGCCGGCTTCAGGGAATATGGAGAGGAGGGCGTGAAACTGGAGGAGCAAATCTGCCAGGTGGCGCGCACACACGACATCCGCTTCGTTGGTCCAAACTGCGTCGGGGTGATCAACGTCGATAACGGTTTCAGTGTGCCTTTCCTGCGCCTTAAAAAGCCTGCCGAACTTGGTGAAATCTCCATGATTTCCCAGAGTGGTGGGGTGGGTTTCTCGGTACTCAATCTGATGGCTAACGAGGGCATCCCGCTGAACAAATTTGTATCCGTGGGTAACATGCTGGATGTTAGTGCGGAAGAGGTTTTGGAATTTATGCTGGATGACCAGGGTACTAAAGTAGCTTTCCTATACCTGGAAAGCCTGCGGGATGGGCGCAAGTTAATGGATATCGCCCGGCGTTCGACCAAGCCGATCCTGGTGTTTAAATCCAATATTGGCAAGCTGGGAAAGGTCATTGCCGCCTCGCATACCGCGGCTCTATCCAGCGATGACAAGGTGGCAGAAGCAGCTTTTAAACAAGCCGATATCGTGCGGGTGCACGATGCCACCAGCCTGCTCAACAACCTTAAGGCGCTGCGCCTGCCTGCCATGCGAGGAAAAAAATTAGCCATCATATCACGCTCTGGAGGGCATGCAGTGGTAGCAGCGGATTCGAGTGAACTATCAGGTTTTGAGCTGGCGCAGCTACCGCATACATTCCTGGAGGAGATTGAGAGGCATTTCCGGGCTTCCGTCATCAAGCTGACCAACCCGGTCGACCTGGGGGATCTCTTTGACCTGGATGTGTATGCACAGATCCTTGAACAGGCGTTGAAATTAGAAAATGTGGACGGGGTGGTATTTCTACAAACAGCTTCAGAACCCGAGATCCCAACAAACCGCAAGCTGCTGGAGCGGGTGATGGAATTAACCAAACGCTACGATAAACCCATCGCGTATTATGTATCTACAACGGCTGAAGAGGTGAATACCCTGCGCCGCACGTACGGTTACCCCATCTTCACTGCGGTGGTTGAGACCATCCGTGCATTGGAGATGAGCTACCGCTACTACAGCCGCAGACAGGAGATCCGCAGTGCAGAACAGACTCCAACCTTAAACGCCAATCGGGAGGCTGTGCGTGAATTAATTGACCTCGCCCGAGCAGAGAAGCGCGACTTGCTGCTTTCAGAGTCGATGCAGGTGCTTGAGCATTATGGCATTCCCACTGCAGTGGGTGTACGGGCGGGAACCGTGGAGGAAGCGCGCCTGGCAGCCGAGCAGATGGGCTACCCGGTAGCGGTTAAGGTGATCTCCGAGCAAATCTCACATAAGTCGGATGTAGGCGGAGTACAGCTCAATCTGCGTAATGGTCCGGCTGTGGAAGAAGCATTTGAAGATATGCTCCGGCGAATCCATGCCTCATACCCAGATGCGAAGATCGATGGCGTGCTGGTGCAGCCGATGGTCACCGGGGGGCAGGAGCTGATCCTGGGTGGCAGGCAAGACCCCAACTTTGGTCCGGTAATCCTGATTGGGCTGGGTGGCATCTTCGTGGAGGTATTGGAGGAAGTATCGCTGAGAGTCGCTCCAATCACACACAAGGAAGCGCGGGAGATGATTGATGAGCTGCGGGGTGCTCCGATCCTTAAAGGAGCGCGCGGGCATAAGCCCTCCGACGTCCAGGCGGTGAGTGAAGCCCTGCTGCGGCTATCTCAGCTGTTGATGGATTTCCCGGAAATCCGCGAGCTGGATATCAACCCCCTGCGAGTATTCCAGGAGAATAATGGCTGCCGGGCACTGGATGCCAGGATCATGATCTCGTCTACCGGCGATGATCAGCCTGCACGATAAGATAAGAGACCAACAAAATGGGGCTATCTAAATAGTCACAAAATTGGGGAAAATATTCGAAAACGTAGGGGCGTAGGGGTGGGATTTGAACAAAATGTACCAGAAAAATTTCCCCCTACGCCCACGTCGTGCACCTTCGGTCAATACGCAGAGGTGATCAAGCATGGCATCTTCGGAATTCCACCCCTGGTCAAATTCTGACCGGAGGGGCCGCCCTTCTACTTATGGGTCAGCCCCTTTTTTGATTAAAAAATTAGTGCAATACTCTGTTTATTTAGATTTTTGGGAACTGGCTAACGCCTGTAAAAACGAATCGACCACCAGCTGAGTAGATTGGGTGCGTTCGGCTCTGTTACCCATCCCGCTGGCTGACATAAAGGCCTGAATCAAGGCCTGGGCTGTGCTGCCGCCCTGTTGTTTGGCTTGCATAAAGTTCATGCCGGCATTTACCAGGTCTCCAAGGTCGAAACCAGCACTTGAGCCAGAGCTACCCGATTGACTTCCAGTCAGTCCACCCAAGAGGGTACTGAGCATATCGCCGCCTTGCTGAGGGGTAGAGGCCGGCTCAGGTTGTTCACCGCCGGTCATCTGTCCCAATAGTGAACTCAATATGTCACCCCCCGGTTGGCTGGTCTCTGAGGGTTGGGATTGCTCGCCTCCGATCATCTGACCGACCAGAGAGCCCAATATGTCACCGCCGCCGGATTGAGGTGTGGTCTGCCCGCCGCCGATCAAGGTCTGCAGCAGGTCCAGCGCTCCCTTGGAATCAACACTTTTTCCTTTAAACTTTTCAGCAGCCTGGGTTAACCCCTGTGCATAAAGCTTTCCCGACCCACTGGTGGTGTTTTTAGCAAGGTTCTTGGCAGCGTACGTCAGAGCAGTGCTGGCAGATTTAGCTTGTTTTTGCTGCAGTGAATTCGTGATGGTTTGAAAGGTTTGAACCATGTTGGTTCCATGGTCATGGTTATACTCATCAGCCTGGTCAAGAGCAGGTTGGTTCTGAGCCAGGTTCTGAGTTACGGTCTGAAAAATATTGACCAAATCGATGCGATTTTGTGCCATAGGGATGCCTTCCGGTTTGGAATTTATTGAATCAGAAGGATTATACACCCTCTAAATTTACATTGTTTGGAAAATGGTTTCTAAGCACCCATGGGTCACTGGCAGGTGGGTATCAATGCTCATGGTAAAAGCTTTAACCAAGAGCCTGTGATAAATCAGCCAGCAAATCGTCTATATTTTCAAGGCCAACAGAAAGCCTGATTAGGTCGGGAGGGACGGCAATGGGAGAATTGACTGTGGAGAGGTGAGTCATGGCAGCCGGCACCTCGATCAGCGATTCTACGCCCCCGAGCGACTCAGCCAGGGTGAAGAGTTGCGTGCTCTCAGCCACTTTAATGGCCGCAGCAGCTCCACCCTGTCAAAGTGAAGGACAGCATCCCCCCGCCTGAACGCATCTGGCGCCGTGCGAGCTTCTCCTGCGGGTGCGAGGCATGGAAGGGATAATAGAGGCTGTTCACCGTGGGTTGAGCAGCCAGGAAATCAGCGACTCTGGCAGCGTTTTCAGCATGGCGGTCCATGCGCACGGGCAGGGTCTTTATCCCGCGCAGGATCAGGAAACAATCCAAGGGTCCGGGTACTGCACCGACGGCATTCTGAAAAAACGCCAATTTTTCATGGAATGCATCGTCCTTTCCAACGATAGCACCCCCGACCACATCCGAGTGCCCACCCAGGTACTTGGTGGTGGAGTGCACCACCAGATCAGCTCCCAGGGCAAGTGGGCGCTGCAAATAGGGTGTCGCGAAGGTGTTATCCACCACCACCAGGCATTGCCTGGAAAACGTATGGGCGAGCTCAGCCAGGGCAGAAATATCGGTCAGGCGCAGGAACGGGTTGGAGGGCGTCTCCAGCCAGATCATGCGGGTGGTAAGGCGCAAACTTGATTTTACCTGCTCAAGATCGGTCGTATCGACGTAGGAGAAATCCAGGCCATAAGGGCGCAGGACTTGTTCGAACAGACGGTATGTGCCCCCATAGACATCATTCCCCGCCAGGACATGATCGCCGGGTGCCAGCAGACGCAGCAGGGTATCGATGGCGGCCATCCCAGAAGCAAAAGCCAGCCCGAATTGTCCACCTTCGAGGGTTGCCAGGCACGACTCAAGCGCGGTCCGGGTTGGGTTGCCGGTGCGAGCGTAATCATAGCCCCGTGTCTTTCCAACCCCGTCTTGGGCATAGGTGGAAGTCTGATAGATGGGGGTCATGACGGCTCCCGTAGATGGGTCAGGGCTTTGCCCGGCGTGGATGGCGGCGGTTTCGAATTGCATGTTTGGTCTCTCCATGGTTACATCCCCTGGGTGATGAAATCCAGGATGTCTATTTTGGTCAGGATGCCGATAGGGCGATCCTCTTCGGTGACGAGCACTACCTGATTCTCCATGATCATGGGGAGAACCGTTTCAACGGAAGTATCGGACGGGTACACGTTCTGGGCTGGGTGCATGATCCCCGCAATGGTCTCATTGGAGCGCTCAGTGTGATTATCCTCCACCAGGTACTTCAACAGGTCGATCTCAGATACCAGACCCGCCAGCGATTCATCCTGGCTGACGACTGGCATCTGTGAGATATCGTGGGACTTCATGGCGGCGATCACATCCGTCAGCCGGTCATTTTCATGGGCCAGGATCAGTCCCTGCAGAGGTTTGACGGTCAGGATCTCTTTGAGCGAAGCTTCACACCAGTCGGCTGTCATGAAACCATTTTCGCGCATCCACTTGTCGTCATAAAATTTAGACAGGTAGCGCGAGCCCGAATCGGGCAGGAGCACCACCACCAGGCGGTCGGATGACAGGCTGGCAGCGTATTGCATCGCCACCGCCAAAGCAGACCCGGATGAGCCTCCACAGAAGATACCTTCTTCTTTGACCAACCGGCGCGCCCAGGTGAATGATTCCTTATCCCCAACCTGGATGACATCATCGATCACGGATAAATCCAACGCGGAGGGGAGAAAATCCTCGCCAATCCCTTCGACTTTATATGTTTTTGGATGTGCGCCTTCAGGTATGTGACCCTCGTGCCAGGTATCCATCAGTAGCGAACCAATCGGATCCACACCGATGACACGGATCTTTGGATTTTTTTCCTTAAGATACCGCCCAATACCGCTGATTGTGCCTCCGGTTCCCACGCCGATGACCACATCGGTAACCTGGCCGCCCGTCTGCTCCCAGATTTCAGGCCCGGTGGTGAGGTAATGGCTGCGAGGGTTCTCGGGGTTGTGGTATTGATTGGCGAGGATCGCGTTGGGGGTTTCTTCTACGAGGCGCTTGGAAACACTGATGTTGGAACGCGGGTCTTCAGGAGCGACGGCAGTAGGCGTGATGACCACGCGAGCGCCAAAAGCACGCAGTAATTGGATTTTCTCCTGGCTCATCTTATCAGGCAGCACAAAGATGGCTTTATAGCCTTTCAAGGCGCACACCATAGCCAAACCGAGGCCGGTGTTTCCGGAGGTGGCTTCAACGACGGTGCCACCAGGTTTGAGCCGCCCGCTACGTTCGGCTTGCGCGATGATGTTGACCGCGATGCGATCTTTCACTGAGCCACCCGGGTTGAAATATTCAACCTTGGCATAAATCGGGCAGGGGAGACCAGCCCCCAGGCGTTTTAAGTGCACCAGGGGGGTTCTGCCAATGGTCTGCAGGATATCTTCGTACACGCGCAGGCTATCTGAAGGTGTGAGAAAGGGGGTTGTCATGGTTTATCACCTCAAAACAAAGTTGATAACAATAAACGGTCAACTGCTTTTAAAGAATACGGCAAACAGGCCGGTGAATCATTACGAGGATGGCTGTATGCCGCTTGTAGCAGTTGACCGTTTGGAAGTCTATTTTTACGAGGCGGCAATCAGTTTCACCGCCTCAGACAGATACACCGATAAGATACCATAAAATATAGTTAACCTATATCTATTGTAGTAGAACTACATTGATTTGTCAAGATTAGACAGATTTTAACGGGTCGGATTAAGGAGTAGCAGATATTCGGGGCGAATCTCACTTATGAATTTCGTTTGAACAAAAGCCTCACCCTTAGCACGGCTCAACCCTTGAGCATTGCCTGTAACGTCAGCGCATTGGCGGGGGCGTAAGCCTCATAATCATTGTTGAAGAAGATATACACCCGGCGAGCCCCTTTTGTCACCATATTTCGAGCGAGATCCGCAATTTCACTCAGCTCAGCATCCGAGTAATTGGAGGCGTACCAGCGATTGCGCCCATGTAGGCGCAGGTAGGCCCGGTCGGAAGTGAGGTTATCAGTGATCCTTTGTTGAGGCGAATCAACATTACAGATCGATGCTCCCGTAGCGCGCAGGATGTATAGTGTATCCGAGTTGTTCCACTCGGGGCGCCGAAATTCGACTGCCACCCTGGCAGGATCGGGGAAGGCAGACAGCGCTTTCTGCAGTCGCAGCAAATCATAAGGCATGTTAGGCGCTACCTGCAGCAAGATCATCTCGAACTTATCCATCAACAAGCTGCAGGATTGATAGAAGGCTTGGATGTCTTCATCCACATCCAGCAGGTATTTGCGGTGGGTGATCAATTGGGGAGCTTTAAGCACATAACCGAAACCCTTGGGGGCTCGTTTTCGCCAATTTTGGTAGGTCTGATCCTTGAAGGAGCGATAAAAGGTGGCATTGACCTCCACGGACTGGAACACACTGGCATAATAATCAAACCAGCGCTTCTTTGGCAGCTCCTGCGGATAAAAGCGACCTTTCCAGTGATCATAGGTCCAGCCGGAGGTGCCAATAAAAAAAACGGGCTGATTTAGGGAAGATAGATTCGCTCTAGCTTCGTGCATAGGTATTCATTTAATATTATAGCTGACCAACAGCTGATATTAAATCAGAAGGGGCTGTCTACAAAGTCACAATATTGTGGAAAATATCCTAAAACGTAGTGGCGTAGGCGTGGGATTTGAACAAAATGCACCAGAAAAAATCCCCTATGCCCACATGGTACGTCTTGGGTCATAGCGACTTGTCCGGTCAATAGCTGACCGGACTGTCGCTCCCATTTTTGGAGAGTCCTTCAATTCCCCTGGTTTCATGAATTGAGTTTTATCGATACGAGATTATATATATTTGTTCATTCAGGCAACTGAAAAGTGTGGTCTATGAAGGCTATGCCTTCGATCTTTAATGGGTTTCCTTACTGCGCCTGATATTGTAGGATGCAAACTGTGATGTCTTGCGGTCGGGTTCAAGCATTCCGTGCTTCATCCGCTCGGCCATTTGAAGGTATCTTTCCCGTTCTGTGGGATCGAGATAAATTCCGAATTCTTGAATGGCTTGATTGAGGAATTGACTGGCCTCTTCATTCTTTCCAACTCGCTCAATTTTCAAGGCTGAATTGGCAGCTTCTGCCAGATATACCACCGCAAACCGTCCCATGACACCAAGATCTAATTGCCCACCCTTGACGCCGACTTCATCCGTGTAGGTATACACAACCTGGGCATTAAATTCGTAGACCTGACCGGCTTTATCTTTGCCCAAGACAAGCGCTTTTAGAAGGATATCAGCAGATTTGTCATCCATAGGCGTCTTGAGCACAGCATAAATTTTTTGGATTTGCTGTGAATAAAGACTGCCAATGGAAATATGTAAGTGGTTGTTTGTCCTCCAGTTTTTCCATCCACCCAGCACATTCAAGCCAATATTTGTAGATAGATCCAAAATAACCTCAACTTCGCGGAGATTTATTTTTTGGATCTGCCCAATCTCTTGCAGGAAAAATTCATGCGCTCTTTCAGGAGCATCGATGAAGTAATAGTTCCCTTCACTTTGGTTGGCCATTCCTTCTAGCAGGTATTCGTTAAAATCCAACCCGACTCCGAATGTGGACGTAGAAATACCACGATGCGATAATTCTCCGGCTTGCTGTGCCAGGATTTCCATATCGGTAACACCAACATTCGCCTGGCCGTCGGTCAACAACAAGATGCGGTTAAGCATTCCAGCATCTTGATGTCGGGCGACTTCTTCGCCTCCTGCCAGCCAGCCACCGCTCAGGAATGTCGAACCTCCCGATTCAATTTTTGATATCTGGTCTTGAAGATCTCTACGGTTTTGCTTCGTTACCAGGCGGCTGGGTGATATTACATCAACAGTATTATCAAATGTGACCAATGCTACACGATCTTGTTCCTGAAGCATATCAAGTAAATGGATCGCAGCTTGTTTTACATAATCCAGCTTGCGCCCACTCATCGACCCGCTCCGATCGAGTACCAGGGCCAGGTTGAGGGAAACCCGACCGGTTGCCTCGGATGTTATAGCTGGAGCCTGGACGATAATCTCCAATACCCGCTGAGATGGAGATTCCCGGGTGATCAGGTTTAGATCTGTGTTTATCTGCAACAGCAATTTATCATTTTTCATTCGTTTCTCCCATTTATATCTGATTGAATAATTTTTTAGCGAAAACAATCAATTGTTGAACCCGGCTGTTGATATCAGACTCGGCAGGCTGACGGAGAAAAAGCTCAACCCCGGGAATAATCGGGATGCGCTGCCAGGTTTCGGATTCGGCTTGAGAGTTTGATTTACGTGTGGAGTTTACGTTTTTTAGAACTCTCTTTCTTCATCATTGGTGGGGCAGATTGATATACATTTATATTTCCCGTCTCTCGGTACATTTCCTGTTTTTCTTTCAACCGTTTTATATACTCCAATGCATCTGAACTTTTGTCGATGTCAGTATGGGTGGAAATTGGACCCCGCCCCTTTTTTTGATCAGATAGATAATGCTCAATCATCCGTTGCAGATCCTCATCATCCTTGATGGAAAGCATGATCTGGCGGATTTCTCGCAAAGGCAGGTATGCATCTTTGAGTATACGGATCAGCTCGAGCCTTTTCAGGTGAAGCGAGCTGTAGTAGGCATATTTCCCTTCATAATCCGGCTGGGTTAACAGTCCCTCATCGGTGTAGTAACGAATGGTTCGTATGGTGGTCCCTGCCATCTTTGCAAGATCGTGGATCAAGAGTTTTTCCTGTGACATGATAATTCCTTTTATTTTAGTCAGTGGTTTTCCTGGTTTCTAGGTTTCTCACATCACCATTATAACAGTATTACGTAATAATGTCAATAAGGAAATGATGAGGATTTTTCTGATATTTGAATTTTGCCTATATCCGAAAGCCGATAACAGGCAAAAATTTATGGATTAATCCTGGAAACTTGCGTGTGAAATCCAACCCGACTGACCTAAGCCAGCGGCCGGATGGGTCCATGCGCCGGGTATATACGCCTGGCGCCTTTTTCCTTAAGCAATTGCCAGCTGGCTTTCACCACTTCACCGGCTTCACCCCAGGCACCTTCCAGAGGGGTCAGGTCCCCGGTGAATACCGAGCCATCGTCGAGCAGCAGGGAGACGCTATCATCTGAATGCCCCGGGGTGTAAAGGATCTCTCCCGGAATGCCAACCTTTTCGAGCAAAGCCCGGCTTTCGGTAGCGGAGATGACAACATTGGCGTCCAACGAGATATCCACATAATGATCCTGTGGCTTGGTGAACCTTTTCATCAGAGGGATAAAGGCAACCTGGACATCCAGCACCAGCAAAGGCAAGCCTGCCAATTTGAGCTCCTGAGCCAGGCCGGCATGATCGATGTGATAGTGAGTTGCCAGAGCATAACGGATCTCTTTGAGGGGGATATCCATCTGCTTGAGCCTGGCACGCATACTGCCCATCGTGCCCGGGTACCCCAGGTCAACCAGCAAGCGTGACCTGCCAGCGCTGATTACCCAGTAATTGGTCGATAAGTAGCCGACATTGACGATGGTAACGGGTGAAGGTTCAGGCATGCTATTTTTTCCCATGGAGATGTGTGGATTATTTCCCTAGAAAATTAGGGTATGGCACACCTGGTGATGCTTTATTTTCTAACATATAGATTTAAGGCCTGGGCAATTTCAACCAGCCTGGTGCAGTCGATGATATCAACCGTATCCTTCGGAGTATGGGTGATTTGCTGACTGTCAATGTGGTCAGTGAACCAGTGGGAGGATACCGCAATCGCAGGGCAACCCTGTTGGATAAAGATACTATGATCACCCTGCACCCATTGCGCACCTTCAGTGATCCCTTCAAAATGGTTTATGACTTCTTTTATGTCCTTTTCAATTTCTTTGGGCAGACTGTAGTAGGAAAATGCCGAACTTCCTTCTTTATACCCTGCTCCATCGATATTAATATTCAGCAGGATTTCTTGAAACCGGTCCTGATTCGCCTGGAGATAAAGCATCTGACCGGGGACGGCATAATAATCTTCTCCATTGAAGGCGACTAGCTCAATGAGTCTATCTCCGGCATAATCTCCTAATAGGCGTGCCAATAGCAACAAAACCACCACGCCGCTGGCATTATCGAGCGCACCGGGAGTGCCTTTCTTGGCATCGATGTGGGCGGTGATAACAATGCGTTTACCCGAAAGCCGGCCTTTGCGTGCAATCACGTTATAACCCTTCCCCGGTACGAGCTCAGAAACAGATTTCAGGGTAAGGTCTTTGCCGGCATAAAGTAGCAATCTATTGCCTTCCTCCTCGGTCATGTAGACGGAGGGGATCGTGAAATCGCCATCTTCAATTAATGGGAACGGATAAACACCCCCTGCCAATGCAGCATTTCGACTGGTGGCACATAGAATTGCTTTAGGATTGCCTTTTTCAAGCAGAGAGATGATGTGTTGATGTTCTTCAGGATTATAGAAAACGAAATTCTTGGGCATCAGCTGTTCTTTGGCAATATCCCCGTGTAAGAAGAGCAATTTCGACCTCATTTCTGTTTGCTCAAGCTCTTCAATGCTGGATACAGCAATCAGCTGACCCTCGACCGCGCAGCCCAGCGAGTACGGGCTGACGAATACTCGGAAGCTGGTCTCCTCACAATTCAAACTTGCCCCGCCATCGATCCAATCCAGGGCATCAAATTCCTGTGCCTCAGTCGTCCAGCCCAATGACGAGATTACTTGATCAAAATATCGGGTAGCAGACCGATTGCCTTCACTTCCAACACTACGGTCGGTTATTTCATTACAAAGCATGTTTAGGTTGGCTTGACAAAATTGATCGAGTTGTTCCATATTCACATTTCCCATGATTATTATCAGGTTGGTGACCCTATCTGGTAATATCCAGCTAGACCGAGGTAGAAACTCAGCGGATTATTCTTGTCCGAATCTTTGCTCCTCATATAATCTGCGTGAAGGTAATTATAACTTCCACAACATGGATACAACCAAAAAGCTCCAAGCGCACTGAAGGAGCTTTGGTTGCATAAAGCCAATATGACTAATGATGTTGTTTTATTGGTTGCTAATGTTGATGAAAAAATCCACCGTACTCGCTGAAAAAAGATCATTTATTATAAAAAATGGTTTATCGTTTTATTTCGTAAATGTTGTTGCCTGAATTTTCCAGAGGAACCAGGCGAGGTTCGTCAAAGCCTGCATTGGAAGCCAGCTGGCGCATTTTGGAGAAGGTAATCCCGGCAAGCCCAAATGCTTCGTTGGATTCGGATAATACCTGCGGCACACACACAAAAACGCTGCTTGCATACAACATGGCCCCACCGGGACCTATGTTACCTTCCAGGGTCTCAGCACAGGCGGCCTCTGAGCACACAAAGATTCCCCCGGGATTGAGGGCCTCATGGATGGTGTGCATAAAACCTGGAACATCTGTGGCGTGATGTAAGCTGTCGAAACACAAGATCAGGTCATATTTTTGGGGCAACCCTTGGGTGGCATTAAGGTGAACATAATTCAACCGTTCAGTTACCCCTGCTGACTGGGCATTAGCCTGTGCCTGGATGATATTAGCTTCGAAGGCATCATAGCCGATAAATCGCGATTGCGGGAACGCTTCAGCAAGCATGAGCAGCATACCACCTCTCCCGCAACCAACATCGGCAACCAGAGCTCCGCGTTCCAAAGCTGCCTGTACTTCAGGCATCGCCGGGATATATTTTTGAATCAGATTGCGCCTGAGACCAGCTGTGGTATAGCGATCCAGTCCATCCCAATAATCGGCGTTATATTCAGAATAGGCAATCCCACCTCCTTCACGGAAAGAACGAATGAGCTTGGAAAAGATACCAGCATCAATGCATAGAAAATTCTGATATATGCCTCCCAAGAACTCCGGGCTGCCTTCCTCGGCCAGGATAGGGGCGTGTGAGGCTGGCAGACTGAAGCGCTGGTTGGTTGGGTCATACAACAGGTATTCAGCACATGCCATCTGACTCAACCATTCACGGGTATAGCGTTCAACAATCCCCAACCTGGCAGCAAGCTCTGAGCTGGTGGCGGGGCCATTCTTTGCCAGGTCTTTAAACAACCCCAACCGGTCACCGATCACACACATGCCAACGTTCATAAATCCGACGACATCAGCAAAGGTTTTCTCTGCGAAACGCTGGCTCTCTGGCTGGTCTACTGCTTCTTCACCAGGTTCAGTCGGGTTCGTCATAAGGTTTCCTCATCAATTTTTTATGGGTTAAGCGATAACATGATAAGCAATTAGTATACAGGCTCTTTATATATGTAATTGGGACGCAGATAAGCGAGTTTGAAGCCGTGGCGAATCATGTTGTGATAGGATGGGTTGGGGGAATCAGGTGTGTCCGCACCGGTTTCCGTCACAAACCATTTACAGCCAAGGTTTAACCCATCCGTGATTCGGCGGGCGAACACTGCTCCCTGCCCACCACGATTGCGCTGGGTGACCAGGGTGCTACCAAATCCAAGCCAGGCTATCTGACCTGATACGAACATGGCCCCAGCTGAGACGGGTTGGTTTCCATCAAAGGCGAGATAATGATGCCAGCCCTGTTTTCCCATGGGTCCTTTCACTAATGGTCGTAACTCGGCTGGCATTTCAAACGCAGACAGGGCGATATCAGCAAAGACGTCTGCATATTCGATCCCGATAGCTTCAACTCGTAATTCTGATGGCACCTCGATGGGTGGCTCGTTCCCGCGGTACATTTTTACCCAATTGCGACCGAGCTTAAACCCCCGCTTTTCAAGCCATGTTGTTACCTGTGGAGGCTGTGACATTGGACTGACCTGAGCCATGAAATTTTTGCAGCCGGCATCTTTGAGAACAGCAACGGCTTCATCGAGCATGGTTTCCGCCACGGGTTCTCTGACACCGAGCCCATTAATGCGATTGAAGAATGACCAGTCCAGTTTGGGGATCATGGTTACCCATGCCGAGCCAATGCGTTTGGTGACCAGCTTGTATTCCTGGCTAAATTCACCCGGCGCGCAAAGGTAGTAATTCACCCAGGCTTCTGCTTCACCGAACTCAACCAGCTCGTGGGAATTATTGTGAGATAAGGATTGCATAGGTTGGTAATCATTGAGTAAAGTGTTCATGTGAGCTCCAGGAATGCATATGAGTCGGGGTTTCCTTTGAATCTATTCAGCCGGCCCAGCCTGAGATTTTTGAAATAACGTAATTTGTAGACCATCAGGGTCTTGGAAGCGTACATTGATATCACCCCAAGGGGTGACAACAGGCTGATGGACTAAAATTGCCCCATGTGCTAACAATCGCTCCATTGCCGATTCCAGATCTGGCACTTGAAAGGCGAGGCGGACCTGCCCACTTACGCGTTGCCCCGCTTCGATCTGATCAACCGTATTAGCCTGTTTTTCATCAAACAACTCCAGTGTAGCCAGGCCTAGATTGATAATCAACCCATTACCCTGTTCGTTATCCCATACTTTGGCAGGCTCAAGACCGAGCCCAGCACAGTAGAATTTTAATAATCGGTCATAATCATTGCTGGTGAGAGCAATGCGCATTTCAGTGATTGGATTATTTGAGTTCATGATGTTCATCGAGCCTTTAAACTTTGACTTCTTTTTATTGCAGCCGCACGTGCCCGCTCAATCATCTGGCGCAGTGTCCCTAAATGATAAGCTGCATGCGGGATCAATGCCATCACACCGGTTAGATAATCACCTGGCAGCTCAGTCTGTTTTCGCAAGTTTTGGAGCAGGGTTTCGAACTCTGCGCGCAGATCCAGTTTAAGCCGCTCCCATTTGCTCTCATCTAGCTTCAAGGGTATTCCAGCTTTCAGCCCAATTTCCCTGGTAGGGTTTACCCATCAGGGCAGCATTGGCATTTGCCAGGCTCCATCGTAAGTGCTCTACATGCCCGGCGATGGTAGTCCCGGGGTTATTTTTGTTGGAAGACCACGAGGCTTCAGTCGATGAGATCCCTGCAATGATCCCCAGGATGCCTGAGTCCGGCTCGTTATCGATGAACCAGGTCGACTTTGGGTTAGCTGGGCCGGCATAAGCCTCTGAAAACAGGGTGGTAATCGATTGAATGACTTCAGTGGTATCCATTTTTATAAATTCCTCCGCTTGATGAAAACCTATAACCCTGCCTGTTAGCTCTTATTCTAATTTGTGCTTATTTTATCTGTCATTATTGTCTGGCGGTATTTCGGTCCCGCAGCTCAAGCAATACTATACAATTTTTATAATTTTAGTATAAATTGAAATGCACTATTGTCAAGTGCATCTGGCTAACCCGCTGGATATTTCATGATTTAGTAAATTTGAAAAGTTATCCAATCATCCAGTCTGAGGACGGATGAAACCACCAATGAAATTGGGGTTAATCCGTACCGCGATCCCAGATCCCGCGATTTTCTTCATCCTTTCAACAGTGACTTCACTCGGGGTGCCATAGATTTCAACGCTGATAGGTTCAATAAACTGATAGGTTATTTTTGAGCGCTCATCGGCTCCTTCTATTTGATGGTCCAGGGCCTGCGGATTGGGAAAGAAGCGTACGATATCTACTTGAGAAGAATCTTCATTGAAGTAAGCAAGTTGGGCCAGTGTGCCTGGTTTGCCCGCCTCTATCGGAGGAATACTATTGTGGTAGTGCTTTTTGAATTCGTCCAGCATTCCAGCCTTTATCCGATTACGGCTGATAAATACGATTGGGTCATTCATGCGTCACCATTCCGTAAACTATTCCTTGATCTCAGACTCGATAAGCTTCTTTCTTACTTTGCCGCTCTCTTCCAGCCGGTGCATAAGAAAACTCTTGTCCATCGATTTATCCATATCGGGCAGCTCAAAATAGGTTGTTACGATGGTACTGTCATCACCCGCGGGCTCGAAAGTGATCCGTCCATTCATTTTGACTGGTCCATCGTGGATAAGCATTCCAAAAGCACGATTGCGCTCGTACTCCACTACCTGCATGGTTCCCTCGACGGGCTTACCGCTGCGGCTGTTGCGCCTGTGAATAACAGTCCCGACTTCAATCGGCCTTTCCGCCTCCAGCCAGAGTTCTATGTCTGGATCCCAGCGGGGATGGTTGCGGACGTGCTCATTGACCATGAAGTGGAATACTTTATCTATCGGACGGTCGATTACTTGCGAATGTTGAAATTTTGCGGCCATGATTTCCTCCTGTGTTTAGTTTTCGATGACAAGTGCTGAACTATCGCATGAAAATCAAGGTCATTATATCAAAAATATATCTAATCGGGTAAATAATATCCGAAATTAATATAGGTAAAGAATGACAATTTCCCAAGTCTCTTCCACCCTACCTTCCAGCAATAAAAAAGTGCTTTCCATATGGAGAGCACTTGTCTAGTATCTTGCCCTTGCTGGCGAGTGGACACAATCCGTCATCAAATGAAGGTTGGTGCATTTGCGCAGGAGGTTATGGATTACTCCAGGTGATATCCGTCCAGTGCACAGGGTGATCGGTAGCCGAATCTGGCGGAAGGATGTACATTGGATTGACCGCAGTCAGGTTGGGGGAGAGGAAAATGTGATCGATGCGGTTTTCTCCCGACATGTCGATGCCGTCCGGGCTGATTTCGGATGGGTAGACACTTACCCAGGCATTGGTATACCTACTGGCAATGAGCTGGTAGGCGGCTTCATAATCCCGCAGGTTGTAATCGCCCATGGCAATCATGTAGGGTTTATCTTTAGACCGGTCAAGCAGCGTCTGAGCAAAAGCCAGCATGGCAGGGTCTGAGCTATCGGGGTGGACGTCATAGATGGTGAAGATCAGACCTGCAATTTCGACTTCAGCTTCAGCCACACCGGTCTCGTCCTTGTCGCTGTACATAAATGCTGTACGGGTGTTCAACAGCGGGAATTTCGACAGAATGGCAGTGCCATACGTTCCGGCCGTAGGTTTCGGACCGTAGTACGAGTAGTAGCCGAGATGATCGGCGAAATAACGAACATAATCGTTATTATTGAGCGAGATCCGGGTTGAATCGGTTTCTTGCATGGCAAGGATATCGGGGGAAACCTGCCGGATAAGGGCAAGCTGGGCCTGGAAGGATTTCTCAGCGGCTTTATCATTGGACTGCTGGGTGTTGAAGGTCATCACCCGCAAAGAAGTTTTTCCAGCTGCATCCACCTGAACATGGGGCGTTGGCAGTGCAAAGAACAGTGTAGCCAAAAAGATCACTGCCAGCAAGATCGACCAGGTCCATGAGTGGGCAGGCGTGGGTTCGTTTTCGGTGGTTGATCTGCTTCTACTTGAGAGCCAGACCAGCAGGGTGATAAGAGCAGGCAGTATAAAATAAACCAACCAGAAGGTGTTGCGGAAGGGAGGGCTGATTGGTTTGATGTAACCCCAAACGTTGGAGAAGATGTTGACAAAGATCAACACGATCAGCGTGAAGCTTCCCAGCAGGATGCCCGGTACCAGGCTGCGATATGGATGCAAGGCGCCCTGCAATTGCCGAAGGAAGATTTGCAGGTCGAGGTAAAGCACCGGGAAGAGCAAGAGCATCAGCCCAAGCGGAACCATCTGCAGAAAGGTGGGCGCGCCAACCACAACGGGTGGAGAGCTCAGGGTGGGTGGGAACGAGACCCTCTGGGACAGGAGAGTGAGGCTGAGGCTGAGGGTAAATAGCAGGTTCCAGATCACCACCAGGCGAGGGGAGATACGCTCCAGGAGATCTGATCGGTGGGTAGATAACCAGACCCAGGCAAGCGAGAACAGGCTGACTGCACTGACGATGAGGCTGTAATTGCCCTGGGTCCAACGGGCGATCACGGCGGGGGCGGAAATCGAAAAATAGACCAGCGTCAGGATGAGATAACTGCCGAAGATAGGAACTGTACGCTTCCCACCCATTTGCTGGACGGTTGGATCAGGCTTCAGGTCTGACACTGCCAGGCAAAGCCCGAGCAGCAACCCCAAGACCCAGCCAACCCAGCCCCCCGCGGGTGTCAGTGAGAATTCGATGCCATGGCCCAGCGTGCGCAGCAGCGTAGATAGAGCTACAGCCAGGGCCAGCCCGGATGGAGCCCAGCGACCGAATGTTGGTTTCGAGGTGATGAGCAGGAAAAACATGCTAAAGGAAATTGCAGTAGCAATGCCGGAAGCAAGTAAACGGTCGGTAGTGTTAAGGTATGGAGTCAATCCGCGAGAAATGAGCAGTGAGCCGAAAAGAATCCACACCACCAGGGGCTGACCCTTCTTGAAAAACGGCAGAAAGAGCAAAGGCACAAAGAAAAACAAAACCCCCAAGGCTTTTGCATCCAGGCCCGAGGTCATCAGGTCAAGGATGTAAATCGATTCAACCAGTGTGCCGGTAGATTGGATAATGAATAGGAAAAGAATGGCAAAGATAATGATCAGGAGGTGAAATTTTTTCATGCTGTAATTCTCCTTAGAATCATGCTATTGCTTATGGTATATCTCTTTACCCGGATTGCATGTTATATAGATTAACACCCCTTCCCTAAAAAGATATGACTAACAATGCCATAATAATCAGGCGAAAAAAGCGCTCCCCAAGTGGAGAGCGCCTATTTGAAATATCAAAAAAAAAGGAGCGAGCTACATCTCCATGGGTGTAATCAGTTGGAAGTAGTTGCCATCCGGGTCGGCCAGGGTAGCGATCCAACCACCGTCCATTTGGTAGGGAGCGCGGATAACCACCGCACCCAAAGCCTTGATCCGATCAAACTCCTGTTGAACCTGGCTGGTTTCAAAATTCAGCATTACCCGGCCAGGGTCTTTCGTCTTGCCACCCATTTCGGAATGATCCAGAATGCTGAAGTAGCTGCTTCCCACCTGCCAGCCCCAAAAACCATGCTCTTCATCGACCATTTCTGCCGGTTTTCCAAGCGTTTTTTCATAAAAGGCAACCAGAGCCTTGGTTTGTTTGGTCCCAATCATGACAGAATTTAGATTTAACATATCCCACTTTCCTTTCAGGTTTAAATTAGCAAATCTTATCAAAATTATCCAAATATAACCTGATTATATTACAATCCACGTGGAATTTCCATTGCATTGTGGCGTTGCGACGGTTGTGATGTGCAACTATTTGGGATGAGCGCGTGGCTGTATTTGGAGAGCCTACTTATAAAAGGAAGTTGCAATCCTTTTTCCTAAGGAAAACGTGTAGCTCAACAACTAAATAGGTGCTAAAGCGCTCACAGCATAGTGGGTGTAAAATTCATTTAGATCCGATTATATAATATCCAGTTAGGAGGGATTATCTGATGGCAGACACAATCAAGATCAATCGCGCCCCGGTGCTCACTTTGTGGGGCGTTATTGTGGCTGAAAGGCTCGGTTACAAGCATGATGAAGCCCTGACCCTCGGAAAAGCTGTGGCGGGGCTGACCGCCCAATCCAAAGGCCAGCGATTGGGCATTTATACGCCAGCCGAAAAAGAGCTGGACGCAAAAGTCATAGAGAAAGCCAAAAAGCACCAGGCTGGGGAGTCTTTAATGGTTGAAGTGGTGGGCAGGCGGGTTCCTGCGGTACAAACGGAACACGGGCTACGGGCGACGGCGAAAGGCGAAGAGATCAAACCAGAAAGCGTTGAGCGTTACCTGGAGCAGAAGTTTGGTGAAGGACTGACCGAGGTACGCGCCGCGCTTGAAGCATTGGCAAAATCTTTTCCTGCTCAAGAATTGGAGCCGCGTGCCTTTGCGCTGTATGAGCGGTTCCGCCCCGAGATCCCTGAAGGGGTGCGCGGTTGGGGTGCAGCTGGCGATCTCAACCTGGAGCGGATTAGAAAACTGGCGAAAGAAGACTAAGAATCTACGGCTTTGGTGAGTTTCAATCCATTTTCCCATAATGATTGAATGAGAACAACCATACCGGTAATGTGCAGCAATTGAAAGGATGTGAAGAATGGATGAAATCTTAGTTGGAGTAGTTATCCTGATAGTTATTGGTTGTGCGTTTTGGCTTGTTTTTCCACGCTTTCTGGATAGATTTCAACGCGATGAGCGTGATCGCTCCAAAGGCGATCAAAATAACTAGCCTCGTTAGTGGTGCGATGGCGCACTGCTATGGTTAACAGAGAACGTGCCAGCATTTGACTGAGAGCCTGGCTGGATGCTTACAAATCGCTTGATGTGGTCGCATCAAAAAAAGGGTTGCACTAGTTCTTTGGAGCCTGGCAATTAGGGCATAGAATGGCAAAGCGATGGAATAATGCTCCGCAATTAGAACAGGTATAGCGGCCTTCAACTTCTGCAACGAAGCGTTCGGTACCTAATTCCTTCCAGCGAGGTATAGATTCTAGCATCGCATTTCTTGAAATTTCAAAGGGAAAGCTATTTATCGTATTACATGGAAAATCATCACATTGGTGACATCCTTCCAGGCTTTTTTCCTGAGCGCATGCTCGAATCGAACAAGTCTTTGCGAACTGAAAAATATTATCCGACATGCATCCATCACAAGCTACATTCTCAGGCGTGGTGTTAAAGACTGTGGCTAGTATTTCTTTGAGTTTTTGGTCATTATAAAGATCGGCTGATCTTACGGCACACACGCTACAATACATACCGCAGGGTGATAGATATTCTTTCTTTACGCTCATGGTTGTTCTCCCTTTTGATTATTTGCTGAAATAGACTATAACTTCCGACATCAAACCCTTCAATCACCTTGTATTCATCGATTAGCCATGACGGGCGTACCTGACAGGATCTTTAACTATAAAATACGGATGTGACTGTAATTATTATGAATTGAATAATTTCCCAACCTGTATGCAGATCTTATCCATGAAGCAGCAGAGGCTTTACGTTTTGAACCAACCCACCCCAAAAATTCAATAGCTGCATTTATTGTATATCCCTTCTGCTAAAAGTCAATCAATTGAAATTTGTGATAGATTGAAAATACCAAGTTATTCAACAGCACTTTCCCATGAAAAACAACAAATACCGACAATTTAATAGGATAAATAGCTCTGCTGGTGCCCAACCATAGCGAACGTTGCTGGTCTGCAAGGAATCCAAACAAAAAACGCCCTCCGAGTGGAGGGCGCTGGAATTTAAAGGGCGAGCTTAGTGCATCATCGGTCGGAACTTATACCCGTACACGATCATGCCACGCTCATCGCCATCCGAGCGCAACCTGCGGGTGACCATCTCAACCGGCATGCCAATCTCCACCTTCTGGCTGCCCAGATCGGTCAATTGGGCTGTCACCATCGGGCCTTCTTGCAGTTTCACCAATGCCACCGTATATGGTACGTTGGATTCATACCCGGCCGGGGCATCGTAGATGGTGGTGTATGAAAATACCTCACCCTTACCACTGAACTGGTACTCGGTGCGGGCTTCCTGCCCGCAATTGGGGCAGATATCACGCGGTGGGAACAGCTTGGCATCACAATGGGGGCAAACTTCTCCAACCAGAGCGTAGCGCTGTTTCTTCAATCGCCAATGACGAGGTATTTCCATAAATAAAATCTCCTTATTGCATGACTTTCGATGCTAAATATAGTCATTGGTGGCTATCAATTCCTATCAAATTGCTATTTTTTCCTTGCAGAGCTGAAAGTTGACGGTAGATTTTCAGCGCCTCTTCTGATTTACGCATCGCGGCCGGAGTGTAAGGGATCAGGTGCAGCATAATGTGCTCGACACCTGCCTGTTCGTATGCCAGCATCGCCCGGGCAATCTGCGTGGGAGTCCCCGTCAGGGGTGGATTATCAAGACCTTCGGGGAGGGCTGTCATTTTGGGGTAATGGACGTAGATTAAGGCTGTAAGTCCCAAACTTGCCGGGTCACGACCCACTTCTTGGCAGGCTTCTGCAAGATCCTGGCGTGGCTGCGCCAGGGTATCCACCGTACCCAGGTAGCCGGTATTCCACAGGTCAGCATACTTAGCCGTCAGGCGTAACATACGCTTCCCGCCACAGCCCACCATCAGCGGTGGTCCAGCCTCCCGTGGTCCGAGCGGCCTGATCTCGCAATCGCGCGCCTGGTAGTACTTGCCTGCAAAATCAACTTTACCTTCCCTGAGCAAAGGGCGGATGATCTGCAGGGCTTCCTCAAAGCGGTCCACCCGGTGGTCAAAAGGCCAGCCAAAAGCCTTGAATTCTGGCGCATTCCAGCCTGCCCCTACCCCCAGGATCAACCTACCCTGTGAAACTTCATCCAATGTGATCGCCATCTTGGCCAACAGTGCCGGGTTGCGGAAGGAATTACACGCCACCAATGTGCCAAGCTCCACCCGCTTCGTGGCATCGGCCAGTGCAGAGAGGAAAGTCCAGCACTCCCATATCCCAATGGTGGGGTAATCTTCGCCGCGATACAGCATATGGTCATACAGCCAAAGCGCGTCATAACCTGCTTCTTCAGCCTGCTGGGCAAATTCCCGCGTTTTTAGGTAGCTGTATGCCCGCCTCAGCTCTTTATGCTCCGCCATCATGATGACCAGTCCAATTTTCATGCTGTCTCCAGTATATGTGCGACGGCTGAGGAGGCCGGTCCTGCCAGGCATTGGATCATTGCCCGCCGGGCAGCCTGAACCTGGTTGGCACCCGCTTGAGCTCGCAGCTGCAAAGTGGCTTCAACGGCTTGATAAATACCCGTAGCCCCGCCTGGGTTGCCGCGTGCCTTGAGCCCACCGAATGTGGCAATGGGCATCTCTCCATCCCGGTTGAGCTTACCATCGCGCGCCAGCTTCCAACCCTCGCCACGCTGGGCAAGACCAGATGCTTCCAAACCCAGGGCAGCATAGATGGAATATAAATCATAGAGCTCGAAGAAGTCCACATCCGCTGGTAATATACCTGCTTGCCGGCAAGCACGCTCAATGGATTGGCGGGCAGCATCAAAAGCCAGCGGGTCAGGCCGGTCGTGAATCGCCAGACGATCGGTGACCAGGCTGGAGCCGGTGATACGCACGAGCGGATGGGGGAAGCCGGCGGGGAGGACCTCGGGAGAGGTCAAAATCACTGCCGCCGCGCCATCCGCTACCGGTGCAGTATCGAATAGGGTCAAAGGATCGCTGAGCGGGTCGGCGTTTTTATAAGCTTCAAGGTTGACCCGATTGTGGTACATGGCATGTGGGTTGGTAAGGGCATTAGCATGTGCCAGGATTGAGAAACCGGCAAAATCATCATGGGTTACCTGGTACTCGTGCATATAGCGGCGCATGAGCAGGGCAGCCTGTGCATTCGGGGTGAGCCCCTGCACCGCTTCATAATCACTGTCCTCACTCAACGCCTGGATGGCTTCTGCCCCCGGGCCAAGCTGGTCGGTCACTTTCTCGATTCCCAGCACCAGCGCCACCTTAGCCTCGCCCGACTTTATGGCGAAATAGCCCATACGTAAGGCAGCCCCGCCGGATGCTCCACCGGCCTCGATGGTCGAGGCTTCAATACCCTCCAGCCCGCCATAGTCTGAGATTAGTGCACCCAGGTGAGCCTGGTGAGAGGTGGAAGGTGCTGCCATATTCCCGACGAATAAGATGTCTGGTCTCAAGCCGCCTGCATCCTGGATGGCTGATTCGAGAGCCAGAAGCGCCAGGTCGCGCAGTGAGATGGAGTAATGCTCACCGACGTCCGTTTGACCAACACCTGCGATGATGACTTCACTCATTGGATGATTATCCCCATATTTGAAGGTTTCATTTCATAGCCAGCTTGCCGCGGTAGCGCACATAGGTGCCGTAATCAATTTCGGTCCGCCGGGCGATATATTCCTGGGTTTTCGTAGCGCGGTCACGCCGCTCGCGGATACCCTCGGTGACGCGAATGGCGAATGCGTCTGAGCCGGCCCCGGAGCCGAACGAAACCATCAGGATATTGTCTCCAGGTTCGGCCACATCCAAGATGCCGGTCAGGCCGATCAGGGCAGCCCCGGCATAGGTGTTGCCAATTACCGAGACCAGCAGCCCGGGAGCAATCTGCTCCTTGGTGAACCCAAGCTGAGTGGCCACACGCTGGGGGAACTTCGAGTTGGGCTGGTGGAAAACCGCCCACTTATAATCCTTGGCGGTGGTGTGGGTACCTTCCAGCAGCGCCTGGGCAGCTTCGACGATGTGCTTGAAATAGGCTGGCTCACCGGTGAAGCGCTGACCGTGCTCAGGGTATTTCTGGTATTCACGCCGCCAAAAGTCGGGCGTATCGGTTACGTAAGAATACGAACCTTCGAACACCGCCAGGGCTTCCTCAGCCGGGCTGAGCAGGAAGGCTGCACCACCCGCCCCGGCCGTATATTCCAGGGCATCACCTGGGCGCCCCTGGGCCGTATCCATACCGATCGCCATGGCATAACGCGCCATGCCCGAGCCAACGAAACCGATCGCCGCCACCATGGCCTCGGTGCCGGCTTTGCAGGCAAACTCCCAATCAGCTGCCTGCACATAGGGCACCGCACCGATGGCTTCAGCCACGATGGTTGAGGTGGGTTTGACCGCATAAGGGTGTGATTCTGAGCCAACCCACACCGCACGGATGTCTTGTGCATGGACCTGCGCCCGCAGCATGGCATTACGGGCGGCTTCAATCGACATGGTAGCCACATCCTCATCCAACCCGGGGACGGCTTTTTCCTTGATAGGCAATCCGCCTGCTCCATCCGTCCAGATACGCGCCACTTCCCGGGCAGGCAGACGGTAGCGCGGCACATAAGCCCCGTAGCCGATGATCCCCACCGGCTGTGAAGGTTTGAGCAGCATGGGTTTGAGATTTGATTGAGGCATTTCCATATTAATCACTTCTTTCTGAAAGTCTTGTTACATGCATAGCCAGGATTGGCTGACTTTATCCCATGGAACCAGGCTATTTCATCTTGGAACCATGAGTATATCATTTCTTATTTCTTGTCATGCTGAGGCAGTGACCCTATTAATCGTCACCCGACACAATGCACCCGCGTAGGCGCCAATGAAAGCTGGAATGAGTGCCAGCAGTGAAGCGTACCACCCGGGGCTGGGCGGGCTAACCGGTCGGTAGCCAAGTCTGGTTGCCACCAGATACACCCCAGGCAAGCATAAGGCCACGATAATCGCCGATAGCCAAGCTAATTTTGGTCGAAACAGACCAAGCAGGAACGTCACGATTAAAATCACCAGGACAGCGGCCTGTGGCTCATCGTTATTAAAGTCGACCCAACCAGCAAAGATGCCGCCTGCTAAAGCGAGAATTAAACAGACCCAGGTCAGAAGCTTATTCATTCAGCGTCCAATAGGAATAGAAAGATCATCATTCTTTCTTTTCCATCTCAGCCAGGATTTCCCTGGCCCGGTCAATGCGGACGGTTTTCTCCATTACCATTCTTGTGGCTAGCTGTTCGATCACGTCTCCTTGTGCTCCGGCAGCGATAGCCACCTGGCGGGCGTGCAAGCCCATGTGACCGCGCTGGATACCTTCGGTTGCCAGGGCACGCAGTGCAGCCAGGTTTTGAGCCAGCCCCACCGAGACGATGACCTCTGCCAGCTGCCCAGCCGTGGTTACACCCATCAGCTTGAGGCAAGCGCGGGCGGTTGGATGCACCTGGGTGGCACCGCCAACGATACCCACTGCCATGGGCATCTCCAGGCTGCCCACCAGGTTACCCTGGGCATCCTGCCCCCAGGTGGAGAGTGAGGTATAACGGCCGCTGCGGGCGGCATAGGCGTGCGCACCGGCTTCGATGGCACGCCAATCGTTGCCCGTAGCAATCACCACCGGGTCGACCCCGTTCATGATGCCCTTGTTATGCGTGGCTGCCCGGTAGGGGTCGGCAGCTGCGAATGCCCAGGCGGAAATGATGCCATCGCGCACATCTTCAGCCGGGTAGGAATCAAAAGCCAGCTCGCCAAGCGGGATGGTGCATTCCACGCGTGCCAGACGGTGGTCTGCCAGATTGGAAAGGATGCGCAGGTGAGCTTTACCGCCGGTGAGGTTTTCCAACTGGGGTGCCAGGCGCTCGACGGCGGTGTTGACCGCGTTGGCGCCCATGGCATCACGCACGTCGTAGATCAGGTGCACCACCAAAAAGGCGCCGATGGGCGAATCTTCGATCAGGCGTACTTCCAGGTCACGTGGCCCACCTTCCAGGCGTTTGAGCACCGGGTCCAGGTCGGAAATCCCTGCCAGCAAGTGTTCTTTTTGGTTTAGGATGGTATTTCTCGCAGTTTTTAGATCAGCGATGCATAACAGCTGGATCTGGCCGATCATTTCGGGAGGGTCGGTTTTGGCATTGAAGCCTCCTCCGGCGCGCACCAGCCTGGCCATGAATGACGCCCCTGCCACTACCGAGGGTTCTTCGATCGCCATGGGCACCAGCACTTCCCGCTCATTGACGATGAAGTTGAGTGCAATGCCAAGGGGCAGGGCAAAGGTTCCCACCACGTTCTCGATCATATGGTCGGCCTGCTCGCTCGATAGCCCGGCCTGACCACTCAGCACGGAAATATCTTGGGGAGAAAGCTCGCCGCGACGGGCAAGCTCGTTTAAACGTTCCGCCAGGCGAAGATTATAAAAACCCGGGATGCGTGATCCATTAGATACAGTTGGCATGCATATCCTTTCAGGATTGGACCTGCGACATAACAAAGCTGTCATGTCAAGTCTATCTGCTGGGGCTGGCAAAAGCTATCAAATTGCCTAATCGCTTCAAATTTTCGATTTATTTTATCCGATGACAAGATTACTTGGGATCTGTTCTCAGCATGAACCAGGTTGAATCGACCCAAGGGTATAGTATGTGTATAATCAGGTAGATTTTCCTGACAAATATTTCACGGCTAAATTACAAGAAAGGATGATGCAATCGATTATGGATGAGGAATATCAGATAGAAAGTATGGATGAGCCTGCGTGGGCGATCATTGGAGGGGGTATCCGGGATTACAACCACCAACAGGCAGGTGACGGTCATGGAAAGAATCTGTGTTTTGTCCTCCGCGGACCAGATCAATCCATCGTCGGCGGAGTGATTGCTGAGACCCACTGGAACTGGTTGTTTGTTAACTTGATGTGGATAAAAGAAGAGCTGCGCGGCCACGGATATGGGAATCAGCTTTTGGCTATGGCGGAAGCCGAAGCACGCCAACGTGGGGCAACCGATGCCTACCTGGATACCTTTAGCTTCCAGGCACCGGAGTTCTATAAAAAGAATGGCTATCATGTCTTTGGCGTGTTGGAAAACTTTCCTCCAGGTCATCAAAGGTTCTATTTCACAAAAACTCTGTAGTACATGGTTATTCATATCGGTTCGAATAATTCTCGGAACAATTCCATATCGATCTACGTTATGGCTTTAACGATCATGAATTTATCAATACCTGATCAAATTGAAGGTATGGAAGTGAAGAAAATATGAAGTCTCGATTCCTGTTGCTCGTCGTCATAACTATTGTGCTGGTGGCTTGTTCTCAAGCCACGCAGACGGCAAATCCGGCCTGGGTGGACCAGTTGAGTAAGCAGTTCGAAAGCGATCCAGTTGGTAATCCTGCGCAATCCATCTGGCGTTATGAATATAATGGGCAGGAGGTTTATTACATTCCGGCACAGTGCTGTGATATGTACAGCACGTTGTATGACGCGGTTGGAAACGTGCTGTGTGCGCCTGACGGTGGGTTCACCGGCAAAGGTGATGGGAAGTGCAGCGATTTCTTTGACCAGAGAACGAAGGAGCAGCTGGTCTGGCAGGATCAACGAACACGCTGACCTTCTTTGCATTTTCTAATTACTAATCTTGAGGAAACCTGGATCAACTAAATATTTTTAGTGGCACGATTATTAAATAATCAATTTCTATACCTGATGCCCAGGTTGAGAGATCAATCCGTCCAAACCTGGATCAGGCTTTCATTTGGGATTGATTGCGTTTTATCGCTTTTTGCCCACATCGCCTTGCTGCGCCACCAGCGTGCCCAGGCGTTCCATCGCCCGGTCGGTCTCATACGACCACGAGGCGGCATTCAGGCGGATGAAATTTCGGTATTGGTCGGTGGCAGAGAACATGTACCCCGGTGCCAGGGTTATCCCCGACTGCAAAGCCTGCTTGTAAAGCACGAGTGAATCGACGTAATCGGGCATCTGAACCCACAGCACAATCCCGCCATTGGGCCGGGTAACACGCGTACCTTCGGGGAAATAGCGCATGACCGCCTGTGATAGCTGAGAAACGAAGCTGGCATACAGCCGGCGCATACTGCGCAGGTGATGGTCGTAGCCACCTGATTCGAGGAATTTAGCGATCGCGACCTGGGGCAGGGTGGCAGTCGCTACGTTGGTGGTATATTTCAGCCACTCGACGGTTGATTTGAACCTTCCAGGCACCACCCATCCCACTCGATATCCTGGAACCAGGTCTTTTGAGAAGGACGAGCATAGAAAGACTAATCCCTTACGATCATAGGCTTTGCATACGCTCGGGCGTACCCCCGAAAAATAAAGCTCGCCGCATACATCCCCTTCGATGAGCGGGATTTCGTGCCGTCCTAAAAGCTCCACCAAAGCTTGTTTATTTTCATCGGGGATGCAGCTCCCCAAGGGGTTATTGAAGTTCGATAGCACCAGGCAAGCCTGGATGGGGTTGTGTTCGAGGGCGAACCTGAGCGCCGAAAGGCTGATCCCATCGCGCGGATGGGTGGGGATCTCAAGCGCTCGCAGGTTCAATGATTCGAGTACCTGCAGCACGCCGAAATACATGGGCGATTCGATCGCCACTGTATCTCCCGGATTGCATACGGCTCTTAAGCTGAGCGTAAATGCTTCCAGGCATCCTGAAGTGGTTACCACATCGGCGTGCGTGATATTGCAACCTAACCCTACGGCACGCTGGGCAATCTGAATGCGAAGGGCTTCATTCCCCGGCGGGAAGTCATAGGTGTTGTAGTCGTATTTGACCTGGCGTGATAAAGATGCCATGATACGGTTCAATCTGGTGGGGATCATCAGCTCAGTGTTTGGGATAGCCGCACCCAGCTGGATCAGGTCGGGATTGGTGGAATCCTTCAGCAACATCATGACCAGCTCGCGCACGCTGACCAGTGTTGGATCCTGAAGTGGAGTCGACATTTCAGGCTCGGGTAGTAAGTTGGGTATATCCGGGCGCACGTAGAATCCCGATTGGGGCCGCGTTTCAATTAACCCCTGGTTTTCCAAGAGCATATAAGCCTGTAAAACTGTGGTAACGCTTATCTTGCGTTGCCGGCTCAGCTGCCTGACGGAGGGTATACGCTCTCCGGCGCGAAAGGTTCCCTTTCTGATCAATTCAGCCAGCTCTGAAGCCACCTGCTCATATAAAAAAGTATCCTGTTCTGGTTTTTGACTCATTGTAAAGTTTCCTACGGGTACAGTTTGTCCAACAAAAAAGCAGTACAGTTCAATGATACCACAACTGTTATGGTTACAATATCAATAATTTGCATCTGTTATTTTATTTAGTTTTGGATACAATAGAACATAATAGATTATTTGGAGGTTATGCCATGTTAAACACGAAACAAAATATCCATACCATTACTGAGATTACTCTTCCCAAGCATAAAATGTGGAAGATCGAAGGTGATCGACGCGGTGATGTGATCAGCTGTATAAGCGGTAGCTTGTGGATCACCCAGGAAGGTGATCGGAAAGATTACGTCGTGGAAAACGGCAGGAACTTTTGGGTAACCAAACCAGGCACCGTGGTTGTGCAGTCATTGGATGACTCTCAGATCAAGTACAGCTTAAACGAGATGCCGAATCACATTGAGAACAACCATCAACCCATCTATCGAATACTTCACTCACGCGTAAGTCGTCTTTTACGCTGATAATTCCATAGGTCTCATCTGCCTCCTCCAAAGGCGAGACTTGATCGTTAATGGCGACCTCTATTTATAGGGGTCGCCCCTTTTAATAAGATTGGTACGGATTATTCAGCCTTTGGCAGCTGACCCGACGGCGAAGCAGCCGTGAGAAGCACCCAAATCATCTGCTTTACCGAACGCCATTCGCCAGGGGCTGTCGTCTCGGGCGGTAAAACCTAAGGAGCGTACCAGATCACAGGCCGGCTGATTGGTATCCAATATCCCGATACTGAAGGGTCGATTACCTGCCTGGAGAGCGAAAGATTGGAGTAGTTCAACGGGATTTTCAACCTTTTCTCCCATCACCCAAGGTCCGGCTGATAACCAACCTTCACCAGCTCGGCCTAATATGAATCCAGCTACCTTTTCTCCATCCACCATCACGTAACTAAGCTCGGGGAATATTTCCAAACGCCGCCTGAGAAAAAAACTGCGATCTTCTCCAAATGACATTTTGTCTAGCTTGAAAACTTGATCCAGGTCGCTAACAGCCATTTGACGCACATGGGACGAAACCACTCCAAGCAGGTCGCCTGAAAACCTCCACGAGCGGCACAGCTTGCGAAACCCATTGCGCTCGTATAACTCAACTGCTTTAACCACCCCGTCCAGGTATACCGTCTCAATCCCTCGATCTTGTAGCGTCTGGACGCCATGATTTAGCAATTTTGCCCCCACCCCCCTCCCACGCGCCTCGGGTTGAACGATCAATTCGCCAATAAATCCGCTTTTGCTATATCCAAGTGCGACGCAAATGCCCAATGGTCGTCCAGCATCCTCTGCGATGAGGCAACCTTTTGGGTCGTGAAGGTAGAAGCCCTCCAGGCTGGGGCGGTTTTCACTCACCCAACCTTCCGCGGCGGTGCATTCGGCGGCGAAAGACAGGTCAGTTTCATTCATCCCCCGGATCAACAGGTGAGGAAGCTTAGAAATGGTCATTGAAAGGAGATATTTACTTTTACCGCTGGGAAGATCAATCAGCTTCGCCTAGCTTTATGCCCAGCTTATAGGCACGTGCCAGAAGCTCCGGCTGTTTCAGCACATCGCCCTCATCATTGGCGCTGCCATAAACCATGCCTACGATATTCGCACCAATGTAGCGGAACATATCCTGAAAAGAACGAATGGCATTGATCGCGCCTGATGTGTAAGGGTCGGTATCGCCATACGTCAAAATAATTCCAAAGCGCTTCCCTTTGAGTGCACTACCTTGCGGGCTTTCCAAAGCGTACCAACGGTCAATAAACAATTTGGTCTGGGCACTCAGGGTGAACCAATAGACTGGACCGGCAATCAGGATTCCGTCGGCTGCCAGCAATTTAGGGTACAGCAGCTGCATATCATCCTTGAGCACACAAACCCCGGTTTCCCTGCAGGTATCGCAAGCATCACATGGACGGATATCCATCCGGTGCAAGGAAAAGGTTTCCACCTCCGCCCCCGCAGCCTTTGCCCCTTCAGCTGCCTTATCTGCCAGCAGGCTGCTATTGCCTTTCTCTCTCGGACTACCTTTAAAGACTAATATTTTATTTACCATGTGCACCTCCTGGGCGTATTTTACTGCCTTTCACCAGATTGAGGTGAATGTGCCAGTCTTCACAATGCTATATTAACCATTTATCACCAATTAAGGTAAAATAAAGTCGTGGTGAGGTTTCCTGGATGGTATTGTTAACCCGTGAGCAAATTGAAGCCCGGCTGGTAGCTTTGCACCGTGCCAGCCTCGAGCTGGTTAGCGACCTTTCACTGGAGGTCGTACTTGACCGTATCGCCCAGCTTGCACGTGAGCAAGCCGGGGCGCGTTATGCTGCCCTGGGGGTGTTGGATGAACACGGTAAATTGGTCCATTTTATTCCGGTTGGGATGACCTCGGATGAAATCAACCAGATGGCGCACTCGCCCATCGGTCTCGGATTGATCGGTGCGATCGCCAAGGAACGCCGGACTATCCGCATCCCTGATATCGCCCGCGACAATCGCAGCGTTGGTTTCCCTCCCAACCACCCGCCCATGAATTCATTCCTGGGTGTGCCAATCTTGTCAGGAAATCGGTTGTTAGGGCAAATATACCTGACGGATAAGGAAGATTACACTGAGTTCACGCGTGACGATGAACGGGTGATAGAAATGCTCGCTGCGTACGCGGCTGTGGCGATTGTGAACGCACGCATGTACGAAGAGCTTACCGAGCGTGATCGATCGCTATCGCAACGTAACAAAGATTTAAAGTTGCTGAATGACATCGGCGAGACTCTGGCAGAAACCAGCGAGATCGATAAAATCCTGGAAAAAACCCTTGACCATGTCATGTCTTACCTGGAGGTTGAGGCAGGTGAGATTTTCCTGACCGAGGAGGATGGTTTATCGCTGCGCATGGCAATCCACCGGGGTGATGCAGCAGATGCATTCTGGACCAAGGACCAGTTCAGGTTGGGAGAAGGCTATGTGGGTATGGTCGCAGAAAGCGGCAAGCCCATGGTGACCAATTCTCTACAACAGGACATACACTTTTTGCGCCGCCAGGTGATCATTGAAGGATTCCAATGCCTGGCTTGCATCCCATTGATTGCGCATACGAATGTCATCGGGGTAATGAGTGTTGCCAGCAGGCAGATACAACGCCTGGAACCGCGCGAGATCAGCCTTTTAACCTCCATTGGAACGTGGGCAAGCACTACCATTGAAAACGTGCGTTTGAACCAGCAAAGTCGCAGATTGGCTGTGCTGGAGGAACGCGAGCGTATTGGTATGGATTTGCATGATGGGATCATCCAATCGATCTATGCGGTGGGTTTGGCTCTGGATTACGCTCGTATGGAAGTCGAAACCAACCCACATAAAGCTCTGGGAAAACTGGAACAGGCGATTGAAGGATTGAACGGCACGATTCGCGATATTCGCACGTATATTATGGACTTACGCCCGCGCCAATTCCGCGGGGAAAACCTGATGGAAAGCCTGCAGCGCTTGATAGATGAAGCACGCCTCAATACACACATGGAAATTATCCTCACGGGTCCTGAAAGCGGTTCAGTGATCCTACCCACCGCGATTTCCACTGCCCTCTTCCACATCTCACAGGAAGCTTTGGCTAATATAGGCAAACATGCCCAGGCTCATCAGGCAAAAATAAGTTTGTGGACTGCCCCCGGTCGTGTTTTGTTGGAAGTTACGGATGATGGTATAGGCTTTGATATTAGTAAAACGAGCCTGGCGCTTGGGCATGGATTAGCCAACATGCGCACCCGCGCCCGCAAAATGGGGGGCGATATCGAGGTCAATTCTGAACCTGGAAAAGGCACCTCGGTCCTGACGTGGATACCAGTGGATCAGAATGACGACTCTAACCAGCCGAAACAACCCGAAGATTAAGCAAATTCGCCACCTGCTTGGGCAGCGAAAAGAACGGGAGGCAAGTGGACTGTTTGCGGTTGAAGGCATCCGCCATGTAGGTGAAGCTATTGCAGCCCAAGCAAGCGTGGAGTACATCTGCTACGCTCCAGATCTCCTTGCCAGTGATTTTGCAAACCAGCTGATCCAGGATCAATTGCAGCTTGGGAACCCTTGTTTTGCAGTTGATAGTGATACATTTTCCAGCCTGGCAGGCAAAGAAAACCCTCAAGGGATCATCGCTGTCGTAAGGCAACCACATCTGAAGCTTGACAACCTATCGCAGGATAACTTTGGCTGGGGGGTTGCACTGGTAGCGCCTCAAGACCCGGGAAATATCGGCACGATCCTGCGCACGATCGATGCGGTAGGCGCCAGCGGTTTGATCCTTTTGGATGATGCGGCGAATCACCAGTACAGCGCTGACCCTTACCATCCAGGCTCAATTCGCGCCAGTATGGGATCTATCTTCTGGTATCCGCTGGTGTCAGCCACATTTTCCGAATTTCTTTTATGGGTAAACAAGTGTGGTTATAAGGTTTATGGTACTTCTTCCCACGCAAAGCTGGATTATCGCCAGGTCGATCATTTCGACTGCCCACTGATCCTACTGATGGGCAGCGAACGTGAGGGGTTAACTTCGTCCCAGTCTGCTATATGTGATGAGATGCTGAAAATTCCCATGCATGGCCGGGTCACCTCATTGAACCTGGCGATTGCCACCGGTGTGATGTTATATACCATCGCCGATAAACTGTAAAGTCCGACTGTAAGTGAATCTGAGCGCGCCGTGCTTCCCCCATCCACAAGAAGCGCTGTACCAGTCATGAAACTGGAATCATCCGATGCCAGGAAGAGCACCGCCCGGGCGATCTCAATCGTCTCAGCCACGCGTCCGATTGGCAGGTCACTCTGGCGAGCCTCGGCTTCACTCACCGCACCCGAGGTGCGGTAAAATCCGTCCTTCAGCCAACGATCCACAAATGTGTCTCCGGGGCAGACGGCATTGATGCGAATTTTCTCCCCCGCATGGTCGATCGCCATGGCACGCGTCATCTGTACTACCGCCCCCTTTGAGGTGCAATAGGCAACCACTGCGGGTGCCCCGATGAAAGCCCAATCGGAGGCATTGTTGATGATCACCCCACCTCCTTGGGCCCGCATGATGGGGTATCACCAGCTTGGACATGCGCCATACTGCAGTCACATTGAGCTGCATGGTATCGTCCCAATCTTCAGCGCTGGTTGTTTCTGCAGTGCCACTGACAACGATACCAGCATTGTTGAACAGGATATCGATGCGCCCATATTTTGATATCGTCTCGTTCACTGAACGCTGGCAATCTTCCATCCGGCGGTGATCAGCCTGGATAAAAAAACCACCGGTTTGATTTGACACCTGGTTCCCAAGCTGTTTTCTGCGACCGGTGAAGGCTACTTTTGCTCCTTCAGCAATAAATAATTCCACGGTCGTTTTTCCGATCCCCGAAGTCCCCCCGGTGATCAGTGCCACCTTATTTTCCAGCCGCATGCAAACACTCATCGGATGGAAGATGTGTTTTTAAAGACGTGTGACCAGCCAGCGCCTCCACAAATTTTGCAACGATCCTGGAATTCGCCCGACACCTGAACGCCCGAACCTGCACAATGAGGGCATTTATGGGAAGGCTGTGCTACCAGCACGCTACCCTGACCATTACATACCAGGCAGATATCTTGATATTGCCCGTATTTGCCGGTTCCTTCACACCAGGCACAGACTTCAGGCGCATATTGCATTACTGGCATGACCATAGTGACTTCCTCCGCAAGTTATTTTTGTCTGATTGAAATGATTATACCCGAGGAATGAATAAGCCTTTAGTTCCACGATGTAATAAAAAGAATTCACTTATAAATAGAAATAATAAACACAACTTGAATAAATTCATAATAATTGATAAAAATATCAAATAAATTCATTGACACTTTAGGAATATTGTGTATAATATAAATACCCTTGAAATGAGATTGTTCTCTGAGGTAATAAAAATGGATGTAAATGCTGTAGTTGATCGACCCAAACCCTGGGCTCCCCGTTTTTTTACCATTTGGACGGGTCAGGCATTCTCTTTGCTTGGCAGCCAGCTGGTTTCATTTGCCGTCATATGGTGGTTGACGCAAACTACCGGTTCCGCTACGGTCTTAGCGACCGCCTCTTTAGTTGGGCTGCTGCCCCAGGTTATTCTCGGACCATTCACTGGCACACTGGTAGATCGCTGGAACCGCCGCCTGACGATGATCGTTGCGGACAGCCTCATCGCTCTGGCCACTGTTGGACTGGTGATCCTATTTGCCTTGGGGCATGTGCAAATCTGGCAGGTGTATGCACTTCTTTTTGTAAGGTCCGTCTGTGGAGGTTTCCACTGGCCTGCCATGCAAGCATCCACCACGCTGATGGTTCCCAAGGAACACTTATCCCGTATTCAGGGGCTCAACCAGATGCTGAATGGTGGCATGAGTATTGCTTCAGCCCCGCTGGGTGCATTGCTCCTGGTATGGCTGCCGATGCAAGGTATCTTGGCGATCGACGTGTTCACCGCCATGCTCGCGGTCATTCCCCTGTTCTTCTTCCAGGTGCCTCAGCCTGAAGTCCAATTGCAGCCCAATGGTCAGCAAAAATCCTCCTACTGGCAGGATTTTCGCGCCGGCTTCCGCTATGTCTGGGGATGGCCGGGACTCATGCTCATTGGTATCATGGCCACGGTGATCAACTTCCTGCTCACCCCCGCATTTTCTCTGCTCCCCATCCTGGTCACCAGGCACTTTAACGGGCAGGCTATTCAGCTGGCTACGCTTGAATCTTTTTCGGGGATTGGTTTCATTGTGGGTGGTCTGATCCTGAGTGCTTGGGGCGGTTTCAAGCGCCGCGTACTGACCAGCCTGATGGGTTTATTTGGGATGGGTCTTGGTTGCTTTGTTATGGGCATTTTACCTCCCAGTGCGTTTGTTCTGGCCGTTGTAACGATGCTCTTTTTGGGTATTATTAACCCCATTGTCAATGGGCCTTTGCTGGCGGCAGTCCAGGCTGCTGTCGCTCCAGAGATGCAGGGGCGTGTGTTTACGCTGATCAATACATTGGCAGGAGCCATGTCTCCCATCGGTTTGATGATTGCCGGTCCGATTGCAGATAAACTCGGTGTACAGACGTGGTTCATCATTGGCGGTGTGGTCACCGGTTTGATGGGAATTGTGGGTTTCTTCGTCCCTGCGATAATGCACTTTGAGGATGGTAGAAATGGAGCTCAACCCACTGCGGTGGAAAATCCGGCGCTTCCAATGGATGAACCACTTGGAGAACGAAATTCTACAGTAACCCAAGCTGCATCCATTAATATTGATTACACCTAGATATTGATCGGCATACTAAAAAAGGGAAGCAAATCAAAAAGGCTGTCCCAAGAGATGCGCGACCAGTCCGGTCAAAAGCTGACCGGACGGTGCGCCGTTACATTTTAGGATATTTTCAACAATATTGTGACATTTAGACAGCCCCCTGTTTTTTGACGCCCACTGTTGAGTTTACTTACCACAACCCCCTGACAACTAAAAGCACGCCGATGATAAATAAGGGGATCCCTACAATTGCACCCACAAGGGTGATGGTTAAGAGAACTCCTACCAGCATAAACACCAGGCCTAAAATCACGGCTACCAACCTGCCGGTGAGCGTGACAATATAGGCGATAAAATTCCATAACCAGATGAATGGTCTGAGGAGCCAATGACTATTCTTGGGATTGATCATAATTCACTCCTTGTCCTTTGTAATTAAATACGCTTTTCATTTGAGATGGTTGCATGAGAGCAAACTTATGCATCCCTAATATATTTGTAACACTTATGAAATACATTCTGGTTACAATAACTATATCGTTACTATCGGAGGCATGGTATGGTCAAGATTGATCCATCTGAGATAACCCCCAAGAGTCTCTATCTATCCCGCCGCCAATTTATTGGTAGTGCGGGTGCAGTAGCAGCTGGCGCATTAGCGTTGGCAGCCTGTAACGGGAATCTGCCCAACGTTACTGAAAGTCCACCTTACACAGGTGCCACAACTGATGAGCTTGGAGCACCCATAAACTCGTACCAGGATATCACCAATTACAATAATTATTATGAATTCTCCACCGATAAGACTGCTGTGGCAGGTCTGGCAGCTAATTTCCCTGTTTCACCGTGGAGCATTGAAGTCTCGGGATTGGTCAGTAATCCCAAGACTTATTCAATTGACGATTTACAAAAATTTATGCCAGAAACGCGCATTTATCGCCTGCGCTGCGTTGAAGCCTGGTCGATGGTCATCCCATGGATTGGTTTTCCATTGAATAGATTACTCGATGAGGTCCAACCAACCTCCGAGGCTACGCATGTCATGTTCACCGCTATTTATGATCCCAAAGAGATGCCCCTGCAAGGTACTGAAACTCTTATGTGGCCCTATACGGAGGGATTGCGGATGGATGAAGCCATGCACGACCTGACGTTATTAGTGACCGGGATGTATGGTGAAGTATTACCCAAACAGGACGGAGCACCCATTCGGTTGGTGGTACCGTGGAAATATGGTTTCAAAGGGATCAAAGCCATCGTCAAGATCGAGCTGGTAAATTTCCAACCTGACACCACCTGGATGGTGGCTGCACCGAATGAGTATGGTTTTTATGCCAACGTCAACCCCAATGTGAATCACCCACGTTGGTCGCAGGGCACTGAGCGACGAATCGGTGAGGTGGGGAGGATGAAAACTCTTATGTTCAATGGATATGAAAACGATGTGGCTTCTCTTTACACCGGGATGGATTTAAAGAAGAATTTTTGAACACGTTCAACAAGTTTTTCGACCGCTGGTTACCAATCCTGGTACATATTGGCTGTTTATTACCCATTCCATGGCTCTTGTTCGAGGCCTGGCAGGGGAATCTAACCGCTGACCCGATCCGCGCATCCATCCTGCGCACAGGCAAGATTGCCCTGGAGCTGCTTGTACTGAGCCTGGCCTGTACTCCATTGAATACCATCTTCGGGTTCAAGCCTGCCCTAAAGGTCAGGCGGGCTTTGGGAGACTATTCTTTCCTGTATGTGTGTCTGCATTTTGCCATCTTTGTCGGCCTGGATTATGGATTTAATCTCCACTATGTAAGCTCCGAGCTGATCAAACCGTATGCCCTGGTTGGGTTCATCGCCGGAGTACTATTAATTCCACTGGCAATCACCTCCTTCCCTCCCTGGCTGAAACGACTTGGTAAAAATTGGAAGCGACTTCACAACCTGGTATATGTGATCAACTTTCTGGCAGCATTCCATTACATCCTGGTGGTCAAACAGGGGGTCACGGGACCCTACTTGTGGATGATCCTGATCATTTTCTTGCTGGTCCTACGCTTGCCCCCTATCCGACACTTTCTGAGTGGTTTCTTTTCCTATCAGGAATGAAACATCGCTGGCAATTATAGAGACAGTGGCGAATAACCACTGTCTTTTTATTTTTCGATATATAATCACACCATGCTACCACCTGCTTTTTCGAACTCATCAAACTCGATCACAGAACGAGAATTTGACCAGCTTATTCAAGATGGCATCATGGCGGTCAAGAACGGCAATCGGTCATTGGCGAGAAAATTACTAAATCAGGCTGCGCTGATCAACAACACCGACAGCCGCATTTGGATCTGGCTTTCAGCCACTACGGATGACCTGCAAGAGCGACGAGGCTACCTGGAACGTGCTGTGGCACTTGACCCATCTAATGCAGCCGCCAAACGTGGGTTGTTGATGATCAATGAGAAGCTGGACAAGACTCAGCTCATCCCTGAAGGAGAGGAACTCGCTCAGCATGAGCCATCCCAACCGGTAGAAGCCATTATCAAAACCTATCTATGCCCCAATTGCGGGGCTTCGATTTCATACGATGTTCATGAGATCACCCTGGTATGCCAGTTTTGTGGATTTACCTGTAAAGTGGATCAACGTGTGATCAGTGAAAGCTCAGAGCAATTGCTGGATGTTGCTTTACCCACGGAGCGAGCTCATCGTTGGGCAGACAGCCAATCGCGCCTTACTTGTGAGCAATGCGGTGTGGTTATAATTCTGCCACCCGGTCAAACTGCGGATAGCTGCCCCTGGTGTGCCGCGAATCGTTTTATCACTTCATCTACCCTGATGGAATTGGTAGATCCCCAGGTAATTGCTTTGTTTAAATTCGATCCGAAAGAGGCGGGGGAGAGTGTAAAAACCTGGCTAAGCAAGGGTGTATTTTCCCCAGACGACCTGGTTGTTCGCCATGCAGGGATGCAGCTTCACCCGGCTTATTATCCCTTCTGGCTTTTTGAAGGGACACTCGAAGTCCCCTGGTTTTGTGATGTCAACGTAGGCTCGGGGAATGTCCCGCAATGGGAAGCCCACACAGGATCTAAATTTGAGATGTTCAAGGATATTTTAATCCCGGGTGTACGTAAGCTGCCGGCGAGTGATATTGCCGGTATCGAACCATTCAATTTGAGTGAACTGGTGGAGTTTTCGCCTGATTTTTTGGCTGGCTGGGTGGCACTTACTTATGATACGCCATTAGCAGACGCCTCCTTGCGGGCGCGTGAAAAGGTGATCAGCAAGGTTAAGCGTACCCTCTCCGGCACGGTTGAGATGAACCACCCCAAGCGTAATTTCAGCACCGGAGCAGGCAGATGGAGTGGGCTCACCTATAAGCTTGCCCTTTTACCTATCTATATTGGTAATTATGTCTTCCAGGGCAAGCGATACCGTATCTTGGTGAATGGGCAAACTGGTAAAGTGGGTGGTAAAAAACCAGTCGATAACCTTAAGGTTGCCATGCTGTCGATCGCGGGGTTGATCATCCTGATGATCTTTGTGGTTGTGCTCTTGTTGCTGTGGAGAATGTTGTCTGGCTGATTAAACGGATCTAACGATTCCATGCCCAAACCCTCTCTGCTGCGCAACCCTCAACTTGAAGGCTCACCATTTTATTGGGAAGCGGGTTCAACCGGTGTACTGCTCTGCCACGGCTACACTGCCACCACTGCCGAAGTCAGGCTGCTGGCACGCTTTCTCCATGATCAGGGCTACACCGTCGCTGCGCCCCTGCTTCCCGGGCATGGTACCTCTCCACAGGACTGCAACCGTTACACCTGGCAAGACTGGTATGCTTCTGCCGAGCAGACCTTCCAGCAATTGGTGGCACGCTGCCAGCGTGTGGTGATTGGGGGTGAATCATTAGGGGCTTTGCTCACTCTGCAGCTTGCAGTTAATCACCCCGAAGCTTCTGCAGTTTTGTGTTATGCGCCAGCATTACGCCTCAAATTTTCTCGCCTACAAACCAGCCTGGTGTACTTATTAGCCCCCTTTATTACTTCAATCCCCAAACCTCCACCCGCCGATGATAATCCATGGCAGGGGTATGGCGTGGAGCCGCTTAAAAGCGTTGTCCAGCTCTTCCGGTTTCAAAAAGTGATCCTGCCTCAATTGCCTCAGATCCACCAGCCTTTACTTATTGTTCAAGGTCGTTTGGATCCGACGGTATCTCCCCAATCTCCGCAAATCATATTCGACTCGGTTAGCTCATCTATCAAGGAGCTGCAATGGCTGGAGCACTCAACACACTGTGTGATCCTGGATAAAGAGCGTGACCTGGCAGCCAGTTTGACTCTCGATTTCTTAAAGCGTGTTATTGATTAGATATTGAAAGTGGGGATTTCCCGCTTTCCATTTTGTATCCAAGGAGCCTGGTATGACCCGTCTGATCCGTTGGTATGACTACATTACATTTAACATTTACTTTTTAGGACTGACCACACTTTCACAAACCATGGGCCTGATCACCCCACTGCTCGTTCAGCAGTTCGTGGGTGAAACCCAGAAAGCCACCTATTATGGCACTTTCCGCTTGTTCACCTTGATGGTGGCCTTACTTGCCCAGGCGTTGATGGGACTGTTTTCTGATCGCAGCACAAGCCGCTGGGGGAGAAGACGACCATATATCCTCATCGGCACGATTGTGACCGCGGTGTTAACCATCCTGATTGGTTTTACTGCCGGGATGGAAGGCATGGTTGGTTTCTGGGTTTTATTTGCTATCGGACTGGTGCAGCCGGTTTTTTCAAACATGGGACAGGCTGCTGAGCAGGCGATCATACCCGACCTGGTGCCCGAGGAAAAACGCGGCCGCTTCTCAGGTGTGAAAGCATTATTGGAGATTCCGGTTCCATTGATCATTGTGGCTTTCACGGTGGGCAAGCTGGTCAGTCAAGGGTATATGTGGGCAGGGTTATTGGTAGCAATCGGGGTTTTGATCCTGGCTATGCTCCTTACCATGCTCGTTCCAGAAAAACCTCTCAAAGAGACTCCTCCACCGGTGGAGTGGGCACCGGTCCTACGTTTGGTAGCGATGACCGTGCTTTTTACCCTTATCATCCTGGGCTTAGGCGGGGCGGTCAGGCTTGTCGGGAATATGTTGCATGGTATTACATCACCTGCGGGGTTATTTATCAGCATGGGCTTGTTTGGGTTGCTGGGGATGCTGGTGGCGGTTGCCCTGGGGGTCTGGTTGAGTGTGCGCATCAGCCTGGGTGATTCGGCACGAAAGAACCCCGCCTTCACCTGGTGGGTGATCAACCGGCTGGCGTTTTTGGTGGGTGTGGTCAACCTGTCCACATTTGCGGTCTATTTCCTCCAGGCTCGCTTGGGTTATGTGAAGGAAGCTGCGGCTGCTCCCGCCAGCAAGCTGATCCTTTTTGTCGGTATTTTTATCCTGATCTCTACACTACTGGCAAGCTGGCTGACTGATTGGTTTGGTGTAAAACGGATGGTGGCTATGGCTGGGCTGGTTGCAGTCGTGGGGACGATCATTGCTTTGAGTATTCCTAGCTTACCGGTCATCTATGTGGGCGGATGCATCATCGGCATCGGAGCCGGCTTGTTTTACTCCGCCAACTGGGCATTGGGCACCCTCCTGGTTCCCAAAGAAGAAGCGGGTCGCTACCTGGGTATCTCCAACCTGGCAGGAGCGGGCGCTGGTGCGGTGGGTGCTTATATCGGTGGTCCAATCGCTGATTTTGTCACTGCCCAGGTACCCCAGGTGCCGGGTTTTGGTTACGTATTGCTTTTCAGCATTTATGGGTTGCTGTTCTTGTTTTCCGTGATCGCCCTGACCCAGGTGAAGCAGCCCGTAAGCCCCACGTCAACTGCCATGGGGTAAAAAATACTTCCAACCACGCCTCCAGGCGTTGCCTTACGCTCCTGCGTAGGTGGAGCAGCATCTGGGTTTCGTGAATGAACGGCTTCCTGTGTGCTAAGTTATTCGAAAAGATCAGCTGTCTGCCGTAAAGCTGCTTCTGCCTCATTCACTAATTTGTGTACAATTTGGGCGGCCGGCAGGATTTCTTTGATCATTCCCGAAGACTGTCCGGCGAATGGGAAGAGCTCCCCAAAACTACCCTGTGCAATGGACGATCCCACAACACCCTGCAGCCGTAATGCTTCCTGCTTAACCATATCGGGCTGGTTTTTCCATTCTTGTATGAATGGAGAGCTCAAAGCTCGGGGGATCGTCTGGTAAGCTTGCCCAGAAACTGGAAAGATATCGCTCCAAAAATCAACCTTGATGGCATCTTGAGATTCAGCTGCCAGGATGGCTTGTTTCCATTCCATAGTGATCGGTGCTTCAATTGAAGCCAGGAAGCGTGTTCCTATATTGACACCTTGTGCCCCTAAGACAAGGGCGGCTGCCAGGCCTCTTCCGTCGGCAATGCCACCCGCCGCCACAACGGGGATCGGGCTGATTGCATCTACCACTTGCGGGATGAGTATCATACTGGCGAGCGACCCGCTGAACCCTCCAGCCTCACTACCTTGTGCGATGATGATATCCACACCAGCTTGGGCAGCATGATAAGCTTGCTGAACTGTGCCCACCTGATGCATCACCAAAATGCCCGCATCATGCACCATTTCAACATAACCATCCGGTTCACCGAGAGCGAAAGAAATAAGTTTTGGCTTTGTGTTTAAGACGAATTTAATGGTGCCTGGATCAGGTATCGATGGTGATAATGTGAAGTTCACTGCGAAGGGATTGCTGGTCAATTTGTGGATTCTGGCTAATTCATTTTTTAAGCTATCCGGCGGACGGGCACCAGCACCGAGGCTCCCAAGTGCTCCAGAATTTGATACGGCCGTAGCTAATTCAGCCGATGTAAACGGTCCCATGCCTGCTTGAATAATGGGAAATTTGATCCCCAGCAGATTACAAATATGTGTATATAACATATCAGAACTCCTTTTTCTGAAATATTCTCACTAGACAAATGCGTGTGTCTTTAGCGAGAGCAATACTCACCCGGTTTTTGGGGCTATTTTTTTTATACGGAGATGAATTATCATCATTCCTGACCATCTGTACCTACAAGATTTAACAATATCAATGCCAGATCATCGGGCAGGGTCAGCATAACAGCATGGCCAGATGATAATTCGAACACCTCCCAACCCTTACCTCTTGCTTTATTTGCAAAAGTTGCAAACAAAGAAGTTGTTGGTCCGGCTGTGCAATGTATATAACTGTACCGAAGCGAAGCTGTCTTTGAGCCGCCAACAGGAGCTGGCTGGTTATATGTAGCCAGGGGGTGTGGCGTCATTCGCGCATTGAGCCAATCCCCTAAGTTTGGGTCGCTAATACCCAGAAATCTCAGTGTAGGGGGTTGTCTGACTCCTTTGCCGGCTGCTAAATCATTAAGTATTTCTATCCGCATATCTTTAGGCCACAGATCAGCCTCACTTTGTCCATCATCGGGAAGATAAGCATCCAAATAGACCACCTGACTAAGTCGTTCAGGGATCTTGGCTGCAACACCGGTGATCACCATCCCTGCATAGCTGTGACCAACTAGAATCACATCCGAAATATCTTCATATTCAATCAAGTTGGTAATATCCGTGATGTGGGTATTTAAATCCACATTACAATCCAGCAGGTGAGAACGGTCACTTACACCCGTAAGAGTCGGAGTATATACTTCATGTCCTCCTGCTCGCAATAGCGGGGATAGTTTCTTCCACACCCAACCACCGCACCCGGTGCCATGTACAAGTACAAATATCGCCATTTTTTCCTCCCTGATAATTCCCCCATGATCTACTCGCTGCCGGCTTAACGTCTAAAGCGGATTATTTTCCATCCGTCAAATTTGTGATCTGTTCCAACATGCTGCACAGCTGCGGCCCCAGGTGGCGCAGCTCTTCACGATGCGTGCTCGCCAGCCCTCTTAACACCCCAGTGCCTTTATCGGTCAGGCGGATAAAGACCTGCCGCCGGTCCTCGCTGTTGTGGATCCGTTCGACCAGACCCTGCTCTTCCAGGCGGTCCACCAGCCCAACTGTACTATGATGGCGGATTTGCAGCCTTTCGGCCAGCTCGCCGATCGTCACGTGTTCGCGCCCCGGGTAACCGATGATGAACAGCAAGGCCTGGTGCTGTTGCAAGGTTAACCCGGCAGTTTCGGCAGCATTTTCACTGAAGCGCAGGAAACAACGCAGTGCATAACGAAACTCTGCCAGGGTTTCGTAATCTTCCTTGGAAAAACTCGAGAAATCTGTCATAACTCCACCAACGTATAATAGAATGTAGCCGGTATATGGATAGAATATATCCCGAAAGGTTGACTTACATCGTAATGCGATATATAATCAATTTTATCATATTTTTGCATGATTATTCTGAGGGAGTGACACACACATATGCCACCGGGAGGTTTAAATGGCAAGTTATAAATACTTGATGATTGGTGCCGGTATGACGGCAGATGCAGCTGTCAGAGGCATCCGTGAGCTGGATCCAAACGGCTACGATTGGACTGATTGGTAAGGATAACAATCCACCCTACATTCGCCCGCCCCTTACCAAAGGGCTTTGGAAAGGCAAACTCTTGGATAGCATCTGGCGCCGGACGGAGCAATTTTCTGTGGATCTACACCTTGGGCGCTCAGCCATTTCTATTGACCCGGCTAAAAAAGTTAGTCCTGGATGACCAGGGGAATGAGTATGTGTATGAAAAATTGCTTCTGGCAACCGGAGGTACCCCGCGCAGGTTGCCTTTCGGTCCGGCAGGATATTATTTACTACCGCACGTTGGATGATTACCAGCAGCTGCGCGAAATGACCAACCATGGTGAGCATTTTGGCGTGATCGGCGGGGGGTTTATTGGCTCAGAGATCGCGGCTGCCCTGACCATGAACGGCAAAAAAGTGACCCTGCTGTTCCCCGATGCGGGTATTGGGTCCAGCATTTATCCACCGGAGATTTCTGATTATTTGAATTCATTTTTCCGTCAAAAAGGCGTGCAGGTATTATCAGGGGAAAGGGTGCAGGATATCCAAAAGCAAGGCAGCACTTACACGATTGTCACCCAACGTGGGGAAAAAATCCTGGTGGATGGAGTGATCGCCGGGATCGGCATCCAGCCCAACACTGAGCTGGCCCAGGCAGCCGGTTTGAAGATTGCCAATGGCATCGTGGTAGATAAGACCCTTCATACCAGCCAGCCTGATATCTTCGCAGCCGGTGATGTGGCGGAATTCTACAACTTAACCCTGGGCAAGCGTTTACGGATCGAGCATGAAGACAATGCCAATACGATGGGTAAGCAAGCGGGCCGCAATATGGCGGGGGCTAATGAACCTTACCAGCACTTATCCTATTTCTATTCCGACCTGTTTGAGCTGGGGTATGAGGCGGTAGGCGAGCTCGACCCCCACCTGGAAACTTATGTGGATTGGAAAGACCCTTTCAAAAAGGGCGTGGTTTATTACCTGGCCGGTGGTCGTGTGCGGGGCGTGCTGCTCTGGAATGTGTGGGACAGCGTCCCCAAAGCGCGTGAACTGATTGCTGAGCCTGGTCCATTTTCAGCTACCGAACTTAAAGACCGGTTGTAATATCGAGGATACACCATGACCATGCTGGCTGATTTGGCCTCTTTTATTGTAAATGCCGATTATGGGCAGCTCTCAGAAACCGCCCGGGTACAAGCCAAGATTCGGGTACTGGATGCGTTGGGCTGTGCGATCGGTGCCCTGGATGCAGAGCCGATAAAAATGATTGCGGCCCAGAATGCTGACTTCGGTGGCAATCCGCTGTGTTCCTTGATTGGCGGTGGTCGAACCGCTCCCGATCGGGCGGCTTTGTATAATAGCGCCCTGGTGCGTTTCCTGGATTTCAATGACAGCTACCTCGCTAAAGGAGAAACCTGCCATCCGAGCGATAACCTGGGCGCAGTACTGGCGGCATGCGAATATACCGATGGCACGGGTATGGAATTCCTGACCGCCCTGGCAGTGGCTTACCAGGTACAATGCCGGTTGAGTGACGTCGCTCCGGTGCGGGCTAAAGGGTTTGATCACACCACTCAGGGAGCTTACGCCCTGGCAGCAGGTGTTTCCAAAGCCCTGCACCTCGACCAGGCCAAAACCGCCAACGCCATTGCCATAAGCGGGACGGCTTTCAATGCCCTGAGAGTCACTCGGACGGGAGCCCTCTCGAATTGGAAAGGCCTGGCTTACCCCAACACCGCCTTTGGAGTCACCCAGGCTGCTTTTCTAGCCATGCGTGGAATAACCGGACCCGGTGAGGTCTTCGAAGGCAATAAGGGATTTATGGACGCAATATCCGGGCAGTTCTCGCTGGATTGGTCAAAGGAAGACCTGGAGAAGATCACTCAAACCGTGGTCAAGCGCTACAACGCCGAGATCCATTCGCAGGCGACGATTGAAGGGGTGATGGAGCTGAAGCACGAGCAGCATCTTGCAGCTTCTGACATCCGTGCAATCGATATCGAGACCTTCGATGTGGCGTATAACATCATTGGGGGTGGTGAAGAGGGTGAAAAGTTCACCGTTCGCACCAAGGAAGAAGCTGATCACAGCCTGCCATACATCCTGGCAGTAGCAATTTTGGATGACCAGGTACTGCCTGCTCAATATCTGCCCGAACGGATCCAACAAAGCGATGTTCAATCTCTGCTACGCAAGGTAAAGGTACACCCAACAGCTGATCTCAGCCAGCGTTTTCCAGCCGAGATGCCCTGCAGAATCAGGCTCACCCTGCAGGATGAGCGTGTGCTCACCAAAGAAAAGCGCGATTACGAAGGTTTTCGCACCCGCCCGATGCAATGGGAGACAATTGTGAAGAAGTTCGAGCAGCTTACTCAGCCTTATATACCCTCCTCCCTCCAGGCTCAAATTGAGGCAGCCGTTCAGAATTTGGAAAATCTCCGCATATGTGACCTGGTCACACTGCTGGAAAGTGTAAAAAAGTAATCAAAGGAAACATTAAAAATGGAAGCTAACTCAAATTCAATCGATGAAAGGGCGTTTTCGTTCCTTAGGATTAATGAACGCCAGGGCAAGCCTCGCAAACGAGGGGTTACTGAGATACGCGGCCCATACTATACACCCATGGGTAAACGCTACCTGGAAGATATCCTTGAAACCATGGGAGCCTATGTGGATGTGTTGAAATTCGCCGGAGGCTCTTTCAGCCTGATGCCGCGCAAAGCGGTGAAAGAGCTGCTCGACCTGTGCCATCGCTATGATGTGCTTATCTCCACGGGTGGTTTCATCGAGCATGTGCTCACCCTTGGTCCGCAGGCAATCGATCAATATATCGAGGAATGTAAACAAATCGGGTTTGATATCATCGAGATTTCCAGTGGTTTTATCTCCATCCCTACCGATGATTGGCTGCGCCTGATTGAGAAAGTGCAAAAAGCTGGATTGAAAGCCAAGCCCGAAGTAGGCATCCAGTTTGGGGCAGGCGGTGCAACCGCGGTTGCAGAGCTGGCAGCGGAAGGCACGCGTGACCCGGAGTGGGCTATCCAGCAAGCCAAACGTTTCGTGGATGCCGGGGCATACATGATCATGATCGAATCAGAAGGGATCACCGAGAACGTCACTACCTGGCGCACGGACGTGGTTGCCAAGATCATCAATGCGATTGGTCTGGAAAAACCAATGTTTGAAGCCGCCGACCCGGAAGTTTTCGCCTGGTATATCAAGAATTATGGGGCCGAGGTCAACCTTTTTGTCGATCACAGTCAGATCGTACAGCTGGAGACCCTGCGCGCCGGGATCTGGGGCACCAAGAGTCTGTGGGGCAGAGTTCTAACCTACAAAGGCTGAAGCCAGTATAATTAGACTGATCACTTATATCCGCCCGGAACATGATCAATCTTACCCAAGGTTGATGATGAATACGTTATCTGCGCACTTGCGCAAAAAGAACAGGAGATATTGATGCACATCCACGACGATCCTGATGATTATGATTTGAACGATGCGCTTAAACTAAAGACCCGCCAGATTTCCAATGAAGCTATTGATAAGTATGAAGCTTATATGGCTGAAATCTTCTCCGCATTTGGAATGGATCTCAATTCACCTTCCACCAAAGATACACCTCGCCGGTTCATCAAAGCCCTTTTCGATGCTACCGAAGGCTATGATGGGGATCCCAAACTGCTGAAGATTTTCAATACGGAATGCCGGGGGGAACCAGACTGCCACCTCGCCCAGGTGATAGAAGGTCCAATTCACTTTTTTTCATTTTGTGAGCATCACGTCTTCCCATTCTATGGAATGGCCTATGTGGGTTATATCGCTCATGAGAACATCATTGGTCTGTCCAAACTCACCCGCATGGTGAGGCTGTTTGCCAAACGCTTTACGGTGCAGGAGCGCATCGGTCAACAAATCGCAAATTCATTGGAAACCATGATGCATCCCCACGGTGTGGCAGTCTATCTTGCAGCCCACCATTTGTGCATGGAGATGCGTGGAGTGCGCGAAACTGCGCCTCTCACGCGTACCACCGTATGGCGGGGGCACTATGCCAGTGACCCATCCCTGCGGGCGGAGTTCCTGGCAGCCAGTAAGTTCTAGCGGAGCGAAGACTGATGAGCGGCTGCCATCCTGTCGCAGTCATAAGATAATCGTTGCATCCAAAATCCCGCATAGTGATTGGAAGGGTGATCAAATGTCATTAGCAAATAAACTTGTGCTCATCACGGGTGCTGCCCACCGGGTGGGGCGTGAGCTTGCCCTGGCTGTTGCCCGGGAGGGTGGAGATGTAGTCATTCATTACGGTCACTCCGGGGCTGATGCGCACAGCCTGCTTGAGGAAATCCAGGGTCTGGATAGAAAAGCATATTTAATCCAGGCTGACCTTGATGAGCCTGGACAGGTGAGCACGCTTATCACCCGTGCAAGCGAGTTTGGGGGGCTGTATGCCCTGGTGAACAACGCTGCGATTTTCCAATCCCTTAACTGGCAAACTACCACGATCGAAAATTGGAACCAGCATCTGATGGTTAATCTGACCACCCCATTCTTACTCAGCCAGGCGTTTGCCAACCAGGTCCCTTCGGATGGGACGGGTCGGATCATTAATCTGCTGGATTGGCGGGCTTCCCGTCCGGCTGCAGATCACCTGCCCTACACGATCAGTAAATCTGCTCTGGCTGCCCTCACCCATTCGCTTGCCATCGCCCTGGCGCCGCGAATCACTGTGAATGGGCTGGCACTTGGAGCCGTGCTCCCACCAAGTGAGGGGGTGGCACCTGCCAATATCCTGAAAAACGTCCCCGCCGGAAGGTGGGCAGACCTGGCTGAAGTTGGCCAGGCGTTGATATTCTTATTGGATGGTCCGGCATATATTACAGGGGAAATCATCCACATCGATGGGGGCCGGCACCTGGTTTAGGATGAAAGGGATGTGGACCACGATGCATGAAGTTTGCCTGCTGCTGGGCTCCAATATCGAACCTGAACAAAACATTCCCCGTGCCGTGCTCCTGCTGAAGGAAAAGTTAACTATCTTGCAGGTCTCCTCCATCTGGGAATCAGCCTCAGTGGATTGCTGCTACCCTGATTTTCTCAACATGGCTGTACTCGCCTCGACCAGCCTGGATGCCAATGAGCTCAAAGAGCAAGTCTTACGCCCATTAGAGTCCCAAATGGGTCGGGTGCGCACGGAAGACAAGAATGCTTCGCGCCAGATCGATTTTGACATTATCCTGTTTGATGGTAAATTAATAGACCCCACACTATGGGAGCATGTCCATCAGGCTGCCCCGGTCGCACAGTTATTCCCAAATTATTTATCTTCGACTGGGGAATCACTCAACTCTGCCGCCAGGCGCCTGGCCCAAGTGACACCCATTAAAATAAGAACCGATTTATCCATCGCTTTGCCATAGAATATGAATTATTGCTCTGCCTGCTCAGTCACTGAGACGGGGCGAGCAATATGTGTTGATAACGTAGCCAGAGCTGAATCCTAATCCCATAATTAGCAATACCAGATAGGGAAAAATTAGCTTACACTTCTGACTTGTGGTAAACGCTTCACTCTTGCAAGCAAGAAAATGATACCGAGACTGACTAATACCACACACCCGAAAATCAGATACATCCAACGGCCACCAATACTGCTGAGCATCAAACCTCCGAACAGGCCGCCTGCGGCAGCTCCGAAGCCAGATGTCATGCTTCCCATTAAACCTTGCGCCGTGGCTTTCATCTCTGTTGGAGAATTCTCGTCTGCATAAGAAACCCCGGCTACCCAAAACAGAGGGAAGGTCATCCCGTTGAGTAGCTGGACGAGCAGGATCCCCGCAGTAAAATTTAACCCGGCGTAGAGTAAAAGTCGTACTCCTGTCACCGCCATTGCCACCCCTAATAAACCGAAGGCTCCGAAACGCTTGAGCAATCGGTTGGTAAAGAAGAGAATGGGCAGCTCGCCAATCGATGCGATGGTTAGCGCGACGGTCATCATTAACCGACTGATCCCCAATTCTTCCATATAAGGGAAAAGGTAAGTAGTCATTGAAGCGAATCCCACCCCGGCAACAAATGCCAGGATAAGGAAAAACAACCAGCGCCGGTTGGCAAACGTCTGGCGAAAGTCTCCCTTGATAGAATTATTTTTCATCTTGAGCGGGAAGGAGAATTTCTGGCTGATGATGAATGCAAAGACCATGATTAGTGCATATCCCCAGAATGCCCATTGGATGCCAAAGGATTGGATCAGGAAACCCGCAACGGGTGCCATCAATCCCCATCCAATCGTTCCTCCCAATCTCACTCGCCCGTACAATGCTTTTTCACTGGCAAGCATGGTCATGGTGGCACTATCCGCCAGGGAGATGATCGGGGAGGTGAAAAGGGCAAACAGGACGCTTGCGATTAAAACTAGAATAAATGCCTTCAAAAATGGAAAGGTGATTGAAAGAATTATCGCTCCCAGGATCGTAAGACTCATCACCAGGTTGTGGCGATGTTGTAAATCCGCAAGCCTGGTCCAAAATGTAGCCCCAACCAGGCTGACCAGTGGGATTAAACCCGCTATAAATCCTATCTGGGGACCACTAAATTTTAATCCCTGCAAGTACAAGATGATAAAAGGAAATGTAAAAGAAGCGGCTGCAAAATAAAGCAAATAAAATGTGAAAGGAAGGCTTTTTTTCATTGCGAGCTCATTGGTTGGTCATATAAAGCCCACCTGTTTGTTCCATCCAATCAGCAATCTTTTCCACTGCCAGGGCAACATTATCGTCTGAGATATCCAGCTGCAAGGTTTTCAGCACCGAGGCCTCAATAAATCGTTGCATCACATTCTGTTCGTTAACAAAAACCTGCAGATCGTCATACTGAGATGGCTTGCCCGACACCTTCACCCGCTCTGTTCTGGCCTGGGCGAACGAATCAGCCGAGCGGTTACAGAATACAAGCCGGAAGTCGAGCTCTTTGAGCATTTGCTCCAGCCAGCTAAAATCATACGTTTTACCGCACTGCATATACTGGTAGGTCTGGGTAGAAATGTGGAAGCGATCGACAATCCACGAATAATAGCGCAGCTGTTGAAATAAGCGCACCCAGGTGTGGTAGGTGTCCATTGCCAGCGTTTCTTCTTGGGGTTCAAAGTTGATCAAGCCGCGCCCCCATGGGTAGTTGGTAAACCCACACCATTCAGCAGAAATAAGCGGGGAATGGTAGCGGTACTTGCGCGGCCCAACAATGCGAGGGTGCTCATTCAGCGCAAATGCGATGTCGGTTTTATGCGTCAGGCGTGTTCCTTCGAGGATGATCTTTGGGCACATTTTCATTTATTTGTCCTCCAGCCAAAGCTCAGCTCCGCAGCAGGGCGTTAACTTGAATCTGGTGCACACCCGGTTGTAGATACTCTCCAAAAGGAGTATCAAAGGTGGTATCTTTTCCTGGCTCCAGGCTGGCAGTAAACCTGCCAATGGTAACCTCGAGTGTATTTTGAGTATTGTTAATGATATAAAGCTTCTGGTTCGCACTCACTTTTACACAGCGCGGGTCTGGAATATCGGGGTTCAAGCTTACTTTCACGATCGTTCCATCATAGCTGGCACAAATCCCGGCCGCTGGTTCTTGGGCATAGGGGGTTGCCAGGGCATAAGTTAGGGGGGTGACCTCGATGGTAGGAGTAGGAGTGGACTGAGTTGATTTACTGATTGTAGTCTCGCAAGCTACCAGAACAAATGACATTCCTATCCCAATCCATAGAATTATCCTTTTTTGGTTTGATATCATCTGACTTCGCTCCTTTAAAGTGTAGGGGTCAAATCGGGAAGACCTCAGGATGAGCTCGCGCATATATTCCCAGGGAGCATCCTCATAATGGTAGATGCGCAGGTGTTTTTTGTATTTCGGCTCACCCACCAATAAGCCATCCGGGTCAGGCAAGAATGCCCCGTGGATGAAGCCCAGGCGGATATGGTCACGGTAGATACCAATCTGGCAGATGCCTGCGCTCACCGGTCCACCCAGCTCTTTAAAATAATAGGAAAACCCTCGGCTGTGTTGGCTCTCTGTCGCCCCGGGGGCAATCCTGGCGACGATGTTCCTGATCTCCAGCACAATATCGCGTAGCTCAGGCGAGACCATCTCTAAATGCTTTTCAATGAATCTTTCCGGCAGCATAGATTTGTATCAATGCAGGGGTTGAATTATTTTACAACCCAGAGCAACCTCCTTTACATATTATTCTTATTTTTGGAAATATATAAGCAAAAAACTTTTATAAGTTAATGATTAAATACTTCGTGTCCTTCGTGACCTTCGTGACCTTTGTGGTTTCCTTGAATTCCCAGACTACCTAGCCCTCCACCGCGTGGGTGATCGTCGATTTTTGATGCCCGATGCAATCTCCTCATAACTCTTATTCTCAATAATAATCGTCAGTATCAAGACTTTAAGTTCTTTATAATTTTATTGTTCTACTTTGTGTCCTTCGTGACCTTCGTGGTTTTCTTAAATATCCAGCCTACCTACTCCTCCACCGCCATTTTATACAGGGCATTCACCGTATTCCAGTTGCGCGTGGTCACCGGCATACCAAGTTTGCGCTCAAAAAAGCTATTTGTGAGTTTGGACTTCCCATACCCGTTTGGGCAAAATAGGTAGACTGACATCTCTCCTAAAACGAACTCATCGCTAATTCCATCTGGGGCGATCAATTTGCTCAATCCAGTTTCGGACGGAGCCCGGTAAAAGAAGCTCACATGCAGCTTGCTGGGGTCCTCATTCCGGTCCTTGAGAAATGGATTGCCTGCCAGGATACGCTGAATCTCACCCGGTCGGCGGATGAACACTTCCACACGAAAACCGCAGGTTTGCTCGATTTGAGCTTCGATCAGCCTGGTGAGGCTGGCTGGATCTTGTTCAGGGCACTCGCAAACCAGATTACCGCTCTGCACATACGTCCTGACATGCGTGAAACCCAGTTGGGTGTAGATCCCGCGTAATGTTTCCATCACCAGCCTTTTTTGTGCTCCCACATTGATGCCACGCAGCATCGAAATGAATACGCTCATTTTGAGCCTATGCGCCTGGATGTTCCTTCGAGATAAACGAAAAATGCACCCGGAGCCCCTGGAGGTGTCATTTCAAACCTGGCATCCAGGGTATCATCGCCAGTTTTGATGTAAGTGAACCTGAATTGAGGTAAGGAAGGCGAGGGGCTGCTTTCCATGGTGATCTTTTTCTGGTCTGGAGAGATATTGACCTCATAATGGATCGTGTGCTCTTCATTGTCAAAGTAAATTGCCCGTTTTATTCCGTTTGATTCCACATAAATGATCAGCATGTCATCGTGGGTGTAGCCTGGGCGCTCCATCGTAGCGGGGAAAACCGTGCGGCTCTTCCTCACCAGGATATTTTTATCCAGGTCGAAGCTGAATGAGAACCTGCCAGATCCCTGAACTGGATCAGCTTCGTTCCCACCTTCCCATTCACCCAATAAGAATTTCCATGCCTCCCAATCGATAGCCATTACCATCTCTCCGTTTCTCGGCGTGCTTTATCTATTGGGCTAAGAAAATACCACCTTTAGCCGTAGCTGCCATTATAATCCTTAGGTTAAACCAGCACTTCACTAAACACGCGCAACCCGACACTTTCGTAAAACCGGAAAGCGGTATTACGACAATACAAAATCGCTTTGGAGCATAAGGCTCAACCCATATAATGACATAGAAGGTGATTTCTTTGTGCCCTTTGTGGTCACCTGCACGTGTTTTGTGCGGTCCATTGTGGTTGCCTTTACCTAGACCGCATCCGCCGTCTCGCTCATTTTCGCAGCTTCGGCACGCCCCACGATTGCTCGCGCAAGCCCATTAAAAATGATCTGGTGGAACGGGTATAACGCATACCAATATGCCAACCCCGCGACCCCACGCGGGGCGAAGAATGCGGTTTGGATATACATGGTTTTCCCACGGTTACCCGGAATGGCTTCAAACTGCATCCAGGCAGGACCTGGCGCCTTCATCTCGTTGCGCAGGCGCAGCATGTGACCTGCCTCGATAAAATCCACCCGGTAACCATCCAGCACATCGCCCGCTTGGAGTCCTTCCTGGCGTCGCCGTCCACGTCGCATTCCCGGACCTCCTGCCAGCCGGTCCAACAGGCCGCGCAATTGCCACAGCCAATCCCCAAAATACCAGCCCTTCTTTCCACCGAGACCAGCAAACGTATTGAATACTTCTTCAGGGCTGGCCGTAGTTTCCACACGGCGCTGCTCGATGAATACCCCTTCGACATCCCTGTGCGTTTTACCTGGCAGTAGATTGGCATTCCCGCCTTTCCAATACACAGAAACATCTCCATCTCCCGGGAATTCCAACGCCTGTTTCACCGCGGAGGAATAGGAGGTGAGTTTTATACCGAATAATTCCTGTGCACTAGGGTCACGCACCACCACTTCGCTCTTCAAGCCTTCGATGAGGATGCGCAGATATGGGTAGGGAAGCGGGGTGACTATGTCGGCGCCAATCGCCAGTATGGGCATGCTGAGGAAGGGGACATTGACCAATTTTCTTTTCAGGTGACGAGCTCTGGCGTATCCCCACATGATATCTTCATAGGTCAGCACATCTGGACCACCGATCTCAAATATGGATCCAATGGATCGTGGCTCAATCAGGCTCAGGGTGAGGTAATCCAGGACGTTTTCGGTGGCAATTGGTTGGCACAGGGTAGTGATCCATTTCGGGGTGACCAGGATCGGAAGTCGTTCTGTGAGATAGCGGATCATCTCAAACGACATGCTGCCTGAGCCGATAATGATGGCAGCACGAAACTCCGTTACCGGTACCCCTGAGCTGCGCAGCCTATCTCCCACCTGCTGCCGGGCTTCCAGGTGTGGTGAAATAAGGTTACCGCACTCCCCCAGGCCTCCCAGGTATATGATACGCTTCACACCCGCAGCCTTTGCCACTGCACCGAAATTCTCTGCCGCCATAAGGTCGCGCTCAATAAAACCTTGCACCCCATCTGCCATGGAATGCACCAGGTAGTACGCAATATCTACATCCTGCATCACCCCGCCCAGACTGGCAGGGTTGAGCAAATCAGCCTGGCGGATTTCAACGGTTTCCCAGCGGAGACCGTTCAGACGCTCAGGGTTGCGCACCAGGCAAACCACGTGATGCCCCAGGGCCTGCAGGCGTGGGATCAACTGCCCACCAATGTAACCGCTCGCACCAGCCACTAAAATATTCATCCGAATGATCTGAGCTCCTGTAGCTTCCCCACTCTATTTACTTTCGCACGGTATAACCAGGATAATTAAACCATATAAATATCATATATTTTATCGAATTAGCTTAATAGTTAATAAATTTCGAGACAATAAATTTCCAATTGCACCTGTTTATCAACATAGAAACCAATTTGCCTATTTAAATCCAAACAAAGAGCCTTGAGTGATCGGTGTCATATACGCACATTGTTCCAGGGTAAGGTAAATGCCATTAACTTGCTTCATCTTCGCCCGATACCCCCTGGCATGTTCTTCTGACCAGAAGAAGACTGAATTTCGTCAGTAAGCATCAATAATAGTTCGCTCGGCGAATTTCTCCCAGTCTATTTCTGGCATGAATACCAGCGGCGCTGCACCCTCTTCACGCACAGATACCCTCATGTTGCTGTCGATCAAGATGTGCAAGCTCTGACCGCAATGTTTGCACTTCGTTTCAATTTCAACCGATACTATCCTTTTTTTGTAGTTGCCCTTGCACGAAGGGCGCCGCGATGGCATCTTCTGCTCAGGCAGCATACAATCGCTCACCGGAATTAAATATGCCGGTGCAGAACTATGGCCGAATTATCGCTGGAGAAATTGACGATTCCAATGGGTTGTTGCTCCGTTACGGATGCACCGGCAGCGCCGACAGCATCCTGGGGGCCGGCGGGGCCGGTTTGTCTTTACAGGGGGGTGAGTACTCAGGCGGCCAGATCCTGCCCCAAGACGGCCAGGTATTGATTGATGATGTGCCCTTCCGCAACATCTCTTTTGGACCAGGGCAGATATATGGAGTGAGTATGACTTTCTATGAGGGGGTCGCTTTTGCCCCGGGCGCCCAGCCTTTTTTTTGGGAAGGATAAATATTTGCGCCAGCAGCGGCAACACGGTCTCCCTAACCAATAATGGTAACATCATCGCACCGGAGTGCAGCACTCCGAATATTGCCACATTCACCGGCACGGGCACCCTAGAAATAAGCAATTTAGACGGGGCCGGAGTGGGCGGCTCTTTCACCAATGATGTTGGCCACACCATCATTGGCAGAGGTACCGTGGAATGTGACTTGACCAACCACGGCACCCTGATTGTGCAATCTCTGTTCATCAGCGGCCGCGTTTTGGGGGACGGAACGGTGAACGTGATCGACTACGGTTTGTTTAATTTTCCCGGCGATGCCACTGCTCCGCTTTTACAGGCGGGTGATCTGACCATGAGTCCCTTGGCCTCTCTTTATTGGAACGGTGAGGGCACCATTGACCTGAAAAAGAACTTTACCTTCAGCATGACAGGGCCGGGCAGCTTCCAGATTTTAAATCCGGATTATGCCCACTTCCAGATGAGCGGGGGCGGGGCTACCCGGCAAACCCTGGAGGTGGGCGGCCGGGATTACGGCCTGTCGGCTAACGGCTTCATCGGCAACTTCAGCCTGGGCACGTTCGCCCTGGAAGGGGCCGGCACCTGGGTTGATCTGGTGGACGAGGTCGACAACGGCCAACGGGTCAACGGGGCGCAAGAGGCCTTCTACCTCAACGCCACCACCCCCGCCACCAACCTGAGCGTGCCCCCCGGAACCACCCTGAACCTGAACCGGCTGCACCTGTATGTTTACCTGGACGGCAATATGCACCGGGTGAAGGAGGGCGAAGGCAACCTCTTCGGCGGCGGCGAGATTATCGACCGGCCCCTCAAGCCAGTACCCCTAACCGGCATCCTGCCCCTGTTGTTAGACGAATAGCCGCTGGAGATTGATTGTGATGGAAAAGGCGGGGCCGCTCTGGCCCCGTTTTTTTATTGCTGATTCGGCCGGTCTCGCCCGATTGACAGAGGGCGCGGGGCGCTTTATGTTTAATCTATAATAATAAACTGATAACCGGGGAGATGGCGCCCTGGTCATCCCCGAGAGAGGAAGATATGAAAACGCAGGAATATATGCTCAAGGCGCTGAAGGACGCGGTGCAGATGGAGGTTGAGGGCCGCCAGTTTTATCTGGAGGCGGCCAAGAAAGCCAAGAGCGCCGGGGTCCGGGAGATCATGGAGTACCTGGCGGAGTCGGAAAAATACCATATCGAAAAATTTAACGAGGTCTACCGCAGCCTGGAGAAGGACCCGAAATGGACCGAGCCCATCGCGGCGTTCAAGCCGCCCCAGCACGAGCCTTATGTCTGCGTCATGGCCATGACCAAGGATGACCAGGGCACCGGTGGCGACGACGATCTGCAGGCCTTGAAGACCGGCATCAAGATGGAGGAGTGCTCCATCGACTACTACACCAAGCTGGCTAAGGAAACCAACAACCCCCTGGCCCGGCGCTTTTTCATGAGCGTGGCCCACGAAGAGCGGGGCCATTACCTGACCCTGATGGACATGCACAACTACCTGACCCTGCCGGAAGACTGGTTCTACGTCACCCAGATGAGCAACGTGGACGGGGCGTAGAAAAAGGGGGAAAAGGGGAAAAGGCGAAGAGGGGAAAAGGGAAAGGCGGGAACATTAATCGGTTTTTAACCCTTTTCGACTTTTTCCTTTTGACCTTTTCCCCCCGGCGGCATGGGCTGCCGGGAAGTTGCATCGAGCTGGAGAGTTGAGGAGAGAGAAGGGACAATGGAGTTAACCGTCATCGGGTCCGGCACTGGGGTGCCCTCGCGGCGGCGGGGCTCGCCGTGCCTGGGGCTCAAGGCCGCCGGCCGGCTGCTGGTCCTGGACCTGGGAGCGGGCAGCCTCAGGTCCCTGCTGCGTTACGGCCTCGATTTTTCCGCCATCGACGTCCTGGCCCTGACCCATCTCCATCCCGACCACGTGGGGGACCTCATTCCCTTTTTGTTTGCCACCCGTTATGCCCTGGGCTACACCCGCCGGGAACCATTCAAGCTCCTGGCCGCCCGGGGTTTTGCCCGGTTTCACGACCGGCTCAAGGAGGCTTTCGCCGGCTGGGTGGAGCCGCCGCCGGGCCTGATGGATCTCAGGGAACTGGACCCGGACGGCCCGGACGCGGTGCGGGACGCGGGCCTGGTGATCAAAAGCGCCCCCACCAATCACACCGCCGGCAGCCTGGCCTTTCGGGTGGAGGCCGAAGGCCGGTCCCTGGTCTATTCCGGGGATACGGATGTCAGCAACTCCCTGGTGGATCTGGCCGGGGGGCTGATCTCCTGGTGCTGGAGGCCGCCAATCCTTTTAAGGTTCCGGGGCATCTCACCCCCGCCGAGGCCGGGCGTCTGGCGGCCCAAGCCGGGGTGGCGCGGCTGCTGCTGACCCACTTCTACCCGCCCTGCGATGCGGTGGACGTGGTGGCCTTGGCGGCCCCGGAGTTTGCCGGAGAAATCCTGCGGGCCGAAGACGGCCTGAGCCTCACCGTGTGATCCGGTTTTCAGTTTCAGGTTTTCGGTTTTCGGCAAGAACCATAAAAATTGCAAAGTGTTATAGTTATAATTTGTCGGGTTTGAAAGTGAACTAAGTATCGGATTGAGATATCTCAGAAAAAATTGGAGGTTTCCCATGACGTTGCGTCGGTTGTACCACCTGAGGGCAGTAGCTTTGGTTTTGGTTATCGGCATGAGCCTGGTGTCGTGCAGCAGCTTCAAAATTTCCCAGGAAAATTTTGAAAAAATTAAAACCGGCATGTCCCTGGCGCAGGTGACGGCCATCCTGGGCGAACCCACGGAATCTTCCAGCGTGGATGTGGCCGTGTTTTCCGGCACCGTGTCCAAGTGGAAGGCCGGAGACGTCACCATCACCATTCAGTTCGTCAACGGCAAGGTGGTGGCCAAGCAGCTCTCCAAGGGAGACAAGTAGTCTCCCGGGGAAAAAGCGCCTGACTACCGGCTCTTGCCTATCAAAATTTTAAAGGACAATCTATGGCAATCATTACCATTTCCCGGGGTTCATACAGCCGGGGCAAAGAGGTGGCCGAAAAAGTGGCCGCGGCGTTGGGCTATGAATGTATCTCCCGGGATATTCTCCTGGAGGCCTCGGAACAATTCAATATTCCGGAGATCAAGCTGGTGCGGGCGATCCACGATGCGCCCTCCATCCTGGAGCGTTTCACCTACGGCAAGGAAAGGTTCGTGGCCTATATTAAGGCGTCCTTGATGCAACATGTCCAGAAGGACAACGTGGTTTATCACGGTCTGGCGGGCCATTTCTTCCTCAAGGATATCCCCCATGTTCTCAAGGTGCGGATTGTTGCCGACATTACGGACCGGATCGCCGAGGAGATGAAGCGGGAAAACATCTCGGAGGCCGAGGCCCGGCATATCTTGAAGAAAGACGATGACGAGCGCCGCCGCTGGGGTATTCAGGTCTTTGGCGTCGATACCTGGGACCCCATGCTCTATGATATGGTTCTGCACATCAAGGCCATCAAGGTGGATGATGCAGTGGACTTGATCCTCAGAGCTGTCAAGCTTCCGGCCTTCACCACCACGATGCCGTCCCAGAAAATTCTCGATGACCAGACCATGGCGGCGCGGGTCCAGGCCGCTCTGGTGGAAGAGTTTCCCACCGCCAGGGTATGCGCCCAAGCCGATGAGCTCTTCGTGGATCTCAAGGCCAACCTGACCGACGAGCAAGAAGTGATTTCCCGGGTGCAGCGCATCATCAACCACGTCGCCGGGATCGAGGTCAGGACACAATACCTCATCCACCCCTGAAGCCGCCCCTCGCAACGGTGGCGCTGGCCGCAGCCCGGAAAGACGCCGGCGCCACCACCCGGGACCGGGAGCAAGCCGGCAAACCGGCCGGGGCCATCCGGAACCGTCCTAACCGCAGATAGACTATAAAATAAGTACTATTATGAGTTACTCTGTCGACACGGCGGGGTACAGGGTGGGCAGCCAGCGTCATGACCTGTATGCCTAAGCCCTTGCCTGATACATGGATCGCCTCCGTCGGTGGCATGATGCGTCTCGCCGTGTGCAGGCGCAGGCTAACCAGCCCCGCCGTCCTGGCAGTGAATTGCGGGTTTGGTTGAAATCAGTATTAACCGATAACCTCCGTTGCCAGCTTGAACACTGTCTGGAGCGGGTATTAAACCGCACCCACTGCCCAGCCCTCGCCCGGGCGGTAAATTGCCTCTCTGCCAAAACCTAGTCCGGACATTCCCCCCCAGACTTATAGCGAGTGAGAATATAGTCCTGGATTTATCAAAAATCCTGCATCTGACGATAATGTAAGATGAGAGGTTGAACCCAAACTGCAACGGACGAGAACATGCCACCCAAAGTAACCCGCAAATGCGTGCGCTATCCGGTGGGGTGGGAGGTGAAAACCTTCAATGGCCAGCCGGTGGCGGAAACCTTATTATTCGACCTCAGTGCCATCGGCGCCAAGATCGAAGGCCCGAAACCTCTGGCCCCCCGGAATCATGTGGAATTTAGTTATGTGAAGCCGGGGGACGACCGGGAGAGAAGCCATACGGGGGTAGTCATGTGGATGCGGCCCCTGATCCATAAACCAGGGCGTTACCAGATGGGGGTTAAGTTTTACGATTTCGACTGGTCGCTGGACCAGGAACTCCGGCAAGGCCCCAGTTGTTGAAAAATTTTAAAAGTGGGCCGGTTGCATCCGACGCCGCCGTCCTCCGCGGCAGAGTATCCCCTGGTATGCCGGGAATCAGGGGAGTGTCTGACGGAGATATAAGTCAGTTTCGTCAACAGAAAGATTGTGGTCGCGGTGTGGATCATCTCTGGGGGGTTAGACTTGGAGACTCGGCCTCAATCATCAATCCTGGACCCACACTATCGGGGTGCCGATAATCTCGGTAACCGGTGAAAATTGAGGATAAAACGAAATCATCCGGTGGCCATAGGGTGAGGCTGGCCGGGTAGGTGGCTCAGGCTATGGCGCCAGGGCCCGGGAGTGATGCATGGATGGCATGGATAATCGCGACGGCATGGCGTCGGGCGGCAGCCCCGGGGAGAGAGCCGCGATGGGCCCCGCCGAGCCCCAGACACTCCATGAACTTAGGGCTGCCCTCATTATTTTTAGGACATCTCACCTTGAAGCACTGCTTCTATATGGATTTCTTCACCCTTTCGGATCTGATGGAACGCCTGAAGGTGTCGGCCAGCATCCTCTCCGAGGTGCTGGAGTACTTGAAAAAGGCCAAGTGGGTCGAGGTGCGGGGGCCCGACCCCATGAATCTAATGGTAAGTTCCTTGACCCTGGCTAACCGGCATTCCCTCACCGACGCCGGGAGAAAACATGCGGCCCTCTTGATAGAATACGATTCCTATGCCGGACCGGCGCCCGTGGTGCTGAAGGATTACTGGCGACAGGTGACCCACCAGAGTATCAGCCAGGTTGGCGTCAGCCCCGACCACATCCAACGGGTTTTGGAGGGCCTGGTGTTGTCCGCCGAGGTCCCGGAGCAATTGGGGGTGGCGGCAGTGAGCGGCAAGCCCCTTTTCCTCTATGGCCCCCCCGGAAATGGCAAGACTGCAGTCTGCCAGCGTTTTGGCCGGGTTTGGGAGGATGACATCCTGGTACCCTACGCCTTGTTTGTTGACGGCCAGGTGATCCAGATTTTTGATGAAATCACCCATGTGCCATCGAAGGCGGCGGTTCCAGAGGGAGAGAGAGTTGACCGCCGGTGGCTGCGGTGCCGCCGGCCGGTGGTGACTGTGGGGGGCGAACTCACCCTGGACATGCTGGACCTGGCTTATAAACCGACGCTCAAATATTTCGAGGCCCCCCTCCAATTAAAGGCCAACAACGGGGTGTTTATCGTGGACGACTTCGGCCGCCAGCAGATTTCTCCCCAGGAACTGCTGAACCGCTGGATCATTCCCCTGGAAACCCGCCAGGATTTTCTGCGCCTGCGCACCGGGCAGAAGTTCGCCGTCCCCTTTGACCAGTTTATTATCTTCGCCACCAACCTGGAGCCCCGCGCCCTGGTGGATGACGCCTTTTTGCGTCGCCTGCGTTCCAAGGTCAAGGTGGATTATGTGAACCGGACCCAGTTTGTGGAGATTTTCCAACTCTTCTGCGATCAGAACCATCTGGAGTTTGATCCGGAGGCGGTGGAGTATCTCCTGACCCAGTACTATGACGACGGCAAACGCCCGCTGACTGCCTGTCATCCCCGGGACCTCCTGGAGCAGATCCTGGATTATTGCCGGTATTATCAACTGGCGCCACGCCTTACCCCGGAAAATATAGACCGGGCCTGCCACAGCTATTTTGTCGCCTGAGGCCCGGGATGGCCCACCGGCCGACTCGCCACAGGTCTGACTCAGCTATGATAACCAGATGCGCTGGTGCTTATCGGGGGTTAAATCGCACCTATGCCCCCGGGCCTCTTTTCTTTATCGAACCTCTAAAAATGAGGGAGTAACTATGGGCCTTCTTCAATTTTTATCAGATAAGCTAAAAAGTAATAAGACACCTCCTTTTGAATTAGAGGAGCAGAGAATCACCGTAGAATTCGGGCAGCGTCAAGTCAGGGTGAAAACTCTGGGGCAGGATGTGCTTTTGGAAAAGTGTTTAGAGGCTGCAGGCACGTTAAAAAATGTAAAAATCAGTCGATTCTATCTGGTTAACGAGCTCCCATGGGGCCTCCACTTGGCGCCAACATTAGAAAAATCACTGGATTGGTTCGTAGGAAAGAAAAATCCCAACGATGGTTATTTATCAATTTCATGGGGAAAAGATATTATGTATCAATGTGAATTATGTGAAAATAATAAAACTGAACCTTTACATATTACCAAAGTTCAAAAGGTAATCTTAAGCGGTGAGGTACCTTTTAAATATGAAATAGAGGGATGGAGAGTTAGTGAAGTGGAAACAGATAAAATTGGAAATGGCGTCCCACGAAAGTTAAGCGGCTTGAAGACAATTCCAATAATAAAATGGTATTTGGTGAACAATCATTACCTTTGCCAACGCTGCGCAGATCGATTAAAGTCAATTGGTCAAAAAGATAAATTATCTGATTATACTATTTTTTAAGGCCATTGATTTAGATGGATTTTAGTCGGGATAGTTTTGTTTGCCTAACGTCTCATAGTCCAACTTTTGCCAAACGTCCGCTGAGTGCCTGTCATCCCCGGGACCTCCTGGAGCAGATCCTGGATTATTGCCGGTATTATCAACTGGCCCCACGCCTCACCCCGGAAAATATTGACCGGGCCTGCCACAGCTATTTTGTCGCCTGATACCAAGTTGCCGTCATAGAGGTAATTCTATCTTTATGGTTGCAACACCCGTAGGGGCGGTTCGCAAACCGCCCTTACAATTCGGATAATTACTTGTTTGACGGCACCTTGGTAAGAGGCTCGGTATGTCCCGCCGGTGCAGCCGGCCGCCTCGCCACGGGACTGACACCAAGTTGCTGTCAAAGAAGTAAGATATAGCTGTCATTCTGAACGGAGCGATGCGGAGTGAAGAATCTCGTTGTTGAGATTCTCCGCTACGCTCAGAATGACAAAGTTACTCTTCTATAAATCCAGCTTCTTATCTCTCTTGTGTTCATGAAAAGTGGCAACAGTTTCAGGTCAGCCCAGGGGGGCCATGGGCCTGGGTGCATAGTGCACCCGTAAGCCACTTTATGGGGAACAAAATGGTGTCTTGACGGATTCTGAAGATGATTTATAAATTAACCAATGTGCATTTAAGCGTATTTTGATATCATAACAAAGTAGCAGGAACGTTTGATGCGAGAAGTACGGGAGAAGAACATGGCGACCGGCGACGGTATCCGCTATCCTATCCTTATATTTGCACCAAAGTCCGCTTAGGTGGCACGGAGCTTGCTTAAAAATCGGTAGCTATGTCAGGCTCATTGTCGCACTCGGTGCGGGGCCGGGAGGTGGCTGCTTGCGGTTAGCCTCAGGGCCCAAAAATTTATTTGTTTACCCCTTACCCTGACCGGTTCACCGCCAAGGGGAGAGGGGAGGCAAGCCAGAAACTTTGGGCAGTCGCGCCCTATAAGCTTTTTCTAAGAGTCGGCGCATTCCCGGGTAAGCCGGTGGCGCTTAAAAAAGAAGGTGTTAACCATGAACAAGATTGCTGTGACCAGTGAAGGTCCGTCGCTGGACGATCTGGTTGACCCGCGCTTCGGCCGGGCCGCCGGGTTCGTCGTCGTGGACCTGGAAACCATGGATTCACAATACATTGATAATGGTCAGTCCCAGGTGATGGCTCAGGGGGCCGGCATCCAGGCCGCGGAGCTGGTGGCCCGGGCCGGTGTGAGCTGTCTGCTCACCGGCTATGTCGGCCCCAAGGCCTTTCAGGCCCTTTCCGCCGCCGGTATCAAGGTGGGGCAGAACCTGGAGGGCCTGACCGTACGCGACGCGGTGGAGCGGTTCAAGAACGACCAGGTCGAAATCGCGGCAGCCGCCAACCGGGCCGGACGATGATCGTTGCCGTAGCCAGCGGCAAGGGCGGCACCGGTAAGACCACGGTTGCCGCTTCCCTGGCCTTTGTTTGGGATGGACCGGTGTGGGGCGTGGACCTGGATGTGGAAGAGCCCAACCTTCATCTCTTTCTCCACCCGGTCATTGCCGGGAGCGAAGTGGCATATATGACGGTGCCGGCGTTGGACGAGTCGAAATGCACCTACTGCGGCGCCTGCTCCGAGCTTTGCCAGTTTAAGGCCGTGAGTGTATTCAACCAGGTGATTTTGACCTTTCCCGAGATGTGTCACGGCTGTGGCGGCTGCATGGCGATATGCCCCGAAAAGGCGATTACTCCCGGCCAGCGGGAACTGGGGGAGATCAGTTGGGGGCAAGCCGGTGACGTGGGGTTTCTCTCCGGACGATTGCGCATCGGCGAGGCCATGAGCCCGCCCCTGATGCGCCACGTGAAGGCCCGGCTGGATCAGAGGCTGGCTGCGAGCGGCGGGGATGCCATCATCGACGCCCCCCCGGGGGTGAGCTGCCCGGCGGTCAATGCGGTGATGGACAGCGATGTGATTCTGCTGGTTACCGAGCCCACTCCCTTCGGCGTCTATGACTTTCAACTCGCCTGGGAAGCCTTTACGCCCCTGGGAAAACCCATGGGGGCCGTGATCAATCGGGCCGGATTAGGCAATAATGCCATTTACCGGTTCTGCCAGGAAAAGGGGTTGCCAATTCTGGCCGAGATCCCCTACGACCGGGCCATCGCCGAGGCCTACTCGTGCGGCCGGGTCATTGCCACCCTATCCCCCGGGCTCGAGGCGATCTTTGTCACGCTGCGGGACAAGATTCGCCACCTGGCCCAACCCAGCCGATTCCGGGAGGCCGCCCATGCGTGAGATCATCATCATCAGCGGCAAGGGCGGCACCGGCAAGACCTCGCTGACCGGGGCCCTGGCGCATCTGGCCGGTAACAAGATCATCTGTGATCTGGACGTGGACGCCCCGGATTTGCACCTTCTGCTCCAGCCGGCGACCGAACGTTTGGAGGAATTCTACTCCGGGCATGAGGCCCAGATTGATGGCGAGCAATGCGACGGCTGCGGCCTCTGTGCCTCCCTGTGCCAATTTGGGGCGATTCGGCAGAATGGGGCCGGTTTTGTGGTGGACCCGGTACGCTGTGAAGGCTGCAAGGTCTGTGTGGCCTTCTGTCCCACGGCGGCCATCCGGTTCCCCGAGAGACACTGCGGCCAATGGTTCGTCTCGTCCACCCGCTTCGGCCCCCTGGTCCATGCCCAACTCTTTCCGGGGGCCGAGAACTCGGGCCGGCTGGTGATGGTGCTGAAGCAACAAGCCCGGGAACTGGCCAAAGCTCGCGGGGCCGACCTGGTTTTATGCGACGGCGCCCCCGGTATCGGCTGCCCGGTGATCAGCTCGCTGTCGGGAGCGCACCTGGCAGTGGCGGTGACGGAGCCCACGCCCTCGGGGCGGCACGATCTGGAGCGGGTGGCGGCCCTGTGCCGGCACTTTCAGACGGCTCTGGGGGTTATCATTAACAAGTATGACCTCAATGGCGACGAAACCGCCCGGATCGAGGCCTTTTGCCATGACCAGAACTATCCGGTGCTGGCGCAACTGCCCCACGATCCGCTGGTTACCCGGGCCATGGTTCAGGGTCTGGTCGTAACCGAGCTGCCCGAGTCGGATTTTAGCCGTCAGGTGGAGGCCGCCTGGAGCCGCATCGAGGTACTGGCCGGGCTAAAGGCCAGTAGTGAAAGGCCGCGGCAAGAGAAGATTTTACTGCGCGGCGGCAGCAAGATAGCCTGAAGATCTACTGACGCCAAGTTTTGCAGCATTAAGTGGGGATTTATTTAAAAGCACCTTAAGGAGAGTATCAATGAACACTACGATTGTTGCAGTTCCCTCAGACCATCCTGGTGGACTCGGAGCCCCGATCGGGGCCCATTTCGGTCACTGTGACCTCTACACCCTGGTAAAAATCGCCGACGGTAAAGTGCTGGAGGTCGCGACCTTGCCCAACGTGCCGCACCAGCAGGGCGGCTGCATGGCCCCGGTCAATCACCTGGCCCAAAACGGCGTAAAAATCCTTATTGCCGGCGGCATGGGCATGCGGCCGCTCATGGGGTTCAATCAGGTGGGCATCGACGTCCTTTACGGCAACGGCGTCCAAACCGTAAGCCAGGCGGTGGAGGCTTTCTTGAAAGGCACCTTGCCGCGGTTTACCACCGATTTCACCTGCGGCGGTGGCGGCGGGGCCCCACAGAGCTAAAAATTCTCATCGTCGGGAGAGGAGCTATCATTTGTCTGAGAGCGATTTTCCCAGGCCGGGTGAAGTCGGGGAGCAGTTCCACCTGCACTGCGCCCGTCTGGCGGTTAATACCCTGGGAGAAGCCATTGCCGATTATTATCGGCGAACTGCGGTGGCGGATTCAAGGGGTGCCGCTGAATAATGCTCCACGCGGCTCCCGGAGCTCGGAGCTCAGGGAGGCTAAGCCATGATCTGCGCTACAGTGCTGGCCCTGGCTCCAGGTTCCGAGCGCCGCGTGCCCTAAGAGGTGAATCCATGCTGCACATAATTCTCACCACCGCGCGGCCGCAAGCCCTGCAAACCTTCGTCGCCGCTCTGGCCGCGGACCCGGAGGTGAACCTGCAGTGCGTCATCTCCGGAGCCGAGGCTCTGGAAGCCGCGCGCACCACTACTCCCCATCTCGTGATCATTGACGCTGATCTCCCGGACATCACGCCGCTGCATCTCGTCCAGAAGCTGCTCCTGGTCAATGCCATGGTGAATACCGCGGTGGTCAGTACACTTTCTGACGAGGAGTTCCACGAGGCGAGCGAAGGGCTGGGGATTCTGGGCCGGCTGCCGAACGATCCCTGCATGAGCGATGCCGGCGAGTTGCTCCATAAGCTCAGAGCGGTGCTGGGGATGGGATGATTTCCATGAGGCTCATGGTACCCGCTTACCATGAGGTCGCCGAAAAGATAGCGCCTAATACCGAGTTGCGTCCATAGGAGTTAAAAAATCTCACGGTCTGCAGGGGCGCACCCCCGTGTGCGCCCAACCTGAGAGCGGACACATGGGTCCGCCCCCACAAAAGATAC
>CAVUOY010000019.1:0-9642 GCA_963743215.1 uncultured Chloroflexia bacterium
CATATGAAATATGTTTCAGTTTATTCAAGCTATCCAGATTAATATGAATATTATTCTTCTGTTCAGAAAGGATGGTCTCCGATTTTCGAGTGGTACCAGAATATAGCAGTAGTAGACGATCGCTAAGTTGCCTATGAATTTCCGGATCAGTTACTTGTAATTGATGACTAACCGAACCATCCTGATGGAATTCGAAAAATCTGAGACCACCATAACTTGCAATATATTGGTCCTGGTAGCCAATTGGTTTGTTTAAGATATCAACTTCAATTTTACAGGCTTCCCGTGCTAGGTTTTCTTTGCTGATCGACTCATTGCGATAGGTATGAAATGCAAGTAGGGCGCCAACGGTTACTGTACTAGATGATCCTAAACCTGTTCCAGCAGGAATATCTCCCAGGGTGACAATCTCAACCCCGTTCTTAATTCCAGTCATTTTCAAGGCTTCTCGGATGATTTCATGGCTGATGTCATCTACTTGATTCACAACTTCAGTCTTCGGTGTAGCTAATTCTAATAAGGTCGTCGAACCGTTCTTTGATGATGACATAAACGTATTTATCAATTGCTGAACTTAATACACCGCCACCGTTGGCGCGAAAATAATCGGGAAAATCTGTCCCGCCGCCAAATAAACTGATTCGAAGTGGGGTTTGAACGATAATCATGGGATTACTATCTAATCCTAATATGCCCCGCGCCGAAGCAGGACCGTTGGGATTGTCTGGAGGATAATCTGAAGATCCATCCAGATGGTCCAATTCCGAATATAGAACATATCGATTTGAACTCTTTCTTCATAGGAAACGTCTGAGCGTCCTCTCACCTGCCAAAGTCCAGTGAGGCCTGGCTTGACAGTCAACAAGTTGATTCCCCACTGGTTATATTTTTCAAGCTCATCCGGGCATATCATACGGGGTCCAACCAAAGACATTTCATTTTTAAGTACATTGAAAAACTGCGGAAATTCGTCGATACTAGTTTTTCTTAGGAATTTTCCCAGCTTTGTAACCCGGGGATCGTCCTTGATTTTGAAACAATTTTTATATTCTTCCAACAGCTCAGGATGAGTGGATAGAATTTGATCACCGTCTGTGCGCATGGTCCGAAATTTATATGCATCAAACTGCTTGCCATTAACGCCCATTACTCGTCGACGATAGATTACTGGCCCACTTGAGTCGAGCTTGATCAATAAAGCAATAATGAGGAAGAACGGGAATAACAATATTGCAGCAGGAATTACTAGAGAATAATCCAGAATATATTTTAAGATTTGATCCGTTCCCGTAAGGCGCACATTATTTATCGTCAATAAGGGAACCATACCATCCTCTTTTACTTGCACGCCGGTCGTAATAATTTCATACAAACCGGTCGACATCCTCATTTCGACATCCTTGGAATTCCCATAGCTCTGAAAAATATTCAGCAACTCGTCACGAGTTATAGCGCTATTGATTAATATGATTACAGTGTTCCGGTTCTTACGAATAACATCATGCAAATCCTCTAGATGACCAAGACAGGAGAGGTTTTCTTGGGTATCAGATTCGTCATCACCGCAACGAATAAATCCAATCAACTTCAACCCGCTGCTCTTTGCATTTAGTAATTGATGCGCAACCAGGCTGGCTTCTGTATTCGAGCCAACAATTATTGCTGATTTTTGAAAGAGTCCTTCATAGCGAAGTCGATAAACCGCCCGGCGGATCAGGAACCTTCCAGCAGAGATTGATAAGAATGAAAAAAGCCATGTCAGAATGACCCAACCTCGTGCTAAAACCAGGTTATCTGGAAAAAGAAATCCGAGACAGATATTTACAAACATCGCGATGGTTGTAGCAGTAAATACCAGGGAATATTCGCGTGTACCACCTAATAGGTTTCTACGTTGGTAGAGCCCAACCATTGTAAAAATAGCAAACAACACCGGGATGGTCAGGAGATTTAAATCAGAATAATCAATGGCCGGTTGAAACCAAAACTTTGTGATTGGCCAATTGGATTCGTATCGAACCCAATAAGCTAAGCGAAATGCGAGATTGTAGAGGATAAGGTCACTAAGGACGAGAACGAGAATTAAGACACGCCATTCCAGCCATTTAAACACAAGGTGTTTGGAAATAACACCTTGCTTTTCTCTGGATATTTCCAACAAATTTCCTGATTTTGTGCTGGTTCTCATTTTTACCCCGACTATTTTTCTCGCTTGATGTTCCATAGATAGATCGCTTGTTTTCATCCCTTAAGCCAACCCAGTGTCTGCAGGCCGATATTGAGTGCACTCTTCATGCCTTGCCAGGTATTCATGCTCTTCAGGTAGGTGAACATAGGGCCGGGACGGAGCGCCCATTCACGGAACGCCCTGCGCTGCCAGTACAGTAGCTCTTCTGCTTTAAGCCCGGGATAATCAAGCACCGTGCCTGCATCCATGTCCACCTCTTCCCAGTTGGTGCCTGGTCGGAACCAGCCGTTTTCGAGCACCTCGAAGAAAAACGGGGTTCCTGGGTAGGGAGCAGCGACATGGAACAGGGCAATATCCAGTGGGAAGCTTCTTCGAAAGCTGGATAGTCTGCTTTATGCTTTCTACAGTTTCCCCGGGTAGGCCAATGATAAAGTAGCCCCAATTCATGATACCTGCTTGCTTCGCCCAGGTGAGTGCTTCGCCAGCTTGTTCCAAGCGGTAGCCTTTATGGGCTTTCTTCAATACCGTTTCGTTGGCGCTCTCAATGCCCCAGGCAATTAACATGCATCCGGCTTTCGCCATCGCATGCAGCATCTCCTGGTCGACAAAATCAACCCGGCTGTTGCAGGTCCAGGTCATATCAAGCTTTTTTTCCTGGATCAGTTGGCATAGCTCCATGACTTGATCCCGGCTGGCGGTGAACAGGTCGGCATACATTTGCACATGATGGATGCCAAGATTAGCTAAAACAGCCATCTCTTCGACCAATTTTTCTGGTGAGCGCAATCGAACAGAATATTGGTAATTTACATGTTTAATGCAGAACTTGCACCCTGCCGGGCAGCCTCGGCTGGTGACGATGAAGGTGTAGGGTCCTTTAACCAATGGAGCCCGGTAACAATCGAACGGCAACAGGTGATGTAGTGGAATGGGGAGATCATCCAAGCAACTAATGAATGGGCGGTCGGGATTAATGACGATTTCTCCCTGCCTGCGCCATCCAAGACCTTTAATGGCATCCAGCTGGTGATCAGGTGGGAAGGAAAATTCCTTGGGTGTTTCCCTACTTGCGTATCCTCGCCTGTGATGCTCCAGGCCGGCTGCCAGTTGGTGTCAGAGCCTTCCCAAATCTTCCACATTCGGGCGTGGGCTTCTGGTTCCGTTTTCTTTCATCGGATCGAGCAGATGACCATTCTCCTGGATCACCCATTTACCGCGTGCGGTTTCGAATGTATCAATCAGCTCTCGCAGGCTGGCTTCAGGTTCACCCCGCAGGACAAAGTCGAGGGCTGGAAATGCACGCAATGATTCTGCACCCATGGGTGTCACGTGGGTACCAAATCCGATCGTCACTGCACGCAAGCTTTTTGCCAGAAAGACTCCATACATATCATTGGTGAGTGTGGGTGCAGCAATCTGGGTCAGGTAATAACGAGGTTGCCGATCCCGCAGGAGATCGGTGAACTTCTCCCAGCTCATGCGTAGCGCAATGGCATCCACGATCTCAATCGAATAATCGGGAGATAAAAGAGCAGCCAGTTGAGCCAGGCTCACCTGGGGCCAGATCATGTTTTCCCGGCTACTCCGCCCTACCCTGTGCTGGGATCGGATCCAAATGCCCCCATCTGGTGAAGGGGGATTGACCAATAATACGTCAAGCTTGCTTTCCCGAAAGCGGGCAGCTGCTCGCTCAGAAACAGCCGCGTCAGCAGAAGGGAACTTAGCTACTGATACCGGGGGTATTCTTCGGGTTCCGAGGTTCTTATCCATTCCCGTTCCCTTTATCATTGAGCACCTGTAACTCCCGCAGGCTCAATTCGTCCAACACTCGCATCAACAACCATGAAATGGATAACTGAATGCCAACAAGCACCAGCATGGTACTGCCTAATAAATACAACCATAACCTGGTTACGTCCCACCCCTGAAGTAGAACAACTATAGCCATGATCAGTCCGGCTAGCATCAAAACGATCCCCATCCAGCCGAATTGGTGATCAAGGGGTGGCTTGAAGATCGGCTTTCCGAACAGACCCTGTTGGATTGGGCGTTTATGGAAGATAGCAACGAGATAGTTGAATGTCGCTCCTAGTGCAAATATACTGACCCCTGCAGTGCTGGCCACTAATGCCAGGAATAAGGCAGCAGTGATCCAGGGGTTCAAAGTGGTAACTCCGCTCAAACGTGCGGTAACTATACCCACACCTACAAGCGCGGCGATGAGAATTCCCAGTAAACCAAGCATGCCGAAAATACGGACTGGGTTATAACAAAGCACAGTCCATACGATTGACTGGAGGAATACCGTCCCGTCTCTGACTACGCTAAGCTTTGAGCGTCCAACTCGTTCACTGTAAGGTATGGGCACTTCAGCCACCCGTAGACTTTCATGTAAAGCCCGTGTACTCATCACCGGTGTCAGGTTTAGTCCATCTGGGAGCGGGTAAATTTGTTCCAAGATACTGCGTGAAAAGATGCGCATACCACTGGCACTATCAGTTACATGCTGCCTGCCAAGAATACTAAGTAGATTTGCGAAGAATAGGTTGCCTACACGTCTGGTCGCTGGCATCTGGCTTTCTGCACCTGCCATGCGGGATCCAACTACAAGGTCAGCGCCTTCCATTGCTTTCTTACAAAGTTGAGGAAAATACTCAGGAGGATATGTACCATCGGCGTCTAGAAAACCAACCAAATCCCCGGTTGCCTGTGAAAAACCTGTTTTCAATGCACCACCATATCCCCGATTTTTTTTGTGCCTGATGACTCGCAGGCGTGGATACTCTTTGGCAATATCCTCTGCTATTTGAGCTGTCCGGTCATGGGAGCAATCGTCGACGACGAGCAGTTCTGCCAGGCTGACGCCTGCTTTAGTAAGGTCTTTTTCAACCCCTAAAACACGTAAAATGATATCTTCAATGCCTCTTTCCTCGTTATATGCTGGAATCACTATTGATAAAGTGGTCATATGCACCTAATAGGTTTAATTGTCTTCGATTGAATAATAAATCGGGGCTTGCACCCGTGGAGTGTTGCCAGTGATTTCACGAATAATTCGGGCCGGGACGCCTCCAACGATAGTATGGGCTGGCACATCTTCGACTACCACGGCACCAGCTGCAACGACAGCACCTTTTCCTATGTGAACGCCATCTGTAATGATCGCCCCGGATCCCATCCACACGTCATCCTCGATGGTGATCCCCAGGGCAGTTATCCCCTGGTCGATGAACGGTTTCTCTGGATCATCAAATACATGGTTTACGGCGATAATTTGAGTATGCGGAGATGTATAAACACGGTCACCGATGGTTACCCCACCTTGACCACGAATAACTGAATATTCACCCACCAGGCAATCCCTACCAATCCGTATGAAGGCACCCGGAAGATTTCGGAAGTTATACACATGCAGCACCGCACCGTGCATGACGATGGATCCCGAGCCAATCTCGATCCCGCCTGGGCAGGCATGCAGGTAAGTACCGTAATCAAGATAAACCCCTTGATGTAATCTAATATGGTTAGCGTAGCGCAGCCGCACGTTGTTCTCAATGGCAGCCCATCCATTCATCTTCATGATCAGGCGGTAAAGAATTCCTCGAATACCGAGTCCGATAATCGTTGGAATCCAACCAATGAGAAAATAGAGTGATTGTTCCAATATGTACCGAAGCAGGTTATCTGCCTGCCTGCTTAGATAAAGGCTTATCGGGTTTATTTTTTGCGCTTTTTCTTTGTTTGGGGCATTGCTAAGAATAAAGGATACTAACTATTTATGCTCCGCCCTTCCGACATAGACACATAATTCGGCAGAACAGTGAGATTTATTAACAGTCTGGGTGGTTCCCTTACTGGAATAGATCCCCAATCCTGTTGTTGACTACTCAGCAAATATGAATTTGCTTTGTTGCTGGAATCGCAGACCCCTTTATGGACTTATCGCCTGCTCTTCCCCTGAGAATTCTGTGAATATTTAGATTAGAATTTTATCCATTTTCGATAGGTAATACCTGACAAAAGTGATAAATCAAAGGAACCGATAATTTTGAAATTTGATGGCAATCCCACACATCCCATTCAATTGGGGTTCGGTACGAACGACAATTCCATTCGTAGCCAGTTTAGGCGCATCAGGATCAACACCCGATTTGGATAGAAGGACCGTGACAGAAAGCTTTGATCCATTATCAATCTCGCGGTTGATGAACATGAATAATCCACCTGCACTCATATTTACCAGCTTTCCATGATCGCAATATTTATATCCCTCAGAATCAAGACCCTCGATAACCGCCTGGTAATCGCAATCAATTCTCGGCTTTACACGTCTATCTAGAGTTGTATACATCATTGTGCGCCTATATCGTTCGTCAAAAAATGTGGATTAGTCTGTGATTATAAATATATTAGATAATCATGAGCTTCACAATGTCAAAATAGCCCAAACATGAGCGCAAAACAGTCCATTTTTTAGAATGGATTTGGGACACATTTCGATAGCACAAAACGGCATATTTGTGCCGTATGTATGATTGATTTAAGATTATCTATACCTGGAAACTTGTGATTATCCCCTGAGGTATTATATAAATTAAGAAGGAGGAGGCTTTACCATATCATAACGATTGGCAAAGATCAACAACTCCAAGCGATCAGATACACCCAGTTTGCTGTATATGGAAGTGAGGTAATGTCGTACGGTCGATTCGCTGAGACCTAATTGGATGGATATCTTTTTATTTTTATATCCCTGACCGATCAGATTGATAATTTGCTTCTCACGTTCATTAAGCTCACTAATATTATCCTGTTCAGAATTTATAGTACTCGGCTTACTATTACGCGATAAACGGGAGAGCACATTCGCAATTACAGATCTTTCAATCCAGACTTCCCCTGAATTCACCTTCTCTATTGCCTTGGTCAAGAATTCGGGAGATTGGGTTTTTAATACTACTCCAACCACTCCGTTCTCAACCGCTTGCTGGATGGTCATTGGGTTGTTTGTTCCAGTTACTAAAATTATCCGGGATTTATTGGATACTTTGTTGATCCGTGAAATTATCTCTGTAATTGTCCGCGCTTCCAGGTTCATCTCAAACAAGACGATATCTGGTTTTAGGTCAGAAATAATCTCCAACCCAGCGGAGAGGCTACCTGCTTCTCCCACTACAATTATCTCTGGTGAATCTTCAATTAATCGATGTATGCCAGCCCTGACCAGGGCATGATTATCAAGGATAATAACGCGGATATGAGGATTATCCATTCTTACTACAATTCAGTAACAATACCCCACTAAAAATCATATGGATTTAGTAAGTAGATTGCATGAATTGGGTGGTATGTTAGGTTTTTTAAAATATATCAAAGGATACAGTTTATGTCAATCAAACTGCTCATAGGGCATATTTGTATAGTCAAGTGTTATTTTGCGGTCGATGATAAATAATAGCTGGGGGATAGCTGACTTTTGGATCGCGTCCAGTGGATTCTCGCTCGCCCAACTCTAAATAATATTTTGTTTGTGTCTATATCAGATCAACTGCAGAATAATTACCAGTAAAATGGCTTTATAAACCTGAAGCCATCGCTATTGCTCATCTAATCATATTGGATCTATTAACTCGGAGGAGTCTTTTTATTGTATACCGGTGCTCTGGAGCGAAGAATAGGCTTCCATCAGGTTTTGCTTGGAAAGCCCGGCTGCACCCAAGAAGTCATCACCCGAGGCTAGCAGACGATCAAGATAGTCCAATAGGGCAAGCCTGGTTTCGAGGGGTAGGGGAGGGGTAGCGAGTATGGGGCGTAGAGTCTCTATCTTTTGGATGAGCTCGATGTTAAAGTAATCCTTGCTTTCCAGGGCAGCTTCAAGGTAGAGGCGTAAGCTGCGTTGGGCTGCGAACTGGCTGCTTTCGGGCTGTCCCTGCAAGGCATGCACCTCAGCTTCCTCACGGTAGATATCAGCCAAGACCATCAGCCGATCTACGTCAAGCTTACCCAGGAAAGTGAGCCGATCAAGAAGCTGGCTATCATCGAGCTGCTTAGCCAGGTGGGCGTTAAGACCGAGCAAGTTTTCGATCGCCTGGTCATATGTTTGCAGCGCTTCACTGTACTGTCCGGCTTTCTTGAGTCCCAGAGCTATCATAAGGACCGCTAAGGCCTGGTTGATCATACGCATAATATAATCTTCGGTAAGCATTAATCACCTAAGAAATGATTGCATCGTTCGCAGATTGCTCTGAATATATTCTATTGCTGCCATGATTATTTACGTCTGAGGGGATTTGGGTGCGGATAGCAACACAAGAGCGTGTCCAAGTATTCAACACCACAGAAGTAGCGGCATATGGAAATGTTCTTCACTGCACACATGTGCTCATTTGTATTTTCGGCATTGTTCCATGGGCATCCATCCTGTTGCCATGAGATCTTATCACTAGGTGTTGCCAGATCGATATCCATATTTGCTCCTGAGAGCTTTTTGATTAGTTCTCCCATGATGAGCTCCTTGTTCAACTGTGAGTTGTATGCTCAAATAACGCACGTAAGATTATAAACGAACTGAGCCTGTGGTTTAGCTTTTAATAGTCAACAAGAAGTTCTCAATATCCTTTATAAAGTTCAATGTTGATCTCTCTATCTGTTTGGTTAAAGTATCTAAATCACTAAAATCTGGAGTGTCAACTAAAGTGTGCACGATAATAGAATCCACACCTTTCGTCGTAGGTACTGTGCGGTACATGTTCCATTCGCTTTCTTTAATCAATTTCCAGTATTTTTGCTGAACCTGTTTATTCGCGCCTGCCAGCCAGACTTCAAAACTACATGTAGCATGAATAAAAACCAGAGCAATTTTCAAATTGCGTTGCTTTAATGATTCTGGATAGAAGGAAAAATAGGACATATCCATAAATCCAAAATAAATACTCCCAGACACGAAATAATCAGGATATTTGTTTTTAAAATGCGTTCTCAAATCCATGATATATCCCATCAATCCTCGATATGCCTTTATTATTGATCCCTTCTCCAGTTGTTTTCTATATTCATCAATGTATTCATGAAATGATTCCATATTTTGATCCTTTATTTCAGAATAGTTTATTATCCAAAGCGCAACACGCCGGAAAAACTCGCCAGCAGGAATGGATGGTTGATGCGCTTTCAGGAAGAAGTGTAACTCATATTGTAGACGAAATACTCACGAAACTTGCCTCCCTAGTGAATTCCTGGAGGCCAGTATATTTTATCCTTGATCCTCTGAAAACTCAGCCGGGGTTAACGCCACATGCCTTAGGTGGTGCTGTTTGCAGATGTATCGAACCCACAACTGTCTGATCCAAAGGAGTGGGATCCCTCCGATCAGCGTGGCTGGGATGCTGGATCACTCGTTCTTACTGTCCACTTATGATCATTTTTTTCGAATAGTCTCAGGATGCATCATCTCG
>CAVUOY010000020.1:0-24175 GCA_963743215.1 uncultured Chloroflexia bacterium
ATGAGCTACCCCCCTGGTGATTTAGGGAACTGGGATGAAGTGGATGCCATCGACCGTGATCGTCTCCATTACGGCTGCCTGACTTACTGGGAATCCTGCATGGTGAGATGATCTTCGATGTGAATGGCTGGATTGATCCACGGCATCTGTCCTCTTGCGCCTGGCTTCCCTTGGTGATCTGACGGGCTCGCGTGATTGCAGCGACCATCGTTGTAAGCGCTGCAGTGCTCACGATTATTCTTCCGGCTGAATGATCATACCGATGACGGAGAAGACCAGGCAATAAGAAATGTGTAGGCATTGGAGATCTCCTTTCGGGTGCCTACAGTGGGCACTCGGATGGGATCTTGGAAGACCCCATCCAGTGCATCGATGAATTGCTGCTGACGTGCAATTGGACCGATGTCCACGTGTAAAAGCCCTGCGATACAGCGCAGGAGGTCACTCAACCCGTGGATTGAGTAACACATCACAAGGGTGAAGCCTTGAGACCAATGACTATGGATCGAAAAATCCCTAATCATGTGGCTTCATCCCTGGCATGTCAATTTGATAATTCTCAGAAAAATCGTCGAGTTCGAAGTCGTTGGATAGCACCGGCTTCCAACCCTATGTTGTACAAAGGCTTCGGATTTCTCAAAAAACGGTTCAGCAACAATCCAGCATAGCCCAAAGGGTAGAGTACAAAGACGAATAGCATACCAATCGTGGCGATGTTGCCACGGGTGTTTGAGAGCACAACCTGGGCATCCGCACGGTTTCCGACTACAGCTGCCCAATCTGCAGGGTTGATCTAATCAATACAACCAATCCAAAGCGCAATATCAGAACCATACCGCTATAGATCAGGATGCCGGTCTTCGCCCACCAAAGCTGGTTAAACCGCTCTTCTGAAACGGCCAGGATCCCTACTAATCCAGCCCACCATAAACAAGCACCGATCAGAGGTACAGGAAACTGCGAGAATAGCGAGACTATGACCCAAACCAGCATTATTAACAGGGTAAAGTACTGGGCATTGGGTATGCCGGTTTGCACCCCGCCACGTTCATGCCGCCTGGGGCGTTCACTGGCACGCTTCTGCACGATGGATCTATTCCAAACAGGATCACAGCGCCAGCCACGATGGCAAGGATTTCTGCCAGGTGACCGATAGACCGATAAAGAACCCATGGAAAGTACCCCGTTAATCCACCAAATCGGTAGTGCCAGGAAGGTTTGTGCGATGCTCATGGTGCTCAATCAGTGTTACCCGTAACATATCGACAGGGAACTCATTCAATGGCAGGGTAAAGGGAAAGTGGGGCTGAAACCAGCGTCCCGGTTGTATATCCGTTAACCTGCATCTGATATGTACCAGGGTCTGCAAAGGGGATATTAGGCCATAAGCTGCGTCCAATATACGATATTACCGCCTATCAAGCTACCGGGCCCCTGGAATGTGGATTCCCAATCTGGGTGCTTCAGTTCAGCACCCGGATATGCTTGAGCCAGGTCGGTCAGGATCCTCCGATGGCGCGACTCATTTGAAAGGTTGATGCTCAGCGAAGCATAATTCAGGTAATCTGGAAAGACCTGGACGTGCTGGATGCATTCAGTCTCCTCGTAGGCATCCCAATTTCAGTTGTTCTCCATGTAATAGCCCCAGCTTATCTCGCTGCCATCAGAATCAATCACCTTGTCGTAATCGTTTCCGGGACCGGGCATCCACTACCATCCCCGTCTGATGTATATTCGCAGATATTAAAGGTCCTGGCCTCGTACCAGGTAAAGATGACCGGCGGGATCGATACCTTTAGCTCAACATCCGCACCACGCCTTTCTGGATCTTGACCGACGACCACCGGCTTGGGTTGGGCGACTTTCTCACCAGAGGCATAGACATTCTCAAAGCCGATCGAGGGATCAGGGCACTCTACATTTGGAGGCAGTGTTGGAGTGCCACCCGGCGTGGGGGTAATACCAAACCCGGGAGGGCACCCGCCAGGGATGACATCGCAACTTACGCCGTTCAAATAGAGCCATAAGCCGGTCACTAAAAATCCGGCGTCAAAAGACATCCGCACGATCTCGATCAGGAAACTCGGCGAGACGACCGACCAGATGTTCTCGCGACCATCGATCACCGCCTGGAAGAAATCCGCTGGATCGACATAACCCAAAGCCTGCAAATCCTCAACATCGATGTAATTGGCTGCCAGAGCTGAAAGGACCTGAGCACCGGAAATAAGCATTTCGGGAGTATTGGCGGCAAATCCTGAATCTTCCGGATGCAAAAAAGTCATGAGCATGGTTGCAGGAGAAGGCAGCACTACCACATTACCACTGGGAGTAACATAGCGGCTGTATTTGGCATCCCCAAGTGGCACCTGGATGCCTCCAGGAAGTTCGATCATCATCCAGTCTGCCGGCTCGGATGCTTCCCCCAGGTATGTCAGGTTAGCCCAATTGATCGAGCCATCCGGGTTGATGAACTCGCCCCAGGCATCTTCACCTTCATCGGCTAATGCTTTCAAAACCGGGCTGAGCAGGATAACGAAAATGACAGTAATAGTGATAAGAACAAGAATAATACGAGCAGTGGATTTCATTGTTTCCCTCCAATATATTTAGCAAGCTCATCTTCGAGTAAAAATCGTTCAAATTTCCATCCGCTTTCTTCCCGCACCACTAAAACGTATGCCGGAAATGAAGCCTGGCCATTTCCCTGAGGCCAGGGAGCAGACAGGTCTACGCCAACCTGCCAGATTTGCATGGGTGCGTTTTCGCTAGTAGCAGCTACCTCGTCGGCAAGCATGACTGCTTCGCCTGACTCAGCTGTGATAACGGATTGGGAGGCCTCAAAATCAGGCCACAAGAATGGCGCGACCGTGTTTTGATAGAAATCGCAGGCCGGCTCAGTACTCAGCGCGCATAATCGGGCTGCCCACTTATCCTGGCCTTCGTGGTAATCCACGCTATAAAAAGCCTCCACACCAGCTATCGCCGCGCCCCGTCCGCTATCGAACCCAATCGCTCGTGCCAGCGATCCTTTGGAATATTTGAGAATGACCAGGATTGCAGCGGTGATCAGCAAGATGGCCAGCACGATAATCATTATTCTGCGCTTTGAAAAATAAATCTCCATTTCAATCTCCTCACCCGGAAAACAAAAAAGCCCGGGAAAATCCACACGATGAGAGTTGAGCCTGGTTGAGGCTCTCTGTCTGTATGACAGGCCGGTGCTCTCGTGGGATCTTCCAGGGCCAGTAGAAGCTTGGGAACCTGGTTCTAACGTGCAAAAACCGGTGAGTCTATGTAGTTACTCTGGTAATTTCATAAATCTTCCAATATGCAATTGACAGCGTAACAATGGTTTTATTTTACAAAGAATAAGATAAGGTTGAAAGGGACATGGGTACCTTGTTGAGATGGTTATATGTCCCATATTGAGATGGTCATATGTCCCGTATTGTTATAGACTTATATCATCATCTGAACTATAAAATGTTGGATCCATCAATAATACAAGAACAGATAAGACGGATTATATTTAATAACGCATCTCGAAAGGTAGTATTTTTCAAAGGTCATACTATAATATCCAAAGATCTTTCTCCTCTTGTTGTTAAGTAAAAAAAAGGAAATTATGAGTTCAGATAAGATCTATCAATCGATAAAGAAAAGTAAAGGCTGGTATTTTGTTGAATATCGCCCTCCTGTTGGTACCAATAATTTTGCAACGCTTGATCTAGTGATAATTGAAAAAGCTGACAAAACCGCTATCTGTAATGAAATGGAAAAAGAGCTACGCAATTGGCTGAGCCGGTATCCTATTCCTCTATTTGTTACTGCTTTTGATGAAGAGGGCGATCGTTATGACTTCAGTGAAATAAAATCGTGCAATCACTTAATGGGTTATGTAAGTGAAGATGGGAAAATAAATATACATTGGCAATTACTACGCGATGATGAAATCCCTAATATCAGCTTAAATCAAGAATATTTAGATAAAGTATATACTAACTTGGATTTTAATACTTATGCCGAGCTTGATTTAGACCGAAAAAAAAGACGGAGACAACTAAAAATTGGTTGGTCTATATTTTTTATTTGGTCGATTATCACGATTCTTAATTGTTTTAATCATTTCTTTTCTAGATTATTTTAATAACTTTGTCTCTTTAATCGCTTTAATTTATAGCATTTATAAAGCAATTCAGAAATATCTTGAGCTGATTGGTAGATGGCCAAAATCTAAAAGAACGAAAGAGAAAGAACATGAAGAACAATTAAAAGATCATTATTATTACCATTGTCAAATGAATCCAGAAGGCTTCAATAGATTAAGGCAAGAAAACTTTGAGAAAATTGTCAGAAATAATATAAAAAAGGAAGCAGAATCTATAAGAGCAAAAATTTAGGTTAATGTAATAGAGTTACCTCAGGCATGATTGAATAATTAGCGGTAAGATAAAATATATTATCACAGGTAACTTCTTGTTTAGATTCTATTCTTCCATAATTATGAAAGGATTGGATATATGCAACTAATTCATCCAATTTATCTCGATGTGCCTATGCTAGTATCTTTCGCAGCCGCAATTCAAGGAGGCATCTCTCTAGAGTCAGAAGTAACTCATGAGAAAGAAGCTAATAAAACTGGCGCAGCAAGGGTAACAGGAAAGTTTGGTTTGAACAGTCTGTTTAGCAGTCTATTCGATATCTCTGCTGAAACTGATATATCGGGCGCTACATCAGGAAGAAACCAAGAAACTCGACATGAGCTTAGGTCGCATACAGAGGCGTCTATTGCGATCCTTCTATATGATGAACTAATAAAAAACAAAGGATTTCTAACTAAACCGCAGGATGCCACAATGTTATCAACAGTCAATCCAGGTACACTGGTTGAAGTTGCTGGTATTTTAGAGAAGAATGCTGTTGACACGGTTATTGATTATATTGAAGCGGTCGATATTCTTTCTAGTCTCGCAGCCAGCACAGTCAACGACCCTCTTACCACACCAAACACCCAGCAAGCAGTCCAGCAAAAAGGTCAGCAATCATTCAATGCTAGAGAAAATTAGGATGACTTTAGACAAAGACCGTAAACGGACACCCATATCAAATGTAATCTTGCGATGCATACAACCTCCCCAAGTCAATGTTGTAATTACATTACGAACAGCCAATCTTCGCGATTTAACGCTTTCGGAATTGCACAAAAATAATGTACGAGTTGTTGGCAAAGTCACTCGCATCGTAGCAGAAGGGCAATCCATGAGTGCTTTTGAGAATTATGGAATGTCATTGCTTAATCCCGAGATGTTGAAAGAAATATTCGATGGCATCGCATCTTCAGAAAATGTAGTTGCAAAATTTAGCGAGGTACAGGTTCAAGGACCAGCAGTTCAGCTTCTACCACTCATGATATTTGTATGAATTATTGGTCATCAACTTTGTTTCCGCCAAATTTGTTATACACATAAAGCAAAATCGAATTTGCATGATCTTATTTTCAAATCAACCATTACTATTTTTTAACCTTCGTCTCATGATACTTTAGTGGTGGCATGGGGAATTATCTCAATGACGTTGTTAGTCGACCAAACTGCCTTGTCTGAATCCCCAATGCGCATTGGGAAACCGCGATCCCCGACCTTGGCAATTAATATTAGCAGATCAATTTGACTTGACACCTGGTTGAATTGTTGGACCTTGATATCCTCGGAAGAAATGGGTGTTGGATATAATTTGCTCCCCAAAAAGAAACGACACTCAAATGGAGTACCATCGAACCACGCAGGATCAATTTTAAAGAAAAATATGGATTAGAGATTTCTTCTTTTTTACACAATTGATAATTGTGAACTCTGTACACTACAAATCCTTCCCACCGATCGACTCTGATAATGGTGTACGCCGATAATTATGCTGTTGCGGATTACGATATAGGGTTTTAGTACGCGTGCTATAAGATGGCATTTTAAAAAGCAACGATCCATCGCTATGATAAGACACTTCTGGTACAGGTCTTAAAATGTCTTCATTACTATAGCGATCTCGATAAGGAGTGTAAACGCCTCCAACTCCAGATTCTGGGTCTGTAAATACAAACTTCAACTCATCAACGGTTTTGCCAATATTGAGCACTTGGAAGAGGAAATGAATGCTTTCTTCTTGAGATCGAAAACAAATGGATAGGTTGGCCTTCATATTTCTCATAAAGCCATTTTATCAATAATTGTGGATAGATTGGCGTCTGGTTGATGACTACTTCATCGCTGATTTATTATTAATTAGGCGGCAGTATACAAGCCCTATCAACCCTAACCCTCTGACCAATCGCTGGCGTGTAATCCCACTGCGGCTCGGTGAACGCCAGCCAGGAGATCTCCTTCACCAGCTGCCACCAGGTCTCGGGCGCTTCCTTCCAGGAAATCGGTTCGGGAATAAGCGGGCTGGGTTGGATGTGAGTGGCTAAACTACTCTCTGGAAATAAGAGCAACATAGGTATAAATTGCTGGATATACCGGTAATGCAATCGCCAGGTAGACCAGCCGGGTTCTGTGGCAATTGACCGGCGTCTCACTGCTGGCTTGCAGCCGGTTGGCCATGTACTCCCAGTAATTCATATCACTGAGTACAGCAGTATCGCCATTTGGATCAGCACCCACCATGCCCATCGGTTGGGAGCCTTTGACGATCACAAAGCCGGTAATAGTAATAGCGATGACAATAATCAACACCAGCATCATCCTGAAAATGAAGCTCAAAGCAAAACCAACCGCCCGTAGAGGAAAAAGTATCAGTTTCATAAGAACACTCTTGTATCTGGTAATCTCAAATACTTATGGCTGGTTTATTTCTCATCGATCCATCGTATCCAGGGTACGTTAAGTTGCTTTGCCCGGTTAACCAATTTTTCGTCGGCGGTCCACAACTCCGCTCCCTGTCGTTCTGCCACCGCCAGATAAAATCCATCGTAGGCTTTCGACTGACCCAGCCGGCCAGCCCAGGCAAGCGCAGCCTGGCAGATGCCGGCATCGGATGGGACGATCTCCACACCCAGGCGATACAGGTCTTCTACTGCTACTTGCCCCTCCTCTTCGGTGATCCAGCGATCGAAAATCCCTCGTCGTATTACCGACACAGTTTCTGCGATCAGTAGTTCTGGTGCGAAGATCTTGCTGCGCGATCGATGCCATGATGACCAGACGCTCCAGGACATCTGATTTGCCTTCGATTGGCAGGATCGCTCTGACAGCGATATTCGCGTCAATTACGATGTTTGGTGGCACTGTCGATGAGCTCATTATCCCGTTCGCCTCTCACCTGCTCGATGGTTGTTGCAAGATCAATCTCCAGTGGTTTGCCTTTACGTCGGGCCAGGATGGCTTGTCGATGCTGGTCAACCAATTCCAGGTCTTCCAGGCGCTGGCGTAAAATATCATCGTCTTTCCGTTCATCCAGCCACTCCTGCACCGCGGTTCGGACGATCTCTGAGATGCTGGTGCCCTCTTGCTGGGCTATCTCTGCCAGTTTTTGGTGTTGATCAGGTTCCAAAAGGATTTGCGCTCTGTGCATCTTATTCATCACTTACCTCTCCATCTATTATACACATACATGTGTGTATGTGTCAACTTGATGGAGGCTTTTTTGGAATTGTGTTGACCTGAATACAGAATAACGAAAGTGGTGTCTAACTGTTGACCGAAATGACTCCTTAACGGAACATCCATTGTTTTGGACGTCCAAAAGGGTTATGGACACGTTTTTACAGGTTTTCGGACACCCATAACAGGATTTTGGACACCGAGAATTGGAGTTTAGGACAGGTTTAATCCTGTTTTGGACATTTTTCTCTATATTTCGGCCAATCAAATGTCCTTTTGGACAAGTCCTAATCGGGGGCGTATTCTTTGATCGCATACCAGGGACTATCTCCTGTCTTCTTCTCTCTCAATGTGACCAGGCTGGTGATATACAATTTCACCCGTCTTCCCTCAAAGACCGACCATTGAGCGATGCTGCCCTGGATGCGCCGCAGGGTGGCCATGTTGTCAGTTGTCACGCAGATCCTCCCGCTAGCCGCCAGAGCATTCTCCCACTTTTGGGAGAGGCTTTGCTTTTCCTTCTCACCGGTTTCCACTTCAAGATAAAATGTTTCGTTGTCTTTCATTATCACCAGGTCAGGCAGATAGAAACGGTTCTCGCCTAATTGCATGCGTAATGGTTCTCGCTCCACTTCATACCCCAGTCCGGTAAACTTTTCTGCAGTTTTCAGGATCAGCGCCAGGTGCCGATCAGATCTGTGTGCCTTGAGTAGTTCCTGACGCCCTGATGCCTTCGGTTCCTCGCCGGCTATCACCCGGTATAGCCATTTGCCTTTATCGGTCAGGGTGTAATCCCTGGGGGGACGGCCCTCAATAGAAGCGGTAGCTACTTTCGCTAGGAGTCCTTCCTTCACACACTCCACGAACGCCCGACGAATGGTGCGTGGGCTGATCTCTTTCTCCTTGGCAACCGCTTCCTCTAATTCCGTGGATAGGGATAAGCCGGTTTTGCCTATGGTCATGATGACTTCTCGATCCCGTTCCCAGTTGTGATTTTCAGCCTGCCATGTTGTGAACCAGGTTTCAAATAATGGCGTTTCCTCACTCATTTGATCGCCTTTAGCCGGAGTATGCGATGGTATATTCTCGATTGCTTGACGTGCATGGCGTTCATTTTCCAACGTGCGTTCCAAAACGTGCACCTGATTCTCCAGCTGGTTGACTTTTAGCTGTGCTTGATCTGCCCGGTTGCGCTGGGATTCCAACTCGCTTCGCAATTCACCTAGGATGCGATTGGCTTCGGATAGTTGAGCGGCTGCACCATTCGAGGAGCCGAGCTTTAAACTCTTGAAGCGACTTCTTAGCATAGCAGCCAGCTCTTCTGGTGAGAGCTGGTATAGGTCTTCATTCTCCTCTTGTCGTTTCTGTAGTTCCTGCCCACAAAATTCAGTCACCAGACTGATCAGAGCAGATTGTGTATCTTGGGCAATTTTCTGCGCTTGAAGTAGCATCATCCGGGTAGCTTCCAGGCTGTCACTTAATCTTCGCATGCTCATCAATTCCAGGTCATCATGCTCACGTATGTTCATGGCTTCACCTCGATCCATGGATTAGCGTACAGGCGATTAAGCAGTTCATGAGCTGTTGATAATGCGGTTTCAGCAGATTGCCGATTCTCCTCCCCAGGTTCACTGATCCATTGGGAGACCTGACTACTGGCATCCAAATATGCATTTACTGCATCAGCCAATAATTGGTGAAAAGCTTCAAATGTTGGGGGAATTGCTGCCTGGTCGATTGCTTCTGACAGTTGTCTTGATTTCTGGTATACCTGATCGATCTGGTAATTCTGATCAAAAAGATTATCTGACGGTTCATCCAATATAGCATTTAGCCCTGTGTCTACTACTTGCAGTGATTTTGCCCAGGCACGTACATCCTTGCGATATTGGTTTATCTTCGCCAATCGCGGAGTTAGGACAAGAGGTCGTTTATCTTCGGTATATGGTGAGATTAGCATACCAATCAACAATGGAGTTATCGCCAGCAATACCGAAAACAGGTACCAGGCTAACCGGCGAGGGATCTCAATCTCCATGGATATCTGCCCCGACCTGGCTGAGCTCTACCCCGCTTCCTTCACTCACTAACCTGGCTGCCTGACCTGCTGCCCAGTTGATATTCTCCAGGAAGGTCATATTGCGGGTCCTGACTTCCACTGCCTTCTTGCCAGTCTCCAGATCGTGAGTCTGCAAATACCCATCAACCGCCACTTTCGAACCGGTTTGCAGATAGGGATATACCAGCTCAGCCAGTGATCCACGGACCGTCACACGTAATCCATTCAAGTACTCATCGCATTTCAGTCGCAGGCGTAAGAAGGCGAATTCCCCACTTTCATCTCCCTGTACTAGGATTGAACCATTCTAATTGCATCCCTTCCAGTACTTCACCAACAATGAAGACATCATTGGAGGTCCCATTTGGGCTTGGCAGGTTGTATTGCAAGCGGATACTTTCCCCTCGCTCCCAATCGATGTTGCGCAGCAGGAGCAGGTTTTCAGACACTACTTCGTGGATCCACTGGTCCTTGTACTTGCGTGACTCGAATTGGCCGATGACAGCCAGCTCAGACCCTTTTTTCAGATATGGAAAATATAGTTCAGCTTTCTTATCCCAGATGACGATGCGCATGCCACGCACACTTCGAGGCCTCTCAGCCATCAGGATCAGCCGTAGGTAAGAGCGCTTCTCCCCATTCATCAAGAAGCGGTCAAAGTAGATATCTGAGGTGATGTTGCCAACGACGAATACTCTGTTCATGTTCTGCCTCCAGAATTCAAACAGATGCCAGGATCACTTTATGTGTTTAGAGATAAATTGTATGGGGTAATGATTGCGGTTACAACAGGCACAGGTCCCTACACTGGCTAGACATTCGTCCCGAAAATAACAAGGCAAAGGACCCGTTTAAGGATAGACAAATGTCCTTTTCAATAGCTATACACTAATATTGGTTGGCTATTCTTTAAGAATCAGGATCAGATTGATTACTCAAATCAATCAGAGATCCTTGCATACTAACTTGATAAAAAAGAAAATCACTCTGAGGATTTATTAATAAAGCAGAGTCGGCAGACTTTATTGCCTTAATTATTTCTTGATTTAACTGGCGACTAAACTTACTCTATTACCCAGGCATATCTCTCTGTAATGTACTTCCACCACTCTTCCATTTCTGGATGACGCTCTACATCGAAATTGCCAAAGATATTTTCGGTATATTCCCCGATAAACCTTCCGGGTAACCTTACCAATTTTTTCCATACGCGTGTGGCCGTGATCTCTATTGTTTTTAATTCCGGTGAGGTCACAGCTCCGAAATCCGGGTTGTGTGCTGGCGATATGTGTAACAAACTGACAATATCTGCCCTCTAATTCATGGGCTTTTTCCATTTCGTGTGCAAGGAATTGTTGCCGCATTAATTGATAGAAAGGTTCATAAAATAAGGAATCTATATAAGGGATTAAAGTTCTATTTAATGGGCAATCCTCTGCATCGTATAAATGTTCATAGATTTTTGTTTTATCAGTACCACTGGCAGCATATTTCAACCACGTCCGATAGTACGCTTCTGTGTATTTCCACTCGATCAGACAGGCTTGTCGACGTCCATCCTGCAATTCGAAAAGAACCGCGGCGTCAGCACTCGTAAAGTTCGCCCCACGGGTTCTCTTTCTATTCCTGGATATTTTCTCACCCAGATAGTTCTTTTTTCCTATCCACTCAAATCCAACGTATTGCCCATCCTCGATTGGCAGCATTCTCTTGAGCTCGGGAAATATGGGTCGTAACAGCGATACGAGAGCATCTGGTTGATCAGCGAATGGAAAGAGGAAATTAGCACAACAAACCTGGGAGTCACATAGATGATTGCTCGGGTTGTGATTCTGACCATCATGCCATTTGATCTCATGTTTTTCAAAGTAAGTTTTTATCGAGGATCGAATTCCAGGATATAAGTTTTCATCAGCTCGATCAAGAGGCAAACAAAATGGGCGGGTGAGACCTTTATAAAAACCTGCCCCTTTTGCCTCTTTCGAGAAGTATGGGGAGTTCAATTTATATTTGACCTGGTGTTCTTTTTCAGATTCAAGAAAATAACGCATATTGTTTTCTTCCTCAAAGCAAATTATTCTTTGATATTCTCAAATAAACACAAGTACTGAAATAGTAAACTTATTGAGATTTCATCTTGTGTCATCTGATCAATAATGCGCCAATGTCCCTCTTGCGCGTGCTCTCCAAAATCCAATTGCAAAAATAATTAAACCAACCACCAGATAGGTAAGGGAATGAACACTTAATCCTATCAATTCCCCGCTTTGGGCCAGCAAAGTTAAGTTTTTTCCACTCGTTAGTGCCTCACGCATCAATGAAATACCCCAGGTAAGCGGTAATGCTAATTTTAAGTACCTGGAAAATCCATCCAAGGGACGCCAGACTAACCAATGATCCGGTTAAGAAGATCATCAGGCTGAATACCAGACCAACCAGGGCCTGGGTGCGTTTGAATACCAGGGCGATTCCGGCGAATAAAAATCCTAACCCATATGCCCCAACCAGGCTGATCAAAAACAATACAATCAGCGTAGGTCCTGCAGAGAACGGTGCGATGAAAAAAGCCAACAAAACAGCAGCCAGGATGCCCTTAGCCCCCACACCTACAAAATATGCGAGGCTGCGTAAAGTCAGAATGCCCGCCAAGGGGATAGGAGCCAGGCATATCTGCTCCAGGGTGCCCACCTGGGCTTCTTCTGATATCGAATAAGGTAGCTCACTCATACAGTCGCTTGCCACCACCCAGGTCAGCCAGCCGACCATCACCAGAAGCTGCTCTTCCTTGCCATAACCTCCCCCTGCAATTCCATTCAAGATGACCAATGCAGCGATGAACACCAGGAAGGTATACAGGAACCACGAAAGGCTATCTCCCGGGTTCGACCACTGTACCTGGATGTAACGCTTCACTTCTGCACGAAATACCGTCCACATAGTTAGTTACCAGCCAATCTCAATAGTGAGCCAGCACACCTAATTCTCGGGCTTTACGCTGGCCCCAGGTGAAGAGTATCGACGCCAATAAATAAATAGAATGCAGTATTGATCAACAGTCCAATCAGAATTCCGTTCTGCCAGAGCGTGGTTATAGTTGCCTTATTTATTATCAGTTCTCTCAGGCAGATGATTCCCCAGGTCAGTGGAAGAGTTTTCGAGAGAGCATCGAGATAGATGTTTTGAATTGGTGCCAAAGCACCGGTGAAAAATACCAACATCTGCCATAATAGCTGTAGCGTTCCTCCGATACGCTTATAAACCAGTGCTAATCCCGCCAAGGCAAAGCCTAACCCCCCTGCTCCGGCTAGGGTCAATGCGAAAACAAGGATGACTGGCAAGGTGACAGGCTGAAAAACACCAAGGATTGAGGCTAATATCAACGCCAGGATCGCACCCCGAACGCCATGATTGACCACGATTCCCAGGCTGCGCCCCAGAAATACCAAGCCTGGGTTCAGGTTCGATAGGAAAAGTTGTTCTAGAGTGCCAGTATGGGCTTCTTCAGATGCGATCCTGGCAATATCCACCAGCACACTGGCACAAATCTTCCAAGTGGTGTAGCCAATCAGCGTGCTCAAGTATCCCTGCGGGCCATAACTTGCTGATGCTGCCCTGAAGACAGCGATGAGCAGTAGGAAACCCAGTGTATATAGTACAAGGTCAGAGATATACTCCAACCAGTAAGAACGCGCCAATCGCACCGTGCGTTGGAATTCAGCTCCAACCATGGCGATGTTCATTTGGATGGCTCACTCTTTTCTGTTGTCAGATTCAAAAAGACCTCTTCAAGCGTAGCAGCCCGCCTGCCTGCATGCAGGATGGTGAAACTATTCGCATCAAGCAGGTTTAATAGGTCAAGAAATTCTTTCTGTGATCCGGTGTCCGTCCACGTCAAGACCGTCTTATCCCCTTCACTCGCTGCGCTTAACCCAGGAAAGTTGTTTAGTATCGGCTCTAAAATATTCTGATCGGCAATAGCAGCCAATTGGATTTCCATCGTTTCACGCTGCCCGCCAAACCTGGCAATTACATCGCCAGTTTCACCCTCTTCAACTTTCTTACCTTTATGGATGACGAAAATGCGATCGCTCAACCGCTCTGCTAAATCCATTTGGTGAGTAGTTAAAAGGACTGCCTTACCTTGCTCTTCGACAAACTGCCGGATTACTTGTTCGATTGTGCGTGAAGCCTGCACATCCAGGCCTAAGGTCGGTTCGTCGAGAAGTAATACATCTGGCTCATGAAGGATAGCGGTTGCCAATGCAACCTTCTGCTGCATTCCTCGCGAGAGATAGCGCACTTCCTCATTGGATCGGTCAGACAATTGGACTATATCAAGTACTTGTGTGATCCGATCTGCGAGTGATTTTCCTCTCATACCCCGTAATGCTCCAAAATATTCCAGGTTTGCACGGGCAGAAAGACGCCAGTATACATTGCGTGAACCTTCCAAAATTGCACCGGCGTGTCGAAGGGCCTTATTCCGTTCTTTTGCAACGTCAAATCCGGCTAATTGAACATTACCACTGGTTGGCAGTACCAAACCAAGGATCATTTTGATGGTTGTAGTTTTCCCAGCACCATTTGGACCAAGCAACCCAAATACGGTTCCAGGTTCGATCTCGAAAGATATTCCATCCACAGCATTCGGGGAATCGAGGTTTATAGGATTTAACCAATTGAGTCACTCGGACGGCAATTTGATTCCGTAAATTCATCCCTGGACCTCCAGGATTATGGTTGTTCCTTCACCAAGATGGGTAAGGATTTTAAGATCTGCGCCTATCATTGTAGCCCGCTCTTGCATTAAATTCCACCCAAAATGGTTCGGATCAGTTTTTATCTCCTTATCTGGTCCAGTCATTCCAATGCCATCATCTTTAACCTGTAGCCGAATCACACTATCAGCATCCTTTTCAAGGTTTACCTCGATGTTTTGAGCGTGTGAATGCTTGAACGCGTTGTTTAGCGCCTCTAGAGCAACTCTAAAAATATAGGAGGCTCGTTCGTCGTTTATCATGAAGCTCACATCAAGATTACTATGCCAGGTTATCGATATCGATGAACCTACTCTCTTCTGCATATCATTGACCAATCCCTCTAGTGCAAGGGTGAGTCCCTGGTCAAGTAAGGGTGGGCGTTGTGCCTTAATTATCCGCCGTAGATTTTCGATCAGCTGCTCAAGGTAATCTATTATCTCAGGATTGGTAGGGTCCTTGTCGATACAATACTTAATATAAAATATATCTTGCAACACTGTATCGTGTAAATCGTTAGCGAGTTGCTTACGTTGTTCCTCTTCAGATCGCACCAGCTGTTGGGTCAAGCCTCGCAGGGTTTCAACCAACTCCAATTTAATCGAAGCCAATGCGCCTTGTTCAGCAACTGTACCTATGATATGTAAATCTTCATCGCTGTAAACATCTCCACTTGAACGCTGACCAAGCAATAAAATACCTTGCAATTTGCCATCACTAATCATAGGTGCATAAACCTGTACCCAATCGAAATCTTTTAAGATCGTTTTGTTATCAACGGGTAGTTTATCTTCCTCAAGCTGTTCTGCTCTGACTGGGACGTGATACTTTTTCACCACCTGGCATAATTCGTCACCTAGAGCATTCGAAATTTTGCTTTTATACGAAGATCCAAAACCTAACGTGTTCCTAGGGGGTAAATATAAATCTGCCTGTTGAATACCCATTTGCTTAGGTAAGTGTTGTGTCAGCAACAATTCCAGATCCTTACGATCCAAAGGTTCAGCTAATCTACTGGACAGAGCGGAAGTCACCGTTACGAAATCATAATGGCTTCCATATAAGACTCGATCCACATTTACCTGAACAAATTTGGATAAACTGGTAAACGGCAAAGCTATTAAAACAGCAACTAAACCGCCAAAGATCGGGAGTTGTGTGGGGAGATGAAATGCTTTTACCAGTAGACCAAATATAAGGATAGAAGCAATCAGGATCAGCAAAATCAATGTGAACCAAACCACGATACGGTTGATGATGAAATCAACTTTTAGTAGTTTGCGTTGGAAAATCACATAAGCATATGCCAGAGGCAGGATCATCATAAATAGAATCGTATAGGAACCTGCTAAATATTCCTGCCCAAAGAGAATATAGGGTAATAAAGTAAACGCCAAAAATGGGCCAAATCCCAATACCATGCCCCAAATAACAATCCCTGTTTGCCGGCGTATTTCTGGGTCACGAGAGAGAAATCGATTACGCATCAATAGACCAACTGCCACGAGCCAAGAAATGATAAAGAAGACTAGAACTGCTCGACGTAGATAATTTCCATAAATAACAGATAATGGATAATTGTGAGCTGCTAAGATCCAATCATTACCGATCACCAATAAAGATAATATGCTCGAGAAAACAAATCCCAGGTAAATAATATATCTCCGATATTTGGAAAAGCTAAACGTTGGGAAGTTTAGATGAACATCTATGATGACCGCAGCAAGTAAGCACATTAGAACCTTCTGGATCGTATTCGCACCCCAAAAGCTGTTCCACCCACTCGCACCTGCAACTGCCACGGTCAAACCGGCCAATAAAAAGGCGATGCTTAGTAATTGGGAACGTTGATCATTACGCTGAGTAAAAAGCCCAAGAATAAAACCAATCACCCATAATCCAATGGATAACAATTGAACGCCTAAAAATGAACTTAGGACTGGTAAGTTTTCTAAATGACTTCCAATGATCAATAGTAGCTTGATCAAATTGCCCTGTCGTTCAATATTATAGGTAACTTCATCACCAGCCCTGATGCCAGCCTGGTAGCGTGGCTCATTGTAAGCAGGATCGATTCTCTTGTTGTCTATTGTTAGAATCTGGTCACCCACCTGAATTCCCGCTTTATCTGCCGGTCCATTTGGATAGATTTTATAAACCTCCCCTAAAGGAGCTTCTTGATAAACCTCCATACCATCGTAAGGTCTAAATATATAAAAGAATGAATCAAAAAGGATGATGGCAAATAGAAAGAGGGTTGCAGAAATCACCTGACGTTTGGGCTGAGTTATAAAGGCAATAAATCTAGATCGTTCGATTGGTGTAGTCGTCATTTCTGTCAAGAATAAATGAATTTGCGATAATAGAGGATTAATCTACGGCAATACCAGGCGTCATAGCCTGATCTAATATTGCCTCTAGCATTTTGCGCGCCTCAGATGGCTTAATTTGATTCAGGTTTTCGAGAGCACGCCTTCTCCACTCAAATAATATATCAGTGATCATCTCTGGTAGATCTGTACTTACCGATACCTGGTAGGGTTGATCTATGAACTCTGTTCCTTTTTTCACCTTTTTTGATTTTTCTCGATGCTTAAAACGTTGGTTTTCAGAAATAATCCTTTGTAATAGCGTGGGAAGTGTCTGATATTTTTCTGCTGCTTTTATATCCTTCCAAACGTCCTTACAATCATCCATTACCTGCCGGATAACCCCCAAAACTGTTCCATAGTCGCCGAGTGCTTCAATAACCTCTTCCGACCCCCCACCCACGATTGCTCCAGCTGCTATTCCAGCTTTGAATATACTCCCGGATTTCATAATCACTGCATTCCAATAATCATCTAATAGCTCGTCCGCATTGGAATTATTGGAATTTATGACAGATCCACGAAATTGACCTATTGAGGAGTCGATACCCGCGCTAGAGAATGTTCTTGTAATTTTGTTCTGTATTTCCGAATCATAAGAGGGATTATCGATCATGTTGAATGCGCTGAATATCCAGGCAATTGCAACCGTCGTAGCTAGTTGTGGGCTTTGGAATTGCGATAGACGTTGTGCATCTCCATCCTGGATAATATCGAGTACGTTTGAAGCATGGACCAACGTCATCCACGCTGCTGCAGCAGGTACAGCGTCTGATGGTTTTTCCTCGATTGCTTTGCAGACTAGAACGGGCACGGCGTGAATCCATGGGGGATCCGTTGACAGAATGTTTACAAGCAATTGCCGGCTTTCCGGCCAATTTTGCAATGTAGAGGATTCCCGAATAAAGCTAATAACATCTTTCGATGTTTGAATAAATGCGTTTTTCATTGAGCCAGGGATTCAATGTATTAAGATCATGTTTACGCGGCAACGGCGGCATCAATATAATTGAGTAGATGCCGCTTTTCTAAATACCTTTATTTTTTCTTTAATCAGCTGCCCACCAGGATCCGTGATTGGGTTCTGCACCACCACTTGCTATAGCCAGGGCAATAAAAGATGTGAGTATTGTTTGTAATAATGATTTGGGGGTTTTTGCTTTACCCGAAGGTTGTTTAGATCGTTCTTTACAAAAGTCGGTAATCTCTCTGGCTAATCTTTGGTTTTTATTCTTATCCATATTCATCCTCCGGAAATGTATATAGGTAGTACCGACTAAATATATATGATCTTACATCACTTTCTAAACAAAATACTAGGGACAAATGTCCCGTCCACAGCTAGGCATACGTCCCGTCCACTGCTAGACAGATGTCCCGTTTATTTAGTCAGATAGCAGTAATCCGAGTTCCCGGGCTTTATTAATTGCAGCGACTCTCACATTTATTGTTTCAGCTTCACGGATATCAAATTTCGAATAAACACCTGAAAGCAGATTACGCACACGTCTTTCAGAGATATTCATTGATTGAGCGATGCTTGTATTCGAGTGTCCTTTAGCAGCCAACCTGAGTACGATCAGTTCCTGTTCACTTAATACGACCTCTTCAGGTTTTTGATTGGCAAATATTTTGTCAACAACAGCAGTTGAGTAAAACCTCTTTCCATCGAATACTCGCCTTACACCGTTAGGCAACTCCAACGAAAGATCATCACTCTTTAGCACATAGCCATATGCACCAGCATCCACAAGTTGCCTGACATAAATCTCATCATCATAACCAGTAAGGATTAATATCCGTACCTCGGGATGTTCATGAAGCAAAGACTGTACTGCTGATATCGGTTCGAAATTTTCACCAGTCATGCCTAAGTCGAGAATAACCACATCGGGCGATGTCTCTCGAACAAGCTTGGGCAACTCAAAGCCATGATTAGAAGTACCAACGACTGTGATATCGGGTTGATTGGAGAGCACATCAACAATGGCTTTCACCATGAGTGGATGATCTTCGACTATAGCGACACGAATTGCCATGTTGCCTTCCTTGGGATTTGATGTCTGTTACCTAATTATAACCACAATATATTGTCTGTAAACATAGCGAACACTTCCAAGAAGAGGACCTAAGTCCCGTAGTTAATAAGACATAGGTCCCGTCTCTCCCTTAATTGGTTGACAAATTCCATTTGATTGGTATTATCAAAAGAAAAGAATAATGCCGTGCGAGTATCATCGCCGGATTGTACGTCAATAGATCAAACCACACGAGAGTAGCATTTTCGACTTCAATCTCGTGTGGTTTTTTTATAAGGAAATTCACACTTCTGGAGGTACATAAACAATGGACAATACTCAAAATCAGCTCGTTGAAATGCCCAAGATCGAAAAATTACTCAAAGGCAACGAAGTTGCCAGGTTGCTCAACGTCAGCCGCAGCTTTGCCTATCTGCTCATGCAAACCGGCACACATCCCCACCGTCAGGCTGGGGCGTTCGATCCGTGTTCGCCCTCAAGACCTGGTTGAATACATTGAAGAGAACATACACCGGCAAACGGATCAACCTAAATCTTCTGATCATTAGATAAATCATGTTACTTGCCAGTCTATCCTGTCCACAGATTCCAGTGAGTGTTAAAATGTGCATGTATTACTCGCACCTTAACAACCGAATGGACAGGGCTGTCGGGCCACATTTCCTTGATACTCAAGAAAGGAACAAGGAAATGACACGACATAAGCGTGGCAATGGAGAGGGAACAGTTTACAGGCGAGGTTCTCGTTATAGAGCTCAGACGCCTCGTGTAAGGGGCAAGAGTATTGGCCGAAGCTTCAAAACCAAGGCAGAAGCCCAGGAATGGCTGCACAGCATGCAGTCAAAGCTGGAAAGGGGCTATGATTTTCAGGGAGCGAAGGTTAGCCTTGGCGATTACCTGACCGAATGGCTGGAGACGAGCAAGGTATATCTGCGCGACATGACCGCCGTACATTACCAACAGGTTATCCGCAGTCACATCCTTCCGCAGATCGGTCAAATCCCACTGGCTGAACTAAACCTGGCAAGAGTTGAAAAGTATTATTCTGAGCTGGTCCAGTCTGGAGTAGGCATCCGAACCGTGAGAATCGTGCACGCCATTCTTCACCGGTCTTTGGGCAAGGCGATCCGCTATGGCTTGCTGATGGTCAATCCTACGCAAGGCGCTGCTCTTCCAAAGTATCAGCATGCAGAGATGAAGGTACTGGACGAAAGCCAGGTGGTCCAATTCCTGGTTGCAGCAAGCGGCAGCAGCTATGAAGCGCTGTATTACCTGGCGATCAACACAGGGCTGCGTGAGGGAGAGCTATTCGGACTGAAGTGGACTGACCTGCATTGGGATACTGGCGTGCTCTACGTCCAGCGCCAGGTACAGAGTGTGCCGGGTAAGGGAAAGGTCTTCGTCGAACCCAAGACCAGAGCGGGCAGGAGGGCGATCAAGCTAGGAGAAGGCGTGTTACACAAGCTCCGCCTCCACAAAGAACAACAGGCATTCCAAAAAGCCTTTGCAGGCGACCAGTGGAAGGAAAACGATTTGATCTTTCCCACCAGTGTGGGTACACCTGGAGACCCCGGCAACCTGCGCAAGGATTTTCTAAGGGTTTTGGAAAAAGCAGGCTTACCGCATATCAGGATCCACGATCTCAGGCATTCTGCCGCCTCCATCATGCTGAACCGCGGCGTGCCTCCGATCGTGGTCTCGAGACGCTTGGGACATGCCAAGACCAGCACGACACTGGATATCTATGGTCACCTGTATATGGAGAGCCAGGATGAGCCAGCCAGGATCATGGACGAGATCCTGACCCCCGTGCTGGTCACCTTACCTCGGGTTCAAGAAGCAAAAAAGCAATGACCCTGGTCGCTGAAAAACCCCCATCAATTACACCCAATTACACCACTTTAAAGCGAAACCTGCCACTCGGGCAGGTATGACCGCTAAATGTGGGGGTTTTTGGTGAAGCAACCCCCATATATGGTGACCCCGAGGCGGATCGAACGCCTAACCTAACGATTAAGAGTCGCTTGCTCTGCCAATTGAGCTACGGGGCCAGTAGGATTGCTTCTTCTAATTCGGTCGGCATTGTAAAGTTCCACACCCTGCCGGGTTGAGCTGAGGGCAATTTTAGCACGGGAATTATACCCTAAAGAAAGGCGGTGTCAACTTTCGCACCTCAACCTACCGCGCTCAAAGATTAAAGCTTTAACAAATTGCTGCCGCGGGGATTGCATTTTCACCCATTTAGTCATAAACTAATTGTGTCCAGTATCAGGCTCCAAACTCACGAGGGGATGAAAGATACGGAGGTTAACATTCAGGGGTACCTGGCTTACATTAATGGGTGCAGCCACCCATTAATGTTTTTTACATCACACCATCCAACCTTGCCAGACAGGCGGGGGAAATAGCCAATATTTTAAGATGACCGTCGGGTTCGAAACCTGACCAGCATGCTATAATCTTTCTCTCTCTAATAACCATGTCATTTGTTCATCTTCACGTCCACACCGAATACTCCCTGCTAGACGGTTTCAGCAATATCCATAAACTGGTCGAACGCACCCAGCAAATGGGCATGCCAGGCGTGGCTATTACCGACCACGGCACCATGTTCGGTGTGATCGAGTTCTACAACGCGGCCACTGAGGCTGGCATCAACCCCATCATCGGGTTGGAGGCTTACCTGGCGGCGCGCACTATCAAGGAACACGACCCGCAGGAGGACAAGAAGTCTACCCACCTGCTGCTGCTGGCGGAGAACGAGACCGGCTATCGCAACCTGCTGCAGATCGCCAGCATTGCCCAACTGGAAGGCTTTTACTATTACCCGCGCATCGACCACGACATATTGGCCCAGCACGCCGAGGGGCTGATCTGCACCTCCGGCTGCATGTCGGCGGAGATCCCACGCTTACTGGGGCAGGGTAACCAGAAAGGAGCGGAGAAGCAGCTGGGCTGGTATTACGACCTGTTCGGGGCAGACAACTTCTTCCTCGAGCTGCAATCGCACGCCATCCCCGAGCTGGATTCGATCAACAAGCAGCTGTTCGAGCTGGGCAAGCGCCACAATGCACACTACGTGGCGACCAACGACGTGCACTACATCGAGAAGAAGGACGCCCGCCTGCAAGACATCATGCTGTGCATCCAGACCGGCAGCCTGCTCTCCGACCCCAAGCGCATGCGCATGACCGGCGACACCTACTACCTGCGCAGCCCGGAAGAGATGGCCGCCTTGTTCCCCGAAGTGCCCGAAGCCGTCTCCAATACGCTGCTGATCAACGAGCGCTGCAAGCTTGACCTGGGCTTCAAGGGCTACCACCTGCCCCAATTCGAGGTGCCCGGCGGCGGTACAGCTGACGCCTATTTGCGCCAACTGTGCGAGGAAGGACTCACCCGGCGCTATGGCGAGCAGGCGAATGACCCGACCGTGAGGAGCCGCCTGGATTACGAGCTGCAGGTGATCCACAAGATGGGCTTCGACACCTACTTCCTCATCGTATGGGACCTGTGCCGCTATTCGCGCGAGCACAGCATCTGGTATAACGTGCGCGGCTCGGGCAATGGCTCGATTGTGGCTTACTGCCTGGATATCACCCTGGTGGAGCCGCTGCACTATGGCTTGATCTTCGAGCGCTTCCTCAACCCGGGGCGCATCGACATGCCGGATATCGACCTTGACTTCCGCGACGACTGCCGCTCGGAGGTGCTCGATTACACCGTCCAGAAGTACGGCACCGACCGGGTGGCGCAGATCATCACCTTCGGCACCATGGGCGCACGTGCCGCCATCCGCGACGTGGGGCGGGTGAAGGACATCCCGCTGAGCGAAGTGGACCGGGTTGCCAAGCTGATCCCCAACATCCCCGGCAAGCTAGTGACGATCCGAGGCTCGCTGGAAGAGCATCCCTGAATTCAAGGAACTGTATGAGTCGGAAGACTACCTGAAGGACTTGATCGATACGGCGGCGGATATGGAAGGCGTGGTGCGCAATGCCGGCACGCACGCGGCGGGCGTGGTGATCGCAGACCGGCCGCTGGTGGATTACATGCCGCTGCACCGCACCACCGGCGCGGCTGCCGCGCTGGCTGCCACGGGCGAATCACCCATCAAGACCGTGACCCAATACGAGATGAAGATGCTCGACAAGCTGGGCGTGCTCAAGGTGGACTTCCTCGGCCTGGCCACGCTCACCATCATGGCTCGCGCCTGCGAGCTGATCATGAACCGGCACGGCATCAACTTCAGCCTGGATAACATCCCCACGGATGACCCTGCCACCTATGTGTTGTTGGGGCGAGGGGAGACGGCGGGTGTATTCCAGGTGGAAGGCAGCGGTATGCGCCGCTGGCTGATGGTGATGAAGCCGACTGTTATCGAGCACGTGATCGCCATGGTGGCCTTATTCCGCCCGGGACCGATGGAATCCATCCCGACGTACCTGCACCGCATGCACGGTGAGGAGCCGGTGGAGTACCGGCATCCGCTGTTGGAGCCCATTTTCAAGGAGACCTACGGCACACCGGTTTACCAGGAGCAGATCATGTCTGCGGCGATGCAGCTGGCAGGCTATACCCCGCCCGAGTTCGGACGACCTGCGCAAAGCCATCGCCAAGAAGGACGCAGGATAAGCTGCTCAAGCACAAGCAGAAGTTCGTGCACGGGGCAGTGGAGCACGGCATCCTTGAAGAGACGGCGGGTGAGATCTTCGAAGATTGGGAACAGTTCGCCCGCTACGGCTTCAACAAGAGCCATGCCGCCGATTACGGCATCATCGCCGTGCAGACCGGCTACCTGAAGTGCCATTATCCCGAAGAGTACATGACCGCCCTGCTCTCCGTATCGCAGAACGACACCGACAAAGTGGCACTGTACGTGGCGGACTGCCGCCGGATGGGCATCGACGTCAAGCCGCCCAGCGTGAACATCAGCGGGTGGGACTTCACCATCGAAGACCGAGCGGAGGGCAAGAGCGCCATCCGCTTCGGACTGGGGGCGGTGAAGAACGTGGGTCAGGGCCCGGTGGATGCCATCCTGGAAGGCCGCAAGGAGCAGCCTTTCAAGGACATCAACGACTTTGGACGGCGAGTGGACCTGCGGGGGGTGGGCAAGCGGGCGCTCGAGTGCCTGATCAAGGTGGGCGCCATGGATACGTTCGGCACGCGCAGCGCCATGCTGCTCATGCTCGACCAGATGCTGTCGATCAGTGCTTCGCACTTCCGCGCTTCGGATGCCGGGCAGATGAGCATGTTCGGGGCGCATACGGGACTGAGCGACGAGATCACCCTGCCCAAGGGTGCCCCCGAAACCAACCGGCGTGAGATCCTGGAATGGGAGCGCGAGCTGATCGGC
>CAVUOY010000021.1:0-113302 GCA_963743215.1 uncultured Chloroflexia bacterium
CCCGCCGGGTACGGGGAAGACATCTCTTGGGCGATCGATTGCTGAAGCCTTGGGGCGTAAATTCGTCAGGCTTTCATTGGGCGGAGTTAGAGATGAAGCCGAGATCCGTGGGCACCGTCGTACGTACATCGGTGCATTGCCGGGTAGAATCCTGCAAACTATGCGCAGGGCGGGAACGGCTAACCCACTCTTTATGCTGGATGAGGTGGATAAGCTGGGGCAGGATTTTCGAGGTGATCCATCCTCAGCTCTGCTGGAAGTCTTGGACCCTGAGCAAAACCATGCATTTTCGGATCATTATCTAGAGCTGGCATATGACCTTTCGAAGGTGATGTTCATTACTACTGCGAACTATGTCGGACCCATCCCATCGGCTTTGCTAGATCGCATGGAAGTGATTGAATTTCCTGGTTATATCGAGGAAGAAAAGATAGAGATCGCACACCGATTCTTGCTCCCTCGTCAGCTTGAAGAGGCAGGACTGGATGATGATAAGGTGATATTTCAAGACCAATCCCTCCAACGCATTGTGCGTGAATATACCTATGAGGCGGGTGTACGTAATTTTGAGCGTGAGATCGGGCAGATCTCCAGGAAAATTGCCCGGACAAAAGCAGAAGGCAAACCATTCCCGAGAAGAGTCACCCCCGGTGCGATTGAGAAATATCTCGGTCCACCCCAGTTTTTCAATCAGGAAGCTGAGCGCCAGGACGAAGTTGGTGTTGCTACAGCTATTGCCTGGACGGAAAATGGGGGTGAGATCATGCCCGTGGAAGTGCTGCTGATGGACGGAAAGGGTAATATGCAGATCACCGGGCAGATCGGTAATGTGATGCAAGAATCTGCTCAGGCTGCGCTTTCTTATCTGAAATCACGCTCGAAGCAATTTGGTATCGACCCTGGTGTTTATGAAAACTTGGATATCCACATCCACATCCCTGAAGGCGCTATTCCCAAGGACGGGCCGAGTGCCGGGATTACCATCTGCACCGCCCTGGTTTCTGCCTATACAGGGCGTGAAGTTCGCAAGGATGTTGGTATGACAGGTGAGATCACCTTACGCGGGCATGTGTTACCCATCGGTGGCGTACGTGAAAAAGTGCTTTCGGCACACCGATCCGGCCTCAAGATAGTGATATTACCGAAGCGCAATGCCAAGGACCTGGTGGATGTACCCAAGCGAGCCAGGAGCGAGCTGCAATTAGTTTTGGTGGATCACATCGACCAGGTTTTAGAGGTGGCGTTAAAACCCCTCAAACCGAACGCTGTCCATACGCAGCATCTACCACGCAAGGCGAATGCTAAGCCTAAGCCTAAGGAAAAAGAAGTGCTGGTAGAGGTGATTGCAGAAAAAAGCTCTACCTAATATAGGCTGTTATTATCCACGCACAAGTTAAAATTATTATACAATTACCTGTACAAGTAGCTAGTACAGGTAATTGTATGATTAATGGATCAGCTACATTGGGTTTATCGGTCCAAATCGGGAAGAATGGGTATGATTAGTTATGGTGGATGATTCTGAAGAAATCCTGAGGATGCTCTCTACCGGGATGGGACCCTTGCTCCACTGGTTCCCAGAGGATGTGTCACCGTCTGTATTGGCAATGACCCTGGTGGGAATGGCAAATTCCGAAGGGGGGACGGTCATCCTGGGCGTATCACCTCGGGCAGGTGAGCTGGTAGGTATCAAAGCTCCTGAAGCAACATATGAACGCATCTTTCAAGCTGTCCTGCTGGTTGATCCGATCCTGATCTTACCCATACCACGCCTGGTCAGTGCCCAGAAACCGGGCATGCCTGGTCCTGTCGATCTCATCCAGATCTTCGTACCGGCGGGTTTACCGCAGGTTTACTGCCTGGATGGCAGGTATCTGGGAAGAGAAGGAACTCAAACCAATCCATTATCTGCCCGCCGGTTGTACAAACTGTTTCATCAACGCGGCACAGTCCAGTTTGAATCGCGGGTGATTCCCTGACGCCGGATTGAAAGATCTAAATGATGATGACGTAATGGCCTATGCCCGTCACGCGGGTAATGTGCCTCTGAATGACCTGGATCGATCTTATGAATTCCTGGTCAGGCGAGGTTGCTTGAAGCGGGTGGGAGACGAATTACAGCTAACACCTGCAGCCCTGTTGCTCTTTGGGCGTTATCCCCAACAATGGTATCCGAATGCCACCATCCTGGCGGGTCGTTTTCCGGGAGTGGCTCTTTCAGGGACGTATATCAAACGTGATATATCTGGTAACCTACCCGAGCAGTTGAGACAAGCTGAAGAATTTCTGCGCACAAATCTCATCACTACCGTCAGGTTGGTGGGATTACAGCACCAGGAGAGCCTGGAATATCCATTTGAAGCTGTGCGGGAGCTCTTAGTAAACGCAGTGGCACACCGCGACTATACCCTTCAGGGGGATAATATTCACCTGAATATCTTTACTGATCGGTTGGAAATCACCTCACCTGGAACTTTACCAGGACCGGTGACCTTAAAGAACCTGCTGGAGGCAAGATTTGCCCGGAATGCGGTCATCTCACAAGTGTTATCCGATCTGGGATACGTGGAACGGCTTGGATTTGGATTAGACCGGGTGGTCGATGCAACCCGCAACGCGGGTCTCCTTCCTCCCCAATTTGAAGAGCTTTCCGGTACTTTTCGCGTGACCCTGTACGCCAGCCAGCCAAGCGTCAATGACGATGGAAAGATGCCGGATCTTTCTGCATATATTGCCATGGATCTCAACAGCCGGCAGCAGGTTGCCCTTATACAACTGGCAAAAAATAAACGCATCAGCAGTCATGATTACCAGGCCCTCTGCCCGGAGGTGCACTCAGAGACGTTGCGTCGAGATCTGACAGATCTGGTGGCACGCGGGATATTAATCAAGGTGGGGGATAAGAAAGCAACATATTACATTTTAAAAAGAGTTTAGCTGGATAAGAATTAATGGACTCTTGAAATTCAATCTCCTGATATATATTGAAAAACGCAGAATCATAAATCGAAATAAAAATTAGGCTATTTCCAAAAAAATATAGTCAACCAAATACGGGCTGCACATAATAGTGAAACTGATTATACTTAGGCGATTAATTGGAGGCTAAATGAGTGATTTCTTTGGAAAACTTAAAAGTGGTGCTGAAAAGGTTGCATTCGAGGCAGAAAAGATGAACCGGCTCAACCGGGCGAAAGGCGACCTTGAAAAGATCAAAAATCAGATCCAAGGTCAATATTTGAAACTTGGTGAGTATTACTACAACCAGCGCGCGAGCATGGGAGTGACCGGACCGGCTTACGATGAAATTTGCCAGGCAATTATGGAACTGGTACAGCAGGTTGAATCCAAGAGTGATGATATTCAGCGGATCACTGCAGAGAACTATTCACCTCAACCGACCCAACCGCCAGCTCAACCTGTAAGCACGCCTTCACAGGCACCTTTCACACCTGCCCCGTCAGCGCCCGCGCCGATTGCTGCTACTACCAAATTCTGCCCGAACTGTGGCAAGGAAATGCCTTTGGAAACCAAGTTTTGTCCCGATTGCGGCACAAAAATGTAGAAAAGAATATGGGCTAGCCCCACAAGGCATTCGCTTTTAGTTTCTTCTGTAATTGCGGCACCTGATCAGCAATCACTTGTGGATCACTCCGCCATTCAAACACAGGTCCTACACCACCATATTCAAATGCCAGCAACCATGGTTGACTCCATTCACCCGACAGGATGCGTGCTAGCACCCAATCCAGGTGCTGCCAGTCTTCTTCAAGGATCGAGAGGTGGTCAATCAGCTGACCTTCCAACCGATGAACACCCGCGAAATGCATTTCTTTTATCTGGTGAAGAGGTAATCTGGAGAAATATTCTTCATGGCTCATACCCAGATTATCTGCAGTAATGAAGGCATGAGATATATCCAGCAGGAAACCACACCCGGTTCTATCTACAACCTGGCTGATCAAATCAGGTTCGACGCATGGGCGTAATGTATTTCCCGCCTCTCCTCGGTAGGGAGAGTTTTCGATAATTACACGGTCTGAACCGAAACGTTCTACTACACTTAAGACGTCGGAGACCATGATGGAGAACAATCTTTTTACATCTCCAGGATCAATTGTATCTATCGCCATCTCTGGAAAGTGTTCATGCCTGGAATCCAAATGCAGATTGACATAAGGTGTTGCAGTAGTCTCCAGCAGATGTTTGACTGCTCCCCAATTCACGCCATCGAGAGAAAAATTTCCCGCCTCAAGCGTAAAATGCACAGCAATTGGACGAAGGGAACGCGCTTCTTCGACCATCCAGTCCCAATCTACAGTTTTAAAATAGTCGATATTGATTACGCCAGCTGTAACAAGCTTAGCAGCCGGGGGAGAGTAGTTGATTGCCAGGAGCATGGATTATGGGCACTCATTTGCCAGGTGTTCAGAGAAGGTTTCCGCGAATAAATGGCGTCCTGAGCCATCACACACGGCGCGGAAGTAATAATAGCTGGTTTGAGCGGGAAAAGCGACTGCTTGAAGTGCTGCCGATCCTGGGTTGGAAATTGGCCCGGGGGGAAGTCCTTTATAAATATAAGTGTTATATGGCGAATTGAATTGTAAATTTTGCATAGAGAGTGGGTTAGTCCACCAGGTGCCTTGATCCTGGTTGTAGCCAAGAGCATACTGGACCGTCGGGTCAGACGCCAGCTCAGCGCCGGAATTCAGCCGGTTATAGAAGACTGAAGCGATCAATGGCATCTCATCTTCCTGCACGGCTTCGCGCTGGACGATAGATGCGAGGGTGACTGCCTGGCAGAGATCCAATCCCTGGTTGGCGAAGCCATTCTCTAGCTCAGGATTGGCCTGGGATTCAAAATTCAACAAAATTAGCGGGAGTAACTCAACCATGGTGGAAACGCGAGGTAATTTATAACTGCCGGGGAATAAAAAACCTTCCAGCGATGCATCTGGCAAGCACATTGAGAAGCTATATCCTTCAGGGTGTACCAGAACTGCATCAAGGAATTCTGCGCTGGTAATGCTAAAGCCGGTGGTTGGAAGCGAATGCGCAATCTCCTCAATTCTCCATCCTGGTAGGATGGTTAACGTCACGTCTGCTGAGATTGAAGATTGAATCGCTTTCGCTATCTCAATGGGAGACATTGCCGGGCTGAGTGAAAAATCACCTGACTTTAAACTGGTATCCGCGCCGGTATATTGCAAGTAGCTACGAAAAACTCTCGGGTTGGAGATCAGACCTGCTTCCCAAAGCTTTCCAGTGATTGAAGGTACCGATTCTCCCTGGTTGATCGTCAGGTTTACTTCTGATCCCTCAGGGTTAACGGGTTGGGTTAAGTCATCAGATTGGAACAGTATCATAGCTGCAAGATACACATGTTGGCGAACGCTTAATTTTGGGGAAGCTTCCCCGAAGGTCTGCTCTGCCTTGGAAATAAGGATCGAGGAAGTGATAACCACCAGGATGATTGCTAAACCAATCAGAAATCCTGAAATCAACAGGCAGGTTAAGATACGCGAACGTGGGCGCAGATTTGACATTTTACTTACTTCGATACCGAATCCAGGTAGGACTGCAGGATCACCGTTGCTGCCAGATCGTCAAGGTGACCACGCCGTTTTTGTCGAGTTGTACCCATTTCGATGCGCGCCTGGCGGGCAACCTGAGTACTGAAGCTTTCATCCCACATTAGTAAGGGTAAATTACATTGTAGACGAATGGCTTCCGCCAGTCGGTCAGCCCGACGGCTTGCTGGGGTAGGAAACCCATCGTCATCCAGTGATTTTCCAATAATGATCATTCCAGCTTGATTCTGAATAGCGAGATCCGCAATAGTGGCAGCATCTAGGAGGCGCGAGACATGCTTGATCACGGTAAGTGGCGATGCAATTGTACCAGTAGGGTCACAAATGGCGACCCCAATACGTTTTTCACCCGGATCAATTGCCAGGATTCTCATGGGATACCTGCCTGGGCGACCTGGATGCGCATAGCCAAATATGGTAACCTGGGCCACCATTTGGGTGTAAGCTCAATTTGAGCCAGGCTGCTGAGGGGTAGAGATGTGGCAAGGCTTGCCTTTGCTTGGGCGACCGTCATACCTTTAACAATCTCAATCGCCTGTGAGGCAAGTATATCTACTTGGAGCTTGCGTCTCGCAGATACGGTCCAATGGATAGTGCCATCTTGTGATGATGATGGTTGGCTAAGGTGAGTAAGCACCATGGAATTATCGATCGAAATATAACCGGCTGGAGTGCTTGAATCCAGGACCGGGGACACAAGCCGATTTAAAACATCCCCTGAGACTGCCTGGGATTGAAACCGCACACGCATGCTGACTTCAAGGTCATTACCGGGTTCACCCACTATAGGGATAGCTGTCTCTTCAAGTGTTTCAACCATTGTCATTGTCGGCAAGATCAGGATATCGTCTCTTGGAAGGATAGACTGCATTTTAACCAGAGCAGATTGCTTCAATTGATCAAACAGGCGCGCCCGTAAGATCTGCAGATCCTGGTTTGTTGGTGCAGGCACGGTCGCATCGCTTCCAGCGCGAGTGGCAGATGGATTGGTTACGGTTATGTCTGTCGTGGGTATGCCTTCGATAATCAGCAGCTTGTTAGCCCGCAGGTTTCCCGCCGTCCCCGGTTTGATTGCTCGGGCAGGGATAACCTGTGATTTATTTGGACCAATGGTCACATCAGCCGAGCTTATGATGATGAACCGGATCGGATCATTACCCTGGGTTGATACAATGGTTCCTGTTGGGAGATTGATCTCCTGTTTAGATGTATTAGTGAATTTCAGATCACCAACGGCAGGTTTATCTGGAAAACTCATTGAGCCTGTGGCAGTGATCGTGTCATGTGCCTCCACAATCACTTCCAGGCTGTAGGTTGGAAGGCTGCCAGTGGAGAGATTTACCGAGGTCTGGGCTGGGTTTACCATCAGATCAAAATTCATGGTTTGGATAGCTGCTATTGGAGCAAGGGTAATTTTCGCTCCGGGAAATAAATATACTCCTAATATTAATAAGCGCGACCGCACTTATTCCTAAACAGAACAACCTGAGGATGGGATTTTCCTTCCAGACTGAAGGATGGGGTGCTAAATGATTACGAATGCTTTCGAGGTTATGCTGATGAGAAATCTCTGATCGATCTACCTTTTTTTCTTGGTCGTTTCCCCAGGAGTGATCATGAGCCTGGTGTAGACTCCGAAATACCGCCATACCTAGATGCCTGGCATAATATCGAGCTTCGGAATCCTGGGTGACGATTGCCAGCTGTGCGCCAATGGATGCAGCGTAGCGCTTTACCAGTTTGAGATCGAGCAGATTGTTTAGTGGGCTCCCTTTGACCGGGCAAACCAGCAGGATCCTACCAGTCTGGCACCAGCTCATTTTTTCCCTTACGGAAAGGCTGTCATCACTCTGATTGAGTTGGATAATTTGTGTTTTCACACCAAACCGCGCTTAGCCTGAAGCGAATTTCTATTCCGCATCATTCCTGCATAATGATCAAGGTTATCCCGGGGAAAAATAATCTCGATATTTAGTGGCACCTGGCTGACTATTCTAGAGATCCGGCTTTTATCAAGCAATCAGGTGTAGCTCTACCCAAATTTCAACTTCATCCAATGCATTCGAAAGTTTACTAGCATCCTTACCACCTGCCTGTGCAAGCGTAGGTTTGCCGCCTCCTCCACCACCCAATGGTGCAGCCACGAATTTGATCAGCTCGATCGCATTCAAGCCTTTTGATAACAAATCGTCCGTGATACCCGCAACAACAGTCGGACGACCTTCTTTCACACTACCGAGCACGATCACACCATTGGTGGGAAATTTCTGGCGGAAGCGATCGACCATCTGGCGCAAAGTCTCCGCATCGGCATCATTCAGCTGTAAGGAGAGTACATTTACGCCTCTGACTGACCGGGTTTGTTGCAATTTCTGGTTGAATTCGGTTGATACCAACCCTTCCTTCAGTGTTGCGATATCCTTCCGTGATGTACTAAGCTCATCCAGTAAGCTGGTTACCTTCTCGGGCAACAACTCTGGTGTGCTGCCAATTAAGCTGGAGGTTTTATTGAGCAGCTCAAATCGAGTGTGGATCAGCTCATATGCTTTTCTACCTGTCACCGCTTCGATCCGGCGTATTCCAGCAGCCACACTGCCCTCACTGGTGATCAGGCAAACACCGATATCCCCCGTCTGATCAACGTGAGTGCCTCCGCACAGCTCATATGAGAAGGGTTTATCACCACCGATGGTGATCGTCCTGACGGTTTCGCCATATTTTTCACCGAACAAGGCGGTTGCCCCTTCGGCGATAGCCTGCAGATATGGTTTCACCGTGATTTTTAGGGGATAATCGCCCAGTATGTGGCGGTTGATCCCCACTTCGATCTCAGCCAGCTGTTCTGCGGTGACCGCTTCAGGGTGGTTGAAGTCGAAGCGTAACCTGTCCGGTGCTACCAAGGAGCCAGCCTGGAGGGCATGTTCCCCCAGCACGCGGTGCAGCTCGGTATGCAGCAGATGAGTGGCGGTATGGTTGCGCATGATATCCCGGCGTCGCTGCGCATCTACTGTAGCGATGGTTTTATCACCCACCTTTGGCTCACCCCGGCTCACTTTTCCCACGTGGGCGATTAGACCTGCGGCAGGTTTGCGCATCCCAAGAACTTCTATCTCCCAGGAATTGTCAGCCGATCGGATAACTCCAGTGTCAGAAACCTGCCCACCTGATTCAACGTAAAAACATGTCTCAGGCAGGATAGCCTCGATTTCATCCCCTGGATCTGCAGATTGGCTGGGAATTCGGTTATAAATTAATCCTAACAGTTGTCCGGATACTACCAACCGGTTATATGGATCATAAGCGACGCCATTCCCACCCAACTTACCCTGGTTTTGGAGCTCATCAACCAGCTGGCGGTAAACCTCAACTTCCTCAACATCCTGGTCAAGTTTGATCCTGGTTTCCCTGGATTTGTCCTTATGTTCCTCCATTGCCACTTTGAATCCAGTCTCATCCACTTCCAGACCATGTTCCTTGACGATATCGCGGCGTGATCTCGAAAGGCATACCGTAGGTAGTGAATAAGTCTTTTGCTTTTTCACCCGATAAGACCATCGTTCCTGACCGTTTGAGTTCGACTACCATCGTTTCAAGGATCGCAGTGGCTCGATCCAGGGTGCGTTGGAATTGCTCTTCCTCACTGCTAATGGAATAAAGGATAGATTTCCTGTTTCGCTTTAGCTCCGGATAAAAATCACCATAATTTTGAATGACATTTTCTGCAACTTTGGCAAGGAACGGCTCGGTTAATCCGATCTTGCCTCCAAAGCGATAAGCCCGGCGAATGATCATACGCGTGACGTAATTCCGGTCCTTATTACCGGGCACCACACCATCTGCGATTAAAAATGCTGCTGCTCTGGCGTGATCTGCGATCACCCGGTATGGCGTGAAATATGCTTCTCGCTCTTCGCTGGTGTGCCCGCTGAGTTTTTGGATCGTCAATATCAACGACCACATCAAATCCGTGCGGTAATTGGAATCTACGTCTTGGAGCACCGAGACAATTCGGTCAAAACCCATTCCCGTATCAACGTGTCTGGCGGGGAGGGGCTCGAGCTGGGTAGCATTGATTCGGTTATACTGAATAAAAACCAGAATTCCATAACTCTAAGAACCGCAGGCAATCCCCATTAACCTGGCACACATGCCCGGGAATATCTTGTTTATCGCAATATTTCACGCCACGGTCCAGGTGGATTTCACTGCATGGACCACATGGTCCAGTTTCTGCCATCTCCCAGAAGTTATCTTTCCTCCCAAAATAAAGCACTTGCTCCGATCGAATACCAGGCATCTTCTTCCAGGCTTCCGCGGCTTCATCATCTTGGGGAATATTACCTTTGTCATCCCGGAAAACAGTCGCCCATAAGTTCTCTTTGGGGAGTTCCCATACATCAGTCAGCAGCTGCCAGGCCCAGGTGATGGCTTCTTTCTTATAATAATCGCCAAAAGACCAATTCCCGAGCATCTCGAAGAAGGTGTGGTGGATGTTGTCCTGGCCTACATCTTCGAGATCATTGTGTTTTCCCGCTACACGCATGCACTTTTGTGAATCGGTAGCGCGTTTATAGGGTCGCTTATCGATGCCTAAAAACACATCTTTGAATTGCACCATACCTGCGTTGGTAAACAGCAAGGTCTGATCTCCTCCTGGTACCAGGGAGGCTGATGGGACTTGCGTATGACCATGCTCGACAAAGAAATCAATAAATGTCTGGCGTATCTGGGCGCCAGTTGGTTTTCCTGAATTCATTTATTATCCTAAATAAATTAATGCAGCTCAGACGTGCAATTCGGGCAGCGTGTGGCTGGGATGGGGATCTGAGTAAAGCAAAATGGGCATGACTTGGTTGTTGGATCAACGGGAGCAGGCGCTCTCTTCATACGGTTGACCTGTTTTACGATCAAGAAAATGATTAAGGCAATAATCAGGAAGTCTATGATGGTGTTGATAAAAACACCATAATTAACAGTAGCCGCACCAGCCGCTTGAGCGTCTGCCAGAGAAGCATATTTTGTCCCATTCAATGAAATAAATAGGTCAACAAAATTTACATTACCCAGCGCTTGACCGATCAAAGGCATGACGATGTCATTGACAAGTGAAGTGATGATCTTTCCAAATGCGCCACCGATAATCACCGCAAATGCAAGATCGAGCATGTTCCCCTTGAATGCAAATTCTTTAAATTCTTTCAACATAATATTTTCCTCCTAATGATTATTGTGATGATGTTCTAATTATACGCAAGATTAGAAATTAATGGTAACTCTAACGAGAGTCGGCGGGGTAGTAATTCAGTATCCTCAATCTGTTATTTAGTGAAACGTTACTAGCGCATCGATTAACCAGGTTTGTGTGAATTTCGGCTGTAGGATATAATCCCTCCGCTGTACATCGACGAATGATCAATGAATATCCTATGAAATCTATCCAAAATCCGAGCAGCGGGAAAAGTTATCTCTACTTTACCGTGTTTTGCTCCGGGATGACCAGCCTTGCCATCGAGTTCGGTGCCTCGCGCCTGTTAGGGAACACCTTTGGGACGAGTAATCTAGTATGGGCCAGCATCATCGGCTTGATCTTGATCTATCTGACGGTGGGCTATTTTGTCGGCGGTCGCTGGGCAGATCGCTCGCCCAAGCTTCAAACCATGTACACCGTACTGGCTTGGGGCGGGTTCACAGCTGGATTGGTGCCGTTTATTGCGCGACCCGTGCTCCGCTTGGCAGCAGATGCATTCGATCAGCTCCAGGTAGGAATCTTATTCGGCTCTTTCACTGCTGTGCTGATCTTATTCGTGGTTCCGGTCACATTATTGGGGACAATCTCACCTTTCGCCATCCGCCTGGCAATGGTTGATTCACGGCAGGCTGGTCGCATCTCAGGGCAGATCTATGCCATATCCACCCTCGGTTCATTCATTGGTACATTTTTACCCGTATTGGTGTTGATCCCACTGGTAGGCACAACCTTCACATTCCTCGCTTTCAGCTTGTTCTTGACCGTGGTAGGATTAGTGGGGATATGGAAAGCTTCTAGCTGGAAACGGGCACTTATCTGGGTGTGGATGCCGATTTTATTGTGCGGATTGGGGATAATTTGGGGGAAAGGTCCGATCAAGAAAACAGCCGGCGAGATTTATGAACGTGAATCTGCTTATAACTATATCCAAGTGATTGAGAAGGATGGGTATCGCTTTTTGCGTCTGAATGAGGGGCAGGGAATTCATTCTGAGTGGCATGCCACCGATTTGAATTATGGAGGTCCCTGGCAGGAATTTTTGGTTGCTCCCTTTTTTAACCGTCCACCTTATGATCTTACCCAGGTAAAAAGTATGGCTATTATCGGGCTAGCGGCTGGAACGGTGGCCAGGCAGGCGACAACTGTGTTTGGTGAAATTCCCATCGATGGTTTCGAGATCGACCCAACGATCATCACAGTTGGGCGAGAATATTTTGGGATGAATATGCCAAACCTGAATGCGATTGCGCAGGATGGCCGGGTGGGATTGGAGCACAGTTCCAAAACGTATACGATCATTGCCGTAGATGCATACCGTCCGCCCTACATCCCACCCCACCTTACCACTCAGGAGTTTTTCCTAGAAGCCAGGGATCATCTAGCTTCTGATGGTGTGCTGGTGGTAAATGTCGGCAGGTCTCCCACCGATCGAACGCTGGTAGACCAAATTGCCAGTACGATCAGGACTGTTTTCCCGTCAATCTATATTGTGGATGTTCCAGGTTCATTCAATAGCATGATCTATGCAACCATCCAACCCACTCAGTTCGCCAACCTCCAAGTGAACCTGGACAAGCTTGTTTCTGACACCAATACTCCAAAACTACTGTCAGACTCGATGATTGTAGCCATCGTTAATGTACGACCCACGCCCCCCGCGAGCGTGGTTTACACCGATGATTGGTCACCGATTGAGTGGGTGACGAATAAAATGGTACTAAGTTATGTGATGTTTGGCGACCTTGAAGAAATCGGGCATTAAAGAGTACGATATCGTAAATCCCTATAAACAAAGGTTTTTTCCATGAAATACTTATATAAAATCTTGTCCTGGATAATCGCAATCCTCTTACCGGTTGTGATCGTTTTGGGTGTAGTCAGGCTGGTTATCAACCCCTGGTATCTGCAATTTGAGTATCACACTCCAGCTTTCCCGGCAGATCCATATGGATTCACCCTTCAAGACCGTTTGACTTACGGGAGGTTTGCCGTTAAATATCTGGTAAATTCAGCCGATATATCTTTTCTTGGTGATTTGAGGTTTCCTGCCGGACAGCAGGCACCTGCATCCTCCTGCCAGACGATGACCGATTGCACCCACCTGTTTAACGATCGCGAGCTTGAGCATATGCTGGATGTCAAGATTGTGGTAAGTGGTGCGATGCGTGTACTGGAGATCAGCACCGTGATCCTGGTTCTACTGGCTCTTTGGGCCTGGCGGGGAAAATGGGTAAAAGATTATGTTCGAGGATTACAACGTGGGGGGATTGCCACCCTTATTATCCTTGGCTTGATTATCCTTGCTGTTTTGACAGCTTTCAATTATTTATTTATTCTTTTCCATGAAATCTTTTTCAAGGCGGGTACCTGGACTTTCTTGTTTAGTGATACACTCATCCGCCTTTTTCCCGAACGATTTTGGGAAGATACATTCCTGGTGGTCGGTGGATTATCAGCTACACTAGGAATACTCTTTTTCTATTTCTCCAAAAAGGTACTTCGAAAACTACCGTAATCTTAACAACAAAAAAGTCCCACCATCGGTCGAAAATATGGTGGGACTTATATATTGCAAGTTTACGTGATTGGGGTTATTTTTCTGTAAAGAAGTTTTCTTCCAACAAAATTAAATTATCTTGAGGAAAGTATCGCTCCTTATTTGGCTTTTCCCTGGTTAGCCACAGCCTCAGCTGCCTTGCGCACTGCTTCAGGATCTCCAAGGTAGAAGTGTTGCAAGGGTTGCAAATCTTGATCCAACTCGTAGACTAATGGGATGCCTGTAGGGATATTTAGCTCTACAATTTCATTATCAGGAACATTATCCAAATATTTGACGAGCGCTCTTATGCTGTTTCCGTGGGCGCAAATAATCAAACGCTTGCCTGATATAACTGACGGAGCAATGGTGCTGTGCCAATAAGGGAGCATCCTCCTGACGGTGTCTTTCAAGCATTCAGTGCGTGGCAGCTCTGTCTCAGTTAACTTAGCATACCTGCGGTCGAACCTCGGGTGACGCTGATCATCCAGCTCGAGGGGTGGAGGTTGGATGTCATAGCTCCGTCGCCAGATTTTCACCTGGGCTTCACCAAATTTTTCTGCCATTTCTGCTTTGTTCAAACCTTGCAATGCACCATAATGGCGTTCATTCAACTGCCAGGCGTTGATAACCGGCAGCCATTCGAGCTCCATCTCTTCCATGACGATCCACAAAGTTTTAATGGCCCGTCTTAGAACAGACGTGTAAGCAAGATCAAAGGTGTAGCCACCTTCACGTAATAATTTTCCTGATTCGTGAGCTTCTTTTTCGCCTTGTGGGGTCAGACCGACATCCGTCCATCCTGTGAAGCGGTTTTCGAGATTCCAGGTACTCTGACCATGCCTTAGTAACACCAGTTTATATTTCGCGATCATTTTTATTCCTTTTCACGTTCACATAATAAACGTCTCCGAGCCACCTGTTCTTTCCAGAGGAAACGCATCGGTTCCCTTCGGAAAGTGTCCATGCTAGGAGACGTTTTGTCTTATTTCCTAAAGTTCAATCTAATAACAGATTAGCGGATCGCCATTTCAGATTCAGGATCGAACAGGTGCATATTACCCATGTTAAACATAACCTGAGTTCGGTGACCCATGGTTACTTTCGTGCGCGGGTCTACACGGGCAACGAAACTATGTTCACCGGTGGTGATGTACAGCTGGATTTCATTACCCATCAGTTCAGTCACATCGACCATCCCCTCTACGGGTTGTGGGATGATCCCAGGTGGTAGGAAATTCGGGTCTTTGATATCTTCAGGTCGGATTCCCATGATCACCGGGCGATTGACAAACTTGTCATAGATCTGCATGTTTGCTGTGGGTACTTCAACCTTGAATGATGCTCCATCGACGAACAATTTGCCATCTTCGCGCACCAATTTGGCTTTGAAGAAGTTCATTGCTGGGGAGCCGATGAAACCTGCCACAAATAGATTATCCGGACGATCGTACAGTTGTTGTGGAGTATCGACTTGTTGTAAAAGACCTTTGTTAATCACCGCAATCCGGGTCGCCATGGTCATAGCTTCAATCTGATCATGGGTGACATAGATGAATGTAGTTTGTAGCTGCTGGTGAAGCTTGCTCAGGTTCGCACGTGTTTCCACGCGTAGTTTTGCATCCAGGTTCGAAAGCGGTTCATCGAACAAGAAAACCTTAGGCTCGCGCACGATTGCCCGCCCGACAGCTACACGCTGGCGTTGCCCACCAGATAGCTGGCGTGGTTTGCGATCCAATAAATTTTCAATTCCAAGCAATTCTGCAGCTTTGCCCACCCGTTTCTTGATTTCTTCTTTGGGGGTTTTGCGTAATTTCAGACCGAATGCCATATTATCGTACACGCTCATATGGGGGTAGAGCGCATAAGATTGGAACACCATGGCGATATCTCGATCTTTTGGAGCGACATCGTTCACTACCCGGTCGCCAATCAGGATCCGACCTTCTGTGATCTCTTCCAAGCCTGCCAGGAGGCGTAGCGCAGTGGTTTTACCACAGCCTGATGGACCGACCAGGACCAAGAATTCCTTATCTGCAATTTTCAGGTTTAGATCACCAACTGCGGTTACATCTCCAAAACGCTTAGATACGCCTTCATACGTGACACTAGCCATTAGATTTTCTCCTTTCGTGGATTATAGTGACTCAATTATATATGTGGTTCACAAATATTACAATCTTTTGGTTAATAAATTCAATATCTGTCCTTGCCTATTTTGAACGCTCATACTAGAATGAGAGCCGGAGATAGAATGGTCAAAGCTGAAGATATCACACCTATCCGCAAGCAATATCTTGAGATCAAACGGCAGTACCCCAATGCCATTCTCTTTTTCAGGCTGGGAGATTTCTACGAAACATTTGACCAGGATGCAGAGATCGCGGCGCGTGAGCTGGATATTGTGCTGACGTCACGCCCAGTGGGGAAGGGTGTGCGTGTGCCTTTGGCAGGGATCCCTCACCATGCTGCAGAAAACTACCTGGCGCGCTTGATCGAGCGTGGCTACCATGTTGCCATCTGTGAGCAGGTTGGCGACCAACCCCTCAAGGGGATTTTCCCGCGTGAAGTAGTGCGTGTGGTCACACCTGGCACCGTCACTGAATCTGGCTTATTACCCGCAGATACGAATAATTACCTGGCCAGTGTTCAGGTTCAGGCAAACCAGGCAGGGGTCGCATACGCCGATATCTCCACCGGTGAATTTGCGGTCACAGAGTTAAACAGTGATGATATTCACCTCGCTCTACGTGCTGAGCTTACGCGCTTACATCCAGCAGAAATCATTTACCCCGATACGATGGCATTCCCGGAGGGCATATCCAGCCATCTAACTCCTTGGCAGCCCTGGCGATTTGACTTTTCACGGTGTAATGAAGCCCTATTAACCCACTTTAAAGTTGCCTCGCTGGATGGGTTCGGGTTACGCGGGATGCCTTTAGCTGTGCAAGCTGCTGGAGCAATTTTGCAATATCTAATGGAAACACAGAGTGCCTCGCTCAAGCTATTAACCAGCCTGAGTACTTATTCCACCACCGAGTTCATGACGTTGGATGCCTCCACTCGACGGAACCTTGAGCTAACTGAGACAATCCGTGACGGCAGTGTACATGGAAGCTTGCTAGGTGAGCTAGATCATGCCATCACACCCATGGGTAAGCGATTAATTCGTCAATGGGTGAGTAAGCCATTGTTGGATGTTGGACTTATCCATACGCGCCAACAGGGCGTGTTATACCTCTTCAATCATGGAATGCTGCGGGCGGAATTACGCGCAGCCCTGAAACCATTAAGTGATCTTGAGCGTCTAACCACCCGGCTGGTGAGCGGTAGTGCTCAACCGCGCGACCTGGTTGGAATGCGGACCACACTTCAACGCTTACCAGGCATCAGGCAACTTTTCGTTGACCAGGAGGCGGACCGAAGCCAGGCAGGACAAAATCTGGCAGAAAGTGCTATCATCTCAGCATTGAACGAATTTGATGTTTGCGATGAAGAACTAAATTTACTAGAGGTTGCGATTGCTGATGATCCTCCGGCAACATTACAGAACACGGGCGTGATAAAAAGCGGATATTCAGCCGAGCTGGATGGGGTGATAGAAAGATCACGCCATGCCAGGGAATGGATTGCCAACCTGGAAAACGTGGAACGGGAGCGGACGGGAATCAAGACGCTCAAAGTTGGTTACAACAAGATATTTGGTTATTACCTCGAGGTAACGCGTGCCAACGCTGAGCTGGTACCTGCGGAGTATATTCGCAAGCAGACGCTGGTCAATGCTGAGCGCTACATAACCCCGGAAATGAAGGAATACGAAGCCCTGGTATTGAATGCAGAAGAATCAATCCATGATATCGAGACCCGCATTTTCCGGCAGGTATGCGATCAATTAGGGTCATCGTCTAAACGTTTGCTAAACACCGCCCGTTCGATTGCTGAATTGGATGTGCTTGCCTCGTTGGCTGAAGTGGCTGCACTGGGGAGCTATGCCCTTCCGGATGTAGTGGCAGAAGACGTGCTGGAAATTCATGAGGGCAGGCACCCTGTGGTAGAACATTTTCAAAAGGGTGAACGTTTTGTCAATAATGATGCCATATTTGAAGAAGGAGAGCGTATTCGTATTCTGACCGGACCCAATATGTCGGGGAAAAGCACTTTCTTGAGACAGGTGGCTTTAATCGTGCTCATGGCCCAGATGGGCAGTTTTGTGCCGGCTGCCTCGGCACGCATCGGTCTGGTGGATCGCATTTTTACACGCATTGGAGCACAGGATGAGATTTATTCCGGGCAGTCCACATTTATGGTTGAGATGGTTGAGACGGCGAATATCCTGCATCACGCCACCAACCGGTCTTTGCTCATCCTGGATGAGATTGGACGGGGAACCAGTACCTACGACGGTGTTTCCATTGCCTGGGCGGTGGTGGAATATATTCATAACCACCCATCCCTGCGCGCAAAAACACTTTTTGCCACACACTACCATGAGCTGACTCAGCTATCAGACCTGCTACCAGGGGTTCGTAATTATAATGTCGCGGTGAATGAAGCTGGCGGGACAGTTGTATTTCTGCATAAAATCATTCCAGGGGGAGCAGACCGTTCATATGGCATCCATGTGGGTCAGCTTGCAGGGCTTCCCGTCCCTGTGGTGCAAAGAGCGGAGCAAATTTTGCTTCAGCTGGAGAAATCTTCAGGAAAAGCGATTAAGATTGATCCAGAAGCTCCACGCCAGATGGCACTCTTCCCGGAGACAAATCCACTATTGGATGATTTAAAGGAACTTGACATCAATGCCCTATCGCCTATCGAAGCCCTGAATAAGCTGTATGAGTGGAAAAAGAGGTTTTTAGAAAATCATTAATTTTTAGCACTATCGAGATAAACAATCGATGCCCTGTTGAAGACCCAGGGTTTTTTATTACTGGTTGATCAAATCCGTTCGATGGTCACTTTTTCCGGTTCGATTTCAATCGACCAATACCCATTATCCCCAGTTTTATATTCGAGGTAGAGGTAATCCTGGTCATGCTCTTCTTTAATCAGCTGAAAGGGTTTTTGAAACCCATAAGTGGCAATCTCAGGGTCCCATTCACCCTGCATTTCTGGGTCAAAATCTTCAGGGGGCTCGAATATTCGTTCAATTTCCGTCTCTTGAAGCAATAGACGAAGGATCGCTTCGGGTGCATCCACGGCGTTGAGCAAACTAGCTGTAGTTTGTGCTTCAAGTTCCTCGAGGCGCTCTTCTTCGGATAACTCCCATTGTACGGGTGACCAGATACCGGGTAATCCTTCTATGATCATCGATTCAGGATCGATCACACCTGTCATAATAACCCTCCTGACCCAGGATTTGGAATGACAATATATAAGATTACACCCACATGGTAAATGTGGCAAACATAAAAAAGATCATTCGGTCAATAATCAACTGGCAATGATTCGTACTTTTTTCAAATTGATTGTGGTAAACTATCCGGTTGGGCTTGTCCCATAGACGTGAAAATAACTACATGAATTTGTAGATTGATTGCAAACAGGAGGCAATTTATGGCTGAAAAGAAGTGGGTGTATTCATTTGAGGAAGTAGATCTGGCTGAAAAATATGTTGGTGGAAGCTGGGATGCCGTGCGTGGTTTGCTGGGTGGTAAGGGTTCAGGATTGGCCGATATGACCCGGGCTGAAGTGCCGGTGCCTCCCGGTTTCACCGTCACCACCGAAGCCTGTAATGCTTACCAGGCTGAAGGCAAATTCCCAGTGGGGATGTGGGAGCAAGAGCTGGACGCATTGAAGAAGGTTGAGCAGCTGACCGGTAAGAAATTTGGCGATCCCAAAAACCCTTTGCTTGTATCCTGCCGGTCGGGAGCGAAATTCTCCATGCCTGGCATGATGGATACAGTCTTGAACATCGGCCTAACCGATGCAACAGCAGAAGGCCTGGTGAAATTAACCAATAACCCGCGCTTTGTGTATGACTCATACCGCAGGCTGGTCGAAATGTTTGGTACAGTAGTGCTGGGGATAGCTGATGAGGCGTTCGAGCAACCCATGGCGGATTATAAGCAGGGTAAAGGCTATAAGCTGGACACCGAGATGAAGGCTGAAGATTGGAAGGCTATCACTGAAGCATTTAAAGCGGTGCTTAAAAAGGAGTACGGTAAGGATTTTCCGCAAGAACCCGAAGAGCAGCTCAAACTGGCTACCGAAGCCGTCTTCAAGTCTTGGAATGGTAAGCGGGCAGTGGATTACCGGAAAGCGACTAATATTCCAGATGACCTTGGCACTGCGGTCAATATCGTTACCATGGTGTTTGGCAATATGGGCGAAGATTCAGGAACCGGGGTTGCGTTCACGCGTGATCCTTCCACCGGAGACCGCAAGATGTTTGGCGAGTATTTGCTGAACGCCCAGGGTGAAGATGTGGTGGCGGGCATTCGGAATGCGGAGAAGATTGATCGTCTTAACACCAATATGCCAAAGGCATACCAGGAATTCATGGATATCACCAACCGGCTTGAAAAACATTACCGGGATATGCAGGACGTGGAATTCACCATCGAGCATGGCAAACTTTGGATGTTACAAACCCGTAACGGCAAACGGACCGCAAAAGCTTCGGTTAAAATCGCCGTGGATATGGCGAGTGAAGGCTTGATCACCAAAGAGGAAGCAATTTTACGGGTGACGCCAGAACAAGTAGATACTTTGTTACATCCGCAATACGATGGGAAAGCCATGCAGGCTGCCAAGAATGAAGGGCGATTCTATGCCAAAGGAGTGAATGCCTCTCCTGGCGCTGCAGTCGGGCAGGTGTACTTCGACGCAAACACAGCCGAGAAGTTTGCCAAACAGAATAAACAAGATGTGATCATGGTAAGACCATTCACGAAACCCGATGATGTGCATGGGATGATCGCTGCCAAAGGCGTACTAACCAGTGAAGGCGGAGCCACCTCGCATGCCGCCGTGGTAGCACGGCAATTTGGTATTCCTTGTATAGTAGGTGCCTCACAGATCAAGATCGATCTTGAAAACCGCCAGATGTCGGTAGATGGTAAGCTGGTCAAAGAAGGGGAGTGGATTTCAGTCGATGGCACTACCGGTGAAGTATACCTGGGTCAGATTCCAACGGTTGCTCCCAGCCTGGAAGAGCAAACCGACCTACTTACATTGCTGAAATGGGCGGATGAGATTTGTGCCACCCCTGGCATGCGGAAATTTGCCCCCGGTTGGCCGACCAAGGGTTTACAGGTCTGGGCAAACGCTGATTACCCCAAAGATGCCCAACGAGCCCGCACTTATGGGGCGGTAGGGATCGGATTATGCCGCACCGAGCACATGTTTTTCGAAAAAGAACGCTTACCCATCGTGCAAAGGATGATCTTAGCCGAGAATCCTGAAGATAGGAAAACGGCACTGGATGAACTGTTACCCTATCAAAGGGCGGATTTTGATGGATTGTTCAGGGCTATGGATGGTTACCCGGTGATCATTCGCTTGATCGACCCGCCATTGCATGAATTCATGCCTGACGAGGAAATGCTGCTCGAGGAAGTGATCACGATGCGAGTGAAGGGTGAAATAGTCGGCCTGGCAGAAAAAGAGCGCCTGCTAGCTGACATTCGTGGGATGCATGAGAGCAACCCGATGATGGGTCTGCGTGGAGTGCGTTTGAGTATTTACATGCCCCAGATCGTTGAGATGCAGGTGCGGGCAATCTTCGAGGCGGCTGCGGATTGCACCAAGGATGGGGTGGTGGTTAAGCCTGAAGTGATGATCCCTCTGACGGGTACTGTAAATGAACTTAAGTGGATCCAGCCCCGCCTGATAAAGATCGCTGATGATGTGATGAAGGAGAAGAAAGTTAATTTCACCTACAAATTCGGCACGATGATCGAGATTCCGAGAGCTGCGGTGACTGCGGCTGAGATTGCTGAGTATGCCGAGTTCTTCTCCTTTGGCACAAATGACCTGACGCAGATGACCTTTGGCTACAGCCGGGACGACGCCGAGCGTAACTTCCTGGTAACTTATATAGCCGAAGGTATTCTACCCAGGAACCCATTCCAGACCATCGACCGGAGTGGTGTCGGACGCTTGATGCAGATGGCGATCGATGACGGTCGCAAGACACGGCCTGATCTTGAGGTAGGTATTTGCGGCGAGCATGGTGGGGATCCGGATTCAATCGAGTTTTGCCATATCGTTGGCAATAACTATGTTAGCTGTTCTCCCTTCCGTGTACCAATCGCACGATTGGCGGCTGCCCACGCGGCATTGAAATTCAGTGGGAAAAGTCTAGCTGAGGATAAATAATTATTGCGAGTACCTTTAGCAGGGGGCTGGTCTCGACCAGCCCCTACAAAAAAAGGCTGTCCAATTATATTTAGACAGCCTTTTATTTTTTATGGATATTCGTTACACAATATTTATACTGGGGCGAACTGACGATAAATTACTCCTTACTTTGGAGTAGAAAAACACCCAGAGATAACAAGATGAGAAGCAGGGCGATGATCCCCAAGAACCACCAGCTGAGGATACTCGCAATCACTCCAATTGCGACTACTACGGCAACAAAACGTATCCACCAAATTCGTGAGTCTCTCGCGGAGTCAGATTTATCGCTATATCGGGGCCAAAGCCATAATCCAATTACCCCGGTGATAATGAACAATACCAGGAAAATGTAAAAAATTACCGGTCCACCTTTGAAGGGTAGATTCAAAACCAAAGTTCCACAGGTTGCCTCACGCATACCAGCAGAGGTGGCAGCAGAGGTAAAAACACGCGCGAATACAAATGCGTTCAAATCGATATTTTCTCTGCCAAGTTCCCAGGCGAACGAGCGGGTTTCACCTGGCTGAAGAACGATAGTCTCTTCATCATTTATGATCTGAACCAACGAGCTTCGTTGGGCATTGATATACAAACTGAGTGGTCTGTCGAGCGAATTGTGCAAGCGGATCGTCACCGGTAAACGGTCGAGTGTGGTCATAAGCATCGGGCAGGAAAGGGTGGTAAGCCTTGGGTAGCCGTATTTAATGAAACCATACATGGTCGATTCCATGTCGGGTATTGACCTCACTATGATGAGCAAAATGCCCAATAGAAGTGCAATCGTGAATGAAATAGATCCTACCCTGCGTAGGATTGGATTGGGTTGATTCACACAAGCTCCTCCCTGGTTATACTATTGCCCCTAAATTACCATCAAACGGAAGTTGGTGCAACCGTTTCTGTAGGTTCTTGAATCCTTGATACCGTTTTATCAATCTTCAATTCACCACGGGAATATGCAGCTCCTTGATCCAGAGCATCCAGGTTGCTTTTTAGTAATTTTTTGTGTCGCTCAGGTAAGTGGGCTGCCAGGGATACTTTAATATCGTTTGATGGAAGGATGGGTAGCTTATCCAGCAAGGCACCCAGCATCACCATATTCAATAAACGGCGAGGGCCAATCGTTTCAGCAATTTCCTGTGCAGGGATCATCAACCAGGTAATATCCGTGCGGGTTGGATCACGATTCACCAGGGATGAATTGACGATCAACACACCGCCTGGGGATACGAGCGGCTCAAATTTATCCAGAGACGGGAGGTTCATCACGACTGCCGCTTTGGGATATTTAACCGTTGGTGAACCAATCTCTTCATCCGCGATCACCACAGTGCAGTTGGCAGTTCCTCCCCGCATTTCAGGGCCATAGGATGGCATCCAGGTGACGTCATAACCAGCGTCCATTGCAGCAAAGGCCAGGACCTGTCCCGAAAAGAGGACTCCCTGCCCACCGAATCCAGCAAAGATTACATCTGTTTGCATTGCATTTACCCTTTCCTATACCTTTACTCCATCGAGCCCGGATGATACCTTGAAATCCTGGATTGGATATACCGGGATCATATACTCTTCGAGCCATTTTAAAGAATCCTGAACTGTCATACCCCAGTTAGTATTGCAGGTCGAAAGTAATTCCACCATCGAGAAACCCAGACCACGTTTCTGCGTCTCAAATGCCATGCGGATAGCTTTTTTAGCCATGCGAATGTTCTTTGGATCATGCAAGCTACGCCGAACAACATAACCTGCGCCGTCCATTTTTGAGAGGACCTCAGACATGTGTAAGGGATATCCTTGCGTTTCCACATCCCGACCATTTATACAGGTTGTGGTTTTTTGTCCGGGTAGTGTGGTGGGAGCCATCTGACCGCCGGTCATACCGTAAATAGCATTGTTGATAAAAATGACGGTAATATTCTCACCCCGACCTGCCACATGCATAATCTCACTCATTCCGATGGAAGCCAAATCACCGTCCCCCTGGTATGTAAAAACAAACCGGTCGGGTAACACGCGCTTAATGCCGGTTGCCATGGCAGGTGCCCGCCCATGGGCAGCCTCAACCCAATCAAAATTAAAGTAGTTGTAACAGAACACCGCGCATCCAACTGGCGCGACACCGATGGTCTTTTCCCGAATGTCCATTTCATCCATCACTTCAGCGATCAATCGGTGGGCGATGCCATGGGTACAACCAGGGCAATAATGCGAGGTAGTACGGGATAATGATTCTGGGCGTGAGTAAACAGTCTGTATTTCAGTTTTTACGGGAGTATCCATATTGAATCCTCAGATTTACGATAAGGTTATAACGCCATCTTTAAGACGCTGCATCCAGCGTTTGCGTGGATCGCCATCGGCAGATTTGGGTTCATTGACCAGGCGCCTGATCTCACCCAGGATCTCATCAGGGTATGGCACAATTCCGCCCAGGCGAGCATAAAACTCAATCGGAGCTCGTCCTTTGACCGCTTTTTGTACATCATCCAACATCTGGCCGGTATTCATCTCGGTAACCAAAATCCCCTGGGTGGTCTTCACCAGCTCTTCAATTTGTTGGTAAGGAAATGGGCTGACTGAGATGGGACGGAACAAGCCGACTTTGATCCCTTCGGCACGTGCGTTGCGCACGGCGGTTAAAGCGATTCGACCAGCTGTACCAAAACCGATGACCACAAATTCAGCATCATCCAGGTAATATTCCTTATAGCGGATTTCATTGGCTTGAATCTCATACCAGGTATTGAGGATACTATGATTTACCAGCTCCTCTTTTGCCGGGTCAATAAAGATGGAAGTAAGAATTCTAGGCGGACGGTCAGTGCATCCATTCACTGCCCAATCTGGCGTGATCTTTCGCAGAGGTCGCATTTCGGGGAGCTCAGCCGGCTCCATCATCTGGCCAATGCTGCCATCCGCCATCACAATACAGATATTGCGATATTTTTCCGCCAGATCGAAGGAAAGGACAGTCAAATCGATAGCTTCCTGGACAGAAGCTGGTGCTAGAACGATGGGAAAATAATCTCCATGCCCACCACCATGAACGAGCTGGTTGTAATCACCCTGGGAAGGAGCGATATTGCCCAATCCAGGTCCACCACGCATGACATCGATCAATACCATTGGCACTTCAGTCCCAGCGATATAGGATAAACCTTCCATCATCAAGCTAACACCTGGACTGGAAGAAGAGCTCATCACCCGTGCACCGGTACAGGCAGCACCATAAACCATATTGATGGCAGCAACTTCACTTTCAGCCTGTAAAAATGCGCGCTTTAATTCCGGCATGCGGTGAGACATCCACTCCAGCAATTCAGTTTGAGGAGTGATGGGATAACCAAAATAGGCTTCCACACCGGCGCGCACCGCTGCTTCAGCCATGGCGAAGTTACCTTCGAGAAATTCTTTTGCCACAGATAATCTCCTATGTAGTTGTCGTTTCAACCTTAGCTAATTTTACTGGGGCCTCACGGAAGACCGTAAGGGCTGCTTCGGGACATACAATCGCACAGATTCCACAGCCCGTGCAGCCATCCTTGAACAGGAAAACTGGGTGATACCCTTTCGGGGTCAGTTTTTCATTATCCAGTACCATCACATGCTGAGGGCATTCGTTAACACACAGCTCACAACCTTTACAGAATATCTCATCGACCTCGATCCAACCCTTGACGGGCATCGCCATACCTCCTAAGTAATCTGATCAGCTTGAACTATAATATTTGGATAGATTCAACCAAGATTATCGTCAATTATAATCTTATCTACCAGTGTATACTGTCATATTAGAAAAGATACAAAAGTCCTCAGATTAATGAGTTGACAGGAAAAAACATCCCTATTATAATTCAGCCCGCACTGCCCCGGCAGCCTTGCTGGGGCTCTGTTTTGTCATTAGCCAGGAAATCTGGCTAGCCGTAAAACCGGCAATGATCCCCAACTTCCCCGAACGTCTGCGAGTGGTTGGAAAGATATAAATAAATTCTACTCAAATAGAATTTCCGCGGATTTTCTGGTGAAGTGAAGCTTGGAGGAAGCTTATGAAATATGCAATTGTTGAGGATGGCGGAAAACAATTTCGAGCCGTCATCGGTGAATCCATCGAAGTGGACACTTATCCACTCGAGGTGGGTCAAGAGATCGATATGGATCACGTATTGCTCATATCGGATGGCGAAACCATAAAAGTAGGGACCCCATTCATTCAAGGTGCAAAAATACAAGCTACGGTCGTAGCACATGTAAAAGGCCCGAAGGTAGTGGTTTTTAAATATATGGCAAAAGAGCGCATCCGAACAAAGACCGGGCACCGGCAAAAATATACCAAGGTTCGCATCGATGCGATCACCGAGGAATAGGAGATAAGATATGGCACATAAAAAAGGTGGCGGTTCTGTTCGCAATGGACGCGACAGCCAGGGACAACGCCTGGGTGTAAAAAAATACGGCGGTGAATTTGTCCGCGCTGGTAACATCCTGGTTCGGCAGCGAGGTACTCACATCAAGCCTGGTAATAATGTGATGGTAGGCAAGGATGATACTATCTTCGCCATAATCGATGGATATGTGGTCTATGAAACCATCCGCGATGATCGTAAAGTGGTAAGCGTTTTACCCCAAAAAGCAGAATAAGCATTACTTATTTGTTGTGAAAGGAAAAGAAAATGAAAGCAGGTATCCATCCGGAGTATTATCCAGACGCACAGGTCATTTGTGCCTGCGGCAACACCTGGACAACCGGCTCAACCAAGAAAATAATCCATACGGATGTATGTTCAAATTGCCATCCATTCTTCACCGGTGAGCAACGCATCGTCGATACTGAGGGGCAGGTAGACCGGTTCTATAAGAAGCTACAGGTCCGCCAGCAATATAGAGATGATAAAACTGCACGTGAGACGGCTCGGACTTCTCCCGAACGCCCAATCACAGAGCTAGGAATAGGCACGCGAGCAACGGAAGCGTTAGCCAAAGCCAATATCACCAAAGTCGGTCAGGTAATGGATCTGCTGGAAAATGGCGAATCAGGCATCCTGGCAGTAGATGGATTTGGCAGAAAGTCATTATCCGATCTCAAGAAGCGTCTACGCGCCTTTGGATATGAGTTACCGGAAGCAGCACAAGAAATCATCGTATAAGCTTGCAACTCGTCCAATTTCAGTTAAACTTAACAGGCAGACGCATCTCGCGTCTGCCTGTTTGCTAAAATCGGAAATTGTATACAATCGAAGCATAGTATAAAACTGGAGGAGAAAATGGAGCACCGAGCAGGATCAGTTGAAGTCATCACAGGCTCGATGTTTTGTGGCAAAACAGATGAGCTGATCCGTCGTTTACGACGGGCAACGATAGCGCGGCAGAAAGTGCAAGTGTTCAAGCCTGCGATTGATTTCCGTTATGCAGTACGTAAGGTCACTTCGCATGCAGGAAACGATTTTGAAGCCATGCCAATCGAACAATCTGGGGAGGTATTGTCTCGCCTTGACCATGATACAACGGTAGTGGCGATTGATGAGGCCCAGTTCTTCGACAACCAGATCATTGAGATCGCTCAGAAATTGGCTGATCAGGGAATCCGCGTGATTGTTGCTGGTTTGGATACAGACTTCAGAGGCGAGCCATTTGGTCCGATGCCGGTATTGATGGCTAAGGCGGAGCATGTGGACAAATTGCAAGCCATCTGCATGGTATGCGGTGAGCCAGCCTCACGCACACAACGCATCATTAATGGAAAACCTGCCCGTTATGATGAGCCAATCGTCATCATTGGCGCGGCTGAGATGTACGAAGCCCGTTGCCGTAAACATCATGAGGTACCGAAGGAGTGAGGCATGCAGGATTATCATGAATTTTTAGAGGAAGTTTTAATTCCCGCAGATGCATTACAGAAACGCATCGCCGAAATCGGGGCTCAGATCAGCCATGATTATCAAGGCAAAGAGCTGCTGCTGGTTTGTATCTTGCGAGGCGGGGTCATGTTCCTGACCGACCTGATGCGCAATATTTCCATCCCACACATGATCGATTTCATGTCTGTTTCCTCGTATGGAGTTGGCGCCCGTCGTTCAAGGGGGCAATCAAGAATCACGCTAGACATAAATACTGACATCCACAATATGCATGTGTTGTTGGTTGAAGATATTGTTGATAGTGGTTATACCGTTAAAGCTGTACTTGAACTGCTGAGCGCACGCCAACCAAAAAGCTTGAAAGTGTGTGCATTACTCGATAAAGAAGAACGGCGTGAAGTGGATGTAAGCCTCGATTATCGAGGTTTTGTCATTCCAGACAAGTTTGTGTTCGGGTATGGTCTGGATGCTGACGAATATTACCGCAATCTGCCATTTATCGGGGTCTTAGCGGCAGAAAAATACGAACCGGGTGAATAATTCGCGTTCTATGGAGCAAAAAGATATAATCGTTGTTTTGCAATGAATGAATTACAGTCAAGACTGAACCAGCCGTTGTTGAAATACATCCGAGCCCGCTTACCGCAGGACGTACCTATCTATCTGGTTGGTGGTGCTGTCAGGGATGCATTACTTGACCGCACGCATTATGATCTTGACTTTTCCACGCCAGGCGAGGCGATGAAAATCGCCCGTCGACTTGCCAACGAACTTGGTGCAGCTTATTTCCCTTTGGATCCCATAAGGAAAGTGGCAAGGTTGGTTTTAAACCCAGATAAGCGGGTAGAGTACGCAGGAGCAGGCCCGATCAAAATCGATTTTTCTGCTTACCAGGGAGCAGACCTGACTGCCGACCTCATGGGTAGGGATTTTACAATCAATGCAATGGCTGTGGAGGTGCAGGAGTTACAAACCCTGGTAGACCCTACCGGTGGAGCAAACGACCTTGTCGCCCGGCGTTTACGGTTATGCTCACCAAGCGCATTACTTGATGATCCAGTCAGAATCTTGCGCGGCGTCAGGTTCTCCGTGGACATGGGGCTCACCATCTCACCCGAGACGCTCCAGCATATGCGGGAAGCTAGCTCCGATCTACCCAAGATATCTGCCGAAAGACTTCGAGACGAGCTTTTTCGAATCTTGATGATAACTCATCCAGCCACTTCATTGCGAATATTGGATAAATTGGGAGCCCTCGAATACATCTTACCCGAAGTTTGTTCGCTCAAGGTAGTGCAGCAATCACAACCTCATGTGATGGATGCCTGGAATCATACCCTTGACGTCTTGAATCGCCTTGAAAGCGTGCTGGAACAATTATGTTCTGGACCTAACCCAGATAAAGCTGAGAATCTGACGATGGGATTAGTCACCCTATATCTTGGTCAATATCGAAAACAGTTGACTGAACATTTAGAAAATTCTCTCAATCCGGACCGACCTCACCGAGGATTGATTTTCCTGGCGGGGCTTTATCATGATGTGGGTAAGAAAAACACTCAATCAGTGGATGCTCAAGGGAAAATCAGATTTCTTGGGCATGACCAGGCTGGGGGCAGGCTAGTAGAAAAGTGCGGCCAGGAATTGAGGTTGAGCAAGCAAGAAATTGATCGATTATTTGCCATCGTAAGCCATCACATGCGCCCATCCTTGCTTTCACACCCTGAAGAAAAGCCAAGCCGTAAATCAATTTATCACTTTTTCCGTGATACCGGGGTGGCTGGAGTGGATATTTGTATCCTCTCTCTGGCAGATGTGTTGGCAACCTATGGAGTAGCGCTTCCCCAGGATAGATGGATCAGGCACCTTGAGGTGATACAAACTTTGTTGGGAGCCTGGTGGGAGGCTAGAGCAGAGCGTGTGTTCCCAGTCCCAGTGATCAATGGCGAAGAGTTGATGCAGGCATTGGATTTAGTCCCTGGTCCTCTGGTGGGTTATTTATTAGAAGCTATCCGTGAAGCACAAATCACACTTGAAATCCATGATCAACAAGGAGCGATCGACCTGGCGCGAAAAATAATCCAGGAAGATATCAATAAAAAAACGGGCTGATTGAAATCACAGCCCGTTTTCTCTACGCAGGAAGATTTATGGAAAAATCTCATCCAGGAAGGGGGCATAATATGAGCGGCAACCCAATGGATGCGAGCATTCTTCATAAGGTAAGCGGGGTACTTGATCTTTTGGATATGTTCCAGATAAATTCTGACAAGCCGGGCAAGCGTCTTCAGGGACAATTACGACAATATATTTTATGCGAGGATTGGCTTTCATACGCTCAAGCGATTTTGCCGCTTCGGAGGTCTCCCAACTATCTGCTGAGCGGTCGGTCAGTGGTGAGGATGTATCGGTTGATGATGGATCTTGTTTTTGACTCGGCACACGAAACCTCCTGAGATGTCATTATGCATGATTCTAACCCAAGAATTTATAGAATCAAGGGCAATCTCAAGACAAATTAACGAATTAATGATAAGGATGGATTGTTTTGGATGATTTTGGTGTTACGGGTAAGTTTTTGAAGATGAGCAACCAGCATTTCAGATGAAAATGGTCGCGTCAGATAGTCATCAGCCCCCGCGTCCAACCAGTGGGCAATAGAATTCGGATCTGAGACTGCTGCGAGCACAAGAATGGGCGCCTGGCAGAATTCACGTAATTTTTTACATAATTTCCAACCATTCACAGCAGGCTGCATTATATTAATGATAATCACGTCAGGGTTCCAAGACCGAGAAGTTGCGATTCCTTCTGCGCTGGAATTTACCCTGATAATTTCATAACCATTTGGATTTAATATATGCTTGAGGAAATTCTCTCCCAGAGTGTCCTGGTCGAGAACAAGCAGTCTCTTCGGTGAAGCAATTGTCATACGTTCTATTATGCCTTAAACTAAGATATATTTCCTTATAAAACCTTTACACTATTGTTAGGCTTGCGTTAAGATGTAAGTCAGGATATCATAATAGAGTTTCAATAGGTGGAGAATGGATTTACACTTACCTTGCCCAAATTGTGGACAACCCGTAAGCCAGGATGTACTTGAATGCCCGGGCTGTGGGGTTAACCTGGCATTGGCCGCAGTTATTGGGGAACAAGAAGTAATCTCAAGGATTTCGAATAACCCTACCATCCCAATTACGCCTGAAATCCTGGTGCCGAGGGTAGGTGAATTACTTATCGAGCGTGGTGTTTTAACCCCGGATGGTCTTCAAAAAGCGTTGAATTATGCAAAAACACCCGGACCAGATGGCCAGCAACGACTGGTAGGTCAGGCGCTATTGGAATTAAAACTAATCGATCGCGAAACACTCGATCAAGTGATCACTGAGCAGATTTTACAATTGCATACTGCGCTGCAGCAATCTAACCTGAAGTTAGAACAACGTGTCAAGGAACGCACCCAAGAGCTCCAGTCAGCACTTAATAAATTAGCTGAACTCAATCAATTGAAATCGAATTTTATTTCGAACGTCTCGCATGAATTACGAACCCCCTTAACCCATATCCGAGGATATCTGGATTTGATGAACGAAGGTAGCCTGGGTGAGCTTTCAAGCGAGCAAACCGTCGCAATGGATGTGATGCTTCGTTCTGAGGCACGTCTTGAAGAATTGATCGATAAGATGATCCAATTTTCGCTGGAGGCTACAGGGCAATTTACGATGCAAATAAAACCAGCAAACTTTGGAGAAGTGGTAAACAATGCACTAAAACAAGCGAAGCTGAAAGCAGCAAGCCGTCCAGTAGTTTTGGCTATAGATTTAGGCAGGGATTCATGCATGGTGCGTATGGACCATGAAAAAATCCAGTGGGTGGTGATGGAGCTGGTGGACAATGCGATTAAATTCACCCCCCCTGGAGGTAAAATCTCGGTGGGTCTACATAGTTCATCCGGACAGGTGCAATTACACGTAGCTGATACCGGGATCGGTATCTCTCCTGAACGGTTATCCGAGATATTTGAACCATACCATCAGCTGGATGGCTCCAGCACGCGCAAGTATGGAGGCGTCGGACTGGGCCTGGCATTAGTCAAGAAGATAGTCGAAGCACATGGTTCTATGGTGGAAGTTAATTCTGAAGTTGGGAAAGGTACGTTGATTAAATTCCAATTACCCCTCATTGATGCTACCGCGATATGACTGTTCCAGATGAAGTGAATGAATCGGTAGTCTTAAGACCAGAGGACATCAAAGCTGTCTATGCCATAGGTTTGGCGATTGCCCAAACTGAGAACATAGACACTGCAATGGATCTGATTGTCCTGCATACTCGGCATGTACTTATCTTTGATAATTTAGTCCTGTACACGCCCAGAGATTCAAATGGTCTGGACCCCTCATATGCACGCGTGGTTGGTCGGGGGAAAAATGCCGAGGGTGAAATCGAATGGGGAGAACAGATCGCCAACCAGGCATTTTCATCGAAGCAGACTTCGCTTATACAAGAAAAGATAGAGGGTTGGGAGAATAACCGCTTGTTCTGGCGAGATTTCCTCGGGCTCCCACTCAAAGCAGGTGAAGAAGTGCTGGGTGTGTTGGTTTTCGGCAGATTTGGTGGTCCACCTTATACACCAGACCAGATCCAGCTGGCTGAATTCATCGCAGCACAGACCGCTCAGCTGGTGGAGAACCATCACTTAGTGGAACGTGTAGCAAAATTGGAAGCGGAACGCTGGTTACGGCGAATGCAGGATGATTTCATCACAACAATCTCGCATGAATTACGTACACCGATTGGCTTTATCAAGGGTTATGCAACCACGTTGCTCAGGGACGATACAAAGTGGGATGACGAATCTCGCCGGGAATTCCTGACTATTATTGATGAGGAAGCAGACCGATTGCATTTATTAATTGAAGACCTGCTGGATTCATCCAGGCTAAAAGCTGGAACAATGTTCATGCAGCTTCAACCGGTGAGGCTTGATTTAATTTTGAGGGAAATTGTTGTCAGAAGCACAACTCGATATTCCTCGTTATCTGTCCAACTGCATGCGGATCATAACGTGGTAGTTCTGGCGGATCCCACGCGCATCACACAAGTGTTCGATAACTTGCTAAGCAATGCCGTGAAATATGCACCTGGCTCACCGGTAATAATCAGTTTGAAGAGTGGTGACAGTGTATGCGATATTACGGTGGATGACCAGGGACCTGGGATAGCTCAAGAACACCTTGGTCATTTATTTGAACGCTTCTACCGCGTGCCAGAAACACGAATTTCCAATCATGGAACCGGATTGGGATTATTTATTTGTCAGGAAATCATCCATGGGCACGGTGGTGAAATAACCGTTACATCCGAAGTATCCAAGGGAACAACATTCATAATTACATTACCAACCAAATTTGATAATCAAGAAATACCAATCGTGGGAGAGGAGGCAACCCGTGAGTAAAAAAATTCTAATCGTAGATGATGAACCGCGTTATGTTCGATTGATGGAAGCAAACTTAATCTCCGACAATTATGCTGTTCTTAAAGCCTACAATGGCCAGCAAGCCTTGGAGGTGGTGGAAAATGAGAAGCCTGATTTGGTCTTATTGGACGTGATGATGCCAATGTTGGATGGCTTCACAACCTGCGAACGGATCCGCAAGTTTTCAACTGTGCCAATCATTATGGTCACCGTCAAGGGCGAGGAAAAAGACCGCGTGCGCGGATTGGATTTAGGTGCAGATGATTATATCGTCAAGCCTTTTTCAGCGACCGAGTTATTAGCACGTGTTCGCGCAGTGCTACGTAGGGCAGCGAAACCAGCGCCGACTGCCGCACCATCGATATTCCACCATGGTGACATGGATATCGATTTAGCCAAAGCGGAGGTATTCCTCGGCGGGAAAATGGTTTACTTATCTGCGACGGAATACAGGATCTTACTGCAGCTGGCTCAGAATGTGGGAACCGTGATTCCCTCTGAGCAGATGCTAAGGGACGTCTGGGGGGTTGAATATCAAAAAGATAAAGAAATCCTGTGGGTTAGTATCTCGCGCTTACGACAGAAATTGGAAAAAGATCAAAATAACCCCCACCATATCGTCACTCGATCGGGTGTAGGATACATTATGCCAGTCTTGCATGAATGATTGGACCTAATGTATTTTTCAAGCACAGCAATAATGCCAGAATTATTAGAAAGGTATGTAAATGACGATCAATCCAATTCTAAAAATCATCAGAGCGAAGAAATTGGGGATTCTTGTTCGTGACGCGAGGGAAAAATCAGGTAAAGACCTAGAAGAATGTGCTCAGGCGATGGGTCTTTCAGGTGAAGAGCTTGGTGCGATCGAATATGGCGAGAGAGCCCTGACACTACCAGAGCTCGAGATTTTAGCGTATTACCTGGATATCCCGCTCGAGCATTTTTGGGAAAATGAGATATTAAAACCTTCCGGCATCGATAGAATGGTGGATGCACAAGAAATAAAACTTTCCAGGCAGAAAGTCATCGGTGATCTGGTGCGCGAAGGAAGGACAAAAGCTGAATTATCGACTCAAGATTTGGCTGAGCAAGCAGGTATTTCTCCAGAAAATCTGCAATCCTATGAACAAGGCATGTTGCCAATTCCATTACCTGAACTTGAAAGCATTGCCAAGGTTTTAAATAGTTCAATTGCCGAATTTGAAGATCATCAAGGACCTACAGGTAGCTGGTTCGCAGAAAAAAGAAATTTCAATGAATTTAGTTCTCTTCCGATTGAATTGCAGGCATTTATCAGTAAACCCATCAATCGACCTTATCTTGATTTGGCTATTCGCCTCAGTGAAATAAAGGTGGAGAGGTTGCGGGCATTAGCAGAGGGATTGCTCGAAATCACCTTATAAAATTATGGAGATTATTAGTCCACAGCAGCTGGCTGATGAAGCACAGGCTGAATATAACAAAGGTGAATTCCTGTCAGCGGCAAAGCTTTATAAGGCAGCCGCTGATGGTTATTTATTGATTGGGGATGAGCTATTAGCTGCGGAAATGGCTAATAATTGCAGCGTTTCCTTCCTAAAAGGAGGAAATGCCGAATCTGCGTTAGAGGCTGTGGCAGATACAGATAAAGTGTTCGCTTCAAAAGGTGATGTCTTACGTCAGGCGATGGCACTCGGAAACCAGGCAGCTGCCCTGGAAGGTTTAAAAAAACTGGAGGATGCTGTAATTCTATATGGGCAATCGGCGGAGTTGTTGAAGCAATTAGGGGAATCAGAGCTGCGAGCGTATGTGCTCCAATCGATCTCATCCATCCAGCTAAGGCGTGGGCAGTACCTTGAAGCCTATGGCACCATGGGAGAGGGAGTTATGGGGCTGGATAAACCAGGCTTGAAGCAAAAACTGCTTAAGTCATTAATGCAGCTGCCCTTTAAATTCATTCGATAGATTCGGAATCCCAGGTTCTAACCCGAAAATCTATAGGGTTCCTTTATAGCTGCCACCTTCTACGGTGAGCATCACACCGGTTATATACGAAGCAGCAGGGGAGAGCAGGAACACCACTGCATTCGCCACTTCTTCCGGACGTGCCATGCGACCCAGGGCGGTATCTTTTACCTGGAGTGCAATTTCCTGATCAACACTGGTGCCATTAGCCTTTGCTCGGAAAGACATGATGTCAACCACGCTCTCTGTGGTAGTCCAACCGGGTAAAATTGAATTGAAGCGGATACCATCTGCACCCAGCTCGAGTGATAAACTCTTGGTCAGGCCAACGGTGGCAGCCCGGATGCTGTTGGAGAGCACCAAATTGGGGATTGGCTGCTTGATGGAATAAGAGGTCATGGTGACGACACTGGCACAATCCGATAGGCGTAAGTAAGGCAGGGCAGCCCTGATCAGGCGCACATGACTGAGCAAGGATAATTCGATCGCTTTCTGCCAGCGGAGTCATCGAAAGTTTCAAATTTGCCCGAAGGTGGTCCACCAGCATTGGTCACCAGTAAATCCAACCCTCCTAACGATTGAACGGTCTGATCAACCAATTGGGAAGGGATTTCAGGCAAACCAACATCACCTGTCAGTGGGATGACATCTGCCTTCGTTTCTTCGACAAGCTGTCTGGCGGCCTCGTTGATAGATTGCGCAATGCGCCCATTGATTGCTACCCGGCAGCCTTCGAATGCCAGTGTGCGAGCGATTGCATATCCCAGCCCCCGGCTGGAGCCAGCTACCAGAGCGCGTTTATTTTTGAGCTGTAAATCCATATCACCTTCCTAGTTGATTATTTCGATATGATCATCCACCAGTGAGACATCTGGCCAATTCTTATTCAGCCAGTGGACGACTGTCTGGAGAGAACTTTCAATAAATTGATGGCCATTACTAATCATCACACATCCAATTGTGGTTTCATCCCAAACATCAAGCTTCCCAAGCTCAGCAACTGAGAGGTTAAATTCGCGGTGCAGGCGGGCGATTAATGGTTTCAGACGGCTGCGTTTTTCCTTGAGTGATTTGCATCCAGGCAGCTGGATCTGTAATGGTTAATACACCAATAGACATGGTGTATCAAGTATAATATATTCCAATGGATAAAAATAAAAATCTGGCTCCCATGGATATTGGTGATTGGTGTTCTTGTGATCCTTGTTGCAACATCAGTGGGTGTCGTCCTGACAATCCAACGGATCACGCAACGTACCGTCCAACCGGTTAGTGATATGACCAGTGATTTAGGCACTCAGGTTGCCAGGATACTGCATCCCACCCCGACTATCTTGCCTGATCCGGTGACGATCATCAACCAAATTCGTCCACTGGCACGTTTGGAAACGATCCAATATACCGTTGAAAAGGTCATTACTGCAGAGGTGGGGCAGGATTCCCTGGCTCCACTCTTCGGCGATCGGTTGTTATTCGTTGGTCATGGATATGTCACCGCAGGGATCGACCTGGAAAAGATCACTTCCCAGGATTTGGTGATCGAGGCTGGAATGATCAAAGTACACCTTCCGAAAGCAGAAATCTTTGTTGCGACATTAGACAATGATAAATCTTACGTGTATGACCGCGAAACCGGGATGTTAACCCACGGGGATATCAACCTGGAGACCACTGCACGACAGGCAGCAGAAGACCAGATCCGGCAGGCTGCGATAGAGGATGGCATTTTAGCACAAGCCCAGACGAATGCCGAAACCTTTATGGAAAGCTTGCTCAACAAACTTGGTTACCCGCAGGTAATTTTTATCCACCCTGGGGAATAGAGCAGAGTAGACGATCTCGTTAAAAGTTACAACCGTTCCAACCAAGCGGGGTGGCTATATTTATTACAGGTTAGATCTTCCGTTAATGTAATTTCCTGATCGGATAATTCACCCCTCACAAGCTCCAGATCCAGCTCTGATTGGAAACTATCAACAAAAGCCTGGACCGCCATGTCCCAGCTAATACGATATCCCAGTACTGTCTCCACGGTTGTTGCGTGGGATAACAAACGCAGGGCAGCCTGCATTCCGGTCTTGCTCATTTGAATAATACAGCACATCAGTTATGCGGGTGAGGTCGCCCCGAAAGAGGTAAGGAGCCGTGTTGAAGAACCCCGTTCTTACGGCGTGCCTGGGCGCTACCGATGAGTTTCTTCCCATTGACAACAATTTCATAATTCGATGGTACCTCGAAACATACCGCTGCATTTGCCTGGGCATCGCTGGTGGTACGGATGGGATGAGCTTCGGCAGGGATATTCAAAGCATGTAAAGCGGTTAATAATGCCCGGGAGAAGCGCTGATAACTCTCCAGCACACCTCCGGCAACTCGGGGTTCCGCCAGAGGTGCGATAATGGAATAGGTGAGCTCATCGGTATGTAATATGGCACGCCCACCTGTGGGGCGACGGACCCAATTCCAACCCCGATCACTCAATCGCTGAAAATCAATATCTGCACAGGGTTGCGCATAGCCAATGGATAGACAGGCTGGTTCCCAGGAATACAGTCTGAAGGTGGGAAGCGAATGACTGTTGACCGATAGTTTCCAACATGGCCTCATCGGTCGCCATATTTCGGGCACCAGGAGAGGGAGGGGTGATTAATAGTCGCCATTGCTGACGTGGGTAATTCATAAATTTCTTTCCTGATGATGTTTACTGCGGAGGTACGGGGGTGATCGTTTCGGTTTCAGTGGCAGTTGAGGTGAAAGTTGCAGTTACCGTATTAGTAGGCGTCGGGGTGGATGTAGGTGTTCTGGTTGCGGTTGGGGTACGCGTAAGCGTCGGGGTTGGGCTAAGGGTTGGGGTACGCGTAGGAGCCACAGTATTGGTTGGGATCGGTGTACGGGTGTAGGTGGGCAAGGGGAAATAATCCAGCTTCAGGCGTGCCATGGTAGTGAATGGGCTTGAGCCGTAGTTCCGCCACACCCATAAGTATTCGTCGATCGCGCTGCCTTGCTCACCTGCCAGGTCATTCGCCAAAGCAAGCGCATAATGGAACTGGTCGCAGATATTGAAGGCGATACAATCCCCTTTAAAGCGTGGAGAATTATATAATTCGAGAAGTTTGCCACGGATCGTCATTGGCTCAGCGCCGTCAAACAAGGAATTCACAGCGCCGATATATCCATCTTGAATGATGCTCGGACGGGCAAACTCCACATCCACCCACTGGATGTAAGCTTCCCCCGACCCGGTGATATGTTTGAAGATGAAACCTTTCTGCAGCTCGAATTCAATTACAGGGATAGAGCCAGCCGGCTCATGGATATAAGGGAGAAATGTACCGGCCTCGAGCACCTGGACAAACACGGCCTGAATTTGTTCATCAGGCATAGGATTGAGGATCCAAAATTCCAGCTTGTTTTCCGGTTTGGGCTGGATAATTAACCAATGTTCGATTTGCCCATCGCCATCAAAATCGAGGAGGCCGCTCGAGCGAATGGTAACACCATGATTTTGGAGGTATTGAATTGCAAGAGCTGGATCCTTCGTCGTGCTATTTTGCACTGACGTCCGGAGAGCATCTCGAAGATTACAAAATGGGGTTTGCTGGCAGGCGGTAAACACATCCGCCGGTGAACTATAGAGGCGAATAAATTGCTCGGCAGGAGTTACCCACTCGGAATCAGATACGATAGGTGTGCTGATAATTTCCGACATGATCCGAATTGCTTCATCCGGTTGATCAGCAAGCGCATACAACACCGCTAAGCGGAAGCGGAGCTGGTCGTATGCATCGGGAGGAAATGGGTGACCCTGAGTGTCAGTTTCTGGTGGCCACAGCTCCAACATAGCACTGGCGACGTTTATCGCGGCTTCAGGACCCCAATTGGATATGGCCTGGTCAAGAACCACGGCACAAAAGGCTAAATTATCTGGTGAGGGTACAAGCTTATAATCCAGCGGGGTAACTGTAAATTCACTCCCATTCCATTGATACTGCTGTGAGACATAAGCAGGGCAGGCAGGCAATAGGGTGTAGGTGACCTGGAGCTGGTTTTCCCCTTGAATTCCTGCGACTTTTTCGGCTGTCATCTGGATGGAAACACCAAAATCAACCGGTATCTGATCCTGGATCGGAAGCTCTACCGGTTGGATGACAGACAGGTCAAATATATGAGGCTCAACTAAACTGGTTCCATTTGGATCCGTATTCCGATAGATCACCAGCTCTGGGGTCGTATCACCCGTCAGATCGTCATACAGATATGTATTTTCATGTGGTTGATCAAAATTTAGGTCGTTCAGCAATGGATAAATACTGGTGCCAGCCGGGGTTTCAATCAACCATAGGTAAGCTGTACCATTACCAATCAGCTCAACCAATTCACGCCCAAGCTCCCCGGGTTGCGGATCCAGTGAGGAGATTTGCAGATCGAGCCTGGTCTCGTATAACGCGAACCAGGCTGGAAGATCGCTGGCACGCACCTGGCCAGACGTGATACCTGATGAGATCAGATCACTATATAATTTAATTCCCTGAGGATCATTGATACGGAGCAGATTAAAGGCACGATCCCATCTCCAGGAGGTGGATTCAAGGGCTTGCGGAAAACGGAGGTAAGCTTCACCTTCAACAAAAGCCAGGGCACGAAATGCAGCCTCAGATGGTTTCAGAAGGGCGTTTGCTTTGAGCAGCTCTATGGTTCGATCCTGCTGAGCGAGGTCCCATGGTTTCAGCTCATAACGATCATTGAAATTGGCTGGCTTGGCAGGTGTGATGGTACGGATCAAGGTGGGGGTAGTGGTATTGGTCGAAGTTGGAGTGAGGGTCGAAGTGGAGGATGGGCGTAACGTCCAGGTTGGGCGGGGAGTCAGCGTTATGGTGCTGGTTGTAGATGGTGTGGGACTAATGATGGCGGTGGGAGTGGCGGATCCAACGATGACGGTCGGGCGGAGACTGGGTGTAGGATGAGTAAAATAATTGATCAACACACCCAAAAACACCAAGATAGCCAGGATGAAAAAAACCAAAACTGGAATGAGATAAGGTGAAGGTTTGGATGAGCCGGTCGACATTGAATTTGTCTAACCCAGTACAGCCAGGAACTCTGATAATGCAATCTCAACTTGTGCGGGATCAAATTCCAATAACGGAGGTTTCACAGTCCAGCCATTAAAACCGTGCAAGCGCGCCAGCATCATCTTGATCAAAGGGGGAAACGGTTGATAACGATCTAGCACTTCACGCGCAGAGCTGAGTTTATCCTGAGTGATTTCATCAGGACTGCCTGCCTGAAAGTTATCCCAAACTTGCCTGTGCAGTGGAGAGAGTAGATTCGCCATGGCAGTTATGCATCCAGCGGCATTTGCCTGAAGGGCAAGGCTAAATAGTCGATCGTTCCCGTTGAAGACCATCAGGTTGGTTCCAAAGCGGGCTCCAAGCGCATGGGCCCAATCAGGGTCACCCGATGAATCCTTGATGCCAGCAAATTTTACTGGATAGGCATCTTTCAAACGGGCTAAGAGATCCATGGAAAGACACACCCCTGATACTGGTGGAATGTGGTATCCAAATACCTGACCGTCCTCCGGGACAGCTTTATTAAGAATTTGCCCGAACCAGGCAAATAACCCTTCATCCGTCGCCTTTCTGAAATAATAGGGGGGAAGAACGACCACTCCTTCGTAGCCGAGGTCGAAGGCTGATCGCGTCAGAAATATCGTATCTTCTAAGCTCGGAGTGCCGGTACCAGCTAGCAGTTTCAGCTCGGGTATGGTTTGGCGTAATCGAGCGGCGGTTTGAAAAACCAATGAGCGCTCTTCGCGCGAAAAAGAAGGACCCTCACCGGTGGTTCCCATCAGGAGGAGACCATGACAACCTCGATCAGCAAGGAATTGGATCAGGGCAGTCAATCCATCAAGATCAGGGGATAGATCGGCTTTTAGAGGGGTAACAACAGCTGCATACACACCAGCAAGCAATGAGATTTTTTCCATACGTAAATTATACTGGATTTGGCTGCCTGGGGGCAGTAGGAGATCACATGGTCTGGTCATATGCATGATTTCGAAGAGCCGATCAACCCCAAGCTTTGTTAATACAATTAACTAATATATATCATATTGTTAAATTACTTGACAAACCTCAATCTATTTGCTATAATATTCACAATTACTCCGCACTGCAACTAGGGATGGAACATTGGACACGCTGGCAAGCTCATACCGCCTGAGAAACGTAAAGACGATGAATAAACGGATAATATTGGATATGGTCCGTTTTACCCCTGGTGGTATATCACGGGCTGAATTGGCGCGCCAGATGCTCCTAACGCGTTCAGCCATCTCAACCATCATCGATGATCTGGAAGGCATGGGATTGGTCGATGAGATTGAAACGGGACCTACGACAGGTGGTCGCAGACCGATCTTACTAGCTATCAATCCGCGTTATGGCCATGTGGTAGGAATTGATATGGGCGCTACCCATATTGGACTGGTGGTCACTGATTTTTCAGCCCATGTGCTCGAAGAAGTTGAATATCCTTTCAGCGTGGCTGATGGCCCTCAGAAATGCCTGCCGATGATCGATCAGTATTTGAGTGACTTATTGAGCAGGCTTAACCTTCAATCTAATCAAATTTCCGCTGTCGGGATGGGTGTGCCCGGCCCGGTAGTGACCGAAGCTGGAGCGGTTAGCTCGCCACCCATCATGCCGGGGTGGGATATTTACCCAATCCGCACTCATTTGGAAGAGCTGTGGCAGGTACCTGTATCTTTGGGTAATGATGCTGAACTGGGGGCTCTGGGAGAATGGGCTTATGGGGCAGGGCGCGGTGAAACAAATCTAGCCTATATAAAAGTAGGGACCGGTGTGGGAGCGGGTTTATTACTGGATGGACGGATCTACCGTGGAACCACTGGATGTGCGGGTGAAATTGGGCACATCACAATTCAGGAAAATGGTCCTCTTTGCACCTGTGGAAATTATGGTTGCCTTGAAGCTATGGCGGGTGGCTATGCCATCGCCCGTAAAGCATGCGAAGCGATAGAATCAGGCAAGCGAACCCAACTGGCAACGATCCAATCGGATAAAATCCTGGCAGTCAATGTGGCTGCAGCTGCACAGCGCGGTGATCTAATCGCACAACAAATTATTACTGAGGCGGGTACACATTTAGGTATAGCCATCGCCAGTTTGGTTAATTTGATCAATCCAGGCCTGGTCGTCATCGGAGGCGGGGTCTCACAGTTAGGAGACTTACTGCTAGATCCGATCAGAAAAACTGTGATGAATAGAAGTCTTAATTCAGCTGCGAAAGTTGTTCGGATAACATCTGCGGTTCTTGGAAGACGTGCAACGAGCATGGGGGCGGTAGTACAAGCTATCAATCTTTCATTAGATCGCTTGGTAGATGTATAATATAAAAGAAAGGAGGAAAAGTAAAAATCGCCTAAAATTCATTTACGTAAACGCCAAACTGACAATTAAAATAAATATCTGATATGAAAATAATTTATTAAACAAAGAGGAGATTTAAAATGATTAAGAAATTTTGGAGTTTGCTGACAGTATTAATTCTTACTGCTATGGTAATGTCAGCATGCGCGACCGCGACCACACAGGCACCCGTTGCGACCGCCGAGCCTACCGCTGTGCCAGTGACTGATGTTACTTTCTGGCATGCCTATGGAACTGGCTCACAAGAAGAAGTAGCACTGACCGCTGTTCTAGCTCAAGCAAAAGTTGATTTGCCACAATACAATATCAACGTACTTCAGGTTCCATTCAACGATATTTATAACAAATACCGCACCGACGTTGCCGCTGGTGGTGGACCTGACATGTTCGTTGCCCCGAACGACTCACTGGGTGATGATGCCCGCGCCGGATTAGTTGCCGACATTACCGACCTTGCTACGAGCAAGCTCGGTGATTATGCCCCGCTTTCTATCGAGGGCATGCAGGTGGACGGAAAGTTGTATGGTATCCCAGAATCACTCAAGGCTGTTGTATTCTGGTACGACAAGAGCAAACTAGCAACCCCCCCAGCCACCACAGATGAGCTCCAGAAACTAATGGAAGATGGTACTCCCATTGGTATTAGCTTCGGATGCTACCATTCATGGGGTTTCTTTGGTGCGTTCGGTGGACAAATCTTCGATAAGGCCACATGGAAAGTTGTTGCTGATTCAACTACTGGCGTCGCCGATGCTATGACATATCTGAACGGACTGTATCAGATTGCATTAACCAATGGTTGGCCGAAGACTGATAGCGATGGTCTTGCTCCCTTCACTGAAGGAAAAATCGTTGCAATCACAAATGGCAACTGGGCTATGGGTGACTATCAAAAGGCATTGGGTGATAATTTAGGTGTAGCCCCATTACCTGCTGGTCCTTCTGGTCCTGCAACTCCGCTCCTGGGTGTTGATGGTTATTACATCAACCCGAACAGCCAGAATAAAGAAGCTGCTATCGAAGTAGCGTTGTACCTGACTGGTGCAAAGGCCGAGACTGAAATGATGAAGGCTGGACACGTACCCGCTATCACGACTGCGACTGTGACCAATCCTTTACTTCAGGGTCTGCTGGAGGCATTCAAGAACGGTTATGTCCGCCCACAGGTTACCCAATTAGGCTTATATTGGTCGAACTTCTGCGGTATGGACCAGGTGTTTGAGAAGGGCGTCGATGCAACAACATGGGTAAAGGACGCCACAGCAGCATCAAATAAGTAGTCCTATTCACCGAATAAGTATGTTCAGAAAGATCGTTTTCTGAAAGCAATCCCAGAAGCAAACAGGGAAAACCCTGTTTGCTTCTATCTTTTTAGAGACAATCTATTTTTAATATGCAATCATTCCAGTTTTTTTATCGTTGTGATATAAATAATCATCATTCCTAGTTTATAAAATTGCATTCCATGTAAATTTTGAATCACATGATCAAGCTAGTTCTAGTAATTCTAATGAGTGTAGCTTCACAACGAAGAGATTAAGGAGGTATCCATGAGTATTGCAACTGCATTCAGTAAGGGAAAGTTAGCATTTCGTAAAGGCGGTCTACCTTATCTATACCTTGCTCCTGCATTTATCGTTATGGGGGTGATTACTTTTTATCCGCTGATCTATCAATTAATCATTTCATTCTCTGATTTTCAAACCAAAGATCTACTATTGGGAATTAACTCCCCTAAACTGAATTGGATTGGATTTAAGAATTATATTGATATTTTTACAGGCGGTTTACCAGTCCAGAACTTCGAGTTTTTCAGAGTGCTTACATACAATTTCTGGTGGGCGATAACAAATGTTGCAGTGCACGTCCCGGCAGGTATATTGATTGCTGTTTTATTGAATATCCCGGGTATCTGGTTTAAGCGTTTTTATCGTGCAATATACGTGTTACCAGTCGTTATACCTCCCCTGGTTGTTGCGACTGTATGGCGTAACATCTTTGATGAGCAGTATGGCGCAATGAACCAGATTCTGACGACGATCACACACTTGTTTGGATCTGTTGATCCGGTGCGCATTCGCTGGCTGTTTGAATACACACCTCCAATTCCATGGCTGCTACCCAATGCGCCATTACCCCTGGCATATTATGCCATGATGATCGCCAACTTCTGGCTGGGATGGCCATTCATGTGTTTAGTGGCAACCGGAGCCTTACAGAGTATTTCCAAGGAGCTGTATGAGGCTGCTGAGATGGATGGGGCGAGCAGCTCGCAGCAATTTTTCAACATCACCCTGCCTCTAATCCGGCCTGCCATGATCCCAGCGGCAATTTATGGATTTACGCTGTCTTTCAACCTGTTTAACTTCGTATATTTTATGACGCAAGGTGGCCCAGCCAGGTCCACCGAGATTTTGGTGACATTTGTTTATGACCTGGTGCGTAATCTGCGCTTATACGGAGCCGCGGCAGCCTTTTCGATGATCATTTTGGTGGTTGCGTTGATCATTTTCCTGATAACCAACCGAATTACGAATGCAACTGCGACCTACTCGGAGGCATAATATGACATCACAGGTGGAATCCCCCAAACCCAAGAATTTCCTGGTCCGTTTTTTCACAATGGATACCGCGGCTGCAAAAGGAGTCGGACGGAAGCTACCCTTGTGGCGGCAGCTGTTTATTCAATTGCTTTGCCTGATCATTTTTGTTGAAGTGATGTTCCCGCTCATGTATGTGATCACCATGTCTCTAAGCTCCAAGAGTGAACGCCCATCTGCCTTACAACTATTCCCTAAAGAGATTTCATTGGTTGCATATAAACAGGTATTGGACCGTCCAACTGCCAACCCAGTCACTTTTATCGTATTACTACGCAACAGCTTTCTCCTTTCCTTCGGTGTGGGATTATTGTCGATCCTAATTGCAGTCACTGCAGCATATGCGTTCTCGCGTTTCAATTTCCCAATGCGTTCAGTGTTAATGATATTGGTATTCGTCCCCTTGCTGATGCCAGCAGTGGGTCTGGCTACACCGCTGTTCTTATTGTTGAATAGTGTCAAGTTTGTTAACTGTGGGGCGGGAGTGCATGCATTAACGCCTTTCACCTCGTGTGCAGCAGGTGTCACGGGAAAGATTATTTTCAATTTACGCGACTCGCTGCTAGGCGTCGGTATTGCTATGATATCCGGTGCCCTTCCGTTTGCGGTCTGGAATCTCAAGGGATACCTCGATACAATTCCCAGAGAATTGGAAGAAGCTGGAAAAATTGATGGTGCAAGTTCCAACCAGATATTTTGGCAGATCGTATTACCACTTGCCATCCCACAGCTGGCGGTCACTTTCTTCCTCGGTTTCATCGGTCACTGGCAGGAATTTGTCATGCCCTGGTTGTTCCTCACCAATCCTGGAAGCTACACGCTCTCCATGACGCTTTACAATATGGTCGGGCAATACGCCACCTCGATCCCGTGGAACACTTTCTCGGCATTTGCGATCATCGTGGCATTCCCTGTTGCGGTGATCTACATCCTGCTGCAAAAACAGATCGTGAGCGGCCTCACTTTGGGCGGCGTGAAAGGTTGATCGAAAAAAAGGCGACCCACGGGGTCGCCTTTTTGATTCTGGAGCTACTTCATGAAGCGATTAATTCATTTACTCCTGCTGATAACGTTCCTCATTGGCTGTACAGCCCCCAATATCAGTAAATCTACACCAACGGCAGTAGTTGAACAACGTCCATGGTGGGAAACTGCCATCTTTTATGAGATATTTGTGCGCAGCTTTTATGATAGCAATGGAGATGGAATCGGTGATTTTAATGGCATCACTGAAAAGCTGGCTTATCTATCTGACCTGGGTATTAATGCAATTTGGCTGATGCCGATTCATCCATCCCCAACCTACCATGGGTATGATGTGATCAATTATTTCAATGTTAATTCCGATTATGGCACTTTCGCCGATTTTATTCGCCTGCTTGATGAAGCCCACAAGCGAGGGATGCACATCATCATTGATCTGGTGATCAATCACACCTCCAGCAAAAATCCATGGTTCGTGAATGCGAATAGCTAGTCCTGACTCACCTTACCGGGATTGGTATATCTGGTCAGATACTGATCCTGGTTATTCAAGCCCACTCGGAAATCCCTGGCACCCCGGGAAACAAGGTTACTACTATGGGATTTTCAATGACTCGATGCCCGATCTCAACTACACCAATCCTGAAGTCGGTGCAGAAATGCTCAAGGTTGTGAAATTTTGGATCAACACTGTAGGAGTGGATGGTTTCCGCGTGGATGCGGTGAAATATTTGATTGAGGAAGGTCAAAAACAAGAGAATACTGTTTCCACTCACAACTGGCTAAAGAATTTCTATATTGCCTACAAAGCTGATAATCCAGAAGCCTTCACGGTTGGTGAAGTGTGGGGCGCGGGTGCATTTGCTGCCAAAACTTATACCAACCAATTGGATGAAATTTTCAGCTTCGAATTAGCAGGTGGATTTGTGAATAGTGTAGCCGGTGAATCTAACACAGGGATGAATAGCGCCATCCAATTCACGCTCAAAGACATGCCGGATGGACCTTTCGCCACCTTCCTCACCAACCATGATCAGAACCGGGTGATGAGTGTGATGAATGGGAATGTAGCTAAGGCAAAGGTGGCTGCGGCGCTTATGCTGACCTCACCTGGAACACCTTTTATATATTATGGTGAAGAAATCGGCATGCAAGGGGTTAAGCCGGATCAAGATATTCGCCGCCCGATGCAATGGAATGGGGATGCGAATGCGGGGTTCACGACCGGGACCCCCTGGCGTGATCCTGGAGAAAACTATCCACAAGCAAATGTCTCCACTGAATCAACCGACCCGAACTCATTACTCTCTTTTTACCGCACATTCATCAGCCTACGGAACCAGCATTCTGCAATGAAGAATGGGTCATTATCATTGATCAATCCGAACAATACAGGTATCTACGCCAACCTGAGTATTGCAGATTCCGAAATCATACTTGTTTTAATAAACCTGACTAAATCTCCGATCAGCGATTATAAAATTACATACCAGGATGACCGACTGGTGGATGGTACATATCATCTGAATACTTTATTTGGCACCGATACATCCACTGGCATGCCGGTTGTAGATCATTCTATCAGTGACTTTACCCCACTGCCCGAATTACCTGCGTATGGGATAAATATTTACCAATTAACTCCATAAACACAGATAGATGTGAGTCTTAAGCCGATGAACAATCGAAAACGCTTTAGTACCTATATCTATGTGATAGCCATCCTGATGGTCCTTGGTATTGCCGGGGTACTGCGCTGGCGTGCCGTGAACATGCTACCAGTCGATTATGATGAGGACGATTACCTGCTTGCAGCGCAGCAATATGCAGCTCTGTTCAAGTCGGGCGATTGGAAAGGTTTTACGGAAACAAATTATCGCACTGAACATCCACCTCTGGCGAAGATTATCTTTGGTATCAGCATACTGCCTTTACCCGAAGAACCACTAATTCCAGATCTACCTTCGACCGCAGATCCGAATCCATCCATACCAAAAGATCAGTTACATAACGCTCGTGTCGCATCGGCAGTCTTTGGGACTGTGGAAAGCGTACTGCTTGCGATTGTTAACCCCCTGGCAGGATTGTTCCTGGCAGTGCATACATTTACTATTAAATATACGTCACAAGTGATGCTGGAAGCCTTACCGGCTTTCACCAGCCTGGTTACGGTATTTTGTTACGTACGCTATAAACGGAAAAAAGATATTGTTACCAGCTCGATGAGGCTCAATGGATGGTTAATCTGTTCGGCAGTATTCTTGGGATTTACTGCAGCCTCGAAGTATCTTTATTGTGTGGTTGCAATTGCCATACTAATCGACTGGCTCTTCACCATCAAGAACGATGCAAGTTTCAAACGATCCTTACCCCAGGTGTTCTTATGGGGTCTGATCGCAATAATCGTGTTCTTTATATCTGATCCCTATTTGTGGCCCTCACCGATTGAAAGACTTAAAGAATCGATCCTGTTCCATGCCTCTTATGCCCAGAGCGCCCACGTCCAACAAACGGGATGGCCTTTTTGGCAACCTCTGGTATGGCTGGCGCAATCGTGTCCCTGGCACCCAGGGGTATTTAGCGTTGCGATTGATTTATTAATCAGTATTCTGGCAATCGTCGGGATATCCCGGATGTGGGCAAAAGAACGCGTTTATGGGTTGTGGTTGGGAATGGCGGTATTTTTCCTGTTGATCTGGCCAACCAAATGGCCTCAATATATTCTCATCCTGACAGCACCATTATCTATTGGGGCCGCAGAAGGTATCAACGGCTTGTTGATCGAACCGATAAAATCCGTCTGGCAAAAATTTCGAGTCAAGAAACAAAAGAATCCCATTTCGATACGAGAGTTAATTAACTCAACCCCCTGGCTGCTTCCTGGAATGATTACACTTAGCGTTTTACTCCTTTACCCACTGATTTACCAGCTGGCAATGTCAGTCACTGATTTTAGTGGACCATCCATCAAAGATGGGATCCAGGGCGGGGTTTGGCGGGCAGCCTGGCAGGGCTTAACCGGTCAGGTTGAAGCTGTCGACGTGAATCCCTCCACCGGACAGCCCAATTATTCTCAAAGAGTAAATTACACGGGTCCGAACCTGATCAAGAACCTGTTCACCGGTAATCCAGAAGTGCTCGTTTTTGAAATTCTCTGGACAGTTACATCGGTTGCCTTACAGGCGTGTCTCGGGATTGGGATCGCTCTGCTTCTCAATCAACGCGGGATACGATTTCCGAATCTGTGGCGGACGATATTTATTCTACCCTGGGCGATCCCCGAATTTGTTGGGGCATTGGTTTGGCTGCGTACATTTGACCCTACGGTTGGATGGGTATCTCAGGCTTTTGGTACTTCAGGCGGAAGTGGAGGTGCGATGCTCATCTCCAAGGTGCTTAATGCTGGTGGACCAAACTTATCGTTGTTCCTATTACTGATTGCAGGCACCTGGATCGGTTTCCCATTCGTCATGATGGCTGCGTCTGCAAGCTTGAAACTGATCCCGGTAGAAGTCTACGACGCAGCCGCGATCGATGGTGCAGAAAAATGGTCATTATTTAAATTCATCACCTGGCCTTTACTACTCCCCCTGGTGGTTCCAGTCATCATTATTCGAGCCATACTGGCTTTCAACCAGTTCTATCTCTTTTATGTGTTTTTCCCTCGTCCTCAATTTAATGGATTTGGGACTTATGCATATTACTCTTACATCGTATTTAAAGAAAGTGGTTTATATTCGGTGTCAGCCGTAATCAATGTGATCACAGTGATTGTTTTGATCATATTGTTGTTGCTGTTCAATCGCTGGAGTAAAGCTGCGGAGGGAGTTACTTATGCGTAATCGCACATCTCGATTGCAGCGAATCTTGACTTATCTCGTTTTGATCCTGGTCGCATTATTTATTTTGGTCCCAATCTGGGAATTGGTGTACCTCGCATTTGAAGGTGGGATCGCAGATCGACCGACGTCATTTCGTGCCTTCCCTCTCAAGCCAACCTTTGATGTATTCGTTGAGATGTGGAATCATGCCGGGCAAAATATTACTTTTCTGCTGGCCCTTCGAAATAGCATGATCGTGTCACTGGGGGCGGCATTACTCTCGGTGGGGCTTGGAGCGAGCATGGCGTATGCCTTCGCACGTTTTCGATTTCCTGGTCGTCCGCTGGGTTTATTCGGTTTACTCGTGGGAACATTGCTCCCACCGGTGGCATTAATGACACCTCTGTTCCTCCTGGTGCGAACATTTAACATCCAGTCCACATTGCTTGCGCTTACCATTGTATACACCTCATTTGCCATGCCGTTTGCAGTATGGAATATGCGGGCAGCTTTCCAAGCTGTGCCCAAAGAACTTGAAGAAGCGGCCTACCTGGATGGTGCTGGAAATCTTAAAACTTTCTGGTTCGTAGACCTACCCCTGGCACTACCAGCGATCGGTATCGCGGCTATCGTTGCATTTCTGATTGGATATTCAGAATTCGCCTTGGGCTGGATGTTTGTGGCGAAAAGTGAAGAAGTGACCCTGGCAATGACCATCTCAGGAATTCTTATTCAAGGTTCACGGCACTGGTCTTTGATGGCAGCTCTATCCGTGCTGATGAGCATCCCCGTCGTGGTCGTGTTCATTGTGCTGCAAAAAACCTTGATGGAACGGATGTTATTTGGAAATATCTCAAGCTAACCTGGGGAGTAAAATCCCTGGTCAACGAAGAATTATATCCAGGCATAAACACAATCATAAACCTCGCTGCCAATCACTGTTTATGGTTTGGGATTGGCTGGGTGAAAATAAAAGCTTGAATTTCCCCCAATTATCGTTATGACTAATTTAGCGAAACGAGTATCATGTATATGAGGGAAGTTAACATACCCATAATGCATAGAATGATCCCAGCAATAGCAGTTTTTTTGTGCTCTGATTTCATCCCAAAATATCCCAATACGATTCCAATCAGCCCGATCGTGCCTCCACAGATTGGGATCAGTGCACCCAGAATACTAAATATTCCAAATGCCGCAGAAATTAGCGCCAGGAATTTATTCGTACGTTCTTGTGGGTCGATACTATCATAATCAGGTTCCAATTCAATCTCCTTTACTTAATCACAAAGAAAATACGAATGGATCAGTATCTTATTCTATTACCGTCTAGTCCAAGGTTACACAAAGATTATTCGCTATAATATCATGCCTGATAATTCTTTTATTAATCACCTACAAATATTTCCAATTCTAGAGTTTATTGTATCCCAGATATAATCTGTTTTTACGAAGGGCTGATTTATTGTATATTGAGAAGAAAGGCTCATAATGACCGATTCATTACTCAAACGTCTCAAAACTCAACCAACACCATTCATCGATAATGATACTGTGACCTTCATATGGAAGGGGAGAACTCCACCTGCCCTGGCAGGGGATTTTACCGGGTGGGATGGTGATAATCCTGTAAAAATGGTAAAGAGCGAGCCAGGTGTGTGGACGTACCAGTTTACATTCCTTCCCGATGCTTATATTGAATACGCATTCCAAAATGATGAGGAGAATATCCTTGATCCGTTCAATCCACGCCAGACCTCCAATGGGATCGGGAGTGAAAACAACTATTTCTCCATGCCTGAATACAACCCGAGTGTCCTTGCCAGGAAAAAACGCAATATCCCACACGGGACAATAATGACTCACTATCTATACACTGATTATGTGATCTCTGGCAGAAAACGGGCTGTCCATCTCTATCGTCCGCCTGTTGCCGAACCTGTTCCAGTAGTCGTGGTATGGGATGGGCAGGACTACCTATATCGAATGCATTTACACTATATCGTGGACAACCTGATATATCAAAAGAGAATTAAACCGGTTGCGCTTGTTTTCATTGATAACGGTGGACAAGACTTACGAACCGTTGAGTATGCATGTAATGATGCCACACTGGCTTTCCTGATGACGGAAGTAATGCCTCTGGCATATAAAGAACTTAATTTGATCGATATTAACAGGTTTCCGGGTATTTATGGTGTCTTAGGTGCATCCATGGGTGGGCTGATGGCATTATATACGAGTGCCCGAATTCCGCATGTGTTTGGGAATGTCATCAGTCAATCCGGTGCTTTCTCATGGGGAAATTTTGACATGGTAGTCTTTGAGCTTCTTCAACTAGGTGAAGTACGCCCGATGAAGATCTGGATGGATGCAGGTGTTTATGATCTTGCCGGTCTGTTGGATTCGAATCAGCGCATGCACCAGCTGTTGACTCTCCGGGGATATCCAGTTACCTATCGAGAATATCATGCCGGGCACAATTATCCAGCCTGGAGAGATGATATCTGGCGAGGGCTGGAAACACTTTATGGTTCAAAAATTATGGAGCCATGAGACCAATCATACTCTTTACTTTTTTTGAGCGTTAATTATCAGATAATTGTGCAACCTTTCGGGTAATATGGAGATAATTATTTATAAAAATAGATCTACTTCTCTTCAAAACAGAGTGGAGGCCCTAAGAATCAGCTAAGTGATGCCATATCGATCAATCATGGCAAGTCTGGATGAGTAACCCAAGAATGTAGAAGATTGAAATAGGTCAATAGTATAATTGACTCAACTTCCCCAAAAATCTTCCTCGGGGATGTGGATTCCCGCGAAGATTGTGCTATTATGGAAGGGTCATGCATAACCGGCTAAATTTAATAATTTCTATCAGCTTGATATTGATTTTTAGTGTGTTTTTAAGCGCATGCAAGCACGTGAGTGCAAGCGCGACCACAACCAGTATCAATGCGCTTGCTGCCACAGCAAGCCCCGAATTGGTTATTCCTGCCGGCTCTACACCCCAACCTTATCCAGCACCCAACAATACGATCATTGCTCCTCCTACCAGCGAAGCGTACCCTTTCCCTACTATTTTTGCACTCCCTACCCAGACCAGATTGGCTTATCCAGGACCGCAAATACCTGAGCATGCTGAAACACCAACAGCATCTCCGGCACCTCTGCAGTCTGCGACCCAAGAGAAGACTCTTGAGCCGACGGCTCAAAAAACACCAACTCCGAAAACTCCGACAACGACAGCTACTCTTCCCGTTAGTCAACCATATCCAGGTCCAGGGATCCAGCCTACCAATCCACTCTATCCGGAACCTCAAATAACGAATACTCTACTCCCATATCCTGGCCCTCAAATAACGAATACTCCACTCCCTTATTCTGGCCCCGCGACTTCAACGCCTCGATCAACACGCACTCCATCCAGGGGAACACCTACTCAACCAATCGCACCTACAGCCGGTAGCGGAACTCCGGAAGTCACTGCAACCGATCTTCCTCCCAGGGCTCCGTTATCACCACCCCCGGCTGGCAGCTCGGTGACGATCTGGCATTCCTGGGGGATTTCTGAAACAGAAACATTAAAATCGATCATTCAATCTTTCCAACGCGTCTATCCGGATGTGACTTTTGACCTTTTTTACGTCCCACTGGATGATCTATATAGCACCTACCAGGGAGCAGCCTACCTGGGTAAAGGTCCCAGCTTATTATTAGGACCAGCCGAGTGGGGACCAGCTCTCTTTGATGGTGACCTGATCACCGACATGAGCCCTTTTGTTCCCCCTGACTATCTTAGCAGGATAAATTCAGCTGTTCTAGGGTCAGGCGAGTACCGTGCCTCACTTATCAGCCTTCCACTCTCACAGCATGGAATGTTGATGTATCGCAATACTGCAATTATCGATAACGCTCCAAAGACATTTGATGAGCTGGATACGTTATCACATCAGGTAACGCATGGAGGTGTGGTTGGTTCCTACCTGGAGAGGGGATCATACTTCTCCGCTGCCAATATCATCGGTTTGGGTGGGAAGTTGATGGATGATGAAGGATATCCGCTGTTTAATGATTCATTCGGCTCGCAATGGCTTACCTTATTGCAGGACTTCGATACTGCAGGGGCAGTGACCTTCAATACTAACCGTGATCTGGATATGTTCAAACGCAGCCGGGTGGGGATCATCATTGATGGCAGTTGGAATATCTCAACCCTGACAGGGATCCTCGGGAAGGAGAACCTTGCCATTGATCCATGGCCTTCATATGGCTCTGGCAACCTGTCGGGTTGGGTGGAAGCCGATAGTGTATTTCTCAATGCGAACACCGGAGGTGATAACCGGTTTACCGCTCTGGCATTCATTGGTTACCTGCTTGACCCCAATGTGCAGCTTCGCCTGGCAGAGGTGGGGCATATTCCTTCGGTCACAACCACTCGTCCAAGGGATCCTCTAATCCAGCAAGCAATGGTGGCATTTTCACACGGAGTCGCCTATCCAAACACCGCCGACCAGAAGATTTTATCCTTGTATTGGAATGAGCTCGATCAGGCGATCCAGAGAGTTTTCGTAGGTGGTGTTAGCCCATCCATTGCGCTAAAAGCGGCCAATGATAATCTTGCCATTCTCGTGAAAAATTATTGGATTTCACCATAAGGAACAACATGAGTGTACCAGCTTGGGTCCAAGATGCTATCTTTTACCAGATATTTCCGGATCGATTCGCCAATGGCAACATTGACAATGATCCCCCAAATGTGATGAAATGGGGTTCACCGCCCACAAGCTGGGGATTTCAAGGTGGTGATTTAGCCGGTATTATCCAAAAATTTGATTATCTGCTTGATTTAGGAATCAATGCAATCTATCTAAACCCTATATTTAAAGCGACTTCCAATCATCGATATAACACGCTGGATTACTACCAGATTGATCCAAAGTTGGGAAGTATGGATGATTTCCATAAGCTGATTGAGAGTGCGCACCGTAACGGGGTGAGGATCATTTTAGATGGTGTTTTCAATCACTGCGGGAGAGGTTTTTTCGCTTTTAATGATGTTCTCGAAAACCAAGAATATTCGCCTTACCGGGATTGGTTCCACATCAAACACTTCCCGGTGGATGCTTATTCATGGGGTGGTGCGGTAGATTACCTTGGCTGGTGGGGGATGAAAAGTTTGCCAAAATTCAATACCGATAATCCGGAAGCCAGGAAATATCTCCTGGATGTCGCGCATTATTGGATTGAGCAAGGCGCAGATGGCTGGCGGCTGGATGTACCCAACGAGATCAACGATGATCGCTTTTGGGCTGAGTTTAGGCAGACGGTTAAATCATGCAACCCTGAAGCCTACCTGGTGGGTGAGATATGGACCGCTGACCCTCGCTGGGTGGGAGAGCAGCATTTTGATGGGCTGATGAATTATCCTATTATGGATGCACTGGCAGGTTTTCTGGCGACAAACACGCTGGATGCAGCACATTTCGCTGAAAAAGTGGAAGCTTTGCTATCAATCTATCCACATGAAAATGCGTATGCCATGTACCTTCCAATGGGTACGCATGATACTGAACGAATATTGAGCCGGATGGATAATAACCTGGATAAAACCCGGTTGTCCCTTCTCTTCCAGTTTGCTTATCCTGGTACCCCCGCGATATATTATGGCGACGAGGTTGGATTGGTAGGTGGGAAGGACCCAGATTGTAGGGGAGCATTTTTGTGGGACGATTCCCAATGGAATATTGGGCTGAGAAATTACATAAAAACATTGATCGCAGTGCGTAAAAAGCATGCTGCTTTACGTAGGGGGGAATATATTCGCCTGACCCAGCCTACCATTCCAAGCTGTTATGCCTTTGCTCGTATAAGCCAGGATGATAAAGTTCTGATGATTATGAATGGAAGCCCTAACAAGCAGGTTGTAAGTATCGATATAATGCAAATTGGCTGGGAGGATGGACGGCTGGTGAAAGATCTTTTATCGTCGGAGAAGCAATACGCCATCACTAATCATTCAATAGAGATCACGCTGCCTGCGTGGTGTGGCTTTTGGCTTGGATAATGTGCGGTATACTTGCAAGCACCTGGTAAACATTGACAATGATGAATTTCGATCCAATATCCAACCTCCAGCTGCCCCTTTTCGTCTATGGGCAGCCCGTTGAAAACATCAGCGAACTTATACCAGCGGTTTGGACCGCAACCGAGGCCCTGGCATCACCAGATGCAATCGTCAGGCAACATGGGATTGATGACTTGTTGGATCTGGGGGCGCAGAGGGCATCTCCCTTAGTTGCATTCATGATTGCCACATGTTTAAGCGATCAGGATATCTACATACGCAGGAGAGTCATTTACATCCTGGCTGATTTAATCAATCAGGAATCAGCATTAATTCCGACGCCTGAAAATATTCGCAAGACCCTGACCACTTATCTGCATAACATGCGCCAGGAGACGATCTTTGGCATATTAGAAGTAGCAGTGATTGACCTGCTAGCCGAAAAATCAATTTACCACTTGTTGAATGCCTGCCCATTTGCGGGCAAATACCTGGGAGATATCCTGACAGAATGGAAGAACCCGTTAGCGATCCGGCAGAGGGCGATCCACTTTGTGGGAATGGTTGGGTATATGGAATCGCTTCCCGTCCTGGAGCGATTGTTAGACCGAATGGAAGCCCGCCAGAATGGTCAGTATTCAATGTCATTTGTTCCGCCCTCGGTAAAGTCTGATGAAGATATAATGCCCTATCTGCGCATAGCCATACAGAAATTAACCAGCCGCTAGTTGATTATTATTCCGAAAAACTTCCCGATATCGTAGAACAAATACATCCGTATTAACAGGATTATTGCATCACTTGAATACATTAACAAAATGGCTGTCTCAGAATTTAAAACAGCCATTTTGCATTAATTAGCGATTAGGAGCGGTCTGTTACAATTTGGGCAAATCGTCTCAGATCTCTTGATCACAAAGCCACAATTTGGGCAAGTTCGAGGCTGAACATCACCAAGTGGCGCTCCACATGCCACACAGCTAGACTCACCCACCGGATTGGCTGTGTGGCAGTATGGGCAAACTGTTCGACGCAGCCGGTTCGAAAGCTCTTGTGACGCACCAGCTGCTCGAGCTACTTCATCGATTGCCTGCCATACCTGTTCGTTAATCTGCAGGTTCTGAATATCCTGAGCCAGGTCGTCCAACCTACCTAGCAAGTTGAAGGGATTACGCATGGCCGCCAGAGCAGTCGTTCCGAGACTGGCTGCAATTCCCAGCCAGGCTTGTTGACCAAGCTGGACAGCAACACCATCTTCTACTTTTTGCAGGATCACCGAGACAGTGGTATCACCTCCAGCCATGGCACCTGGTCGGGTACCTATCTGCACGATCAGGCGGTTAGAATCGCCTAATTGTTGGGCACGCAAATTACCCCGATTAAAATGTGAAAGCAGATTTTCACTGATGTCTGAAGGGGATAGATTCCCGTGATAGATACGCTGTTCCATGGTGATACTCCTGTATTTATTACGTCAATTTATAAATATTGTTGTAAACCACTCAGATGGCTTGTCAGAGCCAACCCGTATTACTTTAGATTATAATCGCCATACACAAGAATACCTTATATTTACTCAGGTATTATTGTTCTTGGAGTCATAATGCGTCAATACAAAACCAGGCTAATCATGGTCGTTCTATCGATCGGCATTGTTACTTTCTTGGGGCTGACCTCGACCGTTCGGTTGAATGCCTATGCCCAACAACCAACCGTAGCCATTCCTACCGTCACCAGCAGTCCATTTGGGCCAATGGCAACGGTAAATTTGGATCAGGAGCAGATTAACGTACGGTCTGGACCAAGTCAGGATTATCCCATCGTGGGTGTACTGGAGCAGGGAGAAAAGGTACCTGCATTGGGGCGCTCTGTAGGTGGTGACTGGGTGGAGATTGTGTATCCAGTTGTGGATGGGGGCGTGGCGTGGGTCTATGCGTATCTGGTGACCATAAGCGGAGGTGAGCTTCCCATTATCGTACCTCCACCTACGCCAACCCCTCAGGTGACGCCTACGATTGATCCGACCCTGGCAGCCCAGCTGATTGTCGAGATTGGGCCGACCAGGCTACCCACTTTTACACAGCCACCCTCGATTGATATGCCTACTTATACCCAGGCCCCTGCAGTCAGTGTAGCTGGTGGGCTCCCGATGGGGTTCATCATCATTGGCCTGGGCGTGGTGGGATTATTTGGCTTATTAATATCGGTATTTCGTGGTAGATAATAAAAGGTCATGAAGGATATCCTTCATGACCTTTTTATCAAAATAACCAAAATATTATCCGCAACCAGCACAGCTTTCGGATGATTCAAAATCCTCTGAATTAACACTTTGGCCACAGTTGCATGCGGTTACAGCGTTCGGATTGTCGATCTTAAAACCACTGCTGGTCAACCCTGCAATATAATCTACCGTAGCACCCTGCAAATACTTGATCGAAACCTCATCGACGATGAGTTTTATCCCATCGGTTTCAGTGATTACGTCTGTTGCCTGGATATTATTATCTAATGCCAGGCCGTACTGAAAACCCGAGCAACCACCCCCACTAACATACAACCGCAAGGCATATCCTTGTAGATTTTTCTCAGACATCACCCCCCGAACTGCCTCAGCAGCCGGTTGGGTAAGAATAACAGGTTGTAAAGCTATTTCTTCGGGAAAGGTCATTGATAACTCCAATAAAAGTAGATTTCAGATTGATAAAGACTGAGCGGTGATTTTATCAAGCATTAGAGGAGGGTGTCAATGGTTGTAGAATAATAATTAGGTGAATATGGATATCTCTCTCCTTAAAATAAGTATCTGACCAGTATAAAAACCAACTATTTATTCACCATAATGGCATATTGGATAATTTTACACAGCTGATTAATATTAGAACGTGATCATAACGATTAATCACCCCTAAATTCATGTATGCACGTTCCTGGAAATAAAAAGATTGTGGCTACTCCCCGATCGATTTTAATGTGTAACCAGTGGTTATTTTAGATGAGGGGAGATGGGTTAGTAACCACAACAAATTAGTACAGGCAGACTATAATTGGAATGATCAATATTATTACCTCAGGAGGCATGCTTGCCATTTCCAGCTGTTCCAAGACAACAAAGCTTAAAATCGCTGGTCGACGTAGTCCATATCCCATACTGGCTAGACGATGAACATCGACCTGAGCCAGCCCCCCCTTTGGTCGCTACAATCAATACGGATTTGGCGATAATCGGGGCAGGTTTCACTGGGCTATGGACGGCTCTATTAGCCAAGGAAGCTGATCCTGAACGCGATGTGGTACTCCTTGAAGCAGAAGAAACTGCATCTGGGGCCAGTGGGCGTAATGGTGGATTTATCGCGGCATCATTGACTCATGGTTTTGAAAATGGTCTATCCCATTGGCCTGAGGAGTTGGTGACATTGACATTAATGGGTCAGTCGAACCTTGAAGCCATTGAGGGTACCATAAAGCGACTAGGTATCGAGTGCGATTTCCAGCGTTCAGGTGAACTGCTGGTCGCAACTGAGCCATATCAGGTAGATGAATTAATCCATTCACCTGACCGGGCAGCTCCATTCGGCGAGAAGCTGGTTTGGCTTGACCAGGCTCAGACCAGGTCGATGGTCAACTCACCGCTCTATTTGGGCGGCCTGTTCAATCAAACCGGTGTTGCCATGGCCAATCCAGCGCAATTAGCCTGGGGTTTGCGTGAAGCCTGCATAAACGTAGGTGTCAGGTTGTTTGAGCAAACCCCCGTGCTATCCCTGAAAGAGGATAATAAAAAGGTCCAATTACAAACTCCAAAGGGATGCGTAGATGCCAGAAAAGTGGCCCTCGCAACCAATGCCTTTCCGCCATTGATCAGGCGACTTTCCCGGTATATTGTTCCAGTTTACGACTACGTTTTAGTCACTGAGCCATTATCAGTTGATCAGAGGGCTTCAATCGGTTGGTTGGGGCGGCAAGGGTTGAGTGATACGAATAACCAGTTTCATTACTACCGCATGACTGCCGATGGGCGTATCCTCTGGGGTGGCTACGATGCAGTTTATCATTGGAATAATGGTGTGGGAAAACACTTAGAAATAAATCAGGCAGTTTTCGGGCGCCTGGCGGAGCACTTTTTCCTGACCTTCCCTTCGCTTGAAGGTCTGCGTTTTACGCATGCCTGGGGAGGGGTGATCGATACCTGTTCGCGTTTCAGCCCATTTTGGGGCACTGCACATGCCGGAAAAACAGCCTATGTTTTAGGTTTCACTGGCCTGGGTGTGGGTTCATCCCGATTTGGTGCCCAGGTCATGCTGGATTTACTCGACGGAAAATCCACCGAGCGCACGAGACTCGAGATGGTGCGCTCTACTCCGGTGCCATTCCCACAAGAGCCTTTGCGGTCACTGGTGATCAGCTTGACGCGCAAATCATTGATTCAAGCCGATCAAAACCAGGGTCGAAGGAACCTGTGGCTGCGGTTATTGGAAGGGTTGGGATTAGGGTTTGATTCCTGAAGATATGCTTGATCGCCTTTGTTCTAATCCGTCCACGACGATATACTGTCCAGGCTGGTCTTCTCTTCAGCTGACAATCTAAAACCAGCTGCACCGAGATTATCATCGAGCTGTTCTAAGGCTACGCGGTCCGATGATGGGACTGGTTATTACCGCATCGCTGAGCAGCCAGGCAAGTGCTACCTGTGAGACTGATTTACCCTTCTGAATTGCCAGAGCCTCAATCGCCTCATGGATCGCCCAGCCTCTATCATTGAAATTACGCCGTTTTACGCCACCGATACGTGCGGTTTCTGGTTCAGACTGCCCACGAAGATATTTATTGGTCAGGAAACCAGCCGCGAGAGGTGAATACGGGATGACACCTAATCTATATATCCGGCAGACGTCTGCCAGCTCACGCTCAAATTCCGCCCGCCATACCAGGTTATAGTGCGGTTGCAGTGAATCAAAGCGGGCAAAGTGATTCAATTGTGAGGTCCAGATTGCTTCCGTCAGGCGCCAGGCTGGGTAATTAGAGCAACCGATATACCGCACCTTTCCCTGGTGAACCAGATCATCCAGGGCAGATAGGGTTTCCTCAATCGGGGTTTTATCATCATAAGAATGGGTTTGATATAAGTCAATATAATCGACACCCAGGCGGGTTAGCGAAGCATCTACGGCTTGCATGATATGGATGCGCGACAGCCCTTCGTCATTCGGACCAGTTCCCATCTTGCCCCTTACTTTAGTTGCCAGCACTAACTGATGGCGTGGGATCTTGGATTGCTTGATCCACTTACCGATGATCAATTCAGCCACACCGCCTGGGTTGCCTTCTACCCAGCGGGAATAAACGTCGGCGGTATCAATGAAATTAATCCCGGCTTCAAACGCTGCGCTTAATACTTTCAACGCAGTCGCTTCGTCAGCTGTCCAGCCGAATTGCATCGTTCCCAGACATAGCTCAGATACTTTTAACCCGGTTCGACCCAGAGATTTATATTCCATAAACCTTACCTCCTGATTGAATATATATTACGTGATAAAAGCCTTAAATACCTGTTCAGGGTAAGAAACCCATTTGAAGTGCTAATAATACACCCAACTGGAGCGATCCATCGATGAACTCACCATTAATGATCATCTGGATGACCTGTTCCACAGGCATGTGAACTGTTTCCAGAATTTCGCCTGGCTCAAGATGTTGCGCGGTTTGTACAAGCTTGGTGGCGAAGTATAAATTCGTCGCAGCCCTTAGGACACCCGGAAACTGGTTGTAGTAGCCCAACTTTACCATCTGCTGGGGGAAGTATCCAGTCTCCTCTTCAAATTCCCTGCGCGCACCATCGATCGGGTCTTCGCCTGGCTCCAGGTGCCCAGCTGGAAGGTCATAGATCACCTTACCAATTGGGTGACGGTACTGACGGGTGAGAATGATACATCCCTCGGAGGTAAGGCTGACGGTAGCAACGGCATCGACAGGACTGGTCAGGTAAAAATAAGGGCGTTGAATACCGTCGTACTCCAGGGTATCAAGCACTACCTTGGCGTAGGGGTTATCGAACAGGATTTGAGAGCTAATTACTTTGTAATCAGGCATGAGATTTTACCTATTTACTGTTTGATTTATTCTGAACCGAAGATGTATAAGAATTCTAATTTTAGCTGCCAACCACAAGCGTGTACGCAAGTGATACCAGGATTTGATGGCTGTCACCTGATCGCCTCGCATTGGAGCATGTGGGCTATACATCACCCGGGAATAAAGCGTTGTCAGGTGATCAGACTCGTTAATCCCCTGCAGAAAGTAATTCTTCCAGCGATGATGAATGGCAAGCTTTTTTAACTGATGCTTGAGGCGATTGGTAAACTCAAAAGGCGTATCTCCGCTCTGTAACCCTTCGGCAAGGGGTTGACCATTTTTATATAGGCGTTGATAAAGGCCTTGGATAGCCATTGATGGGGTTAAATGATGTAAACGCCAATCGTCCTGCAATACCCACAATACCGCTCCCATGACCAGGAAGCCAACCACCGTTCCAAGAATTGCCCACTTTTTTTCGATCATTGAGGCCAACCATGCATTCAGGGTAAATGGTTGAACTGGTCTGATTTGTGGAATTTCTAGATTGTTGGACTGGCTGGAGGAGCGGAGGATGGCTGGTAAACTCGCAGTCGGCTCAAACTCCACCCAACCAATGCCCGCCAGGTATATTTCGACCCAACTATGAGCATCCGCTTGAGTGACAAGATAGTATGCATTGACGGGATCATATACCCCCGAACTATAGCCGGTGACAAGCCTGGCAGGTAAACCGAGCGCGCGTACCATGACAACCATGGCAGAGGCGTAATAATCGCAATAACCGCGCTTAAGATCAAACAGGAAATAATCGACCACATCCCGATTTGGTGGTGGAGAAGGCAGATCCAATGTATATGTATAGGTACGCAGGTAAGTTTCGATGGCTGCAGCTTGATCATAGTCGGTGAGCTGATCCTTGGCCAGGTTGATTGCCAACGTGCGAACCCTATCCGGAAGGGTCTCCGGTAAAGCCAGATAGCGATCTTGGATCCAGGTTGGGATTTCTCCAGATGGTGCTCTTAGTCGTACCAGGCTGAAATTATTTATGAATGAGTCAACCTTATATTCATTGCCATCTATGGTCGCACCAAATTCGTCTGCAATTTGCTCCTGGTCATTTTCTGAATTTTCTGCAGGAGACTTTCGCCAGGCAACCTGGTAATCTTTATCCGCGCTGATTAGTTGACCAGCGGAATATATCAGGCCTCCCAAATCTTGGGTGAAGCGAACATTCTGGTGCACAAGCTGAAATGTGCCCGTTATTGGAGTAAATCCTTCTATCGCGGGTTGATTGGATGAGTAATTGGTTACGTCAACCGAGGATGTGTCCCAGCCGTGACCTGTATATATATCATAAGTCAGGCTTCGCCAGTAATACTGTGCGGGCTTGACAGGTAAACCGTCTGGGTATGGGGCTGGGGGATAATCAGCGGTGCTGATCACCATGACGACATCTTTCGAAAGCTCTGGTCCACTGCCGAGCAGGTGGGCACGTGGTAATCCAGGATTACGCAAAGAGCTGAAGGGATTGGCAACATTGGATTGGTTTTTCAACCCCAACGATTTCGCAATCGTATCTACCTTGGGCTGATACCTTTGGGTAAATTGTTGGCTGGCTCTTATCAGCTGTTGAATTGAAAATGACGGAACTATTAAAGCCATTAGCATGCATCCCAGGGCAAGTGCGGGAACCAAGACATTCAAGTCGAAACGGATATCTTCAGCAAAATCGATCTTATGTTTTATCCAATATTGTTCTTGTAGATCATAGGCTGAATATGCTCGGATGATGAGAGTGAGACCCACGAGTGGAGCCAGATAAAGGGGGTTGGCAGCGATATAGTTTAATGCGCCTGCAAGTAGAGCCGCAGCAGGCAGGATGGATGTGATGGCCGAGCGATGGCGAAAAAGCCACCAGCCTGCCCAGACTGATGCAAACCAAAACACCAAGCTCCATGCCAGGCTGATGATCAGCCCATCCTGCCTGACCTGACCGGTTCGCAATTGAGCAGTCCAATGCATAATCCGGCTGAAAAAAGTTCCAAGTTGGGCATCCATTTGTAGTAGTGCATAATTGACGGAAGAGAAATCTGGGGAACCGCTTGATGATCGAGTGAGCAAGCCAATAACCCCACTCCAGGCAGCTTTTAGCAATGCGATAAAAGGCTGGCTCATATTGGCGAAATAAAAAATCGAGCCTGTAATCCCCAGAAAAAACGCGAGCAAGACAACATGCCAGGCTTTCAATCGAGAATTGGCCCAAAACCAGCCAAGGCTCAACCCAACCAAAGCCAGGATACTCATACCCAGAAAACTGAGGCCTAAAATACATTTTGATAAACCGTAGGCTACCAACCAAAGGACGAGAAGTTGGAGCAGGTAAAGCATGAAATTCCGCCCTCTAAGAAAATATCTGAACGAGTCTCTCACGTCAACACCTTCCAAGACATGTCACCTGGCTTCCGCACCAGGATTGCCCTCCCGGAAGGAGTTACCCGCCATTCCCAATGACCTGCCTGCCCAGGATGAGATTCGGGTCGGTTGAGTACATCCTGGGTAATGATGTAGTGTGCGATACCTAAATCTGTTAGTGCCACTTGCATCGTACGTGTGCTGGCTTGACCCCCAAAAGAAACCTGATCAAGCAATATCACGGTAGGGGTCACCCCGCGCCACATTAATGGGAGGATGGCTTCTACCCAATCGCTGTTTAATGAAGGAGTGATGATGATAATGCTGGTCTGGGAATGGACCTCCTGCTCCATCCGTTGTATGATTTCACGCATCGGGCGATCACCCAGATCGGCTAATGCTAGGGTATGCAAGATATCCCAGCGTTGTTTCTCTCCTCCCACGGGCGGAAACCAGGCTGCATCTTTACCGCTTACCAATAAACCGACGGCCCTCTTTTGATTCAAACCATGCGCTGCTAATGAGGCAGCCAGGATGATGGCATGCTCATTGGTCGAATTACTCCCATAACCTTGCTGAACTTTCTGGTCCAGATCTAAGAAAATATACCAGGCACCCGCAGGTGTGCCATCAAAAAGGCGGACAAAGGGATGATTATGGCGTGCAGTGGTTTTCCAATGGATCCAACGCATGCTATCCCCAGGGGAATACTCACGCACACTTCCGGAGGTGACCGTTTGTTCATATGCAGTAGGTCTGGGTGATCCTTCACCGGAATGACCCCCTGGTGCAATCTCAATCTTTGGTAGTGGGACAACGGGCGGCATGACCATAATGGACTGCGCACGAGGATCGTTAATGAGGATGGTGAAGAAACCAAATGGGTCACTACTTTTTAGAGTGGTCGGTCCAAGGGAAAATACTCCCCGGCGTGAGCAAAGACCCTGGGTACGCCATTGCGTCGTGGCCCTGGCTCCCACTCCTGTGGCCCAATTGATATTATGTTCCGGGAGGGTGGAGTGGTCAATAATCTCCACCCAAATAGCTGGTGCCCAGCCATTATTCTCAATCGTGAAGCGTTCTTCAAGCTGATCGCCCACTTGCGCCCAGCCAAAACGCATCTCCCGGTTGAGATGTAGATTATTACCAAGGGATTTTGCCCAAAGGTAACTAAATATCCAGGCAGCCGCTAATCCGACCAATAAAATCATCCAGCCGCGATAGGGTTGGAAAAGCTGCAAGAGTACGAGCAGGACGATCAGAGCAGGCACCAGGCGGGATTTTAATTGGATGGAGCGGGTCATCATAAGGAATTATATTGTTAAATCATAAGCCTGCGGGTAATACTCACCCGCAGGCCTTTAATTTACCTGTGAGATTACTTCCTGGAGGCTTGTAGAGCTGCTTTGATCTGCTCCATGTGGATTTGAAGGTGATAGGGATTTTGATCCGCTTGAAAGACCAATTTCCAGAACTTTCCTTTGTGGGATAAAAATTCTGCAGGTATATGCGCCAATAAACTGATCGTTTCAGCATCATGGGCTTTGAGTTCTCTCAGAAGATCAGCTTTCGTTGAGAACACTGCTATCGTCCCATCAATACGCGCCTGCAGATTGTCGTTATAGTCATCGTATGCTGCTTCGTTGCCTCCAATGATTTCGCTGATGGCATTTTGCCAGCCCAGCTCGCCTTGAATGAGATGGGCAAGGACTTCCTTGGCACTCCACTCCGCTGGTGCGGATTTATAGGTTGCTTCAGCCTCACTGGCATTATTCAGTAAGTTTTCTATCTGCGTTTCAAATTGTTGGTAGTTGGCTTCAATTTGCGTGGAGAGTTCCAGGCTAGATGACGGGAGAGCAGGGATTCGCCGTCCAGAAAGGGTCATTTTCACCGTCTTTTTTTCTGAACCACGGTAAAAAGTAACTTCTACAACCTCACCAGCATGTTTGGCACTTAAGACCGAGGTCAGTGTGCTGCCCGCCACCAGCTCATGTCCGTCAATGGCTATGACCACGTCATTTTTTTGTAATCCTGCTTTTTGAGCCCCCATCCCATCGATTACGCCATCCAGACGTGAGCCAAAATCAACTGGAATCCCTAACCGAGCAGCAATATCGGTATTAAAATCTGCCAAATAAATTCCCAGCATAGGGCGCCTGGTGATGCGTAAATCCGCGCCAGTTTCAAGCACAGAAGCCAGGTTTTCCAATCCGCTATGCCATTCAAGTTCATAAACTTTCGCAATCTCAGCCCACTTTTGCCCTCTACCAACCTCACGATGGGCTAATTTGACCATTGTGCCACCCTTCTTTTTCTTCAAGGTGACGTCAACACGGGTTTTATGCGGCTCACCTTTACCGAACCAGGAAAATGATACGGATTTATCCCGCTCCAACTGAAGATACTCACCGCTGGTGTAATAATCATCTGACCAACACAGGTATAGATGTCCACCTGGGCGGGGATCGGTAGTAGCGACATCACAGATCCAATCCCTGAGGGCAGTTGAATTCGTGAAATAAAGGTATACCTCTGATGGTGAGGCCTGGATGAATTTCTCAATTTTTATGGTTGGCATATTCTCCTCCGTTGATTTTCCATCCTATTTTACCCATTTTATTCATCTGCGCAGAGATAATGTTTTGGTTTAATTCGACTGGATTTTCCGTCCTCCAATTTAATAATTGAGTAAGGAGGTGATTTCAGCCTTGATCTGCTTCACACTTGGGATGACTGCATCCATCAGATTAATATTATATGGAATAGGTACATCCGGCGTGGCGAGGCGGGTGATGGGTGCATCGAGGTCATGGAAGGCCTGCTCATTGATTGTGGCGATGATTTCGCCAGCGAATCCATTGGTCAGGTTATCCTCGTGCACGATCATCGCTTTCCCAGTGCGACGGATGCTCTCCAGGACAGCATCGCTATCCCATGGCAGGATGGTGCGTAGATCCAGCAGGTCGATCCGACCCTGAAAATCACTAGCAGCCTCAAGGCAGCGATGAGACATGGCACCCCAGCTGATCAAGGTCAGCTCATTTCCCTGGACAAGGTGGGCAGCTTTACCGAAGGGCAGGCAATAGTCATCTCCAGGGTACGGTCGGCGCGCTTCAGGGGAATCTAAAAGGGCGCGGTGTTCAAAGAAGAAGACCGGGTCATCCCCACGCAAGGCAGTGCGTAATAAACCTGCTGCGTCTTCGGCGTTGGATGGATAAGCGATCCGCCATCCGATGAAATGTGCATAAATGGCTTCACCCGAAACACTGTGCCACGGGTCGCCAGTCTTTTTCGCATAGCCAACCGGCATGCGGACGACTACGGGGGCGGCGAAATGATTGGCTGTACGCCAGCGTAACGTACCCAGATCGTTCAGCTGTTCGTGAGCCGGGTCGGCATATTTGCGGAATTGGATTTCTGGTACAGGTAGCAGTCCGGCTAAGGCCATCCCGGTCGAGCGACCGATGATACCATCCTCATTCAATGAGGTATCGAAAACCCGATCCTCGCCAAAACGAGCTTGCATGCCCAGGGTGGCACCATGTACACCCCCTTTTACGCCTACATCCTCACCAAAAACAAGGATGCGTGGGTTATGTTCCATTTCAACCTCCAGGGTGCGCCTGATTGCATCCAGTAAGTTGATGCGCGCCCCTTGTGGATGCGGTTCAGGTGACCCGAGAGGCATCACTAAACCACTGGAGCGTAAACCGCCCTGTAAAGCGGTGACTCCCGAATAAAACACATGTTCCAAGACTGTATCAGGCACAGGTTCAGGAATACCGTCGGCAATTTTTAATGCTTGCTGGAGCTCTTCATCCACCTGGGTTTCCAGATCCTGCCAACCTTTTTCATCCAAAATGCCTTGCTCCCGCAGGTAGATTTTCAAGTTTCGGGAGCGGATCATGAGCAGCCTCATCTGCCCTTTGATCAGCCGACTTGTAAGTCTGTGTATCCACAAATGTATGCCCCATCAAACGAGGCACGCGTAATCTCAGCAGGCACGGTAATCCTTCAGTACGGACGAACCCCACTGCGTCTTGAACAGCATTCCAGGTGATTGATGGATCTGTACCATCCTGATTGATGGTTTTTAGGTTTTCATAAGCTGATAAATTTGCAGCAATATCCCCACCAGGTGTCTGGCATAAGGAAGGTACAGATAGCCCGAATTGATTATCCTCGATCACGTACAGGAATGGATATCCCATGGTTGTGACAATATTCAAGGCTGCCCAAAACCCATTCGCTGCTACCGAACCTTCACCTCCCATAGCAACGGCAATCGCACCATTCCATTCCGCTTCTTCAAGCACCTGGGTATGATAGCGGATCGATTGTGCCCATCCTGCAGCCGGCGAATATTGGGCGCCTACATTTCCCGAGGTGGGTATGACGGTTAAGTTACTTTTACCAGGCAGGTTATACATTACGCCCGTGTCTCGTCCTTCAGATGGACCCGCGCCCGCGCCATCCCCGCGGCCAATGCATCTGAGGCACTTAATCCTCGTGCAAGCATGAAAGGCCTGGAACGATAGTAAAGAGTGGCACCATCATGCGGGTGGGTCAGTGCCTGGGCGACCAGAATCTGAGCCAGCTCGTGCCCGGCGGATGAAAATTGGTATTTGATTTTTCCTTGCGGAGTTAGCTGCCCCACTTCCAGAAGGTCCAATTTCCTGGAGAGGAGTGTTTTGTGTGCTACTTCAAGCCAATTGGGTGAATTTGCCGCCATATACGCCCCTTCATCAAGATATATGCATTGATTGATCTATTCCTGTTATGGAACAATCTCGACCGGTGGTATGACCAGCTGGATGTAATCCCGCTGGTGCACTGCCAGGATTGCTCCTCGACTACGGTACCATAGCCAAACCGTTTGGATGAAAGTGCTCAAAACGAATGAAGACAGACCAATATACAACCCGATCGCTTTTCCCCATAACACTCCTATGGTTAATGTAGCGATATTGACGAACAGATATATCAATACTGCTTCAGTGATCCCCCGGGTCTTGTGACTATGCAGGATAGCTCCCTGATACCACGATTGAAGCACAGCCAAGGCTGGCATAGGCAGGGAGATAAAGATTCCAATTTGAGCCATGGTTGCCAGGTCATCAGGCAAAGCTGAGACTGTCTTGAACCAGAACTTCGATAGGGGTGTCACCATGATCAGCAGCCAGATTCCAGAGGTAATCAGCATGATTTTAATCGCAAACGACCATAGCTTTTTTGCAGATTGAACTTGTTCCAGGAGCGCTACCACCACCTCGTTGTAGGCGACACCAAAACTACGCAGCATGAAAATCAATCCACCTACTACTGACCAGGTAGCCAAAGATTCAATCGCTTGAGGCATACGGCTCAAAGCCGCGGCACCGATCGGTTGGACGAGTAATGACAGCAGGGAGGTCATCATCAGGGGCAGGTAAAAGGTAAGAAAGGCAGGTAAAGTCAGGGGTGGTTGAATGGTGAGGGAGGGCGTTAATTCATGTTTTACCACCGGGTGAGCGATAATGCCTACATAAATAGCTTCACTGATCACTCCGGTGGTTACGGCGCAGGTGGCAACGATGATGCCGGGTACTATATTCACAATATAGCCGATTGCTAATACGGTTAAATCAGCACTCAAGCGGATCATTGTTCCCGTGCTAACCGCTCTGGAATGACCAAAGCGGATCAGCACCCCCTGGAGAAAGCGCCGATAGGCGATCGCCCACGTCCATGGGGTCATAATCATCAATCCCACCCGTGCAGGCTCGATCACCTCTTCTGGCACTCCCATTACCTGTCGGACTACAAAGTAATAAAGCGGGGTAAAAGCGATTAAGATGTGAACCACGGTTAAAAACGCACTGGCAATCATCATAAAACGGCGAATCTTAACGAATGAATCCCAATCCTTACTGAGGGCGGTGGAGGCTGCCAACAACATGATTATCGGTGATTCAATGATCAATGCCAGCGACCAGATTACTCCGCCATATGCGGCAAGGTTGATTTCTGGGTTCACCAGGCGTGCAATGACTGCACTGATCACGGGTAACTCGATCCCCATCAGAAGCCAACTGGCTGCCAATGGCCACCAGGTATGAAATATGCGCTGTGCTGATAGCTGTGTGGATTCCATAAATCTTGTGTAGCATCCAATCATATGGTCGGGCGGAGATTAGTATAGCATTGGTCAGTGATTATTAGATAAGGATTTGATAAATTGGTGATATTAGATGAACTTTGGAGTACAATAACCAATAGGCAAAAACCGGATCGTGGAATATTAACTCATTTCCGAGGGAATGAGACCGGAAAGCAGGAGAATCGCCAGATATTGAACGTAAGTCCGATTAGGAATCAAGCCGATCTAGAGCACATAGCAACCGGAATGGATTAACATGGTAAACCAACTACCGGGATCACAACCGAAAACTACAGTCAGAAACAAACCAATAATTGCTCGAGCAATGATAATACTGGGAGTAGGGAAATCTGTCCTACGTCAGATCGGGTGAAGCCACATTGAACTATTAATGGCATAATGAAGGGTATGGGAAAAGAAGCACAACCGATTCAAAACTCATATTGGGTCATTCCGGGGAGATTTAGAGCAGGAGAACATCCTGGGATACATTCAGGCCGAGATGTTAAAAAGAAATTACGTTGGCTGATGGAGGATGGGATCGATTTCATTATTGACTTGACTGGACCTTTGCCTTCAGAACTGGATTATTCATCTTTGATTACTGATGTGGCAACTCTCAATAACCGCCAGGTGGGTTATAAACAAATTCCCATCCAGGATTTCAACACACCTCATAAACAGATTATGGTCAATATCCTGGATATCATAGATAAAGCACTAATAGATGGGAAAAACATCTATTTGCATTGTTACTACGGACTAGGAAGAACCGGGACGGTTGTCGGTTGTTACCTGGCGCGCCATGGTAGTCTGGGAGATGAGGCTTTACAGAAAATACAGGAATTACGGGCAGGCATACCGAATGAGAATTCCCTGTCTCCTGAGACAACCGATCAAATAAGGATGGTGAAGGAATGGACCAAGGGGCTATAAACTTATCGACCGAGCTAGACGCAGAAAAACAAATAAAGGCCAGGCAATATGCCCGTCTCAACCGCAGGCTGATGCTGATCGATCTTCTCATTACTGGTATTTATATGCTTGCCTGGTTATTATTTGGTTGGTCGCAGGCACTTAAGCAATGGTTACTGACGTTTACCTCCAATGATTGGTTGCTTGTATTCCTATACATCCTGGTGATTGGGGGGATCATGTACTTGATCAACCTGCCTCTCGCTTATTACCAGGGTTACCTATTACCTCACCGGTTCGATTTATCTACTGAAACTATAAAAGGTTGGATAACCGATCAGCTCAAAAGTATCCTACTGGGTGGGGCATTAGGATTGATCATGCTTGAGATAATCTACATGATCTTGCGAGTTTATCCCACCATGTGGTGGTTGTGGGCAGCTGCGATTTTACTGGTCTTTAATGTCCTCCTGGCAAATCTGACACCGATTCTGCTCATGCCCCTGTTCAATAAATTCGTCCCACTGGGTGATGAACACGCTGAGCTCGCTGACCGGTTGATTCAGCTAGCCAAACGATCTGGCACCTACGTCAGAGGCGTGTTCAAATTCGATATGAGCAGGCGTACCAAGCAGGCCAATGCCGGTTTGACAGGATTGGGTAATACAAGGCGCATCATCATCGGTGATACTCTTTTGAAAGAATTCACCTCCGATGAGATTGAAACTGTCATGGCACATGAACTCGGTCATCAGGTCAATAAGGATATCCCCCTGGGGATCACTTTTGGCAGCCTGACCACCTTGGTCGGCTTATTTATAGCCTCTTTGGGATTGAATTGGGGTGTGAAGGTATTCGGCTTTTCCAGTGTGTCGGATATAGCTGCCCTTCCATTATTATTAATTGTACTGGGAGTATACGGTTTAGTTACAATGCCGTTGGAGAATGGATTTTCTCGCTGGCGTGAACGCCGGGCAGATGAGTATGCTCTATCATTAACACTCAATGGCCGTGCTTTTGCATCTGCATTAAAGCGGCTGGCGAATCAGAACCTTTCAGATGCGGAGCCTGAAGCCTGGGTAGAGTGGCTGTTATACTCACACCCGGCACTTGGGAAACGCATCGCCATGGCAGAGCATGCGATGGAGACAAATCCCAGCATAAAATAAACAAAAAGAGACGCCATTTGTGCGTCTCTCCTTTTTGGTCAGACGATTATTTATTCATTTGGAATAATAATCCACAGTAATAGATAGAGTAAGAATCCGGGTACTCCTCCGGGTAGCAGGGCGATCAGGAAAGCCAGCCGGAACCAAAATGTGCTGATACCGAAAAAATTAGACAAGCCTCCGCAAACACCTGCGAAGATACGGTTGGTGCGCGAGCGACGCATGGGTCCGCGTTCAGTTGGGGACATATTTAACCTCCTTCAAAATCATCCAGGCAACTTCATCCTTCACAATTATTTACGCACGAAGGTTGGATAAGTTGCAAACAGTTGCTACCACTTATTCCAGTGGACGATCTCGTCGAAAGTTTGCCGGCCTCCTTTTTTTGGTCGACGCATTAATAAATCCGGATCTTGCGGATAGCCGAATGATATGGCGATGCGCAGGTACATATCAGCGGGAAAACCTAGAAATTCACGTGCTTTATCGGGTTCATAGATTGATGCCAGGCAGGAGCCGATCCCCAGCTCCAAGGCAGCCAGCTGCATATAAGCCGCAGTTTGGCCAATATCGAACATTAGTTGGAACTTCTCCCCTGGATCAGCGTGAATAATCGCCACACCCAACGCCGCTCCTACCAGGTGGCCCGCATAAGCTCCACACTCCGATAAAGCTTTGAGAGTGGACTTGTCGGTGATGGCAATGAATTTCCAGGGTTGGGAATTTTTGGAGGATTGCGATCGCCGACCGGCATTGAGGATGGCATGTATGGCTGAATCGGTGAGAGGCTGCTCGGTAAAATGGCGGACGGCTCTTTTAAGAACGATAGCATTTGAGACGTTCATGATATTCTATTCTTCTTGTTTAGGCTGGTTGGAAAGCAATTCAGCATCTATAAGGTCTTGGGGTCTGCCTGAAGCTCTTTTTGACGCGATCAAATCTTCTCGAGAGATGAATTTTACGATGAGCCCATCAAAATCTACTTCTACTCGGTTTTGCCAGGCTTTTTCAAACACCATTCCAGGAATACCCATCATAATATCCACTCTTATAGGAGGACGGCCCATTTGATAAAAATAACCTTCCTCAGCGAAATCAGATTCGGTCATTCCAACCAATGGAGCTCCAAATTCTTTCAAAGTTTTATAGATAGCTACTGAATTTTCTTTTTCCACACTTATCCAAATGTCTAAATCCTTGGTATAGCGCGGTTCAGCGTATTGGATCACTGCATAACCACCAATAACCAGGTACTTAACGTGGTTGGCGTTGAAAAGATTCAACAGTTCGCTGAAGTCGGAGTTGACGAACATCGTGACCTTTGACTTTCCAGGCATGCTGGATCAATTCCCAGGTAGCCTGGAATCGCGCAGTTGCGGATTGTACTTGCCAGAATTTCAGGTCGAAGGACCTGTCGAGCTCGCTAAGTTTACCTCTTCTTTCCGTATAAATCGTTTCCATAATGCAATTATACACGCCGTCGCGACCTCTTAAATTTTTAAAGTGATCAAATTTTTATCCTGTTTATTCTGTCCATCCCTGTTAAATTTCTTTGCTTTACGTTAAAATGATTCAACGATACTGCCATTTATTTTATATATTGCTATTTTACCTAGAAGTGTGTTCCTAGAGAAAGTTGCTTGGAGATAAAGTCAAGAATGCTGAAGAAGTCTAACCTGCTGACCTCGCTCCCCTCCACGGATGGATTTCGTATGCCGGCTGAGTTCGAGCCGCATGTTAAAACATGGATGCTCTGGCCAGAGCGACCGGATAACTGGCGTGAAGCAGCCCGATATGCCCAGAGTGCATTTGTGGAGGTGGCGGTTGCAATCGCTCAGTTTGAACCGGTGGTGATGGGGGTAAACCCGAGCCAGTATGAAAATGCGCGCAATCTCCTACCTGAATATGTTAAGCTGGTGGAAATCCCCAATGACGATGCCTGGATGCGCGATTGTGGACCTACATTCGTTAGAAACAATAACGGAATTGTCCGCGGTATCGATTGGATCTTCAACGCCTGGGGTAGTCCGGAGAGCGGCTTATATCCTTCATGGAACTTGGATGATGTAGTGGCGGAAAAAGTCTTGGAGGTAGAGGGGTTGGATCGCTATAAAGCGTCCATCGTCTTGGAAGGAGGATCCATCCACGTAGATGGGGAGGGCACGCTTATAACCACCGAGGAATGCCTGCTGAACCCGAACCGTAACCCTACTTTCACCAAAGAGGAAATCGAGCAAGTTCTGAAGGGCTATTTGAGCATTTCGAAGATCATCTGGCTTGGGAGAGGAGTATATAACGATGAGACCAGTGGGCATGTGGATAACTTGTGTTGTTTCCTGAAACCGGGCGTAATCGCCTTGACCTGGACAGATGATCCATATGATCCTCAGCACGAGATCTCGACTGGATGCATTTCGACGATTAGCGCTTACCACTGATGCCCAAGGTCGAAAATTGTCCATCCACAAAATCCACCAGCCCAACCCGGTAACCCTCACCGAAATCGAAGCTCAAGGCGTGCAGATCGTTCCTGGCACCAAACCTCGATTGGCTGGAGATAGAATGGCCGCTTCCTATGTCAATTTTTATCTTTGCAATGGTGGTGCGATTGTCCCCACATTTGATGATCCATATGATCAGCTTGCGTTAAATACATTTCAGACCTTGTTACCCAGCCGCAAGGTTGTGGGTGTGCCTGCCCGCGAAATTCTCCTCGGTGGGGGTAATATCCACTGCATCACTCAGCAGCAGCCGTGGGGAGTGATTAGTCAATCAGGTAATTTGTGAATTAGGCGACCAGGCATACAAGTACACAAATTCCGTGGAGAATATTTATTCTCGAGATACCGTTAAATGCCTGATTCGCAATCGTTACTTCTCCAAACCAAGGGATTGGTATAGTCTGTCTTTATCCAGGTGGGCGTCTAGCAAGGCCTGGAACTGCTTGAGTTTGGTTGTCTGGCCAAGGCGGGTTTTCCCAAAAAATTTTTCAATCTGTTCGATAGTTTCCATGGTATTGGTGCGTACTAATAACACAGAAATTCCGAATTCCTCAGCTTGCTTGATCACCAGCGGGCTGGGTCGCAGATTGCCGGTAAGGATCAGGCAGGTTGTGGAGGTCTCGAGGGCCGCCAATTGGATGTCAGTGCGGTCACCTCCGGTGATGACCGCTTTATTCGATGACCGCCGGAAGCGGCTTAGAGCAGCCTCCGCAGTCATTGCACCCACGGTCAGGTTCTCTACCAGTGCCTCTTCCCGCTGGTACTTTGTCAGCACCTCCGCATCCAGTAATCTGATCAACTCACCCACCGTTAGAGCTGATAAGCCTCGCACCTCGGGTAGAACGCCAAACACCTTTATTTTCTTCTTTTCAAGGAATGGGACGGCGATTTTATTGACGAACTCGCTCGCATCCTCCGGAACACGGTTGATGAGGATGCCACAGAACGAATCACCCAAGCGTGTTTGGGTGGATAACACATCATCGAGCATGCGCACTTCTTCTCGATATTTGGCAATCACGAGTGCCTGGCTCCCCAGCTTGCTCACCACTCCAACGGTGGGCAAGCCGACCACATAGCCCTCGCGCAGGCTGCCTCCCCCTTCAAGGATCATAACATCCTGGTCCTGGCTCACTTTTTGGAAGGCTTCAACCACTTTTGCCATCAAATCTTCTTGATCAGGATTGACCAACCGGTCGCGTAAAAATTCTGGGGTGATTACTACAGGTGATAACTCCCACGGCTCAGCGCTTAGTTTCAAAACCTGTTTTACAAAAGCCGCGTCTTCATCTGCGATCTTGTGTCCTATCCGCCAGGGTTGCAGGCTAAGTGGTTTCAGGTAACCCACCCGGTAACCGTCCAATTGCATCTGAACGCCTAACGCCAGACAAGTAGCAGTTTTACCAGAATATCTTTCTGCGCCGGTAATGTAGAGTGATTTCATGGTTATTCCCTTTCCACACACTTTACCAAAGTCAACTCAAACATGATAATTATCAGTGTCAGATTTATCAAAGCATTATCATTTAAGAACAAGACGCATGTCCAAAGCTAATGCGCCTTCCCCCTGGTGATATACCATCAGGGGATTGATATCCATTTCGATAATCTCTGGGAAATCCGTAACCAATTGTGAAATGCGCAAGAGCACGTCTACTATCGCTGCTTTGTCCATTGGCGGTTGCCCACGCACACCATCCAAGAGAGCATGCGCCCGCACCTGGCCAATCATTTCCTCGGCCTCCTGGCGGGCAAGTGGTGCCACCCTGAAGGTTACATCACGCAAGGTTTCTACATATATGCCACCCAGACCAAATGTGAGTAACGGACCAAATTGTGGGTCACGGTTCATACCCACCAGCACTTCCAGTCCACCGGAAGGCGCCATTTCTTGCACCAGACAGCCCCAAATAAGGGCTTCAGGAATATAACGTTGTGCCCGGTATACCATCAGCTCGAAGGCATCGCGCACGTCGGTGGCATTCTGTAGGCCCACTTTCACACCCCCAATATCGGTCTTGTGAAGGATATCCGGTGAGGCTATTTTCAGCACCACAGGGTAGCCAATTTTCGCAGCTATGGTTACAGCGCTATCAGGCGTGTCTGCAATTTCAGATTTGGGGATGCGTAAACCGTATGCCTGCAAGACCTGGCGCGATTCAGAATCGCCAATTGTTAATCGATTGTCTGACCGAACCTGGTCAAACACCCGTTTGGCAGTTGGTAAGTCGACCTCATAATGCACATACTCCAATTTTGGACGTGATTTAATCAATCTGTAGCCTGACATGGCACTGAAGGCGTTGGCAGCCCGTTCAGGGAAGGGGTAATTGGGAACGCCAAATCTGGTCAGGATATTGATCCCTTTTTGAATGCGGGCTTCTCCCATGAAGCATCCAATAATGGGGATATCGATCTGTTGCGAAAGCGAGCCAATCGCCTGGGCAGTTCCATCGATATCAGTCATCGCCTGGGGTGTAAGCAGGACCATAATCCCGTCCACATTTGGGTCCTTCGCGATTTGTTCAAGTGCGAATTTGTACCGGTCTGCACGCGCATCACCCAGCACGTCCACTGGATTAGCCGCACTGGCCGCATCAGGCAGGTATTGTTCAAGAGCGTAAATGGTTTCCAGCTCGAAGCGCGCAAGTGACAGTCCACTTTTTTCCAGTGCATCCGTTGCCAGGATTCCTGGTCCACCAGCGTTGGTGATAATGGCAATCCGGTCACCTCTCAGAGCAGGTTGGTATCCCAGCCCCAATGCCATATCAAATAACGATTCCATTGAGTCTGCTCGCAGGATCCCGGCTTGATGAAAGGCCGCCTGGTAGGCTTGCTCAGACCCCGCCAGGGAGCCGGTGTGGGATGATACGGCACGTGAGCCAGATTGGGTGACTCCGGATTTGATCGCTACCACGGGCTTAACCCGCGTCACCTCGCGTGCCACACGGATAAATTCCTGACCACTGGGCATGCCCTCGCTGTAAATGAGGATGACTTTGCTATGATCATCCTTGACCCAGGTTTGTAGCAAGTCAATCTCAGATACGTCGGCTTTATTGCCCAGGCTGACGAATTTGGATAATCCCAATCGGCCTGCCAGGGCAATATCTAGCACGGCGGTCCCTAATGCCCCCGATTGAGACATAAAAGCCAGCGGTCCTGATGGAGGCGTCCCGGCTGCAAAAGAGGCATTTAAAGGAGTGAATGAATCTATCACTCCCAGGCAGTTCGGTCCGATCAATCGGAGATGATACTCATGGCAGATTTGTACCAGCTCCAGCTCACGTTCCAACCCTTCCTGACCAGCCTCGCGGAAGCCTGCGCTGATTACAATCGCCGAAGGGATACCTTTCTGCCCGCACATCCGAAGGGCTTCGGGGACGTGTTGAAAGGGGATAACGATTACGGCCAGGTCTATCGGACCAGGAACGTCATTAACGGACGGATAGGCTTTAAAACCCAATATTTCCGGGGTGGTTGGATTGATGGGATAAACCATACCTTTCGCGGAGTAACCCCCATCCAATAAATTTTTTACCACAGCATAACCGAGCTTTTCCGGATTGCTGGAGGCACCGACGATTGCCACCGATTTGGGATTAAAGAAAGTATCTATTCCATCCATAGAGGTTTGGGTGAAGATGCAAGTGGATTTATTCCGATTCGATTATTCCTTGGATCCATTTCCAATTCTTTCAATCTATCAAGAACCTGAAGACAGCTTGTCAAGAATACCGTTCGCCATAGCTTCCAACCCAGCAGTGTCGTCCAGATCCAACCATTGAAGCATTACACGTTGAATTCCCACATGGGCGAGCTGGCGGCATTGTTCCACGATTTCATCTGCCGTACCAACCACCAGTCCGCGTTGGCGTAGCTCATCCGCGGTTCTTGCCCCATGTGTGCGAAGATTAACTTTTCTCTCAACCTCATTTTGATCCACGCCAAAGATGCACCCAGTCATTAATGACCGGCGGACATCCTCTGGTTTCCTGCTAAAGGACTTAATATATCCATCCAATAGTAAATTTAAGCGGGTGATTTCTGTTGGCGGAATCTGCAGTGCATTCCATTCCTGGGCATATTTTGCTACCAGGGGTAGTGTTCGAGTGCTTCCATTTCCTCCGATCAGGATCGGTGGACCACCCGCGCGTTGTGGTCGAGGTAATAAAATTCCTTCGTGGATCTGGTAGTAATCACCCGAAAAATCTACTGGGTGATCACTTTTCATCAACTGTGTGATTACTTCCAGTCCTTCTTCAAGACGCCGAAAGCGTTCTTTTGGATTGAGCAGATCCCAGCCGTAGATGGCATGCTCACGTTCCTGCCAGCCGGCCCCGATTCCCAACGTCAGCCTTCCACCAGAGAGATCATCAACTGCGGCAGCCATACGAGCCGTGTGCGTGGGATGGCGGAAAGATATGGGTGATACTAACGGACCGAACTCGATGCGTTTTGTGTGCGTGGCGAGCCAGGTGAGCGAAACCCAGCACTCGAGCGAATCCAGATCCGGCGGGTTGGAATTGGTGTAATGGTCAGAGCGATACAAACCAGCGTACCCGCAGGCTTCCACAACCGAAGCCAGGCGTTGCCAGCGCTTCCAATTCAAACCGTTTTGTCCTTCAATCATGATGGCAACTTCAATCATCAGGACCTTGCCCATGCATTTCAGAAATGACAGGATTGGATTGGCTACCGATGGGTAGATTGTGGAGGCTGTCATTTGACGATAATAGCGAGATACCTTGTAGAAATATGCCGACTTGAATTATCAGCAACCACAGGATTATGGCCGAAAGTATCCATGCGAGCGAATTGATCCAGCTGGGCAGGTTTGATTTGACCCGTTCGACTGACAAATTGAGTGAATCAACTTGAGTGCGATAACTACTGATCGTCGTTTGAGCTTCCAACAAATTATTATTGATGGTGATAATTTTTTGATCTAATGTGGCTATCTGATCTTTTAAAATCTGCATGCTTGTATTCGTGTCATCCAGGTTCGTCTGGAAATCCATCAACGATGACTGCACCGGATCCAGGCTGGATGATACTTGTCCAAGGGCTTTATTTAGCGGAGTTTTTGGGTCGTATGTGATCCCGATTAAAGGGATTTTAGACATGGTGGTGAGGATATTATCAATGACGACCGCGCTTGCCTGTGCTGAATTCAATGCCGCTTGAGTGTTGGTGATGGTATTGATCAAGTCTGTGCCCACAAATGAACCAGCAGAATCCATAAACTGGCTGGTGCTTTCCATCGTTTGGGCTAGCGCATTGGTGGCATCATCCAAGTAGACCGTACTTGTGTACACGTTCTTGACTACTTGATCGATGACCGTTAATCCCTCTCCAGTGGTCTGAAGGATGGCAGCCGACTTATCCAACCCAGATCGCAAACTATCGATTACAGGTTGCCGGTAATGCCAGACTTGAAAAAGGAAAAATATCCCAAGGATGGTACCGAGCGTGGAAATACAAATTATCGTTATACCAAGTGCTTTTTTCGACCCTCCACTCATTGGTTTCCCTCCAATATTTAAATATCCTCATCTAAATGATTTTATTCTGTGATTTTACCACGATGATGAAAGCAACCTTGTGAGCGTAGATTTCAGACTCGGGTTTAGATGGACGATAGTGTGGCACGATTTTATTGTTATAATCTCAGCATGCATATTCTTGTGACCAATGATGATGGCATCAATGCTCCGGGATTATTGGCATTAGCTAAAGAAATGAGGTCGTTCGGACAGGTAAGTGTACTTGCTCCCGATCACAATTGGTCAGCCTCTGGGCATGTGAAAACCATGCACCGTCCATTACGCGTGAAGGAAACAATGCTTTCAGATGGTTCGCGCGCATGGGCATCAGATGGCGCTCCTTCAGATTGTGTGGCCTTGGGTTTATTGGGGTATATCCCTGAGAAGATTGATCTGGTCGTCTCTGGGATCAATCCAAATGCGAATATTGGTCATGATGTGACCTATTCGGGGACGGTAACTGCTGCGATGGAAGCTTCGATTGGGGGAGTAGCGGGGATCGCTTTTTCATTGCATGCCCCCGAGGAATTCCAGGCTGCTCTTGATTATGCTCCTGCTGCCAGGGTAGCCCATCGGATTGTATCTGTGATCAGCCGGAATAGCCATATACCTAATCTCCTGCTGAATGTAAACATCCCATATCTTCCAGATGATCAAATCAAGGGAATAAAAGTTACCCGGCAAGGCTTACGGGTGTACCGCGACCGTCTTGACCGAAGGCTAGATCCTCGTGGGCGTCCATATTATTGGATAGGCGGTGATGCACCGACGGCGGTCCCTGATGAAGGCACCGATTTTGGCGCTATTGAGCAGGGCTATGTATCGATCACGCCACTGCACCTTGACCTGACCGATTTTCAAGCCCTTGACTCGCTCAGAGAAATAAACTGGTAAAGAAAAACTCCTGGTTTGCCCTTGACATATGGGAGATTCGCTGTAAAATCGGGCGGAATGGATCATAAAAGACCAGTCATTTTAGCAAGTCGGTTTCGCCCCGGTGCTCTCGCTCCAGTGGGCGAAATTTTTATTAAAGCAGAGAGCCCTTGTGGCTCTATTTTTTTGCTTGTTGGAGATGATTTATGATCAAATTGCCTGGTCTGGTTGATCCACATGTGCATATCCGGGAACCGGGAGGTATCCAAAAAGAAGATTGGGACACAGGCACTGCAGCCGCGCTTGCTGGGGGATTTACTACAGTACTGGCAATGCCCAACACACGCCCTCCTATTACCGACGTTGAAAGCTTACAGTTAGCACTTACTGCTGCACGTGCCAAGGCACATTGTGATTATGCACAATTCCTGGGTGCAGGGCCAGACAATGTGGAAATTTTAAGCAGGTTAACACCACTTACTATTGGTTTGAAAATGTACCTCGACCAGACGTATGGTCCATTACGCTTGGATGATATGTCTTTATGGATGGAACATTTTAAGCGCTGGCCGCACAACCTGCCGATTGTTGTCCATGCTGAAGGGCGTACGATGGCAGCAGTGATCTTATTGGCAGCTATCTATGACCGACCCATCCATATTGCCCACGTTTCACTGCGGGAGGAAATCTTATTAATCCGTGCCGCCAAAGAGAAGGGCATCAAAGTGACCTGTGAGGTTACTCCACATCACCTCTTCCTTACCAATGAAGATATTCCTCAAATCGGAATGGGTTTCAGCGAAGTCAGACCTCGTCTAGCCTCACCTGCCGATCAGAATGCATTATGGCAAAACATGGAAGTGATTGATTGCTTCGCAACCGACCATGCTCCTCATACTGTGGAAGAAAAGTCGGGGGATAATCCACCGCCAGGATTTCCTGGACTGGAAACAGCCTTACCCCTTTTCTTGACCGCTATACATGAAGGTCGTTTGACGATGGATGATCTCATCCTGCGGATGTATTCAAGACCCAAAGCTATCTTCGCCATCCCTGATCAACCGGGTACTTGGGTGGAAATCGACACTGATACGGATTGGGAGCTGCATGCTGCTGACAGCTTCACCCGCTGCAGGTGGACACCTTTTGAAAATCGAAAAGTCCACGGTCGCGTTATCCATGTAAACCTACGTGGAAAAGAAGTTTACTCTGCTGGACAAGTTTTAGCTCCAAATGGTTTCGGCAAGAACATCAGGCAACAAAACCTGATAGATTAAAATTTCCAAAAAGGAGACCCATGACAAATAACCTGCATTCTTCACGCCAACACAATCCGCACCTTCCATTTGGTGACCAGCGCACAGCACCGTGGTATGGGAAAGACATACTAACAGTAAAACAATTTTCACGCTCAGACCTGGAGTACATTTTTGCCGTCGCCCACGAAATGCATCAAATGGTGGACCATGTAGGAACCTTCGACCTTTTGAAGGGAAAAATCCTCGCCAACTTATTTTATGAGCCATCCACGCGTACGTCTTCCTCATTTACTTCAGCCATGGAACGGTTGGGTGGGAGTGTGATCCCAATCAATGAAGTGCGCTATTCTTCAGTAGCAAAAGGTGAATCGCTACCTGATACGGTGCGCACCCTGGAGTGTTATGCAGACGTGATCGTTCTCCGCCATCCTGAAACCGGCTCTGCAGCTCTTGCAGCACAATATGCCAGCAAACCGATCATCAATGCAGGCGACGGAGTCGGTGAACATCCGACCCAGGCATTATTAGACACATTTACCATCCGAGAAGAAATGGGCGTTATTGATGGATTGACCGTAACCATGCTTGGAGATTTGAAATATGGTCGTACAGTTCACTCGTTAGCCAGGTTGCTTTCACTCTACAACGTACAACTAAATTATATTGCGCCTGAAATCCTGCGTATGCCGGGTGAGATTATTGATGAATTACCACGCACGATGTCACAACACGAATACAATAACTTGGATGAAGCATTATCTATCACAGATGTGCTGTATGTAACGCGTGTCCAGAAAGAGCGCTTCGCCAGTGAAGAAGAGTACGAAAGTGTCAAAGGTTCTTATGTGATTACGCCTGAGTTAATGAAAGGCGCCAAACAAAACATGATCGTGATGCACCCCTTGCCACGAGTTGGTGAAATCAGCATGGATTTTGATAGTGATCCGAGGGCAGCATATTTCCGCCAGATGGAATACGGGTTATATGTCAGGATGGCATTATTAGCCATGGTGCTCGGAAAGGCCTAGACATGTCTTTTTTTAGCAGGTTAACCGCGCGAGTCCAGGAGGTTGATTCGCTGTTGTGTGTGGGTCTGGATCCACATCAGGCAGACCTTATCTCGCCTACGATTGCAGCTGTACAAGCGTTTTGCTTCAGGATAATCGAGTCCACCCTGGATATCGCAGCAGCTTATAAGCCTAATATTGCTTTTTTCGAAGCATTTGGACCAACCGGTATATCAACCCTTCAACAAGTAATATCCAGGATACCGAAGACAATCCCGGTGATCCTGGACGCAAAACGGGGAGATATTGCTTCGAGTGCAGAAGGGTACGTAACCGCAGTTTTCCAACAACTGGGTGCACGTGCTGTAACCATCAACCCGTATTTGGGACACGATGCAGTTGAACCATTCCTGATTGATCCAGAGTATGGCGCATTTCTATTATGTAAAACCTCCAATCCTGGTGCGAGAGACCTTCAGGATTTATCCGTGGTTGAACCTTTTGAAACCAATGAAGCTCCTGTAAATCATTTATTGTATGAAAGAGTGGCTCTTCTGGCACAGGGATGGAATTCCAGAGACAACCTGGGGCTGGTGGTTGGTGCCACGCAACCTGAAGCCTTAAAACGGGTTAGACAGTTGGTACCTGAAATGTGGATCCTTGCACCTGGAGTTGGTTTGCAGGGAGGTGATCTGCAACAGGCAGTGATGGCAGGATTGAGGGAAGATGGGATGGGAATGCTGATCCCAATTTCGCGGGGCATATCGCGTGCTTCAAATCCCAAGCAAGCTGCAGGGGAGATCTGTAAGAAAATTAATGCGATAAGGATTGAAATCTCCTCATTATCCGAGCGAGGAGAACGACAACCGCGGGTAGTAAAAATATTCGCTGATTATAGCCAGCTTGCAGACGGCTTATTGGAAGCCGGATGCATCAAATTTGGTGAATTCACTTTAAAATCCGGGATAATCTCTCCCATCTATATCGACCTGCGACAACTTGTATCCTTTCCAAAATTGCTTCAAACAGTAGCACAGGCTTATCTGCCAATTCTACACACGCTTTCATTTGATCGCCTGGTGGGTTTACCTTATGCAGCACTTCCAATCGCCACTGCTATTAGCTTGCAGGGTTGCTGGCCAATGATTTACCCCCGCAAGGAGATAAAAACCTACGGCACAAAAGCTGAGATTGAGGGATTGTTCTCAGAAGGTGAAAAAGTGGTAATCATTGATGATCTGGCAACCACAGGGGGCAGCAAGTTTGAATCAATAGATAAACTGACCACGGCAGGATTGAAAATTACTGATGTTGTCGTATTGATCGATCGCCAATCAGGTGCCGCCGAAGCGCTTTCCGCTGCTGGATATAAGCTGCATTCTGTGATGACTTTATCCAATCTGCTGGAATATTATGAGAAAAACAATAAAGTGTCTGCAGAACAGATAGATAAAACACGGAAATTCATAGGCTCAAGCAGGTGAAGATTTATCCGATTTTTCGCACATTACTCTTTCAGCTCAATCCTGAGGTTGCCCACAAATTAACTTTGCGCGTGGTGCGAATGGCGGGTGAAATCAAGCCCGTAAATTCATTTCTGCGCACGATCTATGCTGCGCCACACCACCCAGTCAAGGCATTTGGATTAAATTTTGCCAACCCAATTGGTCTGGCAGCTGGATATGATAAAGACGGATTGGGTTGGCGAGGATTAGCCTGCCTAGGCTTTGGCCACATTGAAATTGGAACAGTCACCCCCAAACCGCAATTTGGTAACGCACTACCGCGTTTATTTCGCCTTCCTGAAGAACAAGCCCTGATCAACCGGATGGGATTCCCCGGGAAGGGGGCTGAATTTGCTTTGCAGCAAATTTTAAGACCGCGTCCAAAGCAACTGGTTTTAGGTGTAAATATTGGGAAAAATAAAGACACGCCCTTAGAAACTGCGGTCCAAGACTACATTTACCTGTTACGGTTATTCATTACACAAGCCGACTATCTGGCAATCAATGTAAGCTCACCCAACACCGTTGGATTAAGGCAATTGCAAGAACGGCAGGCATTGGAGCAGTTATTACAACAAATTTATTTGGAGAATGAATCACTCGCAAAAAATGGCTCACGTAAGCTGCCGATTCTGGTTAAATTAGCTACAGATCTAACCAATGCACAGCTAAATGATGCACTGGATGCCATTTTAGCTGCCCAGATGGATGGAGTTATCGCATCAAACACCACCATCTTGCGGGATGGGATCAGATCTGTCTTAGCCAGTGAGGCTGGAGGTTTGAGTGGGAAGCCATTATTCGAACGGAGCCTGGCAATGGTGAGCAAGATTCACATAGCTACAGGCGGTAAATTACCCGTGATTGGAGTCGGCGGAATCTCGGACGCAACCGGCGTCCAAAAGATGCTGGACGCCGGGGCAACACTGGTGCAAGTCTATACTGGATTAATATATCAGGGACCAGGCCTGGTCAAAACGATTTTAAGCGAACTACCAAGATAACCAATATTTATGATTCTCTCGGTTCAGGCTGGCTAAGCTGATGTTATCAAGGGAGTACGAAGTTAAATCGCCAAGCGCCGCTAGATTCTTGGGTCGATTTCGTGAACGCTCCGACCACCTGGAACCAGGTCCTGCCGGGTTTAAAGGGGAAGGGTTTGCCATCCGAATAGGTTAGCGTTAATACCGAATTGATCGTTGGCCGGTTCCATAGTAGCTCATACATTTGCCCATCTCGAAAAGCATAAGCGCTGCCACTGCCACTAAGTAAGATGTCTATGATCTCATTGGGTGGTTGTTGGTAATATTCATGCCGCGCCAGAATTACAACCACGTTGGCTGCGCTGATTTGCTGGTTATTCAAGCGGTCAATCAGTGGAGCGTAATCCTCACCCTGACCCGTGTCATAAACATTATCTTGAAAGCGTAAATAATTGCTTGAGGATGGATCGTAATCCCAGCGGGTGTAATTATCTCCGGAATAGCGCACATAGAGTTGCTTACCATCTTCACCGCCAGGTGGTATGGAGGGATTAAACATCATCCCATCTAAATTCTGACGCCCATTGCTAACGCCAATAGATGATATATAAGCACTCAAAGCAGCTGTGTCACCTAAAAGAAAATCGTATGTGTTGGGTTCATACCTGCACAAAGGATTGGAGGCAGTCGGTGGGCACGAGTTTGCGTTTCCTTCAAGGATCAATCGATTTGAGAAATCAGCATTTAATAAACGCTGGTTGACGAGCGCATCTGCACTACCATAGGCGAGGACACTCTGATACATATGTACCAGGTCGTAATCAAGCAAACGCCCGGAACGAATCGGGCCAGCCAAACTGGCATTGCTTCCATAGAAAATTGCATGAAAACGCGAATACCCATCATTGTGATAATAATCATAGACGATATCTGCGAATGATAAACCCCACGCAGGTCGATTCGAGGAGCGTGGGACAATGTTGATCTTAACAGCCACTGGACGGCGATCAAGCAGACTAGGGTCACTGACAGTCAGGCCTGTTAATGGGTCTACGTTAGCCGGAAAATTAGACGGTCCGTAACTCACAGGTGTCGGTGTCTCAGTTGGTGTTGGAGTTTCAGTGATGGTAGGGGTCAACGTCGGCGTGTTAGTTTGGGTTGGTGATGCACTCGGTGTAACTGCGTCAACCAGGGGTGTGACCGTCTCGGTCGGTGCGGGCGTAACATTAACCTGCCCGCAACCAACTAAAAGGAATGTGAGCACCAAGCCGGCTATAAAGTGTTTTATCATTGTGCCCTCCGATAGACAATCAATCGGCAATCATACCGCGTTCAAGCTTATTTGCCAATTCTTTACCTTTATTGCTTGAGTATCATATATCTAGATTAATTTCGACTTATAATAGCTAGAATGTTGCTTGATGAAACTTGAGTAGTACAAACACTATTTTTCTCGATCAAGGTAATATTGAGGAGAATTGAGAATGGATATTTTTTCTGCTTTTGGTCTTTCAGCCAGTGCGGGGTTAAACGCATATATTCCTTTCCTCGTGGTAGCGGTACTGGGAAAATTCACTAATATAATCACATTGAATTCACCATGGAATACCCTTGAAAGCTGGTGGGTGATTGGCATTCTTATCGTCCTGTCAATGGTCGAATTCTTCGCTGACAAAATCCCAGCAGTTAATCACGTTAATGATATGATCCAAACTGTTATTCGCCCGGTTGCCGGAGCGATTGTTTTTGCTGCTAGTGCAAAAATCATCACAGATGTTCATCCCATCCTGGCAATGGCAATGGGATTACTCGTCGCAGGGGGAATCCATGCAGTCAAAGTCATTAGCGGTAAGACCAGCAGTAACGGCCACGACCGCAGGGGCTGGTAATGTACCTGTCAGCATCGCTGAAGATATTTTATCCACGGTCGTATCGATCATTGCTGCTATCACTCCTGTAATCATCGCAGTCATACTCGTTTTAACTGGAGCATTACTGGTATTGTGGATTTGGCGAAGAGTAAATCGAGAACGTGCAAAATACAAAAATCCTGAGGTTCACTAACCGCTTTACCCATAGTAAAAATAAGCTTAATACCTTATCTCATCCCTGTGTCATAGACAATTGTCACTTGGGTAAATTGTCCTTCAATTACTGTTATAGACTGATCAGCTGCGTGTGGAAGTGCTGTGTCAGATTCAGGGTGGAGGAGATATGTTCCGGGTGAAAGTGGAAGTTTAAATAGCCTGATCTATCTGTTGCTAATTGTGTGATCAGTTTATTATTTATATCCAAGACTGATATTGTTGCCTGATAAGGTTGGTCTGGACAGGTATTATCGCCGATGGCAACCGGTCCTGGGCACATCGGTCCTTCGGTCACTTGACCCTCTATGCCACTTAATGGGGTTGGAGAAGGTGATATAGGAACTTCCTGATTACAGGCGCTTAACGATAATAACAGGATGAATACGGGGATATAAACAGTTTTGATCATACGCTCAATACCATTACCGACAAGCTATAGGAAGTAGACGGAAAAAATCTTAAAGATGTTCCCCAGATTGATAGTTCCTCGGAGTGGGTGAGCTTCTAGGCGAGGTTTTCTATTGTTTTGGGAATAGTTTCATCGCTAAATCTGGATCGAGACTGATGGTAGTCTCTGTACCAACCTGCGGAACGGATTGCGAAAACGGAAATTCGAATGATAAGGGGATGTGATTTACGATGATAATCACCCGCTGCCGGCTACCTCGAAAGGATATTTCAGCGATTGAGCCGTGTAACACCATTGGTCCATTATCATCCAACCGAACCATATCTGGACGGATCAGTAAGACTGATCTCTCCTTCCAATGAAGAGATTATCGGAAAATCTCCCAGCGCTGTTTTCGCATAAGTGTTTCCCGCTCGTTTTGTAGCCAGTGCAGGGATAATATTGGTCATTTCCAGGAATCGGGCCACGAATAACGAGGCTGGATTACCGTAAATAGATTTGGGGGTACCGATTTGCTCAATTTTCCCGGAATTCATCAAGATCACTTGGTCGGCGATGGTAAATGCTTCTTCCTGATCGTGGGTGACATATATTGCTGTCTGCTGCATCTTGTGAAGGATGATTTCTAGATCAACCACCAGGCGTTCGCGCAAACTACGGTCGAGCGATCCAAGCGGCTCGTCCAGCATCAGCAAACGTGGATGTGGTGCAAGGGCGCGTGCAAGCGCAATCCTTTGTTGCTCGCCCCCCGAAAGCGTGTTGATATCGCGATTGGTAAAATCTGGCAGACCCACTATTTCGAGCATTTCGCTTACACGCTGCTCGATAATTTTGGGGTCCATATGCATCATTTTCAATCCAAATGCGATGTTCGCATAGGCATTCATATGGGGAAACAAGGCGAAATCCTGAAACATCAATCCAAAGCCCCTCAAATGGGGTGGAGTGGCTGCAAGCGAGCTCCCATTCCACAACACCTGCCCTTGGTCTGGAAGCTCTAACCCAGCAATTACCGCCAGCAAGGTGGATTTACCACATCCACTCGGTCCTAGTAAAGCCACAATATCTCCTTCGTCTACATTGAATGAAATATCTGCCAGAGCTTGCAGGGTTCCGAATGATTTAGAGATATTTTGGATTGATAAAATAGGCATTGGGTGTGATATCCTGGTTAGCTTCCCGGGTTAAAACTCGCCAATATCGCCGATCCGCATTCGATTGATGAGCAGCATGCCTGCTCCCGCCACCAACATCAAGATGGTGCTCAGAGCCAGTGCCTGCCCATAATTACTTTCACCGGGTCGCGAGATAAGACGATAAATAGCGATTGGTACCGTTGGAAATTCAGGCCTCGCAATCAGCGAAGTCGCTCCAAACTCGCCAAGGGAGATGGTAAACGCAAAGGTAGCCGCAACCAGTACTGAGCGGGCAATCAGCGGGATATCGATATACCTGAGTACATCAAGCGGTGCAGCACCTAATACTTTAGCTGCCTGGCGAATACGCGGGCGAATACTGCGCAGCGCTGGGGTCAGGTTACGGACTACAAATGGAAATGCGACCAGGGTATGTGCTAATGGAACTAAGATCCAGGAGGAGCGCAGGTCAAGAGGCGGTTTATCCAACGCAACGATGAAACCCAACCCGAGTGTGACTGCGCTGGTCCCTAAAGGCAACATGAGGATGGCATCCAGTCCTTGATTTATGCGGGAAGATGGATCGCGCGAAAGCGCTAGCGCAGCTGGAAACCCCAGAATTAACGCCAGAACCGTGGTAGCCAGGGCATATCCCAAAGAGACGGCAATTGCAGTTGAAGGCGGAGCAAAAAATATCGAGTTATTCGTGTTTACCTCAAGATCACGGTAAAAATCCAGGGTGAAACCAGGTGCAGTAACTGTTTGCTCTCCGCGATTTGGTTCAAGGTGGGTGACCGAACGCACCGCAAGTGCAATCAGGGGCAGGATCAATAGCGTTATTAGCGTGACAATGAGCAGGCTTGCCATCAATTTGCTGCGTGGAGTGGTCAATCGATGCTGTGTGACTGTACGGGATTTAAGCGCCAGGGGGATGGACGATTGTCTGATTAATCGGGTGTAGATGATGGTGAATCCAAGGGTGCATGCCAATTGAAGAATCGATAAGACTGCAGCCATCGGAAGATTAAACAGGCTTATGGTTTGATAAAAAATCTCAACTTCCAACGTAGCAAATTTGGGACCACCCAGGATAAGAATTACACCGAATGAAGTGAAATCGAATATAAACACCAGCAATGCTGCCGCCGCAATAGCAGGGGTTAATATTGGGAGGATCACCCAACGGATAGCTTGCCAGCGATTTGCACCCAGCATCCGCGCGGCCTGACCAAGATGCGGATCGAGATGGGACCATAAATCCGATACCATGCGTAAAACAATGGTCGTATTGTAAAACACGTGTGCAACAAGGATGGCGGTGAGGGTATTGGTAAATTGAATGGGAGGTCCGCCCAATTTAAAAAGCTGCATCAAAGCAATATTAAGCCAGCCATTCGGACCTAGCAAAGCATTGAAGGCAGCCGCTACCACCAGGGTGGGCATCAAAAATGGGATCCCCGTCAATGCTTGGAGGATCGATTTACCGCGGAAATTGTAATGCGCAAACAGATATGCCCCAGGTAAACCCAATGCAAGTGTAAGAATGGTCGATAGCACGGCTTGCCAGAGGGTGAAACCCAAAGCCCGCCAGGGTACAGGTGATTTGATTGCTTCGATAAACGGTGAAAGATAACCAGTTTGAGATCGTGCCAGGCTGAGTTTTATAATGCTCCCCAGAGGATAGAAATAAAACAGCAGCAAGAAGCAAACCGGCGCAACCCACAACAGAATTGAGGAAACCGTCCGGTGGTGCTTGACGATCATCGTAGTACTGTCTCCGTCCAGGCATTGATCCATGCTTCTCGATTAGCCGTAATATCTTCCGGGCTGACGAATGCGGGATGTTCTGGAGTTACCAGAAATTTTTGGAAAGTGTCATTCAGTTTTGCCTGAGGATTGACCGGGAAGACGTACATCTGGAGGGGCATATCTTCCTGGAAGGTGGTTGAGAGCATAAAATCCACCCATTTTTCTGCCAGATCAAGGTTCTTTGTCCCACGCAAAATACCAATAAACTCAATTTGCTGGTAGCATGAACCATCACTGGTAATGGCTGCGGTTTGAGGTGCATCCAGGGGTGTTTTTGATGTGATTACTTCAAATGCAGGATCAGAACTATAAGATACGACGATTGGTCGGTCACCTCCAGCGAGGCTGTAATTCGTGTAAAAAGCTGTTTCCCAATCATTGACCACAAGGACATTATTCTCCACCAATCCTTTCCAGTAGGTCAGATAATTATCCGCCCCAAAGTGACCGATGGTCGCCAGTAGAAAGGCTAATCCAGGGGAGGAAGTGGCTGGATTTTCCACCACCAGCATATTCTTGTATTCGGGCTTAAGCAGGTCTTCGAGATTTTCGGGGGGCAGGAGCTTTCGCGTGGAAAAGTAGAGCTTATCGTAATTCAGGCACACATCGCCCCAGTCCACCGGCAGTGCTCGATTTTGGGGATCCAGTTTATATTGGTCTGGAATGACAGACAATAAGGGGGAGGCATAAGGTTGGAAGATATCTTCGCTGAGTGCCCGGCTTAAAAAGGAGTTATCTACCCCATAGAATACATCTGCAAAGGGGTTGTCTTTTGATAGGATGGCTTTATTGAGCGCCGTGCCTGCATCGCCTGATGCGATAAATTGCAATTTGACGTTGTTGGCAGTTTCAAATGCTGAAATGACAGCTTGTGAAGCCGCAAATGAGTCGTGCGTCATGATGATTAGCGTGCGAGGCGTGGCGACAGTACTGGTCGGTGAGCCGGTAGACTGGGCGCAGGCAGATAGTACGATTGAGAGTGCAAGCAAGACAGGGATATATTTATTTTTCATGGTATACCACTTTTCTATCTAACCACAATATGAATATCTTTATGATAATTCGAGACAGATCAATAAAATACCTTCCGTTACGGTTAGCTCAGCAAGATCACTGGTAAATACGTTACTCACTCCTCTGGTTGCACCAAAGTAAAGGGTTTCATTATTGAGTGGATATTCCAAACCTTGGGTGGTGATGCCGAAAACATCTCCCGTAATGGGGATAAGAGAGATCAAAGCTCCAGGTTTACCTTTAATTTTATGCTGACCTTTCCCACCCAGGATGATTAATTCTTGTGAGCCATCCAACAAGTGAATGCTTAATCGTGAGAACTTGGGATTTGCAAGTAATAGCACATTGGCAATGGTCATATCCCACCGAGCGCCTAATGCACCGATAACATACACCTGCATAATCTCATACTTTAAGGTTAACCATAATGCCAGTTCGAGATCAGTCTCATCCTTGTGGGATGGGTGCTGAATGATCTTTACCCCTGCCTGTTGGTATATCGCCAGGTCATTTGAATCAATTGAGTCTAAATCACCAATGATCACATTCGGCGTGATGGCGAGTGATTTGCAATGCTGCGTGCCACCATCGGCAGCAATAATCAAATCAGATGCATTAATATCCTTGATGAAGGGTGGTGGTGCTTCCATCCTCCCATTCGCAAAAATGACGGCTCGCTTCATAAAAAGAAAAACTCCTTGCCCTATTACCGGTGGGAGGAGTTAGTTCAATATGCGATTCCTCCGCCGGCATTATCCGGATCAGGTTCGCGGGTCGAGATCTTGTGGATCTCCTCTCAGCCTGGGAAAACCAGGCTCCCCGTGCGTGTATATTTAGTTGTGAAAGCAGTATAAACCACTTCTCAAAAATGTCAAGTTTCATAGTTTTCTCGCATTATTATTTGACTTGATATCCTTCTAAATGTATAATCTTTGCACCTCTTCGTATAAAGGGGCGGTAGGAGGCCATACAATGGCATTAAAGGGCAATTTACGTGATTTTTCGGTAACTCAATTGCTCAATTTAGTGAGTGTCGCTCAAAAAACTGGTACCCTAGTAGTCGAGCGATCGCAAGAACAGATATTTGTTTCCTTCAGAGAAGGAAAATTATCATTTGCACGCAATGGTGCTGATGCTGCTGGTTTAACGATGGTTCTCTACCATGCGAAGAAATTAAGTGCAGCCCAGGTCAGGGCGATCAACGAGCGCTCTGGAGGAATGAGTGATAAGGAGCTTGGGTTACTCCTGATCAATTCCAACTATATCAGCCAGCAAGAGATACTTTCCAGTTTACAGTCATATTACCTGAGTATGGTCAATCGCCTTTTCACCTGGAGTGAAGGTCTTTTTCGCTTTGATAGCGAATTATTGCCACCCAAGGATAGGATTACCGTACGCATCAGCCTTGAGAACCTCATTATCGAGGGAACACGCCGGATGCGTGAGTGGGAACAGCTACAAGGTGAAATCCCGAGCCTGGAAATGGCGTTGAAGTTTTGCCAACGCCAGGGGGTAAATCTACGCAACCTGAGTCTCAGTGCTGATGAGTGGAAAGTCATCGCATTTATCAATCCCAGGAACACAATTCATCAGATCGCCAAGGCTACCAATAAAAATGACCTTGGAAATACGCAGGATTGTATACAGCTTTATCCAGGCAGGTCTGGTAGAAATGATCAGACCGGAAGGAGCAGTAGTGAGGCAATCTGCACCAGCTGCGCCGACTAGGCAACCAATTCAGACTATCAGGCCTGGGCAGCCTGTTCAGCCTGTCCAGTCTGTTCAAACTGGTCAATCTTTCCCATCCAGCCAACCAGCCCAGCCTAAAATCGTCCCGATCCAAGGCAGTAAAACTGAGATCAAGTCTTTAATCACCCGCATTATCAACCGGATCCGTTCCATTTGATGGACAGAAACCATCGCGAAAAAGGGATGCGTATATGCAAACAGTAAAAATGGTCGTCACAGGTCCGTTCAATGCAGGGAAGACTGAGTTCATCCGCTCTGTCAGCGAGATCGAGGTGGTTTCGACTGAGCGAAAAATTACTTCGGAATCTGAACGTGTAAAAGACCAAACCACAGTCGCGATGGATTTCGGGCGTATTTCCATTGATGAAAACCTGGTATTGTATCTGTTTGGCACACCTGGACAGCGTCGATTTGATTTCATGTGGGAGATTTTGTCGGAGGGCATGTTAGGATTTATCGTTATGGTCGATAGTTCACGACCGGAGACGTTTCGGGAAGCACGCAACATCCTGGAAACCTTCCGGGCGTATGCACCTACGCCATATGTGGTGGCAGCCAATAAACAGGATGATAAGGATGCCTGGGAGATCGATGATATCCGGATTGCATTGCGTCTGAGCCCACAGGTGAAATTGCTGAAGTGTGTGGCGAAGGATAAGGAAGCCGTCAAGAAAGTACTATTGGAGCTGTTGTACAGCATCTTGGAAGAAATGGAAATATCACCGACGGCTTAGGGATTTTGGTGCTAAACGGATGACTCGTCTAGTGGGCGGTCCAGGGTCCTCTGAAACGTCGAATCCTTGACACTGGTTAGCCTTACGCTTATAATCACGACGCTTTATTCCTCGATAGCTCAATTCGGCAGAGCGGGCGGCTGTTAACCGCTAGGTTCTAGGTTCGAGTCCTAGTCGAGGAGCAGCTGCGGCACCCCGGAAACCACGGGGTGTTTCGCTTAAAAACGCTTTCCTACACCCCGAAGGACACGGGGTGCTTCGCAAAGTATGCTCAGGTCGAGGAGCTAAAATCGTCCCGGACCACTGGGGCGTTTTTAATTTTAGGCGGCACCCTATAAAGAAGGGTGTGTACTGATTAACCGCTTAGTTCTAGGTTCGAGTCCTGCACCATGGAAAGCACATGGTGTTTCGCAAGAATAGCTTTATTGCACCCCGGGGTACACAGGGTGCGTCGCAAAGAACGCTTTACTGCACCCCGGAGATTACGTGGTGTTTCGCAAAAATCGCTTTACAACACCCCGGAGAACACGGGGTGCTTCGCAAAGAACGCTCAGGTCGAGGAGCGATATACGCATCCGATGCAAAATAGTAAAAACTAAGCCATTAAACAAAAATGGGCGCTTACTCAGCGCCCATAGGTTTTTGTGATTGGCTCACTCAGTTTCCTTGGCTTTTTCTACTGCAGTCTTGAGTGGCTCAGGTTTTTTATCCGCTTCGACGGGTTTTGCAGAACGCTCTGCTATGCCTGACGGCGAACGGTGATCGGTGGAATAAAAGCCGGAACCTTTAAACACAATCCCTACCGGGGTGTATACCTTGCGTAAGGTCTTCTTATTGCATTCCGGGCAACGAGTGAGAACGGGATCATTAAAGCCCTGCAGGCGTTCAAATCGAACGCCACAATTCTCACAGCGATAGGTATAAACAGGCATTTTTTCCTCTTAAAATCTCAACCCTTGTTAAGTCAATTAGATTATAGCGCGTACTCGCATGCATGACAAGATAGTAGCGAGATGGTTCTAACATAACTCTAACATATCAAGGATAGATATCATTACCGCACATTATCTGATGCCCGGAGGAATCGGCGTGGGTGTAGAATTCCGAATATTGGTGATGGTTGAATAGATTGTTGGGTAGGGGATTTTTGTTGGAGTAGACGTCTGTGTAGGAACTCGCGTGGGTGTCGGCGTGATCGTCCGGGTAGGCGCAGGCGTGCGGGTGGGAGTAATGGTTGCTGTGGGTGGGTTGATGATATCCAGGTGTTGCTGGGCAAAAATCCGCCATTCTTCAGGTACTACCTCTGGTGGCAGTGCCAGCAATGCTTTCCAATCTACCATCGCTTTAGACATACTCAAGGCTGCCTCATAGATCTGTGCCCGGTTGTAATATACTACAGCCAGCTGACCATCGGAAACAGTCAAAAGCTGGGCGCTATTAAATTGACGTGCAGCCATATTGAAGCGTCCATCCGCCCACAGGGCTTTGCCAAGGGCGACGCTATAATCAAAGTTAAGCATATCCAGGTTCACGGCGTTGACAAAGTCATTAACAGCAGTTCTGGCGTCACCTCGTTCGAGGTGGATCAGACCACAGTAGTACCACGAGGGAGCATTCTCTTCATCCGCAGCAACCCCTTGAGTACAGGCTGACAGCGCGACGTCCATATTACCCAGCTGGTATTCAGTCTGTGCTTTAACCGCCCAACCATTGGCGTCTGTGGCAGCGTAGATCAGGTAAATGTCAATATAATGAATGGTAGCAGGAAGGTCTTGATTAGCCAGGTAAACTTTTGCTAGCGTCAGATATGCTGGCAGGGAGGTTAAATCGAGATTGAAACCAATCAAGGCATTCTCCAAAGCCGCAGCCGGGTCATTTAGTCCAAGGTACGCCTGAGCCAGGTAAATATACACCAGAGGGTGATTTGGAAATAGCTTATCCACCGCCAGGATATCGTCGATTGCACCCTGGGGATTTTTATGCTCAATCCGGATGCGGGCACGGGTGAGATAAGCGTCTATAAAATTCGGATCATATTCGAGGGCATAATTTAACTCGCCTTCGATATCTGCTTCAGGATTGATTTTCTCATAGGCAAGTGCCCTTCCTAAATAGGCAGGGGCGAACTTATAATCTTTCTTCAATGCCTGTCCGTAGGCAAGTACAGCCTCTTCATACTTTCCCTGCATGCGATAAGCTTCGGCTTGGTAATAATATAGATCAGGAGCATCTGGATTCACGATGACAGCTTGGTCAGTGAATGCCAGTACGGAAGTCCAATCGCCGCGTTCGTAGGCGCGTATCGCCGAGCGATAGGCTTCAGTCATCGGATGGGGAGTATTTACGTACAGAGGCATGGGGGTATAGGTGGCGGAAAGGAACATCCACAGCGGTGTGGGACCTAAAAATGTTGGGGTTGGTGAGCGTACAACCAGGGTGCGGGTTGGGGTTGGGGATAATGTGGGTTCGGGCGTGCGTGTGGGGAATGGTGAAACCTTTATCACCACCATCGGCTCAGCCGGGTGGGGAAGATTATACACGATGCCGATCGAGATACCGATGACGATGATCGCAATAACGGTAATGGAAGCAATCCGTGAGATGCGATTATCCCAAAGACGGTGGATAAGAGATTTAGGCGGTTCGACAACTTTCTCGACATCCTTTTCCCAATTACGGCGAATCGTTGGAACAGGGGTGATATTTTTATCAGCTTGCCTGGCACCCAGGATGATCAAACCACGTTTGGCAGCCTCGTTATCGGGATCCACTCTAAGTGCAGATTCAAGGCAATAGATGCGTTCTTGACTGGTATCGACGAGTGTACTCATCCACAGCCAATAATCTGCTTTGGATGAATCCGAGCGCAGCAGACGAGTGAACAAATCGCGTGCCCGGGCAGTTTGCCCCAGATCAATAGCTTCCAGGGCGGCTTTGTACATCTTTTCTTGGGCCATGGTATCTCTAGGTAAAGTTTAGCACAGCATCGTAATGGTTACAAGTTGAGTGCCAATTGAAATGCGAAAAAACTAAATCATCTACTTCCTGTTTGATGAGAATTCTTAGCCTGTGTGAACACGCCTGGGAGATTAGGTATAATCATGGACTATGGTGAGAAGAATAGCGACCATGATCTTAGGACTGGGATTATTGATAAGCAGCTGCAGCCAGGCGACGGTGGAAATCTCGCCTACCGCAGTGGCTACAGGATTACTCACACCCTACCAGACGGTCACACCCAGCCCTGCTCGACCCTCGGCAACAATCAAAGTGATTATTCAGGTCACTCCCTCTCCTACTGCGACACCGTTTTTATACGCTGTGAAGGGAGATGATACCATGCTCAGCATTGCCTACCAGTTTGGAATATCATGGCAAGAGCTGCAGGCGGCTAATCCGAATGTAGATCCACGTGCCATGGGCGAAGGTCTACAATTGATCATACCGATCGGAGAAGAAATCCCAGAAGTTCTACCAACAACCACTCCTATACCCGTGAAGGTTAATCAACCAACCTGTTTCCCAACCGGTGATGGTGGAGCTTGGTGTGTTGTTTCCATCAGGAATGAATTGGATACAAGCCTGGAAAATCTATCAGTCTGGATCGGGCTGTATAACTCATTTGGTGAGATCATTGCCAGCCAGGAAGCCTATGCCCCATTAAACATCCTGCAGTCACAGAGCACCATGCCGCTGATGACTTATTTTTCGCCTCTACTACCCGATGAATATCAGGTGCAGAGTGAATTAATGAGCGGGTTAGCGGTTGCTGCCGATGATGCGCGTTACATTGATCTACAGACGAAGGTTGGGATGGTTGAGATCAGCCCCGATGGAAGCCAGGCGGATGTGACTGGTGATGTGATCGTCACCGATGATACCCCAGCCCTGTCGCAACTCTGGGTATTGGCGGTGGCGTATGATGCTGAGGGAGATGTTATCGGAGCACGGAAGTGGAAATCAGGGGGCGAGACGCAATTTGAGATCACTGTATATAGCCTGGGGGGAATGATCGACCATGTGGAAGTGTTGGTTGAGGCAAGGCCATAAGGTTTCGAATGATCCTTGATCACAATAAAGAACACCACAACGGACACGAAAGGCACAAAGGTAAATTAAATATATTACGAAAACCAGAAAATTGACCATATTGCTGGTTTTTTGAGGACATACTGAGAAGACATTATTCCCGTATATGAAGAATAGGATCTGGCTAAACCAGTGGCACGGGCATGAAGACCAGGATGAAGATGACCACACCCAGAATCGCAAGTGCACGCCGCTTTGGATCGAGGGGCGTAATTTGGTCGAGCGGTTCAATGTGAGAACGGCCGAGGAAGAGAATCAGTGCAGCCCATAACCACCAGCCATTCCAGGCAAAACCCAACAAGACAACCGCAACAAGGATGAAGGGCAGCAACTTGATGGTGCGCTTACCCAGTAATACGTACATGATATGCCCTCCATCCAATTGTCCGGCGGGGATAAGATTGAGCGAAGTAACCAGCAAGCCCGCCCAACCCGCCCAGGCTACCGGATGGAGAGAGACATCAAGACCACCTGCGGGGAGTGGAGTCCCGGTGAAGAAATACCGAATCCAATAGATAATGGGACTCATTCCCGCGAAGGTGGAAGGCTGGGGGAGTAATTGCCCCTTTACAATAAACTTCAAGAGCAGATATAAGATTGAATTACCCTCAAAGATCTGACCAGCGGGTATTAGGGAGGCAATTTTATCTACAGGCGAAAGGTATAACCCCAGGAGGAGAACCGGTATGGCGACGATCAGACCCGCCAGAGGACCGGCAATCCCGATATCTAACAGGATGCGCCGGTTCTTGGGAAGTTCTTTTAGCTGGATGAAGGCTCCCATGGTACCAAAATAGCTAAATGGGAAGGGAATGAAAAAAGGCAGCGTAACGGCAGTTTTATGGTAACGACCAACAAGATAGTGACCGAATTCGTGACAAACTAAAATCGCCATCAGGGCGATGGCAAACGGTAAACCACTCAAGAAAAAATTGAACCATCCGGAGAGATTAGTCGGAAGAGCAGACGCGGAAAACATGGCGCCTGTAAAAGCTACACTGATCACTGTCAGAACAAAAAACAGGATATTCCCCCAGATCTTTGATGGCTTGGGTTGAATGATCCCGTTCATCAGGAGGATCACATGGCGATTTTCCTCAAGACGAAATAAAGGGGTAATATTTTGGGGACGCAGGGCCTGGGCTAACTGATCATAAGCTTGTACAAAATCCTGACTATATAATTGACCGCGATACCGGGCGATGTATCCTTTTTTTTCATCGCCCCAGGTAGTATCCTCGATTCGAAGAAACCGGGAGATAATGGGTGTATAGAGATCATTTTCAACTGGTAACATAATTTTTCCCAATCTTTGTCAAAACGGTTAACAATAACAGGCGGGAGTGGATGGGGGTCGAACCCACCGCGGCCCGCAACGCGACCCGCCACCGGTTTTGAAGACCGGGGAGCCCACCGGAACTCAACCACTCCCAACGGCTAAGGATACCCCAGGCAGGGTGTTTTGGCAAGTAATCAAGGTTAAGCTTAGTTTATCCCGGAAGAATCCGGGTTGGAACCAAGTAATCCCTGTGGTGAATTATATATTGTCGGATTATTATCAAGGATTATGGATCTAAGCCAGTCGCATATATCTCGACTGGATCGCCAACATGCGAATTTAGATAATGCGCTGCATTTCCATTGACTAATGATATCGCGAGGGCTCCGCTGCTATCCAATAAAGCGACCAACGAACCTGCTTGGCGGTCACCGAAAGTGGAGACCAATCCTTTGATGTGCTGCCGTTTGATTTCGATGATCACATCCATGCTTGCTTTCAGATGGTTTCCATTGAGATTGGTAGACAGATTTCCAAAATGGTCTATATGGATGACCTTGCCGCGCCAACCACCAGAGATGGCTTCAGGCTGGGGAAATTCCAGTCTGATCGGGTCATAAATCGATGTACCGAGTAGGTTTATATCAACTCCGTTAGCAAGGTGGGCCGCGACGGGAGCAAAGATATCGCGCCCATGGAAGACGTTAGAAACTTCAGGCAGCCAGTACTCAGGGCGGTCAAGATGGATGAAGCTTGTGGGTTGATGTAGCACTTCAATGGCTGCGAGCATAACTGTGAGCAAGCCATTATCAGGTCCGACAAAATATTGTGAGCCAAGATGGGCAGTAATCCCTCGACGAGCTGTGCCAACTCCAGGATCCACCACGGCTACATGAATGGTCCCATCCGGGAAATATGGTGCGTGACGCCCAAGCAGCAAGGCAGCCTCAAATAGATCCTGAGCTGAGATCTCATGACTTAGGTCAACAATCTTTACCTCCGGGGCGATCTTCCAAATCACACCTTTCATTACACCAGGATAACCATCGCCGGATCCAAAATCAGTCAATAGCGTGATAACAGTCATGATTTTTATTTTACAACAAAAACCGTTCCCAAAATTTACCAGGATATGGTTCCATGATAATTAGAAGCTTGTTTTCGGTTTTGATCCAAATTTATCATGATGTTATTCCTGCATATCAGCTCCATTAACAGGATGGATATCCAATTCCATAGACTTCCACCAGTATATAAGGGTGTGATAAAATTGCGGGCAATTGTTAACCGGGATGTGATTAAGCAATCTTAAGTACCATCGTTGGGTCTGGAGGATGTATGGACAATAAGCAATTATTAGCAAGGGTTAAAGAGGATGAAGTAAAGTTTATATCGCTCCAATTTACGGACGTTATCGGCACAGTAAAAAGTGTCGATATCCCTGTGGGGCGATTGGAAGGCGCACTGGATGATGGTATGTGGTTTGATGGCTCGTCGGTTGAGGGTTTTGCGCGTATCCAGGAAAGCGATATGCGCCTGGTTCCTGATGTAGATACTTACGCCGTTCTCCCGTGGACGCTTCCCGAACTACGCCGGGCACGCATCTTCTGTGAAATCTACCAACCGGATGGCAAACCTTTCCCCGGTGATCCCCGAGGTACTCTCAAACGATTATTAGTCAAGCTGTTAGAACGCGGCTGGAAATATAACGTGGGTCCGGAACCTGAGTTCTTTTTGTTTAGAGGGGGTAATGGCCATGAAAATATTCACCCGGTGCCACATGACGTGGGTGGTTATTTTGATTTTTCCGCCAATGATGATGCCGTGAGGGTACGCACGGAGCTGATGGATGCTTTGGAGGGGATGGGTCTGGAAGTGGAGACCGGGCATCATGAGGTGGCATTAGGCCAACATGAAATTGATTTTCGCTTTGATGATGCCTTGCGAACAGCCGATAACGTCTTGACACTAAAATATACCGTTAAGGCAATTGCAGCGCAGCATGGGCTGATCGCCTCGTTTATGCCGAAACCAATCTTTGGTATCAATGGCTCGGGAATGCATGTACACCAATCATTATTCGACATACAGGGAACTAACTTATTCTCAGACCGTAAGGATGATTTCCATCTATCCACAATAGCCTATCAATTTATTGCCGGGCAGCTGGCGCATGCACGTGCGTTGGCAGCAATTGTCGCACCCACAGTGAACTCATATAAACGACTGGTGCCTGGTTATGAAGCCCCCGTATATATCGGTTGGGCACAGATCAACCGATCTGCATTGATCCGTATCCCGAGATGGTCTGAGGGCAGAGATAATTCGACCCGGGCAGAGCTGCGGTTCCCAGACCCATCTTCCAACCCCTACCTGGCATTCACCACCATGCTGGCAGCAGCATTGGATGGAATCGATCGTAAATTGGAGTGCCCAAAACCCTTGAATCATGTCAATGTTTATGAGCTCACAGCTGATGAACGCAGGACCATGGGTGTGGCGGAATTGCCAGGTTCGCTCAGTGAAGCCTTGGATGAGCTGAAGAAGGATGCAGTGGTAAAAGGTTCGCTTGGGGCAATCCTTCTTGAAGCTTTCGAGCGGGCGAAACGGGAAGAGATCGAGGAGTATCAGATGAAAGTAACGGATTGGGAAGTTGAGCGCTACCTGGAGCAAGCGTAAGAGGGGGCTTTCCAATCGGTAGATCACCGAAAGCCTGTGATTTTTTGGGTATCGGTGAGTGGATGAAGATTTCCCACCCACTGTCAACGATGTCGGCTACCGATTTTTAGATACGGAAGGGACTGAAGTTTGTGCCGCGGTCGTAATAGTCTACGTGTTCACGGCGTTTCAGACTATTAACCACGAGATAAGTTACTGGGGTCATTAATGCCTCAATGGAGCACTTAAACAGGTAATTGGTCATCACTAAAGTGATAAACAAACTCCATGGAAATACTTTAAACAAAGAAGCTACTGCGATAAAAATAACTGAGTCCACCAGCTCACCTACGAGTGTGCTGCCAATCGTGCGGGTCCATAACCAACGACCTTGGGTGAGGATTTTCATCCTGGCTAAGGTGAACGAGTTCGAAAATTCACCCGTCCAATAACCGAGCAAGCTGGCAAGCACGATCCCCCCAGTGCTCATACCGCCCAGGATTGCATTATAAGCAGCCTGTCCGGCATATTGCTGCCAGGTAGCTTCTCCAGGCAGCAGGCGTACCAGCCATAATACGAAAGCGCTCAAACCCAGGCAAAAAAAACCAGTCCAGATGACTCGCCGTGAACGTTTATACCCATACACCTCTGTGAGAACATCACCAAAAATATAACTGACTGGAAAAAGCAAAGTACCGGCATCAAAAGCCAAACGAACACCAATGATGTTGAAGCCCCAATCGACAATTTTGGCTGAGGAAGCGATATTACTCACCACCAAGACGGTGACGAATAGGGCTGTAATGAGGTCCAGATAGCGATAGTTGGGAGATTGGTCAGTGCTAGCTATCGTAGGGGTGGTCATAAATCGTCCACTTCATCCGAAACCGAACGCGTATCCGATTTAACGAACATCCGGCAAAAAATGCACAACCCCGGAGCAGACGTAGGCTGACCGCAATTTGGGCAGGCGTGAACCAGCTCGGCACGCTCATCCACAACCTGTGAAAATAACCCGGCACTTTTGGCTTGTAGGAAAGTGAGGTAGAAACTAAGCTTAGCGCCTGGACGATCGGTCTCGAGGCGGTTTAACATTTCCTTGTGGTAGATAGACGTGGACCCTTCGGCGAAAGGGCATTCCTCGTGTATATATGGGATTGGGCGTAAAAGCGCATAGGCTGCCATTTCGCGTTCGTACATCCGGCAAAGGGGTTTTACCTTTCGTACCAGACCAGGACGATTGGCCTCAAGAACGGGTCCCTGGCGAATGAGGTAGGAACTGACCCAGTTAAGCGTGTTGCCGAGCAGGATCGCAGCTTCATCATCCAGGTTGTGACCGGTTAGCAAAGCATCATAATGCTGCTCGCGGGCGAGCTGGTTCATCACATGGCGCTTGGTAAGACCACACACAGAGCAGGGCTTGTAATGACCGCGATGTGTGCGGTCTGCGATCTCGGGGATGGTTTCACCATATTCAGTCAGAATGTCTTTAACATGCAACTGGAGGTTGTGCTCCTGCGCAAATGCACGCGCATAGACAAGTGAATTCGCGGAATAATTCACACCGCCATCAATACCCAGGCCAATGTATAAACCATCCGCAGTATAGCCCAGCCGATTTAATATATCCCACAATGAGAGCGAGTCTTTTCCACCAGAGACAGCCACCAGGAGATGTTCGTAGCGGGTAAACATGCTGTATTTTTTAATCGCATGTTCCACCTGGGCAAGCACCCAATCCAAAAAATGTGGGCTGCATAACGCCAGTTTGTGTTGGCGCATGTTGATGACCGCTTTATCACCGCATTTTCTACAACGCATTATGTGTCATCCGTTAATAATCAAAACTCAACCAAATGGATAGATAATTCAGAGCAGTGCAGGAATAGTTATCTCGTATCATGAAATGCACAAGTATTCTTTGCAATTTGGGTGGAGAACGCCATTGTAAAAATAATTAATATAAATTTCCAAAATATTATCTTCATACTCGCTGGTACCTGTGAGCGGTTGAATTGTATAACAGGTGATGGATTAATGACAGGTTGAACTATTGGACAAAATTATAAACTTAAGATACTGCTATAATTTTAACCGAGGTTATTAGCTACAAAACCTTAACTGTGAAGGAGGTATTCCATGGTGAAGTCAGGTTTGATCATTGGTGCAATCTCATTCGTGCTGGTCCTTGGTAGCACGCTCATCCATCCGTTCTGTGCAGTCTGCGTAGGTTTATTCCTTGGGTTAGCAGCAGGGTACGTTGCTGGTGTCTTTGATAAACCTATTTCTTCTGGAGAAAGCATTAAAAAGGGGGCAATAGCTGGAGCAATTGCAGGTGCATTAGGATTAGCGGGTGGAATCGTTGGAGCGGTGATCAATGCTCTCAACGTGGATCCTGCAACTGTTCAATCTATCTTTAATTATTTAGGCATCCCCAACTATAGCCTAAGTCAAACAGAAATTTGGACATACCAGATTATTTTCGGTGTATGTGTAGGCTTATTCAATATTGTTTGGATGGCGATTTTAGGTGTCGCAGGCGGTGCAATCTGGTACCAGATCAGGGGAAAGAAACCGCCTATGACAGTTCTGCCGCCACAGGAGCCGATCCCACCAAGTATTTAACCACACTCGACTAAAAATCAGACTGTACCAAACTGGCGGTCTCCGGCATCTCCCAGGCCTGGGAGAATATATTCCGCGCTGGTTCAGCGTTTCATCGATCCCAGCGATATGGATATGCACATCCGGGTGATGGTTTTGCAGATTCTCAATACCCTGAGGGGCAGCCAAGATGCCGACGAACTTTATTTTTCGGACGCCCCAACGCTTTAGTATATCCACTGTGGCAACAGCAGAACCACCGGTTGCGAGCATGGGGTCCAGGATCAGGCAGACTGACACATCCGGCTCTGCGGGCACCTTTTTATAGTATTCGACCGGCTTTAATGAATTCTCATCCCGATAAAGACCGATGTGCCACACTTCTGCAGTAGGCATCATATGCCATACTCCCTCGACCATCCCAAGACCAGCGCGTAAAATGGGAACTAGGCAGATCCTCTCAGATAAAACTTTACCAGTAGTCGTTGCTAAAGGCGTATCGATGTTAATTTGGTACAGGATCAAGTCACTGGTCGCTTCGTAAGTGAGTAAGGTGGAAATCTCACGGATCAGCTCACGGAACTTCTTATGTTCCGTATTTTTGTCCCGCAGCAGAGATAATTTATGGGCAACTAAGGGGTGGATGGATGGAAAGATGTTGGGCATGCGTAATTACTCCAGGATGAGAATGATGGAATTATAGTACGTATTCTGTATCGGTTATAATCACGTTTATGGATGATAAACCAACACGCCTGGTAAACCCTGAACACCAACATGATGACCGGCTTGACCTGGCTCTCAGACCACGGACACTGGCTGAGCTGATTGGTCAGGAGCGGGTGAAAGAAAATCTGGCTATTCTAATTGCAGCAGCCCGCCAGCGGGGAGACCCTCTCGATCATGTGCTGTTCTACGGCCCGCCCGGATTAGGGAAAACCACCCTGGCACACGTACTGGCGAATGAGATGAATGTCAACATCAAGGTCACTTCAGGGCCAGCGATTGAACGACCAGGCGATTTGGCAGCCATTCTCACCAACCTTCGCGCCGGGGATATTCTGTTCATCGATGAAGTTCACCGGCTGGGCAGAGCTGTGGAAGAAGTGTTATATCCGGCGATGGAAGATTATGCCTTAGACATTGTGATCGGCAAAGGCCCGTCGGCCCGTTCGATCCGCTTGAAATTACCCCGCTTTTCGGTCATAGGTGCCACTACACGCCTGGCATTACTGACCGCACCCCTGCGCTCTCGATTTGGGGCGGTATATCATCTTGATTTTTACGAGATGGATGCCATGCGCAAGATAGTCGTTCGGGCCTGCAAAACTTTGGATGTGCACGCCGACAATCAAGGTGTGGATGAAATTGCACAACGGGGCAGGGGAACTCCACGCGTGGCATTACGCCTGCTCAGACGGGTACGTGATTTCGCCCAGGTGCGCGCGGATGGCACAATAAGCAGGAAGATTGCCCGCGATGCATTGAACCTACTCAATGTGGATTTGATGGGGCTAGATGAATTAGATCGCAGGGTACTCACAACGGTGATCGAAAAATATCGGGGTGGTCCAGTTGGACTCAGCACAATCGCAGCTTCAATCAGTGAAGAACCAGATACCATTATGGACGTGGTAGAACCATACTTGCTCCAGCTGGGCTACCTGGAGCGAACTTCTCATGGGCGGGTGGCAACTGCACTGGCCTATGAGCACCTTGGGATTGCCATCCCGGAAGATGGTCAGCAGAAATTATTCTAAGCTTGCTCCATCAGTAACCTTGTTAAGGATATAGTATGCTTTCCTCTTTCGCCAGGATATTTTTGATTATTGGGGCAATTTTCTTAGTAGTGGGAGGCTTATTGTTCCTGGCAGGGCGACTAAACCTACCATTAGGTAAGCTACCGGGTGATTTTCAAATACAAGCTAAGGGATTTACCTGCATTTTCCCACTGGCAACATCAATTTTGCTATCTCTCCTACTAACCATTGTCCTGACATTATTTTCACGGTTTATCGGCCGTAAGTAAGGGTAATTTTCGCTTGCGCACATCAGATTTTGATTATGAACTTCCTTTAGGGTACATCGCTCAGACCCCTCTCGAACAGCGTGACCGATCACGATTGATGATCCTCGACCGTCAAAGCGGGATAATCCGGCATGCAGTCTTTAAAGATATTGGGAATTATCTCCAGGCTGGAGATATCCTGGTGGTCAATGAAACCCGAGTAATCCCGGCGCGATTATTTGCCCACAAACTACCCAGCGGTGGACGTGTGGAGATTCTCTTGTTACGCAAGCTGGATACGCGCACCTGGGAGGCGTTAGTAGGTGGGAAAGGATTAATAGAAGGCAAACATCTGCAGGTTGAAGCTATCAAACCGGGTGATCGGGCACCCCTGGCAGTGATTGAGAAAGTCCTGCAGGGAGCTGAGCGGGTGATCCGATTCAATGAGCCGCTTGAATTGCTATTCCCCAAAATTGGCTTTGTTCCCCTGCCACCTTATATTCGCACACGTTTGAACGACCCCGAGCGCTACCAGACTGTGTATGCCAAATCTTCTGGTTCTGCAGCTGCTCCTACAGCAGGGCTGCATTTCACACCCGAATTGATGGAAGGGTTGAAATCCAAAGGGATTGGATTCGTTTTTGTCACGCTGCATGTTGGACTGGATACCTTTGCTCCGGTGACAGAAAATGATCCTTTGGAGCACAAAATTCACTCCGAATGGTGCCAGCTATCCCAGGCTGCAGCGGACCAAATCAACCAGGCAAAATCCAAAGGTGGCAGAATTGTGGCTGTTGGGACGACAAGTGTGCGCACCCTGGAAAGTGCGGTGAAGAATGGTGCTTTGATAGAATATGAAGGTCCGACAAAATTATACATTCTGCCTGGCTTTAGATTCCAAATCGTAGATGCGATGATCACCAATTTTCATCTGCCACGCTCGACCCTGATCATGCTGGTAAGTGCCTTCGCTGGTCGAGAGCGCGTGCTCAATGCATATGAAGAAGCCAAAAAAGCAAACTACCGTTTCTACTCATTGGGCGACGCCATGTTGATCATTTGATGGATGAGGTTCAATGATTGAAGGTAATAAATGGATATTAATACACTGAATGAAACGATCATCAACTGCCGTAAGTGCCCACGCCTGGTGGAATATCGGGAAAGTGTTGCTGAAAAGAAGAAACGTGCCTACCTTGATTGGGAGTATTGGGGAAGACCGGTGCCTGCATTCGGTGATATTCGCGGCAGGATCCTGGTGGTGGGGTTGGCACCTGGTCCGCATGGATCAAACCGCACCGGCAGGATGTTCACCGGGGATGCATCGGGGGTATTCCTGTTCAGTGCCTTGCATAAAGCAGGTTTTGCCAGCCAGGCAAAATCAATCAGCCGGGAGGATGGGCTCATCCTGAACGACCTGCTTATTTCAGCTGTCTGCAGGTGTGTTCCCCCGGATAATAAGCCCAGTCCAATAGAAATTTGCAACTGCCTTCCATATCTTGAGCAGGAAATCTCTTTGATGAATCATTTGCAAGGTTTTGTTGCCTTAGGACGGCTCAGTTTTGATAATATTTTGAAGATTGTTCACGGTTGGGGTGTGACGGTACCGCGTTTTGAATTTAAACACAAGGGAGTATATCAATTTAATAATGAGCTGCCGTGGTTGATTGCTTCATTTCACCCAAGCCAGCAAAATACCCTCACGGGTCGATTAACAGTGACCATGTTTGATGAAATTTGGCAAAATGCCAGAACACGCCTGAAATAACTATCCAACAGTTCAATATGTGAATAGTAATTACTCACCGCGCTCCATTTTACACATACAATAACTATAATTAGGAAAATAAAGCAGTATATCTGTCATTGCGGAATACCTCCTGGTTCTCGGGGTGGAATCCTCGCAGGCTTTTGGGGGAGGAGGGCGTTCTGAAAATCCAATCTTTCTCATATACTCCGAAGCCCGACGTGCATGTCCCCGCTGAATTTCGGGGAGCAATCTGCTGCTTGCATAACTCAAAATCTGCTATTATTCCGGATTCTAGTGAGTAATTACTACAAATTGAAATTAACTTGAAAGTCTGCCTGGATTATAATGGGTGGAGATAACGGGAGAAGATTGACCATGCGCATGGTAGATATCATCATCAAAAAACGCGATAACCAGGAACTCAGTGATGAGGAAATTGACTATTTTATCCAGGGATATTGTGATGGAGAAATCCCTGATTACCAGGCCTCCGCCTTGGCGATGGCAATCCTGCTGAATGGGATGAGCGCTCGAGAAACGATGGCACTTACCCTTGCAATGGCACATTCGGGCGAAGTCCTTGATCTTTCTAATGTAGTACATTTTGCAGTGGATAAGCACTCCACAGGTGGGGTGGGTGATAAAACCAGTTTGGTTGTGGCACCAACCGTATCTGCTTGCGGATTGCCGGTGGGGAAAATGTCTGGCAGGGGATTGGGGTTCAGTGGTGGCACTTTAGACAAGCTTGAATCAATCCCGGATTTAGGAGCGACCTATCAACAGAGGAATTTATCAATCAACTAAAAAGCATCGGCATTGTGTTGACAGGCCAGAGTGCAGACCTGGCACCTGCTGATGGGAAGCTGTATGAGTTTAAGGGATGTCACCGGGACGGTGGAATCCATCCCATTAATTGCTTCTTCGATCATGAGCAAAAAAATCGCGGCAGGCGCCCAGGCAATCTTGCTGGATGTAAAAGTTGGACTGGGTGCTTTCATGACTGACCTGGAGCATGCCAGAAAGTTAGCGAAATTAATGGTGGAGATTGGCCACTTGGTAGGCCTTAAAACCGTGGCGGTATTATCGGATATGAACCAACCATTAGGTAAAGCAGTGGGGAATTCTTTGGAGCTCATAGAAGCCCTGGATACGCTCCAAGGCCACGGCCCACAGGATTTTCGAGAACATTGTATGGATGCAGCGGGAACGATGCTGGCAATGGGTGGCTTAACCAGTGATGATGCCCTTGGAAAGAAAATGGCTGTGCAAGCATTGGAATCTGGTATGGCTATCAGTAGATTTCGGGACCTGGTTCAGGCACAAGGTGGCGACGTTCGATATGTGGATGAGCCGGAGAGGTTTCCCAAGGCTAAGTGGATCTCAGAAGTTAAATCTCCGAAAAGCGGGTATCTGAGTGAAATCAATGCGCGCGATGCAGGAGAAACTACCGTGCAATTGGGGGGTGGAAGAGCGCAAAAAGGCGATCCGATCGATCACGCGGTGGGGGTGGTGGTGGAGCATAAAGTTGGAGATGCATTGAAAGAGGGCGATCATTTATTCACCATCCATGCCAATGATGAGGAAAAGCTGAAGATGGCAGTCAAATGCATGTTAGAAGCCCATCACTGGAGTGATGAGCCAGTGAAACCACTGCCCTTGTATTACGGAACGATCAGTTAATTAATCTGCCTGACTGCTGCTTACGCTTGAATATAGTTCCTGCAAGTATTTGTCAGGATTATGGGAGTATCGGTCGATTGGAATCTGCCCCTGGGTAAGACTGAGCAAGGTCTGGTTTAGCCACTGATTCACAGGCGTAGGAACAGCGAGCTGCTTACCAAAGCGAACCACCGCACCGTTGAGGTAATCTACCTCGCTTTTTCCTCGCCCGGAATGCAAATCTATATGGAAAGACGGCATCTTTTGACCACGGCCTTTCCCAGCTATACGAGAAATCAAGGGTCGCGATAAGGTTGCGGGAAGATGGCTGACCGCCCATGCGAGCGCCCTTACTGGGGTAGCGGGTAAATCGACTGGCTGAATTTGCAGAGCACGCATCACAGCGATGGCTTCACGCAACTGATCAATTTCCACCTGATAAAGACCAGGGTGCTGTAATATCTCAGATGCGGGCATATCCAGGATGGCAGATGAGGCATTTGCCAATAAATTGGTCAGCATTTTTGACCACTTCATCGCTGTCGGAGATTTATAAAGACGAGCATTCAGGTGTGCTTCGGACAGAGCTTTAACAATCGTAGCGGATAGGGGGTGCCCTGCAGCTACCCCGATGCCTCGCAAGCGCTCGAGCAAAACATCACCTGCTCCACGCCTTCGAACAGCACTTGTTACCGTACCCGCGATCACATTATTTTCCCCCAGGTTCGTCTCGAGAATTGCCTCGTTATCTACTCCATTCTGTAAACATAACACCACAGGGAAATTGGTGGAATGTGGGCGGATACTATCAATTGCAGCCTGTGTATCGAACGATTTCAAAGCAATGATCACTACGTCGTAGGTGTCGAAAGCTAGTGAAACTGAAAGAGTAGAAAATACATTGGGGTGCAGGATGTGATAATCCTGTCCATGAATATTGAGCTTAAGCCCGTTATCCCTCAGCTCAGAATCACCCGGAGGCAGCTCCAGAAAAACGACCTTTTGTCCATGCAGGAGCAAGCTTCCGCCAATATAAGTGCCGATGGCACCTGCCCCAAAGACGAGCCAGCTTAATCTAGCTTCCAAGCGCTATTTCCTTCAGATAGTTCTGTAGTGATATGGTTGTTCAGGCTGATGATAGCCCACTGGCGCGTGTCAGAATTATAGCGTAGTTGCGCATAGCCAGTATTCCCGAAGTGGAAGATGGGGCTGTTGTAGTGACCCTGTGGTGTGATACCCATGATCACATACAGGGCTTTATTTAATATGCCTCCATGTGAGACAACCAGGTAAGAACCCGCTGGTTGGCGGATGATATTTTGCAGGGCCAGGCTGGCTCGGGTATATAAGTCCAGCTGACTCTCACCATTCCCACCAATCGGCGCATATGGGTGGAAGAAATCAACCGGCGGAGTCTGGTGGTTAATTTCCTCCAATTCGGATCCTTGTAAACGTCCGAAATTCCGCTCCTTCCAGTTCGGGTCAAACTCAATTGGGGATTTCAAGTAATTGGCGATAATCTCTGCCGTTTGGGCAGCTCTCAGTAATGGGCTGCTGATGATCAGGTCGAATTTCATATCCACTGATTTCCAAGCTGTTGCCAGAAGATTTGCCTGTTCGACTCCGGTTGAGGTCAACTGAAAATCGGATTGGCCTTGGAGCAAGCCGGTTTGATTCCCGACAGATTCACCATGCCGTAAAAGGGTGATGAATTGCATGCTCAGTTCTCTTCAGATTCGCAGTGCAAGTGGTCGTTGACCCCCAGGATGAACCAATGATGAGAGCTGGGGTTATAGCTTACTGTGGCGAATGCCGCATTATTGAACCTAAAACGCGGACCATGGAAATTTGGCTGCGGAGCGATGCCTAGCGCCGCATAAAAAAACATATTGAGTAACCCCCCATGAGAAACAATCAGAAATTTGCCAGGTGGGTGGCTGAACAGGCTCTGCAATGCATTACCCGCCCTGAGGTACAATTGCCATTGATTTTCCCCTGGTCT
>CAVUOY010000022.1:0-244097 GCA_963743215.1 uncultured Chloroflexia bacterium
AGCGCCGATGACTTTGAAGATAATCTTCCTGCGATTAGAACGGTGATGCATTATATATTTTACTCCTCTATACTCATCTCCTTGGAAACTCACATTGCAGGCGAATTCAGGTGGCTATGATGGAAATTACTAAGTCGATGATAAGTAGCCTGATCGGATGTGGGGTGTAATTAACACAAGGTAGTATTATGATATTGATTATTTGTAAGCTGTTATCTTATCACCTTCTTCTCAACAATCGAACTGAGATTTATACCTGGAAGAGTTTGTGGAAGGTGTCATTGTCAATGAAATTATGGTTAAAAGGGAAAACTCGTCAAATCTTATATTGATTTTTGGTGTCAGATTACCTATAATATATTTGACCCACGTATGTATATTCAGAAAGCTGCATCTGAGTAAAATTTAGCTTTTGGTCTCTGGAATGCACTACATGTTTGTTGTGAATTTCTTGAATTCGTTTTATATCAAAATCCAGTTTTAGTGGGGTAAGAGAGATGATATCAATATAAAAAAAGAAATCAACCACAATCAGGCACCAGCAGGATTAAAAAATCTGGAAAAACAGTGTAGATTAAATCATAAAGCATCTCGAAAGGAGCACGCAAATGAATAAGGTTAAATTCGCCCCTATTTTACTGTTTTGCGTTCTTCTGGTTGTAACCTTACCGGTGCTAGGAAAATCGAACTCTGATGCATTGTTCTCTCCACAAAATATTATTATGGTTCCGAATTGGCTGTTTGAAACCAATCAAGTCGGTGAAAGTGGTCCACCTGACCACCGTGAAATGATGGTCTCCTCCGGCTGTGATGTTAACGGCGATGGCTATGAAGATATTTTGGTTGGCGATCGGGATTACAACTCCCTGGCTTTGGATAATGGCCGCGCTTGGTTATTCCTTGGCAGCACCAGTGGTCTAAACACTACTCCATCCATCACATTTAACCCACCGTATACCAATGTCTATGGTTTCTTTGGTAGGCAGGTGGCCTGTGCTGGAGATGTTAACAATGACGGTTATGAGGATATCCTGATCGGTATGGATAACTATGATTCTTCGTACTCGGACGAAGGTGCTGTGTTCGTGTATTATGGGTCAGCAACAGGGCCTAGTACAAGCTACAACTGGATGGCACGGGGTAATGCCACTTGGGCTCATTTCGGACTTTCAGCCGCTAGTGCAGGGGATATCAATCACGATGGCTATGACGATATCATCGTAGGAACTTTAGAAGATTACCTAACATCGCAGCCGCATGTTTATGTGTGGTATGGGGGAGCAGGAGGATTAGGCGCCAATGGTCTACCCACAAATGCGGATTGGACGGCAACAAATCCGAATCCTGGAACATCAGGCTTTGGGTGGTCGGTAAACGGGGTTAATGATGTGAATGGAGATACCTATGACGATATTATGATTGGGGCTTATCTATACGATGGCGCGGTAGCCAACCAGGGCGCGGTCTTTGTTTACTACGGTTCGGAAACTGGTCTGGGAGCCTTGGGAACCCCCGCGAATGCTGATTGGAAAGCAGTAAGCGCTCAAGCTGATTCGCGCTTCGGGTATGCGGGGGATGGTGTAGGTGATCTGAATGATGATGGATTTGATGATATTGCAGTTGGCGCTTCTGCTTATGATAACGGCGAAGTAAACGAAGGCAAGGTTTTTGTCTGGTATGGATCGGCCGATGGACTTGGTCCGGAAGGCGACCCGACCAATGCCGATTGGACTGCAGAAGTGAATAGCTCTTCCTCCCTTGGTTATGTAGTACGTCCCGGTGGGGACGTTAACGGTGATGGTTATGCAGATCTGCTTGCTACTGCTTATGGGTATCCATTCGATGCTCAAGGGCAGCCTCTGGCTGGCGCTGGAGCCTGGTTCATCTGGACTGGATCCGCAATTGGTATGGGTGAGAACGGTACTCCTGCTAATGCAGATTATGCGGGTTACGGTGATCAAGTCAACGGCCGGTTAGGAAGGGATGATGCTGGTGTCGCAGATGTAAATAATGATGGATTGAGTGATATCTTCGTTGCGGCATATTTATACGACCATCCCGAAATTGACGAAGGAGTTGTCTTCGGCTATTACAGTACAATCGAGATATATAAAATATTTGTTCCAATGATTAATCGATAACCTGGGGTAGTAGTGATGTGTTGGTTATATTGATAATACGTATCAAAGACCAACATTGCTACTACTCAGGTTTGAATTATATATACACAGCCAAATATGCTCCAACCCATTGATTTTCTGGAAATCATGTTTGGGTGAGTATTACCAGTGATGGGAAACAAACCTTTAGCTGGGCAAGGGTTTCTTCGCCAGAATCACTCGAAGGGACAAAGAGGTGATGATCGTATCTGTGAACTGATCATCCCTCATGGAAGGGTGTAAGCCGTCAGATTTCCGCTTTGATCGGTGATGTAGAGCACACCTTGAACGACAATCGGGCTTTCCCAATGGATCTGACCAATCCGTGTGTCTGACCATAACAGGTCACCATTGGTCGCATTGAGGGCGGAGATGAGATTACTGTGAGCAAGATACACCACCCCATTAGCCAGGAGAGGAGAGCTGCCTGAAGTACCCGTCCATTTTAAGGACAGGCTCGGATCCCCAGCCTGGCTGATGGTCAATTGAAGACCTGCTGATCCAGATGTGTTGCTGACAAATAACCAGGTACTGTGATCGGCCGGGTTGACCCAGACAACCGGTTGGGTGTGAATCTCCCCACCCATGGGCACGGGCATCGTAAACACTTCACCACCAATATGTCCAACCCCACTCTGCCCGCTCAATTGATCCAGGTTGATCATCCTGAGCAGCGCATCTTTGCCACCCTGGACTGCAAGATGGGGGTATTTTCCACTGGCAGGCGGCAGGATGGCGGGAGCGGTGCTGCCTAGATCCAGATCGGTATCTTCCAAATACTGGTAATTTTCAGGTGTATAGCTATCCAGCGGGCTGCCATCAATGCCTGTGCCATCTGGGTTGAGGCTGAAAACTGTATCACCCCACATGAAACTTGCGGGTTGAAAGGTGCCATTACCAGTGGTCATCAAAATCCGGTTATTATAAGGGTCATAGACCACACCAGGCCGAGCCCAAAGCGCGCCCATCGTCTCGGGATAGCAATCTGAACCCGTGAGAATGCGTGAGTCTACAAAATGCACAGTTTGATTGCTACACAGGGTGTTGAAGACTTTCTGAGTGCCGTCCACAAGATTGATGGCGGTGATGTGCCCCTGGTAGTTACCTGCGTCACCAGGATACCCGGCATGCGCAACGTACAAATAACTGGTCCCAATTGGGGTAGTGGCAATGCTAAGAGCTGACGATCCTTTTTCGTCATAACCTTTTAGGGTGGTCAATTCCGGCCAGCCACCCGAAAGGATCTCTGTTCCATTTCCGACTGCATATTTATGTACATAACCATCCAAACCATAGCTGTAGACGTAATTCCGATTCGGATCGATAGCAGGAGAGGAGGTGGTGTAACAGGGTTCATTACGGGCTTGATTATTGTTGATCAGACACCCAGCGGCTCCGTATTGCTTCGACCAGATCAGTGCCCCGGAGTGCGCGTCCAACGCGGCAATGTACCCCGAACGTGTGGTCACAAAAATGAGATCATGTGCACCGCTGGATGTTTCTACGTCGGATAAATACACGGGTGAGCCATCGGCGATACCAGGCAAGGAAACCTGGTAAAGCAATCGCAGCTGAGCCACATTATTCACCGATAGCTGGTTTTCGAGGCTGTTACTGCCAGTGTGGGAAGCGTCTCCGTTGAATTGAAGCCAATCGTATAGATTGGACTTTTCAATAATCGGCAGGTAAGTGTAGTTGGTTACTGCAACTGACGCAATGGAAGGTTTGATCGATGGCAAGCTGGTAGTAACCACTGCGATCAACAATCCTATCCCCGTCAGCTTAAGCCATAGAAGCAGGCGTTGCACTCGGATGTTATTCATATTTATTCCTCCACTCGTAATAATTATAACCAAAAAGACAAGATTAGTATAATTAGATTATCTTCATAATGCCTGGTTTTCTGGGTTGGAGGAACCATGTGTTTGCTTATCAATGGCAAGCCATTACAATAGTTTAGCTAGATGCTGTGGTTCAGGGAGGTACTGCCAGAGCTCAATAGGGTATCCATGAAACCAATATACGGAGATATGAATTCATTTTGCCAGAATGAGTCGGTTACCGACCGTCCCTAAGAGATAAAAAAGGCCGCTCAGACAGAGTTCGAGCAGCCTTAAAAAAATTGTCTCACCGGCTGTTAAACGGCGGCCAAACCAAGGGGCTTATGGTTATGGTGTGGCTGCCAGAGCTGCATCAGCGGTTGCCAGGCCAGCACCGGTGGCGTCAGCTCCCCAGCAGATTGATACAACCGGACCAGCACCGTTGTTAAATTCCTGCAATCCGCTGGTAAGGGGATAGGCACTGCTTCAAGGATAGTCTTCCGCCTCAGCAGCGTCAAAGCAGTGTTCTTTTGTGCCATCAGAGCGACGATCCCGGCCACATGTGGGCTGGCCATGGACGTGCCACCCAAGGAAGTAATATGATGTCTGACCGCTGTTTACCTGGTAGGGACCAACCACCCACGAGCCAGGAGCGGCTACATCCAGGTCCTGACCGTCTAACTCGCGACTGGAGAAATCAGTGATGTAGAAAGCAGCAGGATCGGTGGGTTCTGATACATCACTGTTGTACCACCAATATCTATTACCTGCAGGCTGCCATTCTCCAATCCAACCTGAGGCTGCGACCGAGATCACCGGGGCATACGCGCCAGGATAACCCATGCCCGCTGTGCCTTCATTACCCGCAGAGGCGACGATGATCACACCTTGGCTAATGGCATAATCAATGGCAGCCTTTTCCATCGCATCCAATTCCCCTCCACCCAGGCTCATATTAATAACGACTGGATATGCTGCCAACGGACCAGCCTTCAGATCGCCAACATAGGTGATACCACGTGCAACCACGGATGACCAACCACTGCCATTCTGGTTCAGCACTTTAACCGGGATGACCTTGGCCATGGGGGCGACGCCATTTACTGGTGTCCCGTCAAGGCTATACCCCAGGATGGTGCTGGTGACGTGCGTGCCGTGGCTGTTCTGGTCGTGTTCCCATTTGTTGGGCTGCTCAGACACATTACCCATTTCGCCACCACCGCCGCCGAACGACTTGGCGTATTCGACTGCGATACGTTCCTGCGGGAAGTACTGGCGCCAGGAGTCAACCAGACCAGTGTCAAGCACTGCTACATAGACGCCAGTACCATCATAGGCTACCTGGCGATTGTTAAATCCAAAATCAGTCACATTGATTGCATCCTGATCCCAGGTGCTCAATCCATCCATGAAATCCGTCGCTGCAACGGTATCGACCGGAGCCCCGTTTCGTACTGCATCGGGGTTGGCAGCTGCGACGAAGGGTAATGCCTGGATGGTAGCCAGGTTTCGCTCAGCGATTTTCATCGTCAAGGCGTCAATTTCATAAAGTACATCATTGACCTTGCCATAACTACCCAGTTGGGCCAGGATGGTGCTGCTGATATCCGTATTGAGCACGACATTGATCCCGATTTGATTATTGCCTGGTCCTGCAAATGCATAAGAAACATTCGAAATCAATATTGCCACAATGATCAAAGTATAGAAGATAATCTTTCTCATATGCCTTCTCCTTTTAATATATTACCTTGCCTGAGAATTAAATTGGATGCCCCTGAATATAACCGTTATACAGGTCGTGAGTCATTAGCAGGTATTATACATGATTTTAAGGGGATACAATCCGCCTGTTGTGTTTACCCATGCCCTCTAATACAACCACCTTGCTCTAACCTGCATTGCTGGCTTTTTTATGAGCAAACTAATCTTTTTGAAGCAATACAGGCACGATTTTCGCGATGCGGTGGCTATTTTCAATCTCATTGCCCAATTTTAGGTTTTTCCCAATGCTTTCGCCATAACGGAAGAAGTCTGCATACAGCTGCTCCGGGTTGGCGTTTGCCAGTCGTTCGAGGCTTGGGTATCCGGCCCCGATGATATTTGATATGGTGGCTTTGCTAGCCCAGGGCAGACGCGAGAAATCTGACCGGTTTACCAGTTCCGAAATGACTTCTTCTGGCAGCCGGGTAAAGTCAACCAGAGACTTACGCCCGGCAGAAGTCATCCCTGCCTGTAATAATTGTAGGTTGGTTCGAATCCCTGAACCGGCCAGCACCTTGATCGCATCGCTTATAGACAAGTCGTTCCGCACTAGCCCGCCAAGATATTTCTCGGGTGGAATGAACCAGTAGATCAGATACTTTAGCACAGCTACCACATCATAGACCAAAATTCCACTTTGCTGAACAAAAAGCTCCAAATTCTGCTGCGAGGATGTCCGTTCCTTAAGATCCACCAGGGTTTGTATACCAACCTGATGTAACTCAGTAAATATCTTAACTAACATTGATTCGTAATCGGTGTAGCGCTGGAGCGAATCACCTCCTAATAGCTTTTGAGTATATTGGATCAGCTCTGGAAGTGTAAAATTGAACGCCTGGTGCACGAACGGATATGAAAAAGAAACCCGCAAACGCCGGCATACATCGTCGTAGTCCTTAATTGGGGATAATTTCCGTTTTACTTCATCCCAATCGATATACATATTAGCTCCTATTACCCTTTCGTCATGATTTCGGAATCCCGATCCATCTGGGAGTTTGATTTAAGTATTCCCGGTATTCAAACCCAAATGTGTCAAGGCACGCCCTTTCTTCAGCGATGACGGTTGAATTCTGCAAGATTAGAGAAACGAATGCAAGCAATAAAAAAAACCAGGAAGCACAGGCCACACTGGTCCCCAAAAAAGTTAAAAATTGCGCGAGATACGCGGGATGCCTTGAATAGCGGTATATGCCGCGAGTGAAGGGTCGATCGATGGGAGTGGTAGCGACATTGACAAATGTTGCCAGTAAAATCGCCAGGCTGCCTAGATAAATCGCAAGACCTACCACGAACCACCAAGTTCCAAATTTTAGTGGAAGAAATATTGAGTACAACAGGAGCATAAGCAGAATAAACATATAGAATAGGTAGGATTTTTTCTCCCCATTCTGATACTGCACCTCACCACCCAACTTCTTATATATCATGCTTGTACCAAGCACTTTATCCACCAACTTCATGACAGGAGAAAGTAGAGGAATGTAAAGCATCAGAATCCAGGCATTCCAAAAGCCCAAATGAAAAGACGGCAACCATGACATAAATACGCTCCTCCTATCAGGTACTACCCGAACTTGCAACAACTACATTAACTGGATTTCCTATGTTTATCAGCAATAGTTGCAGCTAATTTCTACACCGCATCGCGATCTTTTGGCTTCGGGTATCCTCTAGAAAAGAACATGTTGGAACCTATTGATACTTGTGAATTCTATACACAATTATAACTGTACCTCACAGCCTGGAGTTTCCATCGATTTGATTATTTCGGTATTGTTGAGCAATGGGTGAATTTCAGGCTATAATTTGCTATGACACAAAAATCATCATATACCGGGCAACCAGTGATGATCTGGGATAATATACGCAGCCTAAAAGACCAGGGGATATAACAAACAGGTTGATCAGCTAAAATTCGGAAGAGGAGTGATATGACAGATCAAATGAGTGTAATAGACGATGTGATTAAGAAGAAAACTGATACTTATCATGATCAGGAAGCGCTTTTAGGCATTGCAACGACCACTGGCTGGTTGTCCTGGGTGTTTTTAGCCCTATCGGGTGTAGTCGTCGCGATCATCTTGTATTTGGTCTATCTGACGGCAACTAAGCTTATACAGATAGAGCAGTTTGTGCTTACCCTACCAACCTACCTGGTTCCTTTATTTCTGGGCGGATTTTTCTGGATCGTATTACGCCTGATCTCTGAGGGTGTTTACCTGCTGATGGACATCGAGGATAACACCCGGGGCATGAATAAAAACCCGGCAGAGTAAGGTTGGTCTAAACAATATTCAGCGGTTTATGTGCAGTTTCGTTAACTGAATACCAGCTTTGAAAAAGGTTTTGGGATTTTCCTGCTTGAGTGGGCAGAATTTCAGTAGATTCTGTCCACCTTTTGGTTTTTCCCAGTAATATCCGGTTGATTCTACCGCCTATGCAAATTTGCCTCTTAGAGGTGATGCTTTCTCTGCCATCACGCTGTTGGAAGGATGCCTCCGCAGTGAAATTCTAAAGGATAATGCCATAATTGCTCCAATGAGTTGGGTAGCCATGGCGAATCCTACTTTTGTTCCAGGAATAAAATAGTTATTGTTACAATAATCGCTCTTGCTTATCGTGATTTGTTAATCCAATTGGGATGACGATCGAGAGCCAGGAATAGATGTAAATATTTTCGACCTCAAGCCAGGGGAGTGATCGACAGGCTATTTGTTGAGTACAAGTCGTAGTAAAATAACATATCGCTGCTGGGGTTTTATTAAATATAGGGAGGACTCGATTCCAATGCTGCGCGTTTCGCTGTTGGGTGATTTCCAACTTAGCTATAACGATATGCCCGTTAAGGACGTTAATACTTCGCGGCTTCAATCTCTACTGGCTTATTTAATACTACACAGGGATGCTCCTCAATCCCGAGCCCACCTGGCCTTTTTGTTCTGGCCCGATACATCTGAAGCCCAAGCCCGCACCAATCTGAGAAACCTATTACATAGCCTCCGGCGGACTTTACCAGAGGCTGACACCTATTTGGACTCAACAGTTCAAACCCTGGAGTGGCGGAACGATACCCCATTTATATTGGATGTAATCGTTTTTAAGACGGCGATATCTCATGCAGAACAAGCCCAACGGATGGGTGATTCGATTACAGCTCGAGGAGCTTTGGAGAGGGTGGTTTCCACATATAAGGGGGATTTACTGCCCAGTTGTTATGATGATTGGATCATTCCCCTACGCGAAGGATTACGGCACGCATACCTCAGTGCTCTTGAACAATTAATTCATTTCGCTGAGGATCAGTGCGACTACCAGGCAGCTATTGGTAATGCCCAACGCCTGCTTCAATATGACCCTTTGCACGAAGCCACATATCGACAGCTTATCCGTCTCCATGCATTAAGTGGTGAGAGAGCTGCTGCGTTACGCGTCTATCATACCTGTGCGACTGTTTTACAACGTGAGCTGGGTGTTGAGCCAGGCACAGCAACCCGAGAGGCATACCAACTGCTGCTAGGAGCAAAAACATCGTCAACAATAAAGAGAACAACGGCTTTTTCACCCGTGGTTGGTCGCGAAAGAGAGTGGACACTGATGCTGCAGTCCTGGCGCACAGTGGTTGCAGGTGGAGATGCACGGGTTGTCATGCTGTGTGGAGAAGCTGGAATTGGTAAGACCAGGTTGGTTGAAGAATTATTACAATGGGCAGCTCGCCAAGGAATTGTCAGCTCCAGTACCCGTTGCTATGCGGCTGAAGGCGATCTGACCTATGCTCCGGTATCTGCCTGGTTGCGAGCCCATCCTTTGATGCCAATTGAAGATATTTGGCTTGTAGAAGTGGCCCGGTTGCTACCGGAAATACTGACCCAGAGACCAGACATACCCAGACCCGGCGCACTAACTGAAGCCTGGCAACGACAGCGCCTTTTTGAAGCGCTATCGCGTGCCATTCTTGGCACCAATCAACCCCTCTTACTGACAATTGACGACCTCCAATGGTGTGATCGCGATACTCTGGAGTGGTTACATTTCCTTTTACGCTTTGATCGCGAAGCGAAGATATTAGTCGTCGGCACTTACCGACCAGAGGAGATAGATGAAAATCATCCGCTGGTATCCACACTTCAGGCATTACGTAAAGAAGGACGAGTGACCGAGGTAAACCTGCAGGCGCTGGATGAAGCTGCTACTAAGGCATTGGCAACAATAGTTGCCGGACTAGATATAAGCGATGAAACCGCTCGCCTTTTATATATGGAGACAGAGGGTAATCCATTATTTGTTATAGAAACCGTGAGAGCCGGGTTTCCAATTTATGGCAAGAAGCTTGATATTGAGCTCGATGGTTCTCGCGTGGGTGAGATGGGATTGCCACCGAAAGTACAGGCTTTGCTTGAAGCGCGCCTGGCACAGATCTCACCCCCAGCCCGTGAACTTACCGGATTAGCTGCTACAATCGGTCGCGAGTTTAGTTTCAAGCTCCTGGCGAAGGCCAGTAATTGTGATGAAGATACCTTGGTCCACGAGCTTGATGAGCTGTGGCAGAGGCGTATTGTGCGGGAACATGGTGCCGATGCCTATGACTTTTGCCATGACAAGCTGCGGGAGGTGGCTTACCGGGGGATGAGTGCCGCACATCGGCGATTACTTCATCATCATGTCGCTCAAGGTTTAGAGACCCTTTACATGACGGATCTGAACCCTGTTTGCCATCAAGTAGCAACCCATTATGAGCAAGCCAATCTCCCTGAAAAAGCGATTCCATACTACTTGCGAGCAGCCAAGATGGCGCGCCAGGTTTATGCCAATGACGAAGCCATTTCCCTGCTGCAGCATGCCCTGAAACTTGTGCAGGATCACGTGTTAAACATGGGCGGAAGCGAACTCGACAATGGGGTAATTACCCTTATCTGGGAGGAACTTGGTGACGTTCTTGAGCTAAGGGCACAGCATGCGGAGTCACTCGACGCCTATCAGACAGCTCGCATCTTTGTCACCCACGGCGATCGAATACAGGCCGCGCGCCTGCATCGAAAAGCTGGCGTGGTCTTGCGTGAACAAAGGCTTTATGCAGACGCTTTAGCAATGTACAACCAGGCTGAGAGCGCTCTAGGTGAAGTGCCTGAAACAAAAGACAATGCCTGGTTGAGAGAATGGATTGACGTACAGGTCGAACGGATATGGGCGCACTATTGGCTGGCTCAGTGGCCTGAGATGGAAACCTTGGTGAATAAGGCGCAGCCCGTGGTGCAAGAGATTGGGGGACCTGCCAGTCGGGCGCGATTTCTGATGGCTTCCTGCTTGCTGCACTTGAGGCGGGAACGATATACAGTATCTAACGCGATGATGGTGGACTTGAACGAAGCCCTGGCTGCAAGCCGTGATTGGGGTGACTTCAAAACCATGGTCGAATGCCAGTTTGAGGCAGGGTTTCTCCACTTATGGCGAGGAGAATTTGAGGAAGCCGAGGCAGGCCTGCGAGCAGCATTGGAGCTGACTGAAACCTCTGGTATTGTGCCGCTGCAAAGCCTCAGTCTGACCTATTTAACTGTCCTATACCGCTTCCGTGATCAAATAGACAGTGTTTTGAAATATGCTTTACGTGCTCAAGAGCTGTCTGAAAATGCCCACATGCCAGACTATGTGGCGGCTGCGAAAGGTAACCAGGCATGGCTCGCCTGGCGTAGGGGTGATTATGTTGCGGTTGAACAAAGAGGTCTGGAAGCACTTAGAATATGGCAGCACTCACCACTCGTGTACCCCTTTCAATGGCAGGCACTTTGGCCACTAATTGGCGCGGCGATGATACATGGACTTGATGATGAAACCTGGTTATACATCAAGATGCTCCTAGATCCTCTACAACAGCTCTTGCCAGGCGAGCTCAATCACATCCTGCTGGCAGCAGTTCAAGCAAAAGAGAACGGACAGGGTCAGGCTGCATCTCAGCACCTGGCATGCGCAGTTGATATAGCCCGTGAAATAGGCTACCTATAAACCAACCCTATGCAGCATTCCTCCCCCAACTGACATCTATACATTTCATTCTATTTGTGGTCATGCCTTGCATTTTCCTTCCGGTATAACCAGCATTCGCGTCTCCTAATAATTCACTTAACATAAACGCTCCACCAAACGTTTTGTAAACGGTATTTTTGCTATTATGTCACCAAGCAAGGTGGACAAGCAATAAATATAGTCTGCTAGACCAAGAAAAGGAGATATAAAATGAAAACAAGAATTTCGATCACTGTGTTATTCGTTCTCACATGCATCTTGTTGGCACTGCCTATACCTGCGCAAGCAACATCCCCTGAATTATCGGTGATCACCGCAGATCTTTATCTGACTGGACCGAATTCAGCTACTGGGACTTTTAATGCAAATGGAGACGTGTTCACAGAATCTGGCACTGCTTCTGAGGTGTTCTTTACCGCCAGCGATACCATTCATGGCGTCAAGACGCTGGTGGGCACAGCAGGAAGCATTACGATCAAATTTCAAGCCCAGCTGACTTGGACTTCACAGATCACCGGGGTAGCTCAGGGGCGGTTCGTCATCATCTCGGGTACAGGTGCCTTTGAAAAATTGCATGGTGTCGGAACAACCTATGCAACACTTGACCTTTCAACTGGCCATCTTGTGGCTACGTATTCAGGCACGGCACATATTGATTGAGCTGATTTGCTTGAATCTTGGCCTGGATAATTTTTATAGGAGAGGGAGAAATTTTCCCTCTCCTGGTGCAATAAGAATTCTTATTAAGAATAGGAGAAACTAATGGCAAGCAACGTGGTCTCAGTCATCGTCGGGGTAATTGTCGGCTTGCTGCTCATGGGATTAGCCGTATGGTTTTGCATGCCAGCATTGATGTTGAATAAGCACAAAAGTAAACGAGGATACGATGAAACATTAAAAATCCTGACAGAAAATCTTCAAAAGAAACAGGATTGGCACCTGGTGATTATGAGAGACTACCAGGAGATCACAGCTGCTTTTGGAGCTATTGAACGAGTTTGCAGCATGAGTGTCTGCAATTCACGTTATGCTTCGAAAATCCTTACCGATGATGCCAATCGGGGTGTTACAGCATTCATGCCCCTAGCGATCGGGATCTACGAAAATAAAAAAGGGGAGGTGCTGGTCTCACAACTTAATGTCAAGCTCTTGGGATTAATGTTCGGTGGAACCATCGCAAGCGTGATGAAGCTGGCTGGGACTGATCTTAATGAAGTCGTTTCATCCGTTACAGGCTACTAAATGAGTAAGGTGTGACGGTACCGAATTACGTGTCGTGGTACCACAACCATGCACTGAAGACGCGTGTAACTTGAGCAGAACAACGAAATAAAAATAAAAAAGGAGGATCGTCATGATACTGATTGCCGGTGCTACAGGAGTTTTAGGTGGCATGATCACTCAACGGTTGTTAAAGGCGGGTAAAGAAGTTCGAATTTTGGTACGCCGTAACTCACCATCAGAACAAATGGCTCTACAAGGGATGGCCACGTCGGCTAGATCTTTGATTGAAGCAGGCGCACGGCCAATCTATGCTGACCTCAAAGACCGTGCATCGCTCATTGAGGCATGTGACGGTATCGAGGTTGTCATTACGACCGCCAACTCGGCCATGCGTGGCGGTGAAGATACAGTAGATAGCGTGGATCGCCAGGGCAACCGTAACCTGATCGAGGCAGCTAAGGCAGCGGGGGCGAAGCAATTCATCTTCATATCTTTCCTGGGCGCAAACCTGAATCATCCCGTACCCCTCTTCAAGGCTAAGGCTGAGACCGAAGTTGCACTCCGTGAAAGCGGGATGTCCTATACGATTCTATCCCCTAATTTCTTCATGGAAAGCTGGATAGGCATGGTGGTTGGCATACCGTTACAAGCCCATCTCCCGGTTACCCTGGTGGGAGAAGGTAACCGGTTCCATTCGCTCATCTCGGTAGCAGATGTGGCTGCCTTTGCTGTGGCAGCTGCGGGCAATTCCACGGCAATTAACCAGCAATTAGTTCTTGGCGGACCAGACCCGCTTTCCTGGCGCGGTATTGTTGGCACCTTTGGACAGGTATTAGGACAGTCGCTGCCCCTGCAGTTTGTTGCCCCTGGTCAACCGATCCCCGGATTACCAGAAATCGTCCCACCCATGCTAGCTGGGATGGAAACTTATGATTCAGCCATCCCCATGGATGATATGGCACGAAAATTTGGTGTCAAGCTAACTTCGGTGTCCATCGTTGCTCACCGCATGCTTGGCATGCCCGGAGCGTAGAAAGGTAGCCATACCATGTCCGATAAAAATGAACAGGACCAGCCGACGCAGAGCTCGCAATTATTCATGCTACGCATGTGGCTGGAGGACCTGGGCAATGGACAGAACGACTGGCGAGGTAAGATCCAGCACGTGAACAGCGGCGAGGTACGCTATTTTCGTGATTGGACCACCCTGGAAGCCTTTATGGAGGGGCAGCTCCGAACAATCGATCCAAAAGATAAACTGGCGAAAGGGTAGATCAGTAGCCGTATATATGGGATGAGAACTTCAAATTCTTCAATCCACATAGAAGGAGATATCTAGAGATGAAACACATAAAATCGTTGTTAGTTGTTCTCCTGGTACTCTTATTGGTATTTGGATCAACGCCCTTGGAAGGATTGGCGGTAAGCCAGGGTGAGGCAGCCCTAAACGGCGGTGGTGAAATTGAAGCCCTTTGGTATGTCGGTCACCTGGACACTCCTGGCGATGCCCGGGAGGTCGCTGTTGTGGGTGATTATGCCTATATCTGCGATTGGGGGACGTTGCGGATTGTGGACGTGTCTGATCCATCTACCCCGGTCGAGGTAGGCTCCTACTCTCCACCGTATGGGGATGGCCCCTGCATGACTATGGCTGTAGCAGGGAATTATGTCTATACCGGGGGGTATTACAGACTCAATATCTTGGATGTCACAAATCCCGCATCGCCGGTATTGGTAGGCTATGCTAATGGTTTGGATATACCGGGGGGTATGGCTGTGGCAGGGGCATACGCTTACGTTGTAGACACACATGATACTGGCTCGGGGTATTTATATCGCCTGCTAATCTTTGATGTTTCGAGTGTGAACAATCCATTCTTGATCAGTGGTTTTTCCTTCACATCAGTGTCCCCAGATGTGGCTGTGGTAGGGAGTTATGCTTACGTCGCAAATGTGGATTCTGGGCTGCGTGTAATCAATGTATCGAATCCATATGCTCCGGTCGAGGTGGGATATTATGACTCACCTGGGAATCCCGGTGGTGTGACCATAGCTGGAAATTATGCTTACCTCTCAGAAACCGGTTACGGGTTACGGATCGTGGATATATCCAACCCTACGACACCGTTTCAAGTGAGTTTGTATCACCCGGCAGGATACTACGTTGAGAACAGTGCCGTCGCATGGGGCTATGCCTATCTCGCAGTGGGCGAGACAGGTGTGGTGATGGTGAATGTTTCAAACCCGGCAGCACCCATTATGGCAGGCCTTTATAACACACCCGGGATGACGCATGATGTGGCAGTGGTAGATGGCTATGTCTACGCCGCTGATGGGACGAACGGTCTTGTCATCCTTCGTTCCAGCTTTTCGATTTCAGGAAATGTGACCACCGGAGGCTATGTTCCGATCCCAGGCGTCACAATCTCTGCTACAGGCGGCAAGACTGTTGTGACGGATGCGGCAGGCGCATATGTTTTCAATGACATGCAGCCGGGGACGTACACTCTCACGGCTGCTAAAGAGGGTTATACATTTACACCAGCTAGCCTGGAACTAACTCTGCCGCCCAATGCGATTAGTAAGAACTTTACAGGCGAGCGTCTACTCAACAAGATATTCCTGCCTGCGATACTATTTCACTGATCGGTAACCCGGTGTGTGGGATGTACCAGCAGAGCGAATTCAATAGATTTTATGTGGCTGGTTTGCTTTTATAAGATAGATGGGTTATTGAAAAAGAACATCCATGAGAGATTTTTAAAACAGAGAGGAGCTGCCCTGATTATATATGACTGGGCAGCCCCTCTCTGTTTCTTAGCTACTTTAACTTCTAGTTATTTCAATTCCCGCAAGGTAATACAAATCGCCAGTTGAGAACGGTATCATTCACAACCTGTGTGCCATCAGTTCCGTAGCTCAAGGTGAGTATTCGGTTGCTTATCTCACCGCAACCCACGTCCTTTTCCACATGATCCCAATCGCCCAGCGTATACATAAACTCGATTTGGGTTGTCTCCCTGCTAGTCAGCATGATGGTCCAATGAGTAGCATCGATCCTGGTCAGCACCACGCCCCCCGGATTCCAATCTGGCAAGCCTCCATTCAGGCGGCTGAGGATTCCGGCAACATACACAGAACGAGCGGTGCCATCTGTGCTTGCTGTGACAGCAACATTGAAGGTCAAGGTAACTGTACGCAGTTCTGTTGTCGCATAGACTTCTGAGGATTAATCTAATCTGTGCAGCAGCTGGTTGGAGATCAGTTTCACCAGAGAGAAAAAAGACTGCGGTCAATGGATTAATCGTCCCCACTAATTCACCATGGGTGACGATAATTGTGCTCGGATCGCTTTCACCCACAATGTATGCCGCTTATAACACCATTCCGTCCGAAAAATAGCCTGTGGGAAACACATACACTGATCAAAAACAATTCAGGATAATAATAATTCGAAATAATTGGCGATTGTGAAATAAATACCAATATTACTCAATTATTTGGGGTTGATTAGTTTATAAAATATCAATAGATATTAACCATCAATTTATCGATACAGGAGGAAAAAATGTTATCCAGACGAGGCTTCTTTAAAATTAGTGGTACTTCATTGATAGCCGTATTTGCAATGCGTAATAAGGTGTTGCGTGTCCTGGCTGCTCCTATACCAGGGGGCTCACTGGATCCATTGACAGTCCCAAAATTCCAAACCCCCTTGCTCATCCCCCCCGTCATGCCAAAAGCAGGTACATTCAGTCAGATGGAAGGTAAGCCTGGCGACTACTACGAAATTTCGGTGAAACAGTTCAAAGAACAGATCTTGCCGGCAGGTTACCCCAAGACGACTGTCTGGGGTTACGGGTCGGTGAACGGTGCAGGCAGCAGGAATCCGTTGCTCATTCACAATGCACCCTCACTGACCATCGAAGCGCAGGTGAACCGCCCAGTAAGGGTGAAGTGGATCAACGATCTGAAGTATGCTAACGGGGACTACCTACCGCACCTGCTACCGGTCGACCCAACGCTGCACTGGGCGAACCCGCCTGGCGGCGTGACGGATCGCGATACACGCCCAACCTTCACGGAAACACCTGGGCGATATACTGGACCGGTCCCCATGGTATCGCATGTCCACGGAGCGATTGGTGTTGGCGACGACAGTGACGGTTACGCCGAAGCCTGGTATTTACCTGCAGCAAATAATATCCCAGATGGATACGCTACCGAAGGCACCTGGTATAACTTCTTCGCGGGTAAGGCAGCCACGAATTACGGTGTGACATGGGGACCTGGATTTGCCACCTTCGAATACCCCAACCATAACCGCGCTTCTACCATCTGGTACCATGATCACACACTCGGGATGACGCGCCTGAATGTGTATGCCGGACCGGCTGGTTTCTTCCTCATCCGTGGCGGCCCGAGTGGCGATAAAGCCGTGCTGGATTCCCGCAAAGGTAAAGTGGCTGTTCTACCAAGCCCGGCCCCCATGGACGGTGATAAATTCCCATCGAACAAGACGTACTACGAGATTCCGATCGCCATACAGGACCGCGCCTTCAATGAGGATGGGTCGCTTTTCTACCCTGATTCCCGGGAATTCTTCGATGGTGCAACGGCTGGGGCTCCAGGTTTCATTCCGGAAACCGACCTCTCACCGATTTGGAACCCTGAGTTCTTCGGCAACATGATCATGGTCAACGGCAACACCTGGCCCTTCCAGACAATGGAGAAGCGGCGCTATCGAATCCGCTTCTTGAACGGCTGCCAGGCACGTCATCTGATCCTTGACTTCAACCAGATCCCGGGTGTGGAAGTATGGCAGATCGGCAACGAAGGAGGTTTCCTGGCCGCACCGGTCAACCTAACTGCCAATAACAACAACCAGCTGTTGATGGGTCTGGCAGAGCGCGCCGATATGATCGTAGACTTCACGAATGTGCCGGTTGGCAGTTATGTACTCGCAAATGTTGGTCCAGACGAACCATACGGCGGAGGCACCGATTTCGATCCTGCAGACCCGGAAAGTACAGGTCAGATTCTACAGTTCAGAGTGGTCGCTGCGGTAGCACCTGATCCCACCACGCCTCCGCAATTCCTGGTTTTGCCAGCGCTCACACCGCTGCCAGTGGAGACGGTCACTCGACGGTTGGCGCTCATGGAAATGATGTCGGAGTCCTGGGATGGACCGGCCGAGGCTATGCTGGGCAATGTTAGCCCGGATGGTAGGCCAGTGAGCCGAATGTGGATGGAGGATGTCACCGAGAACCCGAATGTGGGTGACACCGAAATCTGGGAATTCTACAACTTCACCGCGGATGCCCACCCGATGCACGTCCATGAAGTGACCTTCGAGGTGGTAAACCGCCAGGCACTTGTAACGAATGATGACGGTGAAACAGTGCCACCCGCACGATTGGTCGGTGATCCACGACCACCAGAAGCCTGGGAGAGCGGATTCAAGGACACGGTTATCGCATATCCGGGTGAGGTCACCCGCATCCGGGCGAAATTTAACACCCCTGGTCAGTTCGTCTGGCACTGCCACATCGTGGAGCACGAGGACAACGAGATGATGCGCCCCTTACCGAATTGGACCGGATACAAACCGGACAACCTGGCTGAGGTGGATAACTAATTAAAATCAATCGCTCCGTATATTGATTAACTCTATGTTTACGTAGTCTATAGACAGGCTGCCTGTATGGAGCCTGTCTATTTTATAGTCTCCGGTAAGTAAGATGAAAGTAAGAATGAGTATCCCAGGTTTGATCAATCAAGACATGATTGATTGCATACAGTGTTTATTGGTCTGCTCCCAATTATCCCCAATTATTTCCAATGTTATAAGCATAAATTAATTCTAAAATACTTTTAATCATTCATTCATCTATTGTCGATGCATGGGAAAAAATATCCAGAAATCTACTGGGTATGGATTTGCGTCATATCAAGGGGTAAAGGAGGACAGCTCAATCATATGGATACCTATCGGACCAACATACACAGACCGCGGGTGAGTACCCCGGGGTATATGACCTACATTGGCAAGGAGGGACCCAGACCAACCAAACCAACCCCGCTTACCTCATCCACAAAGATACTGCATGGCTCAGCTCAAAATATGGTCTCTACCAAGGCGATGGATACGCCCGATTCACTACGGGTATGCATCGATTACCACGGTTGCTTTGCACTGGAAAATGATATACCAGCAGCATTACGCTCGATCAATAAATCCAGGCTGTCAGCCATCGTTCGGCAATCGTTGAAACGGAATAATTTCCAGATCCAGGGCTGGCGAGCGCGCAATCTTGACGGCAGAGGTGGAAACCCGGTCAGCGTGGGGCTGTATCGCTTTGAAGGTGTGGGGGTGGACCGGAGTGAATGGCTGGACTGGTCGGTTATTCTGAAGGTCATTCAAAGCCCTGCCAACCTGGGTTTTGTGAATTTCGGCGAAGCTGATGACCAGTCACACTGGAATTACTGGAAGCGCGAATTATTGATCTACCAGTCCGGTTGGCTGCAGAGCTTACCCGAAGGCATCGATGCACCCCTTTGCTATGATGCCGTGGAGATGCCCGGAAATATTGCGGGGATGTGGCTGGAGGATGTCAAGGACACCTATTCAGGTGCCTGGCCTCTACACCGTTATGCCCTCGCTGCTCGTCACCTGGGCCGGTTGAATGGCATCTATATTTCCCGGCGCGAGTTGCCTACCTTCCCATGGCTCAGCAGGAGGCGAATCCGCCAATGGCTAAACAGCATTGCCTGGCAGGATTTTCCATGGGATCACCCTCAGGTGTGGCAGCAGTTTCCAAACCCCGAGCTGGACAGCTTCAGAAGTATGCTGCAGGATAAAGAGCGCTTCCTTGCCAAGCTTGACCAGCTCCCCAAGACCATTTCACATGGTGATACGAACCCGGCAAATTTTATTTCGCACCATACACCCCGCAGGCAGGAACAAACCGTGGCGATGGATTGGTCACTGGCAGGCATCGAGCCGTTGGGTGATGACCTGGGTCAGCTGGTCTATGGCACTTATATGAACTTGAAGAGCTACCGGCTTCATGATATCTCCGAGACGCTTTTCACAAGTTATATCAATGGATTGCAGGATAGCGGCTGCCGGTTCGACACACAATTGGTACGCTTTGGTTATGTTACCTCGGCAGCCTTCCGGGTGGGTTTATCCAAGCTGGTGCACCTGAGCGAACAGTTAAATCGAGAGTATGAGTATGCCCCACAGAACAATTACCCTGCGATCACCCCTAAGCCTTTTGAATCGGTTATGGCAGATGAAGCTTATCGTCTGTTGGATAGAATTTAGAGTGATAATGAAACACTGCTAAGTATTGATCTCGGAAAAAAGGAGAAAAATCTTCTAGTCAGGTAGAAAATCTTATATCATCTTGTGCTTATTGGGCACACTTACGAGGGGGCGCAATTATCATCCTCAGGGACAGGCACTAGGGTGGAGACCTGTCCCTATTTATTTCCGAGAGGATTATATAACTTGCCGCCACCTCCCAACCCTGATAGAATTCTCGGCATGAAAATCCGTTCCATCACCTATTTTCTTGACCCAGATTTTCCCTTAAATGAGCATAAATTGGAAGTGGCGGGAGATTTCCTGCGCCTTGCCAGGCCAGGGTTCGTTGAATCCGGTTATGAGGTACAGTCAGCACGCATGGCGAGTGTTCCATTCCCGAGCATATTACCTGAGATCAAAACTGGTGCGCTTGCCAGCTATGCACGGCAACTTGAAAACCTGGCAGCAAGGTCTGGTTATGCCTATGTCTCCCTCGGACCAGCCCTCCCCGATCTGCTGGATAGTTATGCAATCATCCCCGAGGCATTAGCAACCACCCAGAATGCGTTTTTCTCCGGGACAATGACCTTCAATGATGGCAAAGTATCATTGAAAGCCATCCGTCAATGTGCGAAGATCATCCAACAATCGAGCAGTATCTCAGCGGATGGATTTGCCAACCTGCGATTTGCAGCTCTGGCGAATGTACCAGCCGGGTCGCCATTCTTCCCGGCTGCTTATCACCAGGGTGGTGAGCCAACCTTTGCGCTGGCAACTGAAGCAGCTGACCTGGCTGTGACTGCGTTCAGCCAGGCTTCCAGCCTTGATGAGGCGCGCAAGAATCTGGTGAGATCGATGGAGAAGCATTCCACAGCCTTGACGAAAATCTCCAGGGAGATAGAAAGGCAGACCCGGGTGAAGTTTGGTGGGATCGATTTTTCACTGGCTCCATTCCCAGACGAAGACCGATCGCTCGGTACTGCTATGGAACGGTTGGGCGTGCCCAGGCTTGGGGTTCATGGCTCATTGGCTGCAGCTGCCATCCTGGCAGATACGATGGATCAGGCCGAATTCTTCCGCGCCGGGTTTAGTGGATTGATGCTGCCTGTGCTTGAGGATGCCACACTTGCCAGGCGCGCCGCCGAGGGTAGCCTGGGCGTGATGGACCTGTTACTCTATTCCGCGGTTTGTGGCACCGGGTTGGATACCATTCCACTGCCTGGTGACACGAGCGTTGAGCAGATATTTGCTGTCCTGCTTGACGTGGCGAGCTTATCTTCACGGCTGGCTAAACCGCTCACCGCCCGCCTGATGCCCATCCCTGGGAAAAAAGCGGGTGACCTAACGGGATTCAATTTTGATTTCTTTGCCAATAGCCGTGTGCTGCCACTGCATGCCGCGCCACTGGAGAAATTTTTCAACAGTGATGAGACTTTTGGGCTTAAGCGGAGATCAAACTGATGAATGCAAGCGCTCGGCGCACATTATGGCTACGCTGGGTGGCTGCCAATGCCCTGGGGGAGATGTTCGGGTTGGGTTTGACTTTACTCCTGGGCGCCGTCGTTATCTCCAGCCTGGGAGACCAGCAAAGTGTTTCTGTGATCTTTCTAACCTTCCTGGTGGCGGTTGCCAGCGGAGCGATCGAAGCTACCCTGGTTGGGTTGGCACAATGGTGGGCAATGCACCCATGGTTCCCATTGATCCGCCGAACCTCCTGGTGGTTGGCAACACTGATCGGTGCGCTGTTGGCATACATATTGGGTTACCTGCCCACTACATTGATTAACCTCAGCGAGCAGGCTTCACCGACCCAGGTAGCTGCCACTGAGCCAGAGCAGTGGGTGGTGCTGCTCTTAGCTGCTGGCCTAGGTGCAGTGGGTGGGATCGTACTTTCTTTTGCACAATGGCTCACCATGCGCCGCAAGATAAAGGGTGCCTCGATCTGGCTTCCAGCCAATATGCTCGCCTGGCTGGTTGGGATGCCGTTGATTTTCTGGGGAATCGATGTCGCTCAAAAGCTGGATGGATTGGCTCAGATAATTGCCTTCATGGCAGGAATCCTTTTCTTGGCTGGCTTACTTGTCGGTGCTATCCATGGGGCATTTCTGGCACAACTGGTAAGGTCCGATGAAGTATCAACAAAATAGCCGCACACCATTTGTGTACGGCTATTTTTCGTCGTTATTTCTGTCGGGCTCAGCCCCCGCTTTCGACACGCCAGTAAATGCCCCGCTCGCGCTTGAGCAATCCGTTATCCACCATATATCTACGTAAAGCAGCTGTATCGTCATGGTACTTTCTGAGGGTCTGGTTGACCTGACTTTCGGGGTATTTCACACCGGGTTCAAAATCCTTCACCAGATGACTCAAGATTGCCAGCAACTTTTTATGCTGGTTGGGAATGGATTTCAGAGTGCCATCCTGGGATATATAAGCGCGTAAGGTCTTAACCGTGAATTCGTCACCCTCATATTCAGGGGCAGGTGGGCGTGACTGCTGCAGCACCCGGCGGGAGAGCTTTTCGAGCGCCTGGTTATCCAAACGATAAGCATTGCCCTCCTTGTGAGCTAGTCCGGCAGCCATGAGTACCTCCAGGTGGTGTGCCACCTCACCCGGTTTCATCCCCAGGCGTTCGACTATCTGATTTTGAGTGAGTGCTTCAACCCCGAGCAGTCCGGCGATTTTTAATCGCTCGGCATCTGCCAGTGATTTCATAAAATTCAATAATTGGTCTTGATCAGTGAGTGGTGTGTTCATCTTTATCTTCCTTTAGGCTGTCTTTTGGTGATCAATTCTCCAATATTCTCCTTCGGAACGGCTCATCATCTTATAAACGATCATCTCGCGCCTCAGGGTGGCAGTATCTTCGTGGTAGCGGGCAAGGATTTCATTGACCTGCTTCTCGGTATAGTGAATATCCGGCTCAAACGATTTGAGGATGTGCTTGAGCACCACTTCACGCTTCTTGCGTTGGGCTGGGATGACTTTCAGCCGGCCATCTGGGAGTAGGGTATTCCGCAATACCATTCCGATCATAGGCTCCAAGGTCAACTTCAGCAGACATGCTGGGCAGCTTGTTGCGGGTTACCATTTGGCTGGCTATTTTTTCCAGGACACCCGGCTCAAGCTGGTAGAAGTTGTAATAACTTTCAGCGCGCGCTGTGACCATTCCGGCTTCGGATAACACTTTCAGATGATGGGAGACCGTGGGCGGGCGTAAGCTGAGAATGGCTGCCAGCTCTTCCACCGAGTAAGGATGCTGGGAAAGCAAGCCAACGATCTTCAACCGGTTTGCATCCGCTAATGCCTTGAAGAAAGTCAACAACTGTTCGTCAATGGGTAGGGCGGGTAAAGTCATAATTAAATCCTTTTGACGTAAATTTCAACGAACTCGATAAAACGCACTATTTCCAGTGAGATAGCTCTAATTAATTAGATAATCATCGAATTAATTATACATAACATACTAAAGTTGTCAAGAGAAAAATAAAATGAACTTGGTTTTGTAATTGCAAGCGCCGAACCAGCGAATAGACTCGGCAATAGCAGGACTGGTATAATCTACTCGAGAGGGCTGAATAAAACCACCCTCGAGAGCAAGCAATGTCTTCAATTGATGAAATCAAATCCCGCATCGATATTGTAGACCTGGTAGCAGAGTCAGTGCAGCTGAAGCATTCAGGCAAGAATTACACTGGATTCTGCCCATTCCATCCCAACACGCGCACACCGTCTTTCGTAGTGTTCCCATCCACAGGCACATGGCGTTGTTTCGGCCAGTGCAATGAGGGTGGAGACATCTTCAGTTTCACGATGAAGAAACAGGGGTGGGATTTTCCAGAGACGTTGAAATACCTGGCAGAAAAGGCGGGCGTCCAATTAAAACCACAAACGCCAGAAGAGGTGGTGGCTGAAGAAGAGCACGATCAATTACGCTCAATTCTCGAGGAAGCTGGCAAATATTACCACCATCAATTGCGGAATACAGCTGAAGGTCAAAAAGCGCTTGAATATCTAAAAAAACGCGGTTTAAGCGATGAGATCATCGATACCTTTGGATTGGGTTATGCGCCTAATGCTCGCGAAGCGGTTATCCAATACTTCAAAGGTAGAGGTCGTTCTGAGAATCAACTGAAAGACGTGGGTCTGGTTTCAGAGCGTGAAGATGGGTCGCTCTACGATAAGTTCAGGCATCGCATCATTTTCCCAATCCGGGATAGCCGCGGGCGTATGGCTGGCTTCGGCGGCCGTATCCTTGACCCCACTGACCTGCCAAAATTCTTGAATTCTCCCCAGACGCCGGTATTCGATAAAAGTGCCCTGTTGTATGGGCTGGAACACGCCCGCACCCCCATCCGAGCACTCGATCAGGTTGTCATCGTCGAAGGCTATTTGGATGTGATCGCCCTGCATCAGGCAGGTTTCACCAATACCGTCTCACCCATGGGTACAGCCCTTACCGAGCACCAAATGCGTTTGCTTAAGCGCCTCACTCAACGTTTCATCCTGGCACTAGACCCGGATACAGCCGGTGATAAAGCCACCATGCGCGGTTTGCAGATTGCACGTCAAACGATGGACCGTGAGACCGAGCCAGTGTTCGATGCGCGAGGCTTGTTGGCGCACGAATCGCGCTTACAGGCAGATATCCGCGTCACCACCCTGCCTGAGGGGATGGACCCGGATGACGTGGTCAAACGCGACCCAACTGAGTGGCAACGGATCCTGGAGAATGCAAAGCCGGTGGTCATCCATGTGATGGAAACCCTGGCAGCGGGTAGAAATGTTGACGATCCCAAGACTAAATCTGATATAGCTGGGCAGGTGCTACCTTTGATCAGTGAGGTGCCAGATCCAATCGAGCGGGATGCTTACCGGCAGCGCCTGGCACGCTTAATCAAAGTCGATGAGCGCCTGCTGGTAGGAGGTGAAAGTACCGGTCGCCACACGCGGCGGAGGGCAAGGTCAACCCAGCCAGAAACCAGAGAACCAAAGCCGGAGATTATCATTCAAGCAGGGAATGCACTGCTCGAAGCCCATTGCCTCGGCATCCTCATTCGTCGCCCAGAGCTGGTATTCCATATCGATCGCGCATTGAATGAGGCTCACCTCACCCGCCTATCGCGCCTCGATTTCGAGCGAGCTGAATATCAGGCAATCTTCGAGCTGGTGGAAGAGTCACTGGCACAAGACCAGTCAGAGCCGATGAACTATGTACTAAACCGGTTATCATTGCCCTTGATGGAAACCGTGGATAACCTCTTAGGGCGTACGGAGAAATTGGATCCCAAAGAAGAACGTGTGCTGGAAGATCTAATGCGGGCGTTATTGGAAATCCGCCGCCGTCAGGTGATGGAAGTAATCAACCAGCTGCGATATCAGATGGACGAAGCAGTAAAGACAGGAGAGCTACGCACCAGGGAATTTGAAGAGAGTATCGCCAAATGCACACGATCGCTCAGGAATCTTCACCAGGCACAGGAAAGATTTATCACTGCCAGGTAGTGAGCGGGTAATTCTCCGAGAAGACCCCCATATCCAGTTTGAACACCATGATCCGTACCGTATAAATGGAAGTTCTACTCACCACCAAGCAAACCTATCGCCAGGCTGCACAGGTTCTCGGCAAGGCATTTGCCGATGACCCTGTGTCGGTGGCAGTCTATAAAAATTTCTCACCGGAGAATAGAGTTAAGGCGCTTACAAATGATTTTTCCATTGAGCTACCGGTGTGCATCCGTAAAGGGTATCCAATTCATGTTTCCGAAGATGGCAGGATTGTCGCAGCGGCGGTGATCTACCCACCGGGCACCTACCCACTCCCAGTGATTGACCAGTGGCTGATCCAGCTCAAATCCATCCTTGGGAATGGATGGTATGACATTCGAGGCTGGCAGACCTGGCTAAATGAGGTGGACAAGTATCGTCCACACGAGGCACATTATTATCTCGAATACCTGGGTGTCGAGCCTGAGTATCAGGGACAGGGTTTTGGAACTTGTATCTTAAAACATCTGATAGCCAAAGCGGACGAACAGGGGCTCGGCTGTTATTTGGAAAATGCAAACCCTCGGAATGTGCCCTTTTACCAGCGTTCTGGTTTTCAGATACAGCGAGAGATGGAAATCATTGGGATTTCAACCTGGCTTATGTGGCGCCCGCCGGTTACAAGATGAGGAGTAGCCGCCATCGTTGATGGCGGCCAAGGTTGCACGGGTCGAAATCAACAAAAGACGGATTAACTTGTAGCCGCCATCGTTGATGGCGGACTAAGTTGCACGAATCGGGATCGCGATCCTGGCTACAAAAGACGGATTAACTTGTAGTTGCCATCGTTGATGGTGGCCTCGGTTGCACGGACCGGGATCAGCGATCCCGGCTACAAAAGACGGATTAACTTGTACTTGCCATCGTTGATGGCGGCCTGGTTTGCACGGGCCGGGATCAGCGATCCCGGCTACAAAACAGATACTGATAATCATCACCCATGATCATTACGATAAATCAAATATTTCGCCTTGCCATGACCAATCATCGGCTTTATAAACCAGGTTTTTCCTAACTGGATTTTCGCGCACATACTCCCATTTCTGGATATAGCTTTCCTCAGATCGCAAGAGATGATCGAAGTATTCTTTCTGCCATATTTGTGATATCCATTTTGATGAACCTGTATAGATTTCTCGAATAATTCTTTTACTGGTCCATTGTTTCCATTGCTGCATGAAAAATGATAGGTTATTGCGAACACTATTTACAGACTTGGTATCAGCAGAGCAAAAGAAATGTACATGGTCTGGCATAATTACATAACGACCTACTATCCAACCATGACGTTTGTGAGCACTAATCCATTCATCAATAAGGATTTGAGCGATTCGTGAATTTGCCAGTATAGATTTTCTTTGATGGGTACATGTCGTGACGAAATATACAGGATCAGCACTCCAAATTCTTGATAAATGAGGAAGGTGTTTATGGCCGGGCATTGGATTATTTTACTGCAGTAACGAAATAGTTGTAGCCGCCATCGTTGATGACGGCCTAGGTTGCACGGGCAGGGATTAGCGATCCCGGCTACAAAAGACGGATTAACTTGTTAGTTACCATCGTTGATGGCGGTCTAGGTTACACGGGCCGGGATCAGCGATCCCGGCTACAAAAGACGGATTAACTTGTAGTTGCCATCGTTGATGGTGGCCTAGGTTGCACGGGCAGGGATCAGCGATCCCGGCTACAAAAGACGGAATAACTTGTAGTTGCCATCGTTGATGGCGGACTAAGTTGCACGAATCGGGATCCGCGATCCTGGCTACAAAAGACGGATTAACTTGTACTTGCCATCGTTGATGGCGGCCTGGTTTGCACGGGCCGGGATCAGCGATCCTGGCTACAAAAGACGGATTAACTTGTAGTTGCCATCGTTGATGGCGGCCTAGGTTGCACGGGCCGGGATCAGCGATCCCGGCTACAAAAGACGGAATAACTTGTAGTTGCCATCGTTGATGGCGGCCTGAGTGCACGAATCGGGATCCGCGATCCTGGCTACAAAAGACGGATTATGGTTGCCATCGTTGATGGCGGACTAAGTTGCACGAATCGGGATCAACCAACCCGATTCCTATAAGTAACTAGCTCCACGATTCGCTAAAAATGACAATTTAGAGGATAATTGGGGTATGGCGCGAAAACGAAATACCGCTAAGGAAGAAATCCTGGATAATGGAAATACCTCCGAAGAGGAAGAGGAGAGCAACCCCTCCACCCAGCCCGCGGAAGAAGTGGAGGATATGTTATCTGAGATTGACGAGGATGTGGTCATCGATGAACCGGACGAGATGGTCCTGGCTCAAGAGACTGATGGGTTGAGCGGGGTAGCTGAAGATGATCCTATCGAATTGATCAGTCCAACTTTAGAGGCTGAGCTTGGAGAAGACCCGGTCCGGCTTTATCTGCGCGAGATTGGTGAAATCGAGCTACTCAGCGTCGACCATGAATTCTGGCTGGCGACGCGCATCGAGGCTGCCCGGCGGGTGAATGTGCTCAATCGAGATCATCCGATTGCACGGGGTGGACGCCAATATTCAACCAGCATTTACCATGCTCTATTCGATGAGTTGGTAGTCGGGTGGAAACGTTTAGTTGAGGATACACGACGTTTAGGATATGACTCTCCAGACCTGTCTTTGATCCATGCAGAAACTCATATGCTCAGGCACGCCTGGACCAGTGAATACCCTTCCTACCTACGTTCTTACCTTGATAATGGTCACTGGGGAGTAGACCATTTATGGGATGTTGTGGCTAGGAATGCCGTAACTATATACATATGTTTATATCTTCTGCCAGAAAAAACGGCGATTGATGTTGAGAATTACTTCTCTCAAAAGCACATATTGCCTTCTCTTAATGCAATTCCAAATGATCAACCTATAGAAGAAAAACCTAATAAGAAGAAAAAAAAGGTTCCACAAACGAGTAAAGAAGGAACGGAATTGGAGCAAGAATTTATAGATCTGCCCGATGACGACAGCTTACGGCTGGAGCTTGAGAATGTAGAATATCGTGCCCAGGAATCAAGGCAGATTTTGATCCGCTCAAACTTACGCCTGGTGGTGAGTGTGGCCAAACGTTATCTCGGGCGTGGAAGCTCGTTCCTTGATCTCATTCAAGAAGGTAACCTGGGTTTGCTCAGGGCAGTCTCGAAATTTGACCCAGCACGTGGGTATAAGTTCAGCACCTACGCCACCTGGTGGATCCGGCAATCGATCAGCCGCTCAATTGCAGACCAGGCGCGTACGATACGCATCCCGGTGCATATATTCGAGACCTTCAATCGCTTAATGCAGGTGCAACGACAGCTCACCCAGACCTTAGGACGCTCGCCCACCCCCGGAGAACTGGCTTTAGAAGCCGATTTTTTGGACCCCAAGGATAAGCAGGTGATCCAACGGGTAAAAGGTGAAGCTGGTTTAATCCCCCACGATGTGCACATGCGTTGGCTACAAGCGGCATCTAAAGTAGTACAGGTGCTACGAGCCGCAGAAGAACCTGTCTCATTGGAGAGCCCAGTGGGCAGTGAAGATAACAGCATGCTGGGCGATTTTATTGAAGATGAGGAAGCCCAAGAGCCCATGGATGCAGCAGCACGCGAAATGTTACGCGAGCAAGTAAAAAATGCGCTGGCAGTCCTTTCACCGCGTGAAAGAGAAGTCTTGGAAATGCGTTTTGGTCTGCTGGATGGTAAAGACCACACCCTTGAAGAAGTAGGTCAGGCTTTTAATGTCACCAGGGAACGCATCCGCCAAATTGAAGCCAAAGCGCTACGCAAGCTACGCCATCCCACTCGCAGCCGGCACTTGCGCGACTTTTTAATCTAAACTGCCTGGTTTCTGTTTATTTGACAACCTAATAAATCTCAGGCGATCTATTGATCAATGTAAGTTTATTCGTGCAAGTGGATTTGCGATAACTATTCAAGATAGTTGGTCGTAATTGGGATTCCAGCGCGTAAACAATCGACTTACGGCGTAAATTGACACCGAATCATGCATGTGATAAACTTCACGCGTTCGAGCAAGGGTGTTAGCTTGCCAGGATGAGTTATCCTGTCTATAATTGATAGGATAATTTAATACATAGACCTGATAGCGGTATATGTTCCGCTGGATGATATTCAGCGCCCTATATTTTCTACTACAGAGGCAAAATGCTTGCTCCGTTTATTCCAATTGCTGTCATCGTCATCTTAGCCGTTTTATTCGGGTTTCTCATCGTAGGCATCGGTCACCTATTTGGTCCGCGGCGTAAAACCGCGCGTAAGTTGATGCCATATGAATCTGGAATGAACCCGATCGGTCCTGGAACACGCCGCGTTCCAGTTCGTTTTTATCTTGTGGCAGTTCTTTTTATCCTATTCGATATCGAAATCATCTTCATCATCCCATGGGCGGTCGTCCTTAAGCAATTTGTTCAGGTCAAGGCTGGTGCGTTTGCACTCATCGAAATGGGGGCATTCATCATCATTTTACTAGTCGGCCTTGTGTATGCCTGGAAAAAAGGAGCGTTGGAATGGGAATAGAACAAAAAACCGCTAACATGGGCATCGTCACAGCGAGCCTTGAAGAGGCTGTCAACTGGGCGCGCACGAACGCCATGTGGCCGATGCTTTTTGGTTTGGCATGCTGCGCCATCGAAATGATGAGCGCCCAAGCTGCCCATAATGATATGAGTCGTTTCGGCATGGAGTTGATGCGTGCCAGCCCACGCCAATCAGATTTAATGATCGTTGCAGGGCGGGTGTCGCGTAAAATGGCACCGGTCCTTCGCCGTCTATATGATCAGTTGCCTGATCCCAAGTGGGTTATTTCAATGGGTGATTGTGCTTCTTGCAGTGGGGTGTTCAATAATTATGCCCTGCTCCAGGGAGTGGATGAAGTCGTCCCCGTGGATGTATACGTGGCAGGCTGTCCGCCTCGTCCTGAGGCATTGATCCACGGTATCCTTACTTTATACGAAAAAGTACGCCAAGAAAAACTGGGCACCTGGGTTTGATCAGGAAAATAGGCTATGTCGGAAGAACATCTCAAAACTACCCTGAAAGCGATCAAAGAGCGTTTTGGATTGCATGAATCAGAACTGATGAAATATCCTCCAACCCTGGTTGCGGATCCCGAAAAAATCGTTCAGATCAGCCAGGTGCTGCGGGATGAATTTGGGTTCGATTTTCTGTGTGAGCTGACTGCGGTGGACTATTGGCCGGAAGAGGAGCCGCGCTTCAACGTTATTTATGGCTATTACTCGCATGCCAATAACGTGCGTATGGCGATCAGGGTGGGGTTGAATGGTAACAATCCTTCCATCCATACCCTTGAAGGCTTATACCGAGGTGCAAACTGGCATGAGCGTGAGCTCTGGGATATGTTCGGTATAAAATTTGAGGGCCATTCCGACATGCGCCGCATCCTGATGCCGCACGATTGGGAAGGACATCCACTACGAAAAGATTATCCGCTTGGATATGAAGAACCACAGTTTACCTTTAATTATGATGAGATTGACAAGCGCAAGCACCACGCTCATTATGAAGAGGCCTAAGACGTATGGCAGAACCTCTGGAAGTTAATTATCAAGAACTTAAACATCTGGTCTCAGAGCGAGCATTAAAAGGGGAGACCGTTCTGCTGAATATGGGTCCTCAGCATCCAAGCACGCATGGCGTGTTGCGCTTATTGCTCGAGCTAGATGGTGAAGTGGTGGTCAACTGTATCCCAGATATTGGCTTCTTGCATACGGGGATTGAAAAGAATATGGAATCCAAGCGCTGGGAGCTGGCAGAGGTAATGACTGACCGAACCGATTACCTCAATAATACGGGAAATAACCTGGCGTACTGCCTGGCGATTGAAAAACTGACTGATCTTGATGTTCCTCTCCGTGCTCAAGCGGTGAGGGTGATCCTGGTCGAATTGGAACGCATTTCCAATCACCTGATCTGGCTAGGTACGCATGCACTTGACCTGGCAGCCATGTCGGTATTCCTGTATTGCTTCCGTGAGCGCGAATCCATCCTGGATATCAAAGAGATGGTCTCTGGTCAGCGCATGATGACCACTTATTTTCGACCCGGTGGATTATGGCGTGATACTCCGGTGGAATTTGAGATTGCTGTCCGGCGTTTTTTACGGATGTTCCCGCCACGCATTAAGCAGTATGAAGCCCTCTTAACCAAGAACCCTATCTGGATGGACCGAACGCGGAATATTGGTAAAATCTCGGCCAAGGACGCGATCAATATGTCACTCACGGGCCCGGTCCTGAGGGGCTCAGGTGTGGCATACGACGTGCGGAAAGCCCAGCCTTATTCAGGCTATGAACAGTATGATTTCATGATCCCAACCGGTACGCACGGAGATGTGTACGATCGTTTTCTGGTACGGATGGAAGAAATGCGCCAATCTCTTCGCATCATTCAACAGGCATTAGATAAAATGCCTTATGGTCCATACCGTTCGAATAACCGCAAATATGTGCCTCCACCTCGAGCAGAGCTGGGCGTCAGCATGGAAGCCGTCATCCACCACTTTAAATTATGGACGGAAGGATTTACAGTACCCAAAGGGGCTGTCTACATGCCGGTTGAATCGCCAAAGGGAGAGCTGGGTTACTACATTGAAAGCACCGGTGGCAACCAGCCTTACCGGGTGCATATGCGTACTCCATCCTTCGTAAATTTACAATCCCTACCGCTTCTGGCTAAAGGTCACTTGGTGGCTGACTTGGTTGGCATCATAGGAAGCATTGATATCGTACTGGGAGATTGTGACCGGTGAACCCATTCCTCGAAAAATATCCCGATGAAATTCGGGAAATCCTGGCAAAATATCCAATCGATAAGGCTGGTAAGCGCTCAGCAGTCATGCCTTTAATGTATCTAGCCCAACGCGAAAACGGATTTGTAACCAAGGAATCCATCGGGCATATCGCTGAAATATGTGAGATGAGTACAACCGAAGTGGCATCCATTATTGGTTTTTATTCCCTGTATTACGATAAACCATCCGGTAAATATCATGTCCAGGTGTGCACCGATCTGCCATGTGCTCTGCGGGGAGCAGATCAATTTATCGAAAAGTTATGTGAAAACCTTGGGATCAAAGTGGGCGAGACCACCCCAGATGGAAAAGTGAAGGTGGAAGCAGTAATGTGCCTGGCAGGCTGTGATAAAGCCCCGATGTTCCAGGTGCAAGGTCCTGATGGGATTGAATATCATGAGAACCAGACGGTTGATACTGCAGTTGAATTGATCAACAAGCTGAGAGAAGGATGACCGACATGGCAGATTACATCCTCCTTCGTCACCGCGATATCCCCGGCTTGGACCAGATCGATACCTACCGTAAAAATGCAGGTTTTGAGGCCTTAAGAAAAGCCATCACCAAAATGGATCCAGACGATGTGACCAATGAAATCAAGGCTTCAGGGTTGCGTGGTCGTGGTGGCGCCGGGTTCCCCACCGGCATGAAGTGGTCGTTCATCGATGGACACGTCTGGCCACATTACGTGGTTGCCAATGCCGATGAATCCGAGCCCGGGACGTTCAAGGATCGAGAGATTATGGAAGGCAACCCTTACCAATTTTTGGAAGGGGTAGCCATCTGCGCGTATGCCGTCAAGGCGAACCATGCTTACATCTATCTCCGGGGTGAATTCTGGCCAATTGCATTTAAATTAGACGCCTGTATCAAAGAAATGGAAGCTGCTGGCTGCCTGGGGGACAAGATATTTGGCAGTAATATTTCCATCCACCTGCATACCCACCTGGGTGCAGGTGCATATATCTGTGGAGAAGAATCAGCCATGCTTGATTCCATCGAGGGCAAGCTCGGGCAGCCGCGCTTGCGCCCGCCCTTCCCCCCGGCAGTGGGCGTCTATAACAAACCGACCATCGTCAATAACGTGGAAACCCTTACCAATGTGCCAATGATCATCAGCCGAGGTGCAGCCTGGTATAAAACCATAGGTACTGAAAAAAGCCCTGGACCAAAAATCTTTAGCCTTTCGGGGTGTGTCAACCGACCAGGAAACTATGAATTACCCCTCGGGACGACGTTTCGAGAGCTGATCATGGACCAAGGACGTGGCATCCTGGGTGGGCATAAGATTAAAGCCATTATGGCAGCCGGGGCTTCATCTTCTTTGATTGTGGCGAATGATGAAGCATTGAACACTGCCATGGACTACGAAAGCGTCCCTGCACTGGGAGCACAGTTAGGCTCAGCCTCTGTCATTGTGATTGATGAAACGGTCAGCATCCCCTGGCTGATCAACAAGACGGTTCACTTCTTCAAGCACGAATCGTGCGGTAAATGTACTCCCTGCCGTGAAGGCACCTACTGGATGAGCCATCTTACCGAACGCATCAGTTGTGGCGAGGCTACGATGCGGGATGTGGAGCTCCTGCGCGATGTTGCCAGCCAGATGAAGGGTAAGTGTCTGTGTGCATTGGGAGAATTCTCCATTGAAGCTCCGTTATCCGCGATTGAACGCTTCCCGACAGATTTTGAGTCTGTCATTGCTAAACCCGTTGCCTAGGATTTTATTGCCGATATGCCTACGATAAATATGGTTAGCCTGACGATTGATGGAAAACAAGTATCCGTGCCCGAAGGCACGTTGATTGTGAATGCCGCCAAGCAGATCGGCATCGATATCCCTGTATTTTGTTATCACCCCAAAATGGAACCGGTAGGCATGTGCCGGCAGTGTCTGGTAGAAGTAGGACGTCCTGTGATTGACCGGGCTACAGGGAAAGCCGTGCTGGAAGCTGACGGATCACCAAAGATCCAATTCGGCGCCAAGCTCGAGACTGCCTGTTCCACGCCGGTATCTGAAGGGATGGTGGTGGTTGGCGACTCACCCAAGGCTGCTGCAGGGCGTAAGGATATCCTTGAATTTTTATTAACTTCACATCCACTAGATTGCCCAATCTGCGACAAAGGCGGCGAATGCCCTCTGCAAAACCTGACCATGCGCTATGGACCCGGCCTGTCGCGCTTCAATTATTCCGAGAAGATGCACCTGGCGAAGAAGCTCCCGTTGGGAGAGCTGATCTTCCTGGACCGTGAACGCTGCATCCAGTGTGGCCGTTGTGTTCGTTTTCAGAGCATTATTGTAGATGACCCGGTGATTGCATTTACCAATCGCGGTCGTGGCATGGAGATTTTCTCAACCTCCGAGCCAGGTTTTGATTCATACTTCTCGGGCAATACGACAGATATCTGCCCGGTTGGCGCGCTTACCACGGCTGACTTCCGGTTTGAAGCCCGCCCATGGGAGATGTGTACGACTTCATCGATTTGCCCACACTGCCCGGTGGGTTGTAACCTGGCGATTAACTTACGCCGTGAAGCCCGGTCCAATGGTGAGGTTGTGATCAAGAGGATCATGCCTCGCCAGAATGAAGCGGTTAATGAGATCTGGATATGTGATAAAGGTCGCTTTGCATATCATTATACTGAAAGCAAGGAAAGACTCACCCAACCCCTGGTGCGCCGCGAAGGTGAGCTGGTAGCGATCGGTTGGGATGAAGCTATCAGCTATGTAGCGGAGAATTTTAAAGATGCTGGTAAAAACCTACTGACCCTGGTTAGTGGACGGCTCTCAAACGAAGACCTGTTCAATCTGCACGAGCTCACCAATGGACTGGGGGGCAAGACTGCCCTTTACACTCACATGGCAGGTGGTGATCTGGTTGCTCAGCTTGGAGTTGGGAAAGGCACGAATTTAGGAGATATAGGTGCTGGTACCGTTATCCTGGTGGTCGCCTCCAACTTGGAAGAGGAAGCACCCATCTGGTGGCTGCGAGTCAAACAAGCAGCTCAGCGGGGTGCGACCTTGATTGTAGCCAACCCTCGCCAGACCAAGCTTGAGCGTTATGCCAGCCAGGTGATCCGCTACACGTATGGTTCCGAGGCTACCACCATACTGGCAATGATCAACAGTTTGTCTGCCAAGCAAAACTTCCCCAAGGCTCCCAAGCTTAGCCAGGGAAGTGATGCAGTCAAAGTGGCTGCAGAGACGATTTCAAGTGCGCAGAACCTGATCATATTTTATGGCAGTGAAGGGATCGGTTTGGAAGCTTCAGGAGCATTAGCCCAGGCCTGTGCCAACCTGCTGACAGTGACCAATCATGCGCGTAAGGTCAACAATGGTCTGATTGCAGTTTGGCCGCGCGCCAATGACCAGGGTGCCTGGGAAATTGGTTTTAGGCCCCTGCCCAACCTGAAGGAAGCTTTGCAACAAAATGAAGCTATCTATATAGCTGCAGCTGACCCAGCGGGTGATGATCCATCTCTGGCGGAGATCATCCGAAATGCTGGTTTCGTGGTCGTTCAAGACTTGTTCTTAACCGAAACTGCCAGGCTGGCAGATGTTGTCTTGCCTGTTCAGCCTTTCACGGAACGAGAAGGTACATTCACCTCAGGAGAGCGCCGGGTGCAACGGTTTTACCCGGGAGTGGTTCGGAATGAATACAAAGCAGATTATGCTCTCACCGCAGCCATCAGCAAGCTGGTCGGAGTGAATGTGGAGGCGACGCCTCTACGCATCTTCAACCGCCTGGTAGCTAAAATACCTGCATTCAAAGACTTGAGTTACCGCCTCCTGGCGCAGGTTACCGAACAATGGCCGATCGTTGGTCGTGGTGATATATATTACGGAGGTACCCTATACGCTAATGCTCAGGGGCTGGGTGTTCAGCTGTCATACCCGCCTCAGGCGCCCTCGCTGGCCTGGCCACAACTACCGGAGGTTGCCAAACCAGAGGGTAAACTCATGGCTGTTCCTGTTACCACTTTGTTTGACCGTGGACAAACGGTCCTGCCTAGCGGGTTACTAAATCACAGAATACCTTTAGCGTCGATTATGGTGCATCCAGATGAAGCCTCCAGGTTAAATATATTGGATGGTAATTGGGCGCATATTTTATTGGATGGTGTACCGTCTGATGTAATCGTACGGGTTAATGAACAGGTTCCTCCAGGTATCGCGCTTGTCCCGCGCAGTTTGGGTATACCCATCTCCTCACCTTTGCCGATTGAAATAAAAGCGGTTGAAGCGGGTAAGCTGTAAGCGTTTAGCCAAGACGAGAGATTAGAAGAACGAGGTCTTCATGACGGCTGGTCTACTCATTGAATACATCATCAAATCGGGAATCATCCTGATCGGGATGACTATTGGTTTTGCCTATGTGACTTACTATGAGCGCAAAGCTTTAGCTCGCATGCAGTCACGCATTGGACCAAATCGAGCTGGTCCATGGGGACTATTTCAGCCGATTGCCGATGCGGTAAAGCTGATATTCAAGGAAGAATTCGTCCCGGGAACCTCTGATAAGCTTCTTTTCCTCCTGGCACCCATCATCACAGTGATCCCAGCCTTGATCATCACTGCAGTCGTACCCTGGGGGCGGATCATTAATTTGTTCGGCCAGCAGATCCACCTGTACCTGGCAGATGTAAATGTAGGCATCCTTTATTTAGGGGCTGTGGCCTCGATCGCAGTGTATGGAATCGTGCTAGCAGGCTGGTCATCTAATAATAAATACGCCATGATGGGCGGCTTGCGTTCAACTGCGCAGATGATCTCGTATGAGCTGGCACTTGGATTATCCTTCGTCAGTGTGACCATATTGGCAGGGTCAATGAGCCTGGTGGATATCGTTGAAGCTCAAGGAGCGCACGGTTTTCTCGGTTGGATTGTTTGGAATCTCTCGCAACCCTTGGGCTTGATTATCTTTTTCATCGCTGGATTGGCTGAAACCAACCGTTCACCCTTCGATATGCCTGAAGCTGAACAAGAGCTGACTGCTGGCTACTCGACTGAGTATTCAGGGATGAAGTTCGCCCTGTTTTACATGGCTGAATATATCAAGATCATCGCGGTCAGTATGATTACAACGACACTATTCCTGGGAGGCTATCTCGGTCCGTTTTTGGATCAGCTGCCCTGGTTGGGTCCGATCTACTTATTCCTAAAAACTGTGATTGTGATATTCGTTTTTATTTGGGTACGGGCGACCTCTCCACGCTTCAGATACGACCGTTTGATGGCTTTTGGGTGGAAGGTGCTGCTCCCCCTGGGATTTATTAATATGTTCATTGCCGGATTAATCACCGTACTGAGGGGAGGTTAGTGGCATGTTTATTGTTGAATTAGGCCGTGGTCTGTGGACCACTCTCCGCATGATGTTTGAGAAGCCAGTGACGGTGCAGTATCCGGAGGTCCGGCGTCCTACGTATGCCCGCTTCAAAGGACGCCATAATTTGCATCGCTATGACAATGGATTGGAAAAATGCATTGGCTGTGCACTGTGTTCTGCGGCATGCCCTTCGGATGCCATATTTGTGGAAGCGGCTGAAAATACGGATGAGCAACGTTATTCACCTGGTGAACGTTATGCCAGCACGTATGAGATCAATATGCTGCGTTGTATCTTTTGTGGGTACTGTGAAGATGCCTGTCCAACCCAAGCGATCATCCTGGGAGATAACTATGAGCTCTCTTTCACCGACCGACGCCAGGCGATTTACACCAAGGAAATGCTGATCATGCCTGTCCCTGCGGGGGGAAAACCCACCCCTCAAAAAGTAAAACCGCATGAATTTGACCGTTCAATACCGCTGATGGAAAATCCTACGGATTGACCGCAAGAGAGTATAGATAAATTATGACCCTTCAATTGCTCCTTTTTCTTGTGCTAGCCCTGGTTGCCATCGCATCTGCCTTGGGGATGCTTATCAGCCGCAATGCCATCTATTCGGCTTTATTCCTGGTGTTGAATTTCGCCACGGTGGCTGTGTTTTTCCTGCTACTCAATGCACCATTTATCGCCGTCGCTCAGGTGAGTGTCTATACTGGCGCAATTATGGTTTTATTCTTATTTGTGATTATGCTCCTTGGCGCTGAACGAGCCGGACCTATCCAGGCAATTCATTGGCAGCGACCTCTGGCGATTACTCTGGCGGTCATATTATTACTGGAAGGTGGGTATATCCTTTTAGGCCAACGGGGGGTGATCCCCCAGGTGACTGCCCAGTTACCTGAAGCGTTTGGCAGCCCTACCGAGGTGGGTATAGGACTGTTCAGTCGATATATCCTGCCGTTTGAAATCACGTCGGTCCTATTGTTAGTTGCGATGGTTGGTGCCATTGTGCTGACCAAAGGCGATAAAAAGTAACGGAGAATGCCTATGCTTCCTGTGTATTATTATCTCGGTCTGGCGATCATCTTGTTCACCCTGGGCGCCTTAGGCGTGCTCATCCGGCGTAATGCGATCGTCATTTTTATGTCGATTGAGCTGATGTTAAATGCAGCCAATTTGGCTTTTGTGGCCTATGCCCGATATTGGCAGTCAATGAACGGACAGATTTTTGTCTTTTTTATTATGACCGTAGCTGCCGCAGAGGTAGCCATTGGTCTGGCACTGATCGTAACCATCTTCAAAACGAAAGCCAGCATTGACGTTGACCAGATCAGCACATTAAAGGGCTAAGGATAGTAAACGGAGACACACCATGTTATTGAGTGATGCGATGAATGCGGGTGGATATTTTTACCTTGTGCCTCTTGTGGTCATCTTCCCGGTTATAGGTTTATTGATCAACACTTTCCTGGGCGGTAAGATGGGCGAAAAGTTGATTGGCGCCATCGCCTGTCTGGCATCCGGGTTATCCTTTGTAGTGGCTGTTTTACTGGGGATCAGTTTATTCAACCATCCTGAAGCAGTAACAATATCCTTCGCAAATTGGAATTGGATCAGCATCGGGAATCTGCAGCTGGATTGGGCTTTCCGTGTGGACACGCTCTCGGTGACGATGATGCTGGTAGTCGGAGGGGTGGGTACACTTATCCATATTTATGCTGTTGGATACATGCATGATGATGTACGCCACAATGGTGACCCCGGTCGCTTCCGCCGTTTCTTTGTATATTTCAACCTCTTTATTGCTGCGATGATGATATTGGTCAGCGCTAATAACTACATGATGCTGTTTATCGGTTGGGAAGGGGTGGGATTATGTTCATACTTGTTGATCAGTTTCTGGTACGAGAAGGGTAAGGATGGAATTGGGAATGCTCTGGCAGGTAAAAAAGCTTTCATCGCCAACCGGATCGGCGATTTTGGCTTTCTTATTGCTGCATTCTTGATGTTCAAAGCCTTCCAGCCGCTGACAGCCAATGGGATCTTCTCCTTCGACTTTGATACCGTGGCAAACCTTGCTTCAAAAGTGCCACCGTCCACGATTTTGACGATCACCTTGTTTATGCTCCTGGGCGTGACGGGAAAATCAGCCCAACTACCGCTCTACGTCTGGTTGCCGGATGCCATGGCTGGCCCTACACCTGTGTCAGCCTTGATCCATGCTGCCACGATGGTCACTGCTGGTGTATACCTGGTGGCACGCTCGCATGTGATGTATTCGCTTGTGCCGGTGGCTCAAAACTGGGTGGCCCTGATTGGCGCAGTGACTGCCCTGTTTGCAGCTACGATTGCTCTGGCTCAATTCGATATCAAAAAGGTGCTGGCCTATTCCACGATCAGCCAGCTGGGCTTTATGGTGGCTGCGGTAGGCATGGGTGCTTATGTGGCTGGTATGTTCCACCTGGTGATGCATGCATTTTTCAAAGCGCTGCTCTTTCTGTCTGCGGGATCGGTGATTTAGGGAGTCGAACGCGGTGAGCATGAGGTGGAACACGATCCAAACTTGCGTAAACGGATGAAGCATGAAGGGCATTTTGATCCACAGGACATGCGTAATATGGGTGGTTTACGCCACAGGATGAAAACCACTTTTTGGGTCTACCTGATCGGAGCGTTGGCGTTGGCAGGTATCGTCCCGTTGGCAGGATTTTGGTCCAAGGATGAGATTTTAGCTGAAGCCAACGCATTAAATCCAGTCGTGTTTATGCTGCTGATTATCGCCGCCTTCTTCACAGCTTTTTACATGGGACGCCAGATTTTTATGGTGTTTTTCGGTCAGGCACGCTCCGAACCTGCTGCACAGGCAAAAGAGAGCCCGGCGATCATGACCTTGCCCTTGATCATTCTGGCATTGTTATCCATCGTAGGTGGTTTCCTTAATTTCCCCACTTTCCATACTTTTACCACCTGGCTGGAGCACACCATACAATCAGTGGCTGAAGGCGTATCAGGAGGTGAAGCAGCGGCAGGTGGCTTTAATTTTATAGTGGCCGCCCTATCAACTGTTCTGGCTCTGGGAGCGATTGCCCTGGCCTGGTACCTTTATATGCGCCGTACCCAGGAGATGCAAAAGCTGCCGCTCAACCAACGCCCGGATGACCCACTTCGTTCCTTCATCGGACCAATCTTCAGCGTACTTGAAAATAAGTATTGGGTGGATGAAGTTTACGATTTCCTGGTGATCAGGCCATACCAATGGCTATCGAAATTCCTGGCAGAGAAAGTGGATTGGGCGTTCTGGCATGATTTCTTCCACGACACAATATTGGTCAGAGGTTTTAACGGATTGACGCATTTGCTTTCTGGCCCGATAGATCTGGGTCTCATTGATGGGATTGCCAATTTCCTGGGCGATGGCTTTAAGGAGCTGGCTGCCCAGATGCGCAAGTTGCAATCTGGCTTTGTGCGTAATTATGCCCTCTCTATTTTTATTGGTGTTGTTTTCATTGTTGGTTATTTGATCCTGCGTTCAGGCTAGACTGCGGTAGCTTGTACACCGCAGAATGCTACTTTGTTACCGAGGAACAGACATGAACTTAGTACTCCATCCAATTACCCTTACGACTTTTCTACCTCTGGTTGGCGTCCTGGTGATCCTCTTCCTGAAACCCGAATGGAAGAATGCCATTCGTTGGGTCGCCTTACTTGCCTCAACCGCAACCTTCGCCATCTCAGTGGTCATGCTGACGTATTTCCAGGTTGGCAACCCTGACATCCAGATGGAGATCAACACACCCTGGTTCCAATTTGTGAATTGGACCATCGGTTACCATGTGGGTGTGGATGGGTTGAGCGTTCTATTAGTCATGCTCACCACCTTGCTCACTCCACTCGCTATCCTTTCCACCTGGAAGGCGATCGATGACCGGGTGAAGGAATTCATGATCTTCTTCTTGTTGCTCGAGCTGGGTATGGTGGGCGTTTTTGTCTCCTTGGATTTGTTCTTATTCTACATTTTCTGGGAATTCAGCCTGGTGCCAATGTATTTCATCATTGGCATGTGGGGTGGTCCGCGCCGCATGTATGCTGCCCTAAAGTTCTTCTTGTATACCATGGCAGGCTCCATACTCATGCTGCTGGCAATCCTGTGGTTGGGGATTAATCAGGGGACGTTCTCGGTTACCGATTTGATTGCCAAAGGCAACATTCCAGCCAATATCCAATTCTGGCTGTTCCTGGCATTTGCGGCTGCCTTCGCTATCAAGGTCCCCATGTGGCCATTGCATTCCTGGTTGCCCGATGCGCATGTCGAAGCCCCGACGGCTGGCTCTGTGATCCTGGCCGGTGTTTTGCTAAAGCTGGGTACCTATGGGTTCCTGCGTTTCAACCTATCGATGTTCCCAAAAGCTGCTATCCAGCTGGCACCATGGATGGCGGGGTTAGCGACTATCGGCATCCTGTATGGTGCTGCCGTATCTTATGCCCAAAAAGACGTCAAGAAACTGGTGGCTTATTCCTCGGTAAGCCATTTGGGCTTTGTGATGCTGGGTTTATTTGCTCTAAACGCCCAGGGTATTGAAGGTGGCATCTTGCAGATGGTCAACCACGGCCTGAGCACAGGGGCATTATTCCTTATCGTTGGCATGGTCTATGAGCGCCGTCACACTCGGGAGATGAATGCGTTTGGAGGCTTGTGGAAGGTCATGCCTGTATATGGTGCCCTGACGTTGATCGTTACACTTTCTTCGATGGGATTACCGGGTCTCAACGGTTTTGTGGGTGAATTCACCATCCTGCTAGGCTCCTTCGGCTCATCTTTTGTCTCACCCTGGTTTGCTGGTCTTTCAACTGCCGGTATTATCCTGGCAGCGATTTATTTACTGTTCATGTTCCAGAAATTATTCCTGGGTCCATTGGATAAGGAAGAAAATAAGACCCTCAAGGATATCAATTGGCGTGAAATTGTTACCCTGGTACCGCTAATTATTTTAATCTTCTGGATTGGGCTTTACCCGAAGTTGTTCTTTACCATCATGGGTCCAGCAGTGGGTAAGCTGGTGAATATTATCCAGGCAGCCGCAGCGACGGGTTTGCCATGAAAGTTGTAGGATTGCACGAAATAAGGGTCGTTAAGCTCCTCTGCCCATGTACGATAATTCGATCTGGTGCAGATGGTTGGCAGGAGACTGAGGTATGACTTTATCTAACCTGTGGCTAAATACGAATGTCGTCCTTCCCATGGCTGCCCTTATCGCCTGGAGCTGCGCTTTGCTAATCGTGGACCTGTTCATCCCCAAGGGGCATAAGGGATGGACTGCTCTATTGGCAGCGTTGGGGTTGCTGCTGAGCATGGGGTTAACGATTTCCCAGGCCGGGCAAGCTTTAGCTGGCTTCAACGGCATGGTGATAAGGGACGGTTTTTCATTCTTTTTGAATATCTTATTCATGGGTAGCGGGTTGGCAGGGATTGCCCTGGCATATGATTACATCAAACGCATGGAGATAGAACGCGGCGAGTACTACGTCTTGCTCCTATTCTCCATCTGCGGGATGATGTTAATGTCACAGGCTAATGACCTGATCGTAGTCTTCCTGGCGCTTGAACTCCTATCCATCCCGCTGTATGTTTTAGCTGGTTTTGCCCGTCCAAAATCGGAATCTGAAGAAGCCTCATTAAAGTATTTCCTGATGGGCGCATTCTCAGGCGGATTCGTAGTCTTTGGCATTGCATTGGTTTTCGGCGCTACGGGTACCACCAATCTCTCAGAAATTTTCCATACCATCAGCGCTACGGCTACAAATTTACCTCTGCTCACAGTAGGAGCCGCATTGATCCTGGTGGGGTTGGGATTCAAAGTGGCGGCTGTGCCCTTTCACATGTGGACCCCGGATGTTTACCATGGTTCACCCTCGGCTGTGACCGCTTTCATGTCGGTGGGAGCCAAGGCGGGTGGATTTGCTGCCTTATTGCGCATCTTCATCTCTGCTTTTCCCAGCCTTTCCACCGATATGACCTTGATCCTTTGGATAATCTCAGCCCTGACTATGTTCCTGGGCAACGTAGTAGCGATTGCACAAAGTAATGTAAAACGCCTGCTAGCCTATTCAAGCATTGCCCATGCCGGATACATTTTGATGGCATTGGTACCTTATGGAAATACTTCGCTAAACAAAAATACCATCAGCGCAGCGCTTTTCTACCTGGTAGCATATGCGTTGACAAGTTTTGGGGCCTGGGCGGTGGTGATCGCGCTTGAGAAAGCAGAGGGTAAGGGTTTGGCGCTGGACGATTATGCTGGATTAGCACGCAAATATCCGCTCCTGGCAGCGTCGATGGCGGTCTTCATGTTGTCCTTCACAGGTGTGCCACCCACCCTGGGTTTTATGGGCAAGTTTTACCTGTTTAGCACGGTGATCGAAGGTGGTTACCTGGGTTTGGCACTGATTGGGGTGTTCACTTCATTGATTTCTGCATACTACTATTTGCGAATCATCGTCATCATGTACATGCGAGAAGGCGAGCCGGTTGCACGGACCGAATTCTGGGTTCAATTCACTGCCGCAGCAGCTGCTGTATTGGTGATCGTACTTACCTTAGTCGCAGGACCATTGCTGAACCTGGCTTCCAAGGCGGTGCTGCTTACTTTCTAGAAAACAAGTAGCTTGTAATTCGGTATCCCGACCCGGTTCCGAGCGAGCCGGGTTTTTGCTTTTTTGAAAGCCCGACGATGGAATATAATTTATACAGATAATCCGATGGATGTAATCATTAATTTCACTCGCCCGGGCAAAGGCGTCATGCACTATGTCGAGGGATTGGTCGATGATAATTCGATCCGCCTGAAAACCCTTACCTGCTTGTCTCCCGGGTTTAGCCAGAAATGGTGTGAAGATGTCTGGTGGCAGAATGGGTTAATACCACCAGGTATTTTGATTGGATCTGTGTTGAAATTCTTGTTTTATAAAGAGTGGTTTTCTGTGATGCAGTTAGTTGGTACCTATGAGAATCATTTGGGTTATTATGTGGACCTGGATACACCCATGCAAAAGGTGGGAAACGAATATTTTCTCACCGACCTGTTTCTTGATTTGTGGATCGGTCCTGATGGCGAGTTTAGAGAGCTGGATCGGGATGAATTCGAGCAGGGATTTAAGATTGGCTTGCTCACTCCCAATCAATATAAACAAACCAATCGGGTTTGTGAAAGCTTAAAGCGAGAAATAACCTCCGGTGAATTTTTTCAAAGGATACATTAATGGTCATTTGCGATTTTGGATTAATATCTGCTAACCTGATTGCCCGATACATCAGTTATAATTTTTAACCAGGGGGGAGCAAAGATGCTGGGTCATTTCGTCCGTAATTTCGATTATTTGCGGGCTTAAGGGTTAAAGGAAATAAAATGACTATATGCGACATCCTGATTCATGAACGATATTATCTTTAAACTAGCAAAAAGAATACGTCCCGATCTGGAGACATTAAGCGGGCAGCAACGCATTAGCGGCACCGCCGATGTTTTCACGCTGGTTTATACATTGCCCCTGGCAGTGATTGGATTCATCTGGTTGGTACTGGTATCAGATTGGGAATCCGTTCGCCAGCAATGGATGCTCTACATACTCATGGGGGTAATCTTATATATCTTTAACCGCCTGCGTTTCTTCTTCATTACGGAGATTCGGTCCGGCGGTTATGCCAATTCAGATGGTGCGATGGATGGGATTGCCGTATGGTCTGCAATTTTATTGCTCGGACCCACCGCATTATGGTTGAAAGTCATCTGGAACATCTTGATCTATTCCAGCCATCTTTTTCGTGAGCGCACCATCCAGTCGTATTGGAGTCGCGCCAGGATGTTTTCAGCAGACCTGGCTTCAGATTTATTGGCCACCTTAGTCGCCCTGGAAGTATATCGGATGGTGGGTGGAGTGATCCCGATCCAGGGTTACTCAATCGACTCAATCGCCCCGGCATTATTGGCCATTATTGTCCAATTCGTGGGTACTTACATCGTGTATTTCGGCTACATGGCTTATGTAATCTGGTCGCTTAAGAATGTTTTGCATACCCCCACCCGACCTGCACTTTCCTTCTTTTGGATGGCTCTATCTTTACCAGCCCTGGCAAATCCTTTCGGAGTCCTGGCGGCTGGGGTCTTTGTCGGAGAAGGTTGGTGGGAATTTTTGTTTGTCATGTGTGGTTTGATCCTGGTAGCTGTATTAGCCAGGCGACTCAGCCAGGCTGCAGAATACTCACGCCAGCAAACCAGCCAAATTGAACAATTGGAGAAGCTGGGTAGAGCTATTCTGGATGCACCCCCCGACGGTTCAACTTTATCAGCCGTGTTAAGGATGCACGTATTATCTATGTTCGCTTCACAAATAATCGTGATATGGACAGAATCCAAAGGATCCCTCATCCAGGAGCCTGCAAGCACATTGTTTAATCACCAGCTTGCCTGGAACTGGCTGCGTGAGAAAAACGAGGTATTTTATTCCCTACCAGGAAAATTCATGCCATGGGATCCAACCTTCTCACTCGGCGGACCAATTATATTGTGCCCTATCAAAGATGTTGAGACTGATCAGCCAATCGGAGAAATTTTCGTTGAGCTACAGACCATGAACATACCCTGGAATGCTCGCACCATACGCCGGCAGCTGCCTGCGGTGCAATCTCTTGCAGCCCAGGTGGCCTCAGCAATCCATCAGGCCCAACTTTACGCCAAGACACTGGCAATGGAAAAAACCCTCCAAGAACTTTCCCTGGCGCGATCCATCCAGGCAAGTTTTCTGCCAGAATTCATCCCCCAGCCTGCCGGTTGGCAAATTTCGGCAACCCTTGAACCTGCCAGACAAATAGCAGGTGACTTTTATGATTTTCTTAATCTCCCGGATGGGAACTTGGGCATCCTGATTGCTGATGTGGCTGATAAAGGGTTGGGATCAGCACTGTACATGGCGTTAAGTAACACCTTGATCCGGACTTTTGCGGACGAATACTACCACGACCCTGGCAGGGTGTTAAAAATGGCCAACCAACAAATTCTACGCAATGCACGCGCTAATCTCTTCGTCACGGTATTTTTTGCAGTATTGGATCCTGCCAAAGGTTTGCTCCACTACGCCAATGCCGGTCATAACCCACCGTTTTTGGTAGGTACTGAGGGCATAAAAACATTAAATAATACTGGCATGCCCCTCGGTATTGACGAAGAAAATGATTGGGGTTCAGAAGAGATAAACATCTTGCCAGGTGAAATGTTATTGCTCTACACCGATGGCGTGACCGATGCCCAGAATAGTGCTGGAGAGTTCATTGATCGAAAAATTATCTTGAACACCCTGCAGAGAAATATTGGGAAAACAGCCATTAAAGTACAACAACGAATCCTGGATAAAGTGCATCAATTCGTTGGAGATGCACCTCGCTTCGATGATATTACATTGGTCATCCTGCAAAGGGAGAATGGAATAAAGTAAATTGCCTGCTGAGAGGATCGTAGCAGGCAATTTCCGGTTTTTATGGATGGTGATACTTGATCATTGTCAGCGTGTTGCCGTGATCGGAGCTGGCTTTGTATTTCACCTCATCCATCATTTTCCGCATGAAGAATATACCCAGACCACGCGGCTTTATATCCTCTAAGGAGACATTGATTTCGGGTTCAGGAACCGAGGCGGGATCGAAGGGTTCTGCATCATCATAGATCATTACCTTCAGACCATTCTCCAGGATTTCGCAAGTTACGTCTATCCTACTTGGACATTCCTGACCATACCCGTGCTCAATAATATTGGTTGCGGCTTCATCTACTGCCAGCTGGACGGCATAAACTTCGGCCTCAGTTAAGCCTGCTTGATTTGCGTAATGGGTGACATAATCGCAAATCTTTTCCAGATTATTGAGACTGCATGTGAAGCGCTGAGTGGGCATTTTACTGCTTAAAAACTCCCCACTGCAGCAGTCATATCATCATGGATATTAAAATAAGAACCCATGCCAACCAGGTTGAGTAAATCCTGGATACTTTTATCGACCTTCACTAAAACAAGCTCGCCACTCGGTTTACAGGTTTTTTGAGTATCGATCAATACCCACCAGCCGGCGCTGGCTACGAAATTTACATCACTCATGTCAAAAACGATGTTATACATGCCTTTGGCTAACACTGCCTTAAGGGCTTGTGCTAGTTCCTGGGCATTCGATCCATCAATCCGGCCGCTGGTTTTGACTACCGTGCAACGTTTGAATACAGTTGTCGTAATATCCATATTATTCTCCTTGGGCGAATGTGTAAATCTAATAATTGTGGAAAATTGCCTTTGGTTCGAGCATGTTTGTTTGGTCCCTATTAATTTTACCAGATTGCAGCAGTATCTCAAGCTGATAGCAAATCTGCCTGAGATCAAGAGGAACTGGTAATCATGATACAATCCAACCCGGTTTTAATTTCTATGGATCGTTTACGTTATGCAGACTCAATTCACCATAGCGGTTCACTGCGCTACGTTTTTCCCAATTACGCTCGCATTGGTGATTCAGTGACCATTCGGTTGCGAGCCGCATTGAACGCGCCGGTTAAACAGGTATTCGTAAGAACAGCACCCGACGGTGAACAGAATTTTTCACCGATGCATCTGGAAGCCCAGGATGAGGCCTCGGTATGCCGTTGGTGGCGTGCTTCCATCCACCTTACCATGCCCGTCAGCTCCTACCGGTTCTTGATCCTCGCGGAGGATCGCGCCAGCTGGTATAACGCCAGTGGATTACACGCCTATAACCCAACCGATGCAGAAGACTTCCGCATTCTGGCTGATTATGAAGCGCCATACTGGCTGAAAAAAACCGTCTTCTATCAGATTTTTCCCGACCGATTTGCTGATGGTGATCCATCCAATAACGTGCGAGATGGAGAATACGAATACGCTGGTTATCCTCCGCGTGCTCGGGAGTGGGGTGCCCCTCCAACCTCAGGCAGCCGGGCTGCCATGGTCGAATTCTATGGGGGAGATCTGGCGGGTATTATCTCCCACCTGGATTACCTCAAAGACCTGGGGGTGAATGCCCTCTATTTGAATCCCATTTTCACGGCATTTTCAAATCATCGCTATGATGTAACCGATTACTTTTGCGTGGATCCGCACCTGGGTGGAAATCCTGCCCTGGAGAACCTGCACCAGGCACTCAGTACTCGTGGAATGCGTTACATCCTGGATATTGTTCCCAACCACTGCGGTTACCTGCATCCCTGGTTCCAGGCAGCCCAGGCTGACCCATCTGCATCTACTGCCAATTTTTTTATCTTTCGCAAGCACCCCAATGAATATAAGTCCTGGTTGGGTGTCCGGTCGTTGGTCAAACTGAATTACCGTTCTGCAGCATTACGGAACGTGATGTATGCTGGTCCGAATTCTGTGTTTCGCCAATGGCTGCGACCACCTTATTCGGCAGATGGCTGGCGCATCGATGTGGCCAACATGCTCGCCCGGCAAGGTGTTGACCAGTTGGGAATGGAGGTGGGGAGGGGTATTCGTCAGGCAGTGAAGGCTGAGAACTCGCAGGCATATTTTAATTGGCGAAAATTTTTTCGATGCCTCGAACCAATTGCAAGGGGATTGTTGGGATGGCGTGATGAACTACTCCGGGTTCGCAATGCCCCTCATGGATTGGCTGGGTTCAATCCAAGTTTTCGGACCAAGTCAGAACCAGCCCATCAATCCGGGTATTCCTCTCACCACGCAAGCCCTGGTAGATAGTTGGAGCGCTTTCAGAGCTGCTATTCCATGGATGATTGCAGCGCAACAATATAATCTGATCGGGAGCCACGATACCCCTCGCGCTTTGGCTTTGTTAAGTGGAAATCGTGATCTATTCAAGCTCTCGGTGACACTTTTATTTACCTACCCGGGCGTTCCCAGCATATATTATGGGGATGAAATCGGTTTGGGGGGTGGGCATGAAACAAACCCACGCCTGTGCATGAGCTGGGATCCCTCTACCTGGGATACAGAATTACTGGCTTTCTATAAGATCCTCACCCACTTACGACGCACCTCACCAGCCCTGGCAGATGGGGGCTTCCAGGTATTACTGGTAGAAGATGATACCCTGATATTTCAACGGGACACCGATGAAGAGATCATCCTGGTGGTTGCCCGACGGGGGAGCTCATCTCGCCCTGCTGGACCGGTTTCGGTTTCGCACGCTGCGATACCTGACCAGGTTGAGTTTGAAGAGATTTTCACACACCAGCAAATCAGCATTCAGAATGGGAATTTGTCCTTACCGGTGGTAAACCCCGGGGCACAGGTTTGGATGGCGCATAATAGGTAACTACCCATGCAAATGGGTGTTGGCGCGTCAATTAATCCCAAAATGGTAAGTGAAAATAAAAAATATCAGCCTTAATGTAAATTACCCCTGGATATTCGTATCTTTAAGCTGAGAAATGTAAAACGATTAACTCACCAGGTCATCACATTACATCTTAAACCTTAATAAACCGGGTCTATTCGTTAATCGATGGCAGAGAATGGCGTCTGCTGCTCATGCGGAACATCATTCCTACCATGAAGCCTAAAGCAGTTAGACCAGCGAGTGCAATCTTGGTGATGTCTACCACCGGTTCCACGCGTACTCCCTCGGGGCTGGCAATGACTACGGCCACCGGGCGTGAAAGGATGCGCCCGCCACCGCCTCCGCCACTACCTGACCCTTGAGATGGTTTTTCCTGATCATGTTCTGAGCTGGATGCGCCACCACTTCCCACCCCAAAACCCAAACCGCACAGCACTTCTGCAGTGGGGATGATCATCGTTTCGTCATGCTGTATGGGTTCGCCGTAGACCACACGAACGTCTGCAGCCGCCAGGAACTCATCCATGGTGTCTTGAAACCTATCCAAACCAGAACCTTCTGGCATATTTGTGTTCATTTCGTCAGTCATAGTATTCACTCCTCTATATTTTCGCCCAGGTTATTTATTGCGATGCAGCAGCCTGATTAACATTGCCCCCAGCAATCCTCCAGCCAGCATCGACCAGATAATCAGCCGTGTAATATCTCTAACTGCCAGTGTCCTTTCCTGACCATCAGAGGTTTTCACAATCACAGCCTTGGGGCGGTTCCAGATCAACCCGGCATGATTACCAAAAAAATTGATTTTTAGTACGCGTGTCTGGGGTATGATCTCATAATCGCCTACCTGAACTGGATCTCCAGTCCGAATCTCACTCTGAATGGCATCCATAACTGCTCCTAGGCACCCGGTTTATCGGTCGGTGGCGGGGGGTTCTTGCGAGTGGCTTTTTGAAGCTCTTCATTAACTTTGCGAAGTGCTTCAGCAACTTCTGAACGCACCTTTGATTCCACTTCACCCGTCCTCCAGCGTTCCTGCAGGTCTTCAACATCTTCTTTGATGGTTTTTCCAGCAGGGCTGTTGGCGAAGTCCTTGGAGGCCTGGCTCAGTGAAGCTCCCAGGTTGGCAAGCCCGTCTTCGATTTCTTTTTGTAATTTCCTGCGTTCCTCGCTCTGCCAAACAAACTCTAGCGCATCACGCAGATTTTTACCCAGCTCATTCAGCTGATCACCAATATTGTCACTTGGAGACTTCGTTTCATTCGGATTATTCTCGTTCATCATATCCTCCTTGTATCATGACTACAGTTATTATACGCTGTACATGCTAAAAAGTAGCTTATCAGAACATTAGAAGCACATTGGTTGATTTTCCGATGTGCTTCTATCTAATTTCAGAATAATATTAGCTGATGACCTTGATATAGCGGCGTTTACCTGCTTGCAGTTTCCCGGGATGTGGGAATACCTGGTTGGCGTCAGTTAGAATCTCTCCATCCAGTCGAACTCCATTCTGTTGGATTAAGCGGCGACCTTCGCTCTTACTGGAAACAAGATTGCCCTCAATCAGCACATCCAGCACGGTTTGACCAGAACGCAAGCTGAAGCTGGGTATGTCATCCGGTATTTTGCCTTTTTGGTGGATGTCTTCAAATATCTCTTCTGCCCGTTTGGCAGCTTCTGCTCCATGGAAAATCTCCGTGACCTCGTGTGCCATCTTCTTCTTGGCATCGCGCGGGTGAACTTCCCCTGAGGCAACGCCCTTTTCGAGTGCATCGATCTCTGCGGTTTTCCAGCGCGTCACCAGACGGAAGTAAAGCGGCATGGCTTTATCAGGCACGCTCATTAATTTGCCATACATATCTTCAGCGGTGGTATCGAGAGCGATGTAATTCCCCATGGACTTGCTCATCTTCACCTCGCCATCCGTCCCTGGCAGGAGACCCATGATGATAGCGATATTCGGTTTTTCACCCAGGAAGGCCATGATTTTCCGGGCGGCAGTAACGATGTTGAACAGCTGGTCGGTGCCACCTACCTGAACGTCTGTATGCATTGAATATGCATCGTAACCCTGCATGACTGAATAAAAGAACTCATGTACATAAATGGGCACATTCTTCTCCCAGCGCAGTTTAAAATTCTCGCGGGTAATGAACTGCTGAACGGTGAAGTTGGAACACAGCCGGATCAATTCTTCAAAGCTCAGCTTGGAAAGCCATTCAGCATTGTAGCGGATCTTGGTTTTTTCACGGTCCAGCACCCGGAAAACCTGGTCGGCATAGGTAAGCGAATTATTCGCCACTTCTTCAGCGGAAAGAATCGGGCGAAGCTTGTCCTTATCGGATGGGTCGCCAATTAATGAGGTGTAGTTGCCGATCAGGAAGGTCACTTCGTGACCCAGCTCCTGGAATTGGGCTAGCTTGCGCATGGTGATGGTGTGCCCAAGGGTAAGGTCCGGTTTGGTGGGATCATAACCACAATATACCCGCAGGGGGCGTCCTTCCTGCCTGGCTTCAATCAAGCGTTGCCGCAGCTCATTTGTCATCGCCTGCTTAAGCTCGTCATCACCATATTCGGTGCCCTGCATCAGGTATTCCACCTGTTCGTCGATGCTCATTTTGATTTTGTCCATTTCCGCCTCCATTTTATTCGTGCCAGGTATAGATATCCATCCGGTTTCCCCTGCTTACAAAAAAACGCGCCCTCTGTGGGAGGACGCGTTATACGCTCCACAGAAGAGGGTTAAAGCCTTGTATAATAAGCGTAACTGCAATTTTTCATGCGCCGATTATACCATTATTGAATCCAGAGGAAAAAATATGGACACAAAAATTGAGCTGCTGCTAGCGAATATGGAGCGGTCCCGCGTAAAACTGAATGCAGCCCTGGATAAAGTGGCTCCGCAAACAGAAATTTACCCCACCTGGAAGGTGAAACAGGTGATGGACCACATTGCAGGTTGGGACGAATTGGTCTATTCTAGTTTGCGTGCCTACAAGATAGGCAAATCCCCATCAAAGATGGTAGCGGAGGGGATTGACCGCTATAACGCCGAGTCGGTTGCGATGCGCAAGGACGTGCCGTTGGAGCAATCACGCCAGGAGTACGATGCTGCGCGTGGGCGTGTAATCCAGGAGTTGCGTGAGCTACCACCTGAAATGTTGACGCAAAAATTTCCCGCGCCATGGGGAGGAGAATGCACCATCTCCAGTATCGTCAGGATCTTCGTATCCCACGAGCAGGAACATGCCAAACAGATCGAAGAAGTGCTTAATGATTCATTTCCTGGCAATTGAGTGTATTCTGCTGCTTCACAAGATAATTATTGAAAGGTGTGAAGAAAAATTTAACCTCAGGAGCCTGTAATTATGGATGAGCTTTGGAAAACAGCTCTGTGGAGTCAGTTTGGTGCCGCAATCGATATGTTTGCCAATGCGCTTATTACCTGCCCGGATGAGCATTGGACTGCGCACATGTGGAATGATCCTGCCATGAAGCCTGAGTTTTCGGATTTCTGGTATGTTGCCTACCATACCCTATTCTATTTGGATTTATATCTGACCGGCAACGTTGAAGGGTTTGCTCCACCTACTCCGTACAACCTGGATGAGCTCGATCCGCGCGGAGTGCTTCCAGAACGAATTTATACCCGGGATGAATTACTTGCCTATCTCAAACATTGCCGCCATAAGTGCCAGGAGACCATTGAACAACTGACGGACGAAAAGGCGCGGCGGGTATGTAACTTCTCATGGAGCAAGGCTGGTATCAGTTTTGCGGAGTTGTTAATCGATAACCTACGGCATGTTCAGGAACATGGTGCTCAATTAGGCATGTTCCTTGGTCAGAGGGCGGGTATAACCACGGGGTGGTTAGCACAACCCAGGCAGGGTCAATAATCAAATAGCGTTCTGAACCCACCCATGCCAGTGTAGAGTGAGTGTGCTATAATTCCCGGCATTGGTGTAAAACATGCAGGCTCCGGTATTGGTCCTTAATGCGAATTTTGAGCCGATCAATGTCTGCAATACCCGCCGTGCTATAACCCTCATGATCGACGGAAAAGCCAGCCTGATCCTGAACGGACGCGGTGAGATTAAGACTGTGAGGCAAGTTTTTCCGCGCCCTTCAGTCATTCGCCTGGAAAAGATGATCCACCGCCCACACCCGCGTGTGAAGCTAACCAAGCGCGAAGTCTTGCGCAGAGATAACTACACTTGCCAGTATTGTGGACAGCATGTGCCTTATCTTACCGTTGACCACGTTATCCCACGCCACCTGGGAGGTGAACACGTTTGGACAAATTTGGTGGCTGCCTGCCCACACTGTAATCATCGCAAGGGTGGGCGGACCATTGAACAAGCGCAAATGCACCTGTTACACACCCCCACCATTCCGCCAGCTTCAGCCAGCTATCTGTATGCCCACCACCTGCATGAAAACAAGGAGTGGTTACCTTATGTGACTGGCTGGTAACCCGACTAACTCTTCCCGATCAACCCCCACCCAACAGCCTGACCATCACTTGTGGGCTGAAAAATACTTCAAGGATTGCCGAACCGAGGAATAGCGGTACCACTAAAGCCAGGGTAATCTTGGCCCAATCTGCAACGGAACGCACCACTCCCTCGCTGATTGACTGCTGCTGATGAGGGGTTACAAGGCTGGCACCCACCTGCAATATGACTGCTCCAGAAAGGACGATGGCAGGGATTTCCAAAATGCCATGCGGTAAAGTGAAAGCCGCCAGGACAGTCAGGGGATCCATCCCCGATAAGACGGCTGCACCGGTGAAAAATCCAATGATTGCCATAGGCAACATCAGGACTAAGCGCTCCAGCCACGCCCAGGGTGAATATGCCCAACACGATGGCAATTGTGACAGCCCGCAGATTGTGCCACCATATTGTAAGCACATTATTGGTGCTGAAAAATCCAAGCTGGCGGAATTGATTCAGAATCTGCGGATCAATTGAAGTTAAGCGATCCAGCCCGATCGAGTCAGGCATCAAGCCTACCTGCTTCACCATGGCAGCCCCCAAATAAATACCAGCCACTAAAAGAATGATCATACAGCCGATCGGGATCAACAATCGATGCAAGGTTCGGGGGATTTCGAACCTGTACCAGTCCCAAACAGAATGCGTATTACCAGAAAATTGCGTACGAAATACTTTCCATATCCGCCGAAGATTAAGCACATCGATCTCATGACCCAATAATTCCTCCCGATTCAGGTGGGAGATTCCCATACGGATCAAGAGACCTGCCAGGATCACCTGTGCCAGCACTGCCCACCATAGCACCTGGTAGTCTGCCCATAACATCATCACCGACTCTATCTGGATCAACAAAGCTACCGGAATGATGATGAACGAAGCCAACAGGTTAGCTGCCCGAACGGAGGTGGTTTGGGTTGAGATGACGACTGCCCCACTAACCATAACCAAAGCTTGTACCGCCGTCAACAAGACGATCAAGATCAGAAATGCTGGTTCTGGTCTCCAGCTGGTGGTGCGGTAAACTCCCACCATGTATACGACCATCCCCAAATAAGATGCCAACAGGGGAGTCAGCACGCATGCCAGGAGTTTTCCTAGATATAGCTGACCATCGGTTAGCGGGCTGCTCAATAACGGCTCAATACTGCGCCGCTCGGTCTCGCCGGCAAAACTTTCGAGGGCGATCACAAGCGATATTGATATCGGAAAAAATCCTACGATCATCAACAGGAATGGGATGAACCTTTCAGCCAGTAAATTCGCCCCATATTTTTGCACGAATCCTAAAACTTGACTGGTGGTGAAGTTCGCCAGGAATGGGAAAATCAATGTGAGGATGGTGATAGGGAGCACGATACGCCAGTCTCTCAGTTGGTCATGCACTTCTCGGCGAGTGATGATAAGCGCGCGGCGGATGTTATCCAGCATGTAGGGTTTCTCCATTCGAAGAAATCTGATCGATGGTTTCTACAGCTGGCTCAACATCCGTGCCCCCATTGATTGCCTGCAGGTAAACCTTTTCAAGGCTCCGTGGCACTTCAGATAACCCCACCACCGGCAGTGCGATGTTTACCAGGTATTGAATGACCATGGGGTTCGCCTGAATGGGATGATCCGTCTGGTATCGCAACCAATCCACACCCCGTCCAGTTAGCGTAACTGTATCCGGCAGGTTGACGATCAAACCTTCGATGCTGGCGCCAAGCTGAACCTCAAATTGCTGAGCACCCAACATGCGTGTTTTTAACTCCCCCACCTGACCGGAAATAATGATCCGACCGCGCTGAATAATGGCAATCTTATCCGCCAGCTCTTCAGCTTCAGCCAGGTTATGCGTGCATATTATGATCGCCCGGTTGGCACTACGCAAACCATGAATGGCATCCCTGACCAAACGGGCGCTTTCCGGATCCATGGCTGAGGTCGGCTCATCCATTAAGAGTACGGGTGGGTTATGAAACAGAGCACGGGCTAAAGCCAGTTTTTGACGCATGCCCTTGGAGTACTCCCCGATCCTTCGCTTACGCTCATCACCGAGTCCGAATTGTTCCAGGAGCTCAGCGGTTCGTAGCGTGCGGGTAGACGCCTGCATATGGTAAATTTGACCGAAGAATTCGAGGTACTCTACCGCAGTCATGCGCCCATAGAGTCCGTGCTGCTCGGTTAGAATTCCAACCGAGGCGCGCACATCCGCCGATTGGGTAACCACATCATATCCAGCCACGCGCGCCCAGCCCGTCGTTGGTCGCAATACGGAGGTAAGCATGCGCAACGTGGTGGTTTTCCCGGCACCATTAGGTCCTAGCAATGCCAGCACCTCGCCAGATTTCACCTGTAGTGAAACCTGGTTCACAGCCAGGAAATCATTGAATTTTTTACTCAGGTTTTCAGTTTGGATCATTCAACCTATTAAATGGACAATAAATTACTTTAACCCCGGTGCGTTAATGATTGCCAGAAAATTAAGCTGCCGGTTGTTGGATGTCCTCGCCTGGAATTTGATGCTTTCGATGTCGCCAAAATAGCAAGAAACCCGCTAAGATTGCTACAACGAGCATAAACATTTGGTTGATATTGACCGTCCCGAAAGTAGGCGAATCTAAGCGCAGGTATTCCAGTAAAAATCTACCGATCGGGTATCCGACGAGATAAGTCAGGAAGAGGTCACCTTCCTTTAGTTTACCCGCGTACCTGTGTTCCAAAAACAATAACAGGGCCATATTCAACAGATTCCAGATTGACTCGTAAAGGAACAATGGCTGGAAAGTGGCGAAATCTGCATAACCAGGCACGCGATTGGCAGGATCAATATGGACTGCCCAGGGTAGGTTGCTCGGTTTACCATACAGCTCCTGATTGAAAAAGTTACCCCAACGCCCAATTGCTTGGGCCAGGGCTACACCTGGAGCTGCAATATCCGCCCACATCAGGAAGTTTTGCTTTTTATAGCGTGAATACAGATATAAGGCGATGGCACCACCAATGACTGCCCCCACAATCCCCAGGCCTCCCGCACGCGTGTTGATCAACGCTAATGGATGGGTCAGGTAATACTTGGTGGTATAGCCTAAAGCCACCATGGATGGGGGAGGGGTGAAAACATGCCATAAACGCGCGCCGATGATGCCGGCGATTAAAACCCAGATCAGCGCATCCCAGACAAATTCACTCTTTAGTCCCCTGCGTTTGGCTTCGTGTTCTGCCAAAAAGGCAGCTGCTACGGCTCCTGACATTAAAATGATGCCGTACCAGCGAATTGAAAGGAGCCAAATATGGATTCCGTATTGATCGATTGACATATATATCCTTTACTCGACGATCGTATTAGCCTGAACACGGTTTTTTAAAATATACTGGGCGCGTGTATAGAGCAATCTTTGTATCGCCGTGATGTGAGAGATAACCCCAATAAGGATGAAAGCATACTCAGCTAGTTTGGGGAGACTTACCCCAAGGAAAATAAACCCTAAAAACATCAAGATCAATTTTTCGGCTCGACCAGCAATACCGACCGTGCAATCAGATATGCCTGCGGTTGACTCTGCCACAGCGCGCACATAGGATGCCATGATCATCCCCGATGCTGCGAGAATGGCAGTGAAATTACTAATTCCTCCACCCAGTAAGAGCCCCCCGATGAGGATGAACTCTGCATATCGATCAATTGTGTGGTCAAACACTGTGCCAAATCCACTCGCCTTACCGCTGGCGCGTGCGGTCGCTCCGTCCAGGCCATCCGCAGTGTACATCAGGATTCCTAAAACTAACCCGGCCCAATATTGATTTTGCCAGAGCATAATTCCAGCGGCGATGGCAAACAGCAGACTGATCAGGGTCCAAAAGTCAGCTGTAAGGCCAAGTTTGTGACTGAAATCTCCAATCGGGGCGATGATCTTGTTGTATAACGGTCGTAATCTGGCTAACATGCGGTTTGTGCTCCTAATGATTCGAGATGGCTATAACTTTAAGCTTCAATTGACCAGCCAGCAGGTGTTCTGCACGGTGGTTTGCTTCCTGGCGGGTCAGTGGAAATTCAGGTCCGATATTCTCGACCATCACCGAGGCTACCGCCGAGGCAAAGCACCCGACTGCGGTTAGATCTCCTGGCGTCTCGATATATTTGACGATGAAACCTGCAGCATAGGTATCGCCAGCGCCAGTGGGGTCGAGGGCTTGGGTGGTGTAGGGCGGGATAATATAGCTGGACTTTCCATCGTAGATGATCGAGCCTGCTTCAGCCAGTGTGACTATTGCGATTTTACATCCATATCGATACAATGCCCTGACTGCTTTTTCAGGGTCTTGACGGGCATTGATACCAGTTGCCACCAACGTTTCGACCTCATTGGCTTTGATGATCGTGGAAAGTGCGGAGATATCCACAAATTCTTGAGACATCTCATGGGTAATGTTTCCGTCATGGATCGTGCGTAATAATCCCTGTGGGTCCAATAAAATGGGTACGCTATATTTTTTTCGAAGGTTGGTTACCAGCTCCAGCGGTATTTCGCTGAGTATTGGTCCCAATAAGATGAATTCAGCCTCATCCTCGGGGATCAATGTAGATGGCAATGGATCGGCTATCCCCAGTATGGTCAGTGTACGATTCCCCTGATCATCCAGATAATTGAGCGCAAATCCACCCGTTTGCTGGGTTTGGAACAGGTGGGTTTTTATGCCATTGGCATGCATTTCGTTTTCAAGGCGGGTCCGATAATCAGAGCCCACCCCACCAACCAGGGTGGAAGGATACCCAAGCCTGGAAATGGCCAGGCAGGCATTGGTCGAGCATCCAGATAATATTCGTTCTTCAGTGGAAACTACTGGCGTAGTGATAAGATCAAACACAGGATTTCCAAAAGCTAAAATTCGCTTAGACGTCATTGTCATACCAACCACCTGGGCGTAATTTATTATTCATATGAATCTGTTCTCGTTTATCAATTACGGACAGCAGAGAAGGACTGAAATCACTGAAAGAACTTGAAAGGATTGATCAGGAACGCCTGCCTTACTTCCGTGGGATATATTGGTTCTTCTTGTTTCCGTTAACAAATAAAGCCCTGAGGCTTGACTTCAATACTTACTCGCTAAAACTTTTCTGGCTTACAACGACAACCGGTGACCAAACAGCGTATATCTTACTTTCGAAACCAGCGGCTGTCAACAATGGTTTCGACGCTAGTACACGTTAGAAGAAACGCAAGTTATAGCTTAATCCCCCCCTTATACACAGGCTATCATAGCAAGGAGGCTGTCTTTTGGTTTCTCAATCTGGATTATCTTCTTCGCTTTCGTCACCTTCCACGAGTACCTCACGCTCACGCCCGCCTGTTTGAGCTGGACCCACCACCCCCATCTCTTCCAGCTCATCCATCAAGCGGGCTGCACGTGGGTAGCCAATGCGCAACCTGCGCTGGAGCATTGAAGCACTCGTCCGCTTCTCACCCCGTAGCATATCGATGGCTTTATTAACCAGCTCATCCCTGTCTGCCATGATTGCATCTTCCTTCAGGAATGCTTCCCATGGGGGATTCGCATTTACTTCAGGTGGGTGTACGGTTTGCCAATACAGGATGAGCTTATCTATTTCAGCGTCTGATACCATCACCCCCTGCACCCTGATTGGAGATGCCACTTCAGGAGGCATGAATAACATATCTCCATGCCCGAGCAGGCTTTCTGCGCCACCTGTATCGAGGATGACGCGCGAATCCACAGACGATGCAACCGCGAAGGAGATGCGAGCCGGGAAATTAGCCTTGATCAGACCGGTGACGACATCGGTGCTTGGGCGTTGAGTAGCCACCACCAGGTGAATGCCAGTTGCACGTGCCAGCTGTGCCAGCCGGATGAGCATGGGTTCGGTTTGATCAGGAGCGGTCATCATCAGATCGGCCAGCTCATCCAGCAAAACCACAATGCGTGGCAGAGGCTCTAAGGTTTTATGCCGGCGGGCTTTGCGGTTATACGAATCGATATTTCGGGCATGCATTTCTTCCAGCAGCTTGTAGCGCCGGTCCATTTCTGCTACCACCCAGCGCAATACACCCAGGATGCGCTGGATGTCAGTCTCCACTTTTCCAAACATGTGAGGTAATCCGTTGAAGCGTACCAACTCGACCATCTTGGGGTCGATCATCACCAGGCGTAGGTCAGCTGGGGTGTTGTTCATTACCAGGCAGGCGGTAATGGCTGCGATGCAGACGGATTTACCAGAGCCGGTGGTACCGGCAATCAAGAGATGCGGCATAGTGCTTAAATCGGCTACCACAGGTAAACCAGAAACATCTCGCCCCAGGGCAATGGTCAGAGGCGAGCCAATCTTGTAGAAAGCTTCCGTCTCAAGGATGGAACGCAGGCGCACCATGCTGGTACGCATGTTTGGCACCTCGATACCCACGTAAGGACGCCCGGGAACTGGCGCTTCAATACGCAAGCGCTCAGCAGATAAAGCCAGTGCAAGGTCGCGGCGCAAGCCGGCAATCTGGGCGACTCTCACCTTACTGCGGTTGGCTTGATCTTCCTCAGAGCCGCCCTTTTCCACAAAACCCGGCTCAACCGCAAATTGGGTCACAGTTGGACCAACCCGAAACCCAACCACCTTGGCGGGGATGCCAAACTCAGCCAATGATTTTTCAATCATGCCAGCAGTCTGGTTGATGTTGCGTTCATCCGGACGGTCTTGCTGGTCTTTAACCAGCATTTCCAGTGAAGGTAGGTGCTCATCACGCGGCGGCAGGGAGATATTTTTTGCCTGTTCATTGGAGGCATTCAGCCGTTTGCGAAATTCAGCTGGCACCAATGGGCGGCGTTTCTTGCGCTCCGACCCGGGTAGAGATGCTCCTGTTTGGGTCACAGAAGGTGCCACACTGATCACGGGTTCATTCACTATAGGGATGGGTGGTTTCACCTCTGCCATTTTTTGCAGACCTTTGAGTAAAGGTGTAACCAGACCCAACCCGTAACCCAGACTGAGCAAGATGATCAACCCAAAAACCAATCCACCCCACAAGTTGCGGTCCAGGCTAAGAAATTTAAGACCCACAGCTACCAGCTCAGCCAATCCCCAGCCCACGAAACCGCCATCCAATCCTAGCTCAGCTCGATCGACCAGCCTTCCACCAATGCACCGATAACAAGCCGAGCCCCGAGAAACCTGCCAGCTCCAGAGCGATGATGCGACCCCAGTGTACTTTTGGCTGGGTAGCAGTCAATGATTCTCCCAATAGGCTGGGCTGATGAGAACGTAAGCGTAAAACTGTGATCCCGGCCAGAATAGATCCAAGAACCACCAAAATGGCTCCATATCCAAAAGCATGGCGGACGACATTCCGCCAGAAGGTGACCACTGTGCCTTCCGAAAGCTGCGGAAGATACAAGGATATCAGTGTGATCAACCCAAATGCCACAAAGAACACTCCGATAAAATCCCAGGTGAAGCGCTTGAAACGAGCCATAAATCCAACCCCCTGGTTGATAAGGCCGTCATATTTGCGATTTGTTTCGGTTTCCTTCGTTTTGGAGCTTGCGCCTTTTTTAGCTGTCATTGCCTGATCGTTACCTGATACCCTTGGGAAATAATAACAATTTCTTCTCTAGTATACATCAACTTTTCTTACCCCTTCCAGATCGTCATCCCTTCCAGGTCATTACCCCTGGAAAATGTTTGCAACGTGGGTAAATAAGATATAGCTCTCGATAAAGGAATCAAAAATGCATGACTTTGGAATCCATTCACATAAAGGTTGATAGATCAGTCGGGTAGCTCGGGTGTTTTCTCAGTTTCCGACCGGGAGGCGATATAGATCCCCACCAGGATCAACACTCCCCCAACTAATTTGATCGGGCTGGGTATTTCATGCAAGATGAAATACGCCAGGATGGTCGATCCGATGGGTTCTCCCAATAAGGTAATGGAAACATAGGCGGCTGAGAGATATCCTAGCGCCCAATTGAAGGTTGAATGACCGATTAGCTGGGGGATCACTGCCAACAGGATAAGCCAGATATAAATTTGGGGAGAATATCCGAAGGGATTTTCGCGTGCAGATAGCATGATGATGACCAGCACGATCGCTGCCATGCCATATACCAGGGAGATATAGCTGATCAGCGACATTTTTGCACGCAGTTTTCTGCCGATCAGCAGGTAGCCGGCACCCGCGATAGCACCGCACAATGCCAGTATATCTCCCAGGAATGCCCGCCCATGCATGAAATTGGATAGGCTGGGGCAGGTGAGCCCACCCTCAGTTATGGAGCACGAATCACTGAGCCCTACCACTACGCCTCCCACGAGAGCCAGGACCAATCCGATTAATACAGCCCGCCGGATGGGTTCCTTGATCGTGAATGGTGAAAGCAAGGCCACCCAAAGTGGGATGGTGCTCACCAGCACAACCGAGCTGGCGACAGTCGTATATTGTAACGAAGTGATCCAGGTGGCGAAATGTAGGGCTAAAAAAATGCCTGAAAGGAGCGCCAGGAGCAGCTCGTTTCGTTTGAGGGAGGTCAGCTCGCGCCTGTGGGTGGAAGCAGCCACAGGAATGAGGATGAGGAGGCTACGGTCAGTCTCCAGGCTGCAATCACCAGAGAAGTGGCTTCCTTTTGGGCGAAACGGATGAATATCGAAGCGGTTGACACCGCCAGGATGCCGAATAGGATGGCTACGACTGGAGAGACATGGGAGCGTTTCGGTGAATTCATGTACGAAGGCTAATTATAGACGAATTTCACCCTGGCTTGAGTAGATGATACGAAATTCAGAGCTTGCGGACGTGCCAGATCACCTTACCAACCACATCTTCCCGCCTGACGGATCCAAACACCCGACTGTCAACGCTCTCAGGATGATTGCCAATCACGTTCACCCCGCCTTCCGGGCTCAGGTTTTGGATCCGCTTGATCAGCAATCCATATCCCGGCTGGTGGAAGGCGATCACATCCCCCGGGGAAAGCGGCAAAAAGAGAATGGGGATTTTGCTGACCAGCACAAAATCCCCATTTTGATATTCAGGGGCTAAGCTATCCTCAGTGACTTTTCAAAATCTTGAGCATTACAGAGCTGGATAGACCAACTCCAGTGCCGGGGCATACGGTGCTTTGGCGCGCTTGGTGGCGATCCCTTTGGTCTCCCAAAACATCTGGGCAAATTCGTTAATGGCTTCGACCAGTTGGGTGGCATTGTCACGGTCGGTGGTCTGGCGTACTTTCGACCCTAGCTGCATGATCTTGTGAACCAGGGCATGCGCATTGGGGAATTTCTCGAGATGCTGGGCTTTAAGATAGTCACCCCAGATGACGCGTATCTCGGCCTTGGCGTGTTCAGCATGTTCTTCTTTCACGGCGATATAACGTGCCATGCTGTTCATGTATTCTTTATTTCTATCGGGGGTTTTAGCTTCGAATTCGTTCATCAGGTCAAGCATACGCACCGCCGTTAAGGCACTGATCTGGGCAACGATTGGGTCATAAATGCCACAGGGGATATCGCAATGCGCCTTAACCGTTTCAAAATGTAGCTGTTGGTCAACTTTATTCAAAATCTGGTAAATCATATGTCCTCCTATTGATCAATTAAATTTTTTCAGAATCCTGTCAGGATAATAATAAGGTTAAGAGTACTTGTCAAGCAATTTTTGATGATGAATTATTAATGATTCCGTGGACGGGCTACCTGGTATTCCACAAGGTTTTCGTACTATGATCAAAAATGTGCAGTGTTCTGACTAGAATTGTCGAGGATTCCCACAGTAGACATTAATTTCTCTAGCAGCAAGAATTTCATTAATGTGGGTCTAATGGATTGGCTTGACAACTCGGGGAGGGGGGAATAAAATTTTCCTATTCACAATAACCAAATTCTGCTATCATCAAGAGAATTAACCTGATATAGATCGATTCCAAAAGGAGGAACCCAGCATGACCCATATCATTACAAGTTTGTGCCTGCGTGATTCTGGATGTGTGGACGTATGCCCTGTGGAGTGTATCGTGGGTGGCAAACCCATCGAGCAGTATCCCTGGTTCTATATTGACCCTGATACATGCATTGATTGTGGTGCTTGCATCCCGGAATGCCCGTTCGAAGCTATTTTCCCTGAAGATGAAGTTCCATCCGCCTACACTGCCAAGGGGACTGAAATGGTCAGCCAGGTTGGATTTACCGGGCATTATGAAGGTGTAGACCACCATAATAGGCCAGTTGTCCTTAATTCTGTGCGTACCCTCAAAGCTGGAGAAGTTGTCGATCTGACGAAAGATAACCAGGCCAATTACGATTTCTTCACGAAAGGTCCTGGTTATAAGGCGAATGAATAAATGAATCAATCGGGCTACCTGAGAAAGATATACAGGCAACCCGATATGATAAGATATATGCGAGCTTGATCTAAACAGCTGGTGGGAATCCTCACCAGCTGTTTGTTTTATTGGCTACTTACCCGTCTCCAGACGCAGGCTACCAGCACCTAATTTCACGTGAATGGTGATCGTGCTGCCAGTGCCAGCCAATTGGTAATTATTACCGTTCTGCTGCCAGCTACCGCTTGTATTAACGCTCGATAAGCCGTTATCCGTGATAACCAGGGCATTCGTACCTTCAGGGATGATGACGGTAATTGAACTCACGCCTGATTCTATGGTCACGTTCATATCATGCTGCAGTTTTCCGCCGAAATCGAGGCTATAACTCCCAGCTCCACCATTGAAGGTCAGGTCAGAGACATTGGCATCCGCAAGTCCGGTCAGGGAAACGGTGGATGCACCCGTGGTGTATTTAAGCTCGGTCATTTCAACCAGATTGGGCTTGGAAAAGCTCAAATTGACCTTGGAAGCACCATCGGTGACATCCAACTTGTGGATGGAAAGCCCACCCAGCTCCATGGTGCCCTCATAAGCGCCTGCCTTTATCATCAGGCTCATTGGGCTTTCCCCAAGCGACAGGTTCCATTCATTGATGACTTTCGAGCCGATGGTAGGAATTCCGGTAAACTTGACGTTCCCCTGTTCGATATTAATATTATTGCTATCGGTGGTGATTTCGGGCTTGAGATCGGCCACATTATACATGGCAGTCCCTTTGAGCAGCACACCTGTGGCACCCGGCTGCAAGTTGAGTTTTCCAGCGCCAAAATTCATGGTGACATCCGCAATCGCCTGCTTATCTGAAAGCAAAGGCACAATGATATCATCGGTTACGGTGGGTCCAGTTTTGGTTTGAATATCTGGAAGATTGATATTGATCGAACAAGCCAGGCTAACCAATGCCAGGGCTGTGACAGCTAATATGATCATTTTCCTATTCATGATAACCTCCTAATGGTGAATTATATACATACATACGGAGTTTTGATGATCAGGTTTCAGATTTCCCCTTGAAATTTGCCATATGGATCAATCAATGCCTAACTACAGGCAGGAAAGTCGAGATACCCGGTACATAAATACGGACTTCCCGCTGCCAGCAGTGACCTGCTCCATCGGAGAGGCTGCAGAATTAACAATCCTTGTCGGAGAGACTAATCTTGCATCCACTGTGGCATCAAAACAAACGATTACATCCACGGATGAGCTGACCTCACCATATCAGCTCACAGTCCCATTAGAGTAGCTGGCGCTACCATGAGATGCCCAAAGATTACCCCCGTAGGATAGGCTGGGTGGCACAGGTCACTCAGGCTGATATCGTTGTGCATCCGACCTGGATTATGTAAGGTTCGGAATAATAAACTGAATCGCTCGATGTTAGAAACATTCCAGTTTTTTCATTCACCCTTGACTTCTGCACCCTCACGGTGATATAACCTACCAAATTCTCACCCAAAACACCCCTATTTGGGGTGTTTTTCTAAGTGCCTTTGTCAATGGAGGTTGATATGTCAGTTCTAGTGCCCGATGATACCCCCACATACGCAGTCCCTGAAGTTAATCTCATTCCACCAAATGATTATTTGATGCATCAAATTAGCATCCCTGCTTCACGGATGTTTTTGATTAACAAGTCGCTCAAAGTGTTTCACAACCAGTACCCTGACCGGCCAATGTTTGATGCATCGCAAGGAGATGGAGGTGCCAGCCTACCGGGTGTTCCATCGCCAATCTTGGAAAGAGCTGCACAGCTACAGCTGGAGCATGGCACTGCATATGATATGCCATATGGCACAGATTCTTTCCGTAAGGCTGTCGTTGAGCAATATTGGCAGCTAAACCCCCAGGTTGGGTTGACGCTCGGCAATGTTGTCGCCACAGCCGGTGGGCGTGATGCGTTGGTCAAAGCGTACCAGGCAATGCTGGCATTAGGACACGGACGCATTGGAGACGTGATCATCGTCTCGCGTGTACCCTGGATTTCCTACACCTGGGGACCTTACGGCATAGGGGCGAACGTTTTATATTCTCCCGGCAATCCACAGGATGGTTGGGCGTATACAGAAGATAGCCTGCGGGAATGTGTTCAATTTGCTGGTCAGACGGGCCGTAAGGTGGCAGGGTTGGTGATCACCTGCCCCGATAACCCTACTGGATTGACGATCTCAGTCGAACGTCAGGTGAGGTTGGCAAAAGCCGCCTTGCAGGCCGGCGTTGCCTTTGTGCTTTTCGACTGGATGTACCATTATGTAACTGATGAGCACCCCATGGACCTGAACACTTTTTATCCATTGTTTGAAACGGATGAACGCCCGCGTTTGATGTTTTTAGACGGTATAACGAAAAGCCTGGGAGGCTCCAATATCCGAAATTGCCACTTGATCGCATCCGAAGAGGTAACAAAATATATCGTAGCGCGCGCCTCGCATAGCGTAATGCCTTCCTATTACTCCCTGGCAGTTGCCCAGGCTGCTTATGAGATGGGTTATTCAGAAGCCTGCCGTTCGATCGTTGAACCAACCAATGCCAGCCGTAAGGTGCTCAAGGATTTCCTCACCTCGCGTGGATTTACATATATCATGGGAAAAGGATATTATGCGTTCATCCATGTGGGCAGCTGGTTAGCCAGGAAGGGCTGGGCAGATTCAGAACCGTTGGGGCAATATTTGGCAGAGGAACACGGGTTAGCAATTGTTCCAGGAGCTTTCTTCTCGCCTTATGGCGGAGAATGGTTACGTTTTTCATATGCTACCCCATCCGACAAGACTCAAGGGGCTGCTGAACGCTTATTAGAAGGCTTAAATGCCCTCTAACCCAAGAGACCTGCTTAAGTTCGAGGGTAGTTATGGTGTATAACCCGCTCCGATTTGCTGAAAAATACCAGCTAGCGCTACAAACCGCCATGAATGAAAAGCCTCAGGGTGGAGTAGCTGGTTTTGAGCTCGAATGGAACCTGTTAAACGAGCAGTTTCGACCTTTACTGACGGTGGGCACAGGTCCTAGCCAGCAGTCTTTCGTCGATCACCTGAGGATGAAATATCTCTCTCCCTGGATCCGAGAATTCAGCCAATTAGAAGTGTTCCATTGGATGATCGAGTGGGCTACCCGTCCGTATTATTCCTTACAAGGGGCAAGCTATGAAGCGCGCCTTATGGAAGCCGCTTTAATCAATGCATTACATCGGTCGGGAAATGAATTTGGCCAGCGATTATATTACTGGCATGGAAACCTGCTATTCCTGACCGCGATTGACGTGAATGCCATCCCTGGCTCCTGGCCGATTGCCAAGCGTCGTTACCTCGAACGCTGTGTGGAATTGTTTGGGGATAATTTGGCTACCGCTGGAACGCACACGAATCTCTCCTTACCTGATCCGCTTTTTATGTGGGATTTTGTCCACCTATCACCTACCCAACGGATGAGCAATAGCCAGGGAGGCGCTTCTCCTCAACATTTAGATGAATTTAAAAGTGAGTTCTATATTACTGCCACGCGCTTGATGCGTGCCTTTGCGTCTTTATTTATTGCTACGAGTGCCTCCACACCTTTACAGGCACAAATGCGTGATGAACAACCTGTGGTTGTTTTAACTGAGTACGACTCAGTGCGGAATCTCACCTTTCCCAATCCGCCCGCGATTGACTTACCCGATCTATATCGCTCATATAATGATTACCTCCGTCTCTCCTATGACCTGGTTAAGCGCGGAGTACGTTTTGGCAATAATAACTGGACTCCTATTCGGGCACGCTCGTTTGCAGAACCCGTTGAACGGTTGATCGCGGTAACCAGTGATCAGCTCGGCGAATTGTATGCCCGTGGTTTGTACTCGATCGGTGAAGAACAACCTGCAGAAGATATGGCACTCCAGATAGAGATGCAAAACCTGATGGCGCGGATTAACCTGCCCATGGAGCGGGTAGAGGTACGCACTGATGATGGGGGGCATCCACTGGAGGTTGAAATCGCCAACCTGGCCTTGAAGCAGCTGTTACTCCTGCGCTTCTACGCTGATTCTGAGTTCGCCCGCGCTTTTCGGTATGATTCCGAAGATATCTCCCGCGCCCGACGGAATGAGATAAAAGCTGCTCAGTTGGGATTGCGGGCTGAAATTGATAACCCGCTTTCAGGTAAACCAGTTGGAATGCGCGAGTTTCTCAGTTGGACGCTTTCACAGGTGCAACCCCTGGCTGAAGCTTTGGAGATTTCTGCTGCACTTAAGCCTCTGGAAGAAATGGCTTCTGGCGCGCCTAATACTGCTGAAAAAATCCGTTTGCAACTGAAAACTGAATTAGGTGCAACCGATGAGGTACCAACCAGTTTGTTGAAACTCCTGGCAGAGCAGCGAGAAGATCAGGTGAGCCAGGATGTCGGGCTGATCACTGCTTCCTGCCTGGAAGCTCCGTCCGAGGCATCCCGCTTATGCGAATTTCTCCAGCTTGCGCAAGATGATCTCCATAGTAATGAACAGATACGAATCCCCTTTCGCCCGCATCCTTCTGCAGTCATTGAAATCAATTACCCTGATAAAACCAGTGAAATCCTTGCCCTGGCAGAACAGCTGATCCGCATTCCGTCAATAACAGCAAGCCCAGATGAGCGCATGGATGATGTTCGACGGGCGGCTGGGCTGGTAAACGATTATTTGAATAGCCATGGGTTGATTGTTAAGCTGTTCGAGCAAGGGAGGTATCCGGCTGTGCTGGCAACATTCCCAGGAGCTACTTCCGCGCCTGTGATGCTGTCTGGTCATTTCGATGTGGTTGCTCCCGAGCCTGATGATACCCAATTCGAGCCCCGCATTGAGGGTGATTATCTTTGGGGTCGTGGTTCCGCTGACATGAAGACCGTCGTTGCTACATATATGGTGTGGATGAAAGATGCGCTTGGCAAAGGCGCTCCTTATCCGCCCATCAGTTTGCTGTTGGTGGGCAACGAAGAGAATGGGGAGAGTGAACCTATGGGCACTCCGCATGTGCTTCGCTGGCTGAAAGACGCCCCAGAACAGGGTAAGAACCTGCTCCCCAAATTGCTGATTGCTGGAGAACGCACGGGTGAAAAGGGGAACGAATTGTGGGGGGAGATTTGCACCCAAAACCGTGGGGTGATGCGTTTCGATGTGATCGTCCGGGGGCAACATGCACATTCAAGCAATGCTACTACGTCTCCAGACCTGACGGATAAGGTACTTGCGGCGCGCACTGATCTCATGCAGATATTAGGCTCACATCTCACGCTGAAAAGCCAGGATGGATGGCAGTCGCAATTGCGTGCGCCCTTTATCCAGGTGGGTACTCCTGGGATCTATAACGTCACCCCCGATTACGGGCTCCTGGGAGTGGAGCTGCGCCCGATCCCTCAGGATAATTTGAAGGACATTCGAGCCGAGTTAATGAAATATTGCCAATCTAAAGAGCTCGAGATAATAATTCACGTGATGGAAGATGGAATTATTTGTTCGCCGTCAAACCCATACCTGGTAGGATTAATCAACACCGTACGCACGCTTTCAGGTTCGGAGCCAATCATTGGACGCAAGCTTCCTGGCACCAGCGCCCGTTTCGCCCCGGATGGGCAGGGAGTGGTATGGGGACAAGCAGGATTGGGACCGCATTCCAGGGATGAGAGGCATTTCATCCCCAGCATCCTGCCATACTATCAAGCCCTGCATGTGTTAGCCAAACAACCCGAGTTGAGCTGAGTTTTTATTTTATATACTAACCCATAAAATAAATAAATAATCAGCGGCCAGCTTGGTGATGCTGACCGCTGATTTGTTGAACTGGTGGGCATTTTAATTCATTTTATTCGTACAGGTACTACACCTTTCACCAGCTGCCAAACCATCTGGATGATCCTGAACCACACTTACGATAATTGTGATGATGAACGCAACGATCAAAATCTGGTTAAGCAGTGATTGTAAGATACCTTCGGTGCCCAACTGCCCCAAAGCGCCTTTCAAGGTATACACATATTGGATATTGGTTATTAAACTGGCAGCCAATCCAATGCTGAATGCGCTCATCAAGATACTAAACAAACGGCTGGCTGTGGACCATGAACCTTTGCGCAGCAGGAATGCATCCAACAGGATGGTTAAGAACCAAAACAGGTCAAGCCAGGGGATGTAGGCGCTGAAAGCGGAGGTCAGGATGGGCGTGAACGTCCACTGTGTACCTGAAAAGTTATAGATACCAATCCGGTCAAGGTAAAAGGTGAAGATAATCAAACCCACCAGGCTGAAGATGATTTCCGTGATCAGCTCGCCGCGCTTGACTTTATCGGGCTGGCTGATGGCTTTAAGACTGTGCGGGTCCCAATCCTTTTCCTTTGTAGTGAGCTTGAACTCTGGAAGCACCCATTGCAAGACGGCAAAGATCAAAACGATGTTGCCAAACGCCTGTATAACAGCCGACAGGGCATTCCCAGCCGATTTTCCAAGACTGGTAATCAGCTCAAGAGGGGTGATGGTAGCACCCGGGTTGAAACCCACCCAGAACCCCACCAAGGAGAGTACGGCGATGATGGGTAAAGCAATACGCACCACGGTGATGAAGGGCGTAAAGAGGCGCGGCCCGATCAGATATTTTTCCGGCAGATAAGGTGCTACGATTTTCTCGGGTGAGCCAAATTGCTTGAGAACTTCCGCTGTCATATCGTCGTCTGGCGGGCGTCCTTCAACCTTGCTGCGGTCATCCAGGGCATCCTGGATCAGCGAGCGGATTTCGGTGACGGTGTCAGTGCGCTGTTTGGCGGGTAAATTTTCACTCACCGCAGCAAGGTAACGATCAATTAATGTGTCCATATGCATCTCCTTTGGTTTCATCATAGCATGTGCTTCATCATTTGGACCATGCTGTCCCATTCTGCAATCAGCCTGGGGAGGATCGCCCGACCATCCGGGCTGATCAAATAATAACGGCGTGGACGGGCATCTTCCAGGCGCCAGCTTGAGCTGAGCAAGCCTTGCGTTTCCAACCGTCGCAGCAGGGGGTAAAGCGTGCCCTGGTCAATCTCGAGCCCTTTTTCAGAGAGGGACTTCATCAATGAATAACCATATTGTTCCTGGTTGCATTGACTCAGGACTGCCAGCACGATCACTCCGCGCCGCATTTCCAATACTAGATTATCAATTGATTGAACATTCTCCATAGCAACTATCCTTTGTTGCATTATACCATGTAATATACAGTATGTCAAGAACAATAGTATTATGATCAATGTTATTAGCCAACCAGGTATTAGTGATCAGGAAGAAACAATCGGCAATTAATTAGGGAAGGTGTGATTTAGGGGTACAAGGCGCTCTGGAACATGCTATACCCAATATCCTGTAGGAGTTGAGCATCGCTTTCTTCCAGCAAAATCGCAATGGAAAGGGGTGCACCCTTCCATTCAGGTAAAGTACCGCCCAGGTACCAAGTGTAACCGGGATTGGCACCTGTAGATGGGCTGGTACTATCATTTACCTCTGCAACCACCTGCCAGATCGGCAGCTCAGAGGATGCGAGGGCGTGCGAAGTGTTAATTGCCACCAGCTCTTGAAGGGCGGTATGAGATTGTTCTGTCACAGGGAGAACCAACCAGGTTGATTGAGGCGTCTTTACTGCCATTTCCAACCGTGGAGCAGGTATCTCGCCGGCATTGCTCAAGCTGGAAGCAGCCAGTGCCATCTGTAATGGACTGACCTTGAAAGACGTGCCAGGTTCTGGATTTACATTCTGACCCATGATATATGCGAAGGCATCCGCGAGATTGTCTGGTTTGGTGGAGGCGAGCGTTTCAACCGGAAAGGAGGGGGCTGAAAACAGTCTAAACCCATCCAATATGCTGAGCAGCTTCTGGCTGTCGATAGCCGATACAAGCTGCTTCATAGGCTCACCACAACCAGCTGCAACCACCTCACCCCAGGTGAGTCCAGTGGGGATCATGGCACAATCTTGTAAATTGGTGCCGGTGAACTGACCGGATGATTCCTGGTTACTGGATGCCAGCAGGAATGGTCCCAGGGCAGTTCCAGCCGGATACAATCCCATAACTGCCCGGTTAAATAGTGGCGAACCCGGGTCAGCCACCAGATTTTCCCAGCTGGAATCCAGCTGATTGGCATCGAAGGTGGGACTGGAGGCCATTGCCAGGATCTCGCCTGTGTGTGCATTGAGTAGCACAAGCGCTCCGCGATGACCTTCCAATAAATTATCAGCTTTGGTCTGTATATCCAGGTCAATGCTCAGGCGCACGTCCAATCCGGGAGGTGGCTGACCGTAGAGCAGGTGCTCCCACCAGATGGTCAGGGTTGGGTAGCCTTGCAAGCCGCGTAAATAGGGGTCCAGACTGGTTTCCAGGCCCGCTTGACCATATACAGGATCGGTGTATCCGAGCAAAGGTCCGAGCGCTGGATAGGGATATTGGCGTCGGATGTTACCTGGCTGACCACTGGATTCAGCTAATATTCGCTCGTGACTATCGAGGATCGATCCACGCTTGACGTAGCGGTCAGCGATGGTACGGCGGGCGTTATCAGTACGAGTGAGTAATCCAGGTCCACGAACCACGCTCCACCAACCGGCGATTGTTGCGGTTCCCAACAATCCCAACATCAGGCCTCCAGATAGGAGCAGGTTGAGGTTGGTTTGGGCTTTTACCTTTTCTAGTTGGAATATCTGCAACTCCACCTGGTGGGCACTGATGAGGACCAGGCAGAGCAGCTCGAAGAAGGATACCAGCAGGGATGAGCCACCATAAGACACAAACGGCAAGGTTACGCCGGTGAGAGGCAATAATCGCAGATTACCGGCGATGATCAGGATGCTCTGCCCGACCAGGTGAACCACCAACCCGGTTGCCAACAAGCGATGAAAGGAGTCGTCCGATTTCAAGGCAATCCGCATACCCCGGTTGACCAGTAACGCCAGCAGCCCAAGGATACCCAATGCACCGAGCAAGCCGGTTTCCTCACTAATTGCTGAGAAGATAAAATCGGATTGGGCTATTGGCACAAGACTGGGGCTACCCATTCCCACTCCCCGACCAATCAGTCCGCCATTGGCCACTGAAAGCAAAGATTGTACGATCTGGTAGGAGCGCCCTGATGGGTCGAGCCAGGGGTTGATCCAGGCTTCCACGCGCAGGTTGACTACATCAAACAGCGTGAAACCGGCAATGACAGCCAGGATCATCACCAACAGGCTGACGAATATCACTTTCTTTTTTCCAGTGCCGGTATAAATGATGACCGCGTAAAGTAGCATGAAAATTGCTGCCGTACCCAGGTCACGCTGGAAGATGAGCAGAAGTAGAGCCAGTCCGGTCATCAACAGGGTGGGAGTCAGCAAAGGCAGCAGATGCTGCTGCCTGGTAGGGTAGGCAGGGTCAGCCTGACGGTCTGCCAGGTAAGCCGCCAGATAGATAATGAGCAGGAGTTTAAGCGGTTCGGAGGGTTGGAAATATATTCCGCAGCAACCCAGCCACAGGCGTGGACCAGCCCCCATAGGATTGGTGCCCAAGACGAGTGTGGCAGCTGTCAGCACCAGCCCTGAAGTAAGCCAGACGTATTTGAATCGTCTCAAATAAACCAGAATCCTGCCACCTATTTGTTTGCAGTCATATTGCAACGCCAATGAGAAGACTATCCCAATCAGCAACAACCAGGCTGACTGGCGCAGTCCAAAATTATCGGATAAGCGCCATACGGTGAGCAAGCCCCAACCAGCGAGCATGGCAGCCAGAGGAAAGAGGAATGGATCACGTTCAGGAAACTTTTTGGAGAGCAGCCTGTGTATCAACCAGGCTATTCCCACCCAGATGGCAAAGCCTAACCAGTGTTGCCAGCGGAAACTCACCTGCCAGGTGCGCAGGCGAGCGGCATTGGAAAGGGTGAGTGCGAGCGAGAATATCCCCAGGAAAGCGCCTGCCAGGATGAGCAAGCGCCGTTCAGTACGGTCGGTTGGGGAAAGCTGATGTTCAGACAAACCTGGTTGCTATCGGAGATATTTGCGCACCAGTAAATCCAGCTTTTGGCGCGTTTCAGGTGGGATACGCTCAGGTTGAGTGATAAGCGCCGTCGCAAGGGCGTTATCACAATCACAGTCTCGTACAGGCGATAATAGCTTCGCCAGGTTGGCGATCGCCTGCTGGGCAATGTGGGTGTTGCGATTCAATACTGTGACGACTGCGTCAACACTGACAGGCTCCTGCTCCAGATGCCATACATCGTAATCCGTGACGTGCGCCATCACACAGTAGCAAAGCTCAGCCTCACGCGCCAGGAAAGCCTCAGGCGAAGTGGTCATACCGATCAGCGACATGCCCCATGAACGATAAACGTTCGACTCGGCTTTGGTAGAAAAGCGTGGACCTTCCACAGTGAGGAAAATCCCACCACGATGTACCGTAGCCCCGGTGGATTGCACGGCATCAAATACCTGGCTGGATAGATCGGGGCAGAATGGATCGGCTACACCAATATGGGCTACCAATCCATCGCCGAAGAATGTACGACGGCGATCTCGCGTTAGGTCGAAAATCTGGTCGGGGATGACCAGGTGCCCGGGGACGTAATCGTCGCGCAGGCTTCCACAGGCGGAAATGCCAACTACGCGTTCAACTCCCAGCGACTTGAGGGCATAGATATTGGCGCAGTAGTTGACCTCGGTAGGTGAGATGTGGTGACCTATACCATGCCGGGCGAGAAATGCAATTCGTACGCCATCCAGTGTGCCGGTGATGATGGGGGCGCTGGGAATGCCAAAAGGGGTGGTCAGGTCATGCTCGGAGACGTCCTTCAATCCGGGCATGCTGTATAAACCGGAGCCGCCAATGATAGCCAGGGAGGGGATTGTATCCATAATCAACCTCGTCGTAGAGACGAATTTTGTTTATTGTACCCGATAAAAGAAAACCACAAGGGTCGCTAAGGACACAAAAGAAAATATTTGTAGCCGCCATCGATGATGGCAGCCGGTCGATTTCAACGATCTAGGCTTCAGTTTTGGTTTTATATCCGTCATCAGTGATGGCGGCAGGTTTGGGATTTACTATTATGTTCAGCTTGCCCGATTTTCGGTGGTATCATGCAAATAAGGAAATTGATCCTATGGAACAGAATATTACAAAACCACAAATATTAAATATCTTCAGCGGTGAAGGGTTAGAGATCCGACAGTCTGCGTTTGGTAGGGTGGGGAAATTATTCAGCGGGGAAGGGGTTGAGGTAGTGTGGATAAAAAAGGAAGGCGATGAGATCGACCCGGATTGGTTTTCACAACCGATGGTGGATCTGATCCTGGTAGTGCAAGGAAAACTCAAGATGGAGTTTGAGCGGGATGATTTGGAGCCGCGCGTGCTTGAGTCGGGAGATATGATCATACTACCACCTGAGACACGCTGCAGGGCGTATCACTGGCCGAGGGAAGATGAAGGTGCGACGGTCTTCCTGGCGGTTTATCCGGCACAGGAGTCAGAAAATCTGATTGGATGAGAAATTTAGTCAAGTAAATTAACATACCTTCATCAAAAAGTGGATGCAACGATGGTCAATCAAAGCTCATTCAGCTCACGACATTTTCGACTCGAACAGCTTGCAGATGGTGTTTATGCAGCCATTCACGCCGAGGGTGGTTGGGCAGTCTGTAATGCCGGGATCATCGACCTGGGTGACCGCACGGTGGTGTACGATGCTTTCTTGACGCCGGCAGCAGCCAGTGACCTGCGCCAGGCTGCAGAAACTCTCACCGGGCGACCCGTGCATGCGGTGATCAACAGCCATTATCACAACGACCATATTTGGGGCAACCAGGCCTTTTCAGCCGATACGGATATTATTTCATCAACCCAAACAAGGGAATTGATCATCACAAAAGGAGCGCTGGAGATCCAGGGTTACTGTGCCTCTGCCCAACAATCGCTTTCATCAATTGAGGAATCCTTAAAAGTTGAGACAGATCATAAAAATCGAAACCAACTCAAAATCCTGATCGATTATTTTCAAGCCATCCTGGCCACTTTGCCTGAGCTTGAGATTCGCCTGCCCAACCTTACATTTACAGGGAACCTGATTCTGGAAGGATCAAGGCGATCCGCCAGACTGATCACTTTCGCAGGCGGTCACTGTGTGAGTGATACCATATTGCATTTACCGCAGGATGGCATTATCTTCATGGAGGATTTGCTCTTTGTTGATGTCCATCCGTACCTGCCAGATGGTGACCCTGACGCACTCCAACAGATCCTGGCACAGGTGAGAAAACTGGGGGCAACCAAGTTTGTGCCGGGGCATGGTCCGGTTGGTCTGGCCAAACACCTCGATTGGATGGATGCTTATATCGGAACCTTGAATTTATTGGTGCGTGAAGCAATTAGCCGCGGAATGCCGGAAGCGGAGATTGATCAAATTTCTATACCGGCAGAATATCAAGATTTGGTTTATCCGAATTTCTTCCCGGCCAATATAAAGTTCCTATATAAACGACAATCAGGATGATTTAACCATTAGAATGAAGTTTCTCCTAGTAAATTGTTAGAATTCAAGGGTCTGTTGGAATTCAAGCTATAATTGAGCTATAGAGGAAACCAAGATGACCAAGGATCAAAAATCGGATCAGCAAGAGCAGTTTGAGCAATGGCAGCACAAGCAGAAAGAAATAGAGAAACAACAGGAAGAAGACCGGAAGAAGCGTGCCCAGGAACGTGTGAAGCTGGAACAAGAACAGGAAAAAGCAACGGCAGGTACGCCAACAGGAGCGGCAGAAGATCGAACGCCAACAGGAAGAAGATCTGCGCAAACGTCGACGGGAACGCCAGCAACTGGAACAGCAACAGGAAGAACTAGATAAACCGAGGCAAGAGGAACGCCAGCAGCTGGAGCAAGAGCAGGAGAAGAAGCGTATCCTCCAACAACAAGAACGCCAGAAGCTGGAACAGCAACAGGATGATCTACAAAAACCACAACAAGAGGAACGTCAGCAGCTGGAACAAGAGCAGGAGAAGAAACGATTAGTACAACAGCAGGATAGGCGAGATCTAGAGAAGAAACAAGGCGAGCAGTAGCAAGACGGAAAAATAAACAATTAGGGCTATTGCCAGTTAATTTCTTTCATACTGGATATTCACATCTATAACTAAACCAGGTGAAGAGGGGGATTTGGTTTCTCATTCAATCTGTAAAATTAGCGCATAAATAAAGCTCCTCGATAGGTTTTTATTCGCATAGGCGAAGTTCGTTGTGGAACGCTGAAACTTGTAATTCGTCTCTTCCCATATACCCGAAATTAGATAATCCCGGAAAACGCCTTTCTTAAAATCCAATCCTGAAGTTGTTACGTATTATAGATAGGTCATCGTGAACATCACATGACCCAATTAACCGTAATTTGGAGGATATATTATGAAAAAGGTTGCGATCGTTGCACTTAGTGTTGTATTGATGTTTGGTGGAGTGCTATACAGCGGACGGCTGTCACCTGCACAGGCAGATTCACCCATACTCCTTTCATTTGGGTCTATGGTTGGTTTGCCTGCGGGGTTGACGGGGGCTCAGAGTCAGGTTCCGTTGCGCGGGATAAACGGTGGGGGGTTGCCATGGATGCTCACGTCAGCCAACGGCTCACTCAAATCCACTGGTAAGCTCAAGGTCGAGGTCGAGGGACTGGTATTAGCAGCTGGAGCCAATGCTGGTTCGAATCCGATCGCCAGCTTCCGGGCGATTGTGAGCTGTGTTAACAGCGACGGCACCTTTACGAATATTTTAACGGATGCCTTCCCTGCCACCACCGGGCTGGCTTCCAGTGGAGGTGGTAATGCGGATATTGAGACAACGGTATCTCTACCCCACCCCTGCATTGCCCCGATCATATTCGTCACCAACCCGGCAGGTTCCTGGTTCGCGGCCACCGGCAAATAGTTGATTTGGAGCTGGCTTAGAAATAAATACACCCCGGAGAAATGACCCGGGGTGTATTTATTTGTGGTGGTTCACCAATGAAAACTAGAAATCCGCAATATAACAGAACGGTAATTATATATCCTCCCCCATTTTCTTGAAAATGGGGGAGGCGTGAGAGGGTTATTTCTTGTTCTGCTTCACCGCCAGGATGAGGGTCTCTCCATCCAGCTTGTGCTCTTCCGCGTAGGAGCCTTCCATGGGTGGGGCATTGAGCAGCTGCGTGGTGAGCGTCTCAGCGGCGATATATTCACCCCACCGGGAAATCACTGGTCCAACTACATCTCCAGCCTGGTAGCAAGTGGTGATGCGGTCTTCGATGTTAAACCCAGCAGACTTGCGCATATCCTGGATCCAGCGCACGATCTCACGCGCCGCGCCCTCGGCTTTGAGCTCGGGGGTGATAGTAGCATCGATGCCGACGGTGATATATTTATCGGCAGCCACAGCCAGGCCGGGTAGAGGCTCGGTACTCACCAGGATAGTCTCCGGAGGCAGCTCAACCGTCTCTCCTGCCACATCGAGTTTCACCGGGATTCCTGCACTTACGTTGGAGGCCACCCAGGCAGGGTCTGCATGGGCCAGGGCAGCGCGCAGCTGCGGGAAATTAGCCCCGAACTTGGGACCGAGCAGCTTGTTATCGGGCAACACCTTATATTGCACCAGGGCGTTTTCCTGCTCAACGAACTCGAAAGCCTTAACATTCAGCTCGTCCAACACGATATCCACCAGCTCCTGCCGTAGCACCGCCTTACCGGCGTAAACTTTTACCTTGCTGAGCGGCTGGCGAACCTTGAGTTTGGCATTTGACCGAGCACTGAGACCAAGACTGGCCACCTTGCGGGCGAGCGATAATTGTTCCAGCAGGGCATCATCCGCCATGGATACATCCACCAGAGGCCAGGCAGTGTGGTGGATGCTTTCATACGCCTCAGGTCTCACTTCACGGACAAGATTCTGGTACATCACCTCGCTGATGAACGGCACAAAGGGGGCCAGTGTCTTGGCAAATTTGACCAACACGTGATATAGAGTGGCATAAGCAGTGTTTTTATCGGCATCGTGCTCAGATTTCCAATAGCGCCGGCGACTACGACGCACATACCAGTTGCTTAAATCATCCAGAAAGGCTTCAGCAACTATGCTGGCACTCATTGGGTCTGAGGCTCCGATAGCGGCACCGACGCGCTCGACTACCTGGTTCAGGCGGGCTAAGATCCATCGATCCAGGAGGTTGTTACTCTGGGGTGTACTGCCCTCAGGATAGTCGGGATCAAATTCATCCACAGGCTGCCAGCCGTCCAGGCGAGCGTAGTTGGCAAAGAAGCTGTACACATTCCATAATGGGATGATGAAATCCTGCCGCGCTTGTTTACCCGCCTCGTAGCCGAACCACAGGTCATTTTCGGGTTTATGTGAACAAAACAACCAGCGCATGGTGTCCACACCCATTTTGTCAGCAGCTTCGTTGAATTCGATCATATTACCCGAGCTTTTATGCATCGGGAGCCCATGCTCATCCAGCAGGGTGGCATAGCCAAAATTCTCAAGGAAGGGTGGGGTGTTATCCATGACGGTTGCCATCGCCAACAGTGAATAGAACCAGTTGCGGAACTGCCCGGGGAATGATTCGCTGATCCAATCGGCGGGGTACCACTTGCGCCAGTAGGTCGGGTCTTTACGATAGCTGAGGGTACTGAAAGATACAATACCCGCGTCCAACCAGGGGTTACCCACATCCCGCACCCGGTTCATGCTCGTGCCACATTTGGAACATGGGACTGTTACCGCGTCGATGTATGGGCGATGAGGGGTATGGTCGTCAAGTACATCCAACCCGTTGTTGGCGCGCTCTCTGAGCTCATCATCACTCCCGATGACCTCGAAATTGCCACAGGCTTCACACTCCCAAATTGGCAGTGCCAGGCCCCAATAGCGCTTCTTGCTGATCATCCAATCGTGCATATTACGCAGCCAGTCCATCTCACGTGAATAACCGAAATCTGGGATCCACTTGATCTGGTCGACCACGTCCATGATCTGGTAACGCAGGGAGACTGATTTTTCCTGCGGGGTTAGCTCTTCGCGCGGTTTATCGTAACTGGCGCCCATGCTGATAAACCATTCGTCAACCAGTCGGAACACTAGCTCGGTGCCACAGCGCCAACAGACCGGGTAGCGGTGAGTATAGGGCTGAATTTTGTAAAGTAGACCTTTGCGACGCAGGTCTTCGAAGATGGGATCAGCTACCTCTGAAACGTATTTCCCACTAAGCCAGCCGAACCCTTCCAGGAATTCACCCTCCTCGTTCAGAGGAGCGATGATGGGCAGATGGCTCGCTTTACCAAGCTGGAAGTCTTCGGCGCCTGCACCAGGAGCGATATGCACAATACCGGTGCCTTCTTCCTCACCGACTGCATCCCACAGGATCACATGGTGCGCCTGAACGGCGTTTTGCTTAACGTCGCGGATCAGCTGCGCCAGGTAAGTGTAGCCACCCGGGTGTTGGGCAGGTTCAAGCTCGTCGAAAGGACCGGAATATTTCCAGCCTTCCATTTCAGTACCCTTCAGCTCTTGCAGGACTTCGTAGGGGCCTTCAAGCATGGAGAGAGTACCCTTGGAAAGGTACAGCACTTCATCGTTCTGCTTCACCTTGGCATAGGTCAGCTCGGGGCCGACTGCGGCGACCACATTGCTGGTGAGCGTCCAGGGAGTGGTCGTCCAAACCAGCAGTGATTCTTTTTCACGCCCAAGTAGCGGGAAGCGCAGGATCACCGAGCGATGGGTGATCTCCTGGTAGCCTTCGGTCACGATCTCGTGCTGGCTGAGGCCAGTGGCACAGCGTGGGCACCACGGCATGACGTCATCACCTTTATACAGCCAACCCTTTTCCCAGCATTTTTTGAGGAACGCCCAGATGACGAAATTATTCTCGTTGGAGAAGGTGAAGTAGGAACCGCCCAGCTCAGGCAGCCCCAAATGAGCCACCACCTGTTCCACTGTGCCAGTGAATGGACCATTCGGACCAGGCACGGTGATAACCTGGGAAGGGTCTTGCATTAGTTTTACAGCCAGCTCCTTTAGCATCTCCGGGTCATTCCAATCCATCCAGAATCCCAGGCGGATAGATTGCTCAGTCTGGACCGCAGCATAACGCAAGACGCGCTCCTTGCACTTGAGCACGAACTTTGCCAATCCGTAGTCTTCGATGTCACGCTTGTATTTGAAGCCCAGGTCACGTTCGACATTCACTTCCACCCACAGGCCCTGGCAGTCAAAACCGTTCTGGTAGCGCATTTCGTGCCCTTGCATGGTGCGGAAACGCAGCATCAGGTCTTTATAGGTGCGTCCCCAGCCGTGATGCACGCCCATAGGATTGTTGGCGGTAATAGGACCATCGATGAATGACCATTTGGGCTGTCCTTTATGAATGGCAACCATCTTCTCGAAGGCGTGGCTTTCCTTCCAGAACTTGAGCACCGCCTGCTCCTGGGCGTTGAAATCTACTTTATTGGGGACTTCTTTGAATGGCATGGTTCCTCCTATCTATTTCCGTCATTGCGAGAAGCGATTTTTGCGACGAAGCAATCTGCTCTTAACGATAATAATCAGCAACGACAATAAATTAATGCAAAACTCTCATCCCAAATCAGGGACGAGAGCGCAATTTCAATACTCCCGCGGTACCACCCTGGTTCCCACCTTATAGATGAGCACCTCCGCTGCGTGGGCAGTCATCTGGTATTAGATTACGATCCACGTGCCCTGACTAACGTTCGGCAGCTCCGGCTTTCCTACTTGCGCTCATCTGCGTTCAGATTGCAGCTCCGGAAGGATTTTCAGCCTGTGGTTCTGCCCCGGCTCGCACCATTCCCGGGGTCGCTGACAGGGAGGCAGGTTTACTCGTTTCCATCATCGCTTTTCGATGTTCGATTGGCGCAAATTATGCCACAAGTTGGGGGATTGGTCAATTAGGGATAAGGCGTTTTAGGATAAGGCAATTAGTGATCAGTGATCAGGAAAACAGGAGGAAATACCGTTGATATGCTCCTAATTTCGTTATGAAGTAGGCAATCTTAAAATAAGAAACCGGCATCAGCCGGTTTCTTGTTTTTTTCTATGATTAGTCTGGATTGAAATCCAGATCAGTGACCTGTTAAGGTCATTCGTTTATTTATTCTTTATCCCCCTTCAAGTTGGGTGGGTTGTAACTTGATTATTAGCTTACTCGGCGTCTCCTTTCCTATTCCATCAATGAAAATGATCGAAAGAACATGAAATTGAGAGCACCTCCTTAGTGTAAGTTTCTGTGATTAACCGGCAATGATTCTATATTTCATAAATAACACTAAAATTATTATAGCAAATGGGGGAAAAAAGTAAATGACAAATCTGATAGGATAAGGATCAGGTCATCTAAATTTAGCAACTCCGCCTATCACTGCAGCAAGGTGACGGGCGATAACAATCGTTGTTGGAACGACTGATGACAAATACGTTCTGATTTCTAAACAAGCTGAAATTATGATGACCAAAATTTCCTGGCAATATCCATCCAGCGATTTAGCCTGCCCAGGCTATAACAAGGTGATATTGTGCATCCGGCACGCTTTCACCATCTCATCCGGCCACAAGCTGGATTGGATCTCGCCAATATGTGCCTTGCGTAAATAAAACATGCACAATCGCGATTGACCGATCCCGCCACCAATCGAAAGGGGCAGCTCACCATTCAATAAGCGCCGGTGGAATAATAAACCCCTTCGCTCATTAGCGCCGCGCAGCTCCAGCTGGCGCTCCAATGCAGGCGGATCCACACGAATACCCATCGAAGAAAGCTCATAGGCGCAGTCAAGCAGGGGAAAATAGACCAGGATATCGCCATTCATACCTTTGTAGCCATCCTGTGTTGGTGTGGACCAGTCATCATAATCGGGGGCACGACCATCATGCGGCTTACCTCCTGGTAGATCAGCACCGATACCGATCACGAAGACCGCCGTATTTTCCTTGCATATCACCTTCTCGCGCTCCTTAGGAGACAGGCTGGGAAAGCGTCTTTCCAGGTCTTCACTATGGACAAATGTGATTTCATCTGGCAGGGTTGGCACAATTTCTGGATATAAATGGCTGATGTAACGCTCTGTCCGGCGGATTACATCGTAAATCTTATTGACGACATACTTCAAGAAACCTATACTCCGGTCTTCCTGGCGAATGACCCTTTCCCAGTCCCACTGATCCACATAGATTGAATGCAGATTGTCCAAATCTTCATCCGGGCGGATGGCGTTCATATCGGTATATATGCCCTCGCCAGGCTGGAAGCCAAAGTCAGCCAGCTGCAATCGCTTCCACTTTGCCAGTGATTGGACGATCTCGGCGCGGCTATCCTGGATTGACTTGATTGGAAAATTCACCGGTCGCTCGACTCCGTTGAGATCATCATTGATGCCCGTGCCCGAGAGCACAAAAAGTGGAGCTGTCACGCGGATTAAATTAAGTTCAAAAGCCAGGTTGGTTTGAAAGAACTCCTTGATCTGGCGGATCGCTAATTCAGTCTGGCGTAAATCCAGCAGGGGCTGATAGTTTTGCGGGAATAATACAGGTGCTTCCATTACTGACCTCCCTTTCTTGAACATCCCTGGAAATTGGGTTGGGTTGGAATCGCGGCTATGTTAGCTACCCGGTGGGGTTTTGGAATGGGTACCAGCATAGGAGCGATTGTGCCTAAATAATTGGTGGATTATATCACCAGCTGGTTAAGCACATATAGCAGATGAATAATCGTTAACAGAAAAAGAATTATTATTTCTCAGCGTGAAGCGAGAAAAATATTATGGGAGTAAACAAAACCTGGGGATTGGATAACAATCAGCAGACTGCGCCGATCGGAATTTTATTAATCATACATGCATAAAGCGCTTATTCAACCTGACTGCCAGGATTATTACGGATAGGCTAAGCAGGAACATAAATATCCCTTGCTGGAATGGGACGCCCATCCCGGTACTACGGAAGTACATCACACCGGCTAACAAGTAAAGTAGACCCGCACCAACGACCAATCCCGCACCCAACCATAGGACGAAATGCAGCTCAGGAAGCCACAACGAGATCAAGCCATATAACACCACCAGGATGGCGCAGCAGAAGCATATCTCCGCCAGCGTAAACCAAGAGGCAGCATCCTTAAGCACCTGCGGGAATGGGATCATGAATGCTGGCTGCAGGCGTGGAAGCTGATTGATCAGGGTGACCAGGATCAGGATCACATCCAGGATGGCAATCCCCAGGGCAAATTTATAACGTACGGGTTGTCGATATTGCTGCGTGTTGACCATTGTTATTCTGTTCTCCATACAATAAATTTCGTTAGAATGTGCAACTTGTGTACCATTCCAGGCAGTAACAGTTGGGCGGGTGTAAAATTATGGCAGTGGTATCGCTTCATAATCCTTCTGCCAGGTGAGCCCCCATGGCCTTACTTTCACCCATTCTGATGCTGTTGTTGGCTGCCTATACTGTGCTGGTTGAACCCATCGCCCGCACTAATTTTTACCGCAACCTCAAGAAGCAGCTAAATATCGACCCCAAAGCCCGCCTGTTGTTCTATCGTACCCAGGTATTGTGGGAGTGGAGCTGGGTGATTGTGATTGCTTTGATCGTCATCCCTATCCCAAACCCACTCCTATGGCTTGGTCTGGTGATGCCTAACCAGATCGGATGGATCATCTTACTGGCATTACTGGCTGGGGTTGTATTGTCCATCGTGCTTCTCAGGCGCAGCCCGAGGGCTTTGGCTGCCATGCGCCGCAGCCTGGAAAGTAGCTCAATCCTGCTGCCATCCGATTCTGTAGAGCGTAAATGGTTTGCAATCACCGCCATCACCGCGGGCATTTGTGAAGAGCTGCTTTACCGCGGATTTTTAATGTCATTTTTGCCCACAATATTCCCAATGTTTGCAAAGCAATTCATCATGATTAGCCTCCTTTCCGGTTTCATCAACGGGTTGAGCCGGGCTTATTTGGGGATGCGGGGGATGGTCACGACCGCACTGACGGGCTTCAGTTTTGCAATCGTTTATTTCTTAAGTGGCAGCCTGGTGCCTGCGATGGTCATACATATTTTGGCAGAGCTGCGCACCCTGATATTGTGGGAACCGGAAAATAAAAAGAAGAAATCAAAGTAGTTTCTCCGATCAATGCCAAATGGTGGCTTATGCTACAACCGATTGAACCCATCCCGATAGAGTATGAAGAAGAATATAAGCTTCTTGTCGCCGATTTGGATTCCAGGCTGCCGGACAAAGCCCTGGATAAAAACTTACTGATTGCCACCTGGAATCTGCGCGGCTTCGGTGATCTCTTCAGTAACTGGGTGGCAGGAGCAAATGACACTCCCAAGCGGGATAAACAATCACTGCTGTGTATCGCGGAGATTGTCTCGCGCTTTGACGTGATCGCGATCCAGGAAGTAAAAGGTAACCTGCGCTGCCTGCAGCACATGCTCAAGCTGCTTGGACCTGATTGGAATTTCACCATGACGGATGTTACGCGTGGACGTCCTGGGAATGACGAGCGCATGGCATTCGTTTTCGATTCACGCAAGCTACAGCTTTCCGGTCTGGCTGGGGAGCTGGTGGTTCCGGAAGAAAAGCTGACCGAGATTAAGCCAGATGCGCTAACTCGCCAGTTTGCCCGCACGCCCTATGCCGTTAGTTTTAAAACCGCCGGGCATACATTCATCCTGACCACCCTGCACGTACTATATGGGGGAAATGCTGCTGCACGCAAGCCGGAGCTCAAAGCGATCGCAGAATGGCTGGCGGAGTGGGCAGGCGATATCAATGCCTGGGACCACAACCTGATCGCCCTGGGTGATTTCAACATTGACCGCCAGGACGATGAGCTATTCCAGGCATTCACATCGAGCGGTCTACGCACCCCAGATGATTTGAATCGGGTACCACGTACCCTGTTCTCAGACCCCGATAAACCCAATTTGGAAAAATTTTATGACCAGATTGCCTGGTTCCCTCAGCTGGAGGGAAAGCCGACCTTCGCCCTGAAATATAACCGGGGTGGGAGTTTTGACTTTACCCCGGTCGTATTAATGTCACGCGGACTGACCAGGCAAGCTCTCTCCTATAGGATTTCGGACCATTATCCTTTGTGGGCAGAATTCCTGGTGCGTTGATATGCGCAAAGACATCCCTCTGCTGTTCACCACGCGCATTATCCGCATGTTTGGATATGGTTTCTTGTCGGTTGTGCTGGCTTTATACCTGGCTCAGCGCGGATTGACTGAGGGTGAGATTGGCTTGCTGCTCACGCTCACCCTGGCTGGTGATGCGGGCATCACCCTCTGGCTCACCACCACAGCCGACCGGTTGGGCAGGCGCAGGATGCTTATCATTGGTGCCACCTTGATGATCATGGCCGGAGTGATCTTCAGCCTGACTGGTAACTTCATCCTGCTGGTGGTGACGGCGATTATTGGGGTGATCAGTCCGTCGGGGAATGAGATCGGTCCATTTCTCTCCATCGAGCAAGCCGCCCTTTCACAGCTGCTGCCGGATGAAAAACGCACCCAGATCTTCGCCTGGTATAACCTGGTGGGATCGTTTGCCACCGCCACGGGCGCCCTGGTGGGCGGTGGACTGGCTCAGTTGCTGCAAGGCAACGGCTATACCCCTTTGAATTCCTATCGGGCAGTGGTGTTGGGATATACCGCGATTGGTGTGGTGTTGTCGATTCTGTTTCTAAGGCTCTCACAAGCCGTAGAAGCTCCCAGGCTGGTTGAAGCCATTCCCATCCAGCGTAAGCTGGGGTTGCACAAGTCGCGTCGGGTGGTGCTCCGGCTCTCCAGCCTGTTCGCTGTGGATGCCTTCGCTGGAGGGCTGGTGGTGCAGAGCATGGTAGCTTACTGGTTCAATATCAAATTTGGTGTCCAACCCGCAGTTTTAGGGAGTATCTTCTTCGGGGCCAACATCCTGGCGGGTATTTCCGCCCTGTCGGCTGCCTGGATCGCCAGGCGCATTGGCCTGATCAACACGATGGTATTCACCCACATCCCTTCCAATATCCTGCTGATCCTGGTGCCGTTAATGCCCACATTACCCCTTGCGATCGCGGTACTCCTGCTCAGGTTCAGTATCTCGCAGATGGATGTGCCCACGCGCCAGTCTTACACCATGGCAGTCGTCAGCCCAGACGAGCGCTCGGCTGCCATGGGTGTGACCAGCATCGCCCGTTCCGTGGGGGCAACACTTTCTCCTGCCATCACCGGGCAGCTGCTTGCTGTCACCAGCCTGATTGGGGCACCTTTCATCATCGCAGGTGGGCTGAAGATCGTGTACGACCTGCTGATTTGGAGAGGTTTCCAGGCGGTAAAGCCACCGGAGGAGCGGTGAGCCTCTCCTTTCGCTGGTTGGGTGTGGCTGGAGTGGAGCTGAAAGCAAACGGGCAGGTACTGGCACTTGACCCATTCTTCACCCGTCCGACATTTTTCGAAATGTTGCGCCCGGTGAGGCCTGATCCATCCCTGGCGGTTGAAAATCTACCGCAATGCCATTTTGTGTTGGTGACGCACTCGCATTACGATCACCTAATGGATGTGCCAGATGTGTTACGCCAAACCGGGGCTGCGGCGTATGGTTCGAATAATACCTGCCAGTTGTTACGCTTAATGGAGGTACCTGCATCGCAGGTGCGTCAGATTGGAGTAGGGGACAAGCTTTCACTGGGGGAGTTCAAGATCCAGGTGATTGCCGGGCAGCACAGCCCAATTCCATTTGGGAAGCAGTTTAACGGCAGCTTGAGACCCGGTTTACGCCCACCCCTGCGAGTACAGGATTACCGCATGGACATTTGCCTGGGTTATTGCATTACCGTGATGGGTGTACGCGTGTTGGTCTGTGCTGCAGAACCTCAACCAACGGACGTGCTATTTGTCGTAGCACAGGAATCGAAGCAATATTACCAGCGCATGTTCCGTGGAGCACAGCCGCACACCTTCGTTCCCATCCATTGGGATAATTTCAGCCGTTCGCTGGGCAAACCACTAAAAAGATTCACCCGACCAGGCAGAATGTCGCTGCGCCAACTGACCAGGCTGGCACGAAATTCCTTGCCAGGGGCAAATGTGATCGTCCCGGAGATTTTCAGGAAGTATGAGTTGTCGTAATTTGGTAATTGGTCAATTTTGCAAACAAGTGATCCGGTAGAAGAACAAACCGGATAGGTTAGGCACTTAGGTAATTCAGGGAGTAAGAAATTAAGTGCTCAGTCAATCAGGCGCTTAGTGATTAGGTAAGAGACTAAACCGGACAGGTCAGGCAATCAGGTGATAAGGGATAAAGTCTCATCCCAGTCTAAGGATATTTTCTAAGTCCATCATTACGATAGCGATATACTTGCAGCGGATAATTAGCCGTGATTATTAATAAATATCTGCAGTGATTTCAATCTGGAGGGTGGTTTACATCGTATGATACTTTATAGAAGGTGCATTTTATAGACACAAGATAGAGTTCATCATGCCTAAAGTAGCGCTGATATTTCCATACTTCCGCACAAAATCATCCACCGAGATGTTATTTCCACCCCTGGGGGCTGCCAGCCTTTTGGCCCAGCTAAATCAACGTCAAATTGAAACTCGCATCTTTGATTGCACTTTCCAGAGCTTTTCGAGAGTGGCAAAAGCCCTGATCGCTTACCAACCGGATATCGTTGGCATCTCGTCCATGATTTTATTGAGCCGGAATACCTTTCGTTTTGCTGAGCTGGTGCGCAGACAGCTCCCCGAAGCATTACTGGTCGTGGGTGGTCCGATGCCTACGCTATACCCGGAACGCTATTCCGGACCTTTCGACCTGGTCTTCCGGGGTGAAGCTGACCTGGGCTTTCCGGAATTCTGCCAGGATTACTTCACCCGGCAGGTCAGTCGAAAAACCTTATATCAGCTCGATCTGATCAAATATCCTGGCTTATTCGGCCACAACCTGGATGTGTTCATCGATAACCCGCTTATCCATTACAGCACGCAGGAAATCCGGAACTTTCCGATCCCCGACCGGAGCCAGTTCGACCATGCTTCCTATCAAAAGGCATGGATGGAAAAGAACGGCTCCCGCACCACATCGATCATGATCACTTTAGGCTGCCCCTTCGATTGTGACTTTTGCTCTCGACCTGTCTTTGGGCACCTGTACCGGAAACGCAACCTTTTTGTGGTTTTCGAAGAGATCAGGCAGATCAAACAGTTGGGGTACGACCAATTATGGATTGCCGATGATAATTTCACCCTGAATTTATCGCTTTTGCGCCAGTTCTGCGAGCGCATGCTCGGTATGGGGATGAAGTGGAGCTGCCTTTCCCGTTCCACTGGCATTACAGAGGATATTGCCCGGTTAATGAAGTCTTCAGGTTGCCAGCGGGTTTATTTAGGCCTGGAATCAGGTAGCGATGAAACCCTGCGCCTGATGAATAAGAAAGCCACTCTTGATGATGCCGCCCAGGCAGTGGATCATTTCCGGCACGCCGGCATCCAGGTGGCAGCATTCTTCATCGTGGGTTATCCGGGTGAAACGCCTGCAAGCATTGAACGGACTTTCAAGTTAGCCCTCAGTCTCCCCCTGAATGAAATTTCTTTCAATGTACCGTTTCCATTACCTGGCTCAGCGCTGTTTGACCGGGTGAGTGGGATTGACCCGGATAAGGACTGGAGTAAAGAGAACGATGTAACCTTCGTTTACACGTCAGAGTTCGACCCGCAATGGTTAAAGAAAAGAATTCACCAGACGTTGCGTGAATTCAATTTACGCCTCAGGCAATCCCCAGTTAGTATATCAAGAACCTAACGTAACCGGCTTAACAGCCAATCGGTTGGTGCCTCAAATAACTTCAGGATAAATGGTGCCAGCTTTCCCAACCTGCGTAATCTTCGATTGATCTCAAACTGAGCCCGACCTTTGATGATCCCAAACCACATTTTGGTTTCTGAGAAGTCGGAATTGTAGATCAGCACGTGGCTGCCAAAAACACTTTCGCCCGGATGCCACTCCCGCTTGATCTGCCCCTTCACCCTTTCGTATAATTTTGTACCTGGCAGCGGGTAAGGCATGGTCAGCCCGAGGTAATCCAATGGCAGGGAGGTAGCGAAACGTAGCGTATTCAAGACGGTCCGATTGGTCTCACCTGGATAGAACAGGATGAAAAAAGCACCCACTTCCAGCCCAGCCTGGTGAGCTGCTAGCACTGCATGCCTGGCTTGGACTGCAGTGATCTTTTTATTCATCAGCTTCAACACCGTGTCATCCCCTGATTCGATCCCAAAGTAAACTCGCCGGCATCCGGCACGGTACATCTCCACATATGTGGCAGCATCGATCGAATCTACGTGTGCCAGGCATTCCCAATTGAACTGCAGACGACGCTGTTTAATCTCCTCGCACACTTCAAGCACTCTTTTTTGGCGCATGGTGAAAACGTCATCTGCAAATGAGATCCGGTCATAACCGATCGATAAGGCTTGCTCAATCTCATCCACTACATTTTTAGCCGAACGTTCACGGTAGGAACCCCCGAAGATAACGTTGCTGCAAAACTCGCAGTCATAAGGGCAGCCGCGCGTACTCATCACTGTTGTGATCGAGTATCCGTATTGCTTTTTCCCAAACTGGATGTAACTTTGGTTCGGCAGCAGCTGGCGGGCAGGGAAGGGCAGTCCGTCCAGGTCTTTATGGAATGGCCGGTCGGGATTGGTGATGGTTTCTGCGGTTGTATTTCCATCGATGCTATTCTTCCTTATATAGGTAATACCTGCGATGGTGCTGTAATCTCCTCCAGCTTTATAGGCCTGTAGCAGCTCCAGTACTGTGTTTTCACCTTCACCGCGCACTACCACATCAAAATCCTTCACGAAGGCGTATGGGTCACAACTGGCAAGTGGACCGCCCACCATCAGCAGACCGGCACTAAGGCGCATCTGCCTGGCAAGCCACAGGCAGTCCTCCAGCATGGTTACCATGCAATAAATGCCCACGACTTCAGCCTTGGCCTCGAAAGCCTGCTGTAAAACTTCCGATTTATCCATGAACGTACAATCTATGATTTGCACTTCGTGACCGGCTTTGAGCAGGCTGGAAGCAAGATAGCTGACCCCGAGGGGAGGGAAGCGGAAGACCGAACGATCATTTGAAGGTCGAAAGTAAGGGTAGATCAGCAACACCTTGCTCATGGCAGCCTTTTCAGTGTGATTTCGTATTTGAATTTATCCAGATTGGGTGGGAAAGTATATCCAAACCCCGACCAGGCCAGGCGTGTTCCGATCAGCTCCCTGCCGCGGAAGAGTTTTGCGCCATGGACCTGCGGGAGGCTAAATGATACTTTTTGCCTGGTGCTGATAAACGTGCCAATGGCAGAGGTAACCTCATCCCAACAACCGATCTTCTCGGCAGCGGTGGACATCCCTTCCCCTTCCTGGTATCGGTCAAAATGATGGGCACCTTGCTCGTTCATGATGATGATCTCACTGATATGGTCAGGGATAATTTCCTGTCCTATCAGCTCAACCAGGACGGTGCCTGTCGCGCTATCGATGCTATAGGTTAAGCTCACGTAGGTAAAAAATCCATCCGGCTGATAAGTGGTTTTCAGGCTGAAGGTGGAGCGCAGCAGGTTGGACGTGCCAGTGAGCAGCTTGCGCACGACGGGCAGGTGACGGATCAATGCTGCCATCCTGTTCTTCATGGCGTAGACCAGGCGGCTGTTAATCGTGCCTGTATCCTTTCGGCCAATTTTTTCCTCCAGGTTCAGCTTATAGCGTGCCGTGAACTTACCTGGGGAGCCGCTTTTATCTGGATACAGCTCCACCTCGCCCGGGAAGATGGTCTGCAGGCCGCGCTTCAGGATGGGCACTCCAAAACCCACCGCTTCTTCAGATAAATCCTGACCATCGCAAACTAATACCAATCCCTTTTGCAGCGTGCCCGTGGGATAGGCGGTGTTTCCGTTGGCACCGGATGCAATTTGCAGGGAAATCCCGTTGGATAAAGGAAAGTCACATTTCATGCTGGTTTAGCGCTATTACTGCGAAAGCTGCGGATTACCATCCACCACCCGGCCAGCTGCCAGGGGAGGACCACCAGCATGCGTGCAAATAGCCTGGTAGCCCGAAAGGTATCCGTCCATCGCAGCAACCTGGTCATCAAATCCGGCAGGATGGGGAACAAGAGCTGGGGGAGCGAATTATTGAAAACCGTAAATATCAAGGGGAGGATCCAGACAGCGGATAACGCAAGAGCCGGTAGCTCGCCAAGGTAAACCAGGATCAGCACCATGGGAAGGATAAGAGCCAGATTTTGCTCGGAAAGCCAGGTGCGGGTGAGGTAGAAGATCAAGATCAGTACCAGGCTATTTTTAAGTAGGCCAATCAACCCGAGCTCACCTCTTTTCAAGAATAGTGCGCCGATAAAAATAGCCGGTAGCCACACGACACCCAACAGCCACCAATTTCCTGGCAACGTGTATGTACCCGCTGAAAGCTCGTAAAGGGTGGTTAGCGTCATCCCACCACTGACGGTAAATTGGGTGTTCCAGCCATTCAAGATGGGGCTGGCGTCCCAATGCAAGATAAAAAATGGAAGAACACACAATATAAGCGTGCTTACAGTCAGGGTGATCAAATACCGGGTTACTCTTATCCAGGGCGATCCCCAAAGATAAACGATTACCGCCAGCACGACTGGCACCGGGGTGGGTTTTAGTGTGATGGCTACCGCAAGCAAAATGGACGAGCTTATCAGACGTTGTTTGGTGAGCAACACCAAGGCTGCCAATGTGATCAGTGCAACCAGCGAGTCAAACTGACCCCAGGCGGTGGTGAAATATAACAGGAAAGGATTCAGAACCAGGAAAATCCAGGCTTTACGGGCTATACCCGTGCTGGCCTTTTGCTCAAGTAAGATATCCTTGACCAGGTATGCCAGGCAGATATTGGCAATGATAATCGGCAGCTTGATCGCCAGGTTGTAGAGTAGAAAACTGTGGGTAGGTGCATAACTGAGCAAATACAACAAGCCTAAAATGAGGGGCCAGGTAGGTGGGTACCCGATACTGGTCATGCCATAGAAGGCCGGGTTGTGAAACACAGCCCTTAGGTCCGGAAGGATATAGGGGTTCTGACCTGTGGCAACCAGGTAGCCAGTAGCCATAAAGATTTTTATGTCGTAAGCGTGCCCAAAGAACATGCCTAGGATCAGCTGAAGCAGGATGCTTGCCAGCAAGTAACCAACGTCTTCCTTGGGAACAAACAGCCTGGATCTATTCGCTCGCATCGGAAGAACCTTACTCGACATGCGATGCAGATGCCTGTGGTCGACTTTGCTTGAAGGTAAGAGCGGAGATGAATATATATGAGGCTGTATAGGGGACCAGGATAGCCAGGACAAAATAATGCGCATGCTGGATGGCGATGGCTGTAGCAATTAACCCCAAGCACACCGATGCCAGCTCGAGCAGGAAGACAAAATCGAGTGGTACCTGATAACGGCGATTACGTACTCCTTGCTCATCTTTGACATTGGCATATTTTGGAGTTCGCTTGAATTCCCATTGCCGGTTGGTGAATAAAGCCTTGCCGGCTTCAATTGTGTTGCTCACACTAATGCCGCTTCCCAACAAAAACAATACCAACAATCCTGTCAGGTTCTTCCGGATGGAAAGTTTCTGAAGTTTTAGACTCACCAGGGGAGACAACCAGGCTGCAATCATGCTGAACAGGATCATCGCATCCAGGGCACCCCAGCTCAGATCGTGGATACGACTGGCGGTCAGGGGATCGAATGCAGTAAAAGCACCTCCGAAGGGGGTGAGCATGTGCGAATGCACCAGGAATGTGTCCACTTCGAAGATCGTTCCAAAGCTGGCTAGCAGGAAGGAAATGAACATCATTGGGTGGAGCATGTAACCCGTCAGGTGAATGAAGGCTTCCAACCTCTGGTAAAACTTGATCTTTCGGTTTGGCAAAATAGATGGCAGTAGTTTACGCGCTGTCCGCAGCGATCCGTTCGCCCAACGCGCTTGCTGTTTTTTAAAGCTTGGCACAGTAGGTGGCACTTCACCCGGACTGGGTAGATCTTTAAGAAATAGGACGTGGTATCCATTCAGCTGCATGCGATAACTGGCATCCAGGTCTTCCGCCAGTGTATCGGCCTGCCATCCACCCGATTCGACCAGGGCGCTTCTGCGTAAAACCCCCCCACTACCATTGAAGTTCTGGAAGCACCTGGAAGCATAGCGGCCGGTTTGTTCCACAAAGAAATGCACATCAATGCCGATGGCAACCGCGCTGGTCACCCGGTTGAAATAGCGATTAAGGTGCGTCCAGCGGCTTTGGACAATACCCAGCTTTTCGTCATCGATTAAATAAGGGATGGTGCGCAGCAAAAAATCACTCGGTGGAGTGTAATCAGCATCAAAAATTGCGATGTATTCTGCAGGTGAATTTTCGAGGGCGATTTGCAGGGCACCGGCTTTGTAGCCCTCCCTGACCAGCCTGCGCTGAGCGGAGATGTGGTAATTTTTCTGCGAATACTCACGAACAATTTCGTCAACGAGCTGAGCCGTATCGTCGTTTGAATCATCCAGGATGTCGATCTCTGCATTGTTAATACCGTATTGTTCCACCATGCGCGCGCATGAATCTACCAATCGCCGTACCACGTAACGTTCATTGAATATCGGGAGCTGGATTGCGACGTAAGGGCGGTTGCCGTTCATGGGTTTAGCAATCTTTGGAGGGTGGTAGCGATGGATCACACTTAATAAAAAGTAGTGGTTGAACCCATAGAGAAAGAACATGAGGGTTAACAGGAGTGAGAGTACCAGGAAAATTATCTGGACGTACAGCATTATTAACCCTTCAAATGCCGAATATGAACACGATGATATAGATGATGACACCACCGATTGTGGCAAGCATATAGAGTGCGTATGCCCAGCGCATAAACAGCTTGTAATTATTGAAACGCAAGCTCTTTGGCACCAGATTATTTCCCCGCAGCATTACGAATAGTCCAAACAATAAGGCAATCGCCCCAACCAGACTATGTACAGTGGTCACGGCATAATCACCCTGGCCCAGTTTTGCAGGTATTCCCGGCAGAATGTAGATGATATAGGATGTGACCATGGAGATCAACACCACTAACGTGTTTAATATCACTGCGGTAGTTTGCACCCAACGATGGACTTCGTAATTTTTGCGCCTCGCCAGGATGAAACCAACGGTAAACAATATTGCGGTGACCAGGATGAGTACCAGGGTGAGATCAGAACGAAGAGTGGCTTTAGTTCCAAGGAAACCCGGTGTTGTGAGGAAATCAGACATATCACATTTTCCTAGGTTCTTGTATCCATTGTAGCAGGATAATTGTATCATTCCTGCTTATCAAGATTACGAATTGATTAATGCTACATAAATTGGTGCCAGCCGGGTGGTAAAATCATTAAGGAGCTGGATATGCGTCTGAAGAGTAAATCTGAGTTGCTAGAATCTACTCGTACAGAACGAGGGAAGCTGGAGAATAAAATCGCCGGAATGACCTCTGAAGAACTGGTGTATCCCGGGAGTATGGGGGAGTGGTCCGTCAAAGACATTTTACAACATCTGGTGGACTGGGAACAGCGCTGGATCGGCTGGTATGAGACTGGAAAAAGAGGCGGTAGAGTAGAAACACCTGAACCAGGTTTTAACTGGCGACAGATGGGAGTATTGAATGAGATCTATCGCCAGAAGCATAAAAACCGACCGTTGGATGATGTATTGGTAGATTTTTATAAATCCTACCAACAGATATTGGACCTAATTGAGAAGATTCCAGAAACTGAAATGCTTACACTAGGGATTTATCCATGGACCGGGAAACTTCCGCTGATCGCCTGGATCGCCGGCAATACGTGTGAACATTACCAATGGGCAGTCCAGATGATCCACCCTCGAAGAATCCAGCGAAAAATGAAGGCATTCGACAATTAGCTGTATTATTAAGATCATTGACATAATGAACAGGAGAGGATAACCATGACCGAAGAGGAAAAGGAAGCCAAAAAAAGCGATGCCTCCACGCCTATCCCACCTAAGGATGAGCTGGTGCAGACCCAGCACAGCCTGACCATTGATGGCAAGGAGATCCGTTACACCGTCACCTGTGGGACGATTGTGTTGAAGGAAGAAGCCGAAAAGAAAGGGGAGAAGGAGGGCGAGTCGGAAGGGGAAAAGCCGCGCGCCACGATATTCTTTGTCGCCTATACGCGCGATGGAGTTGATGACCTCTCCAAGCGCCCGCTGACATTCTCCTTCAACGGAGGCCCGGGGTCGTCATCCGTCTGGCTGCACCTCGGATTGCTGGGTCCACGCCGGGTGCTCCTGGATGATGAAGGTTTTGCCTATCCACCACCCTATAAGCTGGTGGATAATGCCTTTTCACTACTCGACCAAACCGACCTGGTGTTTATCGACCCGGTGAGTACGGGTTACAGCCGGGCAGTACCGGGGGAAAAGCCAAAGCAATTTCATGGCTTCAAGAAGGATATTGAATCGGTGGGTGATTTTATCCGCCTGTACACCACACGTTACCAGCGCTGGACTTCCCCCAAGTTCCTCATCGGCGAAAGTTATGGCACCACCCGGGCTGCCGGGCTCTCCGGCTACCTGCAAGACCGGCATGGAATGTACCTGAATGGGATTATGTTGATATCCTCCATCCTGAACTTCCAAACCGCAGACTTTCATGCCGGGAACGACCTGCCTTATATTCTATTCCTGCCTACCTATACCGCAACTGCCTGGTATCATCATCGCCTGAGCGATGACCTGGAGAAGGACTTATCTGCCACGCTGGCAGAGGTTGAAGCCTTTGCACTGGGTGATTATTCGCATGCCTTGATGCAAGGTGATGACTTGCAGGATGAAGAGCGTTTGCTCATTGCCCGTAAGCTGGCCCGCTATACAGGTCTGTCGGAGGATTACATCGATCGTACCAACCTGCGCATCGAGATTTTCCGCTTCACAAAAGAGCTGCTCCGCCATGCCAAGCGCACCGTTGGTAGGCTGGACAGCCGCTTCAAGGGGATCGATCGAGATTCGGCCGGTGAGCATTTCGAATTTGACCCCAGCATGAACAATATCACCGGTCCGTATACCGCCACATTGAATGATTATGTGCGGGGTGAGCTTAATTTCGAATCAGACCTGCCCTATGAGATATTGTCCGAACGCGTACATCCATGGAGCTTTGCTGAATTTGAGAATGAGTACGTCAACGTGGCTGAGACGCTGCGGAAAGCCGTAACCACCAACCCACGTCTGAAAGTATATGTGGCAAACGGTTATTTTGACCTGGCGACTCCCTACCTGGCTACCAGATATACGTTCAAGCACCTTGGATTAGACAAGTCATTCCTCGGCAACCTGCGCATGGGTTACTTTGAAGCCGGGCATATGATGTATATCCACATCCCCTCCCTGGTCAAATTGAAGGCTGAGCTGGTGGAATTCATTAATTGGGCAATCCCTGAATCCTGAAACTTGTAGATAACTGGTCTATTAAATCTATCAATGCTGCGACTGGTGCATGAAAAATGTGATGCCAGATTATTTAAATACACGTAATCAGGGCAGATCTGCTTAAATTTCCCTGAAACGATAGATCCAAAGAACCAATACGTAAAAAAGGTTGGTATGTTAGGTTACCAAATTCATAAGATCGATAGGTAAATACACTAAGATCTCGTGAAATCGGGAACAATAAGCAAGCATGGGGCGTTAATAGCTTGCGGTCAATGATCCGTTGATTTTGAATTTGAAGGAGAGAAGTATGTTTGAGATCAGCAAGCGCAGCATCCCATTTATTGCTATCTTACTATTTGTAATCGCATGTACAACCACCAGCCCGACCCCTGCTCCAACTGCAGCAGTAAGTATCCCTACTTTAGAACCAACCGTTCAACCAGCTGCGGCAACTTTTCCTGCCTCAGCTATTCCCGTACTCCCTACAGACACACAAACACCCACCGCTACTCCACTTCCCCTGGGTGGCAGTGGAGTGATCGTGTTCGCATCGAAACGGGATGGAGATTATGAGAATATTTATTTGATGAACACGACGGATAAAAGCACGATCCAGCTCACCAAGAACGATTCAACTACCTTTTCCGGACCGTATTCCCCGAATGGAGCCCTGCTGCTGTTCACCGGGTATGGATTAACGAACAGCTACATTGGTGTGATGAATGCGGATGGTAGTAATGTAAAGGACCTCTCCAATCGCCCGGATACCGATGAAGGCTTCCCAACCTGGGCACCCAATGGGCTGCAAATCGCGTTTACCTCCCGTATGGATGGTAACAATGAGATTTACATCATGAATGTCGATGGAACGAGCGTTACCCGCCTGACTGACAACCCTGCCGACGACTTCGGCCCAGCCTGGTCTCCCAATGGTAACCTGATCGCATTTGTTTCAGACCGGGATAACACCGCTGGCATGAATAATCTCTACGTTATGCACGTGGATGGTACCGATGTCGTTCGCCTGACCAATGGCAGTGAGATCGATTATGGACCGGCATGGTCTCCAGATGGATCGCAAATTGCCTTCCGGGCTGATATAGATGGCAATAGCGAAGTATACGTCATCAAAGCGGATGGCACGGGTAGGGTTAATCTGACCAATAACCCGGCCAGCGACTGGTCACCCGCCTGGTCTCCAGATGGTAAATTAATTGCCTTCCAGACGGACCGCGACGGTAATTGGGAAATATTCGTTATGAATTCCGATGGATCACAACCGACTAACCTGACCCAGCACGCCTCCGATGACGAGATGCCCTATTGGAAGCCAATTGTGGCTGGGATCAATTAATCTGCAGCAGATATTGATCCACGGTAACATGGATCGTCAATGGGGCAGCGATTATTGGTAATAATCACTGCCTTGTTTTCATGAATATATTTTTACCGGCTGATTATAATTTTTCAGAAAAACCTCTATCTATGACTTCACAATCATTTTGATAATTGACCAGCCGAAAAAGAGCGAGAACCGATTGGTAAAGTGAATTATGCGTCAAAAAACATTAGTCAAAATCATTTATCTGGAAGTAATTGTTGCCGTTGCTGCCCTGATATTTGTGTTAGTCGCCTTGTGGAATAAACCCCTGGGTCCGATCCTCGGATTGCCAGAGGTCGCACAGAGACAGGCTGATCATTCAGCCAACAGCCCCATAGCAAGTACGGCTGAAATGGCTACACAGGCCGAAGCCACCCCTACGCCTGCATCGCTGCTTTCACAGATTGTGTCCCTTTTGAAACCTCAATCTGCAATCCAATCCACCTCTATGTAACGGCCCATCTGTGATGACCCTGCTGGTGATCGGTTCCGATGAACGTTCGGAAGATTACCTGTACGGGCTGGCAGACTCCATCCGAATTGTGCGTATCGACTTCACCTCACCTGAGGTCATGGTGCTGGACATCCCACGCGACTTGTGGGTTGAGATCCCAGAGATATCGGACCATTATGGCATCACCCATGGCAAGCTCAACCAGGCATATTTCTTCGGAAATCCCGGCATGGGATATTATGACGGTCCGGGTGAAGGTCCAGGCTTACTGGCCCGCACCCTGGAGTTAAATTTCGGTCTTCGCGTGGATCACTACCTGGCGGTGGATATGAAGACTTTTCGCCGCATGATCGATGCCATCGGGGGTGTCGATATTTATTTGGATTCCAGAATCGATCTCAATGAGAATCAAGATGGCGCCAACCCGGAGTATGTTTTTGAGCCGGGTGCCCATCACCTGGATGGGCAAATGGCACTAAAACTGGCTATGAATCGTTATCCCACCATATTTCAACGCGCACGCTATCAGGATATCGTCTTAAAAGCCATCCAGAATAAGCTACTCACGCCTGCCATGCTGCCTGAGTTGCCTGGATTGCTCGCCCAGTTCAGCCAATCCGTCCAAACCGATCTGAGCCCAAGTGATATTAGCACCCTGTTGTGCATCGGGCAGGCATTGCCCAGGGATGGGATCAATATGGTGGCATTTCCGGAGCAATTGTTCTCATCGGGGCATATGTATGATCCCTATCGCCAGGTCAATACCTACATCCTGGAAGCGGATTTCAACCAGATCCGAGCAGATATGGCTGATTTTATGAATGGGATCTGGCCGTAATGTTGCGGTGTAAATAATCCATATGGCATTGAGTTATTATTCTAGGCTAAGTTCATTCACGCACTAGGTAATTTCTACCAATCGTGCGAAAATAAAGGCTGGAGATTCATATGCCAGATAATTCACCGCATTACACCATCCACCAGGCAAAGGAGGTGACTGAGGGGCTATACCAGGCCTGCCAGCGTCTGGTTCCACAGCTGACCCACAATAACCCTCCTCCGACCCGCGAGCAGCTTGCCCTCATGTTATCTGTGGGTTCATCATGCCTGTTCATTGCTCAACGACAGGAACCCGGATCCACGGCGATCATTGGCCTGGCGACCCTGGCGATTTATCGCGTTCCGACCGGCCTGCGAGGCATCATTGAAGACGTCATTGTCGATGAGAATGCGCGCGGCAGAGGCATCGGTGAGGCACTCACGCGTGCCTGCCTGGATTTCGCCCAGCAAGCTGGCTGCCCGCAGGTAATGCTTTCTTCAAACCCTGGCAAGCAGGCAGCCAACCGGTTGTACCAGCGCATGGGTTTCAAGCTGCGCAACACAAATGTGTACAGGTATAGTTTTGATCAGCAGGCTGAGGAGGGATAAATCAATGCTCACCAGCCGGGGAAAATGAATTAATGGAAATTAGCTTATCTCCCGATCAAATATTGCAATTATTGCAGCAGGCTTTAGGCTCCAAAGTTGAGCTGGTCAACCAAAAAATTGCCAATCAACAGCAGGATTACCTTGTACTGATCCTTCAGCTGCGCCGCCCAGCGCTAAAAGTAGTCATTAAACTTGCCGGGCCTGAAGCCCAGATGGCAGCCTCTTTTGATCGGACTGCCATGCTTAACCATCTAGTAGCTTCGAGCACAACGATCCCGATGCCGGATGTATTAGCTGTGGATATATCTTGCCGCAAGTGGCCATGGCGCTATCTGGTCATGACTTTTATTCCGGGGCACGAATGGATGAGGGTGCGACCGCGCATGAGTACCGTCGAGTTATCAGATGCATACCAGCAAATCGGTTCTTCGGTAGCACAGCTGCATGCGATTCGTTTTCCAGCATTCGGCGAGTTGGTGACGGATGGCAGCGTTGTGGGAGGAAAACCCTACCTCACCGAGTTTACTGAACGTGCCCGGTCTTCCATCAAGAATCCCCGCTTATTTGACCTTTTTTTAACCGTGTTGGATAAACACGCAGCTATATTCACAGACATTCACCAGGCAGCACTTTGCCATGAAGACCTTCACGGGTACAACATCCTCTTTGATTATCGCCAGAGGCAGTGGCGCCTGGCTACGATCCTGGATTTCGATAAAGCATGGGCAGGTCATTCTGAGATCGACCTGGCGCGGCTTGATTTCTGGAGAGGGATGACGAGCGATGAGTTTTGGAAAGCATATACAGCCACTCATTCGATTGAGCCGCTGTATGAACAACGCCGACCTATTTACCAATTGCTATGGTGTTTTGAATTTGCCAGAAATTCTCCCCAGCATCTCCAGGACACCCGCCAGTTGTGTGACAAACTTGGACTTACACCTCCGCTGAGTTTTGATTGATACGGATCAACTTGCGGTTGATTTGGTGACTGTAGGTCGTGACTGGATATCCATACCAAGTAAGTAAACTTTTTAGGCTGTATGTGCGAGTAATGAGCATGGGGAAGTCAGAAGGTAACGAACTACTCATCGCCCCTTAAGCATCAATAAGCGCATACATGATATAATAGACCTAATTGGTAGTATTATTCAGATACTGACCATATTAATCTGCGAATATTTCGTTGGAACAAGGGAGGAAATAAATGTTCGGTGATACACAGCTGTTAAGGGTCATAACTGCAGGGTCAATTTTCTAGCTGCCGTTCGGTTTGCTCGCTGCTGTTCATCCGGTCCAGTCTGCACAAGCTCAAGCTGATCCGGTCGTGCAAGGGTATGTGTGATGTCACCCTCGCATAGTCCTGACTGGGTCGACTTTATATGCTGGGCTAGATCCAAAGACGATCAACTGCCTTAATATCTGGTAGTAACCGAAATCCTATAAATGGTATCAAACATAAGCTATAACAAAAATAAACTAACAATAAACATAGTCTACAAAAAAACCATATTTACTAATATTCAGAGAGGATTCTAAAGAATGAAAAAAATTGTTCACGTGGGGTTATTACTAACCTTGTTCCTTGGGTTGGTTGGATTTATCTCACCAGTATCGGCTAGTGCTCCAAAGAATTATGTAGTTTCGGTCGGGGCGGAACGCTTAAGCAGAGGCATATCGCTCATGTCTTTCTTCCCACAAACTGTACAGTTGCACGTAGGTGATTCGATCACCTGGAAGAGTGCTGCTCATGAGATCCACACCGTCACTTTTTTGGCTGGTCAGCCCATGCCAGAAACACTGATCCCTGCACCAGCAGGCATGGCTTCACCCCTTCAGTTCAATCCACGGGTAGCTTTTCCGATTATCCCAACCGATGGGCTGTATGACGGTTCAACCTATGTAAACTCGGGTGTAATGTCCACTGACCCGGGCATGGCAACGACGTTTAAACTAACCTTTACTCACCTGGGTGTATTCCCTTACGTGTGTGTCATCCATGGGGTGATGATGTCAGGCACGATAGAGGTGGTTCCATCCAATGTGCCCATCCCCACGCCTGGACAGGTTCTGGCGCAGGGAAAAATCGAGTTAGCAGCCGCCTGGAAAAGTGTCCCCGCAGTCTTGGCGCAGGCAAATGCACAGATCGTCCCGCCGGTTAAAAACCCGGATGGCAGCCTTACTCATACGATCACCATGGGTTATGAATCTATGAATGTCATGGTGATGCGCTTTTTCCCCAGCAATGAGATTGTCGAGCCAGGGGATACCGTAATATGGCAGCTATCATCTTCTAGCCTTGCACCCCATACAGTTACTTTTTATAACGGAGCGCCAGATCAGCCGCTGATTATTATTGCCCAAGGGCAATCCGGTCCTGTAGCACTGGTTAATCCAGCCGTGTTGTTCCCATCTCAGGCTGTGACCTCAGGTGAGCCGTTGAATAACACCGATTACTTCAACTCGGGGATCATGATCCCCGGTGTTCAGAACACTTTTACACTCAAGGTTGGCGATATAACTTCCAGTTTGAGTTACGATTGCGTCCTGCATGACAGCAGTGGGATGAACGCCACTCTGGTATTAGCACCCGGCAATAGTATCAGATAACGATCCTACCCAGATAATACCAGCCGGCGGTTTTTCTACCGGCTGGTATTTTTTACTGATTTTTGAATCTTTAATCGGTTTATATCCATTCACAACAAACTATTATTGGCTCAAACCCTACCTGACGATGGGCAGCTCCAGATAACTGGGGTGGTCTGGGTCATGGTACAGGATGATGTGGGCAGTGCGTGCATCCTTACCTGATTCTTCTGCCACCACACCCCCGCGGTTGTAATTCTTCTCCAAGTAAATCGAATTGGGGCAGCTGATGACCAACCGCAGGCGACTGCCTTTGGCGATCTGGCGCGAGAAGAATGTGAACCCATCAAAGGTATACAGGTTGATTTCACCCGGGGTGACCAGCCTCTCAATCCGCACCGATTCACGATAGCGCGCCCGCATCCAGTCTTGGGTGAGCCGGATCACTTTTCCATCGGGTAACACTTCTTTCACGCTGACCATGAAGTCGGTATCAGGTACGTCCAGCTCCATCCAGGCATATAGCTTTACCCAACCGGTGATTTCCGCCTCTCTAGCAAACGGCGCGGAGTGATAAACCAGCCCATTGCCGAACAAGTTCAGCTCATAGGTTTGATCGGTGAGATATTCCCTGACAGCGTTGGTCTCCAGATCGCCAGGTCGCGTATCCAGCGGGTCATAGGTGAAAGTATCTGATCGCCTATCCGTAGGCTTTTTTGTCTCCAATGTGCCAGAATGGAAGACATCCCAGGCGCCGTTCTCAGAGCTCAGGAACAATTTCTGTGTCCGAGTGGGGATTTCTTCCAGGCTGTTGGTATATTTCCACTCTTCTTCCCCCATCACATAATATGCCACTTGCTTTTTAAGAAAGCCGGGTTTTTTCCCGTCTTTCATCGTCCAGTCATACCATTCTTTGTGCAGCTGGTTCATATCTAATAGAGATGCTTCACTGAACTTCAGACCGCCGACCTCTGGGTTAGGGGTACGCGTCCCAGCATGATCCCAAGGACCAATGATCAGGTAGTGAGAATCCTTCATTTTGCACTCTGAGCGCATATGACGGCGGTAATACTCCATCGCGCCAGGTTGATCATCGTCATAATGCCCGGTGATGGTCAGGATGGGAATGTTTATCTGGTCGTACTGCTCGGGGGTCAGTGTCATACCGTCCCAATACTCGTCCGAATGCGCATGCCCCACCCAGGTCTGGAAAAATGTGGAACGGTTACCCGCGATCCGGTCCAACTCTTTAAACGGCAGATGATTCTGATACATCTCCTGGAATTTACCGATCCAAAAGCTCGAATCGTTTATAAGGGCTTCATTGCGGGTGAGACCAGAGGTATAGGTCAGCCACTGGATCTCAAAAGAGTTGAATATATTGGCAACAAACGGGAAATCCACGCCAGCATGGGCGGAGGCCACCGGGACGATGGTTTTCAAGTGAGGGGGTGCCTCCCGGAGGGTCAGCCATTGATCATACCCCCCATATGATCCGCCCCACATGGCTACCTGCCCATCACACCAGGGCTGCTGTGCTAGCCATTCCACCACATCATGACCATCTCCAGCCTCATTAGCAAATGGCTCAAAAATGCCCTCGGAGTTTCCTCGCCCGCGCAAATCTACGGCAGCAAACACATAACCATTCCCGGCAAAATAAATCCCACGCGCATGAGAATTATCTGCCACATAAGGAGTGAGGGTGAAAATGGCGGGAGAAGGTTTACCATCCCTGGGTTTGTAGAGTGTGGCGTTCAGCTGAACCCCATCCCGCATAGGGATCTTCACCCCCCAGGTGAAATCTACCTGTTTTGGGACAATTGGGTGAGAATCCATAGCCTCACTCTTCCTGGTTGGACCAAAGAGTTTTTGCATAGTGATGCCTCCCTAGGATGTGCTCGTTTTCTTGCCTGCTAACTTCTCCAAGATAATCATTCTCATGGGTATAATGAGGCCATGACAATTGGTATGAACCCTGTTGCATTTCCTGGTTGTGATTTTAGCACAGTCTATCCTCGACTTTTTGTTGCCTGCCCATTAAGTCATCCGTATATCCGCGAAAACCCGATCTCTGGTTTGCCGGATGTATCCGTGTAATTTAACCCCATGACGATGATTTATTATCAGGCAAGTTGAAGAGTAACTATGAAGATAAAATTTTCCGGTAGCGTTCACTATGCTAATGGTGACCCAATTTCGAATGTAGCTGTGCGCATCTTTGATAAGGATGCGGCTGGTAAGGGTGATGATGAACTTACTGTATCGCCTGGATTGTCGGATGAACATGGGCGCTTCAGCCTCATCTACGAGCCTTTACGATATCTGGATTATCATACCCTTCAATTCCCTGGAAAAGGCGGTCAATCGGCTAATTCACCGGCCGAGGATCGTGGGTTGCGGGTACCAGACCTCGGAGACATATACCTGCCATACCTGCGCTTTACTTATCCATTCCATAATTCCAATTATGAGCACACAGCTTCTTTGGGATTATTTCAGCACCAGTTTTACCTGCCTGTAAACCCGCCGGTGGAATTTCTGCCCTCACGGCATGGTTTCATGTTCAGCAACCGGTTCTCGGGTTATTTTTTACCCTACTCTACGCCTGCCTTCATGAGCTCGCGTAAGGTAACCTCAGGCTATGGGCTGTGCGGGGGAATGTGCGCCGCGGCGTATGATTTTCTCCTGTCGGGTAGAGACATCCCACAAAATATGGAAGTCCCACACCAGGGCACACGCCTGCAGCGTTATCTATTCCAACGCCAGATGGACTCACTGGGAGGGTTGGGCGAGGCTTTGATCAAAGTGGCTCAATGGACCAGTTTGCCAGATGACACAACTGTGGGAGTGATGCGGCGTACTACGGATGAATTCAACCTGCTGCGACAAAAATTGGACGAGGGAAACCTGGTAATCCTTGCACTGATCTATGCACATGCAACATCACTGAAGGAGCTGGCAAAATTGATCTTCAACAACCACCAGGTGCTGGCTCATGCCTACCAGCAGGATAATAACGGTGCAGTGACAATCCATGTCTATGACCCAAACCTGCCCGCACAAGATGACGTGGATATCCATGCTGAGCCCGTGGTGTTGAGTGAGGTAACCTCATTCGCGGGTTCTAAGGTCACAATGGGTTTGAAATGTACCCAGTTGGTGGGAGGAAAATTCTACAAAGATATTCGTGGCTTCTTTGCCATGCCATATACACCGGTAAAACCACCCGAACGAATCTAACTAAACTCAACAGGTTTCTATGACCCAGGCTACATTATGCTTCATTGATAACTGTATTCAGCTCATCTAGTTGCCAGGGCAAGATTTTCAAGTATACTTTCCCTATTGCTTTCAATCTCACAATGATATACAAAGAGGATCCCATGGAGTGGCAAAGAGACGCATATACGATCAGCACTGATAAAACCAGACTGGATGTTGGCATGATCCATCACTTCCTATATACCACCGCCCATTGGGCGATTGGTCGACCGATGAGTATCGTGCGAAAATCGATTGAGAATAGCCTCTGCTTTGGCGTATATGAGGTCAATAAGCAGGTCGGTTTTGCCCGTGTGGTCACGGATGGCGCGATAGTCGGTTGGATTTGTGATATGTTCATCCTGCCATCGCATAGGAGCACAGGTTTGGGTAAATGGCTGGTGGAATGCATGATGGAATATCCGGATGTGAAGGGCCTGCGGCGCATCCTGCTCAATACACGCGATGCACATGACTTATATATCAAATATGCCGGGTTTCGACCCCTGCTGGCACCGGAAAGCTGGCTGGAGAAGTTCACCGGCACACCCCTACGCCACACCAGGCAAACTGCTCCACCTGAACCGAAGAAATCTACACCTTAGTCATTAGCTAAGTAGCGGATTATGACCCTCACGCTGCTTCAGATAAAAACTTTTCCTCGCGAAAAGCCTGGGGGTACTCCGTTTTTGGACGTTAAATAATGGTTATTGGTGAGTGCTATAATCATTTAGACAATCAACTTTATTCCTGGAGCAAAATCATATGAGTGAAAGAATTGAGTTTACCCGTAATTATGAAGATTTAAGTACCAGCCAGGGGTTCCAATTCGAATTTAAATGTGATCGTTGTGGGACGGGTTATCGCACCCGCTTCCAGGGCTCGGTTTTAGGCACTGCCGCTACGGCCCTGCACACTGCCAGTAATATCTTCGGGGGTTTGTTCAACAGCCTTTCCAATGCGGGAGAAAGTGTACGTTCAGCTGCCTGGGAAAAGGCACACGATGAAGCTTTCCTTAAAGCGGTCGAGGAGATCAAGCCAGATTTTATCCAGTGCCCGCGCTGCACCAATTGGGTCTGCAAAAAAACCTGCTGGAATGAAAAACGCGGCTTGTGCAAGGAATGCGCTCCCGACCTGGGGGTGGAAATGGCGGCCGCCCAGGCCAGTCGCACGACTGAAGAAATTTGGGCACATTCCAAGGTGGCAGAGGAAGACCTGGCCATGCTCAAAGAGAAGGAATGGCGTGAGGGAGTGCGTGCCACCTGCCCGAGCTGTGGCAAACCCCTTGCCGCCAAGGTGAAATTCTGCCCTGAATGCGGGGCTAAAATCGAAAGCGAGCTCAAGTGTTCCAACTGCGGCGCCAAGTTGGCTGCGGGTACGAAATTCTGCCCGGATTGTGGTCAGAAAGTAGTCGGGTGAACCTTTTGGCTTAAAGAATGGGTAAAAGTTAACCTGTGGTTTATGAATGCCATTCTAACTGGTGAATAAGGAGACCCTTCGATGTTCCAAACCTTTGAACAGGCAAGACGTTACCTGGATGAACAAAATATCCAGATGGTGGATTTCAAGTTCACTGATCTGTGGGGGCGATGGCACCATCTGACTGTGCCCGCTGGACAATTTTCACTTCAGTTGCTCGAAAATGGTATCGGATTTGATGGCTCGGCAGTCGGTTTGAAGAGCGTCAAAGCCGGCGATATGGTGCTGGTGCCTGAGCTATCCACCGGTATGCGGGATCCGTTCTGGGAAGCTGCAACGCTTAGCTTCATCTGCACCACGCTGGAAGCAGATACGCACGCCATCTTCACCAACGACCCGCGCAACATTGCCATCCGGGCTGAGGAATATTTAATCTCCACCGGTATTGCCGACGAGAGTCGGTGGGGACCGGAGTTCGAGTTTTACATCTTCGACAGTGTTTCTTATGAATATGGGGTCAACCGTGCCAGCTATCGTGTGGATTGCCAGGAAGCTGATTGGGCCAGTGTGCAGAGTGGGCATGGTCATTATATCCCCGCCCATGGGGGATACCATGCCATCCCACCCAAGGATCAATTCTACAACCTGCGCACTGAGATGACTTTACACCTTCAAGCGATGGGCGTACCGGTCAAGTATCACCACCACGAAGTGGGTGGACCGGGACAGTCGGAGATTGAGACGCCCATGATGAGGCTGCTGCAGGCGGGTGATGCTACCATGATTATCAAGTACGCCACCAAGATGACCGCGCATGCCCATAACAAGACGGTCACATTTATGCCGAAACCATTATATGGTGAAGCAGGTTCAGGGATGCACTTCCACCAGCACTTATTTTTAAAGGCGGGGTAAATGTGTTCTATGACCCGAGTGGTTACGGCTGCCTGAGCCAGACGGCATTGTATTATATTGGCGGGTTGCTTACCCATGGACCGGCTTTGCTGGCACTAACCAACCCCAGCACCAATTCGTATAGTCGTCTGGTCCCTGGCTATGAAGCCCCGGTGAACGCCTTCTTCTCGCTGGGAAACCGTAGTGCGGCAGTGCGCATCCCCAAGTACGCCACTCAGCCTGGTGAGGCACGCATGGAATTTCGACCTCCCGACGCCACCTGTAACGTCTACCTGGCGTTATCAGCCCAGCTGTTGGCGGGGTTGGATGGCATCCAGAAGAAGATTGACCCGACACAGGCCGGATTTGGACCGATTGATGCCAACATCTTTGCCTGGAGTGATGACGAACGGCGGAAGATCAAAAGCTTTCCTGATTCACTCAATGCCGCCCTGATTGCCCTAGAGCAAGACCACGAATTCCTGCTGGCAGGGGATGTGTTCAGCGAGCTGATGATCAATCAATGGGTGGATTTCAAGCGCAACGCTGAATATTATCAGGTGCGTAATCGACCCCACCCCTATGAGATGAGCTTGTATTTTGATGTTTAGGAGGGGGAAGGATGCTACATCTGGCCAGACATGTCTGGCAAATTGACAAAGAAGTGGAAAAGTGAATCGGCAACTCTCAATAATTTCTGTCTTGCTTTCACTCGCGCTGGTGTTGACTTCCTGTGACTTTTCTGTCTTCAGGGCAAGCCGGGGGAGGCTGAAATTGGCTGAATTTACTGAGAACTACGTAAATGTATCGATTACATTAGAAAGTGACGACCAAGGAGAGGCCTTGCTGTTGGCCACTTTCACACCTACTGAGCAGGATACTCACCTATACTCCATGGAGTTACCCAAAGAGGGGATTAACGGCTTGGGTAGACCCACATTGATCGAGCTACCTCCGGGGGCGAGAATGCAGCCAATGGGTGATCTGCATGAGAGCGTGGCATCAGATATTGATGAGTCAACCCTCAACTTGCCGGCCCTTCCGGTATATCCGGCCGGAGCAGTTACTCTAAGCTTGCCAGTCCTGCTCCCTGAGACGGATGCGGAATGGGTCAGTGATGCGGTGATCATCACTTACATGGCATGCACATCAAACAGCTGCCATAAGCCAGTGATAGGTAAGCTGGTGGAGGTGCAGGTGCCAACGAGATAATCACGGGCGATGGACAATTACACGCACTCCGTTTCCACCCTCGCCTGGTCAAGAATTGCCATTCGTCTTCGTGAGAAATATTTCCCTCTACCAGCAGCCTTCCTGATCAGCTCACATTGGAAGCGGAGTAGGCAGGGGAAATATGATTTGTGCCTGTTGTCTTGTTCGATGCCACAGGGTGACCCGCCTGGCAGGCGATTGGCATGACCATTCGTGAAGAGAACTCGTTGATGGTGGATGCATTTATGGGGACGTTAATATTCAGGTGGATATCGACAAATGAGCTTTCCACCCAGAGGGTGGGATTTCAAATATATCCCAGTATATTATGCGCTGGATCGGGATGGCATCTCTGCCGGGGCGATAATTGAAGGCGGGGCATGGGGTGATACACCCCTCAAGGCTTTCTTCGAGAGCATCAGAGACTGATCAGGCAAGAATCAAATCATTATAAAAATTGAGCCTGTTATGCAATTTGCATACAGGCTCTTTTTGGTTTTTATGGCTAGATTTTACCCGGTTGCGCGGATTTACTGCCCCTTTATTAATGGGATCCGTCTACGAATTCTGGCAATTATATTGGACACTTCGCTGGGCTGTATGAGCGAAGTGGAGGTTACTCTTTTTCAAGGTACTCCAATGCCTGTTTGACCAGGAACACAGGCCAAACAAGGGCTTTCAGGAACCCCATTGCCTTTTCCTGGGTGGTGGTGCCCCTGCTCATGTAAAAAATGCATGCTCCAATGACACCCAGTCCATACACTGCACCGGATGAACCGCCCCGTACCTGCACATTGACTTTTTCATCTTTTTCTTCAGGTGGAATTAATTCATCAGTCATATTTGCTCCTGTCTGTTCAATCCATAGTTGGGGTTGATTTATGATGCCCAATAGAATATAGTTTACTACACTCGTTAATTTATTCCCGTGGTATTTAATCCATATCTGTGGCTGATTAATGATTCCAGTGATAATGTTGTTGATTTGATTGCGCAATTCTCACCTTCGCTCGCCTGATTATTTTCAGCCCAGGTCTATTTATTAGATACTATTGTGCCAGCATTTTTTATTTTTAGCAAGAGCCAGATCAATTTGTATCGAATGGCACTCAATCCTGCGAGGGCAAACTCTGAATTGCCGTTGAAATTGGTTGGAATCATTCGTAACTACTCACCGATTGATTTTTCTGTGTCACCAGTGGCTATTTTAGAAAAGTATATCCAGAAAAGGGGGGATGGGTGAGTAATTACAATCATTCTTTCGCGCTCATTAGAAAAATAGGGGAATAAACTTTGGGTAAGTTATAATCGCTGGTATGAATTCACAGCTGCTCTACCAGGAAGACCCATCCATCCTTGATTTCGATGCTCAAGTTGTGGACCTGATTATCCTACCCGATGGGCGCCGCGGTGTAGCTCTTGATCGCACTTATTTTTACCCGACAGGCGGCGGACAGGAACATGACACAGGTGATATCGGTGGTACCCATGTAGTGGACGTTTTCAAGGATGGCGATGGCTCCAGACTGGTGCATGTGGTGGAAGGAGTGGTCGGTTTCGGTTCAGTCAAGGCGCACATCGATGGCGAACGCCGGCAGCGCCATATGCAGCACCACACTGCCCAGCACCTGCTGACGCAATCTATCCTGCGCCAGACCGGGTACGAGACCATATCTGCAAATATCAATGGCTACACTCCCTCCACCCTGGATATCATGACCACCCAAATCAGTAAGCCTGATCTTGACCAGGCTGAGTTAATGGCCAACCAGATTATCTACGAAGACCGGGTTGTCAAGACCTACTTTGTCACACCGGATGAGCTTAAGGCGATCCCATTGCGCCGTCCACCCAAAGTTACCGAGAATATCCGCATCGTAGAGATTGAAGCTTATGATTATTCTCCCTGCGGTGGGACGCATGTGTTGCGCACCGGCTCCATTGGGCTGGTGAAGGTACTCAAAACAGAACGGCAGAATGACAAAACCAGAGTGTATTTTATTGCCGGTCTGCAAGCAATGCAGCTGTATCACCAGATGTACGATGCACTAAGCGGGCTGGCGAATAATATGAGCACCAGCTGGCAGGATATCCCTGACGTGATCGTTAAACAGTCAGACCAATTGATTGCATTGCAGAAAGAGCTACAGGTACTTCGTCAGAATGCTATCGTGCAAGAAGCCCATGAGCTGGCAGCCGGGGCTGAACAAATCGATCGGATCAAACTGGTACGGGCGAGTTTTGTTGCCCGTCCGTCAAGTGAGTTACGCACATTGGCAGATGTACTTAAAAAGATCGGGGATGTGGTTGCTGTTCTTGCCTCTTACGATGGACAAAAAGTGTCCATGGTTGTCACCTGCGGTGAGAGCACCGGCAAGGATGCCCGCCACCTGCTCACAGAATATCTGCTGCAGATCGGTGGAAGAGGGGGCGGTGATGCAGGATTAGCCCAGGGAGGTGGAGTGGCATCCGAAGTGCAATACCAAGCCCTACTTAGTCACCCTTCGTAAAATAATCGCTATTGAACCTGTGCATAAAATATCCCACCCGAATTATTCGACCCATGAATTCTTAATAATCCTTGACTTTTATATGATTTACTGATAAAATACTTTGTTGTAGGAAAGCCAGAAAGTTCTCGTTGCACGGTGCAATAAAGACGGTCCAGGGCTCGCTCCTTGGGCTGTTTTATTTTGACTGCTCCGATGGATTTGAAGGCGCACCACATATCTTTTTTCATACCTTACGGAGGTAAATTTCATGTCTGAAAGAATTATCGGCACAGTCAAATGGTTCAACGGGAGCAAGGGCTACGGTTTCTTGTCCCAGCCTGATGGCGCGGACGTCTTCGTCCACTACTCTGCGATCCAATCTGACGGCTACCGCACTCTCCAGGAAGGCCAGAAGGTGGAGTTCTCCATCGAGAAAGGCCCCAAGGGACTGCAGGCTGCCAACGTCATCCCTATGTAATTTTAGAACCAAAACTATGTCACCAGAGACCTGCCGCAAACCGGCAGGTCTTTGATTTTAATCATTCCCCAGATTATCAGGTTGGGGGACCAACCCACCAGAGTCGCGTAAATACGACCTGCTCAGCAGTTATAATTCACTTTGAATGATGAAATTACCTTCTGCAAGGTCGATAAAACTGCTAGGGGGCATCCTAGGCTTGCTTTTCAGTTTCTCTGCCTGTACCATCCTGGGTGGAGGTACCCAGGATCCTACCCCTACACCCATGCCTACATCCAGTGTTCCTGATAAAGAGGTCATTGCGGCTCAAGCTTGTCTCGTGGCGCAGCAGAGGATGATTCGCGTTGACGAGCCGCAGGGAGATCTTATTGCATGGTCACCAATTGATAATACCGTGGCTTATATTGCAGCCACTACTGGCTCAAGCTGGAATATTGGCGAGCTGAGCTTGCTCTCTGCCGCGAAGTTTGATCCACCTATCCGACTGGCAACCGGTGTAGCCGGTGAGCTCACCTGGTCTCCAGACGCCTCTGCCATCGCCTATCTCGGTCTTCGACGCAGTGATAACCTGTATACTATCGGTTTGGCATATCCTAATGGTCGCATCTCACAGGACCTCTTCCCAGATGAAACTGCCCGCACGGATGACTACTCCAGCCAGAAAGCCATCCTGGAGTGGATGGATTCAAATCGATTACGGGTGTTGGTATCCTGTGGAACAGACTGTATGCAAACCCTGGATCTCGCTGTTCAGACTGGCCTTTCCAGCATCGTGGCTGATCCGATTCAAAGAACCTGGGATATGTGGTCGGTTCAAAATTACCATCCCTCCAACTTACCGTCTGAATATGCTGCCCTGTCAGGGCAGCTCAATTGGTCTTGGGATGAGCAGCACATCGCATATATTGATAAAGCGGGGAATACCTGGGTGATCAATGTAAATGATGGCAATCTCTACTCTCTGGATATCGGTCAATACGGCACCGCCACTGAAACAGACTGGTCGTTTGATAACCAATACCTGGCTGTTCACGTGGACCAGCAGTTGATGATTTTCTCTTTTAATTGCCCTTGAATAAGGAGTTGATATGACATCCACACGTCTTGAGCACGACCTGTTGGGCGAGCGGGAAGTACCGAATGAGCACTATTATGGCATCCAAACTTTGCGCGCAGTGGAAAACTTTGGGATTACCGGTATTCCCATCTCACATTACCCGCGTCTGGTGCAATCCCTGGCATACATCAAGAAAGCTGCTGCGTTGACCAATCTTGAATTGGGTCTGCTAACAGAGCAAATTGCCCAGGCGATTGTTCAGGCTTGTGATGATATCCTTCACGGTGAGCTGATTTCAGAGTTCGTCGTAGATGTCATCCAGGGTGGGGCTGGCACTTCTACGAATATGAATGCCAATGAAGTGATCGCCAACCGCGCTCTTGAGCATCTGGGTCTACCCAAGGGGCAGTATGATGTGCTGCATCCCCTCAACCATGTTAACCTGTCGCAATCCACCAATGATGCCTATCCCACCGCACTACGCCTGACCCTGAGTATGAAATTGGACGGGCTGGTGATTGAAATGCAAGCGCTTCAAAAAGCACTGGTCCGTAAAAGCGCTGAATTCTCAGATGTGATCAAGATGGGACGCACCCAGCTCCAGGATGCAGTTCCCATGACGTTGGGTCAGGAGTTTGAAGCTTGGAGTGTGACGGTTGGGGAAGATATTTTGCGCGTGCGTGAAGCGCAAGCCCTCTTGCGCGAGATCAATTTAGGAGCCACCGCCATCGGCACGGGTTTGAATGCACCTCCAAAATATGCTGAGCTTGTGACCGTCACGCTCAGGGAGCTGAGCGGAGTACCCGTGGTCCAATCGCAAAACCTGGTTGAAGCCACGCAAGATGCTGGTGCATATGTGCAGCTTTCAGGTGTGCTAAAGCGTGTGGCGGTTAAACTTTCCAAGATCAGCAACGACTTGCGTCTGCTCTCATCGGGTCCGCGCGCAGGTTTAGGCGAGATCAACCTGCCACCCATGGCTCCGGGTTCATCCATCATGCCGGGCAAAGTCAACCCGATCATCCCCGAAGTGGTCAATCAAGTGGCTTTTGAGGTGATCGGCAATGATCTCACCGTGACCATGGCTGCAGAAGCTGGTCAGCTGGAGCTGAATGCCATGGAACCGGTGATCGCCTACAGTCTGGTTACCTCGCTAGACATGCTGGGTCGGGCATGCCGCACACTCGTCACCCGCTGTATCAACGGAATTACCGCTAACCGGGAACATTGCCGGCAAACCGTGGAAAATAGTATCGGCTTGGTGACTGCGCTTAATCCACTTTTGGGATATGAAAAATCCAGCCAGATCGCCGAGGAAGCTCTGCGAACTGGCAAATCGGTGGTTGAGGTAGTGTTGGAGATGGGTTATTTGAGCCGCGAGCAGCTGGAGCAGATCCTCTCACCGCATAGGATGATCCGCTAGAACGAATTTCAAGGCACAATTGCTTTTTCGACTGTTAAATAGAAAGACTTCAGAGGATGTGATCACCTGTGAAGTCTTTCTATTAACAGCTGAAATCTCTACATCCTGTTATCGATTGACTACTGGCATGAATAGGTTTCCATGGAAAGGAGCGTAGTATGCCACGCGCAATCCGCAGATTTTATTGGCAGTATTGTTCACGTCAGGCCAACCTATCAAGGTATATGCGTAGACAGTATTGTTGACTGTCTCGGTAATTTCCTGGCTGACGGTAAACCCATAACCAGTTTGAAAAGGGTCTGTAGACCCAGTATGAACTAAATCGATCGTACTGACACCGGGCTGGTATTTCGTAATGAACCCTTCTACACCGCTGCTTGGATTGGTATCACTGTAATATACACGTAGATACTTGATCACCGCATTATCCGGGACGATCAACTCTGTATTCAAAATGTTTCCATCAGTGCTGTTACTGGTTGTATGTGTGCAACCAACTCCATCATAGGCGAATCCTGTCGTGCTGGAACGGCTTCTCAGGGTGGCCCCAGCAACCTGGTAATACGAGAAGACAGCCCCGGGGTTATTCACACCCATCGTCGGATTTTCATCTGGTGGTGTTATATTCTGATAAATAGGATCTCCACTGATATACGAAGGAACTAGATCCACGAAAGCTCCGCCGGGTTCGGTGGCGGGGATGACCAATTGTGCGAGTGCCGTGCCACCCAACAAAAGCATGGTCGCCAGGACGATGACAAAACCGATCTTTATAAACCTGCGTTTACTTTCCTTGTTCATATTCTTCTCCTATATACATTTTTGAATGGATTCCGATGGATCTAAATTACTTGAACTACATACACTTGATTAGATTTTATAGTTTATAGAAGTAATTGTCAACCGAAAGAATGGTTGATTACAACCGGCGCCATCCCTGAAATTCTAAAAAAAACGATCACAAACCTGAAGTAGTCAAATACTTTCAATTATTGGCAGCTAGGAAGAATCCCTTACGATCCTAATTCCTAGCCGATAAGGTGTTTCACCAAATACGACGATATCTTCCATATAAAAAGAACGAGCTCTGCCAAAGATTGGCAGGGCTCTGATGTATGACTATATTCCTGTAATCATGCTCAATTAGAGAATTGTGCCTACATTGAAAATTTCTGCTGGCAACTCGATCCCGTTGATCGCAAATTTCTCCGCAAACTTGGGCCGCAGACCGGTGGATTTCAATGCACCAACCACGCGCCCGTTTTGGATGCCCGTCTGCTCGAACAGGAACAGGTCCTGCATGATGATCGTATCCCCTTCCATGCCCTGCACCTCTGCAACATGCACTACTTTACGCGTCCCATCTCGCAAGCGTTCCATATGGACGATCAGCTCAATTGCAGAAGATACCTGCTCACGAATAGCACGCAGAGGCAGCTCCAATCCGGCCATCAACACCATGGTTTCAACACGTCGCAGGGTATCACGCGGGCTGATTAGAGTGGATAGTGGTCATGGAACCATCATGACCGGTATTCATAGCCTGGAGCATATCCAGGGCTTCACCGCCACGCGCGCCTCACCAACGATGATCCGATCGGGCCGCATACGCAGCGAGTTGATCACCAGCTGGCGGATGGTCACTTCACCTTTGCCTTCCACATTTGAGGGGCGCTTCTCAAGCCGCCCAACATGCTCTTGCTTCAATTGCAGCTCAGCGATATCTTCAATGGTGATGATGCGTTCGCTGATGGGGATGAATGCCGATACTACATTTAGCAGGGTGGTTTTACCTGAACCTGTACCACCCGAGATGATCATGTTAACCCGGGCTTCAACACAGGCCTTTAAAAAGTTGACCAGATGAGTGGTTAGCGTGCCATTAGCCACCAGGTCTTGTGAGGTGAAGGGTGTTTGCGAGAATTTTCGGATTGTCATCATCGGACCAATCAGTGATAGTGGTGGGATGATTACATTAACGCGGTATCCATTTGGTAAACGAGCATCTACCATGGGAGAGGATTCGTCAACCCGTCTCCCTAATGGCGCCACGATGCGATCGACGATTCGCATCAGATGGGCTTCATTTTCGAAGGTAACCTTGGTCTTTTCAACCTTCCCATAACGTTCGATGTAGATATTATCGTAACCATTGACCATTACTTCGGTGATAGTTGGCTCTTGTAGCAAGGGTTCCAACGGGCCAAAACCCAGGATATCTGCAATCACCCAATCGAGCAAGCGACTGCGAACTGCGCGGGTATATAACAGATTTTCTTCGGTAAGCACCCTGGTAAACAAGGTTTCGATCATTTGATGCATTTGCGGGATATGCGATAGATCGACCTCGCCGTCAGCTTCAGCCAACAATCGTCGCTGCACCCGATCCCGGATCATATATGCATCAGCTGAAATTTGTTCGCCTGCACCATCCCTCTTAGCTTCAGCCAAAACATCATACTCGCCTTGAGTTATTTGGCGCCCGTTCTTCGCCGGTCGATTTGTAAACATCATTCCATCTCCTAATTTTGCCTAAGGAAGGGTTGGTATGATCAACTGCATGTTCGGTGTCAACCGTGGCTGGTTATTCATATCATTCGCTGACAGGATTGCAGCCACAGTGGTGTTATAACGATGGGCAAGCATGGTCAGATAATCACCACTCTTCACCGTCACCACCACCGTTTGGTCATACGCCATCACCCGATTGCGAATCAGTTTTTGATAAGCATAAAATGCACTTTGATAATTACCTGCACCAGCCAGATAATCTGCATATGCAAGGCTATCGGTGAGGGAATTCTGTAATGCAACGATGCGTTCTCGTAATCCAATTGTATTCAACGCATCCTGATAGATCTGCACGGCTTGCTGGAAATGGTTGAGCGATCCCTGTGCTTCACCAATCATGATTTGGGCTTCGAAGGATAAAGGATCTGAATCGGGTAATTGTTGAGCCAACACCGCAGATCGTTGAAAATCTTCCAGCGCCAATGCGTATTCACCCGAGGCAATAAAATCTGAACCCCTGGCAATATAGGCATCGAAAAGAGTTTGTAATGCAGTTCCACTTGCATATCCAGCCTCTTGATTGATTACATACTCAAGCTGCTCAATAACAGAATCCCACTTACTGCCGGAGAAATCACTGATTGCCTGGATATATGTTTGTGCAAGCTGGAATTGTAGTAATACATTCGGATCGTTGGGTCGCACACCCAGTGCCAGGCCAAGGTATTGTTCTGCAGTTTTTTGTGCTTCCAGAGAATCGGGTGAACTGGCAAGCACGGATTGCGCCTGGCTGACATAATCATTGATAATCCCATCTTCGATGACCATCCGAACCTGAGTTCGAGCTGCCAGGGCTTCACGATCCATAGGTTTTATTGCCAGAGCCTGGCTGAAATAGTTATCTACTTTTCTTAATATCTCCATGGTTGGCACAGGTGCGAGTAGAAGTTCCTGAGCAGCCTTGATATAGCTTTGGAACAGGTTTTCTTCTACGCTGCCAATCTGGAATGTTGGATCCATGAGGCGCAGCGATTCATAATTCGTCACAGCATCCTCGTAGCGTCCTTCTGAGAATGCTAGCTGAGCTTGATTATAAACAGAGGTCATTTCTGATTGTGATTGCAGGCTCTTGATCTGCAACGATACATCCCGGTAGTTCGGCATTTTCTGACTGACTTGCTTGAGTAGATCCAGTGCTTGAGCTGAGTCACCAAGACGAAGCAGGTTCATTGCCTGGGTATATTGAACCTCAACATCTTTTAATAATTGGGCGCGGGCGATGGAATCAGCTAAACCAGGAAAGTCTGGGTTTAGGGCTTGGATCGCTTCATAAGCTGATAAAGCTTCATCAGGTTTTCCCGCGATCATTAACTGTTGGGCATTATGCAATTCAATGGTTAACTCGGCCTGTTGCATATTCTGAGAAAAACTTGTCTGAGCTTTGGTCAGCTGTCCTTGAATCCATCCGGAATAGGTATAAATTGCTGCAAAGGCGATGAATAAAAAAGCTGCGGTCATTACGGTTCGTAGGCCGTATTTTCTCAGATTTCGCATCCGGTTATGTTTGTTTTCTTCAACCTCATAATCGGAGATGCGCGAACGGACTTCCATTTCCTGGCGAATAGCTCTGAGATCAGGTTCAGTCGGGAAATTTTTTTCTACATCAGCTAATTTTAAGAATCCCTCAATCCATCTACCAACCCGAAAATGTCCCATTGCCTCATGGAATGATGGAGAATCTATAAACGATTCTGTTTTTATTGCACTCACGTTACCTCCAAATTATCTTTGACCATGCGCTTTGTGAAGTATCCATGATTAACGGGATTTGAATACATCCATTAAGCTTGGTATGGCAGGACCAAGGATGACTGCAAGCAGCGCTGGAAAGATTAACATTGCCATCGGGATGAGCATCTTGATTGGGGCTTTCTGTGCCTGCTCCTGTGCTCGAAAACGACGCTCAATTCGCATTTGTTCTGCCTGGGAGTGTAAGGTGTCGCTGATACTCATTCCCAGCTGTTCAGTCTGTAGGATCAAGGCAACAAAACTGGCAATTTCACGAATTTCCAACCTGTCAGATAAGTTCCGCAAGGCATCCCGGCGCGTCAATCCCATTTCCATTTCATTAATCACTCGGCCAAACTCATGGCCGATTGGTGTATCCCAATATTCACTTACTCTTTGCAGTGACTGGTCAAATCCTAACCCTGCGGTGGCACATACGCTGAGCATATCTAATGCGTCAGGTAAACCTCTGCGAACCTTATTCTGCCTGCTATTAACCCGACTCTGCAGCCATGCTTTCGGAAAATAATAAAAAAGGATCAGGGTTAATATACTTAGGACTACATTGATTGTTTCGGTTCCTCTTTGGATGACTAAGAATGCCAGGTATACTCCTAATAATGTAGATGCCATACCGATGCCATAAAATTCCCGCGCACCTAAATTCATCGGATTACCCGCAATGAGTAATTTCTTCGCCAGGTTCTCGATCGAAGAGGCAGGAGTGATGCGGCCAAATAAACGTCCAACCCATCGAATGGCAGGTATGAGAGTTCGGCTGGTAAATGAACCGGTGATCACCCGGGGTTGCATTCGCACCGCGTTTGCTCGGGTTTGAAGGCCTTCTAAAGGTGTCTCGACATATTGCACCAGGCGTTTGCTAAAATTGCCCGATCTTAGCCAGCGCAGACTCAGTATCAGGACAGATATTCCCAAGATACCTAATACGAAGCTGATCGTAATTTGCATGATTAGCTGCATTGTGCGTTCCTCACACTTCGATCTTCGCTAAACGCCGGACGGCAAAGTTGCCTGCGATTACCATAATCACTGCCCCAATGGGAATACATAATATCTGTGGTTCAAACAGGCGCATCATATATTCAGGGTTAATAAAAAATAGGGCTGCTGCCATCCCAATGGGTAAAAAGGTAAGCACATAGCTGCCAAATCTTTGTTGAGCCGTGAGCACACGAACCTCCGCAAATAATCGTACCCGCTCACGAATGGTCTCGGTGACTGCTTCCAACATGGTGACGATATTTCCACCTACCTGCGAGTTGATATTGATAGCTGTTACTGCCAGATATAGATCATCATTTTCCATCCTGGCGACCAGATTGGTTAATGCCTGGCTTAGCGATAACCCGAGACCAATTTCATGCCGCACACGCCGAAATTCATCCGAGGCAGGCGCTTTCAATTCCTTGCTCACTACCTCAATAGCCTGGGGTAAACTGTAACCTGCCCTGACTGCACCTGTCATCAGGATCAATACATCCACCAGCTGCTTCCCAAAATTCATTTGCCGTTGAGAAATGGCTCGTTTCAATAATAGATCCGGGATAAAGAAGGCAATGACTGCCAGACCAATCCCGGAAACTACCATTCTGGAGAGCAGCATGCCCAGTAGGAATGCCAGGATGGTGCCAATTATTCGGATCAACACAAATTCCGTCTCAGTGATCGGCCAGTTGGCACTGATTAGCTGGAGGTTGAGTTTCTCAGACGCTAATCCGGATAGCATGTTGTTCATTCGCAGGCGCAAACGTACCAGTCCTGCCCGCCGCCTTTTTCCTGCTTGTAGCGGGTTTGTTTCATCGGGTAAGGAAACGTACGTCTCCAGTCGTGAACCGATATCCTGACCGGCGAAGAATACATCGCGTAGACCATAGATCACCAACCCATATGCAATCAGGATGATGAACACAATTACAAGAACAACAGCGATGAGCACGGTAAAAGAGGGCATTCAGTAAATCCTATATATACTGTCTCTTGCTATCCTAAGCGGCTTGAAGCAAGCAACAGGTCTCGATTGGCTTTTTCTCCTGGCATAGGCGCTGCCTCATGCCCAGCCTCTCTCAGGTTGATCGAGGCCAGATTGCGGGCAAGTTGTTGGACGGATTTACTGGCAATACTCCTCGGATAATACACCAGGAATGGAATTCCACGGTTGATGCTGCGTAATACGTTCGCCGGGTCATTAGCAATTTGGTGGTAGATTTGATTATGGAGCACGGCTTCGATGTCCTTAAGCTTGACCCCACCTTCTGAACCAGCCTTATTCAGGATCATTAATATTTTTTCTGAGGGATATGAAAGTGACCTGCTTAACTGCAAGAAACGGCTGGTGTCATGCAGTGACGCCAGGTCGGGGGTGGTCACCAATAGAATTCGGTCTGTGGCATCCATTAATGTCACCGAGATATCATTCAAGGGTCCGCCTGCATCCACTACGACGTAATCATAATACCGGGAAACCCCAATAAAAATATTGTAGATATCCTCCGCGCGAATCCCCTGGGCGATTTGGGCATTGGACGGTGCCAGCAATACGTGGATCCCGGAAGGGTGGGGGCAGACTACGTCCCGAATCAGGCTCTCATCTAGATTTGAGGCGTGGGGAATCAGATCGGATAATGCATTTTGAACTTTCAAATTCAGCATCACTTCCAGATGGCCGAAAAACACTTTTCCTTCAAATAAAAGCACTTTCTTGCCGGTTTCTTCAGCCAGGGCGATGGCGGTATTTGCAGCGATTGATGTGACTCCGGTACCTCCACGTGGGCTGTAAAATGTGACCGAGCGTAATGGTCGGGTGGCTTCTGGTAATTGGGTCGGAATATAAGCCTGTGATTGAATCCTGCGTCCCTCCAGCTCGGTCACCCTGCGTAATGTGCTGATTAGATTGATCTGCGAGAATGGCGTTATCAGGAACGCACGGGCTCCAGCCAGCATCACTTGTTGTGCAACCAAAGGATCATTTGTGGGCAGGATTGCTACGATGGCAGCAGTAGGGAATTGTAGTGCCAGGTCATCAATAATATCCATGGTGGATTCGCTCCCAAGCTGAGAATCCACCAGCAGGATATCAGGTTCTGCGGCTCGTATCTGTCTTGCCAGCATCTCCTTGGAAGCTAAAACATCGACCAAAGTAAATTCATTTTCAATATTAAGCGCTTCGGTGATTTGTTGTTGGGTCGCTCCAGGATCACATAGTGCGACCACTCGGATTTGTTTGTTAGCTGGGCTCATCGGATAACACCTCTATTTTGGACCATTAGATTTCGCATATCTTTGTAGATCAACGAATTATTATCCACCCATCCTACCTGGGGATGGTTAGTTTGAAGCGCTGTAATAAATACTCTTCAGTCACAGGACTGATATCAAATAGTTGGTTCGAGGTTGGCGAACGCAGGACAATATCAAAAATCGCTCCAGTATCCCGCAGGTTCTTCAACACTAATGCATCCTGTGCATTCAATGCCAGCAAATATGCTCTGATCTTTGCATTGGCGGGGTTTGGAGTGGGTTGGGCTTGACCTTGGATAGGGGTACTTGAGCCTGATTCAGCCACTACATCGACCACGGTGGCGGTTATTTGGACGCGCTGAAATGCATCAAAGGTGAACAAACGCGAAATTTTTCCTTCTTGTTGTGAGCTGCTCCCGACGCCCGTAGTGGTGAGCGTAGGACTGACTGCCACGGTCAACGACACAAATAAGTCAACATTGTCCCCGCGTTGTAAGACACCTAATCCGCTCATTAAATCGTTCGCAGGAAAAGCCATCAATACCTGGTTATCTGCGATGATATATCCCACGTCATGCGAGACGTTCGTTGGGTCTGCCAGGTGATGTTGGAGCACCATCTCTCCCTGGATCAAATGGGCGACGGCAATTTTACCCAGTGCAGCCTCGATCGTTTGCAGGGCATCCCTTGGTACCAGGCTTACTGGGACCGTTGTAAGTTGAACGTCTTCGCGATTTAAAACTGCTCCGACTGCCAGGTCATGGGTGGTAACGATGATATCTGTAGTTGCTTCAACTACAGGGGTCGCCTGTGCGGGTGGGTTAAGGCTTTGCCTGAGCACACGGTTGATCGCTACGATGCCAAGCCCAATCAGGCCGACACCCACGATAGCTATGACTATTCCGATAAGCACTCGACGATTCAAGTTGACCCTCCTGGGTTGTTGGTTTTATGAAAGGTAAATACTTCGGTATATGTTGCAAATAATATACCAGATAAAAATAATAGTAAGTGAAAAGAAAAAAACTTCGAATAATCAAAAATTTACATTACTGTATTAAAACCACTACAAAAGAACCAGCATCAAAGAACTCACCAGATCCTCCGTAACTAAAAATTGGTTCATCGAGAAAATAGCCTTCTATGGTTTTATCATTATCATCCAGTGAATAATACCATTCATGAGTTATTGGATCACGATACCTTGTGTTGGCTGCTAAGTAATGTCCGTTACAGTTATTGGGATGGTCAAAAACATAACCATCTTCTGCGGTAACTGAATTGCGACCTGCGCCGGTTTGCACGCATGTTACATGAAACTTTGCAAATGTGACAATATGGAAATAAGGTTCATTCCCATAAATAACCGTATCGTTAGTATCATAACCACAATATAATGGATTGCTAGCTGGATCAACATCACAAATCTTATTAAAGACAGGAATTACTGCATTTTGCCCAACCAATGTTGCTGCGACAGTATGAAAGATACTAGTCGCGCTTCCCGGTTCTTGGGCTAGCCAGTAATCCGGATATATGATTGGTACAGTGGTCGGATTCTCAATCCAATTTGTAAGCTCGCTTGCTCCACCACCTCCACCATCCAGGTCCAACCAGCTTCGTGCACCGCCTGTCATCAATTCGTCCACGCAATCATCATTCAGATCACAGTCGATTTTCCCATAAACTGGTGCACCACATCCTACAGGTGGACTTATGCATGCTAAATCTTCTGCTGGTACACCACAATAATTTGGACTCGTCGGATCATCTTCCGCTGGATCGCAGTAACAGTATCGTGGATTGGTAGGGTCAGTTACACTCGGATCACAAGGGCAATATTTGGGATTTGTTGGGTCCAGAATGTCTGGATCACAGTTTTTATTACTCTTTTTAGAACTTCTTACCTTGACATCATCCATGATGACATAGATACAGCTTGTTCCAGTGCATGGACCGAACACCTGGGCACAGTCTTCCCCAGGCACAACATTACCTCCCACGACAGGAGGACGGCACGACCAGGCGACGGGAAGAACCCCGATGCCAATTGGCGGTTTACACTGTGCAACTGCTACTGCCCTTGGTTCCATGGTATCGAAACCAATAATGCCAGCAAAAAAAGTCCTTTTGACTACCGTAGCGGTTGCTGTCATGGTGGCATCATCCATATTTCCTACTGCAGTAGATTTTGCCAGGTCTGCACCATTTTTCTCCATGTATACTCTGGCAACGCCTTCTCCCCCTGTGATATTTTCATATCTGCACATGTATTCTGCGCCGGCAAGTGCCCCTGCATCAGCCGCGTTTTGTGCTTGCCGCTTGGCAGCGTATGCAAAACCACCATCCAATACTAGCGCCAGTATAGCTACAAAAGCTACCAATCCCAGAGCCACAATAACCAGGCTTTGACCTACTTCGGACAATAATCCTCGAATCTTCATCGCTGCTCCTCCTCACTCAAAAAACTCTGATCACGGCGTTGGTGTCGGCGTTGGTAAATACTCAGTCCTCATGACTGCTTCACTTTCCAAACGAATTCTCCCGTGCCAATCGGCAGGAAAAAGGTTTGAAACCAATGGAGTCACCGGCTCATAATAATATTCCAAAGCCACACGGAATGTTGGGTTATCAAAACCACCTACTGTTTCGTATAAACTATCGTCAAGACCAGCAAACAAAATATTTGCAGGATTTAACCCCAATCCAACCGCATGGTCAATGATCGTGTTTTCCATTCCTGTCACATCATTTGGATGAACCGATCGATATCTAACTCCGTCCCTGGCTGCATTCTGAAGGACGCTAGAATAATACACTACTCTCCCCAGATCAAAGATTATCACCACCAATAAAAGAAAGACCGGGATCATAAGGGCAAACTCTACCAACGACTGTGCATGTTGCATGGAGTTATGATTTTTCTTCATGGTACCATCATTATCGCGGATCTTCTCAAGGTTAGATGTCCGGGAAATAATATACCTAATATTAAATCAAAATTATATGCCACGGTCACCCGAATTGGCTGCTCAGTCGGGCAGCGTGTATTAAGATCTATTGGCACAACATCATATAAGATTCCACATTCTATCTGAATCGAGTCAAGGTTGCTAACATCGACCAGTGGAGCGGTGCCGAGTTCGGTGGTCACAGCTGTCTCAATATTCGGGATTGTTGTTCTATCAGGCCAGAAGGTATAAACCCGAGCACCCTCCCTAGCCGCATTGGAAATTGCAATAAAGGCAAAAAATGCTCTCCCGAGATCGAAAATACCCACGATAAACAGGACAAACAATGGCAATATCAAGGCAAATTCAACCATACTTTGCCCGTGTTGGTGTTGATGCAAGGATTTTTTACTCCCAATTGGCATAATTATTGTATCCATCACAACCATGATAATATCGTCACTCAAAGATGCTCCCCCTATCGACGTAGAAATATTATCTTACTTCAGGGATCTCTCCTCATCTATATTGATATTCCCAGTCAGAAGGGTTGAACAACCTGGTACTTTTAGCTAAAAAAAATTATATCATCTCAAGTTAAGTATTATACTGACAAATATGATAGGACCATAAGAGGATTATTAACCATTAATAATTGCAAAGTGTTGTAAAATATAGTTAATAAATCTATATTAATGCGCTCCTAATTAAACGAATATTTATCCATTTCGTTACGATATGTCTTTGAAAGGAAGGAAGCATGTATTCTTTGGATAGCCATAAAGAATTATTGGATGCAGTCTGGCGTTTGGCTTATATCGCCGAATTTCGTGAAGGTAGTAACCTTAACCACCTGGAGCGCATCAAGGGATATACCCCGGTTCTTAGTCGGGGTATGGGTCTCACCCAAAGTGAGGGCCAGCTTCTTTCTGCCGCCTGCCAGTTGCATGATATTGGTAAGGTAGGTCTTCCTGAATGATTGCTGCTCCAGCAAGGACAATATTCTGAAAACGAGCTCCGAAAAATCAAACGGCACACCACCATCGGCGCTGAGCTTCTAAGTAACTCAAACTCACCTCTGTTGCAAGCCGCTGAGACCGTTGCTTTGAACCATCATGAACGTTGGGATGGTTCAGGCTATCCACACGGGATTACAGAAGATCAGATACCACTCAGTGCGCGCATGTGTGCCATCGCGGATGTCTTTGATGCGTTGACAACTCCCCGACCCTATAAAAAAGAGATCAGTGCAGAAGATGCTTCGCGGCTGATCATCGGCGCTGGTGGAACATTATTTGATCCCCAGCTTACCCAGGTATTTGAGGACGAGCTTCAAGCGATCCTTAAGGTCAGAAAATCAGCGATAAGCACTAAATTTCACCAAAAATTGAAAGTTAATCATGGTGTAGGGGTGGCCGTCTGTTCACCGGTCGATCGACTCGTCACCAGGTACCAGTTAGTTACGTGGTTAAAGCGGTCAGCGGGTTCGAGGATAGGACCGATGCTCACTCCTTGAATATCGCTGCTCACGGCATAGGTATACACGGGGTAAAATAGAGGTAGAGCGGGAAGTTCCTGACTCCAACGAACTTGAAAATTATTATACAAGCGGGTGCGTTCTGCCAGGTCAGTGGTGATGCGTGCCTGCTCTATATATTCACTTGCCTGGCGGTCATCCCAATTGGAATAATTCTGTCCACTGGAGACCTGGGTTTGGTGCCAGAACGGATACGGATCGGGATCGGGTGAGTGGGATAGGTTCAAATCCACCAGGGCTGCCTGGTAATTGCGCGTATCCAAATGCTCAGTAACGAGTTGATCATACGGTAATGCTTTCAGATTGACTTGAATACCTACAGCAGTCCAATTCTGCCGAATGGAATTAACCAGAGTGGCATGCTCTCTATCATCCGGATAAAGCAGCTCAATCGATAGGGTGGTCCCATCCTCACTGGTTCGGATATCTCCACCCGTAGCTGGGATCGTAAAACCTGCTTCGCGCAATAGGGCAATCGCCTGGTTTGGGTTGTATGAATAATGCTCGATCCCGTCATAATACGCCCAGGTGCCTGGGAAGATCGGACCATCTGCCAGGATGGCTTGCCTGCTCTTGAGAGTGTCGATCATTCCCTGGCGGTTTAGTCCTTGCATGAGTGCCTTGCGCACGTTTACATCCTGGAAGAATTTTAACCTCGGGAGTTATCCAGGTTCAAGAGGATCATGGTCATCACTGGTAAGCCGCGTTGTGTATAGGTTGAGAGTCCTTTCTCAGTCAGTACCTGGGGTAGGATGTCTGAGGTCACGTTACCGATGCCGGCAATATCACCAGCCTGATAAGCTGCATAGGCGGTGGTTGCATCTGGATAATAACGCAACGCAATTTGGTCGATATATGCCGTTGTAGCGTAGTAATCTTTAAAGGCTGAGAGCACCACCCCTGTGATTTGTCCATCTGTGGTGATCAGGTGGTCAAAACGATAGGGTCCTGTACCAATAGGTTGCAGGTTGAATGAATTATCGATCACCTCTGCCAGGGTCAGGTCACCCAGTAGATGTGATGGAAGGACGCCAAAAGTCAGGTAATCCAGGAAAGGCGCATAAGGTTCAGGTAGTTTGAATTGCAGGGTCTTTTCATCCAGGCGCACGATCTCAATCTGTTTCCAGAATTCACGCACGTCGCTTGGGATCGGAGAATCATCTGCCATCATCATTTGGATGGTGAAGATAATGTCATCGCTAGACACAGACTCTCCATCATGCCATACAGCTTTGGGATTGAGTGAGAAGTTATAGATCATGCCGTCCCGTGAGATCCCCCATGAAGTTGCCAGGTCAGCCTGCGGTAAACCGCGGTCATCGATACGCAACATTCCACTAAATAACAAACGGTCGACATCTCGATCTGCTTCGTTATAATAATCCAGCACCGGGTTCAGTCTTCTGAAGATACCGACTACAGCCTCGGAGTAAATCCCCCCTCAGCCGGCTTAACTACTGGCTGGGTTATGGGTTGCAGGACATCTGGTTTTTGGCTATTAGGAGGATTGAGATGGCAGCCAGCGCAATGATGGCGATCAATAACGGCCAGCGTAATTTTTTCATGGTTTCAATATTATCATATGCTGTAACTCATAATAAAAAACAAAAAGCGCTTCAGAATAAATACCAACCCCTCGATATTGGTGGTTGGTGAATTTCCTCTGCGCTTAAATACTGAATATTAGGCTACTTTAACCGATATTACCGCCAAGACAAAGAACAATACACTCAGGGCTATGGTTACATAAAACAAGGTTTTTTCCACTCCCCTGCGGGCGGTGAAGATGCCACCTGTATCCGCACCAGTCAGACCACCCAAACCTGCACCTTTGCTTTGCAAAATGACACTGGCTATCAATGCCACCGAAACAACGATCAATGAAATATCAACTACGTTACCCACGACCTGCCTCCGGCTAGAACTTGTTCAATTTAGCTATCAAATTTTCCTAAAATACTCGACGCTTAAGCTTGCGGATTATACCTTTGGTTAGGTGAATCGTCAAACTAATTATGGATCGACTTTTATGTTTTTTAATTACTAGCTGAGAGAGTCAGGCAGGTGTTTCCCTGCTTTTGTCACGCAGTCTGGTCACACCTGCCCGCCATAGCAGGATGGTTAACAAAACCAATTCTACTATCGGAAGGGTTTCGAGCAGACTGGATGCAAAGGAAATCCGGTTTCCATTGGCTTGAAGAAAATCTACACCGCCATTGAGTGCAAAAATCGCTTGCGAGATATATTCGTTGAACAGAAAAAGCATCAAAGCAATAATAAAACACAGGATTGTAGGTTTGTTGGGGAAGGCGCGTTGCGACAGGTTGAGCAGCATGATAACCAGGCTTATCACGATCATTATGTAATAATGGTCCCAGGAAATTGGGCTTACCGCCACGATAACACACATCATGATTGAAAAGGCGATATCTTTATCACTAGATCGTATTGCCCACATCAGGCCAGCAAATAGAAATGCTGCCGCCAATCCAGCCGATACCACAGGTGCTATCTGGGGCAGGTTTACCAGGGGTGGGGCATAGATGTAATTTCCCCCGTGGGTTTGGTGCCCTCGAATAAGCGGTATCCGATCGACCATATGGAATAATTCTTTAAAAATGAATGGTATATGGCGCTCACCTGCATGGTGACTCGCAGGTAATAATCGGCGAATGGGCCAATTCCCATAACGAGCAAGGCCAGCAGGTTAAGTCCGATCACCGTAACAGAGCTGGATATGAACGTGCGCCAATCCTTTTTAAACGCATAGTATAGGATCAGTGGCCAGGTGAACATCTTGATTGCAACCGTCAATCCGGTCAGCACTCCCGCCAGGATTTTTTTGTCCTTCCGCCAGGCTAATAGAGCCGCAAGCAGTAGGGTGGTCAGCAAGATGGTAAGTTGTCCGAACAACAAGTCGACCATCACCGGGTACCATGCCAGCAATATAAATACCAGGAAACTGGCAAGGAGCCAATGTACTTTTCCTTTCCAGAGGTAGGTCAGCATGATCGCAATGGCTACCAGGCACAGTATCTCGATAATAAACCATACAACAATAACCTGATCGAGAGCTTAACCCTGAAAACGGGATGGAAAGGATGGCTAAGAATGGTGGGTGAGGAGCCGGATGAGACAGGAAAGAGAATTTACCTATGAACAAACTGGCTAATTGATCCAGGGGTAGATAGGGATTCACTCCTGCCATCAATGCTTTGCTCATCAGATATTCCTGCAGAATGTCGCGTTCCTTGAATGTGGCAGGGGAGGCTAACGTCATTAAGATAATTCTTAATCTCTGAGTCCTAATAACACCACCAGGCTGGCTAAGACAATGCGCAACAACACTAATAAACGTGCTTTGGATTGGAAGAGGTTGGTCATGACATGCTGCATGGGGGCATATTTTAACAGGTTATGCTAGGTTGGCAAATTGAATCCCTCTCAAATTTGATAGGAGACTGATCATGATGAAATTGCAGCTATAATTTATGCGTCTCAATAACGGGAGAGTATCATGCACGAGATCATCCTTAACCTGCATATGCATACCCGCTACTCTGATGGCGCCGGCTCACATGCGGATATTGCTGACGCTGCCATGAAGGCAGGTTTGGATGCAGTGATCGTCACCGACCACAATGTTTTGGTCAATGGACCTGCCGGGTATAAGTCCTCAGGTGATCGACGAGTGCTCATGATGATAGGGAAGGAAATCCACGACCAGACACGAAATCCTCAAAAGAACCACCTTTTGGTGTTCGGGGCACAGCGCGAGCTGGCGACGTATGCCTATGATACCCAGCTACTGCTGGATGCGGTTACAAAGGCAGGTGGTTTAGCGTTTATCGCTCATCCAGTCGACCCTGCAGCACCATCCGTCCATGAAGGCGATATCTCCTGGGTGGATTGGTCCGTCCGTGGATTTGACGGTCTCGAGCTTTGGAATGGCTTCTCTGAGTTCAAACCCCGCATTAAGTCCATGCTGCATGCGGTCTATTATGTATACTTCCCACACCGCAGTCGCCCGTGGGCCGTTGCCAGAAACCTTGCATCGGTGGGACGAATTGATGTCAGCTGGTAAAAAGGTGGTCGCGATTGGGGGTTCCGATGCTCACTCTCACACCATGCACCTCGGACCATTGCGCCGGACGGTATTCCCCTATGAGTTTCATTTCCGTGCCATCAATACGCATATTTTTTTACCCCGCCCGTTGGGCACCGATGCCGTTTCAGACACCAACCTGGTCCTTGAGGCACTACGCCAGGGGCATTGTTTTATCGGTTACGACCTGCCTGCACCTACGCGTGGTTTTCGATTCACCGCACGTGGTCTTGCCACATCCGCCCAGATGGGAGATGAGCTTACCAGTAAGGGTGGCGTCACGTTGCAAATCCATTTGCCCATGATCACTGAATGTATATTACTCAAGGATGGCAAGCTTGTGCGTACCTGGCATAAGCATGACTTGTGCACCTTCATTGCCACCGAGCCGGGGATTTACCGTGTGGAGGTGTATATTCACTACCTGGGAATGAAGAGGGGGTGGATATACAGTAACCCGATATATGTCAGGTAAGCAGTGGAAACAACCGCCACCCACCGCTCGCAGTATTCACATCGCGATCGACTCATTCTTACCAGCTTGGTTGGCTTGGTTGCCGCTCTTGTTTCTTATTAAGTCTCCCGATTTACCCAAATAAGATGGAGGTCGATTCTGCACTTTAGCATCCTGCTTGCTCGCAACTGGCTTGCTGGTAAGAGCCCCTATTAACACTATAAAATAAATTCTAATCCTGCTGCCACAGCTTATCCATTTACTGTAGTTCAATTGAGCTTGCCCTTTGTATGGTTGTCCGATAGAATTGCCGCAAGTATTTTTTCTGGCTTGGGGAGTGCAATCCTGTCATGGCTGATCTTGGGTCACGGTAATTATTGGCGATTGATTTTATTCACCTCATCGCCTTTTTTATAGCCTGATTTTTACTCTATAGGCTCCATATATTGCGAGTATGTTTTTTATACCCATTTAGTTACTGTTTATGTTTATTTAACCCCATCTAGCTCTCCCATTCGTAATGATCCATAAACCTAATCGCCTTAGTCTGATCTTGGCTACGAGTCTCCTCGCAATCTCTTTTGAGGTCTACCCCACGTGGCTGTTTGATTGGCTCGAATATATCGACCTCAATAATTACACCGGCTATCCTCTTCTTATTGTTTTACCTCTGGGGCCATTGTTATTCTTGGCTTTGATCTGCTATCGTCATAAACATTCCCGGTTTGTGGTGCTTATGGCCGCTTTGCCCCAGCGCATGGTTTATGATCAGCGAGGTGTTCTATTGGTGCCGAGAACAAAAGATAGTTGATCTTTATTGTTATGTGCACGTTGTTATCATTTCCAGCGCTCGTTTATTATCACGGCTAGGGCAATTTGCCTTTTGGATGGAAGAATTGGATTTTGATTGAATCCTATCTCCCCACCCTTATTTTGCTTCAATTACCTGTATTAAAAAGAACTACAGTTGGAATTTTGAAGAGTAATTTTAATAAATCGACGGCTTTCACATATCTATTATCTCTTCTCTTGGTTGGAGGAGATATTGAAAATGTGCTATTACTTAAGGTAATGCAAGAGTTATATTAAATACTGGATGTTGTTTAATATATTCCATAGATTTGGACGTATAAATCTGGTATCCCCCAACATCTGCTTCGAGCTTGAACGAACCCTGGACCTGCTTATTATCATAAAGTGACCAAGTTCGTGCATATGGTCCGATTATTAGGTAATCTGGATATGTATCAAGCGGATGATAACTGATTATGAGATGTGGATCGATATATTCTCGATAAGTTAATTGATCAGTGACCAAATCAGGTGGGAAATGATAATTGAAGTTCGGTGCAAGGAAATATAACTCGCTCTCGTAGGTTTCAATCTGAGAACCGGAAGGTATATGATTGATAAGGTATCTCGATGCAATGATAGGATCTTGCTGTTGTTTCCGAATCTAAGCGACATCGTGATAATTACAAGGCTCAATGTGATACTGAAAATTATCAGTACAATTGTTGCTTGAAGATTCTTATAATTGAGTTTTCGTCGAAGGATGAACGAAGTAACTCGCCGTACAAATAGATTCAGATCAAAGCCTTCAGTTATTTCATTTAGGTATCCCATAATAAGTATCCACCCAATAAAAAATGGTGGAAATAAATAGCGATCCCAAAACATCCTCCTAAGGCATACCAAACTAACCAGCTCACCCCTAAAACCCACAACGCAGATTGAATAATTTCCTTATATACAATAAATTGGTTTATCTCTGCAGAAGATGAGGGTTTATTACTAGTTAAGGAAGTAGTAAAAATCGTTTTTCCAATAAGGATGAATCCCATTGTTTGAGGGAAAGCTAATAATAGCACGTTGACTAATGCTCGTAAACGGACAAAACTATTTGGTACAAATATTATTGTTTTGAACAAAATCGCTAGATTAGTAGAATCACTAAATGACCCCTGCATGACTCTCTGTTGTAGAAAAAATATTATTCCAGCAACAGCAAAACTTCCAATTGCCACGCCAGTCAAAAGATAACTTAATTTCTCCTTGTGGCGACGGATGGATATTGATAAAGCCATTATCATCGATACCAGCCAAAATGGTGGTACCTGTAACTTAGCATTGAGAGCTATACCGAATAACAATATTGCGCCTACCCCCCAACCTGGAGAGCGAGTCATGGCAAGCCACAGCATGCTATAACCAGCTAATAAATAAAACATCATTGGAATTTCCGATATAACTTGTCGTCCGAGCATTATTGGATGAATATTAATGGGTGAGATGCAGAGCATCAAAAAGAGTGTGATAAGTCCTGTTTTTTTATTATAAATTTGACTACTTAGGTAAAAGACTAATCCCAATGTCAATATCGTAAATAAAACGACCGGTAGTCTACCTTGCCAAATTCCAACACCAAGAAGTCGCATACTTAAAGCAACCGGTAAAATCAAAGGTAACCGTAAAGTTGATCGTAATGGGATAGGTTGTCCTTCAAGAAAATGCACTAGCTGTCCGTGTTCAATCCAATTCCTTGCAGCATCTAAGGTCCATCCCTCATCCCACCATAACGCAGGCCATCTATCTAGTTGGTATAAAAGCAGGATGAGGAAAATTGATAAAAGAATTAAAGCAAATATTATGGATAAGACACGTTTGTGATGAGTGATAAGAAGTGATGGATACATTTTTATTAATTGGGGTAGTTTTATAATATCATGAAACTGTGTTATCAATCTCATAGTGAAACTAATAACATTGTAAGGTTTCTTTCCCTAGAACCCTTGTTCTATCTACCTTTTCGCGGTATGATATAAAGTCCGATTACAATTTCGAGGGTTTCTATGGATTTCAGACTCGTTGCCCCATTTCACCCATAATTGTGTTTATGTAATTCAAAGTCCAGATACTAATATGTCATCCGCAAGTTGTGTAGAAATAATATAGGTAATGAAGTTTCTTAACGTGCATTACATTTTTGAAAGCAATAATATTCTGACAATTACCTCCCAGTGAGTTATACTGAGCAGCGATTTCTCTTGCACTCGGAAATTGGATAGTATAATCTTGATGGCATTAATAATATTCTCATTTCCATCTCAGATATTTGAACAATTAATCGGCCATCTCACTGGAAAGAAGCTTAAGGGAATTAAGATTGAGGAATTAATACCAGAGTCGTTTTGCTGAATATCCGGACACTCCTGATGTGATGGAAGTATTTGTGTGAATTTTTCTAGCCCCACCTTTCTCTTCTACTTCCTGCCGATTTTTATAATTATTTATTGGTTATTATCTTCCAAATTACGCCCCATCTTGCTGGCGATAGGAAGTATTGTTTTTTACGTGTGGGGTGATACACTCCATTTTCCGGTAATCGTAGTACTTCTAATTCTCAATTTTCGGCTCATTCAACAAATTCAAAAAGTTGAGTCAGGCAGCCGGCAAGCTAAACGTCTGACGATTATGGCATTCGCTATAAATATTTGTATTGTGCCAGCTATAAAAATATTTGCTAGTTCATATTATTCTATTACTCATTTACAAATTGCGTCACTATCCGACTTTACCCAAGCTGAAGGTGCACTTACATATCTTCCTTTAGGATTGTCATTTTTCACTCTACAATCTCTCTCAGTTTTTATTGATATTCAAAAAATCCACCTCTACAAGCTTGAATTTAAACATCTGAATCCATTACATTACTTTTTGTATTTGATGATGTTCCCTAAGGTAATTGCTGGTCCAATTGCCCGCTATGGAGACATAATCATCCAGTTAAAAGGAATTAATGTTGATATTAACCAGATCTCTTCCGGCATCGGACGGTTTGTTACTGGGTTGGCTAAGAAAACGATTATTGCTGATCAACTGGCTCCCATGGTAAATGCAGTCTTTGAATTGAATGCAAGTGAACTAACTACCCCGTATGCATGGTTGGGATTAATTGGTTTCAGCTTACAGCTTTACTTTGACTTTTCTGGTTACACGGATATGGCACTTGGAATAGGCCAAATGCTTGGTCTACAACTTCCTGAAAATTTTGACTTTCCTTACCTCGCAACTAGCATAACTAATTTCTGGCGACGCTGGCATATATCACTTTCGAACTGGTTTCGTGATTATCTATTTTACCCATTGGAACGTTATAGGAGTGGAAAATCAAATCTCTGGCGTTATCTCGATGTTCTCATTGTTTTTCTCGCCACAGGTTTGTGGCATGGCATCACGATTAACTTCGTTTTTTGGGGATTAATCCATGGTGTAGCAATCGCTTACGAAATCAGTCCCTTAGGTGGATGGTTAAAGAGGAGTTGGGTCGGTTTCCAGCGTCTATATTCACTTTCTATCATAATGATAGGTTGGGTGTTTTTCCGAACTGTGGATTTGGGTGATGCAGTCACATTTTTACGTGCCTTAATTGGCGTCAACCAAGCTGATTCCATCATACCTTTTGAAAAGATACCCGTAATGAGTGGTATCACCTGGATTGCTCTGTTGGCCGGTGTGGTCTTATGTATACCTATCGGTCGATTGCTAGGAATAATGAATAAGAATACCATTAAACCTGAGGGGGGGTCGTTGATGATTGCACAATTAGGCTCGAAGATTTTTTTGGTTATCGCATTGATTATTTCAATTGTATTGATTATTGCTTCCAGTTTTCAGGCTACGCTTTACTCGAGATTTTAGGTTGAACATATGAAATTGCGACTTGTTAACACTGGCTTTATTATCGTGATAATTCTCATTCTGATTCACCCTATATACTTTTCAGTTTTCAAAAACCTGGATATCCCTTTCTTTGATAATCGACCGATGGCCAGCTTGCCAGTTCTGGAAAGGCCGAAAGAGATTTTCTGGGCTACAAAACAAATTGATAGCTTTATCGCTGACCATTTGCCATTACGCAATCGGATAATTTCAGGATTGTATTGGGTTCGGCGGGAAATTCTGCATGATATTATTTTTCCTCAAGTGGTCATTGGTAGAAATAACTGGTTATATTATTCAAGCCTTAATACCATTAATTTGTATCAAAAGGTGATGCCTTTTAGTCAGGAGGAGCTTGATAATATTCGCCAAAACCTTGAATCAACTCGGGATTGGTTATCGGCCAGAAATATTCTTATGGTGGTCGTTATTGCACCGGATAAAGATATTATTTACCCCGAATATTTGCCAGAGAATATACCTGTCATTGGAAAAATATCCCAGGTCGACCAATTACTTGATTATATGAGGGAGAAAAGTGAGGTAAGCATTCTGGATTTGCGTCCTGCAGTATTTGAGAGGAAAAAAACATATCAAACTTATTATATGTCTGATACTCACTGGAATAGAGTGGGTTGTCATGCTGGCTATGAGGAAATAATGCAGGGAAATCGAAACAAGGTATCCAAATCTCCAGCCATACCCAATGACAGAATATGAATTAACTGAAAGACTAATCCCTGGTGACCTGTGGCGATTTATTGGGCAGGTAGACAAGCTTGAGATTGATCCTTACTACATAGAACAAAAGTCTCCCATCCGTGCTCAATTGGTGGGGAGTGATGATGGTTATTGGAGCGAAATGAAGGTTAATGATCCGTCATTACCAAGGTTAGTGATGTTCCGTGATTCGTTCGGTTTTTGTTTAATTCCCTTCCTTGCCGAACATTTTAGTTTTAGTCTATTCCAATGGGCTTGGGCACCAACGACAAATATCGTCGTCGACCAAGAGATAATTGAACAATACAATCCAGATATAGTAATTATCGAGCTTGTTGATCGTTACATTAGTCTCCGTTTATTACCGGTTGGAAATCCACAAGATAATAACCCATAGTTTCTTGTGAAATGAAGAATGCATTCTTCTCACCTACCCTTGTTCTATATCGATCTTTAACGGAATGATAAATATCTATGGCAGCGAAGCAAACCCGGGATCACCACCATGAAACGAGAAGCAATCTACCATGAAAATAATTCTGCTTCTCGAATTACTTGGCTATCTTTGAACTTGAGGACATCTGCCTATTGATGATTTCAAACTCGTTGTTGCCCCATTTCACCCCACCGGTGATCAACCGGAAGCTATCCGCCAGATTGTGGATGGCGTAAATAAGGGTTACATGAACCAGGTGTTGCTGGGTGCTACCGGAACCGGTAAGACTTATACCATGGCGCAGGTTATTACCCAGCTTCAGCGACCAGCCCTGGTAATGGCACACAATAAGACCCTGGCTGCCCAGTTGTATGCTGAATTCAAGGAGTTCTTCCCCGACAATGCCGTGGAGTACTTCGTCAGTTATTATGACTACTATCAGCCAGAAGCTTACGTTCCGCGCCATGACCTGTACATCGAGAAAGAAACCGAGCGTAATGAAGAGATTGAGCGCTTACGCCTGTCTGCCACCATGTCCCTCATGTCGCGCAAGGATGTGATCATTGTCGCCTCCGTATCATGTATTTACGGACTGGGTAACCCGGTAGAGTACGGTCGAGTAGTGATCACCATCGAGAAGGGCAAAATCTACCGCCGCAATGCCCTCTTGCGCGACCTCATCGAAAGCCAGTACGAGCGTAACGACATGGAGCTGAAGCCGGCCACTTTCCGCGTACGTGGGGATACGCTCGAGGTCATACCCGCCTACCAGGACCGCATGGGATACCGTATCACGTATTTCGGTGATGAAGTTGAGCGGATCGTCGAATTTGATGCCCTCACCGGTGAGCTGCGTCATCCGCTGGAGACGATTGCCATCTACCCTGCCAAACATTACATCGCTGCTGAAGATAAGCTCAAACAGGCGATTGTTGATATAGAAATTGAGCTACACGAACGGGTTAAATACTACCGTGAGCAGGATAAAATCCTGGAAGCTCAGCGCATCGAGCAGCGCACGATCTACGACCTGGAGATGTTGCGCGAGATTGGATCCTGTGCCGGCATCGAGAACTACTCCCGCCACCTCGACCAGCGCGCTGAAGGCACACCTCCCTGGACGCTGATCGATTATTTACCTCACGATTACCTGCTCATCATCGATGAATCTCACATGACCATTCCGCAAATCCGCGGCATGTACAACGGCGACCGTTCTCGCAAGGGGACTTTGGTGGAATATGGTTTTCGTCTCCCATCTGCGATGGATAACCGACCACTGAAATTCAAGGAATTTGAGCAACATATGGGTGCCACCATCTATACCTCTGCTACGCCTGGTCCCTATGAAATGGAACGTGCTGAGCAGGTGGTTGAGCAGATCATCCGTCCCACCGGTTTGGTGGATCCTGATGTTGAGGTCCGGCCGATTGAAGGCCAGGTGGACGACTTGATCGCGGAGATCCGCAAACGAGTGGAGGTCGGTCAGCGCACCCTGGTGACCACGCTCACCAAGCGTATGTCGGAGAAACTCGCCGATTACCTGATGGAGCTGGGGATCAAGGTGCATTACCTGCATTCCGAGGTTGAGAACTCTTGAGCGAATTGGGATCCTGCGTGACCTCCGTCTGGGTGTGTTTGACGTGGTGGTGGGCATCAACCTGTTGCGCGAGGGATTGGACCTGCCCGAGGTCTCTTTGGTGGCAATTTTGGATGCAGACAAGGAAGGTTTCCTACGCTCGGGGACTGCCCTCATCCAGACCATCGGTCGGGCTGCCCGGCACGTTAATGGCAAAGTCATCATGTATGCCGATAAGATGACCGATTCGATGAAATTTGCCATTGATGAGACTAATCGCCGCCGTGCTAAGCAGGTGGCATTCAACGTGGAGCATGGGATCGAGCCGGTCAGCATCGTCAAAGCTGTGCGTGACCTGACCGACCAGCTGGGCGGTAAAGCCCAGGCTGAAGCCCGCGGTGAGCGTCCTGTTAAGCCAGCTGAAATGCCCAAGGATGAGCTCAAGCGTCTGATCACCGAGCTTGAGGTCCAGATGAAACAGGCTGCCAAGGATTTGGAGTTCGAGAAAGCTGCCGTGTTACGTGATGAAGTCTTTGAGCTGCGCGGTGTTCTGGCTGAAGAATCCCACGCCCCACCCTGGGAGAAGATGCGTTACCTCGCCGGCGAGGAATAATCCTACCTAATTAAATGATCACCTTAAAGCTGAAAGCGAATACTAAGAGATTTATGATTAGCTCTATGCTCTTATTGTGTTCCGTAGTATTTTTTTTATGGGGCTAATTATTAATTGATAGTCGTCCACCATTAATCGATGGAAGTTTTCTCTGCAAACCTGTACCGGGTGGTCTCCCAGGTATCTGTTATCTATCCGTTAATACGCTATTTGAGCACAATTACTTTCTAATTCCTAACGATAAAATGCTAACCAGTCTGGTTCGTCCTTTAGACTTATTACCAATCACTAATAACAACTCACTACTCACTAATCGCTGTTCTTTCTCCACATTTCTTCACAATTCCTTCACAATTTTCGGGTAAACTAAGATGGTGCATATATACTTAGGAAACAATCTATATCAATTGAAAAATCACTGGAGGAGTATTTTATGAAGAGGTTCTTGCTTATCGGTTTGTTAATCGCGTTCATCCTTATCATCGTGGGTGGCGCAGGCGTTGTATATGCTCGAATGCGTGGGGTTGACAATATCACTGCCGTCACCGTAAATACTACACAAAACGGCGAAAAAATCATTCAGCAATTTGGTTATGGTCCTGGTGGTATGATGGGCCAGAACACGAATAGAAATGGTCTTGGTGGGATGATGGGTGGAAATTGGGATGACTATGGTCCAGGTGGGATGATGGGTGGAGATGGATTCGGGTATCGGTCCCGGAGGTATGATGGGCGGGCGTGGTTTCGGCCCTGGCGGCATGATGGGTGGTCGTGGTGTGGGGCAAGGTAAAGGTATCATGCGTGATTACATGATCTCCGCTTTCGCAGATTCCGTTGGTCTAACTGTGGATCAGGTGAACACTCGTCTATCGAATGGTGAGACGTTCAAAGAAATCGCCCTTGCTCAAGGGAAGACCGAAGCAGATCTGCCTGCACTTGTCTCCCAGGTGCGCCAGGCTGCTTTGGATAAAGCTGTTGCCGATGGTGTTATCACCCAGGCTCAGGCAGACCTGATGCTCGAGCGAATGAAGGATTATTCGGGTGAGGGATTCGGTCCCGGATATGGTTTTGGGGATTGCCCAATGTGGGATGGTGACGAAGTTCAGCAACCCTGATCTTATTTTGATCATTGTAATTTACCAGAGACGCGGAATAAACCACGTCTCTGGTTTTTAATGCTGGCACACTCCCTGTAGTTGGCAGACAACCAGCTTGGCATGCTCTTCCTGAAGAATTTCAATCCCATTACTTTCCAGCTGGTTTCGGGTATTTACACTCAGGGATAATGACTCACTGTATAGTTCCATTAACCTCTCCACCTGGTCATCCGCGGCGATGCGGTTGATTGAAATCTTCCCGCAATCGTTGCAACAATGGATCAGCATCAGTTCACCGAAAATCCACCCACCGTACTTGTTTTTCCTGCGCTTAAATGTCAGTCCAATCGGTTGCATGATGGCTTTACAGGCCGACATGCGGTCACCTGGCTGGAGGTAGTCTACATGCCGAGACCACAGGCAGTATGGGCAGTGATTTCGGTTATGCACTCCTGAAATCGATGGTTCGGTGAGCACGGCAGCCTGGCATCGCTTGCATCTGAACATACTTTCTGTCTTCCGCCACTGACGTCTGTCAGATTTATTTTGACGTGAATTGAGCTTGTCCCAATATTGGTAGGGAGAAGGCTCATAGATTTCTTCGTACATGGTTCAACTCTTCTTTCAAACTTAATAAGCTCTGGTAGCGACGCGGGCTGATCTGTCCTGCCATGACTGCCTTACGGATGGCACAGCCCGGCTCTTCGTCGTGCTGGCAGTCCAGTCCGAAACGGCACTTGCCAACCAATGGGCGCATTTCCGAGAAAAGAAGTGCTATATCATCCACGTTATCCCACATTCCGAACTCACGTGTCCCGGGGGTATCCACGATTGCGCCTCCACCTTCCAGGGGGAACATCTCCAGGTTGGTGGTAGTGTGTCTGCCTTTGCCAGTCACCTGGTTGACTTCTTTCACTCGCAATCCTAAACCAGGCTGTAGGGCTATTCAACAGGGCGGTTTTGCCCACACCTGATTTACCTACCATTACCGAAATGCGTCCCTTGAGGGCTGCGCGTAGATCCTCTATACCTTCCCCACTGACCGTAGCTGGTAGTACTGATGGATAACCAATCTGCCGGTATTCCGTGAGTGCATCTCGAAGTTCTCTGTCGTTTCCCTTCACCAGGTCCAGCTTGGTGATGCAGATCAGTGCCGAGATCTCGCCCGCCTCAGCAGATACCAGGTAGCGGTCGAGTAGGTTCCACTTGGGGTCAGGCTGTGCTGCTGCCATCACTGCCACCACCTGGTCTACATTGGTTACGATGATCTGCTCGAAGGGGTGTGCGCCATGGTGAAGCGGTTTGGCGACTGCGCTTCTGCGGGTCAGCTTGTTGCGCCGCGGCAACAGCTCGATGATCAAGCCTTTGCCATCCCCAGCCTGGATATAGCTCACCTGATCCCCGACCGCCAATGGATCCATGTGTTCGAGCTCCACCACTTTTTGCACCCGGTGGTGCACATTGCCTGGATCTGCTGTCGGGTAGATTAGCTGCTTGCGGATGCGGTTCGAAAGCTCGCATAGCACAGCTTGCCCATTGGTATGGACGGTATAATTCCCGATTGTTTTTTTGTAGACTACACCAGTGAAGGTGGGTCTACCATCGTACATATTTGGTACATTAGAGTGCATTGTCTTTAATCCTAAGTAAAAACAAAACCAGCCACTTTTGACATCCGTGGCTGGTTGAAAATCCAAAAAATTGCTTGAGGCTGTTTTCTCAACAGGTATTGGTTACACTTGGATACCAGATTGTGTTACCTTTGAGTTCAGCTTAAATAAAAGCCACGGGGCATGAACGCTCCCGTGGCAGGTAGATCACAAGAAGTAGAACAGTCTACCCCGTCACCTGGAGGCGCGCCCATGCATTATCAATGCGAACAACAATTTTTAAATTATCCATAAAACGCGCTCCTTTCGCTAAAAATTTAACATGCGTGATGAGTTTATCATTAGGAAAAGTAGATGTCAAGGGGAATTGACCCCTAACTACGCCCTGCGTAATGCGCAAGTCACGGTATGTGAAAATACCAGAGGAGAAGTCACCATCCTCTACAAAAACAATCCCTTAGCCTACTCCATCTTTCACAAATCCCCTCGCCAGGCAATAGTCGTGGATACCAAAACCCTTGACCGTCAGATCAACAGTCCTAAGCCTCCACCTGTTAACCACCCTTGGCGTCACTATGGCACTCACCTGAATGGCAAACCCATTCAAGATGTTATTACCAATGCTGCTGATTGATACGGTTTATCAATCCCTTAAATGGGGACATCTCTACTTTGCAGAAAATAGGACATTTCTACTTTGTCTTGACAGGGGAATTGCACTGACTTGTTAGTGCAAAGTAGTAGAGTCCTATTTATGCAAAGTTAAAATGTCCTCTTTAAAGGGACATGACATGGACAAACTACTGACAATGAGCAACCGAGAAATCACACGATTGGAAGTCATGCAGCGGCTGAAAGACAAACGTCTTCACCAGCAAGAAGCATCTCAGATGTTAGGGATCAGTACCAGGCAAATCAGGCGTCTTTTGCTGGCATACAAAATTCATGGAGCTACAGGCTTGGTTAGCCAACGGCGCGGAAAACCAAGCCACAACCAACTGGATCCTCAGATCGTGCAGAAAGCCATCGACCTGATTTACGAGCACTACCGGGACTTTGGACCGACATTAGCTCACGAGAAGCTGACGGAGAAACACAATCTGCGGCTTTCGCGCGAAAGTGTGCGCGGGATCATGATTGCGGAAGGCTGGTGGAAGCCAAAACGGGCGAAAAAGCCATTTGTGCATCCAATGCGGGAACGGCGGGCTTGTTTTGGCGAGCTGGTGCAAATCGATGGCTCTGACCATGACTGGTTCGAAGGACGTGCTCCGCGTTGCACTTTGTTGGTGTTTATCGACGATGCCAGCGGGCAGCTTTTGGAATTGTGGTTTGTGCCCGAAGAGACCTTCTTCGGCTACTGTGAAGCTTCCCGGCACTATTTCGAACGCTATGGCAAGCCGGTAGCCTTTTACAGCGACAAACACGGCATCTTTCGGGTCAATCAGCCCCGCCCCCTGGGAACCACGAGTGGCTTGACCCAGTTTGGCCGGGCCATGCAGGAATTGGACGTCCAGATCATCTGTGCCAACACCCCACAAGCCAAAGGACGCATCGAACGCGCGCAACCAGACCCTGCAGGACCGCCTGGTCAAGGAGCTGCGCCTGCGAGGAATTTCAGATATCGACAGCGCCAATGCCTTTTTACCCGAGTTCCGTACTGATTACAACCGCCGTTTTGCTGTGCTGCCGCGCAGCACTCACGACGCCCATCGCCCCCTGCTCACAAGCGAAAATCTAGAACTCATCTTGACCCATCAGAAAACCAGCACACTCTCCAAGAACCTGACTGTGCAGTTCAAAGGAGTGATCTATCAGATCCAATCCAATCGCCCTAACTACGCCCTGCGTAATGCGCAAGTCACGGTATGTGAAAATACCAGAGGAGAAGTCACCATCCTCTACAAAAACAATCCCTTAGCCTACTCCATCTTTCACAAATCCCCTCGCCAGGCAATAGTCGTGGATACCAAAACCCTTGACCGTCAGATCAACAGTCCTAAGCCTCCACCTGTTAACCACCCTTGGCGTCACTATGGCACTCACCTGAATGGCAAACCCATTCAAGATGTTATTACCAATGCTGCTGATTGATATGGTTTATCAATCCCTTAAATGGGGACATCTCTACTTTGCAGAAAATAGGACATTTCTACTTTGTCTTGACAGGGGAATTGACTGACGTTAGTGCAAAAGTAGTAGAATCCTATTTGTGCAAAGTTAGAATGTCCTCTTTAAACGGACAGGACATGGACAAACATTTCAAAAATCTCTGTCATCGCGCCAGTCCCAGATGTTTTTCGGGGAAGCCACAAGTGGTTTTCTTGTGGCGTGGTGATCTGCACTTGATGGTTTTTTAAGCAATGGACCTCTTAAAAATATTCCAAAACAGTAATGTCTGAACTTTTGTCCACACCTGAGAATCGTATGTGGTATTTTTCTACTTGAAGCACAACTGAAGGATGGGGCTACCCGGTTTGGGTATTACCGGGGAGGTAAATATTCTCTCGACTAAAACCCAACAAAATTCATACCAACTATCCTTTGTGCCTCACCGGCCTTTTGGCTCACCGAGTTGACAAATTCACCCATCTTGACTACCGCTTGCCGCGCTTCAGGTAAAAAGCTGGCGGTAAGTTGCCAAACGTGCATCATCTCTGGCCATATTTGAAGGCTAACCTCCACACCAGCTTCTCTTGCCCGTTCAGCAAAGGAAGTGGAATCCGACAGCAGTACTTCACCCGAGCCCACCTGGATCAGCAGGGGTGGCAAGCCGTGCAGATCACCAAACAGGGGTGATGCGTAGGGGTTATGTGGGTCTACGTCTCGCAGGTAGAGTGGTTGAATTTCCCCATAGATATTCGGGTTGACCACCAGTTCTTTTCTGATATTGGTTTTCCAGCTTTCTCCGCTGCGGGTTAAATCGGTGGCGGGCGACAGGCAAATCGCTCCTGCTGGTAACGGTATTTCCCGATCACGTAGCATCAGCAAGGCAGCCAGCACCAATCCACCTCCCGCTGAGTCACCTGCCAGGAAGATGTGATCTGCCTGTACTCCTTGCTCCAACAGCCACATATAGGCTGTCAGAGCGTCATTTAAACCGGCCGGGAAAGGATGTTCAGGGGCTATGCCATAGTCGATGATCAATGCACGCGCCTGAGCGGCAGCCGCGATGTTACCTGCCAGGTTGCGGTGAGACTGGATTGAACCAATCAGGTAATATCCACCGTGCAGGTATAGGATGGTTCGATCATTAACGACTTTCGAAGGTGTGATCCACTCACCCGTTAAGCCATTGATGTCCACCGGGGTAAATTCATATTTATCCAAAGGCTTGAACATTTTTGATAAAGCTTCCAGGTCGGTACGCTCCTTGGCCAAGTCAAGTTGTTTAAACGGTGGCGTAACCATGCGCTTATATTGACCATAGAGCTTGAGCAGGTTTGCTTGAATGCTAACCATCCGACCACCTCCTTCGGAAAGTTTATGAGGTTATGTTGATAATAAGTTCGATATTCACTACCAAATAGCAATCTGGCAATTGTGCAAGCAGTGGGGAGGTATATGTTGACGATTATTAATGGATTGCTTATATGATTATAAATCGAATTTTATATTCTGATAGATGCTTCATGATTGTATGATCAATTCCCCTATCCTGACGAGTTTTGTTGCGATATACTCTCCGCATGTCCACTCTGCTCATTATCGAAGACGAGCCCGAGCTGGTACGTGTCTTGCGCTCCTACCTGGAACAAGCTGGTTTCTCCGTCCTTACTGCCCTGAGAGGAGATACTGGTCTCGCTGCCTGGGAGGACAAGCACCCCGACCTGGTTATCCTTGACCTGAACCTGCCCGGTATGGATGGTTTGGATGTCGCCCGTCGTATCCGCCAGCACGAAACCCACCGCACCCCCATTATCATGCTCACTGCGCGTGCCGATGAATCCGACCAGCTCATCGGGCTGGAACTGGGCGCGGATGATTACATCCCCAAGCCATTTTCACCTCGCATCGTTGTCGCCAGGGTGAATGCTCTTTTACGCCGCTCTGAAGTTGCTAACCCACCCACCCAGCACTTGTGTATCGCTGATCTCGATATCGACCAGACTGCTCATGCCCTCACGCGGGATGGAAAGCCCATCGAGCTCACCCCTACTGAATTTAGCCTGTTGCTGACCCTGGCAGTTCAGCCCGGGCGGGTTTTCACCCGTTTGCAGCTGCTCGAAGCCGCGCAGGGCGTGGCATACGAGGGGTATGAACGCACCATCGATACCCACATTAAGAACCTGCGTGCCAAGATCGAATCCGATTCTAAGAAGCCGAAATATATCGAAACGGTCTTTGGGGTTGGATATCGCTTTGCCCGAAGCTGATTTCAATCTCTATGGTCAAATAATCCTATGCGTCTAAAACTCTTCCTCTCCTTTACGATGATTGTGCTCATTTCTGTATCTTTAGTGGCTGTTATCGCCCGGCGTGGGGCTGTCAATGAAGTACGTAGCTTTATGTTCCGCGGTGGAATGGTGGGTTTGAGCGATTTGGCGACCAGCCTTGAAAGCTATTACCTCACCAATGGCTCGTGGAAAGGCGTCCAATCCATATTTATCGCCCCACATGGTGGTCTCAACGGGATGGGTGGGATGATGAATCAACGCTTGCTGCTTGCCAATATATCCGGAATCGTTGTTGCCGATACCCAGGACGCAGGAATTGGGAATCCGTTGACTCCTTCTGAGGTGGCAGCATCTATCCCACTTGAGGTGCGTGGAACTAAGGTAGGCTACCTTTTCTCTGTGGGTGGGATTGGTATCACAGCGGGCAACGAGCAGTTCCTATTGGGGCGGCTTAACCGAGGCGTCCTTATAGCGGGACTGGTGGCAGTTGCTTTAGGGCTTATATTGGCACTTGGATTGGCCTATACTCTCTTGCGGCCGGTGCGAGCCCTTACCTTCGCCGCCCAAAAGCTTGCAGAGGGTGACCTCTCCCAACGTGTGGATGTTCGTGGAGAGGATGAGCTGGCGACGTTGGGTCACACCTTCAACCAGATGGCTGATACCCTTCAGCAAACTGAAGAAGCCCGCCGTGCTATGACGGCTGACATCGCCCACGAATTGCGCACCCCATTGGCGGTACAGCGTGCGAACCTGGAAGCCTTGCAGGATGGAGTTTACCCCCTCAACACTGAAAACCTGGTGCCGGTCATTGAGCAAAATCATCTTCTCACCCGTCTGGTGGAAGATTTACGCACCCTCGCCATGGCTGATGCCGGGCAAATCGAGCTCGAGCGTACTCCCACCAACCTGACTGGTCTGGTTGGCAGTGTGGTGGAGCGATTTCAACCCCAAGCTGTTACCCAGCAGGTCAAGCTCAGCCTTACCCCCCCGACCACTCCCCTTCCGGAGGTGGAACTTGACCCCATCCGTTTGGAGCAGATCCTGACTAACCTTCTTTCGAATGCCATGCGTTACACCCCAGCAGGCGGTCAGGTCGATCTTACCCTCTCAACCACACCGACCACCGTCCTGGTCAATGTGCATGACAGTGGTCCCGGCATTCCTCCTGAATCCCTACCCTACATATTTGGCCGCTTTTACCGGGTGGATAAATCCCGCGCCCGAGCAGAGGGTGGCAGTGGGCTGGGTCTGGCGATTGCCCGCCAGCTTGCCCGTGCCCATGGAGGTGACCTGACCGTCGCCAACCACCCTTCAGGTGGGGCAGTATTTACTTTGATATTACCCCAGGATACAAAAATCCTTTCGTAACCCCTGAATCACACAGAGTTTTATCACCGTTGGATTAAATCCAATGACTCCTCTTGTAAAACCCGCTCTGTGGGTTTCCTGCGGGTAGCCGGTGGTTATTATCCACCGGCGAATTGACCACCTTCGACTCGTTTCACATGCGAATATATCTCCAGCTTTTCCCACCTTTATCTCCGGGTTTCCTGCGGGTAGCCGGTGGTTACCTAACATTTGCGGACAAATCAGACATAAACCTCTTGATCTTGAGCGCCTCGATGACAAATTACCTCATATCTGCCATCGGATGAAATCCGATGGCTACACTTGTAAAACCCGCTCTGCGGGTTTCCTACGGATAGCCGGTGGTTTCAAACCACCGGCGAGCACTTATCATCGGTGACAATTTACTCCTTGAATCTTTCGAAAACTTCCAATAAATCATTATTATTGTGATGCACTTTTTGGTTTTGGATATATTTCATCACCCTTGATATTTCGGTTTCCCTGATTGTGATAACGCCATAACCATCCTGCCAATACAATACAACTCCGAGATTCGTCTCCTTATTAATGTAATGCGACGAAGCACCTTTTAGATTTTTCGCAACATCCTCTACCAGAATGGATGGAGTTAAGGAGAATAATAAATGGACATGATCTTCTGTTCCATTAATCGCATGCAGGAAATATCCCAATTCCTTGCATTTGCTTCCAATATATGGGAATAATCGAACTTCGACCTCTGGGGTTATGAGTGGTAAATGATTTTTTGTTCCCCAAATAAAATGATAAACCAATTCATAATACGTACTGCTTCGTTTCATTTTTCCTCGTTTATTTTGGCAAGCTCTGCTGGTTTTCGATGTGTAGACGCTGGATTTACCCACCAGCGGACCAAACATCGATGGGTCTTCTATCAACAAGCGTCTCACTAATTCCCACCATCGGATGAAATCCGATGGTTTCTTGAAAAACCCGCTGTGCGGGTTTCCTACGAATAGCCGGTGGTTTCAAACCATCGGCGAATTGACCACCTTCGACTCGTTTCACATACGAATCCAAATCCAGCTTTTCCCACCCCTCTCTGTGGGTTCCCAGCAAATATCCGATGGTAACCAAACACCGGAGGACGATTAAATTTAAAATCTCCTGCGTATTAAATCCGATGGCTCCTCTTGTAAAACCCGCTCTGCGGGTTTCCTGCGGGTAGCCGGTGGTTTCAACCACCGGCTTTCAACTTACTGCCGCACCCTTCAACACTCTCATCGCCCGTTCCGTAACCCACTTATTAGGTTGCTTCTTTTCTCCAAATTGCACCCAGGTCTTCCCAATATAGTCATATTCCAACAGCCACCTGCCCTGATCATCCTGCTTCTGGCGGATGAGCTCGAGCGCATTTGCCAGGCGTGGATCTCCGCCATACCCCAACATCACCAGCGCATCGATTACTTGCAACAGATCAGTGATGTAGAAAACGGGAAAGCCAAACTTCCACCAATTCCGGCTGGGTTTATCCCCCAACCTGGTAGGCCAATCTGCTGTCGCCGGGTCGATGTTGAGAAAGAAGTCCACCCCTTGCTGGATAGCGTCCTTGATTAAAAGTGATCGCTTAATTTCGGGGAGTATACCGAATGCCAGCATCACCTTGGCCGCCCCCCATGCACACGCTTGCCCGTAATTCGGCCCGCACGCAAATAGGGGTCCGCATTTATACGCATAATATCTGCGTTCTGATTCCTTATCCGTCCTGGGTGCCATACCTTCACCAGTGACGGTGCGTGCCATCCAATCGTAAGCCATCTCTAGTTGCGGATCGTCATATCCCAGTGCAAGAAGTGCCCAGCACAAGTTCCCCTGTAAGCAATCGATTGTGCTCGCGGGATTCCCATAGACGGTAAATTGCCCGCCAGGGGTGAATGAATGCTTGAGCAGGTAAGCACACCCCCGCCCGATGCGTTCATCCTCGCTGGCTCGCGCTCCTAATTGCGCCAGCATGATCAGCGTCCAGGCTGTAGAGCGGTATTTTGCGGTATACCCTGGGCCAGGTCTGGCCCAATATCCTTCAGGCTCCATCTTATTGAGTATTTTCGCGATGGGTCCCGCGGTGTGGGCCAGATGCCTTGCCTCGATCAGCTCGTGATCATCATCTGACCTTTCCAGCAAATCGCGCAGCGTCAGGTAACGCACCCCTGGGTTTTCGGGTTCCAGCAACCACTCGGTCGGATCACTTTTAAGTTGATTTTTCCAGTCCATACGACCCTCCTGCATTTTGTCATTACGGAATCCCCCCTGGTTCTGGGGGGACCTATTCCCACTGTTTTTCAGGGAAGGGGCATTTTTTATAATTCTGGGCGGTTAATCATAAACCGTCGAAGCAGTTTTCTCATGGCATTCTGATATCAGCGATTGTTTTCCCTACCTCTTCCTCCCAAACGCAGAGTACAACCCAATAAATACAAACAAGCCTGCCAATAGACCTACTGTGGGATTGGTGATCTTGAATAAGCTTGCCACTGGGCCTGAAAACAACACCACTGTCAACAGAGAGATGCCCAGGATGGTCAGTATTGACATCCCCCCCCGGCGTCCGCCTATGACGTTGCCAACGCGCTGCCCATATTGAGGCTCGGTCTTTTCCTCCAGTACCTTCTTAGCATCTATACCCGCCCCACCCTCTGGGTCGAGCTCGATCACCTTCTGGAAATGGATTGCAGCCTGTTCGCTAGAATTGGGAACGTATAGGGAATACAGAGAACCAAGCTGGTAGTGAGCCTCTAAAAAGTTGGGAGCAATCTGCGCCGCCTGGTTCAGGTAATCTTTGGCAGGTTGCACCTGGTTCATCTGCAGCGAAAAAATACCCAGCATGTACAAAGCCGTGGCGAAATTCGGCTTGTTTACCACAGCCATTTTGAGCTTATCAACCGACAAACTCCGGTCACTCAAGGCCATCGCCTGTAGGAATAATAGCTCCGCCTGGTTGGGATGTTCCTTCAGCGCCGTTTCGATGCTTACCTGTTTCTTGGATGACGGCGCGAGGATGAAATCCAGGGTTTGATAATACGGATTGTGTTTTTCTGCCTCAGTTTGGAAATCCTTAAACCAGCTGAGCACCTCTTTCCAATCCTTAGTCTTTACCGTTTCCAGGTAACGTTTGTTGCGCATGATGGTAGGCGGATTGATAAACAGGCAGGCGATATTCTGGATGAACGTCGCCACAGGCTGGTCTGGTTCGGTTTTCAGCCAATCGGAGGCTGTCTGGTAAAGCCCTTCCCAATCTCCACGCAATAAATCGGTTCTTATTTGAGAATTGTTCCAGCTTACCTGGTTAGATGAATTATTTTGCATCTGCTCCACAAAAAAGTCCTTTCAATATTCTATTGATAAGCGAGTTTATTTTCAAAAGTTCTAAAAAGTTAAATATACTAAATTGGGTTACCATCGATACGATTGGGAAGTCTCATTCACTATAAAACAACTCGCCAATGCGGTCAATCCCTGTTTATATCGTGATTTCAACTCGGTTTCCATCCGGGTCTAAAACGACGCTCTCGTAATACCCATCACCTGTGCGACGTGGACCATCCACAACCCGGTATCCATCTGAGCTCAGGCGCTTCGTCAGTAGATCCACGTCTTTCTCACTGCCGCAGGCGAAAGACACATGCGCAAAGCCGATCTTCTGCTCGTTTTTCCGGTGATCAGTTTCAGTGATTTCTGCTTGAGACATCAATTCAATGCGCGTTTCGCTTGAAAAGCTCAAGAAATAGGATTTAAACTGTTTGGTTGTATTTTTATACTTGCTGCCTGCACTTGCCTGAAAATAATTAACATAAAACTCTTTCATCTGTTCCAGCTGGTCAGTCCAAATGGCGATATGGTCAATTTTCAAATTCACACTCCGTTTATAACATGATCAAGGTCAATGCCACCAGGCACAGAAGGATCCCTAACCATTGGGTTGATGATACCTTTTCCTTCAAGATAATGCTGGCCAGGATGACAGTCCCTGCTGGGTAGAATGACGAAAGTAATGCCGCAATATCCAGGCGTGTGAATTGCGTGGCAAGCAGGTAAAAGATATTTCCACCCGTATCCAGTACACCGGCTAAGAGTGCCACTGGGTTCGATGTGAGTCCTGGCAGGGGTAGGTGATTTATTCGCAGCATAATCAACGCGATCCCCAATGTTATCGTTCGAGCTACCAAGACCGGCACAAAGACCTGCCCTTTCTCCACCAGGGCAATGAAAATGAAAAAGCCTCCAAAACCTATCCCGGATAAGAAAGCCAGTACCATCCCCTCTCGAAAGGTTTTGTCTTCTTTGCTTCCTGACCTGCTCAATAGCCAGATCCCCAAAAATGCCACTCCAAACCCGGCCAACTGCGTCACTTTGGGCAAACCAGCTGTCAGAATCCCAAAGAGCACCGGCAGCGCCGCACAGGTAATCGCAGACGTGGGGGCGACGCTAGCAGTGTGCCCCATGGATAACGCCCGATACAATGCGGCCATCCCCAGTGCTCCCGCTGACCCTGCCAACGCTCCCCACAACAAGCTGCGCCCGGTTGGCAGCCCTTCTCCACGGATGATTGCGCTCACCACTAATACCACCATCCCAGAAAGCGCGGCCAGCATGAGCACCTGGTATTGGTGACTCTTCCGTGCCGCCTGCCCACCACTGAAATCTCCACTGCCCCATACAGCAGCCGAGGTGAGGGCGAATATTATTCCTAACAGGTTGGCGGGCATGTATATTCTGAATTTACGATCCTGGCTGGGTGTGATTTCGACATCGATTAAGTTTATCACGTGTCCAGGTGGATTAAATCAACCAGGCGCCATCCTCAGCTTGAAGGATAGCGCCCCGTTAATCTGTTATCTGTTTTATCTACTTCTCGCCTTCGATTTGTTGCCTCACTAGCTCTCGCCGAAGCACCTTGCCCACCATTGACTTTGGTAGCGTATCCCTGAACTCGATCTGTTTGGGCACCTTATACCCCGTCAGCTTGGTGTGGCAGAAGGTGCGCAGGTCATCTGCACTCAACTTTTCACCTGCCCGCAGCACCACCCAGGCTTTTACCACTTCGCCAGCATAAGCGTCCGGGATACCCGCTACGCCCACCTCGGCCACTGACGGGTGGGATGAGATCACCTCCTCCACATCTCGTGGCCAAACCTGGAATCCGCTCGGCTTGATCACATCTTTCTTGCGATCCACAATGAACAGGTAGCCTTCTTCATCTAAATAACCCAGATCGCCTGTGAATAGCCACCCATCCCGGATGGTGTTGGCAGTTTCGGTCGGATGTTGGTAATACCCCAGCATCATCTGTGGGCAGCGCATGGTGATCTCACCCACCTCGCCGATTGGCATTTCTAGCTGCCCGGTATCCATGTCGACGATGCGGATCTCATTATCGGATACGGGTAATCCAGTTGAGCCGGGTTTGTAAGTACCGTTCACCGGTGTGATTACCGTTGCCATCATATTTTCAGTCATGGCATAACCTTCGACGATGTTTCCACCGGTCAGTGCCTCAAATCGTTGCTTGGTCTCCAACATTAGGGGTGCTGCACCAGAGATGCAGTTTTTGATCGACTTGAGGCTGACCTTGCCGGATTGGACGTCAGGATGGTTGATCAAGGCGATAAATAGGGTGGGGACGCCTGGTAGGAAACTCGGCTTTACTTTTTGAATGGTTTCCAGCATGTCTTTCATGTCCCGGGGGTTGGGGATCAACACCAGGGTATTATGCCCTACTAGCCCGGTGGGCATGACGCCGGCAATCCCATAGACGTGGAAGAGTGGCATATTCTGCATGATCGGATCTTTCCCACTCCGTAAAATTCCGTCCGAACCATTTGCTGATTTGCATGCCAGATATCACCAGCGCCTGGTGAGAGCCAATGGCGCACTTGGGTATCCCCGTTGTGCCACCGGAGAACAGAAATATGGCATGATCACTTGGCTTGACCTCTACATTTGGCTTCGGGGCGGATGCATATTCTTTCAACAATTCGCCTAGCCATATATCCCCCGTTTGGAGTGATACACGATATCCTTCTTTCTTCTCCTTGACTAGCGTGAATAGGATGCGAAGCATGCCTGGCAGGTACTCTTTGATATTGGTGGCTATTACCAACTTCACTTTGGTGCGTGCTTGAACGGATTTGAACTTGGTATAGAATGAAGACAGCACAATGGCTATGGTTGCCCCACAGTCTTTCAAGGCGAATTCCAGCTCATTCTCTGTGTAAAGTGGGTTGAGTGGTACAGCAATTGCCACCAGCTTTCCAGATTCCGAATAAGCCGATGAAGCTTTGAGGAGAATTGGGCAAGAGTAGTGCCACCCGGTCACCTTTCTTAACTCCCTTGGCGATCAATGCTGCGCCTAGCATATTGCTTAATCGTTCAAGCTCTATTGCACTCATTGGGGCTTCTTTGAATAAGATCACCGGGAAATCCGGTCTGAGCTTCACGATTTCGCGCAGTGTTTCGATCAGGGTAATTTCAGGATAGGGTTGCAAAGTTTTCGGCACACCTTCATCATAATGCTCTAGCCAGGGTTTTCCAGACATTTATTTCTCCTTATAGAATGCAATGATGCCGTTAATCAGCATGTTGGAAGGGTGATGAATGGCGGGCGGTGAGTACTCGACAGCAATTTCAAAATGTAAATCATAGCCTTTTGCACTTTGAAAGGCATCTGAAGATGCTCAATATTCGGTTTATACAGTAAAATCAAGCGATAAATTTGGAATAAGCACAGATCCGATAACCTACACCCAATCATTGGTCTGCACGATAATAATATACAGTATTTACGATTGAAAGTCAACGCAGTGGTAGCCAGCAACATTATCCGCCTTTTGGATGCAAAAAAAATCCCTTATACTGCTTTTGAGTTGCCGGCTGAGAAGCTAGGTGCACGCGAGACTGCCCGTGTGCTGAATGTTCCCCTGGATCAGGTATTCAAGACCATCGTGGTTAAACGGGAAGGCAAAGGCAAACCCATCCTGGCTGTTGTACCCGGCTCTTTAGAAGTGGATTTGAAATTATTGGCCAAAGCCCTGGGTGAAAAAAAGCTTCACCTGCCCACCGAACATGAAGCCGAGCAGATCACCGGCTTACAGGCAGGTGGCATCTCACCATTAGCGCTGCTCAACAAGGGCTTTCAGGTTGTAATCGATTTAAGTGCCACAGAATTTCGAGAGATCCATATTTCCGGCGGGCGTAGGGGGCTAAACATCCGCTTGCCGGTGGATGCACTGGTCGGGCTCACGAATGCCCGCCTCGACAAGATCATCCTCACAAGGTAGGTTAATCTCCTGGTTTCACCAAAACTGTCTTCTATCTCGTAATATTTAACAATCAAAAATAGAAAACTTACCCTCATAGCAGCTGGTTGTAAATGAGTAACCTGTTATGGTTTTGCATTTAAATTTACGAGCTGAGAGTGTGATCACTCACTGGAAGTATGATACTCACCTCAAATCCTTGTGGTGAGTGATTACGGGCGCTGATCTTTCCTCCTTGGGCTTCAACCAGCTGGCGCGCAATCGATAATCCAAGTCCTGCTCCGCCTGTGGATCGGGCCCGCGACTTTTCGCCGCGCCAAAAGCGATCAAAGACGTGGCTCAGCTCATCCTCAGGAATACCCGGTCCTCCATCCGTCACCAACAGCTCCACATTATTCTCAATGCGGTGAATGGTAAGGTTGATCGAGCTGCCTTCAGGTGTATAACGTAATGCATTATCGATCAGGTTACCGATCACCTGTTGCAAGCGCTGCGGGTCCACCAATACTTCAGGTAGACCAGCTTCTGAGTTCAGGTCCAACTTAACGTTTTTCTCTCCAGCCTGGGCGGAGAAGAGACCCAGGATGGTTTCCACAAGCTCTTCCAAATTGACTGATATAAGCTCGAATCGTAACTGGTTGGCTTCAGCCAGTGCCAATAACCGCAGGTCTTCCACCAGCCGCTCTAACAGATAGGTTTCTTCTAATGCAGGGGCGATGTGAGCTTCATCGGGTGTGTACACCCCGTCCAAGATGCCCTCTAACCGGCCGCGCAGGATGGTGATGGGGGTGCGCAGCTCATGAGCGATATCTGCCAGCATGTTGCGGCGTTGTTTATCAGACCGCTCCAGCTCGTTTGCCATATGGTTGAAATGGTCACTCAAGGCAGATAAATCATCATTTTGTGCCCTCACCGGCACCCTTGCGGTCAGATCCCCCTGTGAGACAGATTGCGCCGCCGCGATCACTTCTGCCAAAGGGTTAATCATTCGGCGCATAAGTAACAAACCGGTGACCAGGGTCAATATTCCCAGGAGCATTGAAATGATCGCCGTCGGACCAATCAAAGAAAAAATGAACAATGTTATTCGAGGCAGGGTACCCCGGTCCACCCATATGGTACCAATCAGAATGCCATTGACGGTTAATTCTTGTCCAGTTTCATCAGGCTGAGGGGTGAATTGAGTTCCAATTATCGCGCTTGTTGCAGAACCATGGTCGAGCACAATCTTCCCGTCCGCATTAACCAGTATCGTCCTGCTCCAATCAGGTCGCAGCGCCCGAATCGATGTATTGGTACGCTCTTCCAGCACAGCTTCCACTCCCTGCCAGCTGCCATGTCCAAGGTAGTAGGTCTCCAGGATGATGGTAGTCGGTGTTCGTACGAATGGATTGACACTGGCATTCCTGGCGATGACGAATGCTACGACGATCAAGATCATGACCACGGTCAGAGAGACCACGATGCCAAATGCGCGCAACAGGAGCAACAGTAATCTGCGTCGAATAGATTGGATCGAATTGGTATCCACCCGGATCATTTGGTTGCCCCAATGAACTTATACCCTGCTCCATGCACGGTGATTATATAGTTCGTCACTCCTTCTTCTGGCTCGATTTTACGGCGTAGGTTACGGATGTGTGAGTCTATCGCCCGCTCGTAGCTCTCAAATGCTACTCCACGGACCGCGGTCAGTAATTGGGCGCGCGAAAATATACGTCCGGGCTGACTGGCCAGGGTTGCCAACAGTTCAAACTCAGTGGGGGTTAATGGCACCTCCCGGTCTGGGAAACGCGCGCTGTAATGACCCCGGTCTAGGGTCATGTCGCCTGCATAGATGATTTCTGCTTGTGGGCTGCCCGTCCCACGTCGCAGAACTGTCCGTACACGTGCCACCAGCTCGCGTGGGCTGAAGGGTTTGGTCATGTAATCATCCGCGCCCAGCTCTAGTCCAATCAGCTTGTCTGTTTCTTCCACACGCGCTGTCAGCATAATGATGGGCACATTACTTTCACGGCGCAGCTCACGGCAGACGTCCAATCCGTCCATTTCAGGCAGCATTAGATCGAGCACGATCAGGTCTGGCTGGTTTCGATGTGCCAATGCCAACCCAGTCCGGCCATCATAGGCGTGAGTTACTTCGAAGCCAGCTTTGACTAGATAATCCTGGCATATCTCCACGATTTTAGGCTCATCATCGATCACCAGAATCTTCTTTGCCATATCGCCTCCATTATCGCATGGAACGATAACAATGTTGATCCTATCTGCCGGTCTCGCATAAACTCGAGCTACATTCCCAATCCATTGAATTAATCATCAGCTGCATCTCTGGCAGGAAGATATGACTGGCGTGCTGCGGGCAGGAGCAGCAGGACGATTACTGCCACTGCTAAGAGCATGCGTGTCAGGTTTTCAATCAATACAACTACAGAAAAGATGCGGATGAACCCAGGGATTGCCAGCAGGAATAACAACACCGCCAGAACGATTGCCAGTATCGCACCCCAGCGTCGGTTTTTAAACAGACCAAAAGCAGCCACGCCTGCTAACAATAACAGGATAATATCCATTGCGATGGTCACCGGTCTGAACAGGCGAAATAGCCTGGCTAAACCCGTGCCAAATGTACGGTTTGGGGTGAAGTTGGGCGTTGCGCCCTGGTTATTTTGGTCATTGGTGCCTCCATTGTTCTGGAATCCACCCGAAGGGAACCCGTTGGATGGGAATCCATTGGGTGGAGTGAAATTCCGATTTCTGAACTGGTTTGCCAAAGACTGCCGCCCGCCAAAGCCAGCACCTAATAATCCAAATTGGCGGGCGATCCCCAAACCACCCACAAATAGGCTTAAAATAATCAATAAAATTGCTGCTATTGTGACCACAGCTGGTCTTTTTGTGTTCATAAGTACTCCTATCCTATAATTATGTATGTCCCCGCGGATTTTCGGGGAAGCAGCGTTATTTGCGACCATGGGCGGTTGTGCTTTGATCGTCGAAGTGACCTTTTCATAGCATCTCGAGAGTGCCTCTTGAAAACAAAGCCCTTACCATCAATTTATTCACCTCATTCATACCTTAATGCCTCTATTGGTCTGAGCGAGGCTGCCTGGTATGCGGGGTAGATCCCAAAGAACAAACCTACCAATGCGGCGAAGAAGAACGAGTACAGGATTACATCCAATGAGACATAGGTGGTGATCAATCCGGTCAGGGTTACCACTCCGGCGATAGCCGCTCCCAATAGAATACCCAATATACCGCCGATCAAGCTTAGGGTGATCGTCTCCACAATAAATTGGACTAGGATTACCGAGCGTCTGGCTCCTACTGCCTTACGCAATCCAATCTCCCGTGTTCGCTCACGAACGGAAACCAGCATGATGTTCATGATGCCTATCCCACCGACAAACAAGGATATACCGGCAATGGCACCCAGAAAGGCAGTCAGCGTGGTGGTGATGCTGGTTAGAGTGCTCAAAGCCTGGTTTTGACTGGAAACTGAAAACGGAAGTGTATCATGGAGAGTTAATCCATGATCTCTGCGCAGGATGTATTCCACCTGGCTGATAACAGTATTTACAACGTTTGCATTAGCAGCTGAGAGTGAGATGCTTGAAAGAATCCGTTGACCATTATCAAGCGCCCTGCCTCCAAACAACCGGCTGTATCCCGTCTCAAGTGGGATCAGAATGATTTCATCTGTGCTAAAGAATCCTGTAGAACCTTTCGAAGCCAGCACGCCTACTACTGTAAAGTTGATCCCATTGATTGTGATGTCACGCCCCATTGGGTTTAACCCGCTGAACAGGTCAGAGGCGGCTTGCGAGCCCAGAACAACCACCCGCGATTCTGCCGAATTGTCCGCATTCGTGATAAATCGACCTTGGGCTATAGTGTATGACTGTACTGAGGCAAACTCAGGTGTAACGCCCGTAATTGTAAATTGAGACTGGTTGTTGCCATACATCACCTGGGCTGATGACTGGTAGGTTGGTGAAATCCCTACCACATTATTCGTGTCCTTTACAATTGCCTGATAGTCTGAGTAGTATAAAGATGTGGATTGGGCACCCACACCCGCCTGGCGCAGGTTGCGTGCGGACGAGACCGTGATCAGGTTCGAGCCCAATCCTTCCACCCGGCTGGTGATGTTGCGAGTGGCACCTCGCCCGATGGACATCAATGCCACCACCGCAGCCACACCGATGATAATGCCCAGCATGGTCAGCCCCGAGCGCAGCTTGTTGGCTGTCAGGGCACGGAATGCTACGCGTATATTTTCTAGTAAGTTCATTCGTAATTCTCCTACAGGGTTCGTCAAGAACACCTGATGGGTGATTTAATTTACATTGGCTTTAAATCGCCTAAATCTTCCGGACGCGGCGTCCCAGCTGCCACAGGGTTAGCCACCGGTTCATCGCTGATGATTTTCCCATCCACCAGCCGGATGATGCGTTGGGTATGCCGTGCGATGAATGCATCGTGGGTCACATATACTACAGTTTGGCCCTTCTCCTGGTGAAGCTTCTGAAATAGACCGATGATTTCTTCCCCAGTTTTCGTATCCAGGTTACCGGTTGGCTCATCAGCTAGCAGGATGGTGGGGTCATTGACCAGTGCCCGCGCGATAGCCACCCGCTGTTGCTCACCACCCGATAATTGATTCGGGCGGTGGTGGATGCGGTCTGCCAGACCGACAGTCTCAAGGGCTGCTTTGGCTTTCTCGGTTCGAGCCTTACCATGTACGCCATCGTACAGTAATGGCAGGATCACGTTTTCTAGCGCACTTGTCCGTGGCAGCAGGTTGAATTGCTGGAAGACGAATCCCACTTTGCGGCTGCGCACCTGGGCCAGCTGGTTTTCGTTTAATTTTTCCACCGGCTCGCCTTCCAATCGATATATTCCTTCGGTAGGAATATCCAGACAGCCCAGGATGGCCATTAATGTGCTCTTCCCTGACCCGCTGGGACCCATCACTGCTACCATTTCACCTGCCTGAATCTGCACGTTGATTCCATCCAGGGCATGTACCTTCGTCTGCCCCATTTTATAGACTTTAGTGACGTTCTCGAGTTCGATCATATTCTCACCTGTTCTGAATCTCTCTTGATGATTTATGGCCCTAAGAAACGGCCGCCACCACCCCCAAAGTTGTTATTGGTTCCTGTGGAAGTACTCGAGAGCAATCCGACTGTATCACCCACCTTCAGATTCCCCGATACGATCACGGTGTTATTGGAAAGGATCTGCCCACTGACTACGGTTACCTGTTGGGAGCTGTTGTTTGCACCAATTACATAAACGTATTCACCGTTTGAATCACTCCCCACTGCGCTCACTGGCACAGTCAGCACCGTCTGAGGTTGCCCTGCCTGGATGGTCACATCGGCTGTGGCACCGATTAAAATCGAAGGATCAACCTGGTCAATCACCACCTGCACATCATAATAAACCACTCCCTGGCTGGTTGTCCCAACCTGGTTGATATATGTAACCTTACCGGTCAGTGCTAGGTCAGTTCTGGCTTCCAATGTAATGGTAGCCTTATCCCCCGCGCTCAGCTTGACCACATGCGACTCGTCGATCTGCAGGTCGACATATAATTTTGATCGATCCACCAACACGACTGCAGGTGTACTCTGGTTTACGCTATCTCCAGGCTGGTAGCCAACACTGGCCACCACCCCATTATATGGAGCAGTCAGCGTCAGGCTGTTGACTTCTGCCTGCGCAGATTGAACTTTCGCTTGGGCAGCCGCCAGGTCGTCCGGGTTTGGCGAGCGTTGAAGCTGGTATAGTGTGGTCACTGCATTGTTCAGCTTCTGGGTGGCATCTTGGTATGCAGCCCAAACAGTATTCAAGTTGATCGCTAGACCATAAACTGAATTGCTCGAGTCACCTACCTGAGCTTGGTCGGTGGCGATTTGTGCCTGCAATAATTGAATTTGTGCCTGAGTTGAGGCAATGTTCGCATCCGCGGCTGCAATATCTGAGGCGCTCCAAACAGATGTGCACCAGGTCAAATTTGCTGCGGCAGCTTGTAATGCAAGATCTTCTTTACTGCCTATAATATGAGCTGAACGGATCCATCTTTCCAGGGCTGCATCGTAAGTATTTTGATAATCAGCGATGGTTGCATCCGTGCAGCGTTTCCCATTCATTGACGCCCGTTTATTCTGTTGATTGGTCAGTGAAGATTGTGCGCTGATCAAACTGGATTGTTTTTGGGTCAGGTCTGCCAGGATTTGCGCAGCATTGACATTCGAATTCTGAGTGCTGGTGATTACAGATCCAATGAATGTCGAGGCAGCTGAATCATAAGCATCCAGTTTTTGCGATAACAAGTTGGTCAGATCGACTGCACTGGAAGGTATCTCGGCTTGTAAATCGCTCTCTTTTGTCTGGTTGGCTTGCACTGCAGCCTGCAGGTCGGATACTTTCTGAGCCAATGTGGTATCGTCGGGATGGTTGCTCGCATTTTGTTGCGTTGTCTCCAGCTGAGCTTGCAGTTGGCTGGTTTCACGCACTGCCTGGTAATATGCCTGTATGTCTATGGAAGCATTTGCAAGGGGTAAATTGTTCTGAGCCGTGTCTAGATTGGTCTTGCTATCCAGCCAATTGTTATATAAAGTTGCATCACTGGCAGTTTGGTTGCTGATGATAGCGTTTGAAAGCGCTACTTCTGCCTGTTGATAGCTGGTATATGCGCTCGAAAGATTTTTTTGTGCATTGGAAATGGTCGAAAGATCCGGGTTGGTGAGCTGGTTGTAAGCATTACGAGCGTTTGTCAGGTCAATTTGTGCCGTGAGTAAATTGGCAGGCAAGGATGCCGGGTCAAGCGTCATCAGCATGTCTCCCGCACTTACTGACTGCCCCACCTGTACCTTGCTTTGTGCCACTGTCCCGGTTGTCGAAAAGCTCAGTGACGTCAGGTGCTGGGCTTTGATCTGCCCTGTGCTCTCGACAGTGTCCGTAAAGCTCTCCTGGGTGACGGTCCCATAACCGGTAAAGTTACCCGAGTTTTGACCTGTTTGGGCATTCGCCTGAGCTGAGCAGCCTGCCAGAACCAGTGACAATAAAATAAATACTGAAAGCACTGCGAATAAGCGTTTATGTATCAACATGTGAACCTCCTGAAATTCGGAACTAAATACCTCTACACTCCCTAGGCATAATGGGCCTTATTGACCGTGGTTAAGCATACTCTTCGATTGTGTAGAATTTGTGGAGAAAGATAGGAAGATGATTAATAAACCCTCACAGGTTTTACACGCCTATGAGGTTTCTTTTGTTAAATCGTTTATTGTTGGGTTACTTTTTATCCCCGTTTTCAGTCAGTCCCATTTCCTGCTTGAGTGACATGAACACATCCACCACCCGCGGGTCGAAGAATTTCCCCTTTTCGTCCAAAATATACTGGATTGCTTTTACCTTCGGCCAGGCTTTTCGATAAGGGCGGTCGGAGGTCAATGCATCGAACACATCCACTACGGCGAATATACGCGCCGCCAATGGGATTTGCTCACCTTTCAATCCGCGCGGGTAACCTGTGCCGTCCCACTTCTCGTGGTGGGATCCAGGAATATCCAGTGAAGGTCTTAAATAAGCGATGGGAGCCAGCATCTCGAATGCATATTGCGGGTGCATATGCATGATCTTCCACTCTTCATCGGTCAGGGCATCCGGTTTGAGTAAAATCGCGTCCGGGATCCCCATTTTTCCCATGTCATGCAACAAAATGCCCCGGCGCATGTGCACCAGGTCTGATTCGCTCATCCCCATAATGCGTGCCAGATTGAGTGCCGTTTCGGTCACGCGCTTGGTATGACCTTCGGTCACCGTATCGCGCATATCCAGTGCACGCGACCATCCCTCAATGGTAGCATCATATGCCAGGCTGAGCTCAAGGTTTGAACGCTGCAGGTTGGAAAACAATTGTGAGTTATCAATCGCAATGGTCACCTGCCCTGCCAGCGTCTCTAAAAATTCCACCCATTCAGTCCCTCTCGTGCCAGGCGTCCGCTGATACACCTCCAAAACACCTTTGACTTCACCTTTGGCGATCAATGGGACTGCCGAATAGGTGGCAAAACCCTCACTAGCGAACATTCCCGCCCGCGTGAAGTTATGCATCACTTCTTTTAGTTCGGGGATGTGGATCGTGCGCCGTTCCATGATTTGATGACCGACAACCCCCTCACCTAATAAAAAGCGTGATTTCTCAATTGCGTTACTGAGGAAACCTTTCCCAAGTGAATATTCAAAAGCATAATTATGTGGGTTGAGTAGAAGAATATCGGCAGCATCCACACCCAATTGATCGATGATCTGGGTAAGAATAATGTTCAATATGCTCCGCAAATCAAAACTGGAGGCAATTGCTGCATCGATCGTCCGTAATGCCTGCACCTGCTGCAGGTGATGTTCGGTTATTTCGAATAGCCTGGCATTTTCTAGCGCGGCAGCTGCGCGCTCTGCCAGCAGGTGGCAGGCAGAAATCTCATCTGCAGATGGGTGGTAAGGTCTGACATTGCTCAGTGTGAGTACCCCGATGACATGCCCACTGCGTACCATTGGGTAGGCAAAAAACGCTTTGATATCTGGGCGGATCAGCACTTCCCGGATGGAAGGATCCTGTTGATCGATATCTGATAGGATGAGCGGCTCTCCAGTTTTGAGCAGGTGTCGAATAGCTGGAAAGGTCAGGGATATACGCATATTTGCTGCGCTGCTGGGTAACCCGGTCTGGGCTTTGAGAATGGCTTCATTACTCTGCGTATCAATCAGCATGACCGTACAAGTAGCACTTTCCATTACATCCGCTACCTGATTAACCAATGTATCCAAAACTTCATTCTCCCGGCGCAGTGAAGCCAGATCAATGCCGAGCTTGACAATTTGCGTCAGTTTGGCGGTACGCCGTTTTTCAGCCTCATACAGGCGGGCATTCTCGATTGCTACTGCGACGGTATCTGCGATGGTCGATAGGAATTCCTGTTCTTTTTCCCCAAATGCATTCGGGCTGTAGGATTGGACAGAGATTACCCCCACCACCTCCTCACCTAATAACATCGGCACACCCAGCCATGACCGTGAAGGTAAACCGGTTCCCCATAGCGTCATCGCTGGAAGCTGGTCTTTCTCAAGCTCATAATCCCGCACCAGCAAATGTTTTCGATTGTTTACCACCAGGGCGGTCAGTGCATTTCCAAGCGGGCGCACAGAAGGTGCTTCATGAACTTCCCCATCCACCCGAATACGAAATTCAAGCTGGTCGGTACATTTATCATATAAAGCTACGAAGAATGAGTCCGCCGGGACAGCACTGATGATCTCGTGATATACGATTTTCAACAGGTCGTCCAGATTCAGTGTGGTGCTGATGGCGCGTGCCACCCGGTTGAGCAAGGCCATCCGTTCGGCATATTGGCGCGTATCCTCCAGGCTCACCCGCAGCGCGTCTTCGGCTTTTTTTCGTTCGATGGAGACGGCTACCTGGGTCGAGACGAATTCCATCAAGTCCAGGTCTTCCTGATTGTAAAACACCCCGTCTGCATAACTTTGTGCCACCATTACCCCCATCACACCCTTTTCCAGCTTTAATGGCACGCCAATCCAGTCAATCGAAGCAGAGCCAACGCTCTCAACCTCTCCCTGTTGGACGAGCTCTTGGAAAACTTCTTCTGGTGCCCAGAGCGGTTTCCCGGTGCGCATGACGTACTCGGTTAACCCATGTTCAGGTTTTGCTGGGGGTGGGGGTTGGTCATACAGGTCCACATAATAAGGGAAGCTGAGCAGGTCATTGGCGGCGTCATATAAGGCGATGTAGAAGTTTTCAAGCGGCATCAGCTCTGCCAGCACATGGTGGATGGAATGGAATAACTCATCCAGGCTGGCGGTAGTCACCACTGCCTGCGAGATCCTGTAGATTGCCTGTTGTACCAGCTCGGCTCGCTTGGCTTCGGTAATATCTCGATACAAGCCTATGGAACCTCGTGAAATTCCATTCTCGTCCCGCAAAATCACCGCAGAATCGAACACCCAATGGATTGTTCCATTGCGTGCCTTGATACGATACTCGCACTGCCAGGTTGAAATGGAACGTTCCCCTGAATGACCTTTACGATGCGATTCATCCCACGTATGATTGGATAGATCCCCGCCTGGGTGCGCTTCCTGGACGAGGGAATCCCATAATTTTGCATTGAATTCCTCGGGCTTGTAGCCTGTGATTTGCTGAATCCCCTCCCCGATGAAGTCATAATGAATGGAATCTCCATCCTCGGTATAGGATTGATAATAAGGCACACCACCGGTGGACTCGATGGCTTGCCGGTAGATCCCCACCGATTCGCGTAATGCAGCCTCAGCGCGTTTACGTTCTTCGAGCTCCTGGGCTGCGGCTTCATACAACCGAGCGTTCTCCACTGCCACCGCTGCATGGTTGGCGAATAGGGTCAGCTGATCCAGGTCAGGCAAAGCAAATTGTTGCTCCCTGAACACATGCAGCACACCATTTACCTCTCCCTGCCAGACCATAGGGGCACTTACCAGTGCCTGGTAGCCGGGTTCATCGGTTTCGCAGATCCTCGCTTTACCAGACCAATTTGAATAGTTTTTCAACATCAGTGGTCTGCCGGTACAAACCACTCTCCCGGCCGCTCCCTCATTGAAATCCAGGATGGTTCCGGTGTAATCGTTATGCGTGTTGTAGCTGACGACACACTTGATCGATTTAGAATCGGCGTCTACAAGATATAACCCGCCACCCTTGGCATTCAATAACCGGGTGGCACGCTCAACAATCAGGTTCAGCAGCTCTGGTAAGGGGTGTCGCATGGTCAGGTCGAGCACCGTTTCCTGCAAGGCTGAAAGCTCGGCTGCATGATACTCCAGCTCCATCTCAGTCTGCTTTCGGTCGGTGATGTCGATCATGAATCCCTGCCAGAATAATGGCTTGCCGGATGCATCGCGGATCAACCATGCTTCATCGTGCATCCACTTAATCTGGCTCTTCCGGGTAAGGATGCGATATTCTACTTTGAATGCTTCACCGGTTTCTTCGGTACGAGCATTCTCCGCCCGAACGCGTTCCTGGTCTTCTGGCTGAATGATCGTAAACCATAGATCACGATCAGCCATCCACTCCTCTGGGGTGTATCCTGTGATGGATTCAATTTGTGGATTGATATACATCGTCACGTTAGATTGCCCCGCAGAATCGGTATAGATGATGGCGGGGATTTGCTCCAGCATGGCACGATAGCGCAGCTCCACCGCAGCAGTAGATTTGGGTAGTTTCCTGATCTGCTTGGTATGCACGTGATAATTTTCATCACGCTTTATCGTTGTGAGCACTGCGCTGGCTAATCTATCGTTCATGTCCTGATCTCCATCAGGAAAAGATGCTATTATCAAACCATCCATCTATCTGCTTTGATGGTGATTTTTATTGAATGCAGACGATTATTATACATATACACTACTCTGATTCATGGGCGTGGAGCTATACATTTATGAAAGGACGCGTACACCTTACAATAATGGCAATAAAATCCGCCAAAATGCCCTTGTGCAACTAAAAAAACCTGCTGGGAGAGCGAGACCAGCAGGTTTAGTTACAGCTGTTCTTGATATCTACAGAGATGGAGACATCGCACTCAAAGCCAGCATACCCTCACTAAAGTTCGGGTCAAGCAGATGTGACTGCAAGCGGCTGATATCCGCTTTCTGGATCATCAGGGCATGCAGGACTCCCGCGGCGCGAATATCTCCCACCAGTTGGAATCCAACCAGGCGATTTTCACGCAAGTAGATGGTTCGCAGACTTCCGTCATACTGCTCCCGCAACATGCTATCGCCTTGCTTTTCCCCAGCTGCCATGATAGGTAATCCCAGGTGTTTCAGACTGTTCATGCGTTCGGCGCCCTCATAGGTCACTGGGTATCCAGCCAGGTTCATTCCAGCCACGCGACCCTGCTCAACCGCATTCGGGAAAATTGCGTGCACGAACATTTCACCTGTGAGGAGATTGGGAGTTTCGATGCAATCCCCTGCTGCGAAAACATCTGGCGCATTGGTTCTCAGCTGTTTGTCGACGCGGATCCCCCTATTAGAAGCAATTCCGCTCCCTTGCAGCAAGTCTAAATTGGGTTTAACGCCGGTGGCTGCGATGAGAAGATCTGCCTGTAATACTTCTCCTGATTCAAGCCTGACGCCAGTTGCAGTGCCGTTTCCGATAAAAGCAGCCGCTTTAGTCTTCAAGCGCACGTCTACTCCATGCGTACGCATCAAGCTGAGTGCCATCGAGGCAGTTTCTCCATCTAACATGGTTGCCATAACCTGGTCAAGCATCTCGATTTGGATTACCTTCACTCCCAATTCGCAAAGCATCAGGGCAATCTCCATGCCGATGAAACCTGCTCCGACAATGAGCGCCGACTTTGCTTGACCAGAACGCACCTTGCTCACCAGGTTTTCAGCTGCACTGAGGGATTTGAAATTGTAAATCCCCTCTAGCTCGGCACCAGCCAGCGGTGCATAAAGGCGTGCTCCAGAGCAGATGAGCAGCTGGTCATAACTCAATTGCTCACTATTTGACAACCGAATTCGATGAGCCTCAGGCTCAATCGCTTCCACATTCACCCCTGTGCGGTAATTCACCCCTATTTGTGCAGGCCAGTCAGAGGAGCGCCACAGGTGATTGTCTGTGCCAAGGATAAAGTGATCAGCCATGGCCGGAGGAGAATAAGGTAAATAAGGCTCGTCGGTGAGCATGGTCAGCTCCGCCTGACGGTCAAAGGTGCGTATCGTTTCGGCGGCAGTCACACCGGCAGGTCCGGCGCCAATGATGATAATTTTCATAAAGCCCTCCAGTCGGTTTTATAGGGTAATGTTACCCTGCAAGTGCAGGCATCATCATGCCCCGCTAAACGACTTGCAGCTCAGCTTCCGGTAACGCAATGGTCGACGGATCAATTGCCGGAATACCCAATCCCTGGCGCTTCTTCTCGATGTGCCGGCGAATTAGCACCGCAGCCCTGTTTGGGTCTGGCTCGACTGCGAAGGTGGCACCCAACACGCCTTCCAACCCCTCGGTGAGCAGCTTGACGATATTTGGGCTACCGAAGATGGGAGGGGCTATTCCCAGCACGGTAAATATGCCTGACGCAACCACATACAAGCCGATGGCGACAGCTTTCTCCGAATACCACTCGGGTGCAGCACCTGCCAGGGGCAGGGCACTGATATCTACTCCAAGTGTGTTTGCCAATGCAGCCCCCAGGGCGATAATTCGGCTGTTATCCACACAGCTGCCCACGTGCAGCACGGGTGGTATGCCCAACGCTTTACATACTGCTTTTAGTCCTGGTCCTGCCAGTTCGGCTGCCTCGGGTACCATCAAGCCGGCTTTACCATCTGCGACGGTGGCACATCCAGTAACCAGTACCAGGATATCATTTTCAATCAGGCGCTTGGTCAGCTCCGTGTGACCCAGATCTTGTTTGATCTTGGGGTTATTACATCCGACCACACCCACTGCACCCCGGATGCTGCCCGCTACAATCGCATCGATGAGTGGTTTAGGGGTGCCTCCCAGTGCAGACAGAATGGCTTCAATGGAAAAGCCAGTCATCATCGGTACCGACTTAACTGGGATCCGTACCCGGGCAGGAATGCGATTGGTGTAATTTTCGCATGCCAGCCGTACGATTTGCTTGCCGATTGCCAAGGCCCGTTGCGGGTCAAAACTAATGTGCTCCACACCCGGGAATTTAGCTTTATCAAAGGTGCTGATCACCTTGGTGTGGAAGCACTTGGCGGTTTCAGCCACGGATGGCATGATGCACTGGTAATCCACAACCATCATTTCAACCGCCCCGGTGATGATGCACAGCTCCTGCATCAGGTGGTTGCCTGCCATGGGGATACCCTTCCGCATCAGCACCTCATTGCCGGTGCAGCATAACCCCGCCAGGTTGATGCCTTGCGCACCCTTGGATTTTGCTAGCTCGAGCAGCTCGGGGTCTTGTGAGGCTGCCAGGATCACTTCTGAGAGCATGGGGTTGTGCCCATGCAGGACGATATTCACCTGGTCAGCTTTAAGCACTCCCAGGTTCATTTGTGACATCCTCGGGGTGGGAACACCAAAAAGTACATCCGATAGCTCAGTTGCCAGCATTGAACCACCCCAGCCATCACTCAGAGAGGTACGCACTGCCTGCAGCAGGATGTTGACCCAATCATTATCCACACCCATATTAGTGCGGTGCAGCATTTCCACGCTCTCCCGGTCTATACCACGCGGGTAGGTGGCGGTCTTGTGCCAGAGATCCTGGCGAGCTTGTGGGGCGCGCCGTGCCATCACCAGCCCTTCACGGCGCATGCCGAAATCTTCCATCATCTGCCAGGCAAGAGCATGCGCCACTTCCTGGTCAGTCTTGCCTTCGCTGACGATCCCATACTCCGCTGCCAACCGGCGTAACTTAGCTGGATCACTGATTTTGTAGACGTCCGATTTACCTTCACCCACCAGATGCAGCGTCTCGAGGATATCCCGCCCGTGGTCACCGTGGGCGGATGCACCCGCAGCTACCATGCGGGCAAGGTTGCGTGCCACGATAATATCCGCATCTGCCCCGCACACCCCTTTCTGTGGACCATCCCCAAAGGGGTCCACCCGGCAGGGTCCCATGGTGCAAATGCGGCAGCTGGTGCCCAATTGGCAATAACCGCATTGTGGTTCTTGCTTGGCAAGGCGGTCCCACACCGTCTCAATGCCTTCACGATGAGCAATATCCATCATTGCCCATGTGTCTTCATTGATACTGTATTTTTTATAACCGTTTCCACTGTACGGTGTCATGGTTCATGCTCCTTTCTCACCACTTGCATTCAAATGGCTGACTTCAGCCCCGTAGGCATGCCAGGCTTCCACATTAGCGGGGATGGATACCATTTCCCCAGGAATCTGACCGACTGCCACTGAGACTGCCACCGAGTAGCGCGTACGGGCAGTTTTTACGAGATCATTGATCTCTCCCCATTCCAATGCCCCAACCTTGCAAGATTCAACGCAAGCTGGCTCGACGCCCAAGCGCTGCCGCTCGATGCAATGATCGCACTTAATCGCCACCGCTGGGCGTCCTGGTGCTCCCACTGACGCATAATATGTAATCACATCGAACGGGCACACGATGGCACACATGCCACATGCAATGCATTTTTGCGGGTTTAGATAGACAATGTCGGGGTGATCACTGAGTCGTGAGATGGCTGCGGTTGGACATGCCATCTGGCAAGGTGCCGGGTTGCAATGCCGGCATTTGTTGGGGAAGGCTGAGTTAAGCACCATCCCAGGCTCGGCATGAATGCGCGGCTTGGGAGTAGGGCTTTCGAACACAGCCAGGAACAGGTTTTTGGTCTGCGAGTGAGCCACTGCACAGGCAACTTCACATTGTTTGCAGCCGATGCAGCGCTCAGGATGGACAAACACAGTTTTCATTTCCAGCCGACCTCCTTTGTTAGATTGTTGGTTGAGGCAATCAGCTTGTGCTCATTGCTTTTCTACAAACGGTGAGGATGGATAGAAACGATAATACTCGCTTAGATGGACCTCCTTTCTATACTTAGTTTTATGCACTAAGTCATTCTGCCAACTTGCGCTGGTATTCGGAGTGGCGGATTATGCCTGTCAGGTTAGAGCGCAACAAGCGGGAAGCAATCTCCACTTTGCGCAATGATATCGATGAATGTCGAATTATCCGCTCAGCAATCACTCAACCTGCCTCCTAGAGCTATTCCATAACCCCACGCTACCTTACGTCTGGCATTTGCGATGCGTGGAATAGAATCAGGATCTCAAAGCAGCTGATCGTTATCGCTCACTGAGATTGATCGTAAACGGGTTTACATGCATTTGACAATCGCGCAAAGCAGCTTATCGCAGCTAATTCGGGTACGTTTCCCTGATGCCGTTATGCTGGACTGCATCTCCTTCATTCCCTATATATTAATCCCAAATCTGCTTTAATCCAAGGATATCCGAACAATATTATCCAATACTATAAATCCATACACAGTTGAATATATGCCAGACGATTCTGAGAAATATTTATTTGCCACTTTTTGGGGTCTTGACACATCTATACGGCAGTACTAAAATGCTCGCGCTTAGAAAGAGCAGGATAATATGATGAAGACAAAGGAATTCTGATCGTAGTCATAAACATTTTGCCCGCCCTGCGCCTTGGAGTATTATCGGGTAAGGTTGTTTTTTCCTTGAGATAATTGTTCTCATTACTTGCCCCTGCGTTCTCCTCCGGCGCGGGGGCACTTATTTTCGTGGTGAAAACCAGGCTAGGAGGTTAGTATGGGCTTCTTCGCAACTCTTCTCACACCACCGATCCACCTGACTGGAGCAATAAGGGGCAATGGAATCGGCATCTCAAAGCAGCTTGTAGAAAGCGCACATCAGGATCTATCGGCTGTATATGAACAGCTGCATACCTCCCCCAACGGCTTGACCGCTGGGGAGGTCGAAACGCGCCTGGAAACGTATGGACCCAATGCGGTCGCTAGCGAGAAGCGTACCACCTGGTATGTTCGCTTGTGGGATAACCTCAAGAATCCGCTGGTCATCCTGCTGACGGTCCTGGGTATCATTTCCTACCTCACTGGAGATATTCGAGCAACCATCATGATCTTGCTGATGGTTGTGCTTGGCATCGTCTTGCGCTATATCCAGGAGCAGCGTGCCGATCACGCCGCTGAACAGCTTAAAGCCATGGTCAGCACCACCGCTACGGTTATTCGTGAAGGTCAACATAAAGAAATTTCGCTGCATGAACTGGTGCCGGGTGATATTGTGCATCTCTCAGCCGGTGACATGGTTCCGGCAGATGTACGCCTGATCGGCGCTAAGGACCTGTTCCTTAACCAGGCGGCTCTCACCGGCGAATCCATGCCGGTCGAAAAATTGCCCGCCAAACTTGATGAAGGCATAACCAACCCCTTGGAGATGCCGAATATCTGTTTCATGGGCTCCAACATCGAGATCAGGCACAGGCACAGCGGTCGTCATACAGACTGGCAGCCACACATATTTTGGCTCGCTGGCAAGCAGTATAACCGGTCAGCGCCAGCCCACCAGCTTTGACAGGGGTATCAATCAATTCACCATGCTGATGATCAGCTTCATGGCGATCATGGTTCCGCTGGTATTTCTGTTCAATGGTCTCAGCAAGCATAACTGGCTGGAAGCCTTCCTGTTCGCCCTGGCAGTAGCCGTCGGCCTCACCCCCGAGATGCTACCCATGATCGTCACGGTTAACCTGTCCAAGGGCGCCATCTCCATGTCGCGCAAGAAGGTCATCGTCAAGCGTCTCAACGCCATCCAGAATTTCGGCGCCATGGACGTGCTGTGCACCGATAAAACCGGCACCATCACCCAGGGCAAGATTGTGCTGGAAAAGCACCTGGATGTGCGTGGCAATAGTAGCGCGCGTGTCTTGCATTATGGCTATCTGAACAGTTACTACCAGACCGGGCTCAAGAACCTGATGGATGAAGCCATCCTTGATCACGAGAGTTTGAATGCTGAGCTGTTGGTCGATGAGAATTATCGCAAGATTGACGAAATCCCATTTGACTTCCAACGTCGGCGCATGTCGGTCATCGTGGAAGATAACCAGAATCGACACCTCCTGATCTGTAAAGGAGCAGTTGAGGAGCTGATGCGCCTCTCTACCCATGTTGAAGTAAACGGAGAGGTGCTGGACGTTCTGCCTGAGCATGATGAACATCGCAAACGGCGCGTGAGTGAATTGAATTCCGAGGGTTTTCGGGTCATTGCTGTGGCTTACCGTTGGTTCCCTGGTGATAATGATGAGCCGCATTACACCGTTAATGATGAAACTGACCTGACCTTGCTTGGTTACCTGGCGTTCCTGGATCCACCCAAGGATACCGCCACCCAGGCTATTAGCAAGCTGAACGAACACAGTGTGGCTGTGAAAATCCTGACCGGAGACAACGAAGTGGTGACCCGCTTTATCTGCAAGGAGGTAAACCTGCCGGTTGAGCATATTGTGCTGGGGAATGATATTGAAGCCATGACCGATGCCGAGCTGGTTGAAGCCGTCGATTCAGCTTCCATCTTTGCCAAGCTTTCACCGGCTCACAAAGAGCGCATTATCAAGGCACTGCAGCACAAGGGTCATGTGGTGGGTTTTATGGGTGATGGCATCAATGATGCGCCCGCGTTAAAAGCCGCAGATGTGGGTATATCGGTGAACAGCGCAGTGGATATCGCCAAGGAATCCTCCGATATCATCCTGCTGGAGAATAACTTGCTGGTTCTCGTGCAGGGTGTGATGGAAGGACGCCGGGTGTTTGGCAACATCACCAAGTACATCAAGATGGCAGCTTCATCCAACTTTGGCAATATGTTCAGTGTGTTGGGTGGCAGCCTGTTCTTGCCCTTCATTCCCATGCTACCCATCCAGGTGCTGACCAATAACCTGCTGTACGACTTCTCGCAAACCTCCATCCCCACCGATGCAGTGGACCCTGAGTGGTTGGAGAAGCCGCGCAAGTGGGCGATTGGCGAGCTGCGCCGCTTCATCCTGTTCATTGGTCCGATCAGCTCGATCTTCGACTACCTGACTTTCTTCATTATGCTGTATATCTTCAAGTCTTGGGCAAACCCTGACCTGTTCCACACTGGCTGGTTTGTTGAGAGCCTGTTCACGCAGACGTTGATCATCCACGTCATCCGTACCAACAAGCTGCCCTTCATCCAGAGCCGTGCCAGCAAGGCGCTCATCTTCACCTCTCTGGCGATTGTGGCAGTAGGCGCCTGGCTGCCCTATTCGCCCCTGGCAGCTGCACTCGGTTTCGTCCCATTGCCTCCGCTGTACTGGCTGCTTCTTCTGGCTATGCTGGTGTGCTACGTGCTGCTTACACAGGTAATCAAGACCTGGTTCGTACGCCGCTTCGGTGAAGGATAGGAAAGGACTACCCCTTGGATCCCAAAGAGCATAAAGATCACAAAGGAAATACTATATTTTTAATGCTGATTACTGATTTTGTTCGTCTGAATTATTTACTACTCCCCCAATTGTAATTAATATGGGCGAGGCCTGATCCACCCTGGTTCTGGGGAGTAGGCGGGGGTGTTTTTCGTTCGGTTCCATCCGGCTTTCATTTATTCAACTATTGCCAGATGTAGGTTGGGTTGAGGGCGCAGCCCGAAACCCAACACTCTTTTACTTCGATTTGTCCTCTCTACGCATTTTGTTCAGACATCTCGTGTGCTGAGGCGAAGCCACGGGTGAATTTAGTCAGTTGGATCACCTTTGCCTTGTTGCGTACCATGGGTGGCACAGCCAGGCGCGCATCTGCCTCGTTATCAGCTTCGATGATTGCCCAACCCGAGTGAACCCCGGCTTTGCAACCCCAATCGAAATGATACAGATAACCCATGGCATAAATTTGGTCAATTAACAGCTTGCAATCCTGCTCGGTATGGGGTGTCTCAATTAGATATCGTTCCATTTTGTGAGTGGGTGACCTGTGCCCCCACATTCCTCCTGTTTTAATAGCTCACCTGACCATAATAATACAAATAAGGTCATAGTTCACTTATTATAAGAGGATTCCAGGGCACGTCAAGGTCCCAGATCAACATTCCTCATCCAACCCGGTGGCATTCTCGATCAGACTCTCTCACGCATTGGCGAAGCGCGTGGCATCCGTACCATCCTCCGTATCCTCCCCATATATCTCTCCGAGTGCGGTAGCCTCGACTTGCTCATCTCCATCTCCCCAGGCAACCCGATCTGATATTGTCGAATCGACGAGCGCCTGGGGAAAATGTCTCAATGGCTAATTGTTGCCTGGTAGTTTTATGTAGACTTTTTTCACCGTAGTTGGCAACCATCACCCGATAATATATCAGAGTTAGCTTTTTCGTCTGACGGTTGCCAGCATTTTATGATCACTAATATCACCTCTTTATCAATGGCAAGTGTATGCCCAGCAATTTTACTGAAGCACATACCTGGTTGCTCTTCGCAGAGAGTGTCCCAGCTGTATCATAAGCCTGGACAACATAACAGTAATTCACACCTCTAGTTACCAGGAGATCTGCAAGGTAACTACCAGAAGTTTCTCCCACGAGCTCGTAAGTGACACCTGCATCTGTGCTGCGCAGGATTCTGAAACCCGATACGCCCATAATAAGTGGGGGCACCCAACGAATACCCAGGGCATTGACCAGATAGAGCATATCCTGAGTGACGCTGGTAAGGATGGGAGCTGGTATAGCTCCGAGAGCGCTTGTCGCAATATCATTGGATGGATTTCCGTTCTCACCATTGCTGAATACCTGTGCATAGATCGGTTGCTCGCTGCCGTTCGCGACAATATCGAAGGTCATTGGCAGGGAGGTGTTGTATCCCAAGCTATCGCCAGCAGGCAGATCATTGCAGCCGAGCTGAATCCCAGTAGGTGGAACCCCGCTGAATAAGCACACGCTAATCGGAACAGCCCCACTGGTGGCTACCCCTCTTCCGAGATTCTCGAGTGTAGCGGTCACAACCACTGTCTCTCCTGCAATGGCGTGGATAACTGATAACCCCAACGTCGGATCCACAGCTAGGTCGGGTGCGGCAGAAACATTGAAAGTCTCCACGCTGTCATTCCCCGAGGTGAATGAATGGGTCGTGCTAGTAGCAATGGGAGTGGTGGTAGCATTCGTTAATGATATGGCTTGATTCAGCATGATCGTCGAGCGGTTGACGTTTATTACCATGGCATCACCTGACACTGGATTAATCGAGAAAGACTGTAGCCAGTGATTTACCGGTGCATCCGTCATGTATAGGGGCGCTGAGTATCCGCCTGAAACCCCCTGGGAAATTGCCAGCTGACCCAAAACAGCATTCGTGCCAGGAGCGCCGAAACGCCGGAATACAAGCAGCTTTTCACCTGTGTTGCTGATCTGCAAGGTAGGTTTTTCTGCATAAATGGTTATCCCCTTATCCATTACCGGGGATGCAATCCAAAACTTATCAACATTGGAATCTGCGCTCCACAGCATAGATCGGTTGCCGACCCCGGTATTGGTGGCGCCATCACCGTCTACAGTACGGACCAGAAAAGCCATATGGGCAAGCTGAGTTTGGGGGTCAAAACTCAGGCTAGGTGATTTTGCCCCACCAGGCAAATTCTGGTTGGTCAAATCATAGGCCGGTGAGGACCATCCACCAGCAGCCGTCCAGCGCGCCACTACGATCCGGCGGTCACTGTTGGTCGACGGATTACCATCGAAGTCTACCGTCCAGGCTACTGCCCGATCCGATAAACCAGCTGGCAGATACAGCCGGGCCGTGCTCGGCTGTACATTCATCGCATCACCTAATGGGTTGCTATTCAACAAGATCGGAGTATCCCAGGTATTGGAAGCAGGATTCCACTCCGTGATCGCGATGCGCATCTTTTCAGGCGTACTCACCAGGCCCCCCGTATTTTCCACCCAGGCAAGGGTTGCGCCCAGGAGATCACCCGATATGGATGCCCTTCCATCAGGAACTATATTATTGGTCAGCTGCGTGGGCGGATCCCAGCTCGTACCATTCCACGTGGTATAGAATATCTCTTGCATCTGCATGTAAGCGTTAATATTCCGACCCCAAATTCTGTTCTTGAGCTAAGGTCAGGTTGGTTTGTGTCCAGACTACGGTGGGAGTACTGTTCGGACCGATAAATGCTGCCACAGGGTCCTGTACTGCATGATCCCCATCTGTAAGAAAGGATGGAGATAGCCACGTTTGAGAGGTCGGATCCCAGAAACTGGCAGCTACGACTGGAGTAGGCTGTTGCTGGCCAGGCGTGGTATCAAAGATATACACCGACAATGCAACGCCCACTGGGCTGGTCGCAACTGAGGGGGAGGCTATCATACGGGGTGGTGATATGACCGCATTGGGATCAATTTTCTTGACCGCTTGAGCTAGAGCGTTGCATCCCTGCGGATCTGAATAGTCCACCAGGCTAAAAGAACCTATATTCCATTTTTGAGACCAGAACAGCAGGTTGACCCTCGCCCAGGCAGACAGGGTTACGGACACCGAGAAGCAAGGGGTATCGAACCAGACTATTTCAGGATGATTCGGATCATTGGTAGCTACCCGCAGAGGCAAGCCAAACCCGATCGAGGCAGTAGCATCCGCACCGGCAGACGCGACCCCTAACAACAGATCGACCCAAACGCTGATGGTAAGGCTTGGAGTAATTTGGGTCGTCAAGGTCGCATCGAGATTGGGTTGGTAGGGATAAATTGTCCCCTGGATACTGAGCGAGCCGCTCAAACCGACGCTAACACTAGCATCGATGGAAACGATCCCCCAGAAGGAGGCAATCACACCTTCGAACACCGGCGTGTCAGTGCTATCTGACCAGAGTTCAACCGGTCCAAAGGCAATGTTAGTGTCCAAAGGATGATTTGGGTCAATATTGGTGGTGTTCTCCCCAGATTTCAACAAGTCTTGGGTCTTATTGAATACATTGATACTGAAAATCTCCAGCAATGCCTGCGCTTGCATGACCTGAATGTGTATCGCCCCATCCAGGGTGATATTGCCCGATATATTCACCCCAGCAGAGAATTCATTCGTTAAAGTGCCAACCAGGGGCAGGCTTGGTGATGGATCAGGGTAGATGATCGGCAGCAATCCACCTACGTCGACTAATGTACCCTGGAATGAGTACCTGTTATGGAGGCCATCCCAGGTGGTGGCGGCACCCGGCTGCATAATCGGATCTTTCATTGGGTCTGGCATCACCCTGATCTTGTACTGGCTGGGGCATTGCCGGACGCCTGATACGACGGGCGAGACGATCAATTTACTATCTCCCGCGGGTAAATTACCCACATTGTAAGATATGCCGTAGTTACTGCCAGAGTCACTTGAGCTGCCGATCATTACGATCGTTCCGTCAGGCAACTTTACATGATATTGCACCTCATCCACGATCGCACTGCCAGTGATTTGCAGGTAAGAGCTGAAAGGAACTGATAGAGTGACCCCATTGATATACAGGCCAAAATCATAGGCGGGGGGTGCTGAGTTGTTAATATCTCCCAGAGTGAAATTGAACGGCAGGTAATGAACCAGGTAGTTATAATCCGGGGTAGATGTGGTGTTATGTACCGCAGATACTTGAGCACTGAAATTACCAAAACAGGCCTGACCGGTTACCGGATCTGAGGATATTTTAATGGCGGGACTTAAATTAAACTATGGTACCACTGCCTGGATTGACAATCACAGGACCGGATACAACAGTCTGAGCTACATTACCGGTTGCGGCGATCTGATATACGCCGGGTGATACATTTGGTATGGAAAATACGCCAGTCCCGTCGACCGATCCACTGTAAAGGATGGTGCCCGCCCTGTTCATCAGGTTTACGGAAGCGGTGGTTTGGGTACCAGGCTCATCCGGAACTTCCGCACCGCCAGCAGACATCCCGGAGGTCGGAAGGACGCCCGAGACGGAGCCATTTGGAGCTAGGTCGAGGGTGAAATTCTGGCAGGCATATTCTGCGATATCTGTCCCGGTCAACGTGGCACATACTTTCGCCGGTCCGGTCTCAAGCGTGTATGGCACGCCTGTTGTAGCCTGATATGTCAAGTCGGGGTTAACCGCGACCACGCTTGTAGTGTATGTCGTATCGGAAATTACCCAGCTCACTCGCACACCGGGATAAGTGTGTGACGGTACATTACCCGTTACGATAACACTCTGGCCTACGTAGCCGTGGCTGATACTGAGATGGATGGTGGGTGTCGGAAATCCTGTTGGCGCAGGAACGGCTGAGGTGGTATCTGGCCCTGAAGCGTCATTTGAAATTAACGGATGGCTGGCATAAGAGCTGCCGTTTGGTGCTGAACTAACCAAGAAGACCAGTACTAAAACTACATTCAGTAATTTCTTGCCGTTCATTGGATATTCCTCCACTTGAATGGTTATTTGGTTGGTAATTTGCAAGATGGTTTGTTGACCTCAACCCCCAGCCGTCGAAGCATCAATTAAGGATATAGAGATTATATTCTGCAATTAATATTTCTTTCCTGTGGAATTGCTTAATATTTTATGAGATTTAGCAGTGAAATTGTAGGTAATTACTCACATGCATTGGTGAAGCGGGCGACAGGGAGAGGCAGGTGTAGGAGTAGTTGGAGCTGGGCATAATTATCTCCTCTCCTGCTAATAGAAAGGCATACACCAGCCACAATTATGCGTAGTCTGCGGATTCCTCCGGTGATCGTGGCGGGAATGCTGGGCCACTCCCTGGCGATCTTAAGACCCGTTATGCTCACTATATTCCAGGGACCCAGGATGAGGCAGCTCGCGTGATGGATGATATTCTCACTCCGATCCCGATCGATCTCAGGGATTTGAAAAATGGGATGAGATAAGCGGTTGTTAATTTGTTTGATATCTATTGAAGATCAATCCAAAAAGAGTTTATCCTTCTTGCCCTGTATTTCTTTTTCAATATTTGTTATTTTAGATTGAGGAACTTCATAACCATTTTGCTTGATAAATTTCAGATATTCTAACCTTCTTTCCAATTGTTCAATAACCCATAGTTCAAGTTCTGGATTAAATTCGCCTTCATCTGTATTTGAAGATGCCTTAATCGGTGAGACAACTTTTTTCCCCAAGTTGATTGTATATTTTGGTTGATTTCCACAATAGCCAATAACCAAAAAACCTTTATCTGCGTTTGTTGTAATGCGAATTTTGGTTACTTGAATATTTTGCGTTAGTAAAAGTTCAATGACGTCTTTAGCAACTTTCCAAACTTGTAAAATTACCTCTGGTTCATGAGCGCCAATAAAATGAATTTCAAAGTTATCTTGTTGAAATTTTACGATGACGTTGACTTTGTATTGAAAACCAGATTTTTCCCAGAAGGATTTTATGCTGTTTACCCATTCGCTAGCCTTATTTGCCAATGGATCTAGAATATATTTTTCTGATGCCCAAGTACCAATAATGATTAATACTATCTCAATTGCCTTGTCCCAAGATTTTGTTTCTAGCGCTGCTTTATTGACGTGAACGGTCGCAAATGGAGCGAAGAAATCATTAATAGATTCTAAGGCCTCTTCATCACAATCAAATTTAATAACAACGGAATTATTCATTGATAATTGCTCATGTTATGCGGGGGATAACGTTAAAGCCACCGGCGGCGATTAGCCGTCCGGTGCAGCGATTTGTTGGGCGGCATGATTTGTTGTTGCAGCATATGGCGGGTCGGTAGACAGCACGCATCACGTTAACCGTCCGGATTCTTGGAGCACATAAAGGGCATCTATCGTGACGAAAAGGTTGCCCTTTTTTTTGTGCCTTGGACCCCAATCTGCATAAGTGCCGCGGGATTCAATCCGGGATGCCTGCCTTGCGTTGGTCCATTCAACGGGAAACGTTCCGTCAGTAAGGCGCTTGCTTTCTAGCAAGTCGAGGGCGGCCTGGCATCGCTGATCGCACACTAGGCCCATCTCCGTCATTACAAGAAGCACGCTTAACACGTCATAGAATCGGATGGGATAGTGAATTCTTGTCAACCTGGCCTCCCCACTCGGGCTCAATGAGCGCACCATCTTTTTTGTGCCAGAGGAGACGCCGCTGGAGCAGAAACTCAGCCGTGCGCGTCGTGGCCCTCCACACTCGTTCATCCCTTGTAGCGCGATACCAGGAGGCTAATCCTCGAAGCGGAAGAAGCGTCTCCTGCACGGAGGATGTACGTGCTCCCCGTCGCTTGTCGCAGTTCCAGCCGCCATCCGGCCACTGCATGCTGAGCAGGCGATCTACCAGAAGTGGCAATCGCTTCTGGTCAACGATGTCCAGCACAAGCTGTGACCAAATTGCGTTGCCCTCCATCGAAGCGCAGCGGCGTGGTCTCTCGGGCTGGTCAGGATAGATCGCCGTGCTAGGTGGCTTCAAGAATGCTGGTGAGAACATCCAGTCGAGAACTCGCTGGCGCATGGGGAGCAAAGTCTTGTCTCTGACAGGATACCCGATCTCTGCTAGCGAGTACAGCGTCCAGTGCGGTCCCTGCCACTTGCGATAGGGATTCAAACGCTCCATGTTAAGCCCGCGCAAAAGATTCTGCGCCATCTCTGACTCACCGATCTTCAGACGCAACTTGCGCATCGCGGGGGTATGCTCTGATTCGCCGCCAAGCAGTCTTCGTGCCCGATAAGCAACAACCGGGTCAGCATGGGATAATAATGAATGAGTAAGTGTCATGCGCTGTGTTTTACTCCTGCAAGTGCCTTCATGAGCCCAACTATTAATTATACGGATACTTTGCAGTATATCCAGCCAAATTTGGTGGTTTTACGGATTCATTATAAATGTTATTTATAAGAGTGGTTATCGGAACCAAGCAGTTCAAGGTTCAATATCCAGTTTTCGAGTAATTTCAATTACCGATCGATTTAAAACGAATGGGTTAATCAGATTATTCACGGAATGTACATAAGGCCGGTCTATAGTCAATTTTCTCGATGTCGGTCTAATTTTCCCCACGGTCCATTTTAAAAGTAAATTAATGGCGCTAAAATGGCGCTAAAATATTTGGTCGTTTATCCAACTATGGCTATATGTGGGGGTATATCGAGTATTATCCCCCATATATAGGCGCCCCCGGCGGGGTCACCAACCGTTTGATGGTGGATCGAACCCACAACCGTCTGTTCCGAAGTCATATGCTCCGATTTAGGATAACAGCAATTAGATAATGATTGATGGCTGTATATTACTGGCAGCTGTACTTTTATTAGAAACCTTAAAGAATTCACGAATTTCCAAAAACCCCTTGTGGATTAGAACAATAGTGCTATAATCAAGGGTGGATTCCTTTATTATGTTTTATAAAATATACCTACCTTTGTACCGATCAATGCTTTTCTGATTGGTATCAATGATTTCCTATGTTACTTTCAATCAGATCATCTTCATACCGGTTGGTCTTTACCGGTACGAGTGATCTTCTCAGTATGGGTTGATACCATAATAATTAGCAGTTTATATTGGTCTATAGGAGATATTTGCCTAAGTGCCGGATATCGAGTGATCTTCTCGATATAAGTGCAAGTGCCAAGTGCCCAAGTGCCTATCACCCATGAATTGAATGCTATTGAATAATTTTTAAATTCAAATCCTCGCTTCCAGCTCATGTAGGTGTCCATATCGATATTCGAAAGTTCGACCTTGGTCTCTGCGAACAGAAAAAGACCTCACTGGTTTTTGGACCAGTGAGGTCTACCATATCTTTCGTGCATTTGTTTTTTTCGTGAATTCGTGGTCCAGGAATTTCCCTCTACGGTCCCACCGATGGGGTCAGCTCGGTCCAGGTGGCACCGCCATTAACCGTCTTCACCAGCGCCTCGGCAGTATCCGAGCGGGCGACAGCCCAGCCGAGCTGCGCACTGACGAAGTCCACCTGGGCGGTCCAGGTCACGTCGGAGATGGCTTTCCAGGTCGCGCCGCCATCACTGGTCTGCTCGATCTTGGCGGCCAGCGCCCAACCGGTATCGGCGGAGAAGAAATACAGGGCTTCACCCGGGTAGGAGCTGGAGGTCCAGGTGCTGCCCCCATCCTGGGTGGTAAAGATGTAATAGAAGTAGGACATCTGTGTGCCGGAGTAGTCCTGGCAATTCACTGCTATCCGCCCAAAGTCATTGCTGAAAAAGAATGGGGTGTACGAACCGCACGCGATTTGCGACTCATTACTGAAAATCCCCGGATAATCGGTGGGTTCAGGGAGCGTCACTAGCTGCCAGGTGGAGCCGGCATCGGTGGACTTGAACAACAGTGCACCTGCCTGCACGCCACCGCAGTCCCCGGCCAACCAGCCGTGGGTGGCATCGGTGAACAGCATCGCATCCTTGGTGCAGGATTGGATCCCGCCATCAGTGTAGGGGTCGATTATACGGGTCCAGGTCGCACCGCCGTCAGTGCTGCGGTAGATGGCAGTATAGTCATGCATCATCCCTGCACCTACATGCACCCGCAACCAGCCAGATTGCCCGGCTACGAACTGCAGCTCGGCTGGCGCGTAGATTTCAGCCAGACCGTTCACATCCAGGGGCTGGCTGGCTGTCCAGGTAGCGCCGCCGTCGGTAGTATGCCAGACGACCGGCAAGGTGGGGACGGGGGTACCACCGCCAATGGCATACGTCACCCAGGCGGTGCGGGCGTCTTGGAAGAAACCTGTGGCAGCTTTGTGCACATCACTCGAGGCTTCTTCTTCCGGAGGGGTGACGTCCTTCCAGGTGGAACCGCCATCGGTAGTGAACAGCACATGGTCACCTACGATGCTCCCCAAACCACCGATCGACCAGCCTGTGGTGGCATCGAGCATATGGATGGCGGTGACGGTGAATTCCTGCCCGCTGGGGAAGTGCTGGATTGCGTTTACCGGCAGGGGGGTAGCCGTGGCAGTTGGTGGAACTGCGGTGGGAGGCTCGGTGGGCGGGAGTGGGGTGGATGTTGGAGAAGCACCCTGGGTGGGAGGAAGGCTGGATGGTGCGCTGGTAACGGCAGCTGGCGTGCCTGATGTGGCGCAACCTGCCAGCGAAAGGATGATTAAGCTCAATAAGAGCGGATAGGCGAATTTCTTGATCATAAATCCTCCTTCGATCAAACCGCGCTTATTATAACTCGCAGGATTTTCATGCGGTTACAGGCTGTGGATGATCGGGTTAACTCCGTTAACGAAATCCGGAGCAGGTTGGTTCCAGCCAATCCGCTCCGGTGTTTAGTCGTGTAGATGAAAGGTCGCCAACTATATTATGCGTCAAATTCACCCACCAACGCGCCATTCACAAACACGGAATAATGCCCGCTGATGAAGTAGCTCCCCAAGGCGATGGTGGCACTGAAGGGCTTGATCACGGTGATGCAGACCTGACTGGTATTCACCAGCGAATACACTTCCAGGTTGATTTCCCGGTTGGCATCGGCAGGCGAGACCACCACGCGCAACTGCTGGCAAGGAGTAGACAGGTTGCCGTTCAAGATCAAACTCACCTGTAGGGGCTGGCTTTCAGCCAGGATCAGGCGGCTCTTATCTAGTTCCAAGTCCACCAGGCCGCGCCTCAGCTTGTCATCACCAGGCTGGGGTTCGTAGCCTGAAAGAGGGATCAAAGGGATACCCACAGTGGGCGTGCCGGGAACCGGGTAGATGGAGGTGGTGGGGACCGGGGGTTGAAACCCAGGTTGCGGATAAGTAACAGATGTACTGGTCGATAGGGGTGGGGTGGTCGGATTCTCGGTCCCTGCGGGCTGGATTGTGGTCGGGGTAGCGCAGGCTGCGAGCAACAAGGTGATGATTACGAATGGGACGGTGCTTTTCAGTATCATTAATTTCTCCAGGTTGGTTAATCTGGTTAACGCTGGGATATTGTGAACTGTTCCCTAACCTTTGATGACTGCCAGAGGGTGCAGCCGGGCGACTTTTCGGGCAATCCCGCCGCCCACCACCGCCTCCACCACCTGGTCAACGTCTTTATAGGCTGCAGGAGCTTCCTCGGCCAGCCCAGACATCGATCCGGCCCGGATGTGGATACCATCAGCTTCCAAATCACGGCGCAGCTGCTCTCCGCGTACATTACGCTTGGCTTCATGCCGGCTCATCAAGCGCCCGGACCCATGGCAGGAGGAGCCAAAAGAGCGCTCCATGCTGGCTGAGGTGCCCAGCAAAACCCATGAAGCCGTGCCCATACTGCCTGGTACGAGCACAGGCTGACCGATGGATTTATATTCATCCGGCAATTCCGGCGCACCGGGGCCAAATGCCCGGGTGGCACCTTTGCGATGGACGCACACCTGCATGCGCTCCCCGTCGATGATATGAGTCTCGATCTTGCCCATGTTGTGGCAGATATCATAGACCTGGTGCAGGTGCCAATCTTTCACCTTGCCAGCCAGCACCTGTTCAAATGCTTTACGGGCGCTATGAGCCAATATCTGGCGGTTAGCAAAAGCATAATTGGCGGCGCATCGCATCGCACCCAGGTAAGCCTGCCCTTCAGGCGAGTTGAGCGGTGCACATACCAGCTCACGGTCCACCAGGTGAATCCCGTAGCGCTGCACCGCCTCCTGGAATTCATCCACGTAATCGGTGCAGATTTGGTGTCCAAAGCCGCGCGAACCGCAATGGATCTGAACCACCAGGGTATCTTGTTCAATACCCATGATTGAAGCCGCCGAAGGATCGAATACCTGCTCGACGAAGTCAATTTCGATGAAATGGTTGCCAGCCCCAAGCGACCCGAGCTGGGGGCGGCCGCGCTCCCGTGCACGTGCGGATACTTTATCTGGATTAGCGCCTTCCACACAGCCTGATTCCTCTGTCCGGCGCAGGTCGGCCTCACTGGCGAAGCCCTGTTTGAGCGCCCAGCGCGAGCCTTGCCGGCAGACGGCAATCAGCTCGGCATCAGACATGCGAACCACGCCCTTTTCGCCCACACCACTTGGGCAAAACTGGTTGAGGGCGGTGGCGAGGTCATCCAGCCAGGGGCGGGCAGCCTCATGGCTGATCCGCGACCCCAACAAGCGAACTCCACAGTTAATATCGTACCCGATGCCCCCCGGAGAAATAACCCCATCTGGCAACCGGGTGGCGGCAACGCCTCCGATGGGGAAGCCATATCCCTGGTGCATGTCGGGCATGACGATAACTTTACCAACCAATCCGGGCAGGGTGGCCGCATTGACTGCCTGTTCGAGTGATTTATCCTTCACCACATCTTGCAGCATGCGGCGGGTGGCAAACAAGCGCACCGGCACACGCATATCTGGGCGGTAGCTTTTCGGAATTTCCCATTCATATTCACTGATTTGATGAAGGTCTTGTAAGGTTAACATGTTCTTCACGCATTCTTACACGTCAAATACGATGTTAACCCGCAGCCCTTGTTCTGTAGCTTTCACTGCCAGGTTATGGTAAGTAACCGCCTTGATCTCCTTGTCCAGGCTAAGAATGGAGGACCCACTTAGCTCTGCATGTAAATCACATTCATCGTCCACCCGGATGGCGAAACTATCAAAACCAACCCTTTGTTCCTGCTCGACCCAAAGCAGCTCGGTCAGAAAACGCACCAGCAGGCTTTCGGCGTCGGCTGCATGGAGTGAAAGCGTGCGTTCCTGGCGTGAGCCAGGTTGCAATATCACCCCGGATAAAGCATACATACCCAGCGCGGCTTGTTCAAACAAGGTTGCCAGGTCGGGTGCCCAGACTTCCAGCTCCCAATCAGCAGTGTGGGCGTGTTCACGGAAACCAAATTTAGTCTGCATACGTCTAAAGAGTATACCGTACTTTGATGAGCCTTGTGATTGGTGAATGCATGAGTAATTCGCTTACAATTCTCATTTTTGATAACCATTTTCATCCTATCTATCCAGCTAGCATTATGGTTAAATTATGACCATGTCCAGGATCGAGTCGACACTCACCCGTTTGGAAGCGCGCCTGCGTGAATTGATCGAAGGCGAACCCGCTGCTGATGGAATCGCGCCTAAGGTTCATCACCAGCTGGAGAAAGCATTAACCGAGGCAATGAAAACTTGCGCCCATAAGTTGCCCGACAACGAAGATCCGAAAAAGATGATCATCACTGCACCAGACCAGTACACCCTGGTGTTACCCCCTGAACAAGCACAACTTTTGCTGACCCACCCAACAGAGCTTGACCGATTAACCCATAAGCTGGAAATCGTAGCTGCACAAAGGGGGCTCGTTTTTACTGCTGCGCCTCTGTTACGCATTGTTTCTGACCCTCAATCAAACGCACTGAAAGTGGTAGCGGAATTCAGCCAGTCAGGGGTGGAAGATTCCTGCACTACCGAAGTAGAAGGAACTCAGGATGGGGTTGAGAAATCATCGGTTGGGAGCATACCAAAAGCCTTTCTGATCATCAACGGGCTGACGACTTTCTCCATGACCGAACCTGTGATCAACATCGGTCGGGATCCATCCAACCAGGTATATCTGAACGATCTGCGTGTGTCGCGTTTGCATGCTCAATTACGGCTCATCCAAGGACGGTTCGTTATTTTTGATCTGGATTCACTGGGCGGCACTTTTGTGAATGATGTGGCCGTTTCAAGACATGTGCTCAACCCTGGCGATGTGATCAATCTGGCTGGCGTGCCGCTGGTCTATGGGCAGGAAGCGGCCGGTCAGGTAGGATATACCCAGGAGCTTCCGGTTGAGCCACCGGCTCCGGAAGTGCTGTAAGGGTATAATCACCCTGTGAGTGCGATCATCCTGCTGGTTCTGCGCATCCTTCTGGCCATCCTGCTGTATGGCTTTCTGGGATTCGCAATCTATACCTTGCTGCGGGATCTCAGGCAGCAGGCAGAATTACTGATATCCCGCCAGCCCCCACCGCTCACATTGACAAATCTGGCACAAGTTGGGATTAAATCACAGCACTACACCAAGCCGGTGATCATCATGGGACGGGAACCTGACTGTGATTTCCATATGGATGATCAGACTGTCTCCTCACAGCATGCCAGGCTCTCTTACCGCCAGCAGCAGTGGTGGCTGGAAGACCTGGCCTCCACCAATGGCACCTTCCTGAACGGCGAAGCGGTGACCACCCCGGTGGTGATCACACATGGGGATGAACTACGCTTGGGTCATTTGGGGGTAAGAATTGAGATTGGGCAGATAAAACTCAACCCCTCAGGGTGAGATAGCTGCAGAACGATTATGCACATGCTCAACCAGGGGTCGAATTAACGTGTTGAGGAGAATTTAGTCAGCTGGATGCCATCCGTAAATTCAACCCCAGGGACGTGGCTGGTGCCTTCACTCTTGACCAAACCAATTTCTGGCACCATCCAGGTGGAGGTTGTGTACGTACCCGCCAGGATCCGGAAGCCACTGACCTCAATGCGAATGGTTGCATCCACCCGTAAGGCGTTGAAAGACCCGAACGGCACGGTGATGTTCTCATACCCCACCGCAGTGTAATTAAAGACGAACCTGCCACTTAGGTTAAAGTCTTGTGACGCGGCTTCAAAATCAGCTGATTGCTGCCAGGTGTCTCCTGGATTGATCTCAGACGGCAAGCTGATGCCCGAGTTGGAGGTCAACTTCACATTAATGGGAGCATTCGGAGAGCTGAGCAAAGCACCGGCATATTGCTGGACCGGGTCATTAGCGATCAGACCAGAAGAAGTGCAAGCATAATTCACCTCATAGGTGAGGCTGGAAATCGTTGTATCCACGCTAAAAGCCTCAGCACTTGCGCTAGTAACAGCATCCGTTCGGGTATAGGCTCCAAGAGCGGTATTGCTGCCTGAGTATTCCCACGTATCACCGAGCATACTTGGGAAGTACTGATTGGCACACAGATTAGCCGGAGTGGGTGAGGCTTCAGGTTGGATTACGTTAGTTTGAGTTGAGGCTTCCACCTGTTCTACCTGACGGGCGGGCAGATTGCACGACGATAAAACGGGGATTAACAGGACGAGAGCAACAATAAAAGCAGATTTTCCTAACATGATTTTCTCCATTGGGTAAATCGAAGGCATTATACTACGGTCAAAATTACTAGATAAAGACTGCCGGTGGTTTGCTGATGAGTATATCTGACCAGAACCTGGCGAACAGCTATAATCAAGACATTCACGGTCTGCCTTATTTGGGTGATAATTTTATCCTCGATATGCGCACTACAGGCCAACTCGTGCCAGGCAGGTGATACTTGTTTCCTGATCTCTCTCCCAATAAGACGTCTTCTGTCGGTGCCGGGTTCCGCTACTCGCCCTATGGCCCGGCCTTTAACCCCGGTGCAGAATATTGGGCGCGGCTTGGGCAGGACGTGGCTGCCTGCTTTCCTGGTGCAGTCGCGGAAGCAATCTGGATTGTCAGCGTACTGGACGGGCAGGGGACACGGCTGACGTTCCCTGGCAGTACCGATGATCCCTACATCTCATTCTCGAGGAAAGATGAGAACGAAACCGCGCTGGACTTGTTTGATACGCTGGGTTTTCGGGTCTGGCTCCAGGTGGAGCCTGGAGAAGCGAAGGTTGAGTGCCTGTTCGACCTGATCCTATCACGCTATGGCAGACATACGTGCCTGACGGGAGTTGGCGTGGACGTTGAATGGCACCATTCATCTGCGAGACCTGAAGGTGCCCCGGTAGGTGACGAAGAAGCGCTTGAATGGCTGGCAGCTGTTAAGAGGCACAATGCAAACTACCGCCTGTTCCTTAAACATTGGGAAACCAACCGGCTTCCCTCAAAACTTGGCGATGAAATCCTGTTTGTGGATGACAGCCAGGGATTCGAGTCACTGGATCAAATGCTGGCAGAATTTACTGAATGGGGCAGGCACTTTTACCCCGCGTTGGTCGCCTTTCAAATTGGCTACCCGGCAGATAAAAAATGGTGGGGAGGATACCCCGAGCCCGTCAAAACGATTGGAGAAGCGATAATAAATTCAATCCCCAATACCGGGGGAATATTTTGGGTGGACTTCACTGCGCTGGAAATCTTCCCACCCTAGTCCAGATGTAAATTATGGTATGATGAAACTCCCCAGGCTGACCGGATGACCGCGGTGGCTACGTGCCATCGAGGAAAGTCCGCACTCCGAAGAGCAAGGCGCCGGGTAACTCCCGGGACGGGGCAACCTGACGGATCGGGCCACAGAAACAGACCGCACCCTCACCTACTGGTGAGCGGTGTAAGGGTGAAAAGGTGGTGTAAGAGACCACCGGCGTGGGCAGCAATGTCTGCGGCCAGGTAACCCCCGCCTGGAGCAAGGTCAAGCAGAGGCAATCCCATGGGAGGTGACTGCTCGTCACCCGGACTCTCGGGTCCGCAGCCTCGGGTAGACTGCATGAGGTGTGAGGTAACTCACGCCCTAGATAGATGGTCATCGCAGCAGGGAGACCTGTCTGCACAGAATGCGGCTTACAGGCTGGCCTGGGGAAAGTCTCTATGCCGATATTTTACGGAACCGCGTAATGCAGATCCTGCTCGCACTACTTCCAATCCTGGCTTTTACCTGTATTTCCATATATTTGAAGAATAGAAATCCATCGGACCCAACCCGCAGGGTGATCCTTCATTCGGCGATATGGTTCGGCGTTTACCTTGTGTTGGCCATGGAAGTGCTCAGCGTTTTCCACTGGGTCACGGTGGTAGGTTTAGCTGTCACCTGGATAGTGCCGATCGGGGTATTCGCATCCTGGGTCTGGCAGATGAAGAAAACTGGAGTAAGGCTCGCAATCCCGGCATTTTCGTTTCCAAAAAGCTGGTGGGATCGTTTCATTTTCCTGATCATTTGCACTGTGCTGGTTGTGACTGCACTGGTTGCCTGGGTCACCCCGCCCCAAACCTGGGATTCGTTGACTTATCACCTCAGCCGGGTGGCACATTGGGCTCAAGACCGTTCTATCTGGCATTATGCCACGGGGATCGACCGGCAGACCAGCATGCCTCCTGGTGCGGAAGAATTTATCCTTAATACTTACGTGTTGACTCTAAGCGACCGATTGGCAGCCTTTCCACAGTGGTTCTCCATGCTGGGCAGTCTGATCGGAGTGTCACTGATTGCATATCACCTGGGGGCGAAGTCAGCCGGTCAGTGGTTGGCGGTGGGTTTTGCTGTCACAATCCCCATTGGGATCGCCGAGTCATCCAGCACGATCAATGATTACGTGGCCACTTTTTGGGTGGTGTGCGTGGTCGAAGAATACCTGGCTTACTATAAACATGATGAAAATCAATCCCTGGTCTATATCAGCCTGGCTGGTGGGCTGGCACTGTTGACCAAACCGGTTGTCTTGCCGTTTCTCATTCCGTTTGCATTAGGGCTGGCTTATTTACTGGTTAAACGTCATGGATTAATAACATTAATAAAATGGGGCGGGGTTGCTGTCCTTGCTATCAGTTTGATCAATTCAGGTTATCTGACCCGTAATATCATCACATACGGGGCATTGTCTAACCCGGTGGATTTCGAAAACCATTATAACCAGCTGCATACACTCCCAGGCTTTATTGCCACACTGTTAAAAAATATCGGGATGCAAGTTGGTCTACCCCACATGGGTGAATTTAATTATGCCTGGAATCGGCTAATCCTGAGCATCGTGGTGAAGCTTGGTCTGGATATCAATGACCCCCGCATGACAGCTGTGGGTTACTTCAATGTGAATGCCCCTACCACCTCTGAAGTATCCGCTTCCAACCCGTATCACGCTTATCTGATATTTGCCATGCTCCTCATGATGTTTTTTATGATCAAAAAGCTGGGAAAATCATTGGTCATCTATGGTCTCTTGGTGCTGTTAACTTTCCTGTTATTCAGCTTTATGTATAAATGGAATGCTTTCGGAACGCGCTACAGCCTGGCATTTTTCGTCCTTTTTACTCCCGTTGCAGGGATCATCTTCGAAAGACTTGACCGATATAAGCCGGGTTACCTCATCACAGCATTGCTGCTGGTTGGATCATTTCCCTTACTATTCAATATGGACTCTCGCCCGGTGATCGTTGCCCCCGGAAGTGATACCACCAGAAAAAGCATCTTCTTCGATACACGCCAGGACCTTTATTTCGCTAATGCTTTGAGCGAACGGGAGGTTTACACACGATTTACCGATACAATCAAAAGTGAAGGCTGCTCCGATGTCGGACTGATGTTGAAGGGAGATGACCCAGAATATCTGGTGTGGGTACTGATGGGTGCGCCGAGGACCGCAGTGAGGATAGAATGGATTGTTAGCGGTCCAACGCGTCGGTATAGCTCACCAGATTTCAAGCCTTGCGCCATCATCTGCCGAGGCTGCACCCTGGATCAGTCGCCTCTGCGGGGTTTGGAAATTGCCCAGCAGCTGGGGGATACGTGGCTGTTTCTGCCGCCTGGAAAATGATTGTAATGTAGGTAGACTAGAATTTCCCAGGAAGAAAATCCAAAATTCGTGATCATGGATTACTCATCCATGTTGTTCAGCGTGATAACAGGCATATGCAAGGTTAGAGCTTGTTAATTTCATTTCCTTAGGGATTTGTGTTCAGGACGGTATAATAAAATCAAGAATTTGGGTCACGGAAGAACATGGAATAAGAAAATATTCAAACATTCGAATATCAGCAATAATGGATATAATCGGATGAGTATTGTGGCTTTGGATCAACAATAGTCTGCCGGGGCAACAATTGGGGAAAATTAGGGAAAAGAATCGCAAATCTTGGTGGTAAACATGCAATCAGACCAAAACATGCTTGACTACTCTGGCAGTGATCCATTCTGCACCTCCTGGGAGGAACTACTCTCCAACCGGCAACTGATCATCGCCTCCAACCATGGACCAGTGACATTCCACAAGGATGAGAACGGTATCCTCCAGCCCCAGCGCAGCGGTGGAGGCGGATTGGTCACCGCCTTGTCGGGGATTGCCCAGCATGTCAATGCTTGTTGGATCTCGAGCGCACTCTCGGAAGGCGATAAGGCCTGGCAGGGAGGCCTGGTACCGATTGGGGAGGACGGAAGCTCCATCCGAGTACAATTCGTCACATCAGAAGACGCCGCTTACAACGGGTATTACAAGGTGATTGCGAACCCATTGCTTTGGTTCCTGCAGCATTCGATGTGGGATATTTTCCGCTCGCCTACCATTGATCGGACCACCTGGCAAAATTGGCAAAATGGTTATGTAGCTGTAAATCGACTGTTTGCAGAAGCGGTGACCAAACAGATCCAATCGCAGCCACAGCCAGCCCTGGTAATGCTCCAGGATTATCATCTGTACCTGGCACCTTACTTCATCCGCAGAGCTCTACGCCGGCGCCCAAAATATACCCTGATGCACTTTATTCACATCCCATGGCCTGGGGCAGAGGATTGGGGATTTTTGCCACCCCGCATGCGGCAGGGCATCCTGGAAGGATTATGTGCGGTGGATTTATTGGGATTCCAAACGCGCGAAGATGGATTGAACTTCATCCGAACGTGTGAGTCTCACCTGCCGAATGCCCACGTTAATTTTAAACAGGGTCGGGTCTGGTACCGGAACCATACGACGTATGTACGCGACTTTCCGATCTCCATTGACGTGAATGCACTCAGGCACCTGGCTGAGTCAGAAGAAGTTGCCGAACATCACAAAACATTTCTCGACCAGTATGGTGGAAATCCGCTTATTTTACGAATTGACCGCATCGAGCCGAGTAAAAACATCGTGCGTGGCTTTCAGGCATTTAATGAGATGCTCGAGCTTTATCCGGAGCATCGTGGTAAAGTCCAATTCCTGGCATTACTGGTACCCTCACGCATGGAAGTGGAGCAATACCAGAATTATCTGAATGAGTTAATGGGGGCTGCCGGGCAGGTGAATGCCACGTATGGGGACAGTGTATGGGAACCTGTGCGGGTGGTAGTAGGTGAAAACTACCCGCGGGCGGTGGCAGCGATGCAGCTGTATGATGTATTGCTGGTGAATTCCATTGCAGATGGGATGAACCTGGTAGCCAAGGAAGGTCCGGTGGTCAACCAACAGCAAGGTGTGCTGGTGCTATCGGAGCGGACGGGGGCACGCCAGCAGCTTGAGTCGGGTGCGTTGATCATCCCACCATTGGACGTGTCTAGCACCGCCAATGCCCTGCACCAGGCATTGGTCATGCCCTCGGCAGAGCGTAAAGAGAAAGCAGATCGATTACGCAGCCTGATTGAAAATGAAGACATCGTCGATTGGCTGTGCAAGCAGCTGGAAACCATCGTCAAGCTGGGATTATGAAAATTGCGATCTTGCATTACTCTGTGCCACCCGTGGTTGGTGGGGTAGAAGCGGTGATCCAGGCGCATGCTGGTCTATTACTCCAAGCTGGCAATGCAGTGACGCTCGTTGCAGGGGCTGGGGATCAAACCGCCTTACCAGATGGGGTAGATTTCATTCAGATCCCTGAGATGGATTCGCGTCACCCACGTATCACTCATGCCAGCCAGTTGTTGGAAAACGGGAAATTACCCGAAGATTTTGATCTACTAACCACCAAATTGGAGCAGGCGCTTGAGGTTGCCTTGCAGTCGATGGACTTAGTCATCGTCCATAATATATTCAGCAAACATTTCAACCTGCCATTGACCGCCGCCCTCGTTCACCTTATAGATCGTGGGAAGATCAGGCGCTGTATTGCCTGGTGCCACGACTTTACCTGGACCAGCCCTCATTCACACACGAGGGTGCATCCAGGTTACCCGTGGGACTTATTGCGAACCTACCGTGAAGATCTAACTTATGTGACGGTCTCCCGCCAACGCCAGGCAGAGCTGGCCGGGTTATTTTCCTGCCCAACTGAATTTATTCATGTCATCTATGATGGAGTGGATCCCAAGGACCTATACAGTCTTTCGGAGGCAGGTCAGGCTATCGTTGAGCGGCTGGGCTTGCATGATGCCGACTTGATCCTATTGATGCCGGTGCGCATCACCCAGGCAAAGAACATCGAATTTGCTTTGCAGGTGGTTGCCGAATTGAAACAGAAGGGAATCCGTCCCAGGCTGGTTGTCACCGGACCGCCCGATCCACATGACCCTGGAGATATTGCTTACTTTCAAAGCTTACTTGACCTGAGGCAACAGCTGGGCGTGGAACAGGAAGCTCGTTTTGTCTATGAGGTTGGTACCTCGAAATATAATGGTTACACAATCGGATTACCGCTAGTGAGGGAGCTGTACCGGGTGTGCGACGCGCTTTTTATGCCTAGCCACCGGGAGGGATTTGGAATGCCCATCCTCGAAGCTGGACTGATTGGCATGCCCATCTTCACTACTGAAATTCCAGCCGCTGAGGAAATCGGCGGCCAGGAAGTGTTCCAATTCTCTCCCCAAGACCCGGCTGAGCAGGTAGCAGATTTGATCATTCGCTGGATTGGGGAGAGCTCAACCCAGAAGTTACGCCAGCGCATTCGACAGAAATATACCTGGCAAACGATCTTCCAGCACGATATTCTTCCACTACTGACAGGAGGAACGGCTCATTGAAATTTGAATCAGAAAGCCAACTCAATCAATGGGTATCTGAATCAGAACACTTGTGGCTGTTCCTGGATTACGATGGGACACTGGAAAGATTTAGCCGTTCCCCAGATGTTATTATCCCTGATGGCAAAGTTATTGAGCTGATCCGGCGCCTGGCGGAGAAAAGCAGGATTCGTTTGGCGATCGTCAGCGGTAGGCGCTTAGGAGATATCCAGAAGCTTGTGCCAGTCCAGGGGATCTATATGGCGGGCACATATGGGATCGAGGTGCTGACCCCCGAAGGAGAGCACATCCAACGTGAAGATTATGCCCTTATCCGCCCCTACCTGGACCGGTTAAAACCACACTGGGAAGAGATCATCAATGGATATAAGGGTTTCTATTTAGAAGATAAAGGATGGTCGCTGGCAGTGCATGCCCGCTTCGCACCTGAAAAGGATGCGATCCGGGTGATCTCTACCATCCAGCAAACGCTGGACCAGGAATTGATCACCGACGAGTATCGCCTGATCAAACACAGACGCTTCCTGGAGGTCAGCTCTGCCAAGGCGCACAAGGGGAAGACGGTATCCTTCCTGGTGAACAGCTTCCCGCTGCCCGGGGCGCGCCTGTTATATATCGGAGATGACGACAACGACGCAGAAGCCTTCGAGACCATCCACACTTACGGAGGCGTTGCAATTGCTGTTGCGCAGTACTTCGGATATATCCGCTCGAGCGGTGGGGATTACGTGCTCAAGTCGCCCAAGGCAGTGCGAAAATGGCTGGAGAACCTGGTGAAGTGGTTTTAAAGATCAGTAATCAGATATAAATCGATAGATCCGGGTTTAGAAACATTAAGTATTTACATTTTTCTCTCTGTAAAATATATACCCTCACCTTTCGTTCGCAAAAATCCACAACTCCTGGTCTAAACTAAAAGCCAGTAAGCAAGGGCTCATGCTCTTTGTGAGTAAGAATAGAAGCGGAAATAGACTTCCTGGTGGATGTTATAGGCAATTATGCCTATACGCGCCTGCGCCAGATAGCGCTCATCCAGCGTAACTCACCCCTGTATAATCCCAACACACTTAAGACATCGCAGGAGTCGCGCGTGAAATCAATCTTCCTTGTAAAGATTTTGTCCTTCTTCGTCATCGTCCCACTTCTCTTAGTGGTACTGGCTGGCTGCAGTAGCACCAGCTCTTCCAGCCAGGATGAACTGGCGATGGCATCGATGGACGGCATGCCGGATGAAGTGAAATCCGCCCCACCGGTCGTTCGACAAGCATACCAATTTGCAGCTGCCAACCCGGATGTGATGCAGCAGATCCCATGCTATTGTGGGTGCGGTGCCATGGGCCATACTTCTAATTATTCATGCTACGTGGATGAGGTGGATTCAAATAGCGGTATTAGCTATGATTCGCACGCCCTGGGGTGCTCGATTTGCGTGGATATCACCCAGGATGTGATGCGCATGCTCAAGCAGGGGAAGACGGTAGCAGAGATCAAAACGACCGTCGATCAAACCTATTCCCAATACGGTCCTTCCAACCTGCCTAATCCCTCAAAAACTTACCAATGAACTCAAACCGCTGGTGGCACTGGGTTATCCTGGCTGGGCTCGTCCTGGTAGCCATATTCATCCCACTACCCGCAGGCGCGACCACACCTACGAATCGCACTTTTCGCATCGAAGCCAAACGCTTTGAATACACTCCAGCGGTTCTACGGGTCAACCCGGGCGACAAAGTGACCATCGAGCTGGTTGCTACAGATGTGGTCCATGGTTTATCCATTGACGGGTATGGTCTGGAAACCACAGCTGACCCAGGCAAGACCGCCAGGATCACCTTCGTCGCCAACCAAGCTGGTACCTATCGTTTCCACTGTACAGTGACTTGTGGTAATATGCACCCCTTCATGACGGGTAAGCTGGAAGTGGGAGGCAATACTTTTTTGTTGCGGACCATCGCCTTGCTTGGGTTGGCAATGTTTGCCGGGGTGTGGAAGGGGCGAAAATGACCCGCATACAGGAAACCCCATGGATTGGAAAAGCGTCACCCGAAGTCATCGGTCCCAGATCCCGTATAGCCGTGTCAATCCCGACACGGATCAATCTATATCGCATCCCATGGATCCGGACCGTCGTGGAAAGTCGCTGGCCTCAACTCATCCTGCGTGGCTTGACCTTGTTCGGGTTTGTTTTCACGATCGCCACGGCATTATTTGGTTCACGCGTGGGCAGCCATAACTTCGCCATCATCATGGTATGGATCGCCTGGTGGACGACTCTCAAGCTAGGTTTCATCCCATTGGGAGGGCGTTCGTGGTGCAGCATTTGCCCAATTGCATTACCGGGTGAATGGCTGCAGCAAGGCGGCATCCTGGAAAAGGGCAAGCACAAGCTTGGGTTTAATTTACGGTGGCCTAAATCTCTGAGAGGTTCCTGGTTGCAGTCAGGTGGGTTCCTGCTTGATCGGCATGTTCAGCGCCCTCACCCTGACCGATCCGCGCCTCACAGGCTGGGTGCTCCTGGCACTCTTCGCAGTGGCAATCGGAATGAGCCTGGTGTTTGAGAAACGCGCTTTTTGCAGCTATATCTGCCCAATCGGAGGCTTTAGCGGCATGTATGCCAAAGCTGCCCCAGTGGAACTACGGGTGATTGATAAGGAAATTTGTGCCAACCACGGAGATAAATCGTGTTACAAGGCTTGCCCATGGGGGCTTTACCCTCTGGCACTGAAAGACAGCTCAGCCTGCGGATTATGCATGGAATGCCTGAGGGCATGCCCTAAGGATAACCTGGCATTGAACCTGCGACCTTATGGCACCGATCTTGGTAGACAGGAAAAATCATCACGGTTGGATGAGACCTTCCTGGCGTTGACCATGCTCGGCTCAGCGCTGACATTTTCAGCCGTTTTCCTTGGCCCATGGGGTTGGCTTAAAACTGCCGCTTTCAACGTTGGTTCGCAGGGTTGGATTGTCTATGTGCTGGGATTCCTGGCGCTCAACCTGATCGTTTTGCCTGGGCTATTCACGCTATGTGTATGGGTAACCAGGCAATATACACATAATGGTTTGTCTTTGCGCCGTTTGATCGCCAGCCAGGCTCAAGCATTACTCCCGTTAGGGTTAATGGCCTGGATTGCATTCACGGTATCGTTTGCTCTCCCCAAGCTGAGCTATATTCTGGGAGTGTTGAACGATCCGTTTGGCTGGGGATGGCATTGGTTGAGCGTCAGTATCTCAACCAAATCTATGGATGTGTCTGCCTTCAGCCCGATCTTGCAGGTATTTTTACTATTGGTGGGCGTGGTTTGGTCGACCCAGATCACCGGGAAATTGGCAGGACCAGTAGCAAGCAAACGATCCCTTTTCAATCTCCCTGTGCTGGCTTTTTCACTGGTATATACGATTAGCCTGGCATGGTTGCTGGTGGGTTGACCTATGATCAAAGAATGGCTCGCTCGTGGTTTCATCATTATGGGGCTGGTTGGAGTGATTTCCATCCCGGCAGTGATCCGGATGCAAGGTTCGCAGGGCATTGAAATGCATGCCCGGATGGCTGAAACAGGCGGTTGGACGCCTGAAAACCTGACCGTGGCGGTGGGTGAACCGTTGCATTTACACCTGACCTCCGATGACGTGACCCATGGCTTCGCCGTAGGTCAGCTCGACCAGCCGGCAATGGATATCAAGCCAGGTGAGACGACTGACATCACCCTGGTATTCACCAAAGCGGGAAAATACACCTTTTACTGCACGCGTTGGTGCAGCCTGAACCACTGGCGTATGCGAGGAACGATTGAAGTCACGGACCCAAATGCCAGATTAGAACCTGCCAGACCACCGCTGTATGTATCCCTTGGGTTGGATATTGACGCGAACCGAAAAGCAAGCCTGACACCCTCAGAGATGCCGTCTGCCTGGAAAGGGGCGCTGCTTAACAGAACCGTCGCTGATAAGTACAGCAATCGCACCTATTACCTCTCACATACACCGGTTGATCTGTGGTTAGAGCTGCGGTCGGAAACGGGATTGAGAGACCTGTCGGACCAGCAGGTTTGGAACCTGGTAGCATGGGTGTGGCAATCCAACACGACTCCAGAGGAAATTCAGGCAGGGAGAGAGCTCTTCGCGGCCAACTGTGCTGCCTGCCATGGTGAAGCCGGGGCAGGGAATGGGGTTTTTGCTGACCAATTGGCTACCGGCTCAAAAAATGCTGGAGACCAAACCACGGGTGAGCATACCCAACGCCCTGCGGACTTCACCGATCTGGCACGCATGCTCTCCGCCAGCCCGGCTCTCCTGCAAGGGAAAATCATCCGCGGTGGTATGGGCACCGGCATGCCTTCCTGGGGAGCGATATTTACCGAAGATCAGACCTGGGCACTCGTCGCCTATTTATGGACATTTCAATTCAATCTGGAGGTTATGCCATGAGTCAACAAAATCTCAAGCAAACTCGCAGGCATGGGAAGAAGAAACAAGCCTGGCCGCTGATTTTGCTTTTCGCAGGTGGCCTGCTGTTCATTATTCTTGCTGTTTTTGCCTTTAAGAAACCCAATGCACCCAGCGCAACCGTCGAAGTGACCGGTGCACCGAGCCTGAAAGTGGACCAGGAAAAAGTGGACTTGGGGAATGTTAAGCTTGGGCAGACGGTGCAAGTCAAGTTCAAGCTTACCAATGTAGGTGATGAAACCCTGCGGTTCATTAAAGCCCCTTATATCGAAGTTTTGCAAGGGTGCTGACCCCCTACCCCTACCATCGGTTCGATGGCGCTCAAACCTGGTGAAACAACTATCCTTGACATGAAATTCATGATGCATGAGGGCATGGATGGGATGCATGATTTTGAAGTCCACCTGCCAAGTAATGATACTTCTTGGGGAGATAAGACCTTGACTGTGTTATCCAATTGGGGACCATAGTATTTCATCGATGATCAATGATGAATTTATGTTCCTTGGATCTGAAAAATGGGCACCGACAATATAGAAGAGTGGGTAAGTCTGATTTTCGATCCAGTTTTTTGTCCCTGGCTTTTGAGGAGCCTAAATTTCTGCGGATATCCGTTGATCCTCATGGATCATAGACAGGTGCGATGATGAATGATAATGCTCCTTTTCTGATGTTGGAACAGCCATGTGATGAGGCTGTGGATTGGATGATAGAGAAGGCAGGCTACGCAGGATTATCAGTGATGCGCACTTTCGACCTGCAGGTAGCTCGCCATGCTCAGACGGTTTGCCCATGCCCGTACCATGGCACTGACCAATGCGACTGCCAGATGGTGGTGCTCTTGGTCTATCATTCTAACCATCGACCTCTCACCATGATAGCACATGGGTCTGGCAGACAGACCTGGTTTTCAACTGTGGATACGCCCCAACAACGAGCTGATCCCTCAATGGAAGCCATTATCCATCACCTGTTTGAAACAGCCTTCCCTCCTGCAATCAATCTCATCAGCCATGCTCATGCGGATTGATCGCAGGCTAGGTCCTGGGCATGCAGGCTGCCCATGTGATCAAATTTCCAACCGCTGAGTGAGCGCAGGGTGAAACGATCCCCGCCAATGTCAGGCAAGACCAAGATATTTATCGAAGCAATGACTCAAAATTATTACTAAGCACTCTGATTGAAGGAGAATGAAAATGTCCACTCTGTTGCAACCTACAAAGGATGAAAGCCAACCTCCTGACGTCATAGCAGATCTACAATCCAGAAAATCGGCCACGGAGGGGACTGGCACTAAAAGCCTTGGTGCTGCTGGTGGTATTCGCTCTTGGAAGCGCAGGCGGATACATGATGGGGCGCCAATCCATGCACACCGAAGCTACAGGCGAGAGCCAAAACCAAAAAGATGCCATGCTGCTCATGCAGCAGGTGAACCCAGCTGAAGGCTATGAAATTCCGGCAATATTTGGAGATGTTGGTTCGCAGCTGGTGGCTGCAGGATCAATCGATCTGGCTAAATTCACTGCACTTTACCAGCAGCAAAATAAGCCACTGACCGATGAACAGAAATTCCTCCTTACTAAAGAAACCGTAGCTCATGTGGTGATCAACCCCGAAAACGCTGCTTTTTTGCTTAATTTCTTCTGGGCACTTGGATTAGTAAACCAAAATGAAATCCTCACCGATGGACAGATGATGTCTGGCGGGAGCAGTAAGGTTGGAAATTTTGCCTCCACCGGTGGCTGGACACTTGGAGTAAAGAGCCCAACCGAGCTTTTTGCCAGCAATAAGATCTTAACACTGACCGATGAACAGCAAGCCAGGTTGGTAGAAGTTGCTGCAGGGGTATACCGGCCATGCTGCAACAACCCCACTGACTTCCCCGACTGCAACCATGGGATGGCAATGTTGGGCTTATTGGAGCTGATGGCGTCCCAAAATGCCACAGTAGATGAAATGTTTGAGACAGCTAAATATGTTAATGCTTTCTGGTACCCCCAGCAAATGCTTGAGGTAGCTACGGCCTTCCAAGCCTCCAAAAATGTGGATTTTAAGCATTCGGATGCGCGTGAGGTTGTCAGTTACCAATTTTCATCAATCTCAGGCTTTCAGGCGGTACATCAATGGCTGTCACAGAATGGCCTGCTTGAACAAGCACCCAGCACTGGCGGCAGCTGCGGAGTTCAATAAACTCGACTGAATCTGATAAAGAGATATGCCGTTCGGATTTGGTATATAGCTATCATCAGGCGCAACACATGAGCAGATTTTTACGGCAATATTGGATCATCCCACTCAGCATTTTATTGGGGGTATATGTATTTTCACCTTTCCTTGCTCCGGTCTTCATGAATGCAGGGTTGAACAGCCCGGCCAGAGTGATTTATTTCATTTACTCATGGTTATGCCATCAGCTGCCAGAGCGTTCTTTTTTCTTGTTTGGTGAAAAATTTACCTATTCGCTGACTGAAATCCAAAACGCCTGGCAAAACACAATCAATCCAGGCATTTTGCGCCAATTCATAGGGACCTCGCAAATGGGCTGGAAAATCGCCTGGTCTGACCGCATGGTATCCATGTTTAGTAGCCTGTGGCTGTTTGGAATTCTTTGGTGGCTGGTGCGTCGCAAGCTAAAGCCCTTGCCCTGGTGGGGATTGGTACTTTTCCTGCTACCCATGGCATTAGATGGAATATCACACTTTTTTAGCGACCTGGTCGGGATTGGCATGGGTTATCGATACAGCAACCTATGGCTGGCTGCTCTCACTCAGCATGTGTTACCAACAAATTTCTACATCGGAGAGGCCTGGGGCTCCTTTTAATTCCTTAATGCGGTTATTAACTGGGCTGCTGTTTGGAATTGGATTTGTTTGGTACACTTACCCATATTTGGACGCAGCTTTTTCTCGACGAGTTCCTGCTGAGAATATGAACACACAATCTTTACCAAACAAAAGGTATGAGAAATCTTCGCTATGACCACGAACGCAAATCCAATCCGCGTGCTGCTGGCGGATGACCACGCCATTGTGAGGGCAGGCATCCGGCAATTCCTGGAGCGAGCGGGAGATATTCAGGTGATAGCAGAAGCCGATGATGGTGTGATGGCTCAGGAGATGATCGGTCTCCATCAGCCTGATATCGCTGTGCTGGATATCCAAATGCCCAAAGCAAGCGGGATTGAGGTCACCCGCTGGATGCGGGCAAATTATCCCAAGGTGGGGGTATTGATTCTCACAGCATTCGACGATGATCCTTATGTAATGGCTGTCCTGCAGGCGGGTGCCAACGGATATGTTTTGAAGACTGCCTCTCCGGCTGATCTCATCCAGGCAGTCAGGGATGTGAATGCCGGTAAGTCAGTCTTGGATGCGACCGTCACCCAAAAACTTCTTACTCAGCTCAGTCATCCCAGAGAAACTATTCAAACCGAGCAATTAACTGAACGCGAACTAGAAGTGCTTGAACTGGCTGCCAAAGGTTACACGAATAAGGCGATAGGCGTTCAGCTCGGTATCAGTGACCGCACCGTCCAGGGACATTTAGCGCATATTTTCAATAAGCTCCAAGCTGGAAGCCGCACCGAAGCAGTGATGAGGGCGGTATCACTCGGGTGGATATCCCAATCTGTGGGGAATATACCTGAAGAATAACTGTGTATGACTCCATCGAAGCATCATAAAACCAGACTCAGGTTACCTGCGATGGGATTGGTGCTGCAGCTGTTTGCCATCATCCTGCTGCCGCTGACGATCCTGCTGGTAGGGATTACCTTTTATAGTCTCAGCATCCATCAGAAGGCGATGCGCAATATGGTGGGCGAAAGGGATGTGCGGGCAGTCCGCACGGCAGCCCGCTCTCTCGGTACCCAGGTAGATAATCGGGTGAAAGAGCTTGAAAGCATTCAGCAGATCATATCAACCAATCCAGCCTCAGATGTGACAACCACTCTCAACAATATCGGCTACTTGATGGCCGATTTTGATATTGGCGTTGCGGTTGTAAACTTGAAGGGTGAGCTGCTTGGGGTACGAGGCGATCGACAATATTGGAATAGTGCAACAGCAGACCTATCAAGCTGGCGGGATCTTGTTGGTGAATTGTCTGCACATGCTGGCAAGCTTGTCGTCAAACATAGCTCGCTGAATGGTGCTCCACTGGGGCTGATCTCATCCGTATCGAGCGATAGGGAACTGGTCATTGGGGCATTTTCTATTGCCAAGATGGCCGATATAACCCTGGGAGATATCCTGCCATCGGATGGGCAACTTTCCATCCTGTTGGTTGGAGTGGATAAAAACATCCTCTACAATATTGGGAACTTGTCCGATCAAAGTGCAGACCATCCGGGTGTGGCAGAAGCACTGCAGGGTGAGAGTGGGAATATATACGTGAAAGTAAGCGGCGATGAACACGTTACCGCATATAGCCCGGTTGAAGAAACTGGTTGGGCGCTCATTACCGAGGAGTCATGGGAGGCAGTTTCAACACCCACATTACGCAGCTCACAAATTGCACCCCTGGTGCTCGTTCCAGCTGTGTTGATCATGCTGCTGGCACTTTGGTTTGGAGCCAGCCAGGTGGTAAAACCCCTACACACTCTTGAAACTAAATCAGCCAGCCTGGCCCAGGGTGATTTTGAACCTATCCAGGAACTCGTGGGGGGCATTGCAGAGATCCAGCAGCTCCAAAAAGAACTGATCCTGATGGCTAACAAGGTCCAGGATGCTCAACGTAGCTTACACGGATACATCGGTGCAATAACTGCAGCCCAAGAAGATGAGCGCCGCCGGTTGGCGCGCGAGCTCCACGATGACACGCTCCAGGCGTTGATCGCTCTAAAACAAAGGGTGCAGCTGGCTCAGCTTGAGCTACAGACGGCAACCAAGCAAGTCGCTCCTGAGACGGTTGAGCTGAATGAGATTGCCTCACTGACCGAGCAGACCATTGAAAACCTGCGCAGGCTGACGCGCGCCTTGCGCCCGGCATACCTGGAAGATCTGGGATTGGTGCCATCACTCGAGATGCTGGCGCGCGAGACCGGTCAGGCGATTAAGCAGCACGGTTGAATTTCATCACCAGGGTAGCGAGCGGCGATTGGAAGCATCGGTTGAGCTGGCATTATACAGGATGGCCCAAGAAGCCTTGAGCAACGTCTCACGCCACGCGCATGCCGGGCAAGCTTCCTTGAGCATTAGCTATACACCAAGCGCAGTGATTTTGCGGGTGGATGATGATGGGGTAGGCTTCAATATGCCCGAAAATCCCTCAGAGTACTCGGTCTCAGGTCATTATGGATTGCTTGGGCTGCATGAGCGGGCTGACCTTATCGGTGCTAGCCTGGAAATCAAATCATCACCCGGTAAAGGAACCCGCTTGACCGTTACTTTGCCGGATAAATCGTAGAAATACAGACAGACGGGAGAAAAATATTATGACAGGTTATGGAATGAGCATTAAACTAATTGGATCCATGGAAGAGGTAAAAAGTAAAGTTTTGGAGGCATTAAAAGAGCAAGGTTTTGGCGTGGTGACAGAGATTGATATGCAAAAGACTCTCAAACAAAAAATTGGTGTGGATTTTATGCCTTATCAGATATTAGGCGCCTGCAACCCACGCTTCGCCTATCGGGCGCTATCGGCGGATGCGTCGATCGGCCTGCTCCTGCCATGCAACGTGGTGCTGTGGCAAGATGGCGATGAGGTAGTCGTCAGTATTCAAGACCCGGAGGTGATGTTCAGCGTGGTGGATGAAGCCACAAAGAATTCTATGCCGGGATTTCCCCAGGAAGTTAAAGCCAGCCTGAAATCTGCCTTGGACGCTTTGAAGAATTAAGCCTGATCCATTACACATCTAAGAGGTGTGAAGAGCTAGGATATTTTCTGTAAATTGTCGGTTTTAAAGCATTGGAAAGGAGTGCGTTGGATGACACGATCCACTATGATATTCATTCTATTAGCCGTCTTATTACTTACCGCATGCAGCAGCCCTGCGACCCCGATATCCACTGTTGCAGTGGTTGGAACGCAGGTTTTGGTGCCGGGTGGCAGTTACACCGATGTGAGTGTTGCCGAGTTACAGACCATGGAAGCAAACAAGGATTTCACATTCATTAATGTGCATATTCCGTTTGAAGGTAGCATTCCTAAAACCGACATAGCCATCCCCTATGACCAGATCGCTCAAAACCTGGTTAAGCTGCAGGACAAAGACGCTAAAATCATGCTGTATTGCCGTAGTGGGCGGATGAGTGCTATTGCTGCTGAAACCCTGGTAGGGCTGGGCTATACTAATGTCTGGAACCTGTCTGGTGGCATGTCTGCCTGGGAATTTGCAGGGCTGGCTCTTGAGCAATAGTTTTTCAACAAAAGAAGAGAAGCATGACCAAAACCAAGTAAAGTTCGGAGGAAAATTCAATGGAAATAGATCCTATTTGTGGAATGATGGTTGACCCAAAGACGGCGGCTGGTAAATCGGAATACCAGGGGAAGACGTATTACTTCTGCTCACCCGGCTGTAAAAGAGATTTCGATAAAGAACCGCAAAAGTACGTGAAGGCGGAGGTGGAGTCAGGCGATCAAGGTATGCAGCACCGACATGCTGCATGAGGGGAGAGTCCGGAAAAAGCCTTTACCCTGCTAATTTAATTCATTTATATAGCTGATGACCTGGGCGATTAATTGCACGGGTCATCTGCGCTATTAGCCAAATTGCGTATGCGGCAAATAGCAAAATGGCGCATTCCATAAGCGCGGAAAAATCGTACAATCATCAAGCAAGATAGGAGGCTTTCTATGATGTTTGGTATGACATTAATGGTATTGGTGATTGTTTTACCGATCCTGGTAGCAGGTTTACTGCTGGGTGGGGTTGTTGTTTTTAATCAAAATCAAGCACAAAATCAACCAACAAAAATAACCCAAATCCCTGTTTACCGACCAATCGTAAACCCGAGTCCATCAGCAGCTGCAGCGGCTCGATTCTGCTCCCATTGTGGGGCCGGTCTCCAAGCGGATTGGACCCATTGCCCTCAATGTGGTGCACCAATAAAGATTGAAGGCATCAGTTAAAACGGAATCTAAGAGAACCATCTAATTTCAATACAGGCTATTTGATTATCGTTGTTTTCAAATATTGGGGGATTCTTCCCCGTTGCTTGCCATAACTGGCGGGGAAGCTGTATATGCGTATTCGCTAATATATAATGGGCGAATTAACTAATCGTGACGTTGTGCTTAAACTCCGCCCAGGCTGCTTCTCGGAAGGATGCGTTCGCTAAAACATCATAACCAGTCAATGCCAGAGCCTTGCCTGCCCTCAGGATAGTCGCATCAGCGTAAGATGTGGCTGCTGCTGCCTGAAAATCGGGGGTATGCAGGGAAAGCGATCTTCCCTGTGTGATATCCACCAATACGTGCACCGCCGGGACGATATGCGAAACATTGCCCATATCGATTGAGCCAAAGTGCTCTGGAGCGCGATCAACTCTTGTTACGCCAATGACCTCGGTCAAATAATCACGCATGCGTTCAGCCAGCACCAGGTTGTTCAGCATATTGTCGAAGGGATTTTCATACATCCGGGTTTCATAGCGCGTGCCTGTAGCGATGGCAGCTCCCTTAACACAACTCAGGAATTTCTGGTTAAGTTCGTTGAGATAAGCGCGCTGCTTTGCGCGTAGATAGAAACGCCCGACCGTATGATCGGGTATGATATTGGGTGCAGCTCCACCGTTCGAGATAATTCCATGCATGCGTGCATCCGGAAGAATCTGCTGGCGCAAGGCATTTAAAGAACTAAAAGTCACCAGCATGGCATCCAGTGCATTGATACCTTCCCAGGGAGTTGCGGCAGCATGCGAAGGCTTACCAAAGAACTCGACCTCGATGGCATCCAGGGCGAGCGATTCGGTCAGATAATAATAACCCGCGTGGGGATGGATCATCAGGGCAGCATCGATCTGATTAAATGCACCTTTTTGCACCATAATCACCTTGGCGCCATCTGTTTCCTCCGCTGGTGTCCCAATCACCCACACCTCTCCACCCGTCTCACCAACATGAGCTCCCAGACCGATGCCTGCTGACAAAGCAGCGGTGGCAATGATGTTGTGCCCACATCCATGCCCCAGGTCAGGAAGGGCATCATACTCGGCCAGGAAAGCCACGCGGGGTCCCTTTCCATTGCCCCGCCGGGCACAGAAGGCAGTAGGAATGCCCACAAACTCCCGTTCCACCTCGAAGCCATACTGGGTTAAAGTGTCACACAGCAAACCTGAGGCGAATTTCTCTTGATAACCCAGCTCAGGGTGGTCGTGGATCTGGTGTGAAACCTTCAGCACCTGGTCGGAGGCAGCATCGATCGATGTTATGATTTTTTCTTGAATAGTGTTTAAATTCACGGGCAAACCCTCATTTCCTGCTACCAGATGACCGGAAGCAAGTCGTCGTCATTTAAAAATTGATTAATAAATTTCCCTGACCTCGATCATCCTGTATAACAGATCGAGGCCAGGGGTTGCTGCACAATGATTAGAACGGGCCGAATTTAATCGCCACTGCGATGACGGCGAAGATCGCACCTTCCACCAGGAAGATGCCAAACAACGGCAGATACCACTTGAACCACTTCTCAAATGGCACTTTAGCTAATGCCAGGCCTGCCAGCAGGTATCCCTGAGTGGGGATACCAATGTTGGTAAAGCCATCCGCGAACTGGTAGATCAGGACCGCGGTCTGTTGGGTCATCCCGGTAGCGGTCGCCAGAGGGCCCATGATAGGCATCGTGACCGAAGCCATCCCACCGCCTGATGGGATGATGATCGAGATGATGATCTGGACGATATACATGCCTATCGCCGCAAAGTAAGAAGGCAGATTTGCGACCAGGCCAGCCAGGAAATGGACGATGGTGTACAGGATGCTGCCGTCGCGCATCACAACCAGGATCGCCCGCGCAACGCCGACGACCAATGCACCCACGGTCAATGCCATGGCGCCTTCTACAAACACTTCCGCCATCTTGCTGGGCCACAGGCCGCCAATGAAGCCCAAGATAATAAAGCATCCAAGGAACAAGGCGGCAATTTCATTGATGTACCAGCCGAATTTAAGCACGCCATAGATCAACAAAACAAATGTGAGCAGCATACCGACGAGGACAAGGATTTGACGGACGGTGATCTTTTGCCCTTCGACAACTTCTGTCTTGGCGCGTTTCTGATCCTCTTCGTACATGATGCTGATCTGCGGCTTGGCCCTTACCTTGCGCCCGTACCAGACGATAAATGCGACGGCAGTCAGGGTAGTGAAGATGTAGATGATCACGCGGTACGTCAGGCCTGAGAATATCGGTAGACCTACAATCCCCTGCGCAACCCCCTCCGTGAAAGGATTCATGAATGCACCCGTAAAGCCTGCGCACGGACCGACCAGTGCTAATGCCAGCCCGGTGAGTGAATCGTAGCCTAATGCTAAAGACAAAAGCACAAGCATGGGGATGAAGACTAACGCCTCCTCTGCCATACCGAAGGTTGTGCCCCCCACGCTGAACAATACGGTGATGATCGCCAGTAGCAACCAGCCCCATTTTCTCAAGCTAATTGCGGTAGATCGAATGAAAGCTTCAATGGCTCCGGTGGCCTGGATGATATTAAAAGATCCACCGACGATAAAGATGAAAAAGATAATCGAGGCAACTTCGACCATCCCTGCCGGAATGGCCTGGATCATCGCCCAAGGACCAACTACAGTTCGATCGACAGCATGGTAGGTTGTTGGATTAATCAGTTTAGGATTATCCACCTGCATATCGTAGGTGTTGGCGGGCAAGATGTAGGTCAGGATAGCGGCCAGGATGATCAGCCCGAAAAGCAGGACATAAACATGTGGAAACCTGGCGAACAATCTCCGGGGTTTTGAAACAGGTTGAGCAACTGTAGCCATAGAATAGACTCCTTTTAGGTTATTTGGGTAGATTGCAGCAGGAAGCAGCCAGCAAGGCATACGACAGTGTGCCCAGCCGCAGCTCTTCGACGGGTATATATTCACAGGGGGAATGCGCGATCGAAAGGTCCCCAGGGCCAAAAACGACTGTTGGAATGTGAGCAAAGTTACTGATCAGCGAAGCGTCCGTCCAACCGCCAAAGGCTGAGATGACCGGCGGCTTGTTGAGCAGATTACTCAGAACGCCTTTTAATTCGACTACCAGGTAATCATCCAGGCTGATCTCCATCGGGTAGTGGTCAAGGGTGGCCATGTTGCTTTCCATGCGCTTCCATGTGCATTTGAAAGTTGGATCTTCGGCTGCCAGTTCGTCCAGGATTTGTTGGTACTCACCCAAAACTTGTTCTAGCTTTTCGGCTGGGATCCAACGACGGTCAATTTGGATTACGCACTGGTCGGCGACAGAGCTTGGTTGGGTGCCGCCACGAATGACGCCAAAGTTCATCACTGCTGGGCCGATGAGAGGGTGGACTCGCTTAGCCAGCTCGGGCATCAGCTTCTCTTCCACCCGGCGGATGAACTTTGCAGCTTTGCTGATAGCGTTTATCCCTTTATGCGGTGTTCCCCCGTGGGCAGCTTTGCCTATGAAAGTGAACTCCAGCCACTCAAGCCCGCGATGTCCGGCCATGATCTCTAAACCGGTAGGCTCACCCACTACGCAGCGATCAGCGCTGGGTCCATGCGCCACCAGGTACTCGGTGCCTTCGGAGCGATCCTCTTCATTGATAACACCGGCGAAGATCAAATCTCCCTTCAAGGGTACGCCCAGGTCGCGGAGCGTCTTCATCGCTACAAGCATGCACGCAATTTGACCTTTCATGTCAACAGTGCCGCGCCCGTACAATAAGCCATCTCGCACTTCGGGAGCGAAGGCTGGGATGGTCATATTGTAGGCTGGCACGGTATCGATGTGACCGTTAAACATCAGGGAACGCCCACCACCCGTGCCTGGCAAGGTGCAGTAAATATTTGGTCTGTCTTCCAACACGACTTCCAGGTGTGGTTCCATCCCCCATGAAGTGAGGATTTCCTCAATTTTTTCAGCCACCTTCCTTTCGCGGTCCAGGGGCATCCCTGTGGCTTTCGATCGACACCAGATCAGATGCAACCTGGACAACTAAGCCGATATCCAACGCCTTTTCGAGTCCGGAGCGAAGCTCCTCTGTTTTTTGTTGCATAATTCTCCTCCGTAATCACAATCTAAATGTTTTGATGCGAGAATTTAAACTGGCTCCGTAAGTCGTATACCTATCTCCTTTCTGTTCCTGCACAACTATAAAATGTGGAACTTGCCTATGCAATGAAACTACTTGGACATAGAAAAACACAAGTCCGAGTTGGTATAGCACCAGCTTGGTGTCGATATAACGTTAATTCCTGCTTCTATTTACCGATAGATCAATAGGCCATGGAGATTTTCTCCATGGCTCATCTGAATACTACCTGTAAAGCTCGAGGACGACAAATTTTGATTAACAATAATGGGAAATACAATACTCGCCCAATGGGCACCATCATCTTCAAGGAAGACTGGAGCAGTGTAAGCAGTGTTGCACCTTGTCTAATTAAGAAATAAAACGCGAGTTTTTGTTATGAAGATTATAGCATGACATCTCACACATTTCAATCGACAGGCTATTGAGTTTCGGACAAGAGTTAGGATAAAGGTTTACAAAATGCAACAGAGATTAGAAATAAAAAACCAATGCATAGCTCATCGGAGGGTAACTCCCTATTATCATAAGCAAGAAAATCTATTATTAGATAAGGTTCATTTCCTTATTCTCTACGCTTATTATTTCGTACCTCATTCGTCCACCACAGAATTCCTCCACCAAACCCATCACCTGGTTGGCAGTGGCGTGGATTTCTTCCACCTCCACCGGCGGTAGGCGGTCGATGTTGATCTCGATCGTGCGCGTCTCCGGCAGGGTGAGGGTGTAGTTAGCCTGCCGCCAGGTCCAGCGCCGGGTGAGCACGGTGTCACCTTCCACGAAGATGACCTCTCCAGGCAGGGGATGTTCAATTTCTGTGGATCCAAATGGGACAAAGTTTTCCCGCCCAGTTGCGAATCGCAGCATGATATCCTGGGTGAGCTCGTCCATAGAATGCCCACCGACCGGGAGTAAATGCTGGAGTGAGACGATATTACCAATATCCACCAGGGCGTTGATGCTGGGTAACAGGTCCTTGCGCAAAGCCCTGCGCGCCATGGCCTCGATCGAAGACCTGAACTCGCTCGGCTTGGCACCAAAGGCTTTGTAAGCTTCCCGCCAGGGTTTAATGCGGGGATGTTCGGCGATTGCTTCGATATTCACCTGTGCGCGTACTGATTCTTCTGCATCACGCAGCATCTGAACCAGCTTATCGGGGGATGGTCCATTATGCACCCCAAATGCCAGCACAACACCCCTGGCGTAGCCAGGATATTTGTCAAATATTTCCGGAGAGATTGAATAGGTTAAATCTGGCAAGATAGACACTCCTTGTCTCGCATTCGAAGAATGTCAGCGCGGCTGCGTGGTAGAGCTTGTTTTACCTCGCAATGCTTAGTGCAGACATAGCTCTTGCCAGGGGGCGCTTCTTCATAATCCACCCAAACTGGAGCCCACTGGAGTAGAGATACCTTTGTGCCGCAGGAATTCTTCCATGGCGAATAGGAAGTCCACCAGGTACTCGCGCGTGGAAGCTTTGCCCAGGTGGCCCACCCGGAACATCTTGCCAGACAGCTCACCCAGGCCACCCCCAACAGCAATATCGCGCTGCTCCACCAGCCAGCGACTCATATCACTCAATTCGAACTCGGGGCGCCTATGTACACCGGTGACAATCGGCGAAGCCCATTCATCCTCAACGAACATCTCGAAACCCAGGCTGCGCAGACCCTGGCGTACAGCGGTGCTGGCGTACCGGTATTTATCAAAATGTGCTTCGAGACCCATGCCAACGATCTTCCGCAGGCTGGTAAGGAGGGCCAGGATGATGTTTGAGGGCAAGGTAACCGGGGTTGGGTGCCAGGAACCCCATTCAGTGGCATATTGTCGCCAGGTTTTCAGGTTGAGATACCAGCCATGGTTTGTCTGCGCGTGGCGATCCACGAATTCCCATGCCATCGGGGATACGCTGATGAAACCTATACCGGGTAATGCGTCCAGGCATTTATTGGGTGTGGTCACACAAATATCGATACCCCATTCGTCCACGCGCACATCCGCTCCACCCAATGATGAGACGGCATCCACCACCACAGCTCTGCCTTCCCCATGTGCCAGTAAGGCAAGCTCCTTGACAGGGTTCATGACGGTAGTGCCAGTTTCGTGATGCACCAGTGCTACAACCCTGGCATCAGTGTGATCAACGAGCAGCTTGTGCAGGTCCTGTGGATCGAGTGGCTTACCCAGCGGGGCATTCAATGGGATAGTTTGCAGGCCATAACCCCAGGCTATTTGTGCCAGGCGTTCACCGAAGAATCCGTTATTACCCACGATGATCTTATCACCAGTAGCCAGCAGACTGCCAATAGCCATATCCATTAAAGCTGAGGCTGGACCGGGTACAAAGAAAATCTCGTTTTCGGTTTTAAATACCTGTTTCAGCAGGTTTTGGGTTTCGTTATAGATTTCCATCCACTCAGGTCCGTAATGGCGAATGACCGGGGTAGCCAGGCTTTCCAGTACGTCTTCATCCACATCGCCAGGTCCTGGGGTGAAAAGTTTGAGGTGCCTGGTCATATCATTCCTCTCCGTTCACCTGCACCAGCTCAACATTCGCCAGGCGTAGGAAATCGAGGGTGTTTTCGTCGATACGGTATTGTTGGTCATAGACGATGCGCACCACACCGGCGTTAATCAGCATCTTAGCACACTGGATGCAAGGGAAGTGGGTCACGTAGCAGGTGGAACCTTTTGTGCTCACGCCATGCAGGGCAGCCTGGATGATAGCATTGGCTTCAGCGTGGATGGTGCGCACGCAATGACCATCGATCATCAAGTGACCGGCTTCATCGCAATGCGGAAGACCCGCAGGACTGCCATTGAAGCCGGTGGTGAGGATGCGTTTATCCAATACCATCACCGTGCCCACGAAGGCACGGTCACACGTACTGCGCAGTGCCACCACGTGTGCAATTTTCATGAAGTAGATATCCCATTCTGGTCGCATATCTCACCTTCCCCTGTTATGTAGTAGATGCCAAATTCGTTTAATTGTAAGTTGGCAAGGCTTGAATTGCAAGTGTGAACGGATGACATTATAATCGTCTCATTATCCCCATGCCGATCTCATTCCGCCCGATTGCCCGCCTGCTTGCCCGTACAGTGTATCCCTCCCCAAAGGTGAATATTTCGAGCGTTCAGACATTCTTGCGGATGATGGACCAAATGGAACAGCAAGGGGTTTTGATCACCGTCAACCATTATTCCGCCCCCGATTTTCAAGCCTGGTGGTTTGTAATCCTGATCAGTGCGATCGTCCCAGCCAATATTCATTGGGTGGTGACCTCGGGTTGGACGAACTCTGGCTGGCTGACGGGATTTACCCATTGGTTATTCCCCCGCGGAGCCAGATTATTGGGTTTCACGCCCATGCCTGCTATGCCGCCTGACCCTGCTGAAACCGGATTAAGGGCTGGTGCGGTTCGAAAAGTACTTAACTATGCCAACCATACTCCCCATGCAGTGGTTGGAATGGCACCTGAAGGTGGAGATCAGCCAGGTGGCGTGCTGGGCAAGCTGCCGCCAGGTGTGGGACGGTTCATGCAGCTGTTGAGCCAGTCTTGCCCAAATATCATCCCGGTGGGGGTGTGGAAGGAAAATGGCTGCATCCAGTTAAATTTTGGCAGTCAATACAACCTGGACGTTCCGCCGGGCCTCTCAGCTCACGAACGTGATCGCGTGGTAGGGAATATCATTATGCGTCACATTGCAGTGCTGCTGCCTGAAAGATTACGTGGGGAATACCGTTGAGTCTACATGATCCAAAATGTAGTCCCATTTAATGAACCCATTTTGTGTTCTCATAGAAATCAAGGAAATAAAAACCCCCTTGCGGGGGTTAGATGAAATTGTCCTTCGTAAGAAGAATTATAGCAAGCTAGCTTAGGATTTGGGTGGTATAGTAAGAATTGGTCACCCCTAATAGATACTGGAAAAGTGCTCGACGTAGTGTTCGTAGGTGTTACTGGCAATCACTTCCCACGGTTTCCAGTCAGAAGGCATTTCTTTGAAGTACGATGCTTCTTGGAGCTCTCCATCGCTCAGCATTTGAAGCTGTGCCAGGAGATCAGTGAAAGCCTGCTCCTCCAACCTCCATGCCTGTAGCAGAGAGACAGCCTTTCCTTCGGTATAAATATGTGTATTCCGTTCCTCCTGGGGCAAGTTCCACCAGGCAGAGCCATGTAAGGTGCGCAACTTCATCATGTCTACCATCTCACGTTCGTACCAGGCAATGTGATACAAAATATCACGCAAGCTCATTTCTCCCGGTTTGCGCGGGCTGGATGTACCGAAAAGATCAATGCCTCTCCATATTTGGTGCCATTGTCGACGTCCGTTTTGTAGGTTAAGTAAGAATTCAGTCTTGGTCATAATAATGATTTTACTACAGTATCGAGCGGATAAGGAAAATTTTATAGGGCGAACGTGTTTTTCAAATGCGAATCTAATAGTGATTTATGGGACTTTTTCTGCTATATCTGGCGTACAAACGCGGGTTTTAGTGATTAACGATTTGCCTTCAAATAAAGGACACTGGTTATTATGCCCCACAGGAAAAGTGCCAGGAAATAACCAAGAACACTTAGAGCGTACTCATCCACATTTGGCATGCTGACGAAATACAGGATAATTGCCCCCACCGAAGTTCCCAGACCTACCACTAAGAACCGCCGACCGGCATAGGCATTGACTTTATACCAGAGTGGTGGATTATCAAGCGTCGACGGTACCCGAAAGCCGTATAAGCCATTGGGTGGGATTTTGTGCAGGATCAGTGGGACCGACAGACCTGCCAGGACCAGTCCACCTATGGAATAAAGCGCCAATAAGGTTACCATCGGGTATATTATCTCACTCTTTTTTTGCAACAATTGCTTCATTGTCAATTTATCCAATATTTGCACTTCAGGTAACGCGTTTTTCATTCAATTCATCCAGCAATGTACGTGCTTCTTTCAGGTCGGGGGTATCAAACCCTTCGGTAAACCAGTTGTAAACCTCTACCAGCATTTCCTGGGCTTCATCGATACGACCCTGACTCTGCCACAAGCGGGCCAGGCTTAACGCAGCACGCAGCTCGAGGGTTTTGGCTTCTTGCTGTTTTGCTACCTGTATTGCCGCGGAGATACAAGCTTCAGCTTCATCTTCCTTGTTGGAGATTGCAGGAGGAGCATTTCTCCTTTCAAGCGCAAGGTTTCAGCTTGAAAGAATACCTCGCCAGTCTCTTCGATGAAATCATCTGTCTGCTGGAGGACTTTAGTAGCCTGTTCAATCTGACCATACCGGAGTAATGCTTCAGCCTCAATAGTGAGCTTCATAGAAACCGAAGTTCGGGTTCCGATAACCTGGAAAGCCTCCAGCCCTCTCGAAATGCTCGCCAGGCCTGCTTCTGGCTCTCCTTTTTGAATCCGATAGAATCCCTGCAGGAAATCCAAATCCGCAGAAAAAACGGGCCGCGAGTATTGAGCCAATAGGATAGTACAGGATTGGATGAGATCATAGGACTTTTCTGGTTCTCTCATCAACAAACGCAGAAAAGCCGCCAGTGATTGGGCTATCAGCTGACTATCTGGATCGTCCACCATAAGACCCAATTCAATCGCTTGCTGACTACGCCGAATAGCTTTTTCGGGGTAGCCCAACAGCCATAACGTCCAGGATGACCAGGTGAGGCAGCCGATCCCTGGGTCATTTCCATAAAGCTGTCTCAACTCGTGGTGCTGGTTGAGATCGTAAAAATCGATCATCTTTTCAAACCGCTGACAATGCCTTCGCTTAACTTTCCTAACCAAAGGAAGTTAAAACCATATGCCCAATTCATGATGTTGATGAGCAAATTATCTGCGCTGCTTTCAGCCACACGAACCCCTTGAGAAAGGAAAGCGAGCGATTTCTGATACTCTGCGCGTAAGGCGTAATAAACCGCAAAAGTAAAAATTATGGGAAACAGATCCGGTTTCAGGGGGATGCTGTTCAAGAGCTGGGTCGCCCTGTTGCAAACTGGACCCAATTCCGGAGAGGCATAGCCACGTGCTAACTCAAAGGGCACGCACAGGTTCATCAGAAGCTCCAGCTCCAGCAGGTTCCTGTCAACCGTTTCAGGCTGGCTCTGCAACATGGATAACGCTTTTTTTAGATGAACGATAGAATCTTCAAAGCTAGAAAGACGAGTCGCCTGACGACCGGCAAGATGAAGATAGTGGATCGCTTTAAGCGCGAGACCGGCTAACTCAAAGTGGTACGCCAGCTGCACTGCGTTCTCATCCAGTATGCTGGAATAGCGTTCTTCCAAAGTGCGGCCGACCTTCTCATGCAACCTGGCGCGTTCGACTACATCGAGCTGGCTGTACAGGTATTTTTGAAAAAGGATATGGCGGAAGCGATAACGGGAAAACCTGCACCCATTCACGCTCCGGCTGCTATCCGCCTGTATCAGCTTATAATGTCGGTCCAGATCAGCACTTAATTGCATAAGAACTTGCTGTTCATCTACTCCCTGAACATTCGCCGTCACTTCAGCGGTAAATCGCTCCCCTTCGATGCTGGCTATTTGTAGGAGATCTAGTAATGGGTGAGTCAGCTGGCGGAGACGTTCGGCGATTGCGGCCTCAACCTTGGGAGGCAGGTGGTCCCAGTTCAGGGATGAAGAAACGATCCATTCTCCTTGCTGGTTTTTAGTTACATCCCCCCGCTCCCGCATGCCATGCAACATTTCTACGGTGAAGAGCGGGTGGCTGCGGGTATAGCGGAACAGATCATTTCGAAAGGTCTCGTCGAATCGATTGGGTTCTAGGTCGAGATATGCATCGACAAAACTACGCTCTTCTAGCTCATCCAGGTTGATGAGAATATCCCCATATAACAAACGAAGCTCGTTGAGCATAGCAGCCAGGGATGGAGGACCGGCGCTGGAGGACGGAAGCTCTTCGACGGGTCGAAAAGCTCCAACTATCAGGATTCGGGCACTTTTTAGTTCTCGAGATAGATGGAAAAATAACCCCAGCGAAGATTGATCCGCCCACTGAAGGTCATCCAGGAATAATAAGAGTGGGACCTGACGGGCAATCGTAGTTAGTACCCGGCAATACTCCTGAAACAAGGCCTCCTGGGAAGGGGGAGGACCTCCCACTTGATGTTCGACCAGCTGCCGTAACCCCACCAACCAGAATGGTTCACTTTGAGCAACGAGGGAAGCTCGCTGGAGAAGAGGTAACCCTGGGATAAAGGTTCCAATCAGTGCAGGTCCTTCCTGGACCAGGGCGCGTGCAGAATATGCGGTGAGACGCCACATGCGGCGTGCATGGTCCTGGGTGATGGAACCGGCCTCCCAACGGTACTCCACCTGACCGGTAAGCATTTCCAATATCTCCCTAAAAGGCAGGTATGGATCGCCTGAGCCGAAATAAGCATGGCTGTTGCCCCAGGCTGCTGCCAGTGAAGGGTGAGTTTCCAGTGCCTGGTGCAGAAATTCCTTAATCAGAGCGGTCTTGCCTTGCCCCGGACTGCCGGTGACCAGCAAGAGCTGGCTTTTGCCATTAATTGCCTGGTTAAGGGAGGTGTGTAAACGGGTCAACGCGTCCTGGCGTGAAACAAAGCGAGATCGCTGCACCTCCGTTGAGGGTAAACGGCGTAAAAATGCTGGTGGAACAGGCGGCGGAGATAATATGTTCCCAGAAATCTGTTTATATAGAAATTGAGTTTCCTGATCGGGTTTAAGATCCAATTCAGCAGCTAATTTCTGACGACAGGTTTCATACTGCGCCAATGCTGCCGCGTGCGCTGACCAGTAAGGTAGAGACAGCGCATTAGCCGGCGGTGTGCTTCTTCCTGCCAGGGATCCAGCTCAAGCTGTCGTTCAGTAAATGAGATCGCCTGTTGATAATTACCGCAGAGCTCATTATCACTGGCCAACAAATTAAAGACCTGAATTGCCAGGCGGCTGAGATGCTCGCGCTTCAGTACTACCCATTCTTCAAAAGCATTGCTGTCGGAGATCGAAAAACCTTCCAGAAAGCAGCCCCGGTAGAGCTCAGCAGCCTGCTCCAGGCTACGAAAATCCAATGGATTCTGGTAAGCCAGGCTACAATAGCGCTCGAAAGCGCTCATATCGATCAAGCTGTTGCTACCCGTGATAAATTGAATCTCCCGGGCATCTATTTTCAAGTAGGGGGGAATTGCAGAACGGTCCCCGATCACTTTGCGGAGATTGGATAAAGCATAACGCAGATTGCTCAGGGCAGTGGTTTCGGAGAACTCCGGCCACAGCAGGGCAGCTAATTTCCTGCGCTGATGAGGGCGGTTTGCCTCAACTGCCAAGTAAGCCAATAAGGCGCGCACTTTATTAGATTCGAAACCTGCCAGCGGTGTTTCCCTCTGGGTAACCTGAAAAGATCCAAGCAAGTGGATTTCAAGCAAGTCCGACATGACCTACCTGGTTTCACAACAACCTGAAAATCAATTGGTGAATTGATTATAGCATTGTTCATAGGTTGACTATACAATTTCTTGTCCCCCACGATTTACCCACGCCGCCTGGCTAAAATGATAGTGGATTCAGTCCCTCACAACTCAAAATACTTTAGCCAGAAGATCCACTGATTGGATCTTCGCTGCAGCATCGATCGGGCGGCAGTCGGCATACGCAGGGAAGTGGTCGTGGAACCATTCGTATAGTCGAACCACAAGGCCTGGAGGTTCGGTTTTGTGCATCGCCACCACTCCTAGACGACCACCCGGCTTGAGCGCCCGCCGGCACTCTGCCAGCACGAGCGGAATCTCAGGCGTGTCGAAAAGCTCAAGGGTGAAGCTGACAAAAATGGAATTGAAGCTTTCACTTTGATAGGGAAGTCGGACGCCGTCGCCCTGGAGCAGACTGACCTGATGCAACTTGCCCATTCGCAACAACCTGCCCCGAGCCTGGCGCAACATACCATGAGAGAGGTCGATACCGTACACACATCCAAATTCACCCACCTGATTAACCAGCTCCACCAGCGCTTTACCCGTGCCAGAGCCAATCTCCAGGACTGACTCACCCTTACCCACTGCTAAAATATCTAATCCCAGCTGCATCAGAGGTGTTTCACTTGTACCTGTCAGCCAGTCATAAATCAGGCTGAGGCGGTCATAGGCAACCCTGGCTTCACTCTTAGATCGGGTTACCCGCCTGATCTGCATGGCTGTAGCTGTCTCCGCATATCGATATTTTACCCAGAATTTTGGTAATCTAGCCACAGATGCACCCACATAAACACAGTACATCGAGAATTATTTTTAGAAATATGTGGATTGCTGCTGATCAAAACTTACCTAATATTATACAAACTAGTTACATAATAGCGGAAGGAATAGAAAAAACTCAAAATGCAGCTCACGTATTTACTAAACCCTAAGCAACAATAATATTGTTGGTCGATAACAGCCAACCTGTTCGTTTGGCTTCTGGATTGTTAATTGCTAAGAGCTAATGGCCAGTCACTGGATTTCCACCTTATTGCGCCCACCCCGCTTGGCTCGGTACATGGCAGCATCTGCACGCTCGATCAGGTTCACCAGGGTATCGCCGTCGCGATATTCGCTTGCCCCCAGGCTGATGGTCAGGTGTTTACTATGCAGGAAGGAATGTTCTTCAACCAGGTGGCGTAGCTTTTCTGCCAGGTAGGCAGCTCCAGCCAGGTTGGTATCGGTGAGCAGCAGGACCAGCTCATCCCCACCCCATCTACCCAGGTAATCGGTCGCCCGCTTGTTGTTGTTCAACACCTTGACCAGGTTGATCAGGACCTGATCTCCGACGTTATGCCCGAAGTTGTCGTTAATTTGCTTGAAAAAATCCACATCGATCATCAAAACTGACAAAGGATTCTGGGAGCGTTTGGAGCGATTGATGGCATCGGTAATATATTGCTCCATGAAAGTATGGTTGAAGATACCGGTCATCCCATCCCGGATGGCCAGACGATATAGCTTTTCAGTGGAGCTCTTCGTTTGCAGCTCGTGCTGGATCGTATAGTTTTGCATATACAATACACAGGCTGCCAGTCCAATGTACTGCAAACCGGAAATTACGGAAAACAGACCACTACTCAACCCAATGATATTACCGGCCTTGAAAGCGCCCAGGCGCATACTAGCAACATCAAAAATCAGGAAAAGCACGACGCAGAACCCAAGCACGCCCACTACCTTGCGGCGATCCTCAAATCCAAAGATCAGCAAGGGGATCAGCAAAGCTAAACACAATCCCTGGCGTGAAAGGATATAACGCAATGGATTATCCATATTCCCCGAAGAGAGCTCGAGCAAGGTGAAGGCGAGGATCAGGATGGCGGGTGCAAAGGCAAACAGCGTTTTCGACCATTCCACATGCTTTGCCCCATTAAACGCCAGGACCAGGCAAGCCACCAGTACCCCACTGACCATCAGGCTAAATGGATGGCCAAAGCCCATCAGAATGAGCAGGAATGTGCCTGGCAGTGCCATCAGCAGGCTGATAAACGTCACCCGATTGATCAATGCCAGGTTTTTCGTTTGAAAGAATGGCATATCAGCATTGATCCCCAGCTCGAAAACCCAGCCGAGACCAGCTCGCAGAACCAGGTGGGCGGATGAAATGAACAGGGAGGTTTGCTCCAGCCACGCCTGGCGGGGTATTCCTTCAGTTGGGTTATAACTGGTAATGCTGTTTCTCAATTCCATGACTATCGCCATTCTCGAAAGGATCGGATCACAGGATACCCCAGGGATCCCCTGACCTCAGGGGCATTCCTGTGATCCAACATGAACGATGCAAGTTGTATGCTAGCTGGTGAATTGGGCAGCGACCTAACAAAGATGTGTGTGAGTAGCACTCACACACATCGATTGTGATTGATCAACGAAAGAATAAATATACTAATCTACAAAGCGGTTAACTATTCTCCTATTGAGCTACGCTTGCCGCAGCTTTTGATTGATGTTACTAGCTTGGCATAAAGGCGCTATGATCTGTAGCGAGAGGCACGAAAATGGTTTACTCGATGGATGATTGGATGCCAGACTTAGCGTTGATTGACCAAATCACCGGTTGTCGCATCAATCTGGAAATGAAGTTCATTCTCGTAATCGGTTTCACTCTCATAACCTGTTTCCCAGCGGACATTTTTTGAGGTATTCAGCTCATCTATCGGGTAAAATCCGAAAACGAGCTGCATTCCGAATTCCGCATCACTGTGCTGGTCGCGATAGACCTTACCTCCGTTTTCCTCAGAAACACGGAAAGCTTCGTCGCTATCAATGATCCAATCTGCTTGGCTTCCATAAGTGACGTAGGAGGCGTAAGCGGAACCATCCCGGAAACTCATCAACCCATTAGCGCCAACGACCACAGTATAAGAAGGCTGGTAATCCCCGCTGCTGGGTGCGGGTAGGACAATGAACTCATACCGCCAGTATTTAGCCACCCCATCGATCGGCCGGGTTTGATCGTCAACCGGGTTTTCCACAGATACCGATAACAGGGTCGCATCCGGATTCCATTCCTGAGCCTTGGCCAGCGCAGTATTATAGCCTGTTCGGGCGGTGATTGTTTTAACCGCTGGGTCATTCGATAGATCTTTGCTCAGTCTAAATACCTTGCCATTGTTGCCATCCACTTCACAAGACATGGACGGACCTTCCATAGGGTCACGATAACTTATGATCCAATAAATATTTTTTGAGGTGGGTTGCGGCATTCCATTGGGAACTTGATAATCATATCCTCTCAACCAAGCAGCTACATAAATGGCCGGGTTGGCGGCACGCAGCTCAGACCCACCAACCTGCTCGCACGCCGCCAGAGCCTGGCTGGTGTCAATTTGCCAATCAGCGATATTCGCCTGCAGCAGGTTATCCCCGACGGAGATATCCCACGCTTTGGCTTCAGTAACGCCAGTCTCTCCGACGATCACATAAAATCCCATGCTGCGGTCCTCAGGAGATTTGAGCGTATCATCAGCAAAAGAATAAATCCAGGATTTGCTTTTCCCTTCCAGGTTGACCGGTGTTTCGTTCACCTCTGACAATACTGCAGTTGAGCTCCATTCCAGGGCTTTGGGCAGTGCCTGGTCGTAACCCTCTCGCACGGTGATGCCCCCCGAAAATTCGGATAGAGTATTCTCTTTTGTTTGACTGGATTGCTGTTCCTGGTTATCATCTGCCTGGCTGGATTGTGGCTGATCAGAACCAGGAGTAGTGCCAGGATTGGCTGCGTTGGACTTATTACAGCTCACGACCAGTAGCAGCATCCCAACGATTGCAACAAGCTTGAATGATTTAATGAGCATTTTTACTCCTTATATTGGTCAGGTAAGATCGATGTGTAGTGTTCAATGTTGGTGGTTGTTTCCACCCCGTGCTATGGATATTTGACTTCGATAGAATCCATGGCACATTGCGCTAATGTTTGCATGGCATCAATATAAGCTTGTGCATCTTCTCCCAGGTCACAGGCAAACAGTCTGGTGGTGATCAGGTAATTGTCACTGTACGGGTAGGCACCTTTGCCATTTCCACACATTGGGATTTCCAGGTTGGTCGTGGAGCTGAGGCCTCCGGGGCCGGTGATGACCGTGCCAACACCAACAGAGTCGGGTTGGTTAAGAAATTGATTGGCAACGTTTGGTGGTTGGATGTCATCCGAAAAGTACTGTAAATCATTGAATTCGTCCTGTAATGCAGGATTCTGTTCGTCCAGATGATATATTTGGGATACTTCAAAGCTCAATGTGTTAGTTACCCCGCTGGGTCCGATCCATTCATAAGTGCAGGACAATGAGGAATTCCCCCATGGAAGAGCGTTCGTTACCTTGAAATCCCCGCAGGCGCAGCTATCCTCGCTAAATTCCACATTGTCAGGGTTGTCAATCTCGCTGGTGTTATTTTCGGGTGTCTCCGTGGCCGAAGCTTTCTCGTCTAGCAGCCTGGCACCATTGATTTCGTTACATAATTCGCTTGGCGGCTTGATTTTGATTTCTTGCCCCATCTCCTGGGCCAGCTGCAGCAATGCTTGCTGGATAGCCTCTGCCTTAGCCCTGCAACGCGCTTTATCACCGGCAGCCAGTAAGGCCAGCCCCTGGGCGCGGATCTGCTCGTAACTCACTCCTTGTCGCCTGGAAAGCAGGTTAAGGATTGCCTGTGTGGCTGCGGTACCCTGAGAAAATCCCACCAGCTGCATACCCAAGTCACCGAATACTTCATTACCGGCAATTTGCAATTGATCGGGCGCTGCTAACCCTTCTAGGCGTGACTTGAACGTACCGATCTGTTGGGAGACTTCATTTAGCTCATCCCGAGAAATGCCGGCTTTATTCCTGAGTTTGGTAGATAAGCTTCGCAACTTTTCTTCCAGTCCGTCAATACTGGGTCCATTAAAAACTCCCGTGGCATCCCTGAGTTGGTCTGAAAGGGTACGCAGTTGGCGCAGCTGCAGGTCGACACCCGGAATCTGGTCGAATTTATTATTTACCGCATCGACCATAGTTTGTGCTGTCCCCAAACCTGAGATGATCGCTCCAAATACCCGCTGCATCATACCGGTGGCCATCACCCGGTCTTGGATTTCTCTTTTGAGCGCCTGGTCGAAGTTGCGCTTGGCACCCTTTTTAACTGCTTCAGCAAATGCCAGCGCAGATTTACGCTGCTGCTCTATCAGAGAAACTTGGATGACATATGCAGCAACCTGTGAATCGCGCATTGGGTTAATTTTTGGCGCGTCTGATGAACCGCTGGCGAGTCCGCTCACATATTCCTTAAATTTCCCCCGCAAGGTAGTGCGCTGGTTGTCATAGTACTGGTTACGCTCAGTGATGTATTCCTCAGCGCTTTCGTAGGTCTTGTCGCGTCCAATCCAGGCGCTTAAAAAGTCGAGACCAGGGATCGAAAGCGATGATACACCGGCGGCTGCGGGAGCAGCGGAAGCATAGTATTGGGCTGGTAGCAACCCGGCTATCATAAGTACAATCAGGATACCAGAAATGATTTTAGGCATTGGGTCACCCTTCATTGCGTCACCCCCTGTACCAATTCAAAAGTTCGCACTGAGACTAATTTACCTGCCTCAAATCCCAACAATATTTGGTCGCCCGCCAGAGTCTGGCCGGATTGTACTCCGTAATCAGCCAGGTCGACTTGCATGAGTTGCTGGTCAATCAATAAGGTACGCACTTCTTCCATGGTCATCCCGTCGCTAAAGTTCAGAGGATTGTAAGTGCTGGCATTGACTGCCAGGTCTGGTATGGCATTTAAATTAATTGTCCAGAGCAGTGTGCCATTGATAAAATCAAAACGGGTTTGATCGTCAAAATATGACCACTCTTCCTGGCGTATCCGGGTTCCGTTCAATTCCTGGAAGGTGATCCTGAAAACATCGGGAGGTCCCATTTGACGGAGAATTTGCGGCCGGTTATCCTCTAACGTCATGCTGAGGGCTTGGTCGAGTGTCATCGCCTGTTCAAGCTCGTCAATTTGCGACGATCCGGATGCGGCGCTTGAAGACGCTGCTGTTCCTGGCAGATTTTCAGGCGATGATCCCTTCGGAGCTGAAGGTGAGCTACAGCTTTGGATCAGCATTGCAAATAGAATTATGAGGATAATGGGTATCAATCGAGAGTTATTACTGGGCAAAGAAAATTGGGCATCAACGTGAGCTGGTCGTTGCATAATCAACTCTCCTCAAATCAATTACTCGAAATGCATTTTAGTTTAGCATGATCGATATGTAAAAACAATATATTTTACAGGTAAAATTGATGCTTCACGCCTCACAGTATTGTTAGAACTCGATGTTGATAATCAAAAAGCTAATCTAATGTAATATATGCAGTCAAACCTGTTTAGCCCGTAACCCTTGTTAGGTTATGATCACCCTCTGTCGATCAGCGCCTGGCGCCGGCGACGATATTCAATCACCGGGGCATCGCCCGGGATAAGCTTCTCACCCATATGCAGCTCGGAACGAAATGGGCGCTGTGTGACTACCACCCGCCGGTCTTGCCTCTCAATATAGATATTGCTCATATTGCTGATGAAATTGAAAACCTGGCGCACGATAGGCGCCTTTACAGTATGGTAAGTGCGCAGGTAAAGTTTCGTGTTTTCATCATCGATGGGAGCAAAACCCAGGAAGAGGTGAAATGTATCCGCAATCCAGTTGTGCCAGATGTTGGGGAAACGAAATTGGAGCTGTGGGTTCTTATCTGTGGAAGGCACAGCATTCGGCTTGAGTGGTACCTGGCCTTGCTCAATTTCGTTTTTAGGCCAGATGTTGATCAAATCATGCCCACCAGGGAATTCATCTACCTGAAAACGCGGACCATGGACAACGGTCTTGTTGCCACGCCCGATGGTACTGGCATGTACAAAGGGCAAGTGGACCACATCCAGCTGGTTCTCGATCGCACGCGAGTAATGGGAATGCCAGAGGTCAGTGGCGGAGGTATAAACCAGGTTCGGGTCACGCATATAATCAAAATCGGGTAGGGGAGGATATTCTACGCGTGGCTCACCCCACCACAAGTAGACGAGGTTATGCAGCTCCTGAACCGGGTAGGTCTTGACTTTAAAGGTCTTCGGTATATCAGCGGTCCGCCCGTTGGCGGGGATGAGCGTGCAGCGGCCGCTGGAATCATATTCGAAGCCATGGAAGGGGCATTGGATGCAGTCACCCACCCGTTTTCCGGCATTGAGTGCCACTCCTCGGTGGGGGCACTGGTCAATGGCGCAGGCGAGAATGCCATGCCGGTCGCGCCAAAAGACCATTTTCTCACCCATGCGGGTGACGCCGACAATATTGCCATGCCGCACTTCTTTGGATTCAAGCATCACATACCACTGGTTGGGGATCATTTCAAAGCTCCGAATAAGGGGATAGGAAATATTATACACGCGCCAGATTGGGGCTAAGTTTTACGTTATAAAATAGTAAGTGTAGGTAAAATATGCATGCACTTATCATATTCCTTGTAAGGTAGCCAATGGATAAAATTCTGCACGATTTATCGCCTGAAAATCTCATTATTGCAATTGAAGAAAACCTGGCTTCCTGGATATCTGTTTTTAGCAAGTTGGAAGGGTCGCGGATAAATGATATTCCCGGGGTGAAAAGATCGATCAGTGATATCCGCATGGCGCTATTTAACAGTATCATGGACGCCCGGCTAACGGTTGAAAACGTGGATGCAACCGTACAACACGTTGTCGTAGATAGCAAAAAACGGAATGTCCCTTTGTTGTGGTGGGTTGGTCCATCCACCCGTCCTCCAGAGCTGGCAACTTACCTGGAAAGATACGGCTTCTCCATTGATGAAGACAGTCCTGGTATGGCAGTTGGCCTTGATGAGCTGAATGAAAGTTTGCCAATGCTGGCGGGATTAAACATCACACCTGCATTAAGTGAGGCCTCCCAATTGGAATGGTGCATGGCTATGGCAGCTGGTTTTGAGATTCCATTGTCAATGACTGATTTTGTAGTGGACTCCTGGAGAAAATTACTCAGCCTGTGTGACCCGAAAATCACAATTGCATTTTTAGCCCGCTTGAATGGGAAGCCCGTAGCCACTTCTCTGCTTCAGCTGGGTGGAGGTGTAGCTGGGATCTACGCGGTTGCGACCATCCCCGAAGCCCGTCGAAAGGGGATCGGTGCCCAGGTGACGCTTTTCCCACTCCTTGAGGCACGTGTACGAGGATATAAGGCGGGTGTTCTGGAAGCCTCGGATATGGGTGTAAGTGTCTATCGCTCGCTGGGATTTCGAGAATATTGCCAGATCAGCTCCTACCGCTGGTCACCGGTTAACGCTTAATCGAATGCTGGTAATGAGCCCAGATAGATAATCCCCTAATAGATATTAGCGCATTAATAAATCCAATCCAATATCCTGTGCCATAAGCCGATCAGGGGTAGGAACCATGGTCTCCCGTTGTACAGCCCTAATGGAGCGGTCGGGAATGCATAGGTGCTGTAAGGCAGCTCGTTCACCGTACCCTTCAAGATAGCATCTGCCATACGCATGCCCAGGTGTGTTCCAAGTGCCACACCATGACCGGCAAAACCGAGGGCGTAATAGATCCCCTCCAACTGCCCGGTATGAGGCATCTGGTCGAAGGCAAAATCCAGCGTCCCTCCCCAGGCGTATTCCACTTCAATTTCCTTTAGCTGGGGGTAGATATAGACCATCTCCCCGCGCAGGATTTCAGCGCTGCTGCGGATGGAGGCGCCCGTCTCGGGGAAGAAAGCTGCCCGACCCCCGAATACCATGCGGTTATCGGCTGAAAGTCGGTAATAGTTCAGGTAATGCTTATAATCGAACACCATCCGGTGGTGGGGGATGAGGCTTTGAGCCAGGCTTTCCGGCAATGATTGTGTAGCAATGATATAAGATCCAATCGGGATGATACGGCGCCGTAATTGTGGGGTGGCTGCACCGGTGTATCCACCGGTGGTCACCAACACCTGGCTGGCGGCCAGCTCTCCCCGCTGGGTTTTCAGTTTGAAACCACTTGATATTTTCTGGATGCCAGTCACCCAGGCTTTGGGGCAAAGCGCACCGCCTGATCTCTCCACAGCCCTGGCTAAACCAGCCACATATTGGGCCGGGTTAACCCCGCACTGGTCTCGTCCAGCAGGCCACCATAGTAAACCTGCGAGCCAATCTCACTGTTTAGCTCACTTTTGGGAATGGGAAAGGTGACATGGTCGAAATGTTGGGCATACCATTCGGCTTCAGCCTGCATGGCAACGAAGTGGGCAGGTTTATTTGCTAGCAGCAAGTGCCCCGTCCTGGCAAAAGCACAGTCAATTTGGTCCTGGGTGATGATATTTTCCACCGTATTGAGCGAGGCGAGTGAATCCTCGAATAACTGGCGGGTCAGGTCATAACCATAGCGTTTTTCAACCACCGCTGCATCCAGCTTGAGACCGGTGAGAGCCATGCCCCCGTTGCGTGAGCTCGCGCCCCAACCGATCGTCTCAGAGTCCAATACGGCAACGCTCACTCCATGCCTGGCAATGTGAAGTGCAGCCGATAACCCCGGGATGCCCCCACCAATCACTGCCAGATCAACTTTAGCCGGCAAGGTGTCCAACAAATCGCCGGTGGGCATTGTGACGGTGTCATGCCAATACACCTTTTCTTTAAAGGTCATTGGGATTCTCCTCAGGAAGATTGATGGCTCAATATGATTATAGCCAAGATTTGATTTCTGGGATTGATTAAATGGAAATCAAGGTGATTTTAGTGAATCCCTTGTAAAAAATGCGGATTATTGGTCGGGGAGGTTCTCAGCGTTGCTGACTCAGGCTGCACTGCGTCTATCCCTATTAGAAGAAATTATATGGATTGCCAGTAATTATGAGGAGATTCAAACTCTTCTCTGCATGGAGCATTAATAAGGCGGGCAATCTGCAGGGATAAGTCGCTTATCAATAGTCTACTTATTCGAGGTGAGTAAGGTATGCGAAATTTCTGGGAATATATTCAATCAAATCCACAAAACTGATGTTAGGATGAACTGCGATCATTCCTGATGGATGACAATCAAATGAAGTTAAAATAAAAAACTATTCATTATTATCTAACCTGATAATTCTACAATTAAGATAAAATAAGTTCGAAAATAAAATGATCAATTAGTGGGGAAAATATCTGTACAATCACATGGATAAATAGTTAATCAATCTAAATTCTTTTTATAAGAGGGAAAATAATGAAACTAAAGACATTGATGGTCATTACTTCAATCATAGGATTACTCTTTGGCTTGAGTTTTTTCTTTGCACCGGTGTGGACAGAGGCATCCTATGGGGTTAACCTGGATATGGGTGGGCAATATATAGGTCGATTATTAGGAAGTGTATTTCTCGGATTAACCGTCCTATTTTGGTTAGCCAGAAACGCTTCCCATTCAGAAACGCGCCGCGCGATTGTAATCAGTGCATTTGTTACCATGCTGTTAGGATTAATCCTTGCGATCTATGATCGTGTCGTGGGAATTGAAAATGCGCTTGCCTGGTCTTCACTGGCAATCTATTTATTATTAAGTATCGGTTATGGATATTTCGCCTTTATAAAACCCGATGCTGAATGATCTCCATTGACATGCTAGTGGGGCGGGGTTCAACCCCGCCCCTGGCAGAGAGGACATAACTTATCAATTAATTGGAAAGATCGAATAGCTGGTCTGCAAAATTGGTGATCACGTCTGCCTTCGCCAATTTAGATAGCCACTCCTCCGGAATCCCCTCTTCCCCATAATATGCCCCCGCCAGCTGACCATAGATGGCTGTGGTAGTATCGGCATCATCACCCAGGTTGGCGGATAATAAGGCGCCTTCGCGGAAGGAGGTGGAATGATAGAATGCCCACAGGGCAGCCTCCATGCCACGCACCACGTATCCACTCCCTTGAATGTTAGGTGGTTGTTTGAGCTTGAACGAGCCATGAGCTACTTCGGTAATACCTGGCTCGAGATCTACCAACATATCCCTGGCAGGCTGATCAAGGAAATCCCATGTCTGTGGAGCAGTCAACAACGTATCCTTTGTTCGCCCATGCAGGGCTCCCGTGAGTAAAGCGCCATAATACCGGCAAGCATCCACAGCTTGCCTGGCAGCATGGGTGGTGCGGGAAGAATTTCCACATTTTTCAATCGCCAGGGCAGGCTGGCGGGCATAAAACATCGGCACGGGTGCCAGGCGCATCAGAGAACCACTTCCGGCGGTATGGGGTGCATCTGGACCCGGATAGGGTTCATGGGTACGTTCGAAGCGATGCAAGGCATCGCTGGTGGTAATGCCAATATCAAAGCAACGCCCGTCGGAGGAGAGGTAACCTGAGCGGTACCAACGTACGTAACGCTCAAGCTGGTCGATTGGATCAAACCCACCCATTTCAATTAAGCTTTCTGCCAGGCAGAGAGCCATGGAAGTATCATCGGTCCACTCGCCTGGGGCTAGATTGAAAGGTCCGCCACCGACCATATCGATCAGTGGGGAGAAACTACCCGGTGGAGAAAACTCGAGCGATGTACCCAGGGCATCTCCCGTTGCCAATCCCAGCAAGCAGCCGCGAAAACGGCTACGGGAAAGTTCGATCATAAAATTGTCAGTCAGATTGGATGCAACCTTTCAAGGTTAAATACGTTAATAGAAATGTAAGTTAAAGGAGAAAAAAATGAATACTGGAAACCGTAAGCTTTATCGCAATCGCACTAACCGCATGATCTTTGGTGTATGTGCTGGTCTGGCTGAATTCTTTGGGATTGACCCGACCGTAGTCCGTTTGGTTTTCGTTGCTGGAGCACTGCTTGGGTTTGGCTCGTTTGTACTCATCTACCTGGTTATGTTCTTCGTAGTCCCCGAAGAGCCTGTCGCATAACCATTAGCCATTTTTACGTAGCATACGCATCCCATTCAGCGTCACCAATAAAGACGCACCCATATCGGCAAACACTGCCATCCAGAGCGTCGCCAGGCCGGGCAAGGTCAGTAGCAAGAAAGCTGCCTTAAGTGCCAGGCTGAAGGCGATGTTCTGTTTAATGATCGCCTGTGTACGTCGGGCGGTGCGTACGGTATCAGATAAATGGGTCAGGTCGTCCTGCATCAGCACCACGTGTGCGGTTTCCATCGCTTGGGCTGTGCCTGCGCCTCCCATGGCAATGCCCACATCGGCAGCTGCCAGAGCGGGGGCATCATTCACGCCATCCCCAATCATTGCTACCAGTCCGTATTTTAATTGCAAGGCATGCACCGCATCCAGTTTATCTTCAGGTAGCAATCCTGCCCGCACCTCGTCCAGGTTGCCTAGAGACGCAGCTATTTTCTCTGCCACGGCTGGGTTGTCACCGGTTAACATTACTGTGCGGATGTTTGGATCAATTGCTTTCAGATCACGCAATGCTTCCCCACTGGTGGGGCGAGCCGCATCTGCGACGGTCACAAAACCCAGTAAACTATCATCTTTCCCCACCAACATCACCGTCTGACCTTCGTCCACGGCAGATTGAATATCAGCATGCAATTGCCTGTCTAACACGTCATCCCGGGCGTGGAACAGGTCATGGCTGCCCACCAGGATGTGGCTGCCATTGGAGATGCCCTGCACTCCCTGACCTGCCAGAGATTGTACCGCCTCAGCTGCCGGATATACATGGGCAAGCTGGCGAGCTTTAGCTTCAGCCAGGATGGCTTGCGCGAGGGGGTGTTCTGAGCGTTGCTCCACGGTTGCAGCCAGTGCCAGCATATCATCACAGGCGGGGCAGCGCCAGACGTCAGGGATGCAATCCACTGACCTGGCCTGGGTTACAGTGGGGTGACCGAGGGTGAGGGTCCCGGTTTTATCAAAGGCAAACAGGTGTGTTCGCGCCAGCACATCCAGGAATGCACCTCCCTTGACCAGTATTCCACGGCTTGCTAACGAAGTCAGTGAGCTGACCATGGTCACCGGGGTACTGATCACCAAAGCACATGGGCAGGCAACGATGAGTAATGCCAATGCCCGGTACAACCAGCCGTGCACGCCATTCGAATCCAAAAATGGGGCGTGAAAGAACAGGGGTGGAATGATTGCCACAATTGCGGCTAAAATGACCACAGCCGGAGTGTACCACCTGGCAAATCGATCAATAAAGCGCTCGATCGGGGCTCGCTGGGATTGGGCTTGCTCGACCAGGTGAACGATACGGCTGATGGTTGAATTGGTTGCCAGCTGAGAAACGGTGATCTCGAGCGCAGAATCACCATTCAAGGTACCAGCATAGACCTTGTCTCCGGGAGATTTACGCACCGGAACTGATTCGCCTGTGACCGGTGCCTGGTTGACTAACGAAACGCCACTGGAGATGTGACCATCCACCGGGATGCGCTCACCCGGGCGGACAATCACGCGTTCACCGATTGAAATCTGTTCAACGGCCAGGGTGGCTTCATGCTCACCGCACACAGGGCAAGGACCTCCCGTGTATCCATTCTGCCCCATGTGCTCTTCACAGTCGACGCAGGGGCGCATCACGTGAGCCACCTCGGGTTTGAGTGCCAGCAGGCTGTGGAGCGAATTGCGCGCCCGTTCTGCAGTGTACCCCTCCAGAGCTTCACCGATTGCAAATAGCATGATCACAGTAGAGGCTTCGCCCGTCTCGCCGATTAAAAGAGCTCCAACCGTGGCAATGATCATCAGCAGGTCAATCGTGATCTGCCTGGCAATAAATAGTGCCCTCAAACCCCGGTTGGCGATCGGATATCCGGCAATACAGGCAGCAGCGATCTGCAAGCCAATTTTTATCCATTCTCTGCCGATCAGACCAGGGATAAAGGAAAATGGGATGGATATCAGGAGCAGGATGGCACCCAGCAGTGCCAGGCGCGTCTGGGTGGAAGCATACAGGTATCCCAGGAAACCCGGCAACCTGATTTTTCCCTTACTTTCGGTAGTCTCAGGTCGATTATTCCGGTCATGTAACCCAGGAGCTTCTACCTTATAGCCAAGCGCTTCGACGCGTTGGATCAGATCATGCCGACTAAACGTACCATTGGCTTCGAGGTAACCAGTAGTGTAATTAACACTTACTTCTTCAACCCCCTGGATCTGGGCCAGGCTGCGTTCAAGGCTCAGGGCACAATCAGCACAGTCCATCCCCTGGATGGAATATTTCACTTCTATTGGATTTTCTTGCATCAATAATAAACCTTCCAACCGGCAATAGCCAATAAAATCGCACGCATCAGCCAGGCATCCTCATGCGCGCGCCTGAATGCGATAATCTCAATATCAATTCCCACCAGGCGGGCTGCATCTTCGAGTGTATAAGTGAGCAGCATGCCAGTGCGGGGGTCGCGTTCGTTCTTGTAGCGCGAATACAGGTCCATCAAGCTGTAGAAATTTCCTGCATCCAAAACCCAGCGTTGATTGATATTGTTATATGAATTCTGCAGTGTCAACAGCTCACTTTCAAGGTCGTAAACGCACACCTTCTTCCCTAACAGCAGCTCCTCCACTTTGGGTAGGATTTCCGCCCACCTGGGAGCTGAATCCACCATATCATCAGTCACCCCGTGTTCATCTGTGGCGATCTGTCGAATGTGGCGTTTTGGCTTCACCAGCTCGTCCACCAGTGGTTTACCAGAGCTATCCAGGATGGCAATTTCTACCACCTCCGATAGCTCAGCTGCGCCTGTGGTCTTGCTGTGCAGGAACAGCGGACTGAGCTGGAGCAGGTTTTGGGCTTCGAGTTGCGCTTCGAGTAAAGTCATAGAACTGTGATTAGTAATTAGCCATTCGTGCTTAATTATCAACAACTAGATTGTCGAGGATTGTCTCAAATCCATTCACCCGATTGATGATATCTATATCAAACGCTTTCTGCCATGTGGTGGAGTAATGCCCGGGCTAGCAAGCAGTCATCCACTGCCCCGTGTGTATTGTGTAAAGGGATCCCGCATTGCCTGCCAGCCAGTTCTAAGGTCTGGTAGCGGAAAGATTTACGGAAGGGATCCCAATCCCCATAAAAACGGGCATACAGCTTCATGATATCGAAAAAATTTCCATCCATCAGCGTCCACTTCAACCACGTGCGCATCAGTGATTGCTTGATCAGGCGCAGATCAAACTCGACATTATACACCCCAATCTTGCGACCTAACAAAACAGCCTCCACCTGCGGCCATACTTGTTCCCAGGTCGGCTCATTTACGAGCATATCGAGGCTGATCCCATGCATCCTTTGGGCAGCTGGATCGATATTCCCGCGCGGCCGGATGCGTTGCTCGAAGAGGACATTCTCCTGGTCATCAATTATGCCGATCTCAATCACTTCGGCAGATTGGTGTAAGCCTGTCGTTTCGGTATCCAGATATACCGGGTTGGAATCAAGGAAAGCATGCGCTTCCTGGATGACGCTTTTACGGTGGCTGCTGTTCATAGGTAATCCGATCTCATCCTATAGATTCTAACCCAATACCAGTGGAGATTGGTTCTCAAGACCGGGTTTGGCTGCCAGCAATTCCTTTAAACGGGCATGATCGGCATAAATTCCCCGGTACGATTCTGGCAGCTCAGCTGCGATGCGGCACATGATCTCTTCGGTAAAACTGGCAAGCTGTTCATCCCGCTTTTTATTGTCGAGCGGTGCCAGGGTAAAGGTCGGGCCAACATGCACTGTGATCTGCAATCGCTTGAAGTGTTTTAAACGCTGCACCACTTCTTTATCTCCACTACCAGCGACGCCTACGGGAACGATGGGCAAACCTGACCTGGCAGCGATGTAGCTGGCACCATCCCACCCTTGGATGAGCGAGGTGGTGGGGCTGCGCGTCCCCTCCGGAGCAATGATAGCTATCCCACCCTGTTTGATCCGGCGCAGCACTTCGCGGATGGCATTCAGGTCAGCATTATAGCGGTCGACGAAGATCCCGTTAACTGCCTGAGCCAGCCAGCGCGACCAGGTATGTTCCTTATATTTCTCTGCAACCAGCATGATGATATCTTTGCGGCGGAGCAGATAATATACAATGGCTGGGTCAAGTCGCCCGATATGGTTGGAAACGCCAATGAAACTTGTGCTGTTCTGGGGCAAGTTTTCCATTCCATATACAGTAACGCGAGCGATAATTCGCAATATCGCTCGCAGAAGAAATGTAGCAAGTGAATAAAGCATCGATTAATTTTACCCCAAAGTATATATAGCCGCGATCGTGGATCGCGGCCAATTTTCGCACCTGACAGGTTTGTAAGGAGGTGAATTTGGATAATTATCACAAGAATTAGCCATCCACCATCGTTATATTGTAATAATCTATGTTGATCCTTGCCATTATCAGCCGCCATCACCAATGGTGGCTACAGGAACATTTTAATCGGTTTTTATGTCTGAGATATGATGATGGATTCAAATTGCGAGTATGATAAATTTTATGAATTGATTATCTATTATCCGTTTTTTTGCTTACCTGAGAAGCCCAGGAGAATTCTATGACCAGTGACATTCCTGATAATCTTTGGGATGAGGAAACCTCCCAACGCTACCTGGATTATGGGCGCTACTTCGTGCCCGAGCGTGAGCGGCAGATGCGCATCAGCGTTGACCTCCTGAGGAACATGTCTGAGCCTTGCAGCGTCCTTGAGTTGTGTTGTGGCGAGGGCTTATTGGCAGAATTATTGCTGGATGAAATCCCGGGCTCATCCTACAGGGGCATGGATGGGTCGGGATTAATGCTTGAGCGGGCAGGTCAAAGGCTCTCCCGCTTTGGCGATAGAGTGCGATTAAGTAATTTCAACCTGGCAGACCATGCCTGGCGTAAATTGGACGGCCCGGTTAATGCGGTGGTTTCGTCACTTGCTATTCACCACCTGGATGGGGAGGGGAAGCAGCTACTGTTCAAAGATGTTTATGCCTGCCTCTCCCCTGGAGGCGCTTTCATAATTGCTGATATGATCGAGCCGGCTACACCTCCAGGCAGGGCGCTGGCTGCAGATGCCTGGGATGAGCTGGTGCGAGAGCGAGCCCTGGAGCTGGATGGCAACACTGCCGGGTTTGATTTCTTTCAGCGGGAAGGCTGGAATACGTACCGCTATCTCGACCCAGATGATATCGACCATCCCAGCCCACTCTTTGACCAGCTGAAATGGCTGGAACAAGCAGGCTTCATTGGCATAGATGTCCATTACATGAAGGCGGGGCATGCCCTGTTCAGCGGGTGGAAATAAGCAAGGTATTGTATGAGTGAACATAATAAGTAAGGATGTACCTATGAGTGGATTAAATAGAAGGTCAAAAATAATCCTGATATTTTTTGCTTTTCTCATCATGTTGGCGTTGGTGGCATGGGGTACCAGTAGTGTATATGGTGCAAGTCTGCCTGGGGAAATTTCCGCACCTCAACCAACTTCGACACCTGGATTGGTGGTGTATGGCGTTGTGCGCAACCTGAGCGGTTCTGCTGTGGGAGGCGTTAACATCTATCGAAGGTACGCCAGCTATCAAGGCGTGATAATAGCTACAACAGATGCAAATGGTTTTTATCAGTCAGATTTTTATTACATCCCGGAGATGAGATGGTCACAGTTTGGGCTGAAAAGTCAGGTTTGGTTTTCGAGCCCGAATTTTATTATTGGCGACATTATTACAGTTATCAAGAGAAAGAGTGTATCTTCCAGGCACACCTACCCTGGGTATACTACATTCCGATCATATTCGGGTATTAGGAACGATATTCGAATTTATTGTGATAAAAACCTGGCATCCTTGATGTACAAAGTGACCAGGGTACCCCTTTCGTGCGGTGTTGATTAAATGACTGCCAATTCTTAGGTGATAAATTGGGCAGGTTGGTTACGCCGGATGTGCCCAGGCTGCCACGCGGCTTTCATCGTGAGCCTCATGCACATGTGAAACTGGTCCAATTAGATTATCCGCCATCGTTGATGACATAAGGACGGCAACTACGAAAACAGCCGCCTGCTATTGGCGCAACCCAGGTCGATTAATCCACGTATATATGGATAGCTACAGATAAAAAAAGGAGAACGAATGACTGCGGAAATGAACCCAACACAACCAGAAAAATATAGGACCCGAGTAATTCACCGGGGTGGAGCGACGGGGGCTGTCTATGGATTGGGCCTGATCGGAGCATGGGTATATTTCATCGGCAACGCCACCACGTTCTGGCTTGGCGTATTAGGATTTTTGAAGGGTATTGTCTGGCCCGCATTGATGGTCTTCGAATTATTGAAATATTTAAATATGTAAACACCCCCGGGCTTTCTCACTGCTCCAGATGCCCTTCATTTGCTCTAATTTGAGCTCTTAGATAATCCCGCTCGGCCATTTTGCGGGCTAATTTATATTGTAGTTCCCCGACCATCTCTCCTAACAGGTCGCGCCTAGCATAGCGTGCCAGCTTAACATCCAGGCTGAGCTTTACAATCGGCAGGCTGCTTAAATGTCTGATCTGCTGCCGTATGGTTTTTAATTTTCGATTTACCTGTTCCAGGTCTGATAATAGTTCTTTTTTAATTTCAGCTGGATGCAACTGTGAAGCTTGACTATCTACGCTAAAAGGAATACTCATCCCAGCTAATCTCATCAAGGTGTGAAGATCGCCTGCCCCATAAGCCTGATTGATCTCTTTCATCTGATCATTCGAAATGACACGGTCGGCATCATTCCGCGCCAGGTCAGGGTGATAGCGTCGGGCAAGCTGGCGATACAATACTTTAATATCAGGAACATGTGGCCTGGTTGCGCTGGGTGAACTGCTGCCTGCTGCTTGAGCATCACCCCGGGGTGGAATTCCGATTGGAGGCAAGCTGGTTTGGTCTATCGGTCGGACTGGTCGAGGAGCGCCATCTAGGTATTCTAGGAGGTCTGTGCCATATAGCCGTTCTTCCCGGATACGTCTCAGCTGCTCATCCAGGGCAGAAGTTTCAGTGTTCAGCTGGCTCAGCTGATCCAACAGACTGCCCAGGCGCTTATCCACCAGCGCTTCGAAGGCTCGGATCTGTTCGTTCAGCTCGCGCAGCTCGGATTCAGCGGCTTGAAGCTCGATCTTGGCTGCTTGAAGGTCTTTCTCACCCTGAAGATTCATCAAGTAGATTATACTTCCAGAGAATTCTAATATTGCTCTGATTGAAAATATCCAAATTCTGAATATAATTCTGGCATAGAAAACCGGTCGCCAAACCAATTCGCCGAGGAGGAACAACCATGCAGACGATTCGCAAGATCTTAAGTGAAAAGGGGAGTGAGGTCTGGAGTACCACCCCGAATGCAACCGTGTACGAAGCCTTACAGCTCATGGCAGATAAAGACGTCGGGGCATTACCGGTATTGGAAAATGGAAAACTGGTGGGGATATTTTCTGAACGCGACTATGCCCGCAAGGTGATCCTGCTGGGAAAAACATCCAAAAAGACCTTTGTGCGTGAGATCATGACCCCGCATGTGGTATATGTCACACCCGATATGACTAACGACCAGGGTCTGGCGATCATGTCTGCCAGGCGTATCCGCCACCTGCCGGTGATGGATAGTGAGGAAATGATTGGCATGGTTTCGATCGGTGACCTGGTGCGGTCGATCATCTCAGAGCAGAAAGAGATGATCACCCAGCTCGAGCAGTATATCCTGCACTATACCAGCATCACGTAAAGACCTTTCTAAAGCTCCCTACCTACCTTTGTGAATTCTGGATTCATTGATTGCCTGACTTCTCCCCCAAGTACTGGTTTGTAGTACTTGGGGGAGGTTGGGAGGTTGGGAGGGGGGATGGGTTAATTATTCGTGCGTTCTAAATCATCTACGTATAAGACACATCATCAGGCACGTTATCTCCGTCATAATCCGACTCATGCTGAGGCAAGATTATGGGCTCATCTACGTACCCATCAAATTGCAGGTGTTCATTTTCGTTGGCAGTACGCTATTGGGAATTATATTGTAGATTTCTGTGCTCCTAGAAAAAAAAACTCGTCGTCGAAATAGATGGGAGCCAGCATTTGAATTATGATGAACAAGATGAACGGACTACTTACCTCAACTCAATTGGGTATCGGATTATCCGGTTTTGGAATCAGGATGTGACTATTGATCTTGACGGAGTCATAAAAGCAATTGAAATTGCTTTAGTAGAAGGGACCAATCAGATCTGACCCCCTCCCGCTTCCTCCATCCCGAAAAATCCTCGGGATAGGGGAAGAATTGCGATCTAACAAATAATTGCTGATGCTGACAATATAAACTATCGTATCTGCCTCCACACTTAAAAAGGATGAGGAGGCATGCAATGCCTGGAAATTTCGCCAGGATGACTCCTCACCCAATTCTCCTAAATCTTGACTTTAGGAAATTGTGAGAGATTGGGTGCGGGCTACATAATCCGATAAAATATTTATTTGATAATTAACCTATGCTAATTATCAGCATCGTTATGCAGCCAAGTCAAGAATGACACCGAATTCCTGTTCATAGCAATATTACTTGTAATCAAGATAGATTCATCAGACTTTACTGGAATAAAGGATATTCCATTGCGGATCATATGTACAATATTCTTCTCCTCACCTCCAACCAGGTAACACCCGAGCTCAGAACTCTGTTCAACCTGGCTGATCCTGCCTCGCTTCGCTGCCAGGCAGTATTAAACGAGCATGCAGCCGGGCGAGTCTTTACCGATCACCCCGAGACACCCACCTGGGGAGTGGTGCAGGAAGCAGCATTTGGCTCCATTTACCTGGCGGGAAACTTACCGCCACTCTTGCTTCATCAGCTGATCTCAGACTTGCGCTTGGAGGGGGATACGCTTGTGGGATTGTGGCAGGAAGACCCACGCTGGTCGCTCATGCCAGTGAACCCCGAGTATATAGGTTCCGTGCTGGAATTCACTGATCGTGAAGGTGATCTGGGATCATATATTGTGCCAGTGGGCTGTGAGCTGCTTCGCCTGGACCACACCCTGGGCAAGCAGATCGTGGGAAGGAACATGCTCATCCGCATGTTCGGCAGCGTGCAGGAGGCATTGAAATGGGGGTACGGTTTATGCCTGTTGTGTGGGGATGAGTTGCTGTGCGAGTCCTTCGCCGGGCCTGAAGCGAATGGCGTGATCGAAATTGGTGTCGAGACGCAGCCACATCACATGCGCAAAGGGTATGCCGCTATCACCTGTGCGTACTTGATTCACGAGATGGAACGCCAGGGGTACCAGACGTATTGGAATTGCGACAAAAATAACCTGCCTTCCGCGGCACTGGCTCGTAAGCTGGGCTATCAAACTGAGAAGGAATACCGTTTGCTAGCATGGTAGAAGAAAATTAGTTCCAATCTACCAATTTGGGTAATTTTTGAGCATTGGCAATCGTGGAGCGAACTTCCTTGGGTAAAGGTGGCAGCCCAGCGAAACCGGTCGCTCTAACGAACTTGGCGGTGATCGCTAATAATGACTCGGGCTCGAATCCAGCCAGTTTCTCGACAGAGTCCACCCCGGCTGCGTAATATAGCCGGGCGCGGATGCCCTTCACTCCCGGCAAGCGCGCCAGGTCCGAGAGCTTCACCAGCTCGAGCACCAGCTTCCAACGGGAGATCAGCCTGCCTGGCTAGATTTCCGCGAGCTTCAGCACTATGACCAGCAGATAACATCTGCGAGGTGGTTTTAACCCCGACTGCGGCCAATCTGGTAATATAGTCCGGGTTTACTCCCAAATAATCACGCAGTTTAAATGGATTTTGTTTTTTCATTGGCATATTTATGTGAAAAATCTACTGATTATTATAAATTATTCAATGCAACGTCAGGCATACGCTGCCCGCCAGTTTTACCCTCGAAGAACTCTTCCATCACTCTCACATATTCTCTGGTTTCCAATAAGGCTGTGGTTTGAATACTGCCTTTGAGCATATGCAAGCTGGCACCCGGGTAAAGTGCCAACAGCTCATTGCGCAGTGTCTCGGTGGTAGTGGGATCATCTTCAGCCAGGATGATCAGTGTCTTTCCTTGCCAACTTTCCAGATCTGTAAAAGTAAACTCCTGCTGGTCGAAGTCCACCATCCGCAGGTAGATATTTATCGCCGCCTGGCGTGTCAGCTGGGTGTCCAAAGTCTCATGGATTTGGGCGGCAATCAGCAATAACTCAGCTGGGGGGTTAGCAGATAGGCGACCAGTCATCTGGGCACGAAGCATGCTCCTGACCATGAACATGGGCAGCCGCCTGAATAAACGCAAAGCGTTATCTACGGTTCTGATCCGGCTGGGGGCGGGAGGATAGGCATGGGTGAGAACTAGCCTGGTGACAAGGTCAGGGTGGCGGTGAATGAATACCTGTGCCACCATGCTCCCATAGGCACCCCCAACCACATAAACAGTTTTGATGCCTTCTTGCTTCAGGATTTCAACAATCCCATCCGCGAGTTGCGTCATTGTATCCATCTGCGCTGGGTAACCAGGACATACCAGATGATATCTTTTGGGTTCTAGCAGGGTGATCATGCGCCATGCCAACTCAGCGGTACTGAGACCACCTGGCAACATTAAAATGGGTTGACCGGAGGGGTCTCCAGATTGTAT
>CAVUOY010000023.1:0-7150 GCA_963743215.1 uncultured Chloroflexia bacterium
TATAGCAAGCTGGCTGAGACGTATTACAACCTGGCTGACCTTTCCATGGCTCGCAAGACATATACCAACGCGTATCGTTACGCCCAACAATCCAACATTGATCGGAATATTAAAGTGAAGCTGATGCATCGGATGGCTGATATAGACATGCAAAGCTTGGATTGGCGGAATGCAATCCGCGTCTTCGAGCAAATCCGCACCATGGAACCTGAAGATGGAAAAGCGCGTGATATGTTGTTTGATCTAAATATCCGCCTGGGGCAGGAAAACCAGGCTATGTCTGAATTAGATAATTACCTGAATCACCTCATCACCATTCATCGAACCACCGAAGCTTTAGAATATATAAATACAAAAATAGCTGAGAATCAAAATCTACCGACCCTTTATCGCCGCTTGGCAGAGATTTACCGCCTGTTAGGACGCAAGGAAGAAGCCATTAACCAGCTGGAGATATCCAAGGATATGTACCTTCAGGCTGGAAATCACAAAGCAGCCATTGATTCATTGATGACAATTCTGGCACTCAACCCAACCAATGTCAAAGTGTACCAAAGAATGTTGGTTGACTTGCAGGAGGAGGATAAAAAATAACATTTAACCAATATATTTTTATGCGCCGAATGCTAGGATGAGGCATTTTTCAGGGATTTTATTCCCCCGCCCTGATCTCTAACTTGCTCCTGCAAATTACACGATTGGAATAAGGTATGCGCCTATACCTGGACAATCGCGATCGGTTTAGCTGCGCTCCAGTAAATAATCCGCTAAATCTGCGGTGTTATCCAGTATCAGGTCAGCTTCTGCTCGCTCAAGTTCCTTTTTTTCGCCGAAACCGCATAAAACACCTACTGTTTGAGCTCCTGCTTTCTTCCCTGTGATGATATCAACAACCGTATCACCAACCATGAGGCAGGAAGTTGCCGGTACGTTTAATCTCGCTGCTGCCCATAATAAGGGCTCAGGATAGGGTTTGGTGTGTTTGCAGGTCTGACTGGTAGCTACTGCGACGAAGTATGGTATCAGCTCGAATTGATTCAGGAATTTATACGTAGATTTAGCCCCCCGGATACTGATAATACCAAGCGCATAATGGCAGTATAGCTTATCGAGCATCTCTCTCACGCCGGTGTTAATCTGAAATGGCTGAGTAGATTTTCCGATCCCCATCTCGTAAAACCGATCTCCCAGTGCAACGATTTTTCCATCCAGCCCAATTCGATCTGCAAGATTGTATGCCCAATTCCCAGGTCCTTCAGTAAACATGACTAGCTTACGGGAGAATTTATGTACATCCCGGTTCTTGAAAGCAAATCGCAACGGGGATAGCCACGTATCCAGTTTTTGAACAAACTGGTCGTCAGTGTTACTTAATGTCCCATCCACGTCAAAACAGATCGCTTTAATTCGGCTCAAATCAATCGGCATAGTTTTATCACCCAAGCATGAAAGTGCTATAAATCGAAATCCCAGCCCAAATGAGAAACAGTAAACCCAGAAACAATCCGATCACGATCGCAATAGTTAAACAGGAAGAGAAAACTGGATCAGATGAATCAGACATTTGTCGCCTCTCCATCGATTTTAAACCTCATATCCATCTGAAGCAATAGCTTACATCCGTGATATGCGTTAAAATAACCATGTGGACGAGATTGCACTGATCCAGGCAGCAAGGGGCGGCGATGTGGATTCATTTAATCGCCTGGTATTGGCATATCAAGATTTGGTTTACAGCCATGCTTATCGCATGATCGGCGAAGAAGAATCTGCTGACGATGCTGCCCAAAATACATTCATCTCAGCATACAACCATTTAGGATCCTTTCGAGGCGGTTCATTCAAAGCGTGGCTGCTCCGTATTGTGACAAATGCTTGTTACGATGAACTGCGCCGGCGTAAACGGCGTCCGACTGTTCCCTTGGAGCCGATAGACGATACGGGAGAAGAAGTCAAATCAGCAAAGTGGATGGTAGACCCGACGGACCAACCTGAGGAGCAAGTCCAGCGGGCAGAACTTCAAAATGCCATCCAGCATTGTCTGGACAATTTACCCGATGATTTCAAATCGACTGTAATTATGGTAGACGTTCAAGGTTTGGATTATTTTGAAGCTGCCGAAGCTATCGGCAAGCCGATTGGCACTATAAAAAGTCGCCTGGCACGCGCTCGGTCACGCCTGCGAGATTGCTTACATGGATTTGCGGAACTTTTACCCTCTGGATTTCGTCTGGAATAAGGGTGCAAGATGAATAAGCAAATGACAACGCGTGATTACGAACTGATCTCAGCATACCTGGATAACCAGCTAGGTGGTAAGGATCGCGCCATATTTGAAGCACGGCTTAAAGCAGATCCTGATCTACGCAGGGAGCTCCAGGAGATTAGTAAAACGCGTCTGTTGGTTCGAAGTCTACCCAGGTTGCGTGCTCCGCACAACTACTTCGTCAAAGCCGAAGCCGCTCAACCGCGGCCAACTTTCCGCTTAGCCCCGGTTTTTGGTATTGTTTCTGCAGTTTCAAGTGTTTTACTCGCATTGGTTATCTTCGGTAATTCAATATTTTCTAGATCCTCCCAGCCTGCAAGTGCACCCCAGGCGTCGAACCCGGTTGCACAGCAGTCTCTGCCGCGAGAAGCGGAGAGTAGCAACACTTCACCTGTTTCTCCAACAAAATCAGCCCCGGTTGTCATGATGGGAGCGCCCATTCAGCCCACGCTTACACCAGATATTTATTCATTAAAAATAGGACAAACAGAGGTTGCCACTCCCACCACGATTTATCTCTACGTCTATCCACCTACCGGTACACCTGAGAATGAAATTTCGATTTTTGATCAAGAGACCGAGACCGCTCGCATTTCCTGTGAAGAATATTACAACAGTAACCCGGAACCGAGCGGAATGGGTATCAATAATTGCCCTACTCCCACAAACACAAACTCACAATTTCTGGAGGGCATTCTCCTAACCCCCTCTCCCACCCCCTCAGAGACACCAACCCCCACACCTGCCTTCACGCCCACACCTACCTTCACACCCACACCCACTTTAACCCCTGAACTAACAGGTTCACCGACGCCTGTTCCCACTGAAACACCTCCCCCCGTTGCTAAACTTGCTGCACCAGGTAGTGAAGCTTCTTCCACACAAAGCCAATCAGCAGATTCTTCGCTAGCCGCAGGTAATCCGTCTATATCCGTTGAGCCTCAATCGGAGGCACCAGCCGCTCCGAATTTATCATTCCTTAACTACCTTGTGCTAACCGTTGAAATCAGCCTAGCAGCTATTGCTATTATCGCGGGAATCACAGCTATCATCCTGCGTCTTCGAGCACGTTGATGTTTGAAGGTCCCATCAAGTTTTGCCCCCGTTGTGGCACCGAGCTAATTGAACGTTTGCATACCGGGAAAGTAAGACCTGCCTGCTCGACATGTGGTTGGGTATACTTTCCTGATCCAAAGGTTGCTGTTGCGGTTCTGATCCGGAAAAACGATCAGGTGCTCTTTGTTCAACGCCGGTATGATCCCCAAAAGGGTCGCTGGACGTTGCCGAGTGGGTTTGTGGACGCGGGTGAAGATCCAAAAGTCGCTGTCCAGCGGGAATGTCTGGAAGAGACTGGATTGGTGATAGGTGAGATTCGTTTGCTGGATGTGATCTTTGGTCAGGAACATCCACCGCGGTGCGAGTATATTGATCGTATATCAAGCCCAAATCCAATCGGGGGAATTAAAGCCCGGGGATGATGCCGGGCAAGTAGCTTACTTCCCCATTCACCAACTTCCCCCTTTGGCTTTTGCATCCACCTATCAAATTTTGGATGCATATTTTTAATTGTATGGTAAACTAATTTTTGATTAGGGAAGAATCCCATCACTTTTCATTTTTCTTTGTAATTGAATAAAGGGAAAATCCATGCATGGGAATAAGATAAAATCCTTATTATTTCTTAGCACAGTACTCATGATTATTAGTTCGGCATGCGGACCCACTACGAAAACCGGAACTCCCACCCCTCCTCCTCCAACTCTGACGCCTACAACAGCTCCCACTTATACTCCTTTTCCAACCTATACTCCTGCTCCCACACGAACCAGGTGCCAACAGAAACTCCTGCACCAACTGCCACAAGCATTGCAGATATATCACCAACGGATGCAGGATCATCCTTCCCTGATCTTTGCCAGGCTAGTGATGCCAGCGAATTCATCACCTGTTCTGATGCTACTGGGAATATTACGGTAGACGTGCCCGATACTTGGAAGGAAGTTAACGGTACTACTTGGGCCTATAATGGGGAGGTTTTCGGTGTGGCCATCTCTGCTGCCCCGAACCTGGCGGATTATGAGAATAAATATAATTCTGAAGGGTTATTCTTCGGCGCATCAGACACATTTGCCCAAATTGGTGGCTATGTGCAATTTCTGGATATTTATGCTGTAACGTATCAGGAAGACTGCACCTGGGTTGGTCGCTATAATTATAATGATAGTGTATATCGGGGAAAATACGACCTGTATACTGATTGCGGTGGTACTGTTGGATTTACTACCTACCTATTAAGTGCCGTGGATATCGTCGATCCGATCTCTAAGATTATCCTGGTCGAAATTTCCATCAAAACTGGGGAAACATATGTCAAAGATCAAATCTGGGGAACTTTCTTCGTATATTTCTAGCGGCAGATATTTAAGCGTCATCCGCAAAAATCATTTACAGATTTCAAGTCTTCAATAAACAATCACTAAGCCTTCAAGCTGGCGAATTGAAAATCGCCAGCTTTTTTTCATATTAGACTGTATACATTCCACTTTCATCACCGTTCATTTCTACGAAAGGATCAAAGCTTTACATTACCCATGTTTTGAAAGACCAGGCGTTGAATATACGTGTGACCAGCAAACTTTTCTTTCAATTATTACTAATATGCTATAATTGGTCTAATATCTCATGATAGATTGGGGTATCTGCGTAGATACTTGTACAAGATAAGACTTCATAATTTCACTGAAAGTCCGATATTGTCTATCCTCGATTGGTCGGGCATTAATCTGCTTATGATAGACAGTTAAAGTTATTGTACTAGGAGTTCAAGATGAGGAAAATTACCATTTTCGAGAGTCTCACCCTGGATGGGAGTCATGCAGGCTCCAGGCAGGCCAGACGAGGATCTGCGGGGAGGCTTTACCCACGGGGGTTGGGCAGGTCCTTACTCCGACCCGGTGATAGGCAGCGTGGCTGCGGAGGGGATGTCTAAAGAAGGGGCTTTGTTATTCGGCCGCCGAACATTCCAGGACTTTGCATCGGTCTGGCCAACGATGCCACAACCCAATCCCTTCACCGATGTGCTTAATAAAACGATAAATATGTGGTTTCGAGGACGTTGTCAGAGCCGCTCCCTTGGATGAATTCCTTCCTGCTGAAGGGCGAGGCGGCCAATACTGTGGCTAAACTCAAACAAGAAACGAGCTTTGATCTCATGATCCTGGGGAGTGGAGAGCTGGTGAAAACGCTGATGCAGGCGAACTTAATCGACCAGTACGTGCTGCTGATTCACCCATTAATCATAGGTACAGGTAAGCGTCTCTTCCCCGACGAGAACTCCTTCTCAACACTCCACCTGGTTGATATGAGGAAGCCGCCTCCACTTGGATGCTGATTGCCGGCGTGTCGGCGAGCTGAATAAGCAGTATAATAATCATTTTGTTGACGTATAGTTTATTACAAGACCGACCGGATAATCCACAACATTCAATTGGCGGTACATAGCTGGGCTATGTTGATGCTATTATTCATGCACGGAAAATGTAGCCGTAGTTTCGAATACATTTCCCGCCAGATCATATGCTAATGCTAACCTGTGCTCACCCGGCTGAGCGCTCCATAATATGATCCATTGCGGCTCATCCAAAGTTGATTCCAGCTCACCATCCACATAATACTCAACCCGCTGGATAGCCTGGTTATCACTTACTGATGCATTCATGACAATGATCGGGTTTTGCTGGGCAGAAAATTGCTCACCAACTCTGGGGAGAGGATCTGCACCTGGGGTAAGGTGTTATCGATCGTCAGCTGGATCATTGTCCACTCAATTTTGCTGTGTCCTGTACACCAGTAATTCTAGTATGAACGTGCCTTCCAACTCCGTTGTCTGCCATCTGCCCCGGGAACCCATCACTCACACGGCGGTGAACATCTTCGCCAATCTCGATCCACTTATAGAGATATATCCCTTCACCGACCTGCAGGCGGTAGTATTCAAAGCCATCCCCTGTGGCACTACCTGAGTATAGATAGCTGCCCACTCACATGGTCAAACATCCTCAGGCTGGTGATTTGCGCTTCTTCCGACAAAGCCGTCGCAGGGTTGATATCATCATAAGTATCTGGCGGCATGGTCAAACGAGCTGCTTTCCCATTCCACCACTTCAAGTGGCACCATAGGTATATCTTCTCGTCTACCAAATCGAAATCTGTGGATATGTCGTGTTCACAGCCCAGTCTCACGATTGATATAATACTTCTGGTACAAGTCGTCGGGTTGTGTTGGCTCATTCCCTGCCAGAAAACCTCCTGTACGATAGTCTGGCATAAGGGGGTGACCAGCTTACCGGATGGATCACATACCTGGAGCTTACTAATTCCTGATGGTGTAACGAATTCCTGGACCGGCATATCTTTCGATGCGTATTCCATGAGTGCGTGCCATTCCCGCACATCGACGTTAATTCCACCTGCGCCTTCACCAGTAGACGTCCCCATCCACACACCAATAGCCAATTGGGGAGTGTAGCCGAGCGTCCACGCATCGGAAGTCCTCTAGCTAGGCTGACCTTGGCTGCGGCAGGTAGCCCGATTTCTAGCGCATTTTGGGTGACCCAGGCTGGGCAAGCGTGACTTTCATCGCTCATGATATTGGTCGTCAGGTAAGCTATCTGTGGGCTGACCACTGGAATTTTCTCAGGATTGGTCAAGTCTATCCACACTTTGCCATCTCCATCCACAACCCTGATGATCGAAGTCGAGCTTATATTATTCTCGGTTTCACCCCCATATCCCTGCCGCAGTATAGTGACATAACTCCCTGGTTGGCAAGAAATTAATACACCTGGACGATTTCCAGCAAACTTGCTTGCTGGGAATAAAAGT
>CAVUOY010000024.1:0-3965 GCA_963743215.1 uncultured Chloroflexia bacterium
AACTACCTGGTGGACCGCAACTACATCGTCCAGGAGATCTATGGCGGTCTGGCAAAGCCGAAGTTCACCACCCTGAACAGCGCCTTCCCTGACTATGCCAAATACATCGATACCGTACGGGCATTGGAAGTCAAGTATGCCTACAACCCAGACACTGCCAAGACCGTGATCGATGCGGAAATGACTGCGATGGGCGCTACTTTAGGCGCGGATGGCAAGTGGATGTTCAACGATGCCCCCGTGACCATCATCGCCATCATCCGCACGGAAGATGAGCGCAAACTGATTGGTGACTACATCTGCAACCAGCTGGAGACGGTTGGATTCACCACGGATCGCCAGTACAAGACCCGCAGTGAAGCTTCTCCCATCTGGAACTCATCTGACCCGGCTGAGGGCAAGATGCACTTCTACACCGGCGGGTGGATTACCACCGCCATCAGCCGTGATGACGCCACCAACTTTGCCTATTTCTATACCCCCCTCGGCTCAGGCTCCCCTCTGTGGCAGGCCTATATAAATGCCCCCGAGTATTACAATGGGACCGATGGCTGCGCTGACAAGCTGTGGGTCAATGCTTTCACAACCCTGGACGAGCGCAAGAGCCTGTTTGTGTCTTGCCTCGAGCTCGCCATGCAGGATTCAAACCGTGTCTGGCTGGTGGACCAGGTCGCCTTCTCACCCATGACCGCAGACATGCAGGTTTCCTATGATCTGGCTGGTGGCGTAGCTGGCGCCCAGATCTATCCCTTCACCATCCGCTTCAAAGGCCAAGAAGGTGGCACCATGCGGATCGCTCAACCCGGTATCCTGGTCGAGCCCTGGAACCCAATCGCTGGCTCCAACTGGATTTATGACTCCATGCCTCAGCGCGCCACCAGTGATTTTGGCGTCGTTGCTGATCCATACACCGGTCTGGTTTGGCCACAGCGCATCGAAAAAGCGGATATCGTGGTCAAAGAAGGTTTACCCGTCGCCAAGACGTTGGATTGGGTCACCCTGACCACCGCTGCCCTCGATCGAGGTCCCGGCTGAAGCCTGGACAGATTGGGACGCAACAAACCAGGTGTGGATTACCGCTGGTGATAAGTACACCTCAACCCAGACTGTCAACTCGAAGGTAACCGTTACCTATCCCGCTGATCTGTTCAGCACCGTCACTTTCCATGATGGCAGCCCGATCTCGGTGGCTGATTTCGTCATGGGTATGATCATGACCTATGACGTTGGCAAGCCGGACAGCTTGAACTATGACGAGGCTCTGGCAGTGCAGGTGGATGCATACCTCTCGCACGTCAAGGGTATCGTGATTGAGTCAACTGACCCGTTAGTGATCAGCACCTATGACGACTTCATCGCTCTGGATGCCGAGTTGATGGTCCGATCCTGGTACCCGGGAGGTTCGGGCTATGGCTGGGGTGCACCACCCTGGCAGATCGTTGCGCTTGGTAATCTGGCGGATGCCAGCACTGATAAGACCACTGAGCTGGCCTGGTCCACCGATAAGGCAGGCGCCAAGGAGGTCGAGTGGCTCAGCTTAATCGCCGGTCCAAGTATCGAAATTCTCAAGGGCTGGCTAGCGACTGCCACCAGCGAGAACCTGATCCCCTTTGCACCCACGATGGGCCAGTTTGTCACTGCTGATGATGCCACCTTGCGTTGGTCACACACCAATGAGTGGTTCAAGATTCAAGGCCACTTCTGGATCGGCACAGGTCCTTACTACCTGAACAAGGCCTTCCCGGTTGAGAAGAGCCTCACCCTGCTGCGCAACCCCAATTACGTTGACTCTGCCTCCCGCTGGGAAATCTTCGGCACACCCATGGTTCCAGAGGTAGTTGTTGATGGTCCGGCAGTGGTCACCATTGGTTCTGAGGCCGCCTTTAATGTAACTGTAACCTTCAATAACCAACCCTATCCAGCGGATAAGATCGATGCCGTTAAATATCTGGTGTTCGATGCCGCTGGTGCGGTTGTCGCCCAGGGTGATGCCACAGCTGGTGCAGATGGTGCCTACACCGTCACCTTAGCTGCTGACGTTACCAGCAAGCTTGTTGCAGGCTCGAACAAGCTTGAAGTCGTTACCACCTCACTTGCGGTGAGCATCCCCAACATCACCGACGTTGAGTTTGTAGCGAAGTAAGGTTTTTCAATCAATAAAAAATGGAGGCAGGCAAGCGCCTGCCTCCATTAAAAATACTAAGTGATTCTATAACGAAAGTGAGTCACCATGAGTGAAGCTTCTATCCCCATAGACACCAATCTGAGCGCTGCAATCAAGCGAAAAGCCACCCTCACCACCCTCTCGCGTGTGCTGCGCTATACGGCTGTGCGGGTGGTAATCCTGTTTTTTACCGTGGTCGCCAGCGTTTACCTGACCATCCTGATCGCCAATATGGGTGGGTATGTTGATAAGATCCAGCGCGGGCAAATAATGGAAGCCGTTTCACAACAGCTGGCTTTGGATCCGGTTTTTAAAGGGCTAACGGCAGAAGAAAAACAAAAACAAATGGCCGATCGAATTACCATCCAGGAAAAACGCCTGGGATTGGATAAACCTTTTTTGGTGCGCAGCTTCACCTATTTAGGCAATGCTCTCACCCTCAACCTGGGGCGCGCCCTGCAAATGGCCAGTGATAGCGGCTCAAAAATGGTCAGAAATATCATTTTGGAACGCCTTCCAGCCACGCTTTTACTTTTTGGCACCGCCGACGTCTTCCTCTTCATTCTCGCAGTTCTCATTGCTCTTTCTCTTTCCCGAAAATACGGCAGTTTCTTTGATAAATTGTGTGTTACCCTGGCTCCGGTTAACTCCGCTCCAGGCTGGTTTTATGGAATTTTCTTGATCCTGATTTTTGCTGCCCTGCTTCACTGGCTGCCATTTGGAGGACTGGTGGATGCACCACCCCCTTCAGCACCATTATTGTATGCCTTGAGTTTAATCAAGCATATGGTTCTGCCGATTACAGCCATCACCCTCTCTCAAATATTTTATAGCTCTTACAACTGGCGGACGTTCTTCCTCATCTATTCCAGCGAGGATTACGTGGATATGGCCAAGGCCAAAGGGCTGACCTCCAGGAATATCGAGCGCAGTTACATTCTCAGGCCCACTTTACCCACCATCATCACCAATTTTGCCTTGCTCGTGATTATCGCCTGGACCGGAGCGCCCATCTTTGAAACCGTATTTAACTGGCCGGGTCTTGGGCGGGCTACTTTTACCGCCATCGGGCTGTACGATACGCCGGTGATTGTCGGCTCCACAGTTGTATTTGCGTATTTATTGGTGATTACGGTTTTCCTGCTGGATATTACCTATTCCCTGGTTGACCCCAGGGTGAAAATAGGTGGTGAAAGCAGGCCGCAATGAAAGCCATCAAAAATACATTCAAAGAATTTACCCGCTACCCTTCGGCCATATTGGGCCTGGTAATCATCGCCATATTGATCCTGATTTCCATCTATGCACTGGTTTCGCTTCCATATAAGAAAGCGGTCACCCTGTGGCGCGCTGGTGAAGGGATCTGGTATCAAAACCCAAAATTTGCCCAACCCGCCTGGACTAATTATTTTCGGAAAAACAAATTACCCGAAACGATTGACCAAAGCACTTTGAATGGCACTGCGCTCAAGACCATTATTCCGGGTGAAAAGATGAACGAGGAGCTCATTACATACACTTTCGATTACCCCTATGATGACTACCCTCAGGATATCGCCATTTACTTCAGCGCTCAATTCACCACCAAGCAGCCTTTTGTCGCCATAACCTGGAACACACCCGATGGAAGAACGATCAACGTGGCGAGCTTCGGAGTAGAAGCCACTGAAACGTACTACCTCGGTCAGGATGCCAAGCTGCAACAAAAATTAGCCGGGTTGCAGCCTCAACAAGCCGTGTTTGTGGCTGATCCGAAGGCAGGCTTGACCCCCCCGGTTAAAGGTACTTACACCATGGTACT
>CAVUOY010000025.1:0-15246 GCA_963743215.1 uncultured Chloroflexia bacterium
ACTTGCCGATGCCTCCATTGATCATTGCTGTCGTTGTACTGGCACTCGTATTTGATTTCTTAAATGGAATACACGATTCAAGTAATATCGTCGCAACAATGATCGCTAGTAAAGCGTTCTCTGCCCGCACAGCACTTAGAATGACAGCCGTAGCAGAGTTTTGTGGTCCATTTATTTTTGGTGTTGCTGTGGCAGAAACCATTGGTAATGAAGTGGTTGTATCTGATGCAATCAGTGTACTGGTGATATTAGCCGCTTTGTCCAGTGCGATTTTGTGGAATTTATTAACCTGGTATCTTGGATTTCCTAGTAGTTCATCGCATGCATTGGTGGGAGGATTGATCGGGGCAGTCGCGAACGGGAGCAGGATGGCACGCAATTCTATTACCTGGCCTATTGAAAATATTGCTCACACTGATGACATCCCCAATTATTGGTCTATTATTCGGTTTCCTTATATTAAAAGGTTTACTTATTTTGAGTTGGAATTCTTCTCCAAAAGTAAATACGGTATTTAAACGGAGCCAGATATTTACATCGATTGCCTTAGCATTATCTCATGGTACAAATGATGCACAAAAGACTATGGGTATTATCACACTTGCATTATTGTCAGGAGGATTATTAGGATCATTTTCGGTACCTTTATGGGTGATGATAGCCTGTGCGGCGATGATCGCATTAGGAACCTCGGTCGGTGGCTGGAAATTAATCCGTACGTTGGGAGGAAAATTTTACCAAATCAGACCAATCAACGGTTTTGCATCACAGTTCGCTTCAGCGCTTGTCATTCTTAGCGCTTCTTTTATTGGAGGACCCGTAAGCACAACCCAGGTGGTAAGCACAGCTATTATGGGAGCTGGTGCAGCTGAAAGGATGAATAAGGTTCGCTGGGGAGTAGCTAAAGAAATTGCCGTAGCTTGGTTATTAACCATCCCATCAACTGCTTTGGTTGCAGCAGGGTTGTATTGGGTGCTTTCTCAATTCATTCATTTACCCATTTGAAAGGTATATTAATTTTATGGATCATGCAAAAACATACGATTTAGTTTGTATTGGAAATTACACCAAGGATACGATTATCTCCCCATCGGGTGTCAAGTATGTGGATGGGGGAGCAATAAATTACGCAGCCCATGCTGCTCATCGCTTGGGTTACAAGTGGCAGTGGTCACCCGGTTAGCTGAAGAAGATAAACGCGTAGTCGATACATTTACCCTTAGCGGAATTGATTGCTTTGCAACTTATACACCCGCCTCCACCACAATGAAGCTGGAATATCCCACTAACGATCCTGATATTCGTACTTTGTCGGTGGCTAGCACCGCTGGAGCTATTACTGCTGAGCAAGTCGCAAACTTGCAAACCAAAGCTGCGATCATCGGATCTAGCCTGCGTGGAGAAGTTGGATTGGATGTCATCCTTTCAATGAAAGAAAAAAATGCCCTGCTTGGTGCAGATATGCAGGGTTTTGTTAGGGTTCTCCGAGGTCAAAATCTAAATTATGAACCCTGGGAAGAGATGCAGACGACTTTACCTTATATCGATGTGCTTAAAAGTGATGCGGTCGAGGCAGAATTTCTCACTGGCGAAGCAGACATCTATAAAGCTGCCCGGATATTCTCAAATATGGGACCAAAAGAGATTGTTTTAACCCACCGGGATGGCGTTTTGGTCTATTCGGAAGGTCAATTTTACCCGGTAAGTTTTTATCCTCGCTCACTCATCGGTCGCAGTGGTCGGGGCGACACGTGTATTGGCACATATATGGCTATGCGCTTAAGCAAGGATCCTCGCGAAGCGGGAATTTGGGCAGCAGCCGTTACCAGCTTGAAAATGGAAAAATTAGGTCCGTTCGATCGACCTATCGATGATGTGATTGCTCTTATTAATAAAAAATATGCATCCGAGCTCACTCATTAAATTATCGAGGTATATGGCTTTACTTATGAATTTTTTTCTTTCCTCTACACCATAAAGCAGGTAACATCGACTTTCATAACGGCAATTGCTTGGATCATTTTGTCGTAATGTTCATTCTAAATCTATGTGCGCACCTCTTAATTAATTTTATATAGGCAGCGAGTCAATCCTTGCAACCACACCTCTGAATCTGTTACTGTAGCGGATATCGGGCATATAAGTAAATGTTATTAAACTCGCAATCCTTATTTCATAAATTTTTGCGTTAAACCATAAAATACTCCTAAAATTAGCATTTCAACCAATCCGGAGAAAATCGAATAGACCAATGTCTTGATGGGTATGATATACATTACCCACTGTGATGCAGCTGACATGACTACACGGAAAAACCAAATCAATACTGCATAGCTCAGCCCTTTGACAAGACCCGACTCTCCGGGTAAGCTGTTATAGAGAATCAGAAAAACGCCCGCTAATACAAATCCATACACGAGGTCAATCACAATACCTGCAGGGAGATTGAGGGACTTTTTTGCGATTGGTTTATACACCTGGTACAGCCTTTGGGCTATCGGGTTAGCGTTGATCACTCCATCAAGGATACCAAACAGGATCCCGCCGATAATACTGACAATAATAAATCCGGTCATTGAATTTACCTCCCACGAATAACTAAACATAAATTGATCTGTAGCTTTGGAATTCCATTCAGGTCCCTTTCTTTACCCACAATTAAGGTCAGCCATCTTATTGTACATAAAATCAATCCACAAATCAACCAGATGTATGAACAATGCCTACCCCATTAAATAAAAATAGTTATGGGTTGCAACCATAACTATTTGATCAGATATCGATATCGCCTTAATAGACTATGCGTATTCAGGCATTTCGCTTATTAGTTATCAATAATTCTATGTTCTTGATCCCTATCAATTTGATACCTATTATTATCGACTAAATCTGGTACTGTGTTGATGAATAATGCTGCCTATGCTCAGAAATCCATTCGATGGTTTTAGTGAGTCCTTCTCTTCTATTTATGAGAGGTTCCCAACCCAATAGTTCCTTTGCGAGATGGTTATCTGAAAGTAAGCGTGTTACTTCGCTTTTTTCCGGCCGCAAGCGTTCTGAGTCTACCTCAATCTCAACATCCCTTCCAATGATTGAGATAATCTCATTTGCTAAATCTCTGATTTGGATTTCACTGCCAACTCCGAGGTTGATCGTCTTCCCTTCTATGCCTGGTATCTCAGCAGCGCGTAAAAAGCCTTCGACCGTATCAGACACGTACGTGAAATCTCGGGATGTATTCAAGTTACCCAAATGGATTCTATTCTGATTTAGGGCTTGTAGGATGATGGAGGGAATTACTGCCCTGGAAGATTGGCGAGGTCCGTATGTATTAAATGGCCGTAATGTGACCACAGGTAGATCATACGCACAATAAAAACTCTCAGCAATTTTATCAGCCCCAATTTTACTGGCAGAGTAAGGAGATTGCCCATGCAAAGGATGATTTTCATCGATTGGCACCTTGATCGCTGAACCATAAACCTCACTTGTGGAGGTGTGAACAATCCGTCTCACTCCATTTTCTCGTCCTGCGAGTAAAACATTCATCGTTCCAAGTACATTCGATTCAATTACCTCGGTGGGATGCACATATGAGTACGGGATCGCAATCAAGGCACCTAGGTGAAGGATAATATCTACATCACGCGCAGCAGAAAGCATTGCCGGTAAATCACGCATGTCTCCCGCAATAATTTCAAGATTATTAAGGATTTCCTGCGACAGCATCGTGAGCAAGCCAGTATCTCCTCTTGAGTTATATCGTACAAAAGCCCTTATTTTCGCTCCAGAGGCTGCCAGTTTTTCTACTAAGTGGCTGCCAATGAATCCACCAGCACCGGTGACTAATATACGTCTGTCTTTCCAGAATGAAATATTATCTAGCATTTAGACATCTATATCCCTTCGATGGTTAATTTGTACAGGTGATTAAACAGTGAACGATTCGCAAGGGAGATTTTTCTTCCCATAATTGTTACCAATATAAATATAGTACTACAGGATAATTAGTTCACTACCTTAGTTTCTTGAAATCGTAAATTTGCATAACCAGATCTGGATTGAGCCACACACTTCGGCCAGATTTGATCGGCTAAGGGCAGTCTACCTTGCAGATAAAACCGAATCATTCCTTCCACTTTCGCGAAATATGCGTTTGTTGGAAAGCGTTCGAGTAAATTAGCTATCACTCTGTGTGTTGCCTTCGTGATGAACGGACTTATCATAGGATTAAAAACCACTCTTTGACGGATCACCCTGGCTTTGAAACCCATCCGAAATTTAAACTCATCCACACTATTCGGTGCATCCAACGATTGAACAGTTAGAAAAACACTATTAATTCCTTCCCTTGATAGCATATTGCAACTAACTGAATAAAATAATGCGCTATTAACATATAAATTGAGAAACTTTCGATGGCAAAGAGAATACAACACATAAAACGTATCACCGATTCGAGTAGTTAAAAGGGCTGCTGCAAGCTCACCATCCACTACCGCTGCCCAGGCTTCAAATCCTTCTAACCCTATTGCTGCATAACAAAGTCGTTTCCATTCCGCTTCTTTCATACTGCTCAAACGCTTCTGCCGATCGAGTGTATCCCGTTGTAATTTCCACCCTTGCTCGGCTAATCGCTCGAAAGGTATGTTTTCAACCTGGCACTTGGATAATCCACGTCTGACTGCATTTCGAGCCTGGCAGCGCAGTAATTCCATATTGTATGGATTGCTTAAGGTGATATGATAGCTGACTTTACCTAGAGGGGATTCAATAGGAGTGGAGTAGCGTAATGATAATATCCTTTGCCTGACCATTAATTGGCGTAATTCACTCTCTGACGGCTCAATGAGCCAACCAAAAGGGAATGCCTGGTAAACCCAAGGACCCGCATTAAACCAATAACTACTTGGAGTGTGAATAACCCGATGCCCTTGCCGGCGATACCATTCGGAAAGAATATCAGCATTCATAGAAATAGACTAAAATTTTCGGTCATGTTCAATCGATCACTTTATCAATCCGTTAAGAATTGCCTCTTGTTGACCTACCAGAATCTCTGGCCATATCTGCTGCTCAAGCGATTTTTTCCCTGCTAAGTAAAAACGAACCATACCTTCTGCCTTCGCGATGGTTGAATTTCCACGAAAAATATGCGAGATAAATTTTATCAATTGATGAGATAAGGGATTGAGAGCGAAGGACAATTCTGGATTAAAAAACACCCTCTGTCGAACAGGTTTCGCGATATAGCCCATGTGGAATTTAAACTCATCTACACTGGCAGGTGCATCGAGTGAGTGCAAACCATAAAATATTTCTTCGACTCTACCCCCAGATAATATATTTTGGGTCAAGCTCATAACATAAGGCATTATTTACATAGTCGCTGAAATATTTCCGGTGACTTTGCGGATACAGCAAATAACACACCCCCTCCACAATAGCTGTCAAAATTGTGGCTGCCAGTTGATCATCTACAAAAGCAGCCCAGACTTCAAAATCTGTTATTCCTTTGGTGGCATTACATATTTTTTCCCATTGGTCTTGATTCATGCTGTCAGCACGATCCTGACGCTCAATCGTGTCTAGTTGTAATTGCCAACCTTGTTGCGCCAAAACATCTATGGATATCTGCTCTATCCTACATCGTTTTAAACCCCGGCGGATTTTACTCCGTGCATTCGCACTGAGTTTTTCTATGCAATAGGATTTATCCCTGATGACGGTGTGATAACTTAACATCCCCTGAGGAGAAATAACCGGTGTCGAATAACGGAGGCAGATGGCCCGCTGGTCATTTATTAGCTGAATTAATTCAGAATCTGGAGGTGTAATGATCCAGTGATATGGAAAAGCTTGGAAAACACCAGGACCAAGTTCGACCCAATAACTACTGGACGTCTGTAGCACCTTGTGCCCCTGGCGAATCAACCAATCAGCAAAATTATCTGCATTCATAAGACTTCAATAGATATTAGATCTCTCTTCCAAAATATTCACCGCTATATTTCCATTGAATCGATATTCTTTCAAAATTAGTTTACTATCCCAATTCATGCCTGATGAAACGCAACTGCTTTGGAGCAGATTTGATAGGCTTGTTCATCTGTAAGATAAGGCGAGGTTGGCAAGCTAACTACATTTTTCGCCGCTTGCACCGAATTTGGAAAATTATCCAACCCAAAGCTCTCTGCACAGGAGTATTTATATGTCCAGCTGAGGTCTACTCCTTTTGATTGCATATATTTATAGAAAGCTAATTTATCATGACAGATTAGTGGAAATTGGATCCACGAAGGAACTGCAGATGCCGGGATTTCCGGTAGGGACCAATTGGAACTGCCTCCCAAGTGTTCTCGGTAAATCTCGGCAACCCTTCTCCGCCGGTGTAGATTCCAATCCAAACGATTTAGTTGTTTATCTATCAGCGCACAAGTAAAAGCAGACATCCTTGATATATATACATCTGGTTGCACTAATGATGCCTTAACAACTTCATACATCTGTTCGAGGTGGAACATCCTGTATCCTAAACGTAGAACTGTATACAATTTTGGGTTTAACGCAGTTTTATACGCAATCGATTTTAAAAACAAGAGCCAAGAAATTTCTGTTTTTTTGATTACAGAAAGATACTTTTCGATTGATTCAGCTAACATGTCATTATTGGTGATTAATGCTCCCCCGCCCCCGCCTGATATAACCTTCGTCGAATGGAAACTGATAACTGAAGCATCTCCAAAACATCCCACCATCTTGCCATTGTATTCTGCTCCAAATGCAGGAGCCGCATCTTCGATTATGAGAATATTACGGTTCTTGCATATACTGCGGATTTCTGCCATTTCGCAAGGGATTCCAAAAAGGTGGGTTAACAGTAACGCGGTTGTATCGGGTTTAAGTGCCTTTTCCAAGGCATTCGGTGAAACATTTAGTGTTGCTATATCGATATCTACAAATGCAGGTTGATAACCAGCATAAATGATTGCTTCTGGTACAGCAATACAATTGTATGCTGGTAGTAACACCTTACCTGGTCGGTCGTATGCCTTTAAAACGGCATATATGCCAGCGCGTGCGCTTGCGAATAAAAAAATATACTTAGCGCCATAAGCCCCGAAAAGACTCTGCAACTTGCCTGACAAATTCTTTTCAAAATCATTAGAATTGCCATTTTTCAGGCTAAATATTAGGTCAGCATATGAATATGTTGGCGTGTACCTCGGGATCATTACTTACCTATGTGTATCTATTTATATTAGTGTTCGATATTCGGTTGAGATTGATAAAATATCGTGTCAATTAGACTAAACACTACCCTTTTCAATTATTCTTACGATTTTCTGTATGTTACTACGAGCAGTAAAGTTTTGTAGTGCGTAATTTCTCCCTGCTTGCCCGCGCAGATTCCGCTCCGTAGGTCCAACTTGTTTCGCATGTAATAATGCCTGAGCCAATACCGTTGGATCATCCGGATGAATCACCCAACCACATCCAGAATTTTCTATCAGAAATGCTAATTCTGTCTCAGGTAACGCAGATGCTATAATCGGACGCCCAGAAAGCATATACCTGACCATTTTTGATGGGATAGATGCGAATGACTGAGCCCGATGAGTGGATAAGACCAAAACATCTGCTGACTGATATAGAGCCCGCGTTTTTTCAATCGGCCAGGGAGAGTAAAAGCTGACCTTTGTAGGTGCAATTTCGTTTGCCAACTTTTGACAATTTATAAACTCACTCCCCCCACCCGCAATGAGAACCTGAATGTGCTCAAGCGTCGCAGAAGCTCTTATCAGCGTCTCAACCCCTGCACCAACTCCAATATTTCCACCGAATGCCACCAAAAATTCCTCTTCAGGAATACTAAATTGAGAGCGAATGCCTCTTGCTTCCTGAATATCCACACAATCGAGTTCGCTTTCGACCCATAAAGGAATAACGCTAATTTTCTCGGGTAATATTTTTCGATCACTCGTATAGGTTTGCGCAAATGAATTTGATAACACAATGAGATGTTCAGCACCTCGTGCAATCCATTCATCCATTTGGCGCATCAGTCTGATTGCCCAATGTCGCTTTCCCAATCTCTCCTGTGAAACAATCGATTCGGGATATAGATCAACGATGTTAAGGATATAAGGAATATTACGCAGCTTAGCTACGATGCTCATCACACCGGTTGCAAATATCGGCCAAGTATCGGCAAACAGTAGATTAACTTTGGGTTTTAATAGTAAGGCAATTGCTGAGCTAAATCCGAATACAACATTTTCAACAAATCGATTTACAAACGACGACCTAGGGGAAGGTATTGTGAAGCAGCGAATGATTTCAATTCCAGATAAAGTTATTTCCTTCAAAAACAACTTATTCTTATACCCGTCATATATTTTTCCGCCTGGATGGCTTGGAAACGCCGTGATAACTGAGACTTGATGTCCGATTTCTGTAAGCTTAATCGCCATTGCTTGAGCCATTTCTGCAGCCAAATAAGGTTCCGGAGGATAAATCGAACATAATATGATGATTTTCATGATCGACGGGGAAAAAACAAAAAAAGCTAGTATCCTTAATATCTAATCGCCCAAAAAAACGGAACGTGCCTTTTCCATTCAAAAGGTAAAAGGCCTATCAAATGACTTGCTATTGCCATTGAAGCTTTCACCTGCTCATACAGGTATTCGGGATTGACATAAGTATAACTTTCATCTTGCGTGTGGTTGTAAGGGTTGCGATCTCCGCCAAGGTAATTTTCAATTTGAAGTACAGAGGTGATACCCTTCTCACGGAAGGGAGCTTCATCCCCTCAATCACACCCGGTGACAATGCTTGCCTCCAGCCCAATGCCGTAGACTTGGATGATTTCGCTCATTGTATGAGCCAAAGCCAAAGAAGGCGCATGATCTCCCGACCAAAGTTCCATTACGCCGTCATCATTTGCATCATAACTAAGCATGTCTTGATTAATCACATATTTGATTTGTTCTAATTTTCCAGGCGACAGTTGATCAAGATAGCTGCGTACTCCAAGACAACCATATTCCTCGCCAGTATCAAAGAAAAATACCACCGTCCGACTGATTGACTTGTTACTAAATATCCTGGCAAGTTCTAAAAGGTCAGAAACACCACTTGCATTGTCATCTGCACCCGGAGCGCTGTCTGTCCCATCTAAATTTTTACTATCTAGATGGGCAACAAAATAGATCTCTTCATTCGGGAAAATTAACCCTTCTTTACGGGCAATAATATTTTGTTCGGACTTATCATCCCTCGACCAATCCTGGATTTCAACCGAGTAATGCAGATTGGTGAGTGCTGCATACACATAATCCTTTGCCCATTGCAGCCCTTCACTTCCAAGATCCCGGCTTTTTATCGTAAAACAATCGCCGTTAAAGCAAATAGGTTCGATACCAGAGAGACGTTTTAAGTTCGTTAATACCCTTTCCTGGTTGACTAGATCAATCATTTCCTGAACACTCCCTAGGGGGAGGGTTTCTAAAGGCTGGCTTGAAACAATATCAGTTTTTGGTTGCCTGATCATATCCCCAGGTGGTTGTATCATCTCGGTCTGGAGTGCAAGCCCAGAGCTGAGATTAATTACTATGATCAGAAGTAAAATCAATCCATTTTTCATGAAAGTTCCAATACCATCATATCAATTTACCGGACCAATGATCCTAAATAAAATTCCATATCAGTATATTCTGGATAGCAGCGGTATCTTAAATCGTAATCAGAATTAATATCGTTGACTATGCGAAACAAAGTTCCATTAAGATCTCTCAAACCTATTGTGCTTCCCTGGAAGGTGAAGAATGCATCCACATCGACTGCCCATGTTGACAATATCTAATATAGCCAGTTAAAAAGTGGTATGTACCTGTGTGGTATGTATCGATAATGCAGCTTAATTGTTTCTGCCAGATGACCAGCAATTGCCGTTGTGGCTTGTATCTGTTGATATAGATAGTTCGGGTTAATCTGATCGTAGGTGTCTGATGTTTTGTGATTATTGGGATTTTGATCACTATGAACTGCTTCAATTTGGATTACCGCTGTCAATCCCTTCGCACGGAAGGGAACTTCATCACCTCACGTACAGCCTGACACGATTTCAGGTTCAAGGTTGATTTCCGGATACGTTTTGATGATATTCACCAGTGATTGAACAAACTCCTTCGGCTGGTCACCGTTCCAAAATTCCATCTTTCCATCTCTGTCGGAATCATAACCGACCATATTGACACTAATGATCTGCTTTATACGATCCAATCGTTCTGGATATTCTTCAACGAAACTCTGGGTGCCAACCGCACTATGTTCTGTTCCTGTGGAAAAGAAGAGAACCACCGAATAGCTCATCGGTTTATTCTTAAGAATCCGCGCCACCTCTAAAAGCGTGACGACACCACTGGCATTATCATCCGCAGCAGGATTCTCTATCCAGATATCCATCTAAACTAGCGATAAAGTAAATGTCTTTGTTTGGGTACAAATATCCCCTTTTTCTAACCACTATATTTTGGTCTTCGTATCCATTGAGAGACCAATCTATTACTTCAACCGAGTAATTCAAGTCAATGAGAGTCTTGATAGACATAATCCTTCGCCCAATGTAGGCCTTCGCTACCGGTTTCCCGACCCATGATCGAGTAGCAATTCCCATTGATACACATTGGCTCTACACCGGTCAGACGTCTGAGATCAGTCAATGCTCGATCCAGATTGACTTCGTCGATCATGCTCTGGACAATATCATTGGGGATAATTTCTGATGACTGGCTAGCCTCAATAGTGGATTTATTGCCAATAGAATACGTCTGTCGATGGTCAGTGCTGTTCCACCCAAACCCAAAAATTAAACTTGCGATAAGCAAGGGGTAAACAACTACATTCTTTATCATCCTGACTCCCAAATAATTACGTTCCTTTTTTTTATCATAGCAAATCCTGTCCTAATTTTAGGGGATCAATTACAAAACAAACTTCATTAGGAATTCTTGGGGTTGTCTCCTGCATATTACCGGTTGTTGGTACATTGTTTTTAGGAATATGCATTATTTATTAGGAATTATCGTGGAGGATTTGATTGATGATTTCGAAGAGACTTTTTTATAAATATCAATCAATTGCGTTACATGCTGTTCAATATCAAATTTATCACGTGCTATCCAACTGCTCTCTTTTCCCATCGCTGCACTTTTTTCACGATCATCAATAAGTTGGCATAGGGCAGTTGCCAATTGCTCCGGCATTCCCGGTTTGACCAAAATTCCATTGACACCCTCAACCACCATATCTGGTAATCCACCAACCCTTGTTGCAATAATCGGTAAGCCACATGCCATCGCCTCGATAACTGCCATCGGCATCCCCTCATAATATGATGGGTAAATAAAGATATCTGCTTGGTCGAAAACAGCTAATTTGTCATCACCATAGACAGGAGGTCGGATTTTTACACGACCACCTAAATTCGATCTCTCTATTTCCTCGATTAGAAGAGCTAATTCTCCAGGAGATAATTCATCTCCCACCAGGTTAAATTTTATATTTCTATCATGTATATCAACGATTCGAGCTGCATTAATGATATCGAAAGTTCCTTTTTCTTTTCCAAGGAATCCCAAATATAGTATCTGCAAAGGCTTTTCATTTTCTTCGGAGATCCGTCTTTTTTCTGCGATTGGCTGGTATAGTGATAAGTCGATAGCATTTGGCAAGTAATATATTTGGATTCCTGGAACAATTGAGCCGAGTTGTAGCCATTCCTTTGATAGCACGACGATGCCATCCGTCAAGCTGATTACTTGCCTGAAATACCACTTCCATAATTTCGAGCGTTCCTTATAAATAGCTTGAAAGCTGCAGTGTGGATGAAGCAACACACGAGCCTTAAAAAGTCGTCCAAGGATGATGCAAAAGGTATGTTTGATGAATGAAAATCCAAAGGCTGTTCCAATGTGCGCAATTTTTGGACGATAAAACATGAGCGCCTGAGTAAAACGCCAACAATCTTTTATCGCACCAATCAAGTTTGGCAAGGTAGCTTTGCCCGTACTGGAGTTTTTCCGATTCTGTGAGCTGGTCTGCACAAATTTCAGATCGATTCGATCGTGTAATGATGATTTTAGCAAGGTTTGATAATATGCCCCAACCCCACCCATGGGTGGTGGTAATGCACCGGATATCAATACCCGCGGCTTTGATGTGAGATTGTGATGCGTTGGTTGCATTTATTACTGCTTAATTATCAAGAAAGGCAGATGAGCTGTAATAGTTAAATTCATTTATGTAAAGTAAATAATCGATCGTTTATAAGTAGGAGTAATCAATCGTTAAACAATAACGTATAGAAATATATTAATTGGTTTCCAAAGATCAAAAATATTTCCACTTATGACTACACGCATCAGTCATGATTAAGGATCCACTCTTAGAGAATGTATGCAATCCTACAAGATTGCCATGATCAGGCCTATACTTTGTCACCGTCTTCTCAAGATACGTTGTTTCAGATAGATCTAGGATTTCATTTATATTAATTCCCCAACCATAAGATTTGGAACAATCCTGCGCTGGTCTGAAAATCTTATTATTTTCGATAAATATTCTTCCTGCCGGTCGAGCATTTTTATCATCCGATACAATCGGATTTAAGGGGTGGGATGTCCATTTATTTGTCAATAATTCTGTAGAATAAAAAAGAAATAGTTCAGCTTCAGGATATGCACCTTCATTTTCCGTCAGTCCAGTAAAAAGCCACCATTTCTCTTGATCATAAAATAGTGTCGTGTCAACTGCAATCACATTCTCCATCAAATTCATCTTAAATTGCCATTCGTATGGGAATTTGATGCATTCATATAGTTCAACCGTCCGATTTCCCGATGTTTCTGGGATCATATAATACTTATTTTTCCAAGCGAATATGAATGGATAGGATAAGTGATACTCTTTTGTAAGTATTTGAATGGAATCTTTATGCGTTCCCGATTCATCCATCTCTATGACCGCAATATTGCCTTTTCTTGATCTATATATAAATTCCTCCACAAAAATATAATAGATATCATCAAATTCGATGATCTGCGGATCTGCCCAAAAGCGATCCTGGGGAGGCACCAGCTCTTGACAAGTATTCACCGAAAATGGCTGCTTACTATTCATGCTGTATTTTAGCCACCAATATTCCTTACGAGTTAATCTCAGTAAGAATTCTGCGATATCTCTGAACAGTAGTTTCGCAAACATCCATAGAAATCCAAAATTCGAAGGCGATTGATGCCACATGGGTTTTGGATGATCAGACCCAAGATTATATTTTTCAATTTCAGCGTAGAACCTATTTTCTCCTAACTTGGAAAGAAGTTCGATTTGCCTGGATAAAAAAGATGATGACTCCCAAAAACATCGGTTCCTATTACGGACAGGAGAGAATGGATAAGTCTGAATCCACGACCGATATAAATTTTTTCCGAATTTTAAATCTTGGTCCATTACATATAATATGACGCCAGTCTCCAATTTCCGATCAATCACCTCCCATAAACCAGGCAAATTACTCCTTACTTCATACGGATCACCATGATAATAAGACCAGATTCCCAACCTGGCAGCTGACAGAATATCTCCATTTAAATTCTCAAATCCCAACCTGATTAATATATCAAGCTGATAGCTCTTGATTTCATCGATATCAGAAACACTAAAACTGATGGTTTTCCCCTTTTTTATTGGTGTAACACTCTTAACCGGAACATCATTAAATATTCTTTTCGTATCGGTAGCTGCAAATGCATCCGGCCCTCTTCCAAATATTGCTTTGTCTAGCCGTGAAGCAAAATTATAGACTTTGTTATGATTGTTGTTGTAATATAGGTCAGATTCATAACCGCAGGAATCTTTCGCAGCATTTTGAATGATTACAGAAATAATAATACAATCCAGATTGACAACCCGTTCTAATGATCGACCCGCCCAGGCTGGCAATATAAATGAATCGAGTAAAACCCCAATCTTTAGTTTTTGATTTTCCATCAATATCAGAGAGGATTCCGAGGCGACTGCTTGGTTTTTGATTGTAAATAAGTGGTTTGGGTATCTGAGTTCTCTACCACACCATAAATATATAGACTAACTGAGAGCTCATCAATCTCAGAGTATTCATTTGCTCTAGTTTGGAAATGGATACTTTATCTTAGGGGAGTGTGATAAATTCAATCGTGCCCATATCTGGTGGAGGTTCTCTTCTGACCTCAAGATAGTCCACCACCGTTTCGGGCAAAGAAATGGCTACATCTATTGCAAGAGAAAGCTTAGTCAGTCTAAACCATTCAGCGTTATATACATCACCGTCATGTGCTAAAGCTGGGTCACCAATGATATCACCGACGCCAAAAGCCTGATCTGTGGGTACCTTTGACCAAAGATTGTTTGAAAGAGTGATCCCAGTCGCATTATCTAAATCTATGATAAGCAAATCACCGTCTTGTTGTATCACATTGTTCATAATGCGTACATTTTGGTGAGTTCCAGTGTGGATGATAATACCGCTTGTGTTCTTACTGTTAACAAACGTATTGTTAGCAATGAGAACATTTTTCATGCCCCCACCTAGAACCCCTTGCCACCACCAAAAGTTTACGTTGTTACCAACCGCAATATTGTTAACGATCGTTATATTTTCCGAAGGCGGATTATATTTTTCATCACCCATCATAATGCCCACATTATGACCGTAGCCATAACCATATACATAGCTGCTCGGATCCATGTAAGCGAAATTTCCCTGAAAGAGGATATTCGTCGCATCGGAAATATAAAAATTAGTCGAATAATTATCGTGGGCGATGTTATTCTCCACCACACTCAGGGTAGATTCATGGACAGAGATTCCTTCGCCCCAATTCTCCCAGGCAACATTATTGCGAATTATATTATGTTCCGCAATCGTGTTACGATTGAAAGAAGATATACCTGTGCTCCAGTTTGATTGAAGTATTCCATACTCGTTTACCAACGAGTTGCGCCATGCCCGGCTATTTTCTACCGTGCAATAATCACCAGTTATCATGATTCCCATATAGCGATTATGGTGAGAAAAAATATTATCGGCTTTATCGTTATTGCCGTATAATCCAAGGCCATCATTGCTTGAGTTACGTACTTCAATCCCAGAAAAAATATCCACTGCAATATGAGATATGTAAATGAGTCAGTGGCTACATA
>CAVUOY010000026.1:0-134810 GCA_963743215.1 uncultured Chloroflexia bacterium
CAGTTACCTGGTCGAGTTCCATTTGGACCTGCACGTAGGCTGGATTGCCAGCAGGCTGGCTCTCATATTCCAGTCTACCACCGCAGCGTGAGCATTCTTTTACACCTGTAGGTTCATCTTGTAATAAACCACAAAACGGGCAACGCATTAGATAAGTCATTTTTTCTCCTTGTCACCGCTTCATAGGGTGATGTGCTGATCTATCTAAAATCGCCAGATTTGCCAGATTCTTACTATTATCTGACCCTATTACAAATTGGGCTATTTACTTCCCGGGTTTACCATGCGATCGATTTGGAATCCGATTCGTGCAAGCAAAGCCGGTAATCTGCCGTACCATTGCCAGATTCTTCTCCCGCTCCTCTTCAGGCAGGTCATCCCAGGATACAAGGTCTGGATGGGTGCGCTTATTTTCGTCCCTTTGCTCACCATAAACCCATCCGTCTGCCTCTTTTGCCTTGCGCCATAAATCGTGTTCGAGGCGAGCCATCTTCTCAATTTCCGTTTCAGTAAATGTTCGCTTATCGGCATCCCAATTCTGCAGGGGAGAGATACGGTAACCGGCTGCATTCCAGCAGTTGGTGAATCCGGCTGGCTTGCTGCCGATTGGCATCCTTCAATGCTTCCGGAAGTTGTTCCCAGGTTTGCCTGGTGGATGCAAATTCCGAACCCGTTCTATAACTCTCGTGTAGGTCACGTGCCAGCATTTCATGCATACCACCCAGGATCAGTGCAGCTGAGCAGGCGTAATCGTAGAAATCAAAAGTTCTCACTCGGCGTACATCGCCTAGTCCTGGCAGGGGTTTCTCTAGGAGATCGACCAGACCAGCCTCTTTTGATAGCTGCACCCTGATGGGACCAGTAATAATCTCCGGGATTTGGAGCAGGTTAAGGCAAACCTGCAGGCTGAGAACTGGATCTCCAAGGCAAATATATGCTTGCTGGATCAATACCTGCTCACCTGGTTCCGCCAGGATGTTTTGCAGAGGACCAGCTGAGCAAATGTCCGCTTGCAGGGGGATGAGTTCGCACACCTTACCAAGCTGGGGATATTTTCGGAGGAGATTCTGGGTTTTCTCTACAGCATCTCGATCCACAACTGTAATGCAAAGCCGACCTTGTCTGTTGAGAAGATGCCAGAGATAGCCTGCCTGGATCACCAGTTGTTCTCCCAGCCTTCCTAAACCAACCACCAGTAAGGACTCCGGTATGTCTTCTGAGCTGGAATCCTCGCGCCAACCGGGATTATCCTGTAGCAGCATACGGGCAGTGCGTTCGTACGGATTGAACGTCTCCAGTTCAAAAGGCACGCCTGGCTCTGTAGATAATTCACTACTCCGGATGAGGTTAAGCAAATCGATCGAGGAGAGATGAATTATGCAGGTCAGTTTACCCGCCCGGCGGGTGCGGGTCAGTTGGTAGGCCTGGTATGCAGTCTGGAGGTTTTCACTATCTCCACCCAAGAGGCATACCAGGTTTCGGGCGTGGAGAATACGAGCGCTTGTCAACACATCTTTATTCGTTGCATCACCATCCAGGACGATTGCCCCCAGGTGACGAAAATTTTCTGCATTCTCTTGCTTCAGCTCTTTTTCAATGATCACTACCTGCATGCCAAGGCCAAGCAGTTCTCGCGCAAGACGGCTTCCCTTGCGTCCCATACCACAGATCACTACATGATCCTTCAAACGCCTCAGGCGCAGCTTTTGCGTCTGTTCCACAAACAGCTGTATCAGCGCCTGGAAAACCGTATATACAGTCAGTAAGGGGAGTAGGAAACGGGCGAACTGCAAGATCCAATTGACCTCGCCATCGACAGCACCAGAATTCATTGTCACCAACTGGAATGTGCGGTAAATGACATCCCATGCTGTCCAGTCTTCACCGTTTTCTATAGCATAGATGTAAAAACCGATAATAGCCGAGTGCCAAACTCACCAGCCAGGCCAATCCCAACAGGAGCCAACGGTTTTCAGACCAGAATTGACGCAGGTGGGGCTTTTTTAGCATCTGAATCTTTCTTCACAATTTATCAGTCTCAGTCTTGCTTCATCTTTACGATCTTGTACCCCACCGTTTCAAGGATCCAGGGAATCGCCATCGTGATGACCCGATCTAAGTTGCGGTAGTGTTCACTTAGAATTGTGTCTTTTGTAGTCCCCATTTTAGATGCATATTTTTTCCCATATATCGGACTCTATATTTTGGCTTTCTAATTCGTCCCAGGGAACCAGGGCATCATGCAAATTGGCAGGTTTATCTTTCTTGGGTGAGTAGGACCATCCAATGTCAATATGATGACGGACCCAGCGGATGTGTTCCATCCGGCTTATTTCTTCGCGCTGCTCAGTATTCAACTCAGCCGCAGGTAGATTGACGCCAAGAGGAACGATAGAAAACCCAACCGCGGCAAGTTTTTCGGGGATTTTGCGAGCGTTATGGTAGTTCTGAGATACTTCATCGTGCGGCATGCCTTCGGGAAGCTGTTTCATCTTGTTTAGGTGATCCAGGAATTCCTGTTTGGTTATGGAAAGTGGGTCTCGTCCGTCAGGGATAGAAAACACGAGCGAGTAAATACTATGAATACCGATAGCCATCTTCTCAACAACTTGTTCATCAAAGGTTATTTCATTGACCAGGTGATAAAATGCTTCCCCGCCATCCAGGTTTACGGGTTCTTGGGTGACTAATTCAAAGAATTGTTGGCCATCAACATGCAGGTTTAATTGTGATTCTGGGGGAAGGTCAGAGCGGTGGTACTTTGTCTTTCCAAAAAGTTGGCTGGTTTTGAATATCGTTTCGAGGGAACGGGTTCCGTGTTTGTACCTGGGGACTAATAGAAACGCATTCAGGACGCCATCGTCTATCTGCAAAATGCCATCTTTAAACAGTTGCCGGTATCCAATTTGAAGCAGGCTGTTGATCAAAATCGCTCTGCGGATGATATATTCTGGATCAGTATTCTTTGAGGAGCTGGTTTGGTGTGATTTAGATGTGGAACCCTGGATAGCTGAGTCTTCTCCGCAGTAAGGTATTAATGGATTAGGGCCCATAACATTTAGAAAACCCTTGATGCGGCTTAAAAAGTCGGGGCCTTTCTCTGCTTTTGCCAGGTGAGCCTTTTCTTCGAATTCTTCCATACATGAACAAGTTCCGCCAGCAAACACAAATATTGATTTTCCGATGTTATGGGTTAACTGACCCTCTTGAAATTCTCCATCTTGCATCGGCGCAAGGAAATAACGGAGCCAGGCGAGATCCTTGCTGTCAAATTCATCCCAAAAAACCAGTGGCGTTTTCCCGGAGAGTGAAATATCGCGCACAGCATGAAAAGCCTGGTACAGGTCGTTTGGACTCTCCTCATTGAACTGTGACAGGTTAAACGTGATGTCCTTGACCTCATAATCTGGCAGATCAAGAGCCTTGGCCAATTGTTTAATGCTGAAAGATTTCCCGGAACCAGGTGGGCCGAAAACCGCGATGGATAGCGGCTGACTGCTTCGATTTTGAAGGTATTCAGTAATTAGGGATTTTAAATGGTGCAAAAATTCAATCTCTTTGCGATCTACTGTAAGAAGAAAATTGTATTTCGCGATCGGGATATTCCAGCCCTGGAGAGCTTTCATGGGACCAAATAAAGCTATCTGGCGAGCCAGAGAATAGAGATCCCATTTGGTCATACCCAAAAGCGACCAGCCCTGCTTGAAGGCAAGGTTGTTGCTATATAAGGATTTGAAGAGGTTGTAATCAAGATACACAGGTTTAAAATCAAGCGTGGGTTTGGGGCCATAAACCTTGTTAAGTTCCCCAGGAAGTACATCTAAAGCCAGACTACTCTCAGCCACATTACCACCATGAGTCACCAGCGCCCTTCTTGCCAGCAAGTGAGCTCGTATTGCCCGATCTATCCGAATATCGTCACCAATTTCTGGAAAGAGGATCTCTTTGGAGAGTAATGCAATCAAGAGTTCCAGATCACCGGGTAGATACCCGGGATGAGCTTTCTCCCAATATCCTTCAACCATCATTGCATCGAAGAAGAAGCGGAATTCCGGATCCATGGCATCATGGACTTTCGGATTATGGATCAACAGAGTGCCAGTGCATCCAAAAGAGATGATGATATATTCGATCGATCTCAAGGGGTAGAGGGAAATGTTCCTTTTAAAGTAAATCTCGTTAATTATGTCCTGTAGCGTTTGCTCCCAGGAAAGCCCTTTACTGATCGATGTATTCAATTTCCGCAAGTCGTCAGCACGCAAGACCAGGATGTTCTTCGATCCCATCCCTTTGCGGAATTCTTGCCACATCTCACCTTCAAATAGTGGAGCATATGTCCTGAAAATTACCCACTTATCCTCTAATAGATCCATCAATCCGGGGTACTGGCGATTGCGGATGTCTATTTCCCAATCCTGGAAGATAAATAAATCAGCCTTGCCCAACTCTTCAGGAGCTTGCCAATGAAATTCGGGCTGAAGAGCTTGCCCCCCGTGGACAAGCTCCTGGATTCTCCAGGCTTTATTTTTACCTTCATTGTATTGCTGCCAGGTAGCGAAGGCATGATTGAGAGAATTGTCGCAAGGGGTGATGCGACCTGGATCCATGGCTGTGCTATCTACTTCAACAAAGGACCAATCCACTTCATCTTTTATCTGGTTGAAGTAAGATTTAAGAAAGGTAAAGATCCCCTTTGTACTTTCATTTCCCCAGATCTCCATAAAAATATTTTTTTGATTCGTGGCTGGGACAATGTTCCAATGAATAACGTGATCGCTCAGCAAGAATATTTTCTTTTCCATAGTTGATCCTATCTATTCGCTCTTCAGGAATTTCTGGGGTATCACTACAGGATTTCCTAGTGATCCTCTATGTTGATTGATTTTATATAACCACGATCGTATAATAACATTGTACAGGATATTTCTGGTAAGTGCCAGTTTTCGTGTTCACGTGGGATAATAAAAGATCAACTTTAACCATTTTGAGAGTTTCTATGGCGGATGATAAGCGAGAAGTGATTCGAATAGCAGTAACAGGGCACCGGTTTCTTGACACCAATCATGATTTAACCGCTTCCATCCAAAAAGTGTTAGCTCAGATCATCCAGGATCACCCCGACGCTGAATCATCATCTTCTTTCAGCACTGTCAGAGGGGAGCGATCAGTTTGTTGCCAGGATTGCTCTGCAGTATAAGGAGATTAAGCTAATTGTTCCACTACCGCTTCCTGAGGAACTATATCTCTTGGATTTTGAAACTGATGAAGGTAGAAAGAACTTTAAACATTTATTGAATAATCGCGGATCAGGTGCTAACCCTAACTAAGAACAGCGATCACGATATCTGCGTATGATGTCCTTGGGAGCTATCTAATCGACCAGTGCGATGTGCTGATTGCGCTATGGAATGGCGAATATTCTGGAAAAAGAGGTGGCACAGGGGAGGTGGTAAAAAAAGCATTGAATGCAGGTAAACTTGTCTACTGGATTTATTTGGACAATCTCCGTGATGGCGCATTGAACAGTCTAAGTCAACTGAAGAAAAGTGGGGAAATTCAAGTGTTGGGTAGTAGCCGGGATAACTAAATCGACTAATTGCTTTTTGTAGCTCGTACTGGATATCTGACAGCCACTGTTACTACAAGTAAGTAAAGTGTTTTATTGTGTGCAAGGTTATTGGATTTCAGTTCTGCCTGCTGATAATTCAATTACCCTGTGATAATAATCAAAAAGATGTCGTGTCGAACGGTCCCCTTTAACGAGAATGTTTACTGGCAGGTTGCGAGCGTTTAGTCGATGTAATGCATAATGCCCGACTATGATTCGCTCCTGATCAACCATGTATGCCCAGAAGAGTGGGGGATTTGAGTACAAGTGCACCTCGACAGCAAGCTTATCAGTTTTACTTGCTAGAGATGCCAGCCTGCGGATTGCACGTCTTTGCGTGACGATTTCCTCCTCCATATATTCTTTAAAAAGTGTAGGATCCGCGGGTATCTTTTCACGCATTTGGTAGAGGAATTCCCAGCAATCAACTGCTTCAGGATCAAGCAGACAAACGTGAATCGAAAGCTGTTCTTTCCTACTATTCGACTCAATGAGCCCAGTCAACACGTCAGAAAAAGAATTGGCTGTAATTCCGTAGTAGATCATCTCACGAGTTGCCGCACTTAATAGATCCTCTTCTGATTTTGCATCAAATTCGTTGATGAAGAGACTATTTGAACTTCGAATGGGTGATTGAGAAATCAGATAATCCTGGACAGGATTTCGTATGCCTTCCGACTGATCAGCAAGAACGCTGGAAATTTCCGCTGCGAGAGATTGAATCGAATCCTCATCAAAGTAAGCACTAACTTGCCCTGGGTGTCGATACGCCAGGACACGGTATGGTGCAATATCAAATGGAACCTTAGCAAGGCTGCCAAGTTCGCAGATGACTACGGTCTTGCAACTACTGGAGTGAGCGACTCCAAGCTCATAAAATACATTCGCATTTAGATTCGAAATATCGGCCACAACCACAGATGATTCAAAGATGCGTTGGAGCATCTGTCCGTGGATCTGCCCTTGTGAGTCTTCATCGGCACGTACGCATTTAATACCACAGGATTCTACTGCTGGTTTGATTAATTTTTGGTAGACAGAATCAAAGGGAGCTGCAAAAGGCATAATTACAAAAGCAAATCGTTTTTCCCCAATATTATTCATTTCTATGACCTCGGGTAAATGATCCAATAATAGAGCATGCTTATAATTTATTTTAGCACAAGAAGAACGTCAGGTAGGTTCGGAGTAAAACGTGGTCATGAACATCACTTGGCTATCAGTGCTTTTTCAGCCTTAGATCGACTTCCCGCATGAGTAAGCGGCTGCCCTGCGCCAATACCATGAGTGTTCGCGATTATTGAAAGAATCGCTAGGGGTATCTCTGGATCCTGAAACCACGCACCTCTTTAATGCCATCCTCAGAGGTCGCGAAGTGTGGTACGTTCACAAAGCGACGCAGCCAGCGGAAATAAATTATGTCCACAGTGGAGATGTGCATATTGCCTACCAGGTGCTCGGCTCAGGATCTGTAGATTTGCTTATCGTACCGGGATTTGTCTCGCACCAGTAGTATATGTGGGAAGGGCTAGGAGTCACCCAGGCAATGGAGCGCCTAGCCAGTTTCTCGCGCCTGAAATCTGTTTGATAAACGCGGCATCGGCCTTTCAGATCGCGTCGGTTACCCACCCACCCTGGAGCACACCATGGATGATATTCACTCGGTGATGGAGGCGGTGGGATCGTAACAGGCGGTTCTATTCGGTTATTCTGATGGAGGCCCAAACAGCCTGATGTTCTCTGCCACCTATCCTGAGCGAGTGTCGGGGCTGGTCTTGTATGGCACAATGGCGAAAGGCTCACGGGCACCTGATTACCCTTGGGCACTGACGGAAGAACAATTCAATAAATGGCTGCAGAACTTGCTCAGAGCCTGGGGAAGGCCCGTCCCGCAGCCTTACTTCGCCCGCTCATATGCGGAGGACAATGAGATCTGGGCCTAGTTTTCCAAGCTCTTGCGCCTGGGGTCCAGTCCGGGGAGGTGCAGGGAGTACTAGAGTTGATGCGGGATATCGATGTCAGGAATATCTTACCAGTCATCTCAGTGCCTACTCTCATCTTGCACCGCGTTGATGACCGCGTATTACGCATCGGCGGAGGTCGTTACCTTGCTGAGCACATCCCCGGCGCACGTTATGTTGAAATGCCTGGTCAAGACCATTGGTGGTGGCTGGGGGACTCACATCTGGTGATCGAGGAGATCAGGAACTTCGTCACCAACCTTAATCCACCTATTAGGGTGGAGCGCAAGCTATACACCATTTTGTCCCTCGCAGTTTCACCGGGTGCTGGCAGTTCTAATGATAGATTACAATCGCCTGAGGAGCTCATTCAATCGGAGATCAGCAGGTTCAACGGCATGCACTTGATGAGCAGCCAGGACTTCTATGTCGCCGCCTTCGATGGTCCCAGCCGGGCAATCCAATGCGGCCTTGCCTTACGTCAAGTAACCACCCAGGGCAGGATTCCTTTCAGGATGGCACTCCACACCGGTGAATGCATCGTCTCCGGTAATGAGCTCGGGGGATCAACTGTAGAGATTGCTAAAGCGATGGCAAGCGCTGCCAATCCAGGGGGGGTGACCGTCTCCCGCACGGTCAAAGACCTGGTAGTAGGTGCCGGGTTCTCCTTCGAAGATCGCGGCGCGCATCGTCTATCGGAGACCTACGGCACCTGGGAGCTGTATAAAGTCAGGTAAGCTAACTGGCTGATAAAATAACAGCTCGCCCAATGACGAAACCATCCGGACGAGCTCATTTCAGTAGAAATTCTCCACAGCTTACGGGACGGTATACCGGTCGATCCATGTCAGCCGTTTGCTACCATCACTATAATACCCAATTGCCCAAACATGACTGCCGCTGGCGGCTGCCACTCCATTGAACCTGCCTCCGAGTCCCGGATAAGGCGCAGCTACCCGGCTCCAGTTCGCACCGTCCCAGTGCTGAGTCTACCCATTATCCCCAACCGCCCACACGTCATTTGTGGCAATGGCGATCACCACGTCCGAGACCTGGCATGCAGCCTGGATGGCGCTGAAAAAATTTTCGTCGCTGAGCCGGGCGATCACCGGCCTATTCTCCTCGGTGTAGCGCAGGCATCCACCTTCCCAAAGGAAACGATCCCGAAGCGCACGCCCATCACCTCCACCACAACCGGCTGCAGGGCCTTGGCCAGGTCCATCCCTGCCCCCACCGGTAAAATATTGTTCTACCGCGGGTTATCCTGGGTGTCGAAGAAAGCCCGGTTGTAATATCCCCGCAGCTGGTCCCCAAGCGGTTCATGACGTGGTTGGTGGCCATGCTCATCACGTCGAAGCCGGTCCAGGCAGCTGCGGCGGCGTTCCTCGAGTCGCTCACCAGCACGTAGGTGAGGATGCAGCCTGTGTGGGTCGAGAGGTCGCTGAAAGTGGATTTCTTTTTTGCTCATCCTTATACTGCTTGGGAAAGAGGCTCGAATGAAAACATGAATGGTTTGATCCGTCAATATATTCCCAAGAAACGCGATTTTGCGTCTGTCGACGAAACAGAAGTAGAATTGGTTATGAACCGTTTAAATAATATGCCAAGAAAGTGCCTCGGTTTTATGTCACCTTTAGAGAAATTTTTTGATCTTTCTGTTGCACTTCGGAGTTGAATCCACGATATTTAAAATCAGCAAATTCGAAAGAAGAAAAGAGCCCCATCTCTGGAATAGAATAGCAAATTATTTATTAATAAGAGAAGTCGAGAGTATTGAGGTATGTGGTGATCTTTCCATCCACTGAAAAACCAATTTGAAGGATGGGTTAAATCATCATCAAATTTGTGCCTGACTATCCTTATCCTTATAGGACAATGTATAGAAGTAAATATCACTTATTGCCTTCTTCACAGACGTGTTCAGATTTATGTGGCGTAAATCTCGGAGAGATGTTATGAGTAAATTTTTCAGCAATTCTATTACACCGATAATCGACTTGCTACGACTCTCAACACCTTTGATAGATCAGCATTGGATAATTGACCTAACAAGCCGTCGATTTCTGTGTCTGGTAAAGGATCCTGGTCTAAGGTTAGTTTAGCAATGCGCTCTCTAACCTCTTCCGATAAGATGGGTGCATAAATGCTATCCGTGATCTTGATGTCGTTGTGCATTAAATTCATCGAGACCGCTTTGTAATCCGCCATGGTCTGGGCTTTGAGAAGACCATAAACTGCGTGACCATGGCGAAACTTGTGGGCCGATTTATACGGCAGAGCTGCCAGATTGAATAGCCTGCGTAAGCGCTTATCCAACGCCTGGTGGCAATTCTTTCCTGGTTCAGCATCTGAAAGGGACTGACTACCCCACCGTGCAGAGACAGGCGCGTACCAGGGGGTTGTCGATGGCAGCTTTGTGCGGATCACATCATCCCAACCCCGAGCCACCGATAATATCTCCGGAATGGGTAGCAAATAGGTCGTGGCACGTTTACCATTTTTAGTTACTACACCTAGCTCCGGCCACTGGCGTATGGTTCTAGCCGGCAGATCAATTGCTGATATGGGTAAGGTGGTGAAAGCACTTGCACGAGCACCAGAAAGAAAGAGCATCGCTGCAGCAGCTTTATCCCGCATAAGCGCAAGATCATCATTATCATGCGGAATAGCAATCAATATCAGAACTTCTTCCAGGGATATGTATTCATGTTCATCGTTGGTTTCTCTGATCCGAGGTGCTCTCAGGCTCTCCAACCATACGGTTGTCAGTGAACCAAATTCCTTGGGATAGTTCTGCTTACCCCAGGTGAAAAACCGCTTGCCGACTTCGATGATTTTCTTTTGGGTAACCGAGGCGAGTGGGGCCTCTGCATTCCGGCCGGGCAGATTGCTGACATAGCTTGGAAATGTTGGACGCAATTTGGCTGCCTGCTGAAATGGCGTTTCGCCAGACCAAAGCAGCAAGTGGCGCAGATAGAAGCGGTAGCGACCCAGTGAGCTACCTGACAGTTGGTAGACTTCCCCCAGATCATGGAGATACCTCCTGACCAGCAGGTAGTTACTGCGTCGAATCACGCCGTGCTCCTCGCGAGACTTTACTATCGCAATGTGGGCAAATACCATGGATATAAACTAGCTTGCCAGAGGACAGGCGACGGGTAGGATGAAGCATTATCACGATGCGGTTGCATTTCATGCAATACCCCTCACCATCTTGGAGCTTGGCAGGCTTAACTTTCTTGCGTTGGCTGGCAACCCAGGCTGAGAATGCCTGCCCATCTACCCAGATGTGCCCCAACCGGTCGCGGCTATGCGGTGCACCGTGGTGCAGCCAATCACGTAAAGTGCGTTCGGGCATGCTCAGCTCATCCGCCAGCTCGCGCACCGTGTACAGCATGGGGAGCAGACCGGGGGCTTTCACGATGACTGCGTGTGGAAGCTTGGTGCGGGGATTGGATAAATATAGAGACATAACGGTTACCTCCTGCAGAATTAGATATCAATACTGTTATTACTGTCTTTGTAACTGCAGGGATATCCCGTTGTCCACATCCCAGGTTATCCCTATTTATCCCTTTGCTTACCTTCGGCGCGGTACCAGCTCTTCACCGAGTGATTTGCGCAGAAGGGTCAGCTGGTTCAGAACCGTCTTTTCGGTCTTGGAGGTACGCAGGGCAATCACCTTTGCGGTTTGGCCCGATTGCCACAAACGTAGCATTTCCTGCTGATCGTCGCGCAAGCTCAGATTATCCCGCGGGATATCCCGGTCTTCGTCATCATCACCCTTCTCAGACTTGTGAGGTGATTTTGCCGACTCAAGTACTCGCTGCCTTTCAATGATCAGACCATATACGGGGATTAATCCCAGCCTGTTTTGAAGCACGGACTGGATTTCCTGCAGGCATTCGATGCGGAATTGGTGCAGATAGCGTGCAAGATATGCCAGTGCCCTGGCCCGCTCGCCTTCGGCATCCATGATGCGGATGACAGCCGCGGGTGGTGGAAGTGCTTCCCGGATCGCCTCTTCGTGAATTTCGACCTCTGATTGGCTGGGAAAAGTTGGCAAACGAAAGCGCAGCAAAACCTGGCTGAGATCGACTCTTTCCAGCTCGATCCGACCCACGATCAACCAACTACGAGAATATATTTGGAATACATCAGCAGGGTCCAGGCGAGCAGATTCACCATTGTTACCTTGAGAGTAGGGGATGGAATTCATCATCAGGCTTTTGATCAAGGCGCTGCGGACCGATTCTTGATCTCCCCCCATCACATATTGTATGGATGAAATAGTGATTGTCTCATCAATCATCATGCAGTATAGCTCCCTTCTCCCGCTCCTCTATCGAGACGTAACTCTGGCAGGTCACATTAATCCGGTTATGTCCCAGTTTGTGGGATGTATCCAATAAAGCCTGATGGTCATCCGCGCCGCGTGATCTCGCCTGGTGATATGCCTCCACGCTGAATGTCTTGCGATAGCCATGGGTCCCCAGCTGTTGGATGCCTAATTCCCGGCAAGCCTGGCGCACCAGCTTTCTCACCCGATCCGGCAATCCCAACCTGTCTGCGAAAAGGTGACCCGTTGGCTGGATATCTGAAGAGTGCTTAAGGCTGGTCATGAATTCCTGGGCCTGAGGTATATAACTGAAAGTTCGTGGCTTGCCGCCTTTGGTACGGTTGACGTTCCCTTCCTGGTTCAAGGAGATCGTCCCATGCACCAGATCGATATCCTGGATTCGTAGATAAACAGCTTCGGTGATGCGTAACCCGCCTGCCCTCATCAGCGTGAGTAGCCTGGCAACGATCGGATCCTGTGGAGCGATGAGTGTGATGATCGCTTTGGCTTGCTCTTCAGTGTAGGGGATGGGTTTCGGTTTTGAATGGAAACCGCCCGGTCCACCCTCTTCCTTGTGGGGTAGCAACTGTGGCGTATCTGGTGGAAAGATGGCAGCCTTACGGCAGGCGATGTCCAGTTTGCGCAATGAAGCGCAGACACGTGCAATCCTTCCCGCCTGATCTCTCTCGATCCCCCAGCTCATCGATATAAGCAAGCGCCATCTCTTGGGTGACTTTGGAGAGGTGTTTCACCTCGGGCCAGTTAACTACGGATAAATCGAGCAAACTGGTGTACATCTGCCGACATGCAGCGCATGGTGCTTATGCCGGTAATTAATTCTCCATCTCGGTGATATCGCTTGGCTCTATGTCGGCTGGCACCTGGTCGAAAGATGCCCTGCAGAGCTTTCATCATCTGGTAGCCCAGGCTACCTTGACCATTTTTACTCATCATTCACCTCCTCAAATCCAGGATCATTGGTTCTTGACCCAATAACGCTTTTCCCTTAGTTTCCTATCTACGAATTCTGCTTCGCTAACCTCGGTAAGACAACTTGCCGGCACACCGCCTTAGGGTTGCAACTCCCCAATCTGGGGAGAGCCTGCTAATTTCGCAGGTTGATCGCTTGGGTGAGGCCCACGCTGCAGTTGAGCGACCCAACAGCTTCGACCGCGCTGCCCAACCGCCCGGCGTTAGTACAGTTGGGGATGGGAATATGGGGATAAGTATCGAGACGGGTCACCTCCATTTGAACTAATAAATTCTGCCAATTGCTACTCTCGTGCATGGTTCAAGCCAAAGCTATCGTTATAACTTCTCCTACTTGTCTAGATGTGGTTTTAAACAAAAAGCCACACGCTATACCAGTAGGAAAATGCTGCTCACGTGTGGGGATTGGTTGACTGACGTTCTATCGGGCGCTAAAGAGCGCTCGGTAATTATTCAATTGTTTAGGTCTTACGATTTATATAATACCAACGAAATTCTCTTTGTCAAGCGTCTTTGAGATATTCGGGACATGTGCCCACCTATGACGGGACATATGTCCCGGTTCCAGGTGTAATCGAGGGTAGATAGGTGTAAATAACTAATAGCGCTAATTACACCTTGGATATAAAATGATAATTGATTACTTCCAGATCTGCAGGTTATACCGTCATGGTTCCCGATGATTTTTCGCGCAGCTCTCTGCAGAACCGCCCATTTGACCTCTTGAAGTTTAAGATGGCACACAAAAAACGTAGCCGAACACCCCAAACCCCAGGATATCAATGGGAGCAAGCCTTGCTGGATGCCTATTACGATTATCGCTGGCGGCAGGTGCTTGAGCCGCTGTATCAGAAATTCCAGCAGTGGAAAGCCGGTGAGCTGGATCACATGGACATGGACGAGGCCATTCCACCACACCCACAAGCAGACCCAGGAAGTGTATGTCTTCTTCACCCAAAAACGCAATTTGCTGGTGCGTGTGATCCAATTGGACGAAGCCTGGTTCCAGGCATGGGTGAAAGACAATCCGCCACCGGCAGGTTATCTACTTGGGTGAGATGATCTTCAATTCGATAATTCAACCTGGCTCAATGCGGATGCTCATCCTAGTTTTGCCTTATGTGACCATTATTGGTATAATATAGTCACAATTGGAGGTGATACTATGAGCGAAATGCGGGTCGGCGTCCGGGATCTGAAAGCACGTTTGAGCAAATACCTGCGCCAGGTCAGCCAGGGGCAGACGGTCATTATCACCGATCATGGGCGTCCGGTCGGTCGCCTGTCGCCGGTAGACCAGCCCCTGGATGAACGGCTCAAGTCTTTGCAGGATGCCGGGTTGGTCGCCTGGAACGGTCAGAAGCTGAAATCTGTCACACCGGCGGCTATCAACCGCGGCGAACGGCAGGTCTCGGAGATCCTGGTGGAGATGCGCGAATGATCCTGTACCTGGACGCCAGTGCGCTGGTGAAACGCTATATCCAGGAAAAAGCTTCGCAGGATGTCAACGCCTGGATTAAGGCAGCCGATATGGTCGTGACTGGACTGATCACCCGGGTCGAGGTCGCCGCGGCAATTGCTCGCGCCGGTCGGATGAAACTCATCACACCGGATGAATCCCTTGCTGCACTGCGCCAGTTCCGCTCGGAATGGGAGAGCTTCCATCGTTTGCCGATCACCGAGAATACGGTGGCGCGTGGCGACACCCTGGCAGTTGAGCATGACCTGAGAGGGTATGACGCCACCCACCTGGCTTGCGCCCTGATCTGGCAGGAGACCTTGGGGATGCCGGTTACACTGGCATCGTTCGACAGCCAATTGATCGAGGCTGCCAGGGCAGTTCAGATGGCTTATCTTCCTGCTTGAACAGAAATCGAGCTACTTACGTGCCAACTCAATATTGACCTATCTGAGTTCGAACTCACCTTTAACGGTGGAGGCGAGATGATTTACTCATACCTGGATCTCGAAACTGGCGAAGTGATCAGCGTAAGCGATCAGAAGCGCGGTTTGCTGGAGAGCATTCACGAGACCTGTTACGATGAACAATTCGACGGCAATGGTCTATTTGAACCGATGATGGATCAGACAGGATAAGAGCCAAAGCCGTTATCAATTTGACCCGGGCTGAAAAACCCTTGCCAAACTATGAAATATATCGGATAATATACATACTTTGTATATTATCCGATATAATCTATGAAATACACGCTTCTTTCTGCCTTTGAACACCTGCCTTATTTCACCATAGAAGGCTTCCGGCAAATTGCTGGAGACGCTGCTGTCGATGATGCCCATGCACGCATAGCCCTCTCTCGCTGGGTCAAGGCTGGGCATCTGATCGCTCTCAAGAATGGGGTGTACATGCACCGTCGCTTCTACGAGCTGCATCGGCAAGAGGCAGCCTTTGCACCGGTAGTCAGCGCGATATTATTGCCCCAGTCATACCTCTCGCTGGAATACGTGCTTCAGCAGGCAAGCATCCTGACGGAAATTACATACCCGGTCACGGCAATCACCATCAAAAACACTCGCACCATTGTCAATCACCTGGGAACATTCGTTTACCGGCACATCCAGCCTGACCTTTACTTTGGCTTCCAGATCATGGAGGCATATGGCGTGCCCTATGCGCAGGCACCAGCAGCCAAAGCCCTGTTTGACTATCTCTACCTGCGAACGCTCACCGGCTGACCTGGACCCTCAGCACTATAACCTTGCCGAAGAGCTGCGCCTGAATTTGGAGGAGTTCACCCGAGAAGAGCAGGATGAATTCGCCGGGTATGTTCTCAAGAGCGAAGCGACCAGAAGAGGTGGAACGAAAATGCGGCACATCCTGAATAACCTGGAGGCCCACGTATGGCGACATTGATCCAGACTTTGCAGAACGTTCTGGCAGGCAAAGATCCGCTTCTTCCTCCTGAAACCAAGCGCATAATATTGAAGGAAGTGCTGCAAGCGTATGTCTTGGATTATCTCTATAACCATCCTAACTACCGTCGTTTGAACTTCTATGGCGGCACCTGCCTGCACGTGGTTTACGGTCTGAACCGCCTGTCGGAAGACCTGGATTTCGATAACCAGGCCAGCCTGGATTTAAGTAATCTTGCAGAAAACCTGGCCCAGTATTTCCAAAAATCATTCGGGTATGTTGACGCTTCAGCAAAGACACAGCGAGGCGAAGGCGGAATTCTGCGTGTTACAGTCAAGTTTCCGGTGTTGAATGCCCTGGATTTATCGCCTCATGCGAGCGAGGCACTGCACCTCAAGGTAGAAGTCAGCCAGCATGAACAGGTGGCGATTATCCAGCATACGCCGGTGTTGGTATATGGACGCAGCCTGGTTGCGGCGCATTTTTCGCTCGAAACCATGATGGCCGGAAAAATGCTGGCTTGCCTGGAGCGCAATTTCGAACGCGGCCGCAGTGGTACACAAATCAAGGGACGTGACTTCTATGATTTGCTGTGGTTTATGCAGCAGCGGATCCAGCCACTCGCAGAGAAGCTGGCTCGCGATGGCCGGCAGCCCTACACCGTCGAATCAGCCATGCTTGCATTGCAGGAGAAAGTCGCCCGTATTAGGCCTCACGACCTGGCGATTGACCTGCTGCCGATGTTTGAGTCTCGGCAATACATCGAAGCTTGGTTGGATGCTTTTCAACGAGAATTTCCAAACATTTGTGAAAAATTATCTCGAAAAGAAGTGATTTCTAGCCAGTTATTGAGTGTGTAAGTGAAATATCGCAGCCGCGGAGAGATTCCAGACCCTGTGTTCACTGTTACTATTGTGTACATAGTATTCATTAATATAACTATTAACACATTTTGTTATAATATAACCAGTTCGAAATTGGAGGTGTACCATGACAATCGTCATTGGAGCGCGGGAAGCTCGCCAGCGGTTCGCTGATCTACTTGGTCGAGTGGGATATGGTGGAGAGGTTGCCATTGTTGAGCGTTCAGGTAAGCCAATGGTAGCGCTCATTCCCGTAGAAGTCTATGAACGGTTAGTCGCTGAGCGTGAGGCGCGTTTTCAAGTGCTAGATCGCATCCGCAGTAAGTTGCCAGATATCTCAGAAAATGAGGTTGATAATGACGTCAGCCAGGCGATTGACGCCATAAGGAAGTCAGCGCCTAAAAAACAAGCAAAACTTGATTAGCCACTTATGCTGCGCATCGCGATCGACACGAATGTGATCGTAAGTGGCATCTTGAGCCGGAAAGGTGCGCCGGTTGAATTATTGAAAGCCTGGCGGGAGAGGCGGTTTTTATTGCTCACATCTTTGGCGATTGTTGCAGAAGTACGCGAGGTCTTACAATATCCACGGATTCGCAAAAAATACACCTCTGAGTAACGATGATATTGAACAGACGATTACACTGTTGGAGCATGATGCTTTGTTAGTAAAAGGAGAAGCCAATGTCGCTGGTAGCGTCCCGGATGATCCGAAGGATGAGATGTTTCTGGCTTGCGCTTTGGACGGAAAAGCAGATGTAATCGTGAGCGGTGACCATCACCTATTAGATTTGGAGAGCTATCGGGATATCCCGATTATGACCCCACGTCAATTCCTGGATCAGCTGAGGCAAGATTGAGTACTAGATCTAAAGTTTAAAGGATGCCAGATATCATAATCCAGATTTCCGTACGATAATCCAAGCACAAAACCACTGAACGTGCTACAATTCATGCATCAAATAACCAATCTCTCCCCGTCAGGTCTGCGAGAACCACTCTTCGTCGGGCTGGGTCAAAAAGACGGGCTTGAAGGTCAGAGGTTGCGGAACCGGGTTTCTCACTCATAACCCGGAGGTCCTTGGTTCGAATCCAAGCCCCGCTACTATAGTGAAAGATCCGTCCAAAAGGGCGGATTTTTTCTTACTAGGTCTATGGTCCCCGTGGAGGGGATGGATTCGAATCGCACCCCGCTACTATAGTGAAAGATCCGTCCAAAAGGGCGGATTTTTTCTTACCCAGGTCTTTGGTCCTCGTGGAGAGGATGGATTCGAACCTCACTCCAGCGACTTCACCTACCCTATACTGGAAAAAGGTGAATTATTGTTATAAAATATCTTCAATCAACTTTAGAGTGAACCTTCGCTGTAATCCGCGACCAACCACCAATTATATTAGGGATTCCATCAAAATAATTGGAAGCTGGAGAGAACAAAATGACGATCCGGCAAATTTATTGGCATAATTGTGAACATACGCATATGCAGGAAGATAGTTTCAGGTACTGTCCATTATGTGGAAAACTGCTCGTTCAAACGGTCGTTGATAATCTCCTTAGAAGAACTTGTTCAGATTGTGGATATGTCCATTTCAGAAACCCTGCGCCAACGGTTAGCCTGCTCGTGATTAATGGTGGTTTTGTCCTTTTAGGAAAACGCACTGGACGGTCAGACAAGGACGCCTGGGCGACACCAAGTGGTTATATTGAATTTAATGAAAATTTCCTAGACACAGCAATTCGTGAGACGAAAGAAGAGACCGGATTAGATATTCAGCTTCTCTCAATCCTACAGATTACCGACTCTTTCTTCCCACCTGAGCAGCATTTCCTCAACATTTATCTGTTGGCACGTGTTATTGGAGGCCAAATCAAGGCAGGCGATGATATGGATGAACTGGGCTGGTTTCCAATAGCTGAACCACTTCCAAAAATGACCTTTCAGGAGGATGTTGATCTGATCGATCAATATTTCAAGGGTAATAATCAATATCTTACAGTTGAACAGGGTAAAGGAAAAGAATCCCTTTTACAGGATTGACAACCCTAATTTCTAGTAATGACAATGTTATGCATGTGCTTAAGATCCAATAAAAATAAAAACAAGTCATTTTATGCCAGATTACGTGGATTAAGCCACTCATTCAAGCTGTCAGCCACAAAGTTCCTTCTCAAAAGAGCGGATTTTTATTTACCAGAGGTCTCTGGTCCCCACAGGGGGGATGCATGAATCTCCAGTTGTTCTTTGACTGGATCGAATCCAAGCCCTGCTGCTTGAGGGTATTTTTTGCCTGAAAAAACGCAAATGGTTTTCGTGAGCGTTGTTGAATGACAAAAATCCGTCCTGATGGGCGGATTTTTATTTCGGCAGATCCCTGGTCCCCATCCGGATGGGGGTAGGGGTTCGACTCGTACACCATTTTATAAATGTAATCACTGTCTCGACCGTTTGAGGCGCAGGGGGTTACTTATTGCTCACTCGAGAAAGACTCCACTGCTCCTCTACTCAAGTTAAGCCAAACGGATATCCATGTTGGGTTCCTGGCCTACCATCAGGACGGTAGGATGGATTCGAACCCCACACTATTATCTGAGTAATGATGCAACCTAAAGGATATATTTTTTATTTCAATATAGACGGCACGAATATGCGCAGTAATCCTTTTATCGCCCATAAATTCAGCGTATTATTTTCATAGTATAAATTCCACTCAATTCCATCCAGGTATGGGATGTTCACCTTTGAAAAATCGCCAGTCCGAGAGTTAGACCACAGTAGGATAAAGTGATCTCCGACTTGCGGTGTATATCCCCCAATAAAAGTGATGTTGAGTGGGCCGGTCAAATAAAGATTAGAGACATTCAATTGGCTATAATCGGTAATTGGGGTTGTCCCACGAATAGCCAGGTTGGTTATTCCACCAGCTTCCTGCCTGAAGGTGGCGGTCTCGATTTTTCCTGTTGTAAGATTCAGAGTACCATAATTGTTAAACGTCCCGTTCCCATATACCACCGTCCCCCCGGCATTCACCACGCTGAATGTCGCCCCTAACTGGTTGTTGAATGTGCTGGCGGCGGAGTTTAAATACAGGTTGCCAGTCCTGTTCCAGGTGGCAACACCAGCATTGTTAAAAGTGCGATCATTGAGATAGATTTGGTTAGTGCCGGTGAAGTCGACCGCACTGGTGGCAGTGGTCGAGCCGCTACCAGTCATCTGACCGTTACTCCAATGCATTGTGTTCGCAGTCATGCCACCAGAGCCTGTCAACGTTCCACCCGCCAGGTTCAGGATCTCGGTGCTGGCCGTGGTCAGCGCTGTGCTCAGGTTCAACGTGCCATTGTTGATGTAGGTGGTGCCGCTATACACATAGGCACCGGCACCAATAACGTTGACATTCCCGACGATCTCGATCGTCCCACTGCCCGTAAAGGGGATGCTCCCGCTCAGGTTATGCGTGCCGCTCAGCTTTAGCGTGGTGCCTGTCAGTACGTTGTAGCTCCCAGTGCTGCTGGAGGCAGCAGTATTGGTGATATCCAGCGTCCCCAACCCCACGTTGACCGTCCCGGTATTGTTAAATATCAGATTGAGAATGGTACTACCTGCACTGCTCATGGTAAATGTGCCAGCATTATTAAACGTCCCATTCCCATATACGACCGTCTCCCCGGCATTCACCACGCTGAACGTCGCCCCCAACTGGTTGTTGAATGTGCTGGCGGCGGAGTTAAAATACAGGCTGCCAGTCCTGTTCCAGGTGGCAACACCAGCATTGTTAAAAGTGCGATCATAGAGGTAGATTTGGTTAGTACCGGTGAAGTCGACCGCACTGGTGGCAGTGGTCGAGCCGCTACCAGTCATCTGACCGTTACTCCAATGGATCGTGTTCGCAGTCATGCCACCAGAGCCTGTCAACGTTCCACCCGCCAGGTTCAGGATCTCGGTGCTGGCCGTGGTGAGCGCTGTGCTCAGGTTCAACGTGCCATTGTTGATGTAGGTGGTGCCGCTATACACATAGGCACCGGCACCAATAACGTTGACATTCCCGACGATCTCGATCGTCCCACTCCCCGTAAAGGGGATGCTCCCGCTCAGGTTATGCGTGCCGCTCAGCTTTAGCGTGGTACCTGTCAGTACGTTGTAGCTCCCAGTGCTGCTGGAGGCAGCAGTATTGGTGATATCCAGCGTCCCCAACCCCACGTTGACCGTCCCGGTATTGTTAAATATCAGATTGAGAATGGTACTACCTGCACTGCTCATGGTAAATGTGCCAGCATTATTAAACGTCCCATTCCCATATACGACAGTCCCCCCGGCATTCACCACGCTGAACGTCGCCCCTAACTGGTTGTTGAATGTGCTGGCTGCGGAGTTAAAATATAGGCTGCCAGTCCTGTTCCAGGTGGCAACACCAGCATTGTTAAAAGTGCGATCATTGAGATAGATTTGGTTAGTGCCGGTGAAGTCGACCGCACTGGTGGCAGTGGTCGAGCCGCTACCAGTCATCTGACCGTTACTCCAATGGATCGTGTTCGCAGTCATGCCACCAGAGCCTGTCAACGTTCCACCCGCCAGGTTCAGGATCTCGGTGCTGGCCGTGGTGAGCGCTGTGCTCAGGTTCAACGTGCCATTGTTGATGTAGGTGGTGCCGCTATACACATAGGCACCGGCACCACTAACGTTGACATTCCCGACGATCTCGATCGTCCCAATTCCCGTAAAGGGGATGCTCCCGCTCAGGTTATGCGTGCCGCTCAGCTTTAGCGTGGTGCCTGTCAGTACGTTGTAGCTCCCAGTGCTGCTGGAGGCAGCAGTATTGGTGATATCCAGCGTCCCCAACCCCACGTTGACCGTGCCGGTAGTTGTTAAATATCAGATTGAGAATGGTACTACCTGCACTGCTCATGGTAAATGTGCCAGCATTATTAAACGTCCCATTCCCATATACGACAGTCCCCCCGGCATTCACCACGCTGAACGTCGCCCCTAACTGGTTGTTGAATGTGCTGGCTGCGGAGTTAAAATACAGGCTGCCAGTCCTGTTCCAGGTGGCAACACCAGCATTGTTAAAAGTGCGATCATTGAGATAGATTTGGTCAGTGCCGGTGAAGTCGACCGCACTGGTGGCAGTGGTCGAGCCGCTACCAGTCATCTGACCGCTACTCCAAACGATCGTATTGGCGCTCAGGTCGAACGCGCCAGTTAATGTCCCCCCAGAAAGAGTCAATTCTCCGACCACGGCATCGGCAGTCATATTTACTGTGCCGCTGCTAATAACAGCCTCATCCCCTACGTCTGGGCACATATCCAGCAACTCCATTTGGTGGTGTCATTCCAATTACCACTGCTACCGTTCCAGGTGCAGATGTCAGCTTGCGCATTGTGAGAAAACGAAAAGAATAGAATAGCCGTCAGAAAAAGCGCAATTGTAATCGATCGCTTCCTGGTTTTCATTGCTACCCCTCCCTTTTTTTGTATTGCTGAATTTGATTAGTGGAAAACGCTTAAATCACTCTTGATCGTCGCTAAAGAATCGTCAGTAGTAATTACAGGCGCGGAAAGATAACGTCCCTGATTGGTAGATAATTATTGCAAACTTTAGGACTCCCCGACGGTGTAAACCTCAGCATTGGGATCAATTCCTCCATCTTCCAATACCAAGTACTAATTCATGTGCTTACAGTTTATTTTACTATGACTCTGTTCTCGTTCAAAGCCTTTTTGCCACCCGAATTATTCAGTTATTCAACAGGCTTGGTTGAATTTCAAGATACAAGACCTGACCAGGTAAATATATTAAACCAGGGATTTAGTGGAAAACCGTGATCCTTTGGCTGGCTCGAAAAAAAATTTATCTTTCTATGAGTTATTCCTGATCTTTCAGATTTATCTGGTTGGTAGATTAGGCTAATTTGCGAGGATTGAGCCAGTTATTCAGGCTATCCCCCACGAAATTCCAGCTAATACTAAATACAATTAAAGTGAGTGTCGCTGGCAGGTATGTCCACCAGTAGGTTAATGGATTCCCTCCCGGCCCAACGACCCAATTCCGCGCCTGAGACAGAAGCTGCCCCCAGGGGCTTTCCCCGCCCAAACCGATAAAAGTAAAAGTCGCCAGCAAAATTACCATACCACCCACATCGCGTGCAGCCAGCACAATCGCCGGGGAGATGGCATTGGGCAGCAAATGGCGCAGGATGATCCGCGCATTCCCGGCACCGAGAGCCCGTGCAGAGATCACATAATCTACCTTGCGTAAATTTAGAACGCTAGCATTCACCAGGCGGGCATAAGGTATCCATGAAAGCAGAATCAAGGACCACATGACTGGATCAGCGTTGATAAAAAACTGCTGTATGCTCGATAACGTTTCAGGGATAGCCCAGACTTGGGTTAAGATAACACCAGTTTGTGCTAACAAAATAACCAATATCTGGCGCATAAATACGATGGCTGCTAACACCGGAACGGCAAGAAAAGCATCCGCAATGCGCATTAAGATGTTATTCGCCTGACCACCCAGGTAAGCGCTCGTTGCTCCATAAAGCACACCAAATGTGGCAGTGATGATGGTTACCGATAGACCGAATGTAAACGCCTGACGCAGTCCCCATAACAGCGTAAACAAGACATCATACTGTCCTGATAGGGTTCCAAGCAGTGCCTTAGCATTGGGTGGTTTCGGAATCGCATCTACCGCATTCCCAATTTGCTTAAATGTTACTGGATTTAGAGGATTCGCCTGCGGAACCAGGCTGGGAGTAGCTAGTGCCACCCCAAGCAGTACTACCAGAAGGGCTATTCCCAGCCAGTTGCGCCAATGACGGAGGTAACGCAGCAAGCGTCTCATAACTCCAGGATTCCTTCGCGATAGCGCGGGTCAAGCCAGGCTTGGATCACATCCAGGATAAACATTAAACATAACACCGCCAGGATGCAGTAAACCGTGAAACCAACCGCAGCGGGTGCATCGGGGATATCACCCACTCCGCGAGTGATCACCCATGAAACACCCTGAAAATTGTAAATAATCTCCACCACAAATACCCCGGTGAGTAACGAGGCAGCTGAAAGGATTGTACTGGTCAGCACTGGAGAAAATACATTCCGGAGAGCGTGCTTCCAGACTGCACGACGGTGAGAGATACCGCGTGCACGCACCGCCAGCAGGTATTCCTTACCCATCTCGTCCAGCATGGTTGCCCGAGTAATGCGTTGCAGGGTAGCCCAGTGAAACAGGCTCAGAGTAAAGACGGGTAATACCAGGTGTCGAAGCGCATCCAGGCTAACATCCAGACGCCCATTAAGCAAGCCATCAATAGTCAGCAAGACCGGTGAACTGACGAAAGGAATCTTCACGAATAGCAAAGCTGAGCGAGGTTCCTATCCGTCCGGTGGGGAACCAATGTAAACCCGCGTAAAAAATAGAGATCAGGAACAATGCCAGGATGAAAGTTGGCATTGCCGTAGCCAGAAATGCACTGACTTGTAAAACGATATCTCTACGTTGGTGCGCTTTTTCAGCTGCCAATGCCCCGGTGATGATCCCTAACGGTATAAAGACCAATAGTGAGTACAAAGTCAATTCCAGGGTCGCGGGCGTCCGCCGTAGCAGGCTGGTGAGTACATCTTCGTGCAGCGTTGGGCTGTAACCCCAGGTTCCTCGCAACACACTTCCCATCCACGAAAAGTACTGAACAGGGTAAGGATCATTAAGCCCATAGCGTTCAATGAGAATATTAATAAAATTTTGGTACTGCTCCTCTGTCATGCGGGAGGGTAGATTTGGGGGCAGGTAGAGCGTCAGCGCGCGTCTCTGCAGGCGTCAGCATGACACCGGCATAAATCACAGCCGTGATCACCAGGAAAGATGTGAGGATAAAAAAAATTCGGCGAATGATGAATTTAAGCAGTGGGGGCATATGGCTCAAGATTGTTATGGTGGAATTTAGAAATTATACATGAGATACTCCTCTTTCAGTGAAAACATTCAACTTTTCATTCTATAGAATAATATCTTCCTGCCCACCTACCCATTCATAATTATTGTCGCATTTCATGAGGCGGGTGCTGTAGAGTGATGCAAATAGGTCATCTTGGCATCTCTTCATCTATAACCAACCAAATTTGGTATATAATATCCGCCTGCTAAATCAGTATGCGCATAAGTTCGAATATTGAAGTTCAAAGAAAGAAATTACACCTGGGACTGATCTACGGCCTGGTCGCAGGTATGGCTTTCGCCGTGTTTGCCTTCGGTGTGGATGCTTTACTCTTAGCGCGTGCCAATGCGACATTTTACTGGGTGAAATTTATCCCTGGCTTGATTGTTTGTACCCTATCGGGTGGAATAATTGGTTGGTTGACCATCCGCATCGAAAATCATCTGATCTCATTGCTATTATGGGGAATACTTGCAACTCTCTACTCCTGGCTGGTCGTTTGGCTGCCCTTTACTGGAAATGCAATCATCATAAAATATTTAAACCCATCTCTCTCCCAATGGTTTGATTTTAGTCCATTACAAGACCTGGCTCAAATCAGGCTGGTAAGTATGGTTGTGATCGGACTGGGTGCAATTCTCTGCGGTCTATTGGAAATTAATCTCATCCATCAAGCTATGGTTTCTTCATACAAACTAGCATCCATTACACCCATGATTATTGCTATAATCTTGTTGAGCGTGGTCGGAAGCGCAACCGACCAAATGATCAACGTCAATTTACGGGAGCCAGTACAAACGATTAATAGTCTGCTCCAATTTGGGGCAGAAAATGTGGGCGTGGAAGTACCCCGCGATATTGCCAGGAAGATGCACTTGAGCGCAGTCAGACAATTGGAAGCGGTTATTCAAAAATCACGAAAATTAACCTTGGTCGGATACGACCAAAACCTGGGAATGATGGATATTCTGGTAAATTTTGAGGGGGCGTTGGTAAAATGCTCTACCATATTCGCACAGCCAACAGATTGTATAATCCTAACCTCAAATCCATGATTAATGTAACTAGTATGCGGGATTGTAATCATTTAAACTACATACTTCATCATAATAGGAGTATAATTATCGATTGGTATTCATATATTGGGTATATTCATTCATGGTTTTCCCCAAAAATAATACGATAATAATACTGATACCTTTGTTTGCTTTAAGGAAGCATAGATGGCTTACCAGTTATTAAATGTTCAGGGTCTTGAGACTCATTTTAAAACACCTGAAGGCGTTGTGCACGCGGTAAATGGTGTTTCATTCACATTAGACCAGGCAGAGACACTGGGGGTTGTTGGTGAGAGTGGTTGTGGCAAGAGTGTCACCATGCTTTCCTGCTTACGCTTGATCGCCTCCCCACCTGGTGAAATTGTTGCCGGTAAGGCATTATTCAAAGATAAGGATTTATTGAAGATGGATAATGAGGAGATCCGCAAGTTGCGCGGCTCCCACATCAGCATGGTATTTCAAGATCCAATGACCTCATTAAATCCAGTACTTACTATCGGTAAGCAGCTGGCTGAACCATTAATTGAGCATATGGATATGACTGGCGAACAGGCTCGCAAACGATCCATCGAGCTGCTTGAGCTGGTAGGAATCCCCAATGCGGATGAGCGATTAAAAGATTACCCTCACCAATATTCCGGTGGTATGCGCCAGCGCGTGATGATTGCCATGGCACTATCCTGCTTGCCCGAAATCCTCATTGCTGATGAACCAACCACAGCACTGGATGTGACTATTCAAGCGCAGATCGTGGAGCTGGTCAAACGTTTACGCCAGGAATTTGCTATGGCTATTATCTGGATCACACACGACCTGGGTGTAGTTGCCAATATTGCCCAACGTGTGGCTGTGATGTACGGCGGTTACATCATTGAAGAAGCTCCGGTAAAAGAGCTTTATGCTCGTCCCAGCCATCCATATACATTAGGATTAATTGGTAGTCTGCCGAAAATAAATGAGACAGGTCACACACGCTTGTATTCCATCGAAGGTATGCCGCCTGTCCTGTATCAGAAAGCCTCAATCTTGTCCATTTTCACCCCGCTGTACATGGGCGAATGAACGCTGCTGGAATGAAAATCCACCTCTTGAGCCGATTTATCCTGAACATCGCATCGCTTGTTGGGTAAATGTCAGTGATGGAAGTAGTCGACCATGAATAATCTTCACGAAACCTTGATCCGCGTAGAAGACCTGGTGATGCACTTCCCGATTTATCGGGGTGTCATTCGCCGCCAGGTGGGTGCTGTCCATGCAGTGGATGGCATTTCCTTTGAAATCAAACAGGGAGAAACTCTCGGTCTGGTGGGTGAGTCTGGTTGCGGAAAGTCCACCACCGGCCGGACGATCTTACAGCTTTACAAGCCGACAGCAGGTCATGTATATTACCGCGACCAGGATTTAGTCAGCCTTAAACCCGAAGCTATGCGTTGGATGCGTCGCGAAATGCAAATGATCTTCCAGGATCCATATGCCTGCCTGAACCCCAGGATGACCCTGCGCGATATCGTCAGCCAACCGCTTACCGCATTTGAAGTAGCGAGTGGAAAAGAGATCGATGAGCGCGTTGCTGAGCTGCTTAAGCTGGTCAAATTAAATCCAGATTTTGCCGGACGTTATCCGCATGAATTCTCCGGCGGTCAACGCCAGCGAATTGGTGTGGCCCGCGCATTGGCTCTGAACCCGTCATTCATCGTCTGTGATGAACCTATCTCCGCGTTGGATGTGTCCATTCAAGCTCAGGTAGTCAACTTGCTCGAAGATTTGCAGCAGGATTTAAATCTGACCTACCTGTTCATCGCCCATGACCTTTCCATGGTACGTCACATCAGTGACCGGGTGGCTGTCATGTACCTGGGAATTATCGTTGAAATAACTGACCGCAATGAGCTCTACACGAATCCATTGCATCCGTACACGCAGGCTTTACTCTCTGCGATTCCTGTGGCTGATCCAGTTTATGGTGAAACCCACCAGCGCACCATCTTGCAAGGCGATGTACCATCCCCGGTAAATCCGCCCTCTGGTTGTCAGGTTCCGGACGCGCTGCCCGATAGCAGATGAATATTGTGCTCTGCAGAAGCCAGAATTAAAACAAATCAGTCCGGGTCATTATGCCGCTTGTCTCAAAGTTTAAGGAGGTGAATTATAAAATAATTACGAACTTGAACTTAAAGTGAATAGATAGATAAACCAAACAATATTTTCTATTACGGAGGAGAAAGATAATGCGAAATCGATTTATTTTGACCGTGTTGTGCGTGGCACTTGCAATGATTTTCGCCGCTTGTACCACACCAACCGCCACACCCGTGGTCACCGAAGCACCTGTGGTAGAACCTACCACAGCGCCCGTGGTTGAACCACCCGTGGTTGCCGAACCGACAGCTGCACCCGTCGAAGCACCGACCGAAGAAGCAACCCTGAACCCGTACCTGGGTTCTAATAAGCTGGACGGAAATGGTGCTCCACCTACATTCTTCCAGGATGTTCACATCCGCAAAGCTTTTGCCTATTGCTTTGACTGGGCGACTGTGATCGACGAGGTTTACCAGGGCGAGGCTGTTCAGTCCCTGGTTCTGTCCCTGACTGGCATGCCAGGTTTCGATCCGAATGCACCCCACTATACCTATGATCTGGCAAAATGCGAGGAAGAGTTCAAGCTGGCTGATGTGAACCTGAACGGCGTACGCCGCTGGTGAAGATCCCGAGGATGTTTGGGAAATGGGTTTCCGCATCCAGATGCTTTACAACATCGGCAACACCACCCGCCAGATCTATGCTGAAATTCTTCAATCGAACCTGGCTCAGGTGAACGAAAAATTCCTGGTTGAAGTGCTTGGTTTACCCTGGCCTTCCTACCTGGCCGCTCAACGTGCCTATAAAATCCCGATCATGACCGGTGGTTGGCTGGAAGATATCCATGACGCCCACAACTGGTACCAGCCCTACACAACTGGAACTTATGGCAGCCGCCAGAATATGCCCGCTGACCTTAAAGCCCAGTTCAAGGCCTTCCTGGATCAGGGTGTTAGCCTGGTCGATCCCGCTGCCCGTAATGAAGTTTACAAGGAATTCAACCAGCTCTATTACGATACCGCTCCTGGATTCCCAGTGGTTCTCGCAACCTCACATGGTTATGAGCAGAAGTGGGTTGAGGGACGTATCTCAAATCCCATCTTTTCAGACACTTATTATCGCACCATCTCCAAGACTGACGCTGCCAAGGATCCAACGACTTTCAATGATTTGACGATTGGTGATGCAGACACTTTCGATCCTGCCCTATCCTATGATACTTCCAGCGGTAATGTCATCCAGAATGTATATGAAACCCTGGTCTTCTATGATGGAATCGCCACGGATAAGTTCGTTGGCCAGCTTGCTACAGACTGGACAGTCTCCGACGATGGTAAGACCTGGACCTTCAATATCCGCCCAGATGTGAAATTCCATAATGGCGACACACTGACTGCAACCGATGTGGCTTATTCCTTCCAGCGTGGCATTCTGCAGGGTGGCTATATCTCCCCGCAGTGGCTGCTGGCTGAACCCTTCCTCGGTGTAGGCAATGATGACATCACCATGATCGTGGACGAAGGCGCTTCTGCAGACGACCGCGAGACACTGCTCAAGAACGATCCCGCAGTTCTCAAAACCGCTTGCGAAACACTCCAATCCGTGATGGTTGCTGATGATGCTGCTGGCACCGTCACCTTCACTCTGGCACAGCCGTGGGGTCCCTTCCTGGCAACGATAGCCAATGGTTGGGGTTCAGTCATGGATAAAGCCTGGGTCATCTCCAACGGTGGTTGGGATGGAACTTGCGATACCTGGCAGAACTTCTACGCCATGACTTCCGCGGAAGATCCCTTCACCGCCATTATGAACGGCACCGGTGCATTCATGCTCGATCACTGGACTCCTGGTCAGGAAATCGTCCTTACCAAGAACCCGAACTACTGGGGTGAGCCTGCCAAGCTTGACCGTGTTGTGATGCAGATCGTACCCGAGTTTGGTACCCGCTTTGCTGCTCTGCAGGCTGGTGATGCTGATACCATCGACGTACCAGTGGAACAACGTGTTCAGGTGGACCTGATGGTTGGTACGATGCAGGTTTATGATGCAGCCACCAACGCATATGGTGCCGACCAACCGGTATGTACAGTCGACACTTCCAAGCTGGGAATTGATCGCTTCACAACCTGTGACACACCCTCTGATAAGCCTCTCCGCCTTTATTTCGGGCGCCCTGGTCTATCCCAGGATGTGATCCTGTTCAACTTTGACATCAAGTAATACGATTAAGTGATTTAGAGTTCGGTATGCGGGAACCATTGCAGGCTCCCGCATACCCCCTAGATTTTTGTTCTGCGGAATGAATTCGAATGATAAGTTCCAATTCATTCCGCAAGGCAAAATAATTAAGAGGCAATAAATGACTAACTACATCATCCGGCGCTTATTGCTTGTCCCCGTCCTGATCTTCGGGGTAACGGTGATCATCTTCGGCGTGCTCCAGTTCCTGGGACCCGTTGAGCGATCGGCGTTATATGTAAAAGATTTCCCAAAAAACGAGAAACAGATCGCAGGGATTATCAAGAAATATGGATTGGACCAGCCAATCTACGTCCAATACTGGCGTTGGCTGGTGGGGGTTAAGGATCCTGCCTCTGGTGTTAGGGAAGGTGGCATTGTTTTTGGTGATTTTGGTTATTCGCGCACTGCCTCGCAACCGGTAATTAATATCATCAAAAATCGCTTCCCCAACACGCTTGACCTGGCATTATGGGCAGTTTTTCCCATGCTTTCGGTCGGAATTTGGCTGGGGGTGCAAGCAGCGGTTCATCAAAATGGGTGGATCGATCAGGTGGCTAGAATCTTTAGTATCGTCGGCACATCCTTCCCGACCTTCGTCTTCGGATTACTGGTGTTGATGCTCTTCTATGCTAATCTCCAATGGTTTCCCCCTGGTAAAATGTCGGATTGGGTCAGTCAGGTGATCTATGCAGGTGGGTTTCACCAGTACACCCATTTGCTCACCATTGATGCTTTGTTGAATGCGCGTTTTGATATCTTCATCGATGCCTTGCGCCATATGTTCTTGCCCGTCTTGACCTTATCCTACATTAACTGGGCGACTTTCGTTCGGGTGACCCGCTCCTCCATGTTGGAAACCTTGCGTATGGATTATGTCACCACTGCACGTGCCAAAGGGTTGAAAGAGCGTGTTGTGATCAACAAACATGCCCGGCCAAATGCCATGATATCCATAACCACCCTGGCAGGAATGAGTATTGTTGGTTTGTTGGGTGGGGTGGTGATCACCGAGACCGTGTTCAATTACCCTGGCATTGGTAAAGCGGCGGCGGATGCCGCTGCCCAATTGGATGTCGTCACCGTGTTGGGTTTTGCTGTATTCAACGGCTTGATTCTCATCGTCGCCAACCTGGTAGTGGATGTAATGTACGGCCTCATTGATCCGCGAGTCCGACTGGCTTAAGGAGATTTTGAATGACTGAGATAACTGCCCCTACCGGCGATAACACCCTGCTTAAAGAAGCACTATCCGATCGTAAGATCGGTCGTCTGGAGCGCTTTCTTGGCCCCGAGAATTATCGCATTCTCAAAGGCTTATTAAAGACCCCCGCTTCAATTATGGGATTCACTTTAATTGGCTTTTTTGTCCTGGTTGCCCTTCTCGCCCCGGTGATCATCCCTCCAGTAGGCAGAGACCCTTATAAAATCCCACGCGACGGGTTCAGCAGTGAGCCGAAGGGGATTGGGAGTGAATGGAAGAAAAATGCCCCGGAAGTGCCATTTTGGTATAAGGCTATTACTGGGAAAGACAAATGGGTACACCTGCTGGGAACTGCCCAGGGTCAGTATGATATATTTTACGGGATTATTTGGGGAACCCGAACTGCCTTCCGCACCGGTTTTATCGTGGTGGTTTCAACGTTTTTAATCGGGACGATTATTGGCTCAATATCTGCTTATTATGGAGGTATTGTTGATAACATTCTCATGCGTATTGTGGATGTTTTCATGACCCTGCCGTTTATCCTGATGGCGCTGATCCTGGCAGCAGTACTGACGCCAATAATGGCAAGGAGCCTGGTGCCATCCATCATTGCGTTGATTACCTTCGGCTGGATGGGTTATGCGCGCATTATTCGTGGGGATATATTATCGGTAAAAGAGCGTGATTACGTGCTGGCCGCGCGTGTAGTGGGCGTACGTAATTACCGTATCCTGTTCCGTGATATCCTGCCAAACGCTATCTTCCCAACCCTCGTCCTGGCATCCTTGGGAATTGGAGACGTGGTGCTTGCCTTTGCTGCCCTCTCTTTCCTCGGCATCGGCACCCAGGTGGGTTACGCTGATTGGGGGCAGATCCTCAGTTTCGCCCGCAACTGGATTACCAGTCTGTCAACTTACTCTTATATCGTTCTTGCCCCTGGTCTTACCCTGGTGCTGTTCGTCATGGGCTGGAACCTGGTCGGTGATGCCCTGCGCGATGTACTTGATCCACGCATGCGTGGAAAATCGTAACCACTCCGCACAAGTTAGTTAAAATCTATAAAAAAAACCGTTCTCACGAACGGTTTTTTCTATTGCCGATGTTTGATGGATTTATTTTCTCAACGGTACATCATGATTGATGTTTCTCGTACACGCCCAATTTCATGCGCACGCTAATACGAATCTTTGGCTTTGATGGCTGTTTTTTGAATAATGCTTGGGCTCGCCCTAAAACTCCTTCAGGAATGACAATTTCATCCTTCCAGTTCTCATCCAGGTCTTCCTGCATTTCTTCCAGAGTATTCCAATAGTAAGCAAAGTCGAAGAGTTCCAACTTTTCTTCCTTAAATATCCCGGCAGCGATAATCGTTTCAATTGCTCGTCCTGAAGTAATATCTCTTTTAATATCTGGGCTCAAATCCAACATGCCTGCTGATTTGGCTGCTTCGCTAAATACGACTTCAAGCGGCACATCGATGCACAGGGGGCGAACATCGATCATGAATCCATGAGCAACCAGTACTCGCCAGGCTTCCTTCAGGGCATGGACCATGCCCTCAGCAGGTATTCATCAAAGCGCTGATCCAAAAATAGCCAGATCAAAAGCCTCGGATGGAAAAGGTAAGTGTTCACCGAGCGATTGGAGAAATAGAGAATGATCTGATCGCTTATCGCTCAAGGCCAGCCGTAGGTCGGCAATTTCAGGGTCAATCCCCACCACCTGCTTAGCAATGCCTGCGTATTGGAACATGAATTTCCCATCTCCACATCCCACCTCCAGGATTGTCTTCCCTGCAAGCTGGCACGCATTCACAAGGTGATTCAATTCTGCATGTTCAGGATCCCGCAAAGGTCTCATTCCCACCTCCCGTTTTCCACACCCAACCAGATAAACCTTTACTCGCAGACGAATTTCCCTGGTTAATTATACACGTGTGGACATTTATTTGTTTCCACCTACCACAAAGATGGTTTTAACCTTCTACTCACAATTCTCTTCTTGACTTAATCCCCTATTTCTGTTATTTATTACTTATCTTATCCAAAATTGCCGGATGCATAGAAAGGGGTAACCTATGAAATTCTTCGTCCACTGGCTTATCACAGTTATTGCGCTGGTTGTTGCCTACTTTATCCTGGCTCCCTCCAACCTCATGTCGATTCAGGGCACGTCTGCCTGGTTCGCATTTGCGGTCATGGCAGCGGTGATGGGACTGGTCAATATTTTCATTCGCCCGGTGCTCAAGTTTCTCTCCTGCGCCTTCATCATTCTCACTGTCGGGCTCTTCATGCTGGTGATCAATGCCTTCCTGCTTTGGTTCTCATCCTGGATCTGCCAGCAGATCGGCATTGGTTTCATTGTAGCCTGGCCATGGGGTGCCTTGTGGGGCTCGATTATCGTCAGCATCGTGTCTTTCATTGTTCACCTGTTCATCCGCGAAGGTCGTACAGTCCGATAATTTATTACCAAACTCTCCTATCACCTTTTACGATATAAACCGGGCGTGAACGCATGGGCATTTCACGTGGATGCTGGATTTACCTATAAGTTTGAGTTCAGATATCACTTCCAAATTCATAACAATCTCTCAATAAAATAAATATGGTGTGTATTTTGGTGAATGACTGCCAAAATACACACCATAAATTGGTTTTGATTCTAGGTGGTTACGTGTCGTGTACAGCTAATACATCGACAAAAGCCTAAGCTATCAATGGCAGACCACCGTACCCGAATCCAGGATCGAGCCATCATTGGCATTAAACAAAGTGTAATCCGCCGAGGTGGCATGCAAGATGAACTGGATCACGCCGATCGCATCGCCGCTTCCGCCTGGGAACGAATCCAGGTAAACAGCTGAAGCAGGCTGGGCGATGGAAATCTGAGAGCCGGAACGACCTGCTTGCCCGCCGATACCCGCCACAAAGGTGGTGATCCCACTGGCATTGTTCCGCACACCGTTGGCGTCGATCGGGTAAAAACGCTGGTAGTCATGGTCATGACCATTGAGCTGGATATCCACACCCGCATTAAATTCAGCCTGGTTGAGCGGCTTTAAGCCGGTCGAATCTCCATGTGCCGCACCAGATGAGTAAGTCGGCACATGCCAGTAAACCAGCTGGCAGGTCGAACTGGCATGGGCTGCCAGGTCAGAGGTCAGGAAATGCAGCGTGGGTGTGTTCACTGATCCATTTAGCTGATCCAAAGCAATGATGTGCCAGGTGCCCAGGTCATAGCTATAATCGGTTAGCTTCTTGCCTTCTATGTTAGCCATATGAGCGTTGGCGCCGAAGTAATCCCAGTAGGCAGCTCCTGTGCTGTGGACAGTGCCATCGAAATCGGTGTAGGAAGCTTGTGATTGGATATCGTGGTTGCCACGCACTTGCATGTAAATGCCTTGGGTAACGAAAGTCCCATACGTCGTACCAAAGTACGACTGGTAGTTGCTGATTGTCGGGGAGTTTTCTTGTTCATTATCTCCACCAGAAGCCACCAGCATCTGCGTCCCCGGGTGCTGGCCCATCAAATTCGTGATCAAGTTCACCACCTTTTGTGCCCGGCTGACCGAGCTGCCTGAAACCAGATCGCTTGTATAGAACAGGATGGGATCATTACCAGGTTGCGGCGTTGGTGTCCGCGTCGGGGCTGGGCTTGGGTTAGGTGGAACTGTCGCCGTGCTCGTCGGAGTAGGGCTCGGATTGGGTGGGACTGTTCCAGTCCTTGTCGGGGTTGGGCTAGGACCAGGAGGAACGGTTGCAGTTCGGGTCGGAGTAGCGCTTGGCCCTGGAGGGACTGTCGCGGTCCGGGTGGGTGTGGCACTTCCATTCGGGGGAGCTGTTCCAATCTGGGTTGCTATCGGTGTTGGTAGAGGCGCGCCATTCCCATTATCATGCAGCACGTCAAGATATTGCCCATAACCTGAGGCTGAAGCCCATTCCACGGCTGATTCAACCGAGGTACCCTCGCCCCATTCATTAAACGTAGTCACCAGCTGCCATGGATCACCTGAGGCAACCATGGATTTGACGCTTGCTGACCAGGTCGTCAGGTCGCGTACCAGGCGGGGTGCCTCGCCCTTCTTCCAAAAACTAGGGCTGATGGCATAGCTGTAACCGCTCTGCCGGTCAGTAGCCACGGCTGGGCTGTATTGATGCCAGCTATTGGGCTGGCTGGCACAGAACCGGTAACCAGAAAATACTTTCAAAACGATGTATGCCGGGCTGCCGATTGCATTGTTCGCTTGCACCCAACGGTCAGCCATACCGCAGCCGTCCGTCGCATCGGCATAGACGAACACCACAAACTTACCATTAACACGCAGAAAACTGGCATTGCTCCCGTAATGACTCTGGATATACTGCAGGTCGTTTTGTATCGTTGTGACTGTTGGGTTACCCAGGGATTCATTTTCATAGTAAATCGTCCAGCGGAAGTTCGGGTTTGAAGAGCCGGGAGTGGCTCCCAGGATGGTTGACACGCGCTGGTCCGAATTCGAACCTTGCCCCCACCAGGAAAGTATTGCCGCGTCGATATTCCCGTATGTCATTGCGCTAATGTGATTCTGAATGACTGACAGCGAGCTTGAATCGTAAAAACCAAGGCTTGGGGTGTAGTTCGTGAAGGGATTGAAGCCCTGTTGGTTCCAGGCTTCTGGGAACCAGGGATAAGAAAACACTGCCCGGATAGGGAAGCCCGGCTGATTATCACCCGGTGGTGTAGCTGATGGTCCGGGTGGGTTGGTTGCGGTGGCACTCGGAACCCCAATTTTCGTGGCAGTCGCACTCGGTCCTATTGTCTGAGTGGCAGTAACACTGGGTAAGGATGTATTCGTTGCAGTTGGGTTGGCATCGGATGAAATCTCGACAAGGAGCTGCGGCTTCTGGTCGTTATCCTCACGTGATGCCAGGTTGATTGCCTGCTGGTCGATCCCGATAATGGCTAAACTAACCATTCCATCGCCACTCAGGAGCGATGTTACATCGATTGAGACCCAGCTTTTAGCAGGAAATCCATTTGTACTCCCAATCTGGTTGCCAGGCGCAGGTGCGTTATCGTAGTTGATCTCTTTCTCCAGCCAGTTATTATCCGCAACCTTATCCACAATGACGCCTTTGCTTGAGACGCTGTTGGCGTAAATTTGTAATGTGACCTTGAAGACATTGCTGCTTCCAATCCCGTTGACTTCAAATCGCAGGTAGGAATGCACTAGAGGAGATCCGTCTACGCGGATTGATCGGTTTGTACCGAAATTTTTAGTTGGACTGGATTGATTGACATAAGAATCGGCGACAGGTGTAAAAGTCAGCGTGCTGCTTGCATTTACAGGGCCTGGATGGCTGAAAACGATTAACCCTGTGATTGCCAGAGTGATCACCATAAACAGGCTGAGTAAATCTGAAGGTACTTTCAAGCGGTTATGGGAAGGTTTCATGAGGTAATTTCTCCTTTATTTGGGGTGCTAGAATAATTCCGTGGATTACCGCAATAGTGTGAGTTGAATGCCAAGCGGTGATTGAATTATTCTGTCGGGAATTACCATCCTATCTTGGTACCCCTTTCCCCCCTACCAGAAAGGTGGCGTAGCTTTCCCACCAAGGTGGGGATTTGCAAACCAGGATTATCTGATAATCAAACCCTGGCTCTGTCTCCCTGAAGTACCCGTCGACTATTCTTATTTGTAAAGAGCAATTTCCAATTTACGTGCGGTACCAGTTAATGGTTCTCCTTTCTATCCTTTTCTTTTCAAGTCGTATTGATCTATGTAATCCAAGTTGGAATAAACCCATTGTGATGAAACATGGGCAGTCGAACTAAAACTTGACTGTTGAAAAGTGGAAATACCGATAATAGGCCAATACGGTACCTATTCTAGTCAGTAACGAAGCAGTAAAAAAGTGACATATGTCACTAATTTGGAGATTTCACCTTGCAATTTTGTAAGGTTCAATTCGCCTTTTATGACCTTTATCATAGGTTTTGTATTTGATTTGTTGTATTGAAATGGTTTTATTCTGAATTATTTTTTAAAATCTGGTAGGGTGCACTTGCCAACCCCAGGCAATCTTCTGCTCTGATTTGAAGACAGATTGTCAACCAAAACGCTCCTCCCCGTGATAATATCTATATTATCCCTGTTGAACTTCCCGAATGCAGTCTTAACTATTAATAACGATCTTATCAGATAACACCGTTTTTAAAACCAGGAAACCCGCGGCGCGGGTTTCGTAATTATTATAGCCGTGGGTTAAAAACCACGGTGCCTATGGTCGCTTTAGTGAATGCCATTAAAACCGCCGGTGGATGGGATCCATCGGCAGTTCTGATTCCCGAAGGATTTACTGCAATCCCCCGCTCAGCTTGACATTGGCGGCTTCGGGGGGTGTGCCGGTCTTTGCCTGTGGATGGCTATCCTCCCGATAATGGCATCCTCGGCTGTCGCGGTTGCGATGGGCTGCATACGCCACAATCAGTGCAGTTTGCACGCTGTTACGCAAACCGATCAGCCCGTCGCTCAGCCTGGTCTTGCGGTAAAACTCTTCAATATCCAGCCATAGCTGGCGCAGATCGCGGATGGCACGATTCAGACGGTACTCGCTACGGACCAAGCCAACATAGTGCCACATCAGGTTGCGGACGCTATGCATGTCCCCCTGAATTAAATTGGGGTCGGGTTCATAGATCAACCCACTGTCGCTCCATTCAGGGATGTCGCGATCATCCAACAAGATTTCCGGAGAACAAGTACGGATGTCTTCAGCTGCCTGGTAGCCCCAGACCAATCCCTCCAGCAAAGATGTGCTTGCCAATCGATTGGCACCGTGCACACCCGTGCAGCTCACCTCACCCACTGCGTACAGGTTCGGGATGCTGGTACGCCCGACCAAATCCACCTGCACCCCGCCGCAGAAATAATGCGCTGCGGGGACCACTGGGATGGGCTGGCGGGTGATATCAATGTTTCTCTCCAGGCAAAAAGCATATATATGAGGAAAACGCTCTCTGATATACTCACCAGACTGGTGAGTGGCGATATCTAAAAGCACATATGGATAACCTTTATCAACCATCTCTGAGTAAATCGCCCGGGCGACGATATCACGCGGTGCCAGGTCTCTCCACTCAGGCGCATACTTTTCCATGAATGGTTTTCCTTGCGGGGTTAGCAGGATGCCTCCCTCCCCGCGCACTGCTTCGCTGATCAGGAACTTGGTAACATCAGATGAGCTCAGGGCAGTGGGGTGGAATTGCACATATTCAGCGTTAATGACATTCGCTCCAGCTCGATATGCCATAGCCACTCCATCCCCTCGTGCCCCGGTGGGATTGGTGGTATTCAAAAATATCTGCCCGATCCCGCCAGTCGCCAGGATGGTCTGGCGTGCCAGGATTGGCACAACCCGGCGTGTTTCCTGGTCAAAAACATATGCACCGTGGCAGGTGAGTGGTTTATAGACCGCCAGTGGGTCTGCTGCGTGGTGCGGGAAAGTGATCAGGTCCACCACCGTGTGCATATTTAGCAGCTTGATGTTAGGTATCGTTTGCAGTGTACGCAGCAACCCTTCCATGATGGCTTCCCCAGTTCCATCGCCCACATGCAGGATTCTCCGGCGAGTATGAGCTGCTTCCAGGCCCATCATCAAGTTGCCCTGCTCGTCACGGTCAAATTCAATCCCCGCCTTACCAATCAAGACCTGGTTCAAAAGCTCAGGGCCACGTTCAGCCAGTAATTTCACCGCTGGTGGGTACGAAAGACCCGCTCCAGCCGCTAAAACATCTTCCTCCAATAGTTCAGCATTATCGTCGACACCGCGCCCGATGATGCCCCCTTGGGCATGGCTCGAATTGCTATCCATTGCCTCTTCGGCACGCGTTATGATCGTGATATGTCGCTGTGAATCTTGTGCCAGTTCTATGGCAGCCGTGGCACCCGCGATCCCACAGCCGATGATCAAGACGTCGGTTTGCATCTCCTCAGCTCTCCCTTATCCAATCGCAATCATGCGTTCAACAGATCGCGCAGCTCTGATCCGCACATCCTCTGGGATATCAATTACATACCGGTTGAGCTGCAAGCTCTTTAAAGTATCCTCAAGTGTGATCTGGTTCATGTGCGGGCAGCGCACTGAACACAGTCGCAGCATATCCTTCTCCGGGTTCGCCGCGGCAATATTATCTCCCATGGCACACTCGGTTAGCACCAGGTACTGTGGAGCTGAGGTCTCTTTTACGTAACGGATCATGGCGTTGGTGCTGCCAGAAAAATCAGACGCCGCCACAACTTCCGGGCTGCACTCGGGGTGAGATAAAATCACCACTTCCGGGAACTGCTGGCGCACGGCCTCGATATCCTTCACGGTAAACTTCTCGTGCACCTCACAGCGCCCATGCCAACCGATCATCACATCCGGGTTGCCTACTTGCTGGTAATCCAGATTGGTCGAGCTTTTTCCCTGCTGCAAGGTGGGGAAAATAATATGCCTGCCAGTGTCCTTGGCAATATTGCGTGCCAGGTACTCATCCGGCAGGAAAATGACCGTATCCGAATGCAGCGACTCAACCACAGCCGCTGCATTGCTGGAAGTGCAGCAGATATCTACTTCGGCTTTTACATCCGCATAGGTGTTCACATAAGCCACTGCTGGTACACCTGGGTAGCGGGCGCGTAGATCACGCACATCCTGGGCGGTGATACTGGCTGCCAGGCTGCAGCCTGCTTTTTCGGAAGGCAGCAGAACCGTCTTGGTCGGGTTGAGCAGTTTGGCTGTCTCAGCCATAAAGCGCACCCCACAGAAGACGATGATATCTTTATCCGTCTGGGCAGCCTTGCGACTCAGGTCCAGCGAATCACCCCTGAAATCGGGGATGGAGTAATACAGTGCTGGCTCCATATAATTATGACCCAGGATAACGGCGTTCTTTTCTTTCTTAAGCTGGTTGATCTCCTCCGCCAGCTCGGCTTTATAACGTAGCTCGAAGTCGGGTACTACCCGCTCGAGTTTGGCTTTCATTTCTTCGTACATCGTTTCTACTGACATTTCTCGCGCTCCAATTCCAAATCTGAGTAACTCACCCAGATTCTGGATATAATCTATCCTATTTTCATACTGATGTCAAGAGTGGGGGCTGAATGGGTGAGAGCCCCCGAGGAGATGAAATCCACCCCAGTCTCGGCGATTTGACGCACATTCGCCAGGCTGACATTCCCCGAGGCCTCCAGCGGGACCTTCCCACCAGCGCTATTAACGGCTATGCGCATCGTTTCCAGGTCCATGTTGTCCAGCATGATGCGATCCACATTGAGGGCAAGTGCTTCCTTCAGCTCATCCAGGTTCTTGACTTCCACTTCGATCAGATAGGTCTTCCCGAACATTTCACGGGCCTTCATCACGGCGGGTGTGATCCCTCCTGCCCCACTGATATGGTTATCCTTGATCAGCAGCATGTCGAACAATCCCGTGCGGTGGTTTTGTCCCCCTCCCATTCGCACTGCATATTTATCCAGCAGGCGTGAGCCGGGTGCAGTCTTGCGCGTGTCAAGAATAAATGCCTTCGTACCCTGAATGGCATCCACCAGCTGGCGGGTGAGGCTGGCGATTCCCGACATCCTGCCCAGGAAATTGAGTGCGGTTCGTTCACCAACCAGCAACGCTCTGCCTGCCCCACTCACCTCTGCCAGCATGGTTCCAGGTGCAACGCGATCTCCATCCTTGGCCATGGATGTGAAATACACCTCGGGGTCGATTAAGGCAAAGACTGCCTGGGCCACAGGTAATCCCGCCACAATCCCATCTGCTTTGGCACGAATGTAACCCATTAAGCAGCTATCAGGAGCAATCGTCGCCCGGCTGGTGATATCTTGTTCAGTAAGGTTTTCACCCATCGAGGCCAGGTCAGCCTCAGCAGATAAATCTTCGGCCAGGGCGAGCTGGATCAGGTTGAGTACCGCGGGTCGCTGGAGCTCCGAGGGCAGTAGGGCTTCGGCATTGTGTAACCGGGATTGCTGGGTATTTTTCGTCATTGAACCACCTTGGGGATAATTGTACCTTAGATGAAAGCAACGGCGATTGGGTAATCTGGGAATTAGGTAATTCGGTGATCAGGAAATCCATTTATTTTATTCATAAAACACTTGACCTGGAGTCAACTCCAAGTGATAAACTATACCCATGAGGTGCGTAAATGAAAATCGCGGAAGTAAGTGAACGCTATGATATTCCTTTGGATACGCTGCGTTATTATGAACGGATCGGACTGATCCCACCTGTTAATCGAAATAAGAGTGGTATCAGGGATTACAACGAAATCGACCTAAAGCGGGTTGAATTTATAAAGTGTATGAGGAGTGCAGGGCTTCCAGTCGAAGTCCTTGTAGAGTACGTTGGGTTGGTTCAGCAGGGTGACCAGACGATTGAAGCCAGGAAAGAAATTTTGAGAGAGCAGCGCGAGCAGCTCTCGGCGAAAATCGAAGAAATGCAAAAGACATTGGCCCTGTTGACCTATAAGATAGAAGTGTATGAAAACGCTCTTTTGAATAGAGAGAAGGAAATTACTTAACTGAGTGTCAATTTCCAGGAATAATCCCGGATATGAACAGATAGGAGTTTGGAAAATGCAAAATAGAAAACTTGGAAACAGCAATCTGGTAGTCTCAGCTCTCGGGCTTGGCTGCATGCGAATGAGCCATGATGAAAGCCCGCTTCCCGACAGGCAGGAGATGATCGCTTTTCTTCACGCCGCGGTTGATCGGGGCATCACCTTTTTTGATACCGCAGAAGTTTATGGACCATTCATCAACGAAGAGCTCGTTGGCGATGCCCTCGCACCTTTCCACGGACAGGTGGTGATCGCCACAAAATTCGGCTTCAAACATGATCCCCAAAAGCGGCCAGGTCCTGGCGTTGGCCTGGATAGCCGTCCTGAGCACATCAAGCAGGTAGCCGAAGCCTCGCTTAAGAGGCTCAAGGTCGATGCCATCGATCTATTTTATCAACACCGTGTTGATCCAAATGTGCCCATAGAGGATGTAGCAGGAGCGGTGAAGGGCTTGATCCAGGAAGGAAAGGTGAAGCACTTTGGCCTCTCTGAACCAAGTACGCAAACCATCCGCCGTGCCCACGCCGTCCAACCGGTTACCGCGCTACAGAACGAGTACTCGCTGTGGTGGAGATCCGTTGAGCAGGAAGTACTGCCTGTATGTGAGGAACTTGGGATTGGTTTCGTGTCGTTCAGCCCCCTGGGTAGGGGTTTTCTCACCGGAAAAATCGACGAAAACACGACTTTTGCCAGCGTTGATATCCGCAGCCGCCTTCCCCGTTTTACGCCGGAAGCCCGCATTGCAAACCGGGTGGTTATTGATCTGTTAGCCCACATCGGAGAACAGAAGGGAGCCACACCAGCTCAAATCGCACTTGCCTGGCTGCTCGCTCAAAAGCCATGGATTGTTCCTATTCCGGGTTCACGCAAACTCGAGCGCCTGGATGAAAACCTCGGCGCACTGGACATCGATCTTACCTCAGATGATCTCTCAGAGATCGAGAACACTCTTTCGAAGATCACGGTTCAGGGAGATCGCTACCCCCAAGACATTGCAAAAATGACCGGTCGTTGAGCCTCGTAAGGCATGAAAGGAATTAAAAATATTGGACATTAAAAGAAGCGGTTCACAACCTTCCAGCAAAGGGCCAGTGGAATATTTTACTGGCAATGTGCGAATTGACCCCTTGTTTCAGGCACCCGATCCAGCACACATAAGCATCGCCAGTGTGACGTTCGAGCCTGGCGCACGGACAGCATGGCACACCCATCCACTGGGTCAGACACTGATCGTGACAGCTGGATGCGGCCGGGTACAGTGCTGGGATGGGTCAATCGAAGAAATTCGGCCAGGTGATGTAATCTGGATTCCGCCTGAAGAGAAACATTGGCATGGAGCTGCGCCGACCACAGCAATGACGCACATCTCCATAGTGGCACTAGTCCAGGATAAAGCCCCTAACTGGATGGAAAAGGTCAGCAACGAGCAATATCAACCCGAAGTAAAAACCGAGGAGTAGGAGACCCCTGGATGACAAAATGGACGAGCGACGAGCTCAACAAGATCGGAAATGCAGAAGAACTTCAGATTGCGTCACTCCGAGGCGACGGGACGCTGCGAAAGCCGGTGACGATTTGGGTTGTGCGTTTTGGTGACGATCTATACGTCCGAGCCGTGAACGGGCGTTCAGGTGTCTGGTTCCGCAGCACTCAGGTATGCCACGAAGGCTGCATCCAGGCTGGCGGTATCGACAAAGACGTCACTTTCATGGATGTTGACCCCGATATCAACGACCAGATCGACGCGGTTTACCGCACAAAGTACCACCGCTACGGGCCGAGCATTGTCAATACCATTGTGAGCGCAGATGCGCGCTCTGCGACAATCAAGCTTATTCCTCGCCCAGCATCGATATAACCAATTTCATTTGGAGTGGTATCTCTGCTGATCATTTAAAAGGAAAACACCATGGAATATGTTCGACTAGGTTCAACGGGGATGAAAGTCTCCCGTATCTGTCTCGGCTGCATGGGGTTTGGGGACGCAACGCGTTGGATTCATAAATGGGTACTTAACGAAGAAAACAGCCGGCCGATCATCAAAAAAGCCCTCGAGTTGGGGATCAATTTCTTCGATACAGCCAATGTATATTCCATTGGGAGGAGTGAGGAGATTCTTGGACGAGCTTTGAAAGACTTCGCCAACCGGGACGAGGTCGTTATTGCCACCAAAGTGCACGGCAAAATGAATGAAGATCCAAATGGTTCTGGACTATCACGCAAGGCGATCCTGAGTGAGATTGACAAAAGCCTGAAACGGTTGGGGACGGAATATGTGGACCTTTACCAGATCCATCGTTGGGATTATGAAACTCCAATCGAGGAGACAATGGAAGCGCTGAACGATGTGGTCCGTGCGGGCAAGGCACGCTATCTCGGTGCCTCTGCGATGTTCGCCTGGCAATTCCAGAAGGCATTGCACGTCGCTGAGAAGCATAGTTGGGCTCGCTTTGTTTCGATGCAGGATCACCTGAACCTCATCTACCGCGAAGAGGAACGAGAGATGCTACCGCTCTGCCGCGAGGAGAAGATCGGGGTGATCCCGTATAGTCCACTTGCTTCAGGAAGATTGACGCGTGACTGGTCGTCAGAAAGTACGCTGCGTTCGGAGACCGATCAAATCGCTAAAAGCAAATATGATGCTACTGCTGAGGCCGATCAACGCATCGTGGTACGGCTTGCGGAAATTGCGGAAAAACATAATGTCCCGCGTGTTCATATCGCACTCGCCTGGCTGTTACATAAAGAGCCAGTGACAGCACCGATTATCGGGGCAACCAAGATCACTCATTTGGAGCAGGCCGTCGGTGCTTTGTCGGTGAAACTGACCCATGAAGACATCGCCTATCTGGAAGAACCATATGTGCCGCATCGCATTGTTGGCCATAAGTAAATCACACAAAAAATGCCATCATTACTCAGCAGCTGAGTAATGACCTGTTGCCAACAGAACCCTTGATCAGTTATCAAAGCATCACCTCACAGGAGAACACTATGGAATACATTCGATTTGGATCGACTGGCATGAAGGTATCACGTATTTGCCTGGGCTGCATGAGCTATGGAGGGCCTACCGAACGCTGGCCGTGGGCATTGGATGAAGAAAGCAGCCGTCCTTTCATCCAGCGCGCCCTGGAGCTGGGAATCAACTTCTTTGACACCGCCAATGTCTATTCGAATGGCAGGAGTGAAGAGATTGTGGGTAAAGCCCTGCGTGATTTTGCTGCTTCCCGAGATGCAGTGGTGATCGCTACCAAAGTGTTTTTCGAGATGGGTCCTGGACCTAACGAAGGCGGACTTTCCCGCAAGCATATCCTCAGCTCGATCGACGCCAGCCTTAAGCGTCTGGGGACCGATTACGTCGATCTCTACCAGATCCACCGCTGGGACTATAACACCCCTATCGAGGAAACCATGGAGGCCTTGAATGACGTGGTACGGGCCGGTAAAGCTCGTTATATCGGCGGGTCTGCGATGCACGCCTGGCAGTTTGCGAAAGCCTTGTTCACCTCAGATATACATGGCTGGACGCGTTTCGTTTCCATGCAGCCGCATTACAACTTGATCTACCGGGAAGAGGAACGGGAAATGCTGCCGCTCTGCCAGGATCAGAAGATTGCCGTGATCCCCTATTCGCCGGTTGCTAAAGGATTGCTGACTCGCAAACCGAACAAAGAGCGCAATGAAACCCTGCGCGCTCAGACTGATGCCATTGGCAAACGTTTGTACAATGTGGAAGACTTGAATATCGCTCAGCGAGTCTATGATGTAGCCGAAGCGCGTGGACTGCCTATGGCTCAGGTGGCATTAGCCTGGATGCTCTCCAAGCCGGTTGTAACCGCCCCTATCATCGGTGCAACCAAACCCCATCATTTGGATGATGCCGTCGCATCCATATCTTTTCAGCTCACCGCTGAGGAAATCCAGCATTTGGAAGAAGCCTATCAGCCCCATCCCATACTCGGTTATGCGTAACTTTGCTAACTCTGGTATCGATTTTTTATACCGATGATGCACCTTTGTGTCCGTTGCGTCCTTGGTGGTGTTCTTTCTTTTCACCCCAAGACTACAAATTTACCTCCACCCTACCCCTACCCATGAACGACACATAGAGAACATATAACCCTTCCCTGATTGAATTCACCTTTACCGGCTTACTATTGCACATTACTTCTTTTGGAGGTTTGGACAGCCAGATCCACAATTCCCCCTCCACCTTCCTGCCCATATCCATTGTCTCGAGGACCATTCTTCCCTCATCAATAAGGATGGACGAAAACTCAGCCCCCTGGCTGATGTGCAGCGTATCCCCCACCAGCTGTGCGCCGGTTCCCAGCTCACATACTCTCACTAGCTTGCAGCCATGAGCAGGCACATCTTTATATACCATTTCGGATTCTTGGGTCCGATGATATTTCCTGGTCCAAAAATCAAACACATGCAGATCAGCCCCCGTTTTATACCCTAGTTCATCAAACCGCAATATCAGATCCGCGGGATGGGCATGCCCAGTTGAACAATGCCACCAGCTGCCAGGCCTGACCGGCACCCTCGAGCTTCACCTGGTAAAGTCCTGGCATCTCATGCTCGAGAAAGTCGAGTGGAACACCGCCCAATCCTAAATTCGGGATTAGTTTGCTGACCCATGCAAGCCGCTCAGGATCAACCGAGCGCATAGCGTCGCTTGAGACCAGCATGCCTCCGCTCAACCCCACCAGGCTGACTGCACTCTGCACTTCTGCCTCCGTCAGACGGGTGTCCGTATCACGCACCAGCAGGCAATCGGGGTCATTCCACCACCAGTGTTGATGTAAACTGCTCAGATTGAGCGTATGGCGCAGGGCATTGCGTAAGGCTGGCATGGAGGGGTTCTTTTTGGTCACTGGGCTGACCCAGGGTAGCCAATGCAACCACGGCTCCCAGCTCGGGGCAGTATCCGGTCCGATCCGCATTGCATCCACCAGGCCAATAGCCGGCCCAAACGGACAGCCGCTGCCAAGTAGGAATGTATCTTCCCCTGCCCCCTGGCGGATGGCTTCCAATCCCAACCGAAGGGCTTCAGCTCGGGTCACTTTAGGGTTTAGGCGCCTGCCAGGGAGGGCCCCAGCATTGATAAAATCCAGCTTGAGCATCCCGAATCCCCATTCCTGGGTGAGGGTGGCAGCCAGTTTTCTCAGATGTTCCAAAACTGCCGGATGAGAGAGATCCAGCGCCTTGATCATCATGTTGTATTGAAAGCCAGCATTGGCAGGTTTTCCTTGCTGATTTTTCACCAGCCAATCGGGATGCTCTCGCCCAATGCTGGATTTTTCTTGGACAGCAAATGGAGCCAGCCACAAGCCGGGTGTAAAACCTTTGGAGATAATTTGATCTGCCAGCCACTCCAGACCGTGTGGGAACCTGGCATTGGTTTGGGACCAATCACCCCAGGCTTGCTGGTAGCCATCGTCCAATTCAACCACCCGGTAAGGTATGCTCTCCCGCATATCGGCTAATACTTCCAGGTTTTGAAGGAAAAGCTGCTCGGTGATATTGTGGTAATAGCGGTACCAGTGCGTCCACATCGGGAGTGGTGGAGTGGCAGGCAAGCGTGCCTGCATCTGCCGGGCGACGGCTTTTACATAGTCAGACTCCACAGCAGTGTCTGGCAGAGGGCACGATCTGCATAAATCCCCATTCTGAGTCACGCGTCTCACCTGGGTCCAACCTGACTCCATCCATCTGCGTGAACAGGCTAAGCGCTTGTTCTCCCGGGCGTGTACAGGCATACACCTGTCCGAATTGCTGGGCTGTGGAGACAAACCCTGCTACCACGCAAGCTGCTTTCCCAGCTAAAATCGCCCAGCCCTCGCTGCAGAATTCACCCCTGCCAGTTGGTCTGGTTGTGGCTGGGTTGGAGTATGAGGCACTGGTGAAACGGTCGATCCATGAAGTGGAATTTCGCTCGGTATGCTTGCGTAAGCCGGTGTAATCCCAACCATGCCAGCCAACCTTAAAAAAACGCAGGCCTTCGGTAGATCCATCCAGCTGCATCTTTCCTCCCGCAGACGGAGCTGCTTGGAATATACATGCTTCCTTGAGGAAAATCGGCTCAGTACCCAGATTGTGGATGGACAGTTGAAGCAGAAGGAAAGGTAGCTCATCATATATTTTGATGCGGTAGGTCAGCTCAATCCCTTCCTGGCTAGGCGATCGACGAATAACGTGCTGGATACCCTTGCCATGAATATCATCGATCCGCCTTTCTTCGATACCGTATCCGCCTCCATTAAAAGTTAGCTTAAGCGGTCGACTGCTTTCCGGGCGCTGATAACTTACCCAGGCAATCCCACCCTGGATGAACGTGTGCGCTACCCCAATTTGGCTGAAATTGATCCGACCTGACCCCGGGTCAAAATCAGCCTGCATTGTTCAGCTCGAGTGCAGATACATATCTTCCGGCGATAAGACGGTATGCAGGTTTATACGCCTGCCGATAGACTTCGGAATGGTGCGTGGCAGGGTAATCTGCTCCTTCAAGACGCTTACTGAATCGGAGGATGACATTCGCATCGAAATTACAAATATGCCCATGGATACACAATTCGACAAAGGCTGTCCATACGGCTCGCAGCTCAGACTTGGTGCCCCTTACAATTTGGGCAGTTTCCAAAAAGGATGGTGTCAGACGATCAAGGTCCAAATGTCGAGCTTTTACCGGGGCTAAATTTAGGCGGAACAGGGCTTCGTCGCGCCTTACGGGCTCAAGCAAGCGCTGACCGGCCTCAGGTTGTATCAATCTAAACTCAGCCTGGAGATTTTGGGTGTAATTCTCCGCCGAGGTCAGTAAATGTTCAGATCCCATCACGCCCTGGTAGAGCAGCTTATAAAAGTCGCGCAGCTCCATCAGGGGATACCAGCTTAAATGCTGGTCTAGCAGTGGTAGTAATCCTTCGGGATCATCCTGCGTCATTGGGATTATCATCCTCCTCGCGATTATCTCCTTCTTCCTTGCTTTTATCACCTTTCGCCCGGCTTATAGCATGGTCATCCTGACTCTTAGCATCCTCATCTTTTCCAAAATGCTGCAATTCATCTGCCATCTCCTGCAAACGCTGATCCACGCGTGCGTTGACTGTATCCGGCTCAAAAGTGCCATCCACCTGTCGCTCGCCGGCTTTTACGCCGGTGAGTACTTCAATGCCTTCATCAATACTATTTACCGGCCACAAATGGAACTTTCCCTGGCGTATGGCTTCCACCACCTCTTCCTTCAACATCAAGTTAGAGACGTTGCTGGCGGGTATTACCACACCCTGCTCGCCAGTCAAACCAGCTGCTTTGCAGATCTCGAAATATCCTTCGATCTTTTCGTTTACGCCACCAATCGCCTGGACATCGCCATTCTGATTGACCGATCCCGTCACAGCAATCGCCTGGTTGATCGGTAAGCCGGAAAGTGCCGAGAGAATGGCATACAGCTCCGTACTGGAAGCGCTGTCACCTTCGATACCCCCGTAATTCTGCTCAAAGACCACGCGGGCGGAGAGGCTCATCGGTTTATCTTTGCCATATCGCCCGGCCAAAAATCCCGATAGGATCAGTACACCTTTGGTATGGATGGAACCACTCAGATTGGCTTCCCGTTCAATATTTACCACTCCTTCATGCCCCAGGCTCAGGCTCACTGTAATCCGGTTCGGCTGACCGAAGCTAATGTCTCCCAGGGTGAGCACGGAAAGACCGTTGATCTGACCGACCTTTTTACCCGTGATATCTATCTTGATCACCCCACGCTCGATCGTCTCCTGGAGCCTCTCCTGGATCAGGTTGGAGCGGTAATAACGTTCTTCAATCGCCTTGCGGATATGCTGGGAAGTAATGAGATCCACCCCATCCAACCCGGCATAATAGCTGGCTTCCCGGATCACATCAGAGATTTCTCCAAAACGGGTGGATAACTTCTCCTGGTCTTCCGATAGGCGTGAACCATGTTCCACCAATCTTGCCAGGGCGGTACCGTCCAGATGTTTCAGGTTTTCGAGGTTGCAAAGCATGGTGGCAAAGCCCGCATATGCACGCGTATGCTCAGGACTGCGAGACATGGAAGTATCGAACTCCGCTTTTACCTTGAACAGCTCGTGAAAGTGCCCTTCATAAGTGAGTAAAAGTGGGAAGAGGTCCGGCCGCCCAATCAAAATCACCTTGATATCCAGGGGAATGGGTTCAGGTTTCAGGCTCTTGGTGGAAAATCCGTATTTCTCAGTGGCATCTTCAATCTCGATTTTCCCATTTGCCAGCGAATGGCTCAAATCTTCCCAGGCGAATGGGCTGCGGATCAAATCCTCCACCGGCAGAACCAGGTAGCCGCCATTCGCCCGGTGCATTGCCCCACCTCTCACCAGGGTAAAGTCCGTCACCAGGGCGCCGAAACGGGCTTCCTGCTCGATGCGACCAAACAGGTTGTCGTGGGTGGGATTAGTCTCAACGATAACAGGAGCGCCTATCAATTTGGAGTTATCCACCAGGATGTTGACCGCATATTTCTTGATCGTTAAGCCTTTAGGTGGGGCTGCGAACGGAACGGTGGGTGTTTCTTCCTGGCTGTCTGTCTTGAATAGCTCGACCTGGTCAAGCAGGTCAGCTTGGACTGCGTCAAAATATGCGAGGACCTCCGGCTGATCCTGGAACTTCTCCTTCATATCCTCATTCCAGTTGCGTAATGCATACAAGGCAATCTCGCGGTCCAACTTATCCACAGCTTCACGGGCTTCCTTATCCAGGCTTTTCGTCTGGCGGATGGAAGTTTCAAGTGCATTTTGGATCTTTTGTTGTTTTTGCAACCAGCTCTTCCTTTTCTTTTTGCGACAGGTTGATAAAATCTTCCTCACTCAATGTCTTGCCGTTACGTGTGGGGACGGTCACCACACCCATAGGAGTGGGTTGCAGCATAAAATTCTCGTCATTGGCCAACTTATTGACTTGTTCCAAAATCGCCTGTTTTTGTTGCTCAAACTTGGTCAATGTCTCTTCCTTATGCTTGGCATACTCCTCACTGTCGAAAACATTGCGCACTTCCTGGAAAACCAACTTCGTCAGGTTTTCCATGCCTTTCTGCAATTCAACAGCCCTGCCAGCCGGCACGTGGAGCGCGTGCGGGTGATAAGGATCCTGGAAATTATGCACATAACACCAATCCATGGGGACTGGCTTGGTGATAGCCACTTCCTCCAGATAGCGCCGAACAGCGGTAGTACGTCCTGTGCCTGGCATGCCGGAGACAAATATATTGAAGCCCTTCTCCTTGATACCCAATCCAAACTGCATGGCACGGATGGCCCGATCCTGGCCCACAATCGTCTCCAACGGGGTGAGCTCCTGGCTGGAATCACAGCCAATCTTATCGGCATCGCATACCTTGTAAGCCTGTTCCGCTGTCAATTCAATAACCATGGGATGATCCTCCTGACATTTGTATAGGCAAAACCATTATATGCTAATGTGATAGTAGAACCAACGTTGCCCCAGCTTGGCTGACAAGGATTCCTTCGACCTACTGATCGACCACAATTTGCTACAGTCCAATTGATTACAAAACCGGTAGTTCTTTTTCCTAATTAGCTTTCGTGCACAGGTACCAAAAGCAGTGGCAAATGCGTCTGGGTGGCAATTTTCGGGGTCACACTTCCTGACCAGAAAGCATCCATGGCAGTCTTGCTGTGAGTGCCCAAAACGATCATATCAGCCTGGAATTCCTGGGCAGAACGGATGATCTCTTTGGCAGGGTCACCGCGCTGCACCTCACCGGTAACTTGAATGTTTTTATCCAAAAGTTTACCTATCAGCTCAGCCAGGTACAGTTCACCTTCTTCACAGCCGATATCAAGTAAAGCAGAAGTGGCCGATGGAAGGAGCATTGCTGCAGCGGCTTGCTCAGCCGGCAAGGTGGAAAGCTCATGGATAACCATCACCAGATGCAATTTCGCCTGGCAAGAATGCGAAAGTTCAACCGCCATATCCAAACCAGCTTCATGGTCAGGGTCGCCATCCAGGGGCACCAGGATGCACTGGCAGCTGCAGGATTCAACCTTTAGTTCTTTCTCGGGAGATAGGAGCAATACGGGCACATCCCCCAAATTGAGCACATCCTGGGCGATATTCCCAAAGATGCGTTTTTGTAAGCCACTCTGGCCATGGGCACACATCACGATCAAGTCAACCCCCATTTCCTGGCTGTGTTCGACTATACTCACCGCCACGTTCTTTTCCGCGCTGGTATGTACATGCTTATCCAGAATCAGACCATCTGGTAGGGATTGGCTCACTTTATCCAGGTAATCGGAGGCTTCTTGCTGGTCAGTCAGGTGGCGCTCACCATGGATTGTATCGGGAGGATGTTGCTCGATAACGTGGAACAGGATGAGTTTGGCGTGATTTTGCTTCGCTAGCAGGGCCGCCAGAGGAAGCACTGTTTCAGATAGCTGAGAACCGTCCAATGGGACAAGAATGTTTTTGATGGTCATATCATATTCCTGAAAAGATTTGCACGAGTAAATAGATATTCAAAACGACGATCAAGACTGCTGCCAGGCTGGCAATCAGGGTGGTAATCTTGTGATTGACCAATACTTTCATTATCTTACGCCGAGAAGTAAACATGATTAGTGGGATAACCGCGAAAGGCAACCCAAAGCTAAGTACTACCTGGCTGATCACCAAGGTGCGGGTAGGATCCAATCCAATCATGATCACCGTAAGGGCGGGTACCATAGTGGCGATGCGTCGTATCCAAACCGGGATATGCCACTGCAAGAAACCCTGCATAATCACCTGACCCGCCATCGTCCCAACTGAAGACGAGGATAGACCGGAGGCTAAAAGGGCTATAGCAAAGAATACGCTGGAAGCTCTCCCCAACAAAGGTTGAAGTGTTTGGTGAGCTTCCTGGATGGTACCCACACTGGTCAACCCGGTACGGAAAAACGTCGATGCAGCCATCATTAACATGGCTGCATTGATCAAACCCGCCACACCCATCGCAACAATTACATCGATCAGCTCATATTTAAATAACTTGCGCAACTTGGCTGGAGTTCGGACCACGATCCGATTTTGGGTCAGCGAAGAATGCAGGAAGATCACATGCGGCATAACAGTGGCACCCAGGATGCCCGCAGCCAGCAACACACTCTCAGGACCAGAAAATTGGGGGACCACTGCATGGTATAAAACCTGCCCCCAATTCGGTTTCACCAGGATGGTTTCGACCAGGTAGCTAATGGATATTACGCCAATCAGTGCCGTAATAACCGCCTCAAGCGGTCTGAAGCCGTACCGTTCCAGGCCTAAAATGACAAAGGTGATGATGGCGGTGATGAACCCTGCGATCCAAAGTGGGATGCCCAACAAAAGATAAAATCCCAATGCTGCGCCCAGGAATTCAGCCAGATCGGTCGCCATGGCGACGATTTCCATCAGCACCCACATCCCAATCACCACCGGGCGAGGGAAGCTTTCGCGGCACAGCTCAGCCAGATTCCTGCCACTGGCAATTCCCAGCTTGGCAGACAGCGTTTGGATCAACATTGCCATCAGATTGGTTGCGACCACCACCCACAACAGGGTGTACCCAAATTTAGCTCCGCCCTGAATGTTCGTGGCAAAGTTACCCGGATCCATATAGGCTACACTGGCGATGAAGGCTGGTCCCATGAAGGGCAAGCAGGCGTGCCAGCCCACGCTTTTTACTCTTGCCTGAAAGAATAAGGCCAGCAGCTTTTTCAGTGCTGCTTACTTCTGCCGGAGTTGGTTTATCCTTGGCCATTGTTTATCGTCTTCCTAACCAATGATCATTTTCGCCCTGCCATAATCACCCTCAATCAATCTATCAATGCTGGATAATAACATGTAAACCTGAAAAATCAAATTCCATCAAGATGATTGTTCTATTAATAAAAAAACCTCTCAGGAAGGGAAGGTCATGAGGTGTCTTGTATGTCCACCAGCTATATATTATGCTGGTAATTACAAAAATACAACTAAATTGACGGTTGATTAGACTATGAAGTCCACGATTTCCATAATATTGCAGGATATTCGCACCTGATCTGCACCCGAACTGCACCCATTGGGAACTACTGTATGAAGCAAGGAATGGCAACCCGTAATCCCTTCCGAAGAGGGATCTGGAGTGATCACCTCCATAAACTTGTTACCTGGTGATTGCCGCTATCTTGGTGATTGGCTCATACGGCTGGAACAGCAAGTCTGTAGAGCTGATCGCTAACCTGCTCCCGAACCTGAAGGTGGAAATGCTGCCCGCCGTGCCGTATAACGGCTATCCACGGACAGCTGATATCGAAACTCTGGAGCGATTTGCGGAGAAAATTGCCTCGATGCACCAGCAAGATGAACTGGTATACCGGAGTACGGCAGATTATATATGAACGTTTGGTCCGACATTAACGACACCCAGAGAAATCCGCCTGCTTTCAGGGCTGTGCGGAGGTCACAGGTATGCATAAAAAAACTCCTTGTGTGAGTCTGGTATGCATAGCCTTAGGTTTTATCTCACTACGTGGATGTGAAATGGTATTCTACCAATGCTAAGAGAATATACTGGTGTGTGCTTCTCTACTAAAAGCCATAATTTCATTTCCAAACTTGTGCTAAAATTGTCTCTAGCCATTATTATGAACCAATTGAGCTAGTCGGGGAAAGCATCCACTCAATTTGCCCACTAAATCTCTCATCACCGTCACTGCCTGACCCCATGGATGGAGTAAGAGCGATGAAATTCAGGCTTTACAATTTAGCAGCCTACAACCCTCATACCTCCGGAGAGTATTGTGAAGGAGATTGATGAGCTCCAGCAGGCCTTGCGCGCACTGGAGACCCAAAGAGTAATATTAGGAGATCGGGTCACTGACGCTGCTCTGGCTTCCATACGGGAGAAAATAACAGCCCTGGAAGGATACCAGCCGGCCAGCCGAGAACGCCGCATGGTGAGTGTGATGTTCCTGGATATCGTCAGCTCCACCCAACTCAGCCAGGGTTTGGAGCCGGAGGAAGTCCAGGAAATCATGGGAGGTGCCCTCCAGCGCCTTTCCACGCCGGTAGAAGCCCATGGTGGGCAAATCATCCAGATGATGGGTGATGGGTTTGTGGCTGTCTTCGGCCTCAAGCAGGCCCGTGAAGACGATGCCCGCCAGGCAGTGCGGGCTGGGCTGGCTATCCTTGCAGAAACAAGAATCTGTGGTGAAGACCTAGAGCGTCGCTTCAATATGCAGGGATTTAATATCCGCCTGGGGATCAATACCGGTCGGGTGGTGGCGGGTCGCTTCTCCAAGGCCGAATCACCGGTCATGGGTCTCACTGTCACCCTGGCAGCACGCATGGAACAAGCAGCCCTGCCGGGCATGCTGCTTATCTCACAATTCACCTACCAACACGTGCGCGGCGCATTCGAGGTGGAGAGGATGCTGCCGGTTGAGGCCAAGGGCTTTCCTAAACCAGTTACGGTGTACAAGGTTTTATCAGCGCACCCGCGCACCTTCCACACATTCACGCGAGGTGTGGAGGGCATCGAGACACGATTGGTGGGCCGCGAAGCGGAATTACATAAGCTTCAGAAGGCGTTTAGCTGCTCCATGCAATCCAACCAAACCCAGCTGATTACCATCGTGGGTGAGGCCGGGGTGGGTAAAAGCCGCTTGCTTTATGAATTCGATCGCTGGTTGGCTAATTTGCCTTTTAAGGGGGTAGCATTTAAGGCGCGCACCTCACCCCAAATGACAGGTGTGCCGTTCAGCCTGTTGCGCGAGATGATCTCTTATCACCTCGGAGTGCTCACCACCGACCTGGTGGAAGCCACCCGGCGCTGCCTGGTAGAGGGTCTGGCGGGAGCATTCGAAACCGAACCTGAGATGAAGGCACATTTTGTGGGGGCATTGCTAGGGTTTGACTTTTCGGGCAGCCCTTACCTGCAGGTCGTGGAGAATGACCCACGGCAGATCAGCGAGCGCGGTCAGCTCTATCTGGTACAGTATTTTGTCTGGTTGGCTGGCAAAATGAGGACCGGGGGAAACGCTGGTACGATCTTCATGCTGGATGATATCCACTGGGCGGATGGACCATCGATCACTTTCATCACGCAATTTGTCCAGCAATACCCCCAGCTTAGCCTGTTAGTGATTTGCCTGAGCCGCCCACCCCTGGCCGAATCCACCATCGACCTCGAGCAGGATCAGTCACTTCCTATCCAATTGCTTACCAAGCCCGGGCTCTTGCCATCCGGCCAGTTTTTGAGCCTGGAACCACTCTCACCTCAAGCCAGCATCGAGCTATTGGGAGAGATTTTGCACAACGTCTCCCCTCTACCCGACCATATGAGGCGGCAGATCCTGGACAAGGCTGATGGCAATCCATTTTACATCGAGGAGTTCATCCAGGTGTTGATGGATGTAAAAATCATTCATTCGCGGGGTCGTGGAGAGCATTGGCAGCTGTCGCTTGACCGCCTGGGTGAGCTTGAGCTGCCTGAAACCCTGATCGCTCTGCTGGAAGCCCGCCTGGATAATCTTAGCCCTTCCCATCGGGCTTTGCTTCAGCAGGCAGCTGTGATCGGGCAGGTTTTTTGGCGCTCTGCCCTGCAAGCTGTTCATGGAGATCGACCGGTTTCAGACGAAATGCTCAGCACGCTCACCCGTCGCGGATTTATTTCCCCTCAGGAACCTTCGACCTTTGCGGATACAGAAGAGTATCGCTTCCACCATGCCCTCCTGCGTGATGTAGCCTACCAGGCGTTGCTTAAGCCTGACCGGATAGAGCACCACAACCGGGTGGCTGGTTGGTTAATTGGGGTTACAGATGCTTCAGGCCGGGTGGATAAGTTTGCTGCGGTCATCGCCGCACACTATGAGCAGGCTGGAGAGCGGATCCGGGCAGTTGATTGGTATATTCAAGCTGGCAGGCAAGCTAGAAACCAGGGTGCTCCTGCCCAGTCACGTGAATTTTTTAACCGGGCTCTCAACCTGCTCCCGGATGAATTCGATTCATCTGCAACTGCTAGTGAGCTTGAACACCGCTGGCAAGCTCTGTTGGGGCGGGATGAAGTGTTGGGTATCCTCGGTGATACAAGCGGCCGGATGGCGGATGATAAAGCATTGGTTGCCTTGGCCCAATGGATGCAGGATGACAATCTGCTGGCAGAAGCATATTTTCGACAGGGTTATTGCCTGGGAGTAAGTGGGCAGTACCAACAAGAACGGGAGGCTTACATTCGAGGCCTTGAAGCTGCCAGGCGTTCACACAACCATCGTTGTGAAGCCATGATCCTCGGACTCAAAGTTTATTCTGAATTGCACTTGGGCGACCTTGAAGCAGCACGGCAGACCTCGGCTGCCGCCTTACAAGCCGCTCGTGAACTCGGCGATGATGAAATCATGGCACGCAACCTTACCAACGCCTCCGTATATTATACAGAGATTGGCGATATGGCCCGTTCTGCCCAAATGCTGGAACAACAGCTGGAGATCAACCGGCGCTGTAGTAACCATGAGGGCGAGGTGATCGGGCTTTCGAACTTGGGTTATGTGTATATTCTGCTGGGCATGTCGGGTGAAGCTATCCCCCTGCTCAGACAATGCCTCCAATTGGCTAAAGAACATGGGATGCTAACCTTCCATACTTACGCCAGGCTCAACCTGGGCCTGGCGCACTTGCGCAATGGGGAGGCGGTATTGGCATTGGGGGAATTGGAACAATGCTTGCCTGATTTGCGCATCATAAACGACATCTTGGATTATGGCACCGGACTGACCTATCTGGCTTTGGCAATGGAACAGGATGGCCGGCTCGCTGATGCTCTGGCTGGCTTTGAGCAGGCGGTGTCCACTTTGAAAGAGATTGGGACCGTGGGTAATTTATTCGATGCTGAAGCTGGCCTGACTCGTTGCCTGCTGAATCTGCAGCGTCTTGATGAAGCTCAGGAGCATGCCTTTCCTCTTTGGCATCATCTACGGGAGCAATCAGGCGCGCGCATGGAATTCCCGGTGCTGGCCTATGAGACTTGCGCAGATGTTTTTGCTGCTGGTGGCCAGTTGAGGCTTGCCCGGCGCGCCGTGGCAGCCGGCTATGGGGAGCTGCTAGTGCGGGCTGGGAAGATCAGCTTGCCGGAATGGCGCCGGTCGTTCCTGGAGCAGGTACCTGAACACTGCCGCGTTCAGGAGCGCTGGCAGAAAATAACCAATCGTGAGTAGAGAATAGAAGGAGATGGATACATGAGTCTAACCAGGATATTCAAAAAAGGTGATGTAGTTGTCAAAATCCCTAATCAAAAAAGCATGGCACCTGTGGATGTCAAAGAAATTCCGCTGCCAAAAAAGTTTCCGCCCCCGGCGTCAATTGGGTTTCACCCATTCCGCGTGGTAGTTGGCTTAGAGTTTTTTGACCCCACCAAAGCGAATGCCGTAGTGGCAAAATTTAATCCACCCATAGAGATCTCCATCCGTTATACCAACCAAGATAAAACCTATGCGGATAATGTCTGTAGGGAGTTGCGCCTCGGATATTGGGACGGTACACGCTGGATACGTTTCACTAAGACCAAGAATGGTTTTAGACTTAAGCGAAACAAGCCGTCAGGTACTGGAGGCTGGGGAAAGGTGAAGGTGAAAAACTGGATCGACCCAGCCAAAGCCTGGGGGACATGAGCTAGAGGGCTGTTCTAAAGCCTCAATGGAGAGACGTCCGGGCTGGGCGTGTTTGCATTAAAAATTTCTTTGGATTTTCTGCGATCCCTGCGGGGGCTTCCAATTGTACTCGGCAGCAACTATCCACGTTGCCGCTCTGCGGACCTCGAGTTAGTCTCAAAGCACACGGATCCATATCAGGATAATACTTTTTTTTATTTAAATCACGGTAGTTTTCCTTTATAACCTATTTTCAGCGTCTGGCGGTGCACCTAATATTTCGCGATAATCCTTAAATTCCACTGATTACCATTTCATTCGTTTTCAAGTTCATCGTTTAGCTGATCGACCTTCCTGGACTTCCATCTTTCATAAGCGGTCTCAATTTCCCCGGCGGTGTGGGTATCGCAGGCGACCAGAGGTCGTGATTCATCCGGCAAGCAATGTCCGCCGGAGCTGGTCACGGTACAATCCACCAACATGCCATCCGGGGTATATATAGCAAGAACGTTGAATATTCTGGCACATACGATGCAGCCATGCATCTCGACTATAGATTTATTTTCAGACATCGAAGCTCCATGAATTCTCGGGTTTAAACTTGGGTTGGTTTGATCATCTGACCTCAGGCACAAACATCGTGCTTCTACGAGAGGCTGTCACGGATAATTAATAATAATTCGGGCGGTGAATACCGATATGATCATTGGTTACGACGGACCAACTCCCGTTCGGAGCCAGTGCTTTTGCTGCCAGGAATTTAAATATCTGGGCTCCGGCCAAAATTCCCCCGGAACGAAGTCTGAACATTCCGCGGGAAATATGCGCCCACCACGGTTGGGTTGTGACCAGCCAAATTCAATCTCCCGATCGCAGTTGGCGCAATTAACATAAAACTCGTCACTTTCCGGATTGTTCTCCGTTTCGAACATTTCATATTCTTCAGGTTCAGAGGCAGAGTCATCTTCTGTAAATTCACCGAAATCTCCCAGCTCAGCTTCTTTTTCTGGTTTTTCCTCTACCCTTTCTTTAAATTCAAAATGCCAGTGATGGTCGGCTTCAAGCGGTCCCCATTCCTGCCAGCGTTCACTCACCGGACCAGCAAGGATGGTCCAAATACGGGTGACGGTCAACTTATGATCGCCACAAGTTTTACAGGTGAATTCCCAAGTTTGGTTATCATTCATGGCTCTACTCCTTCTGTCAAACATCGTTGCGATCAGCAACATTGGTCATGACCAAATAGGAACGACCTGACCCCTCGGTATAGCGGGTCAGGTCACTATTCTATTGCAAATTTTAAGCGCTATGCTTAGCTCTTCTGCTTTCAAACCACCAAACTATTGAAGAACGAGCGGTAGCGCTGCAAAACCATACGGAGATCTTCAGTAGAGACTTCATTGCCATGATTCCACTGACCCTCCAGTGATCTATGTTCGTTCGCAAACGTCTGGGTGATAAGCTCGATCACCTCAGTCACCAGCGCATCCGCCTGTTCAACAGCTAAGCGCGGTTCGTCCACAAACTTTCCCTGAATTTCATTCCAGCGAGTGCGAAAATGTTCTGATTCCTCGCGGTTAAGCAGGGAAGTAGATGGTCCGGTAATTGTGCTGATAGGGGTTTCGTGGGTAATTGTCTCTTCCACTAGTGTCTCATGGACAACGGTCTCGTCCATTGGCGTCTCATGGACATCGGTCTCGTCCATCGGTGTCTCATGGACATTGGTCTCGTCCACCGGTGTCTCGTGGTGGATGAGATCCTCATCCATAGGGACTGTATCGGCAAAAGGATTCGAATTTACCTCCGAACTGATCATGTCACTATTGGTTCTCTCAACAATATCTGGGTTAACATTCTGTTCATTCATCCCTTTTTCTCCTCTCCAACCACCGACTCTGTTTTAAGGAGTTCCTCGAACAGAGAACGGTAGTAAATCATTGCTTGTCTTAATTCTTCTGTATTTGCCTGTTGCAACTTGTTTTTGTTCGCAATCTCGCGTGCACCGCGGTAATTGCTTACTAATGCAGGATATTTAACTGAGAGATCTGCTGCTCGCTGCTCAAAATCAGATACTGGATAGCCGCGAATCTGCATGACTTCTACGATAAGGCGATCGGCATCTACGATTGCTTGTCCTGGTTCGTCGACAAATTTGGATTGAACTGCCGTCCAATCAGCCAGATAGCGGTCGCGCTCGCTTACGGAAAGTGGACGTATATCCAAAGCCTCAACATGCTTCTGTCTTTCATTCAGCTCTGTTTGTGCTTTTTTCTCACCACCCATGGTCTGTACGGTGCGATCATACTCAGATCCGAATTGTTCATGAAGCCGCTCCGAACGATTCCGGCGGCTAAAAACTAAACCTAAAATGACCCCGAATATCACTACGACCAAAACAACGATGATAATTATTAATGTATTATCCATAAAAACGCCTCCTTATTAAAAATATGTTGGAAGCCACAGGTTTGTTGAACGTGTGGCAGTTGACCTAACGGTTCAGGATTAGGTTTATCTCATGTAACCTTGTTACTGATAAATTTCCTACTCCCAATTAATAGAAGTATAGCGACATTGAGTCTCAAAAGCGTCACAAATCGCAGCCCGTTTGCGTTTATCAGACCAGCATTCAAGCTACGATCTATCGCAACATCGAATGTCTAACCTCATTACGGTCAACCAATACTCGTCCGCATACCTTTCGAGTAGTCCGCAGGCAAGGCCCAGATTGACCCCCACAGGATGCCTTTTACGTCGATAGTGCCAAGGGGATTAGCATGGCTCAACTATGTAGTAACCCGCGCTACAAGGAGAGTTAAGACGCTTGTATCAATAGTTATGCCACTGGAATATCAACATGATGGTACGTGACTGCTTACACGAAGCAATATATTACCTCGTTCAGCCTGGTGATCTTTAACTAAACCCACGCGGTGGTCGGGATTAAAGGGAGGGTGATAAGGTAGTCTTTGGAGAAGGGGGGAAAAGAACAATACTGCAAACGACGATCTGACGAAAAAGAAAACGGTCGGAAGTTTTAGCTGCTTGGCAGCAGGTTCCTAAAGTTTATTATTGATGGTTTTCAGTCCGGCAGGATATTTTTTCGTTCAGCATCAACAACAGAAGCTTTTTCAGTTTGACCAGCCAATTTATATGCCTGGATTAGATGCGTGTATAGATCCCGTAATTCTGTCTCACCTGGTAAAACTGGAAGTGCTGCCTCCTGCACAAACTGACGGGCGTGCTCAAAATGAACGACAGCCTCTCTCACCGCTGATAAGCGCATAGCTTCTCGTCCGGCAGCCAGGCTGTAGCGGAAGGCGTCCTGTATCAGCCCGGCAGCCTGAGCATGGTGGGCCAACACCGCCGCCGATTCGCCACCTTTTTCAAGCACTTCAAATGCCCGCCGGTGGAAAAGCCGCCTCCGTGCATCCCCAGCTTCGGTATAAACTACATCACGCAGCATGTCATTGGTATATGAGTATGCGCTGACCAGACCCGGTTGAACTGTTTCCAGTAAGAGCCGGCCACTGAGCAATTCATCCAAGGCGGGTAAAGCCTGATCTTCACTCAGGTTGGAGATAGCGCACATACGCTCAAATGTCATCCGGTGCTCAAGCACAGCTGCACCGGCTAATAAGCTGAAGGCATTCGGGCTAAGACGATTCAGGCGCGAGCGGATTACCGCATGCACGGTGGACGGAACACGCACCGCTTGTCCAAGGTTGTGATCAGCATCCACTGAGAAGGTCCATTGACCCTCTACCCGCCGTTTAGGGCGCAACACACGTCGTTCGAGCAAATCCTTGAGGGTCTCAATCAGGTAGAAGGGATGCCCATGCGTTTCATTGTACAACCATTGGGCGAAGTCAGCATCGGGCGGAGACAGGATGGATAGCATCATCTGCATTGTCTCATGCTCCCCAAGTGGTTCCAGCTCGATATGCACCGGGGTCAACTCACGCGCCACTCGTTCCATCCATTGGTACAGGCCCTGCGGGCTGCCTGCTGGCTGGGATTGGGTCATTGGGTGCAAAGCTTCTGAGCGTAGACTGGTCAATAGCAAGATCTGTGCGGTATTGTCTTGCCAGCGCCGGATGGCATATTGCAGCAGGTCTAATGTGGCGCTATCTGTCCACTGTAAATCGTCGATGAACAGCACCAGCGGTGCCTTTTTTGCCAGAGCCAGCATACATTGCACCAGGGGTTCGTACAGCTGTGCCTGACTAACCTCTACTTCCGGATGAAGAGGCTCCACAAGAGTAGGGGACAAACCAGGATTATGTCCCCGTAATTCTGGTAGCAGTTGACTCAGTGGTGACAACCAAATCTCATCCACTATGTCTGTTAAGGTCCTTTCACTCTCGAACCGAAACCGGAGCGCTTCCACCAGCGGCTGAAACGGTAAATGGCTGCCACTTTCAAACGCGGATCCCAAGAGTAATTCAGCACCCTTGGCACTAACCGTCTGGATGAATTTCCGAGCCAGGCGGGTCTTACCTATCCCAACCTCGCCACGCAGCACGGCGAGCTGAGGCTGGCCCTCAGCCACGCGTCCATAGCATTTAATGAGTGCCTGGTACTCGCGGTCACGTCCGGCAAACAGGCTTCCCAGGAAATTGACTGAGGTATCTGGTCGCTGTGGACGAGACACAGCTTTACGAGCATTGGGAAGGACAAGGGGAGATTGGAAGCGAATGCTCTCCGCCAGCATGGTCGTATCTGGTTCCGGTTCGACACCCAATTCAGACGCTAAAATGGTCCGACAGATTTCAAATGTCTCCAATGCTTGCCCGCGCTCGCCAGCCGCAAAGTGCGCTCGCATTTTGCGACGATAGGCAATTTCGTTGAGCGCATCCAGGGCAATCCATTTCGAAGCTGTCTCTGTGGCACCGGCAAACTCACCATGCGCAAATTGGATTTCAGATAGCCGATCAAGGATCAGACCGAGGCGGCGATGCCAGACTTCGCGCTGGACGGCGACCCAATCGTCGAATTCGGGTGCATCACCTAGTGAGAATCCAGCTAGAAAGACACCGCGCTGACAGGCCGCTGCCGATTGCAATAAAGGCAGGCTGGCTGAACCATCTGGTAGCATCCGACTGGACCGTTCGGCGCGTGCCAGTGTATATGCACGTTCTATCGTCCGAAGGTCAAAGTCAATATCGGCGTCTGGATTTCAGACTCAGCGAATTGTGTGAAACGGTTAGATAGGAGGTTTGAGACTGATTACTCGCCTGGCGTAAGGCTGTTTGCAGGTGATCGAGGGTGTTGCGGAGCGAGCCATGGCTACGCTCAGGGCTGGCTTCCGGCCACAGTAGGGTAGCCAAAGTCTCACGAGGTTGTGCCCCTGACTCTATCCCTAGATAGATCAATAACGCCAGCGTCTTTCTAGTCGGGAAGGTTACCAGGTTTTCACCTATGCGTACTTCAGGCGGTCCCAGTGTGTATATATGTAATGGTAGTGCCTGGCTAACCATTGCACGACTCCTTGTGACGATTTTGAGACTATACCTAATTATACTTAGGCTAAAGATTATTTGAAAGATATTGATTCCGCTAAAGTATGCACTGTAAACTGAAAGAAGGTCTCCAATGTCTGGTATTGTTCTAACATTCCCCATCTTGAATGGTAAGGTGGAAGCCTGGCGCCGATTTACCCAGGAATTATGTGGTTTTCGACGCGGGTCATTCGAAACTTCGCGCAAGCAGTTGGGAATCACGCGCGAACGGTTGACATTGGTTGAAAATACTTTTGGGGCGACGGCGGTGACTACGCTGGAGGCTCCTGATGTGGCGCAGGCCTTGGGTCAGATCATCATCTCGGAGTTCCCATTTGATGTTTGGTATCGGGAACAGCTACAGGAGCTGCACGGCGTCAACCTGGCCGGGTATGAGCAATTTGCAAAACCAACGCCGCTCCCATCGGATCAAGAGCTGCTCTTTGAGTGGACGTTGAATTCCAATGCTGGTGGATGACCCCCACTTAAATGTCAGCATCTGGCAAATGATCTGAGTGATGCCACATTCGCTTCTCCTCGGAGAAGGAGTGGGGATAAACAAAAAAACGCACGGTATTCCGTGCAAAACAAACATTCAAAAAGGAGATAGAGATGAACATCATTATTTACTTGGTCGTTGCCGCAGTAATCGGCTGGATTGCTACAGAAATCATGCATGACCGCTCGAACCTGCTAATCAACATCGTTGTGGCCGTTGTAGGCGCCTTCCTGGCAGGCTGGTTCATTAGCCCCCTGGTCGGTGTCGGGACAATCAACGATGCGATCACTGTTCCAACCATGCTGGTGACTTTGCTGGGTGCCATCATCCTGCTGGCGATTGTCCACTTTTTCACCCACAGGCGATAAACCCGGTCAATTTTTCGGTCGCATACGATCCGACAAGCATGGGCTCATCACAGCAGACCTACATACCTTTGAAATGAAGACCCAAACACCTGTTTCCATTAGATCGGCCGGACAAGGAGAATTCAAATGGACGAAAAAGAAACCATCCAACCCGCAGCCAAACCTGAGACGCACCCGCAAAAATCTACGCGGAGTGGCTTACGCTGGCTGTTAATGACGCTGTTGGCTTTTGGGCTGGGTGCGCTACTAATCGCCTTAACCCTCTACTTTCCCGCCCGGCAAGAGCTCAATACAACCAAGACTGACCTGGAGCAAGCCAACGCGAAGGTCACGAGCCAGAGCGAGCAGATAACCACATTGCAGACGGATAACGAGACCCTGCAAAAGGACCTGGATTCCGCCAAGCTGCATAGTTATGTGCTCAAAGCCTTGACAGGTGTGCGTGGAGCCAGCCAGGCAGTGGTCGCCGGCGATTACGCTGGGGCGCGACTGTCGTTGACCCAGTCCTCCGATGCATTGAATATCCTCTCAGGTTTATTGGGTATAGATCAAAAAGATGTGCTCACTGCTATGCAACAGGGTGCGGCACAGGCTTTGACCAAGCTGAAAATCGACCTCACGTCAGCCCAGCCTGAGCTGGATCAGCTGACGAATAACCTGGTGCAGCTGGAGGATAATCTGTTCCCGAACCCGTAGGTTGAGCGGACAATTAATTTTTCATTTCATATTAAAAGAGATGGCAATGGTAGGTCAGCGCTCAATGCTAACCGAGGCGTCAGTGAATATAAGGGCAGCATAAAAGAAGAATCAAAGGAGAACAAAATGAACAAGGACATTTTCGAAGGCAAGTGGAAGGAAATGCGCGGCCAGATCAAAGAGTGGTGGGGCAAACTCACTGACGATGAGCTGGAACAAGCGGGTGGTAATGCAGAACAGATCGTTGGCTTACTCCAACAGAAGTATGGCTACACTCGTGAACGCGCCGAGGAGGAATTCAATCGGCGAATAAAAGATGTAAAGACGAAAGTTGATAAAGCTTGAGGCACCCAAAACACACCCATGGCGGAAGCCAGAAAGGAAATAAATAAAATGAATGGTAGGAAATTTGAAAAGCAGGTTATTCGCGATATTGACAAAGCGAAAATGGATTTGGCTACATTGAGGGATGATGGCATTACCGGGTTGAACAGGATATTTGAACAATTGACCGGTGACACCCAAAAAACCGTAAATGTGGCAGCAAAGACGATTAACGAGACCGTTGGACAAGGCTTGAGCCAATTCAATGCAAAAGTCCAGGATGTTGCAGACAGAGTTCCAGGTGACTTAGGCAAGAAGGCTTTAGGATACCCCTGGGTTACGATCACGATATCCCTGTTTGTTGGTCTGTTTTTAGGTGCTTTACTCAAACCAAGGCGACCGCTCCTTAGTTAATTCTAAAACGGTAAGTTTGAAGAATAAATCGGTCTGCTACTAGAAAAGTATGTTTACACTCAGCAGTAGACTAAATAAAAAAAGAGGAAAAAATGACCGACTATAAAGAAGTTAGAACTACAGAACATGAAGCGGGAAGAGAGCAGCGTGTTGCAACCTTTAAAGCTACCCAGCTGATCTGGTTGCTGCTGGGTCTTCTCGAAGCCGCAATTGCGCTACGGGTTATATTTAAATTGCTCGGGGTCAATGAAGCTAATTCATTCGCCACGCTCCTATATAGCATCACCGGCTTTTTCTTGGCTCCCTTTGCAAGTTTGGCCAAAGCCCCGGCAGCTGGCGGCAGTGTGTTGGAAGTTTCTTCCATCATCGCTATGATCGTATACCTGCTGATCGGTTGGGCGCTTGAACGGATTGTGTATGTGCTTATTCTACCGCCCGCGTGGACCGGTGAGCGTCAAACAAACAACAATTGCCGAGCATACTCCTCAGCAAACAACCGTAGAGACACATCAAACGACCGATACCGAGCATAAGAATACCTAGATGCTGTGATCCCCTTGATTGAGTGTGGGATAAGGATTAACTTCCGGTTTCGTCATGCAACCGCTGAACACCCGGAGTGTTTTATCAATCTGAAAGGAAAAAAATGGAGCTGATTAAATTCATTATGTGGCTGATTGCGGGAGCTGTGATTGGTTGGTTTGCCAGCCGGATCGTTGCAACAGAAAATGGGTGGACCCATAAAGCTGTGCCGGTCAAGGTTTCTATCTCTGATGAGAGCTAAACCACCTTGTAGAAACGATCATGCGAAGGGTATAAATCCTCCGCATGATCCCAATCCCTAGACCTGATTAAGAAAGGAGGGATTACCAATATGAGAAGATTCACAAAAAATATCGGCATGCTCTTACTGGCCATCTGGCTGATCCTGAACGGGCTGATTGCGTTGTTCAGCTTAAGCTTTAATGGCCTCAGTGTAATCATGGGGCTGCTTGCTATCGCGGCCGGCATCTTCATTTTACTCGGCCGTTAGTTTCGACCGTTAGGTCAACAGTCACTTGATCAACCGAGATCAGGTGGCTGCCAATAAATCATAAGATCAGTTTAAAAAAAGGAGAAATATCATGTCGCTCATCTGGATTATCATCATCGTTCTGGTAGTTCTGTGGTTGCTCGGTGCTTTCGGTGGGAGATTAAGTTCAAACTTTCCGAAAACAGGCAATTGGATACACACTCTGATCGTAATTGCGATCATACTCATCATACTGAACCTTCTCCATGTAATATGACCTTACGCGTAACAAGAATTGTACGGGATCTGTCGAAACATTTGAAGTATTCATCATTCTAAACCGCAAGGCGATCTGCCACCCAGTTGAATGAATGGGTGGCAGATCGATAGAAATTACCCATTCATAACGGATTAATCCTTGCTAGCACGAATGATCAATCGATGGAGAAGGGATTACTACTTTTGATGCGAATGATAAAAATCGTTGAGCGATTTTGCAAAGCATTAGATTCCAAATGATGTTTAGGAGAGGCATTATTCCCGAATTTTCTAACGAACACGTGCGGTAACTTAAAGACGATTCAGGCTTCTACAACGCTGGACGGTATCCTGAATCGCGCCCTCTGGGATCCGTGTATTTGCCTCTTCGTTTATCCTAATATTATGGAGTAAAAGCTTATGTTACCTATTGGTGATGATGATTCCGCTCGCAGAATAGTTCCACTGGTCACGTATGCCCTGATTGCTCTAAATGTCCTGTTTTTCATCGTAGAACTGACCGGTGGAGACGCTTTTATTGAGAAATGGGCTTTTGTCCCTAGCCGCTTCCTTGCCAATCCCATCGCTGATTTTCTAACCCTCTTCACAGCCATGTTTATGCATGCCGGGTGGCTTCACCTGGGGGGCAACATGCTTTACTTATGGATCTTCGGTGACAATGTGGAAGACCGTTTCGGGCATGTCAAGTTCATCATCTTCTATTTAATCTGTGGGCTCGCGGCAACCTTTGCCCAGCTGGCGTTTAATACCGGATCGGATATACCAAATTTAGGTGCATCGGGAGCGATTGCAGGCGTGCTGGGTGCATACATTTTGCTATTTCCAAAAAGTAGCGTCAAAGTATTGCAAGGCTCACGCGTGATTCAAGTGTCTGCCCTGATCGTCATCGGGATCTGGATCGTTCTACAGTTTTTCAGCGGCATCGGCTCGATTGTCAGCACCACGCAGACGGGTGGCGTCGCATACATGGCTCACATCGGAGGATTTGTGGCAGGATTTTTATTAACCTTTTTGTTTCGTGGGAATCCTGGACGACCTGCATTAACTTCATGAACCTAATTCTAGTCGGTCACCTCGACGGCGTTGGCTCGTTTCCAGACATACCGAAGGGTTGATTAAAGCATGGCGATTCAACAACCTCCACAACCATATCAATGGACATTCCGGCGCGTCATGGGGGCAACACTTGTCCTGGTTTTTATCGCCCTTGGCTTCTGGCTCCTATATCGATTTAACCAAGTCGTTTTCATCTTATTCATCGCCATCGTAATGGGCACGGTAATCAGGCCCGTCGTAACCTGGTTATATCGGAGAGGGCTCCCCCGAATTGCGGGTGTTATTCTTGTCTATCTTATACTGCTCGCCCTGCTGATCGGCTTTGCGCTATTGTTATTCCCCTTGATTGTTGAGCAAGGGGCAACCATTGCTTCCGCTGTGCCAGGTTATTACCAAAGCCTGCGTGAGTGGATGGCTAGTTTTCCTAATCTATTGATTGTGCGTCTAGGTGAGTTCCTACCTGCGACACTGCCAAGCCTGCAACCGATACAACAATCCGCCCAGCAGATACTAGCTTCTGCCGGGCAAGCATTGGGATATGTCTCTCTGGTAGCTAAAGTTATCTTTATTGCCATAGTTCTTCTGATATTGACCTTTCACTGGACGCTCGATGGACCGCGAATCATTCAATCCTTAGTACTGTTGATTTCTAAGGAGCGGCGGGAGAGTGTTCGCGAGCTGATTTCAGCAATGGAAACTAAGATTGGTTCCTACCTTGCCGGACAAGGCATCCTTTGCCTGATCATTGGCAGCATGGCGCTAATTGCATATCTGATCATCGGCTTGCCCAATGCCCTGGTGCTGGCACTCTTAGCCGGTGTGTTTGAGGCTGTGCCAATGATTGGACCGTTGCTGGGTGCCATTCCTGCCGGGGTAATTGCTTTATCCATAGCACCTTCCAAGTTGATCTGGGTGATCGTGGCCACGATAATTATTCAACAGTTGGAGAATAGTTTACTGGTGCCGCGCGTTATGCGCAGGGCGGTGGGGATCAATCCGTTTGTCTCCCTGTTGTCGATTTTTGCCTTTAGCTCATTATTTGGCATCGCCGGCGCGCTCATGGCAATTCCCATGGCAGCAATTATCCAGCTTTTACTCGATCGCTTCGTATTTCATCCAGGGACGATAGATCCAGAAGTCTTGCCCGGGCGTGATCTTGCCAGCCGGTTGCGTTATGAAGCGCAAGACCTGGCCCAAGACTTACGCAAACAAGCGCGGCTCAAAAAAGGAGGCTCGGATTAAGCATCAAACAGGTAGATCAGGTGCTGGATGAAATCGAAACCATAACAACCGACCTTGACACTATGCTGGCTCAGGTCAGTGATTCAGGTACATCATGACGAAGAAACTGGTAGTTTTCGGTACGGCGGTAATGACCACGTTGCTGGCACTGGTGCTATTGTGGCAGTTCCGGACTGTGGTCATTTACGTTTTGATTTCGCTGATGCTTGCAGCAGCTTTACGCCCATTGTTTAACCGACTGGTCGGACGAAGCCTTGCGGTGCGTATAGCTTGGATCCTACTCTACCTGTTAGTACTGGGCTGTCTCGGCTTCTTGCTCTTCATGACCAGTGAGACTGCGATTAAAGAGATTCAGCAGTTAACCCAAACTGTATCGGTGCAGGATAAGTGGGTGTTACCGGTGTGGCTGGAGGGCAGTTCATTCCAAAAGATTGTGTTAGCCCAATTGCCACCGCCAAGTAAATTCTTCGAAGCAGTCACCGGCAGCCAGGGGCAGCTCGTGCTGCCAGCCATACTCGGGTTCACTCAGGGTATTGGTAGCCTCGTGAGCGCAGTAATTGTCATTCTATTCTTAAGCATCTATTGGAGCATCAATCAAGTTCATTTTGAACGACTATGGCTCTCGCTTCTTCCTTCAGGACAGCGTAAGCAGGCGCGTGGTATTTGGCGAAGGATCGAACCAGATATTGGCACTTATATACGCGGCGAGCTAATCCAAAGTATCCTGGCTGGTTTGCTAATCGGTCTAGGTTGTTGGCTGCTCGGATCTCCTTACCCAGCGCTATTGGCGTTGACTGGTGCTCTGGCATGCCTGATCCCTGTGGTTGGGGTAGTCATAGCGGTCATTCCAGTGCTATTGGTAGGTCTGCTGACCAGTGTTCAGCTTAGCCTGTTTACGTCTCTCTTTGTTCTCGTTGTTATGATTGCCTTGGGAGTATGGGTCAAGCCACGACTTTTTAACCGCCGATGGGATAATCCCATCCTGACGGTAATTCTTCTGATTGCCCTGGCGGAAGCATTTGGGCTTGTCGGTATCATCGTAGCACCACCTATTTCCGTTGTATGCCAAATCCTGTGGAGCCGCCTGGTCACCCGCCGAGCTACTTCAGGGGCTGCGAATCAAATATCAGACCTCAAGGAGCGCCAAGCACTGGTGGGGGCTGCAATCGAAGCTATGGATGAACTACGTCTACCATTGGTGACTAGCAGCATGGAGCGACTCACCCATCTGCTTGAGAAAGCTGAACCAATTCTGCAAACCAGCCAATCAGCTGAATCTTCCGAGTCATTCCCCATGCCTAAGCCTTTCACGGCTAAGCCTGAGCCACCTGAAACCATAAGACCCTGATGTCATAGAAGATGACTGCACCGCGAATGGCAAAGTCTATAGCACAACTTTGGCAGCTGGTTATCCACAATACGCACGAGCTTAATGAGCGTACACATGGCTGGTTAGGGATATTGAAAGACGCAACCAGGGAAACCCTAAAGCCTGACTCAGCAATTACGACTGCCGCGATTGCCTACTTTGCCCTCTTCTCCATATTTCCCCTTGCCCTTTTGAGTATCTCCATTGCCAGCTTCTTCTTTGGTCCATTGATGGACCAGCAACTCATTGTACAAAAATTGGAGTTTATCGCACCAGCCCTCGGCCAGCTGTTAGGTAAAAATATTGGTGAAATCATCCGGGCACGCGGACCAATCAGCGTGATCGCCTTGATCGGCTTGATCTGGTCTGCCTCGACAATTTTTTACACACTTACCCAAACCATGAATGGAATTTGGGCTAATAAACGAAGGCGGCCAATATGGAAGCGGCGTGGCCTTTCAATACTATTTGTCCTGGCATTCGTCGGTCCAGCCCTATTCCTGGCTTCATTTGCAGGCAGCATGATCGCCAATCTGCGCACCTGGTTACCCAACCAGCTCATTCCGCTCGGGGGTGTGCTCAGTTTTGTAGTGGCTATCCTGCTCGATATCACCTTATTCATGGTGCTATATATCATGCTCCCACATGGAAATTCTAGCTGGCGCGAGATCCTGCCCGGCGCGATAGGCGCCGGCCTGCTCTGGGAGCTTGCTAAAAAAGCCTTTTTGTTGTTTGTTTCCACCTACATCTCCATATCGAACCTGGTCTATGGTTCAGTGGCAGCAATCATCGCTTTCCTGGTCTGGGCTTATGTGAGCGGCCTCATCTTTCTGTTTGGTGCTTTCTTGAGCGTCGCGTATTACCAGCTAAAGCAACACCATGCAGAAGCGGAAACCTCAGTATGATGTTCTTAAAAGCCTCGACGATAGAATCGATAGCCTTTGACGGAGAAGCTATAAAAATTTGGTCGAAAAGGAAAATGGAGAATTGCTTTATGAAAGAGAAATGGTTCAGCCTCGATATAGCTAAGCAAATCGGTGATACGTTAGGCATAGATTGGAATAAGATTGAGGTCGATCAATTCCGGATGGGGCTTGAAGTGGAGCTTGAGCATGGAACTATCGATCTAACAACGAATGTAACCAATGATGACCCTTTTTTAACCGGCAAGATTGCCTCCGCCCATCTTCATGAATTTCCGGATTATTACACGCGCCTGGCGAAAATGGAACAAGAGGCCGATGTATTTTGGGCCAAAGGATAGAGTTGCATGGAAAAAGTCCAATCCAAGAAACCTCGCACCACGAATAAACGCCGCATACGGGTCAAGCTCATCTTTAATCCCAGTGCAGGCGCAGCCAGAGCATCGCCTGTAGAGATCCTGGATGTGATCCATGAAATGCAGACCTGGAATCTCGTTCCGGAAGCTTACCTGGTCGAACCAGGCTGTGACCTACCAAAAGTTGTCCTGGATGCTATCGCGCAGGGTATCCGAATGTTTGTGGTATGCGGTGGCGACGGTACCATTTCAGCCGTAGCCAGAACCCTGGCAGGCACAGATGCCACCCTGGGAATTATCCCCATTGGCACCCAAAATAACACAGCTCTAAGCCTGGGCCTTCCTGAGGATATCCCGTCTGCCATCGCCATATTGCGCACCGGCCGGCGCATTAAAGTGGATGTTGGCATGGCCACCTGCGGTAATAAAAATACACCGTTCCTGGAAGTCTGCTCGGTGGGCCTGGCTTCGGCTCTTTTCCCTTCTGCCGATGATATTCAGCACGGTAACCTGGCGCGGGTAGGCGACTTCCTGGCTACACTCGCAACTTCCCCGCCAGCTGAGATACATCTGTTACTGGATGATAAGCAAGAGATCCACAGTCTAGGATATATAGTCCTGGTTTCCAACATGCCCTATATTGGGCTCCATTATCAGGTTGGCTCTGCAGCCTCGTTTAATGATGGCTTATTGGATGTGCTGTTCTTTGCCGATCTATCCAAGCTTGACTTGCTTGGATACGTTTTCCAAGGAGTGGGCGTTGGTAAGTCAGAAGACGAACGCATCCAGCATTATCACGTGCACAGGGTGGATATCAGCACCCACCCAGCCATGCCGGTTATGGCGGATGGGAGTGCTTTAGGAGAAGGGCTGGTGCGTATCGAAGTACGGCGTCACGCCCTGGCGGTCATGGTCGGTGACAAACCAACCGGTGGATCCAAATAACGGATTTAGATTTGTGGCTGGTTGGGGGCACCTAAGCATTTGACGAAGTGGATATTGAATAATTGAAGTTCATTGCTATAATATGATTAATTCTAATGTGGAGTCTTGTGACGTTTTTGAGACCCTACTCCATTATCATTAAACAATAAAGTATACGAAAAGACAAAATTTTTGCAATTCAGATGAAAGTTCCTGGGAGGAGAACGAATAAAATGCGTAAACTAAATGTTCTATCGATTCTAATCATTATTGTTATGATATCTCTGTATTTGGCAGGTCCATCATCCTATGTGTCTGCAAGCCGGGTAGAAGCCACTTCGCCTACCCTTGGCGCAGCGGCGAGTTACAACGTGCTGGCTGGTACAACCGTCACCAATACCGGCCCCACCACTATGCCTGGCGATCTAGGAGTCAGTCCAGGAACCGCAGTCGAAGGATTTCCTCCCGGCATCGTCGGTCCTCCTGGGATAATCCATGCGGGTGATGCGGGCGCAGCTGACGCCCAGCTTGCTAACATTGCTGCATTCACCGCTCTCGACCAAACATGCGATGCTACCTACCCAGGTGTGCAGGATCTGACCTTGGTTTCACCACTCGATCCGGGTACCTACTGCGCCACCGCCTTCATACTGACTGGAAACCTTACTCTCAGTGGTTCAGGGGTATGGATTTTTAAATCTGCGTCAACGCTCATCACATCGCCTGGTTCATCTGTTTCGGGTGGCGACCCATGTAACGTGTGGTGGAGAGTCGGCAGCTCTGCGACGATCGATACAACTACTTCGTTTATCGGAAACATTCTTGCGCTCACATCCATCGCCCTGAATACCAATGCAAGCTTAGATGGTCGCGCCCTGGCGCAAACTGGGGCAGTGACGCTGGATTCCAATGTCTTCACTGGCCCAAACTGCTCGGTGCAACCGACAGCTACAACCGAGGCACCTACAGCAACTACTGGGGCACCTACCGCAACTACCGGAGCACCGACGGCTACTACGGCGGCACCCACAGCCACACTTTTACCGGCTGTCACAGCTTTGCCGGGTACAGGCGGTGCACCGATCCGAAACGATGGTTCACCCTGGGGTTTGTTGATCGCTGGTGGCTTCAGCGCCCTGGCTCTAATCTTAGGCTTTCGAGCATACCGCAAGACATCTAGACCGAGGCAATAAGCATATTATTGTACGAAATATCAGCATGATCACCTGCCGTAGCAAGCTCGGTTGCCTGTTAACCGTTCTGACTATAGCGGTTGTGCTTGGAGGTTGTGGAAGTAAAGAGACGGGAGTGGCGCCGACTAAGCCAACCCCGTCTCTAATATTATTTCCATATATTCAGCGGGCAGAACAACCAACGATTCAACCATTTGTTCAACCAACATTTCAATCAGCAGCACAACCAATAGTCCAACCAACGTCAACAGCATTCATCCTTGGACCGCTCTTTGAAGCAGGTCTCGACATAAAGGCTGCGCCAGTCGAAGTGCCCCTCGAGCTTCAGATTCCTTCCCTCGAGGTCAATGCCCCCATGCTCGGAGTCGGTCTCACCTCAGGAAATGAGATGGATGCACCAAAAGGTGAGATTGGCGATCCTATCTGGCATACGGCATTCTGGTATCGCGGTAGTGGTCTTCCGGGCGAGTCAGGCACAGCTACGATTGCCGGGCATGTCAACGATCCGCTTGGGCGAGATGAGATATTCGCTCACCTCCAGGATCTCCAACCGGGTGACCTGATCATCATCCGCTATACCATGCCAAATATTGACTTTACCTTCACTGTTGACCAGGTTGAAGTCTATTCCATCCAGGAGTCTTCCGACCCGGCTGTGCTGGCACAAATATATGGAACCGGACCGGTTAACGGCACTGCCCCGCAGCCATCCCTCGACGGTCTATCCCACTTGACACTCATTACCTGCGCCGGAAGTATTGTCAACGGGCAGTTTGATCACCACGTAGTTGTTTACGCGACCCACAACCAGTAAAACAGTCGTAATTATCAGAATATTCCCCACTTTGCATGTTGAAATAGGCAATTTGTTCAAATATCTGATTGATTTTCCACTAAGCTAGCCTGATTTTAATATTTGCTTGGAGCCACTCCATATGCGGATGATAATTTGGCACGGTCTGGTGTCTAGGTGAATCCTGACGAGTATTCAGCTAGTTTTCAACTTAGTGGCATGTTGTGACGTTGTTGAGACTCTACACAACTATACTTAGATTAATTTCTGGTTGATTGAGTTATGACCACCCTTCTGCGCATCGCATTGATGGCTGATGCTATTGTTTTGGTTATGCGGTTGGCAAACGCGATCGGAGCAATTAAGAACGCTAATACCAATCGTGTTTCGAAGAGCCTATCCGTAAACCATTGATCAATCAAAACTGAATGTGACAGAGTTGAGTGTAATCCAAAGCAAGTTGAAAGTTCACTGAAAGAAGCAATCATGGACTTTGTAACCCTCACACCAATAATCTCGGCCATAGCGTCTCTTGTGGTCATTTTGATCAGTGTATTCGTTAGCAGGAGTACTCTTATGGCAGCGCGCCAAACCCTTGAGAAGCAACAACTTGGAAGTATGACTGACAAGTTGTATGATGTTCGGATTGATTCGTATCCCAAAGGGATGGAAATCACCGAAGCATTGCGTAAAACTCAACTTGCTGGAGATGTGACCCTATCCGAAGATTATCTCAACAAAATTGTGGTCCAACTTGATTTATGGTACTCATCCAAGGCAGGGTTTGTGCTTTCACGCCACGCAGCACAGTGCTTTTCCGCCTTACACAAGGCAGTCAGAGAGAAGCCAAAATCGAATGGCATGTATTCGCCAGAGCAAATCGACACAATGGTGAAAGCCAGACGAGAGTTCCGCATGGCACTCCGAGCCGATATACTATTGTTATTTAATGAGGATGTGATAGAGGATTTTCTCGAAGACTAACACGGTTAATTATGTAAGCAATGGCGATCCAACACCGCCTTACGGGGGGCGGTTATCCAGCTGGGGATGTACTACTCGCAGCACGTGCTGGTAGGGCTCTGGGCAACGCCTGGGGACTACTCGATGAGCTTAGTTGATGGCTATCTGCTTAACGGATTCAGGAAAAACAATCTAGCACGCTAGATCGTAGTTTGAATGCTAATCCGATTAACAACCACAGCGTAGTTTTGTGACGCTTTTGAGACTCCTAACCAACTATACTGAGAGTAATTGTGCAAAGAATGTAAATCCTTCGCATTGTTAATACCAATATCCTTGATACCTGAAGACAAAACACTTCCCCTTTTATTTAATGAACTGATACCTTTTAATATTGTTTAGGAGAAAACTACGGAAAACCAAATTATATGCCCTCATTGTAAGAGACCGATATCAAATGACCCTGAAATTGCCTCTGAAGGCAAGCAAGCAGGTCTTCAATCATCTTTCGTCTATTGCAAGTGTGGCGAAAAGATCAAATTATCGGCGATTATTGCTCAAATCAGAGAGCAGGAAGACCTGCCACAAGGAACAATAATTGAGTTCAATAACTTAACCTGGTTTGAGGCCAGGATGGAGATGCTATGAATATTTTATTGGTGTACCCAGAGTTCCCCGACACCTTTTGGAGTTTCAAACACGCCCTGCGCTTTATCCGTAAGAAAGCTGCTTCCCCTCCATTAGGCCTGTTAACCGTGGCAGCCATGCTGCCGGCTGAATGGGAAAAACGGCTGGTTGACCTCAACGTGACCAGCCTGACTCCCAAAGACCTTGCCTGGGCGGATTATGTTTTCATCAGCGCCATGATCGTTCAGCGGGAGTCGGCGCGAGCATTGATTACCCGTTGTAAAGAAGCCGGTGTAAAAATGGTGGCAGGTGGGCCACTCTTCACCATGGAGCACGATCAGTTCCCGGAAGTCGACCATTTCGTGCTCAATGAAGCCGAGCTGACCCTGCCATTATTCCTGGACGACCTGGCTAACGGGCGTGCCCAAAGCTTGTACACCACCAGCGAATATCCGGATATCCAACAAACTCCAGCACCGTTATGGCAGCTGGTCAATCTCAAGCATTACGACACTTTCAGTATTCAGTTCTCACGCGGCTGCCCCTTCAGCTGTGATTTTTGTAATGTGACTGCCCTGCTCGGGCATCGTCCGCGCACCAAGACCGCGGCACAGATCATTAATGAGCTGGATAACCTGTACGCCTTGGGCTGGCGCAAGAGCATCTTTTTCGTGGACGATAACTTTATCGGCAACAAGAAGCAGATAAAAACTGAAATTCTGCCAGCGTTGATCGAATGGCGCAAGGGTAAAACTGGTATACCCTTCAACACCGAAGTCTCCATCAATCTGGTCGATGACCCAGAGCTGCTCAATTTGATGACACAAGCCGGGTTCGACACGGTATTCGTAGGGATCGAAACACCCAATGAAGGCAGCCTGACCGAATGCAGCAAGAATCAAAACAAAGGGCCGCGACCTGGTGGAAAGCGTCAAGCAGCTCCAGCGCGCTGGACTTCAGGTACAGGGTGGATTTATCGTTGGTTTCGACAACGATCCGCCTTCCATATTCCAGCAACAGGTCGATTTCATCCAAAAGAGCGGGATCGTCACTGCCATGGTCGGTCTGCTGCAAGCCCCTCCGGGGACACGGCTTTATGAGCGCATGCGCAAAGAAGGACGCCTGGTGAATGAAATGACGGGTGATAACGTGGACGGCACGACCAACATCATCCCCAAGATGGGCTTGGAGCCTCTGCGTGAGGGCTACCGCAAAGCTCCTGGCTCAAATTTATGCCCCTAAGGCGTACTACGACCGGGTTTTAACCTTCCTGCGCGAGTACCACCCGCCAGAGATCCGGGTTCACCTGGATCCGCAATATATCCTGGCATTTGGTCGTTCAATTTACCAGCTGGGCATCCGCGGCGTTGAGCGTGTCCAGTATTGGCGGCTTTTTTTCTGGACGCTTTTCCGCCGCCCGCAGTTATTCCCTTTAGCCATCACGCTGGCTATCATGGGCTTCCATTTCCGCCAGGTAGTCGAGCTGCATGTTGGCTAACTAGCCACCTGGGTTTGAGTCATCATCCGATAAAAAGGAGTTACAGTAATGATAGAAAAACCAAGCATAAAAAAGAAGACGAAGCGATTATCCAAAGGACAACGCACGCATGTTCGACGGTTGAAGCAAGAGGCGGGCAAAACCAGCCCTCCTCACAAATAGTCAATTTGTACCTCGCTCAGCATTACAAGTCGTCTTGAACTGACCTGGTCGCCAAATCAAGCTACCAGGTCAGCTTTGCATGCATCTAAGCATTGGTTCGAAATATGAGGATTTCCTATGCCACCAACTGCACACACGGATAAACAGCACCGCGCGATCTTGCAGAGTATCGCTCATCGGGTAATGCTCGAGAGGGGTTTATTGCCTGACTTTTCCAACGCAGCGCGGGCAGAATTGGGCAGGCTCCAGTCGCCAGCGATGAAAAATGGTCCGCCAGCTGGCACTGAGAGCCAGATTCGTGATTTGCGCGACCTTCTATGGGCATCCATTGATAACGATGACTCGCGTGACCTGGATCAGGTAACCGTCGCAGAAGCAATACCTGCGGATAAAGTAAAGATCCTGGTTGCCATCGCGGATGTAGACGCAGTTATCAAGAACGCTTCAGCTATTGACCAGCATGCACGCCACAACACCACCTCGGTGTATACCGCAGCCGAAATCTTCCCGATGCTGCCTGAAGAAGTTTCGACCGATATCACCTCCTTGAATCTCAATGAGGAGCGCCTTGCCCTCGTGATTGAAATGGTGATTGGTGCGGACGGATCTCTTCAGGATTCGGATATCTTCCATGCCTGGGTGCGCAATCATGCCAAGCTTGCCTACAACAGCCTGGCCGCCTGGCTGGAAGGGAATGGAGATATTCCTGAGGCAGTCACGGTTGTAAAAGGTCTGGAAGAGAATCTGCGGCTGCAAGACAAGGCAGCCCAAAGGATGAAGAATTTACGCCACAATCACGGAGCGCTTACCCTGGAAACCATCGAGGCTAAACCGGTATTCGATGGTGACCAAATCCGTGCACTTGAAATCGAGGAAAAGAACCGCGCTAAGGAGATAATCGAGGATTTAATGATCGCGGCGAATGGTGTGACCGCCCGATATCTATCTGCCAGAAATTTCCCCTCGATCCGGCGCGTCGTACGCACTCCAAAACGGTGGGAGCGGATTGTTGAGATTGCCAATGAGCACGGGAGCAAGCTTCCTGATAATCCGGATTCAAAAGCCTTGGAGGAATTTCTCATCAAAGAGAAAGCTGCTGATCAGCTTCGTTTTCCCGACTTATCCCTGGCTGTGATCAAACTTCTAGGAAACGGCGAATATATAGCCGAACCTCCCGAAGGCAATGTCCCGGGTCACTTTGGCCTCGCAGTGAAAGACTATGCGCACTCGACTGCACCCAATCGTCGCTATCCTGACCTGCTCACCCAACGTTTGCTTAAAGCAGCCCTGGCAGATTTACCTGTGCCATACAAAATAGATGAGCTGGATGAACTAGCAGTGCATTGTACGACAGCGGAGGATGCTGCCACTAAAGTCGAACGCCAGGTGGAAAAATCTGCGGCTGCACTTCTACTCGAATCGAGAATCGGAGAACAATTTGATTCGATTGTCACAGGCGCTTCCGAGAAAGGCACCTGGGTGCGACTTATCAGCCTGCCAGTTGAAGGTAAACTGGTCCAAGGGTTTGACGGTATAGATGTGGGTGACCGAATTCGCGTCCAATTAATCGATACCAATGTTGAACAGGGGTTTATCGATTTTAAGAAAGTCAATCTTTCCAATCACAGGTAAGGAGACCTTTATGAAAAAGGAAATCGGTTTGTGGATTGACCATCGCAAGGCTGTGGTGGTCATTGTAAGCGATGAAGGCGAAGAAGTAAGGGAAATCACCTCTCATATGGAAAAACATGTCAGGTTTTCCGGACGTGCGTCTGAGGAAGGGGCATCGGAGGATGTGCGGGATCGCCAGTTTGGGAATCGTCTGAATAGCTTTTATGATGAGGTGGTCGCTGTTATTCGGGATGGAGACTCGGTGCAAATATTTGGCCCAGGCGAAGCTAAAGGTGAACTTAAAAAACGCCTTGAGAGCGGAGGATTCAAAGGACATATTTTAGCCGTCGAAACCGTAGATAAGATGACTGATCGCCAGATTGCGGCGAAAGTTAGAGAGCGTTTCCCCGGCTAGATGGTCATATAAAACATGTGAAACCATCTGCCGCTGAAGCTCAATCTGGTTGTCATAAAATGGAACGTATACTACGGTGATTTTCCCGTTGCTTTCATGTGCGTATGAAATACTGAATATAAAAAGTAGGTAATCAAAAACCGCCCGAGAAGGCGGTTTTTACATCCACAAATTAGGGTAATTTCAAACGTGAAACAGACTGCATCTTTAACCACTGGCTAATAGAACAACCCTTTATATACCAGTATTTATTTTATTGTCACAAGAATGAGTATAAGAAAATTGATCAACAGGCCGGGTATTGTATGCTCACTATAGGAATAACCCAAACATAGTTTGCTTGGCATTATAATCATTAGGACAATCCATTTTTTCAACAATATATTTTCGCCGTCACCTTAGACGTTTGGTGCGATCGAATGGGGACAATAATCGGGGAGGATGCATGATGAATAGGGTTTTTCCGGTTCTATTCGTTCTTATCATAGCTGCTTGTACTTTTCAAAATACTAAAATAACACCATCTGTGTCGATTGCTACAAGATCAGTTCCAACCATTGTTCCCGCCAGTGCAACGCCAATACCACCTACAGCTACAACTATCTCTCCAACTGCGACAGCGATCCCTTCGCCAACACAGACACAGGCAAATGGCAGTTTTCCCTGGTGGAATGATACTGTCTTTTATGAGCTTTCTGTACCAAGTTTCTATGACAGCAACCATGATGGGATTGGCGATTTCAATGGTGTGATTGAAAAGCTAGATTACCTGAACGATGGCAATCCAGAAACTGCAACCGATCTTGGGATCACGGGGATCTGGTTATTGCCCATTCACCCGTCCCCATCGACACATGGTTACGACGTCACGGATTATTACGCGGTCAATCCAAACTATGGCACGATGGATGATTTTCGTCATCTGGTTGATGAGGCGCATCGCCGGGGTATTCGCATTATTATCGACCTGGTAATAAACCACAGCTCCAACCAGCATCCGTGGTTCATCCAATCACAGGATCCCAAGTCGCCTTATCGTAACTGGTACGTCTGGGCCGATGTCGATCCTGGTTGGAAAGGACCCTGGAACCAGCAGGTGTGGTATCCGTTGAGTAACGCATATTACTACGCCTTTTTCTGGGAGGGGATGCCAGATCTGAACTACACTAATCCCGAAGTCACAGCTGAGATGGAGAAAATTACCCGGTTCTGGCTGAATGATGTGGGCATCGATGGGTTTCGACTGGATGCCATTGGTTCTCTGATCGAGGAAGGCTCTGTGGCGATCGAAACAAAGGCATCGCATGATTGGTTCGCAAACTATTATAAATTTTATAAAGAGATAGCGCCGGATGCAATGGCCATCGGAGAAGTCTGGAGGGAGGATGCGGTGGTCGTCCCGTGGGTTGCCAACCATGAAGTTGATCTGGCATTCGAGTTCGACCTATCTGCCGCGATGCTTGCTACGATCAATGATGGGGATTCCACCCGGATGGTAGAAACATTAAGATCAGGCACGAGCCAGTTCCCCGAAGGGCAATACGCTACGTTCCTCACCAACCATGACATGATGCGCGTGGTGTACCAACTGGGCGGCAATCCTGAGAAGGCTAAAGCAGCCGCTTCTTTGTACTTTACCCTACCTGGCGTTCCCTTTGTATACTATGGCGAGGAGATTGGAATGGCTAGCGAAAAAATTGACCGTTTACCAATGCAATGGAGTAGCTCGCAATATGCAGGCTTTTCTGATGTCAGTCCATGGATCATGCCGGACAACCAATACACCAGTGTAAATGTATCATCAGAAGCCAATAACCCTACTTCACTCCTCTCGCACTATCGCCAATTGATCTCATTGCGTAATACATATCCCGCCTTGAGGACTGGTGAATTGTTCCTACTTACGGCCTCTAATCAAGGCTTGTTTGCCTGCTTGCGAACTTCAGCCGATGAAGCTGTGTTGGCGGTGATTAATTTAACAGGTTCCCCCATTCGAGACTATCAATTGTCATTGAGGTCAAGCGCCCTGCCTCAGGGAGAATATTATCCTGTCTCTCTTCTGGATGAAACATCCATAAATACTCTGGCAGTGCTCGAAAACGGTCGTATTGTGGATTATATGCCTTTGCCAGAAATTCCAGCCTACGCTACTATCATCTTGTTGGTGAAGTAAATAAATCCACCAAGAAATGAGTTTGGCGAAATATTGCATTCCCCTTGATCACACTTCCGATGAGGAACATCGGCTATGTCGATCCTATCTCTCAGTTTAAACCAGAGCGGACGATTGACAATGTTTGAGTGTTCGCCATATGGTTTGCTTCTTAATTCAACATACGAAGGAATTTATCTACATCATGCGGCGCTCTTTACCCCTGACAAAACGATCCATATCGGACCGGTAGTGATCTGGCTGCCATGCAGGTCGGATTTCCGGGTGAGATCAGCCAGCTCCTGAACGGTGTAGGAAGCGTTGCGGCTGCCCATCGGCTCATTAAACCGATGCAAAGCAGATGGGACAATAAATTGTGTGGCGAACCAGATCAACAGGTAGAAAGGTAAAGCCATGTCGCGGCGCAGGTCAAAGATGTAATATGCCCCACCAGGCTTCAGAACCCGATCAACCTCGTTTAAAACCTTCACCGGGTCGGTCCAATGGTGAAGCGAAGCTGTGCTGATCACCAGGTCCAACGACTGGTCGGGGAAGGGAATTTGCTCCACATTGCCCAGGCGGAAATCGACCCGCTCCTCCAAGTCTAACTGATGTGCAGACTGTCTGGCATCCGCGAGCAACTTCTCTGACAGGTCAATGCCTGTTACATGCAAGCCAGGTGCTTTTTGGGCCATTTCCATCACCAGCTCACCAGCACCACAACCCAGGTCGACGGCTTCACCATGATCCTTCAGCACAACCGCCTGAGAGATCACAAAATGGCGTATCCAGCGCATTTGCGGCATTCTGGTTACCCATTCAAACGCAGTAGCAACCTCAGGATCTTCAATGCCCTCCTGGCTGGGAATGCGTTCCCGTGAGCGTCGGTTGAAAACTCGCCACATTCCTGCCAGCAGAGCGACGATTAGCAGGCGTGAAATCCAATTGTGTTTCTGTCGCACAACAATTATTTTCATCCTTGCACCCCTCGATTTCGACAACCAAAAATCTTTAATCACAGCGGAATTGTCCACTGATTATTATGGCACAAAAATGAAATCTGACGATTAATATGGTAGCGTACTTTCTTATGATTTCTTTGCCCACTCCACCACATCCAGCACTTCTGGAAAATCGATTCTCAACTCCTTCAGCTTTTTGGGTGTGGGGATACTGTTTTCATCCCAACCGCGGCGCTTGTAGACCGCATCCATTAACAGCTCGTACTGGCCTTCACGGTATTCACGCAGTGCTTTTATCTTCTCAGCGGTGGACATATCCGTCGGATCGATTTCCACCAGGCGCAGCAGCTGCTCATCGTAGCGTTCCTGGCGGGATTCGTACTCATCAGCAGTCACAGGTCCCATGGCACGGTAGGGCGGAATATCGTGCTCACGGCCAACACGTCCCATGCGTATGGAGAAAATCTTCTGGAAGTTGTATACGCGCTCAGATTGCGCCAGTAGTGTTTCAGCCGTGGTCGGGATGCCGGTCACGCCTTCGTGGATCCAGGTATAGTTTTCCACGTGTTCTTGCACCTTGGCGGGTTCAGCGGTGTTCTTGTTGTTCGCCGGTGAGATGTCGTTCCAGGGCAGCTTACACAATCCGTGCAGGCTGAACCAGGTGCGCCACATTGGGAAGTAATGCAACGCTTCAGCCTTATCTTTGAATGTCGGCAGTAGCTTCTGAATCTGGTCCATGAAGATCAGCCAAGCTTCGTCATGCTGCGGTCCTTTGGTCGCCAGTCCAAAGCCACCTTGTTGGGCGAGGGATTCCTTCGTCCCATATTCGGAGATTTCCATGCCCTTGATTTCCATACCTATATCTTGCAGAAAGGCGGGGTCTGCACCGAAGTTTTCGACAAAGTATTTCTTCATGTAGCGCACGCCCTGTCCAACGATGACACCAAAGCCCTCGCCTTTGGCCATCTGGTGTAACAATTCCAGTGCACCAGCCCCATTCCCGAATTTCAGTTCCAGACCACCCGTGTGCTCTTTTGTGATCTGCCCCTCTTCATAGCACTCCATCACGAAGGCCACGCATGCGGCAAATGAGATAGTGTCCACGCCGTAGGTATCACAGTAGAAATTGAGCTCAAGCAATCTCTGCGGATCAAAGTTACCAATGTTGGCGCCCAACCCGGCAGCATTCTCATACTCAGGACCATCCACCAGAACGCATTGACCAGCGTAGGGTCCGGTTTGAAGTGGGAATTTATCCACACCGTGCGAGCAAGACAGGCTGCATCCCAGCCAACAGCCGTCCGGTGTGCCCTGGGTAAATCTTTCCATCCAGACCTGGGAATCGATCTTATGGGTATCAGGATGCGAACCGTAACGGAAGTTGTGAACTGGCAGCAGGTCAAAGTGATCCATGATCCCGACGATATTGGCCGTGCCGACCTTGCGCATATTATTCTGCTTGTCGTCGAGGTCGGCGATCTCCTTGTTGATGCGAGACCCAGCCTTGCGGATGAGTGCCATATCTGCCACACCGTTCGGATTAGCTTTCATGTTGCTGAACTTGACCACGATACCCTTGATCTTCTTATCGCGGAAGACACGCCCCGGACCGCCGCGCCCAGCTTGCTTGAGTCGGATTTCCTTGCGCCGCACATCATACCAGCTGGAGTTGATCAGCGCGTAACGGATATGCTCAGCAGCTTGCCCGGCAGACAGCACTGAAATACTGCGCTTAAGCTTCTCATCCCCATCACTGTACATGTCGGTCAGGAGATTGCCCAGCAAATGTGAGTCCACTCCTTCGAGTGGAGCGGTCTCGATCGTCACCCGACCAGCATCCCCGTCAATAACGATAATCACGTCCTCAGCCGCTTTGCCCTGGATCTCGAATGCATCGAAGCCGGAATATTTCAGGAAGGCTGCGAAATAACCACCCACGTTGGAGTCAATCACATTTTCAGTCAGCGGGCTGAGGGTGACTATGGTGGCTTTACCCGAGCCGGGATACACGGTGATGCCACAAATCGGTCCGTTGGCAATAACCAGTTCATTCTCGGGGCTGTCCCATTTGGTGTCGGCGGTGACGGCATCCCAGAGCAGCTTTAGCCCAAAGCCGCGCCCGCCGGTAAAGCTATCTTTCATCTGCTGCGTGACCGGTTTCTCGGCAAAAGTGTTATCAGTCAGGTTGATGTAAAGAGTGCGGTTGGCATATCCGCGCTCAACGGGTATAAGCTTATAAGTATATTCGCCCAGCAGCTTATGGGCAGCTTTCATTTTATCGAGGGATAGGGGCAGTGCCATAAATATCTCCTTTAAATTCAATTTGTTTTTCATTTAGTAATAATTACCAGAGAGACCAAGATAGGCCCATATCTGATAGCTCGTTTAAGCAGAATGGGAAAATTTTTCATGTATACATCCCGTGCTAATAGACATTCGTTTCACTTTGGATCGTCGTATTCCGGAATCTGGTAATTCGCAGCTCATCGATGTCGATGCTATGGGCGCGTCCATCCAATATTTCTTCCGCGATCAACATCCCGGTTGCCGGGGAATGCATCACCCCGTGCCCGCTGAAGCCACTCGCGTGCAAATAATTTGGTATCTCCGGATGGCGACCAAGAATCGGCATGTCATCCGGTGAAATTTCATACAAGCCAGCCCAACATTGTTTTGTTGCCAGTCGTGCTTCGTCAAGCAGCGGAAACCGATTAGTCCCTGCCTCCAGTACTTCTGGCAACCAGTCCCAATCCACGTTTAGGTTAACCTTTGGGAGTTCATGGGGGTTTGCCATTCCAAAAAGAACGCGGTCTTGTTCCTTACGCATCCAAAAACCGGTCTCCACATCGAAAGTCATTGGTATTGGATTAGGGAATTTCGGGAAATCGTTCAGTCAGATATGCGTTGCGCCGGAAGGGTTGCACTGGCAAGTCAACTCCGAACAGCGATGCAACCTGTCCAGACCACGCCCCACATGCATTCACCACCAAGTCGCCGCTTATCAGTCCGTCTGGAGTCTCGACGGCTATAAAGCGCTCGCCCCGTATTTGTGCGCCGTTAACTGGGGTAGAAAGCGCTACACGTACACCCAACTCGCACGCCCGCTTCAAATATCCACTAGCAATCCCGTAGGGATCGCAAAAACCATCCTCTGCTCCAAAAGTAGCCCCAATGATATCATCCAGGCGTGTGCCGGGTACATATTCGAGCACGCTGCGCGGTTCGAGCAGCTCAACTTGTACACCCAGGCTGCGTTGTAGCTTCACCTGCTCCTGGAATCGCGCCCACTCATCTTCCTGGTTAATCAGAAACAGATATCCGGGTTGGCATAAACCTGCATGTCCGCCGACTTCCTCGGTGAAGTTCTTAATCCGCTCGATACTGTACTTTGATAGGCGAATATTTACTGCACGAACGAACTGATGCCGCACCCCACCAGCGGAGAGGGCGGTGCTGCCTGTAATAGGGGCATCCGCCTTTTCCAAGATCAAAACATCCGTACAGCCACGAATCGCCAGGTGATAGGCCACGGAGGCCCCAATAATACCCGCTCCAATAATCACAACGCTTGCTGTTTGGTTGATCACGCGATCATCTTAAGTGCAAGAATTAGTTTTACAGTTCTAAGACAGTATCCAGCCCGCGGCGCAGGCCAGTAAAAGTGCTCACTTTGCGGATGGCTAGCAAGGCACCATCGATGTAGGGTTGAGCGCTGCTGCCAGAGTCATGCCGGAGGCTGAGTTTTTGATCCGGCATGGCGAAGATGATTTCGGCGGAGATGGAGTAGCTGGGTAGGCGGAGGGAGTGCACCTGCGAGCCATTCATCCGCGCCCCGCGCGTCGCGACCACGCCCTGGGTTTGTTCCAGGGGGACAGTCAATTCGGAGGGACGCACAGCAGACAGGCGATGTACCAGTTCTCGCACGGTGCCGCTCGGGGCGTCCTTTTTTCGGTCGCTGGCGTAGTCGATGATTTCCCACTGTGGGATGTACCGTGCCGCGTATTGGGCAAATTTTTGCATCAGGACGACCGTCAGGGCGAAATTACCTACACCCAGTACGCCTCTCTGCTGTTGCTCGGCGGCTGCCGCGATTTCAGCATAATCTTCTTCGGTCAGACCGGATGTCCCAATGACCACATGTGCCCCATGCTGTAAAGCCGCCAGCACGTTTGACTTGGCGACGTCTGGCTTGGTGTAGTCAAAGAACACATCGCAGGGATGCGCCAAGGCCTCCTCCGCAGTTGTGTAGATTGGGCAGTCCAGTAATGGTTCGCCCAGCACTTCTCCCAGGTTACGTTTAGCGTGTTTACGGGAGACGGCAGCGACTGGGCGGATGTCAGGGGTTTTTACCAGTTCCATGGCGAGGGCGGAACCTGCCCAACCGGTTGCGCCTGCGAGACAGAGTCGAATTGGCATATTTCCTCCGATGCGGTTGCTGTGTCAGATTGAATCATACCCGTTGAGAATTCGCAGCTTGCACTCCTGCCTACGACACCTCTATGGTTTCCGGTGCAGGTCAGGACGAATATTATGCACAGGTTTCCGACAAACTTTGTATCCGATGTGCTGGGAAAACCTTCGGGGTCTGAATCTTCATACTATTTCTTATGGTTAAGATTCGTTTTTGGTTTGCCGAATTAACAAGGTTACACCGGCATGCTGTCTGGTGTCATAATAAGAAAATCCAGATCCGTCATCCCGACGTCCGCTGGCAAGAATTTTCAGCCCATTATCTGTTAATTGTTTATCCACCGTATTGATATCTGCCACTTCAAAACCGATATGAAAGACGCCTTCTCCATTTTTCTCGAGAAACTCTTTATATATCGTCTTTCCCTCACCGGGTTGAACGAGCTGAAGCTGCAAATCACCGATTTTTGTATAGATAAAACGAGAGGCGAAAAAGCCTTTTTCGTCAATCACATTGAGTTTGGTATATTCAACCAATGGAGGATATTCTATCCACGGACCGATACCAATGGATTCATAATAACTTTTGGTTTTTTCTATATCATTTACGACAATACATATATGGTGGGGTTTACCGAAAACATTGTTTTTTAAGTTTTCAGAATCCATTTATTCCTCCTTACTTTTCAATTTGACTGTTACCGCGATAGCCAGATCCGGGCAAACGATTTCACACAATTTACATTGGGTACAGGCGTCGAGATTAACAGCTTCGGGCAATATGTATCCCTTAGAATTAATATGGTTCGAAGGCTGCAATACTTTCTTGGGACAAAAGGCTATACAGATGCTGCAGCCTTTGCAATAATCAGGATTAATGACAATCTCAATCATGAAATCCTCTCATTGCACTTCTCAATGATGGTCTCATATCTTTCAGTCCATTCTGGACGTGGTGCGTTAAGAAATTCACCGATAGGAATTTTATGGCTGTCCATAGCTTTATCTTTAGGAACCGTCATCTCCTTCAGGGCGGCGATCATTTCCACGGGTGTCTTATGTTCGTGAACAGGACATTGAGACAGAATCTCGATAAAAGATGCACCTTTGTTGGCGATACCTTTTTTAATAGCTTTAATGGTCTGCATGGGATGAGCTGTTGTCCATCGGCTGATATAAGTAGCACCGGCTGCCTCGGCCAGTTTGCATAGGTCAAACGGCTCTTCAGTATTACCGTACGGTGTGGTGGGGGTGGTAGCAAACGGCTGGGTGGTCGGGGCAACCTGTCCGCCGGTCATGCCATATAAGCCGTTGTTGACACAGATAACGGTAACGTTGATATTTCTGCGAAATGCGTGAATAAAATGGTTTCCACCAATAGCCGCTGCATCACCATCACCCGTAAAAACAATAATTTTCAGTTCAGGATTCGCCAGAAGTACACCTGTGGCAACGGGAAGCGCCCGGCCATGCAGTGTCCATCCGGAATCAAAATTTAAATAATGACTGGTAAGCCGAGACGAACATCCAACCCCAGAGATGAAAACAAAATCCTCTTTTTTAGCCCCGGTTTGATTAATGATGTCATCCACAGCATGTAAGGTGTAATTGAGTACCTGACCCGCTCCACAACCCGGGCAAAGGATGAAAGGCAATCGTTTACCCCCCGGACCGGCTTCTTTGATGTATTTGAGCATGGGATGTTTTAGCATGTAGCCCCCTTGATAATTTGGTCAATAATTTTTTCAGGGCTGTGCAATGCTCCGATCTCAGGAATAGATATAACCCGATCACATTTATCACGCAGGGCTTCGGTAATGGGGTGTTTTATCATGCCCAGATTCATCTCCGGAACATAAACGTTTTGTACTTTTGAAATTAAAGCTCGCAATTTCTCTTCAGGGAAAGGCCACAAAGTCACCAGACGGATAAAACCAATTTTAATACCGTGAACATCGCGTACTTCCTTTACTGCTTCAAGGCCGGTTCGTGCCACGGAGCCGTAACAGATCAGCACATGATCGCAATCCTCCAGAAACTTGGATTCAATCCGAGCTATTTCATTCACATTTCCTTCGATTTTCTGATGGAGCCGGTCAATGTTCTCCCTATGAACCTTTAAAGAATAGTTCCCGACGTTTCCGTCTTCGCTGTGGGCCAGGGATACGTGGTTAATGTTGTATCCTTCTCCGAAATCCGCCATCGGAGGCACGATATCATGGCCATAGGGAAGATAGGCTTCTGGAGAAATATTCAGGTCTTGGGGTTTCTTTCGCTTAATTAATTCAATCGAATCCAATTCGGGCACAATAAGTTGCTCACGTAAATGCGCCACAGTTTCTTCGGCCATGATCAAGACGGGAGTTCGCCATTTTTCAGACAGGTTAAATGCCTCAATGGTCAGATCAAACATATCCTGTACAGAGGAGGGAGCCAATGCAATAATAGGCCCTTCTCCATGATGCCCGTACCGCGCCTGCATGACGTCCTCCTGGCTGGTAGTGATATATCCCTGCCCCGGCCCTGGTCTCTGGACATCCACGATTACCAGAGGCGTTTCTGTCATGATTGAAAAGCTGATGGCCTCCTGCATCAGTGAAAAACCTGGGCTTGAAGTAGCAGTCATCGCTTTCGCACCAGCCCACGAAGCACCAATCAGAGTGCAAACAGCTGATATTTCGTCTTCCATCTGGATGAAGCGTCCTCCAAACTGTGGAAGTCTTCGGGAGGCATGTTCCATGATTTCCGAAGCAGGTGTAATGGGATATCCCGCATAGACTTTCAGACCTGCAATGAGTGCGCCTTCGACACAGGCTTCACTACCTTCAAGGTAATGCCTACCAGCTTCAATGTAAGGGCGGAGGGAATTAATGCGGGTTTTCTTTTCTTTCGCTGACGTTTCAACCATATAATAACCTTTTATAAGTTTCAAGCCTTTTAATATTCAGGGACAGCCATATTCGCGTTCATAATGTACGCCCATCCTTTTTCAAAAGCTTCTATATTTTTCTCTATGGTCTCTAGTGGGACGTTTTCGGACACAGCTGATTTCAGGGATTCCTTTTTGATCATGGATTTCAGAAGTGCTGCTAGTGCACCTAGAACAGCGGAATTCTGGTATTTAACATTTCCCACCGAATGGCCGATTTCCATAGCTGGAACTCTGTAGCAGACCAGGCTTTTCGGAACATCTTTCACTGAATTGGGATCAATGAGCAGTATCCCTTCCCCTTTTAAATCTTGTTTGTACGTATCCAAAGCCGTTTGAGACAAAGCCACTAAAATATCTGCCTTGCGTACACTTGGGTAATGTATTTCACCTTGGGAAATCACAACTTCTGATCGGCAGGAGCCCCCTCTCGATTCAGGACCATAGGAATGTGTATTTACCGAGTTTATCCCTTCATGGATTGTAAAGGCAACCCCCAGAACCCTACCGATGGTCACCACTCCTTGACCACCGAATCCTGCAATGCGAATTTCAAACCGGGAATTTTTCATAGCTGGTTTCTAAATGTTAGGCGATTGAACAGGCAAGACTTACCCGTGGATTTCCATTTAAAGTACTGCCACCGTTTAGGATACACCGAGGAAAAGCTCTGCAAATTTTGGATCGTTCAGCAAATTTTGCCCACTGTCAGTACGCCGGATCTGACCGGATTCGAGCAGATACACACGTGGACAGTGTTTTAAGACGCTGCTTGGATTTTCCTCCACCACCCAAAGGATGGCTGTGCCTCCCTGGTTGATCTCGAGAATCAGTTGAATCACTTCTTCCCCTATTCTCGGAGCAAGGCCTGTCGTCGGCTCGTCGACCATCAAGAGTTTGGGAGCAAGCATCAAAGCGCTTGCAATGGCAAGCATTTGGCGTTCACCACCCGAAAGCGTTCGCGCCTGTTGTTTTTGACGCTCGCCCAAAATGGGGAAACGCTCGTAGGCTGCTTTGATCTTTGGCGTGCGATCCTTCAACAGAATAGCCGCCATTTCGAGGTTTTCAGCCACCGTCAAGTTGGGGAATACATTCCGATCCTGTGGTACATAACCAAGTCCCCAAGTGGGAAGCTTGCTTGGTTCATAATCATGCACGCGCTTCCCATCAAATTCAACCTGACCTTTCCAACAGGGCAATAGACCTGCAATAGTCTGCAGTAGGGTGGACTTGCCAGCCCCATTTGGACCGATCACAGCCACAAGTTCGCCCTCCTCAATATGCAGGTCAACGCCATGCAGAATGGGCAGCCGACCATAACCGGACTCAAGGGAGTTAATGGTTAATAAACTCATTGGCGCACCCCCATATAAGCTTCAATGACCAGCGCATCACGCGCCACGACCTGGGGCGTGCCAGAGGCGATCAATTTACTGTAATGTAGAACGTGCATGAAGTGACTTATTTTCATGATAAAACTCAAGTTGTGCCCAATGATAAAGAAGGTCATCCCTTCCTTGTTCAATTCGATGATCATGTTGGCAAGAACATCGAGCATTGCCGGGTTGACGCCGCTTGACGGTTCATCAAGCATAACCAATCTTGGAGAAAACATTAACTGCCTGCCAATCTCAAGCATGCGTGCCTCGGGAGCGCTGAGATTTGCCGCCTTTTCTTCTATTTTATGGGCAAGACCAATCCGGTCGATGATGCGATACGCGCGTTCGATTTGTTCTTCCTCTTGCTTGCGAATTTTACCCGGGCTTGTAAACACCGCCCACAGGCTTTCTCCTATCTGATGCGGATAAGCTACCAGCAAATTTTCCCAGACCGTTAATTTGGGAAAGAGGGAGGATACCTGGAAAGTACGTCCAATGCCGAGGTTGGCAATCCGCTGTGGCGGGAGGTTCGTAATCTCGCGACCTTCAAACATCACACGCCCTTTAGTAGCTTTTAGAAATCCAGTAACTACATTAAACAAGGTCGTTTTTCCGGATCCATTCGGGCCGATGAGGGCTGTTATACTTCCCCGCTCCACGCCTAATGTGCAATCATCAACAGCTTTCAAACCGCCAAAATACTTGCAAATACCTTCGACTTGCAGCATTGCACTCATACTGCCTCCTTGGTAATCGCTGGTTTGGGTGGCCGTGGGCTTTTTTCTGGTATCAATCCCCTGGGCCAGAAACGCAGGATTACGATCAGCACAAGTCCTTCCATAATCAATTGGATGGAGGAAATGATAGGCGCCATGTCGGGGGTGAATGAAATGAACTTGAATGCCTGCTGCGCACCTAATAGGACAACCGTGCCTATAATCGCACCTTTGTTATTCCCCTGTCCGCCGATCATGAGGGCGATCCAGGCTGCGAACGAGACACTCATACCAAAGATGGAAGGCATGGCTAGTGTCATATACCAGGTATACATCGCCCCGGCAAAACCGCAGATAGCAGCACCAATAAGGAATGTCCTCATCTTGAAACTATAGACGCTTTTACCGACGGCGAGTGTCGCTGGTTCGTTGTCGCGAATGGCGCGCAACGTACGCCCGTAGGGGGCTTTTCCCAGGCGCTGGACAATCAGGTAAACTACAGCGACGATGACCACGATGAGCAACGCCAGAATGAGGGTGTAATTCCTGCCGGGAATCAATTCGCGGAATGGTTGGTGAATGTTGATGAATTCCGTGTGTACCATTGGTCAGCCATCCTTCATTTGAAAGCAGGTCCTGTATAATTTCAGCGAATGCGAAGGTTACAATCAGCAGATAATGGTCGTCGACTCTCAATGTAGGCAGCCCTATGATGAAGGCAAAAAGCGTGGTCACCACGCCAGCCGCCAGGAAGCCGACCCACCATGGTTGGTTGAAGTAGAAAAGATAGACATCCTCCCCCACCGGCGCACCCCGGGTGACGATCGCATAGGTGTAGGCTCCCATTGCCGCAAAACCCACAATCCCAAAATTGATCAAGCCAGCGTAGCCATACTGCATGTTCACTGCCAGCGTGAGCAGCGCATAAATCCCCATAAACGAAATTACGCTAGCTAAAAATAGAATGATGTTGGTCATATTCATGCCTCCTTAAAAATGCCTTGGGGGCGGATGAGAAGGACAACGATAATGAGCACAAAGGCTAGTAGCTGGCTGTATTGCGGTGGGATGACCATCACGCTCATTTGTGTAATCAGGCCGATAATGAGTGCAGCAACCATTGCACCGTAAATACTACCCAATCCACCGAGGATGGCAACGATCATGATGGGCATAATATACTCAAACCCCATGAAAGGAGCCAGCCTGCTGATCAAACCGATCATAACGCCAGCCAGGCCGCCCATCGCGGAGGCGATCAGCCAGATAATCACCCGCAATCGGGGCGTGTTGATTCCACGTATGCGCGCCAGGTTGAAATTCGCTGCCATTGCCCGGATCGCTTTGCCGGTCTCGGTTCGCGTCAGGAGAAAATGCAGGAAAAGTACGGTAATAGCTGCAGCAATCACCATTGCGATTTGGTCAGCCCCAGCTAGTGAGAGATTGCCGATTTTAATGGCACGCATTGGAGGAAACCTGTATTGCTTTACGTTTGGTCCAAAGAACACCTCGATCAAGCCCTGAATGACATACGAAGCACCGGTGGATGCGATGGCAATAATCAGGGGAGGTTTTCCGGTAAGAGGAAAAAATACTGCGTAAGCAACCAGATAACCAATGACGGCGGATACCAGCACAGCTGCTATCGCCGAGGGGATGATGTCCCAACCCAACAGGTTGTTGAAGGCATAGCAAGAATAAGCCCCAACTGCCAGTATTTGTCCGTGCGCAATGTTTAAGGAATCCTTCGACACGACGAATCATCGAGAATCCCACGGTGGCCAGGAGCAGAACACAACCCATCAAGAGACCATAAACCACATATTGCATAATTGCTCCTCCTACTACACGATCTGAGGTTTTTACATAAATACAGTGACCACTACCTGTACATAAAACTTCATCCCACCCCTTTCTTTGATGGAAAGGGGTGGGACTTTCATATTGCTATTTGTCGATGCTACGGTACACGTTCAGATTGGATGACTAGGGAAGGGTAAAATTATCAGCGGTATAGAACTTGAATATCTTCCAGCCATCGCCTTCCGCCTGCAAAATTGACCAGGGGGCAACTACATTATTGAATTGGTTGAATTGCAGCGGGCCTGAGACACCCATATATTGGATGGTTTTGCCTTCGCGGATCGCTTTCACGCACTCCGCAAAAGAGAGACACTGAACTTCGCCGGTTGTCACCTTTTTCATGTTGGCGTTGATTACTTCACCAGTGGCCTGACCGCCGATTTCAATTGCCAGTGCCTCTAGGATAAAAGCATCATATAAGGGGCTGGAATAAGGTGCAACTGTATCTGAACCAGTCTTTGCCTTCCATAGTTCTTGATAACGTTTGTAAGACGGGGAATTCACATCGTCAGCACCAGCCTGGCCAAATTGGCCTGCCATAATATCAGCACCAATCCCTGATACAACTTCATTAGCGCCAAGGTCGCTGCCGAGAATCCACTGTCCACCATAATTGCCACGGTACCACTCGCGCATGATGGTGGTTGCTGAGTCGGTGCCCGCAGATAGGAGCACGATTTCTGGCTTATTCTCAAATACTTTTGCCAATTCAGCCTGGTAGGACGCCTGACCGGGATTGTATGCCACGTCAGCAACAACCTTTCCACCAGCTGCCTCAAAGGCTTTTTTCATCGTTACGGCGTTGCTTTGTGGCGACTCGCTGTTCTCATACATATTTGCCGCTGTCTTATAGCCTTGATCAACGAGGAACTTGGCTGTAGCTACACCGGCAAAACTGTCGGATAACGCGGTACGGAAGACATAATCGCCACCTTCCGTGTCAAGCTTCACTGTGCCGCCCCAATGGGTGATGATGGGCACTTTGTTGGAGCGCGCAAAGTCGAGCAATGAGACCATGTCAAGCGAATTAAGACCAAGCAGCGCGATAGATCCATCTGTCAAAACAAGCTTGTTAGCGCCTTTCACTGCTCCTTCCGCAGTGGATTCGTCATCTTCAGTCTGTACCGTGATTTTACAGCCCAAAGGTCCACCTGCAGCATTGATCTCTTCAATGGCAATGTCCACAGCGGGCAATTGCGCCTTACCCAAGTCTCCCAGGTCGCCGGTAAGCGATAGTAACAACCCAAACTTGATTTCACAATCGCTAGTGGGAGCCGTGGTTGCTTCAGATGCAGCCGGAGCCTCGGTTGCAACAGGAGTACTGGTTGCTGCAGGAGCGCATGCTGCCAACAAACCGAGCAACACAACTACACTTAAGATCTTTCTAAGTAAACTTTTGGTTTTCACATTCTCCTCCAAATTTTTGAGTATATAATCGAAATTCATTGCATATTGCGATGTGTTTACAGGCAGTACCCTTTTTTGCTTATATGCAGACTCCTTTCCAATAAAATGAATGATTGCTTGTAATAGACAATGCCATTACGACCAACTTCACTAATTTCAGAGGGCAATTAACAAATAACATACCCATTTTGTAGCCGTTAGAGCCTTAACTTCTTTGCAGCGGCAGTACAATCTGTACGGAACGATCACACGTGGAGCGGAGATGCCGTACCATCGCATTTTCGGCGCCTTTACCATCGTGACCTTTAATTTTTTCTACGAGTGTCGTGTGCTCTTGAATCACTGCTTGCGTCCAATCTGGAGATTGGGAAAAAATTAACCTCACTCGATGCATCTGAGCATCCAGCATAGTCAGAATTTTACCGAGCCTTATATTTTGGGTTGATGCAATGATAAGTTTATGTAAGCGGATATCACATTGAAAAATTTCTTCTACTCGTCCGGTGAATTCCAACTCATGTAAGAGTTCAATTTCCTTTTCAAGCAGCAGGATATCCTTCTCTAACATCTGCTCCGCGGCGATACGGGCAGCCATACCCTCCAGACCTTCCCGCACCTGGTATATTTCCATGATGTCGTGGGCGGACAATTCAGCGATAAATGTGCCCTTGTTGGGAATTGACCACATCAAGCCTTCCTCTTCAAGCCGCTTGATCGCCTCACGAACAGGGGTCCGGCTAATATTCAATTCAGCTGCTAGTTGATACTCTGAAATCGGACTGGCTGGAAGGAATTCGCCATCCAATATCCGACGTCGAATTTCATCGTAGGCTCGTTGATTCAATTCACGTATAATCATACGTGCTCCAATCTGGGGTATATCAATACTATTCGAAATAAAGCCTTTGATTAAATTGAAACTTGACTGCCCGGTACTCCACTAGTATACTACCAGTATACTAGGATGTCAGCAAAAAGTCAAAGCCTTTTATCAGTCGCCAGGAATTCTAAATTAGGCATTTTTTAAGTGAAATTTTCCTCCGCTGGCACTTTATGCAATTAATAACCTTATGCGAAAGCTTAATATGACAACTGTAAGTGCAAATTAGAATAAAGGAGAAGAATATAAATGGCTGATATCAACCCCCGCTCACAGCAGCACGCAGAAATTAGAAAGGCAGTACGCGATGTCTGTAGTGCTTATGGCAGCGGATACTGGCAGAAAATTGAAGAAGAATCCGGTTATCCAGAAGAATTCATTAAAGCCCTGACCAAGGCTGGATGGTTGTCAGCATTAATTCCTGAAGAGTATGGTGGAAGCGGGGCTAGCCTTGTCGAAGCTTCTGTAATCCTCGAGGAGATCAATCGTTCTGGTGCCAATTCTGGCGCATGTCATGCCCAGATGTACATCATGGGAGCGCTGTTACGCCATGGGTCACTTGAACAAAAAAGCAAGTACTTACCGCAGATTGCCTCCGGTCAATTACGACTGCAAACATTTGCTGTCACCGAACCCACTACTGGGACTGACACCACCAAAACCCGTACATTTGCGGAGAAGCGGGGCGACCGTTATTTTGTGAACGGTCAGAAAGTCTGGATCTCCCGGCTGCAACATACGGATTTGATGCTGCTTTTGGCGCGCACTACTCCAGTGGACCAGGTAAAAAAGAAAACAGAGGGATTGTCCATTTTTCTGGTAGATGTGAGGGAGAACGGTGGCAAAGGGTTAACCGTCAGACCCATCCGAAACATGGTTAACCATGAGACGAATGAATTGTTTTTTGATAATTACGAAGTGCCTGCTGAAAACCTGATTGGACAGGAAGGGTTGGGCTTCAAATACATCCTCGACGGAATGAATGCCGAGCGAATTCTGATTGCCGCGGAATGTGTTGGTGACGGCTATTGGTTCATTGACAAAGCCCGTGGTTATTCGATTGAGCGCGTGGTATTCGACCGACCGATTGGGCAAAATCAAGGCATTCAGTTTCCGATTGCTCAGGCGTATGCTCAAGTACGCGCCGCGGATTTGATGCGGTATGAAGCTGCCCAACTTTTCGATGCAGGTCAACCTTGTGGCGCTGAAGCCAATATGGCAAAGTTACTGGCGGCGGATGCATCCTGGCAGGCAGCAAACGTCTGCCTGCAAACCCACGGTGGATTTGGATTTGCAGTTGAATATGATATCGAGCGAAAATTCCGTGAGACACGCTTGTATCAGGTAGCACCAATCTCTACCAACCTAATTCTTTCATTTATCGCTGAGCATGTTCTAGGCTTACCACGGTCGTTTTAGTGGTCCCAAGATCAGGAGGTATGATGGAAATTTCACCAGATGTACCTGCCATTAGAAAACATCCGCAGCTTGCTGCGCTGAGACATTGGCGGGATGTGACCTCGCCGGCTAGGTTACTCCTAGCTGCAATGCCTCCCCATAATCTGATCAGCGTATCCCAGCTCAAGGTTCCGGTGCAAGCCTTGGATGGGTATGCCCGGCAGTTGTTAGCGGAATTGGGAGGCAGCCCATGATGACGCCATCTGACCGGCAGACACGTGACCGGCTAACACGTGACCGGCTAACACGGTCAATGTTGTTTGTGCCCGGTTCTAATCCGCGCATGATTCAGAAATCGGTAGAAAGCCAGGCCGATGTGATTTGTCTCGATCTTGAAGATGCAGTTGCCCCAGATCAAAAGGTTGAAGCTCGTCTCAATGTGATTGAAGCGCTGCAGCACCTTGATTTTGGCCTTCGTACCAGAATGGTACGCATCAACGCGCTGGATACACCCTACGCCTATCGGGATGTTATTGAAGTGGTGGAAGCTTGCTGGCAAACCCTTGATCTGATCATGCTGCCAAAAACCAACAGTGCGCTGGATGTATTGTTCATCGATACCTTATTGAAACAGATCGAAGCGAACATGCATAGCACGCGTTTGATTGGTATTGAATCGCAGATTGAGACGGCTGCTGGTTTTATAAACCTGGGTGAGATTGCCCAGAGCTCATCCCGCCTGGAAGCCTTAGTTTTTGGCCCTGGCGATTATGCAGCCTCGATGCGAATGCCTCTCTCAAATATTGGCGTAGCGGATGAATTTGATGCACATTATCCCGGGCATCGCTGGCACGCAGCCATGCACTCCATCGTAGCCGCCGCACGGGCGAATGGCTTGCGCTGTATGGACGGACCGTATGCGGATTATAAGGATAACGATGGCATGGAGCGGGCTAGCACCATTGCCCGTGCCTTGGGTTTCGACGGCAAACAATGCATTCATCCCAATCAATTAGCACCGGTCAATCGAATTTTTTCGCCCCTGACCGCTGAGCTGGAGTGGGCGCGTGAGGTCGTGGCTGCTTACCAACAAAACACAGCTGCGGGTCGTGGAGCATTTAGTTATAAAGGGAAAATGATCGACGCGGCGAACATTCGCATGGCAGAAACCGTTTTACAACAACAGAAATTAATCGATGCACGTAACAAGGAGAATAAATTATGAACAACTCTGCAGGGAATTGCTATGAAGACTTTCAAGTCGGCATGGTGATCCGCCACCCGCTTGGACGAACCGTTTCCACCACTGATAACACTTGGTTCACCCTGCTAACGAATAATACCAACCCAATACATTTCGACCACAATTACGCTGCCCAAACAGAATTTGGCAAGCCGCTGGTGAACTCAACTTTTACGCTGGCTGTCATCGTAGGTCTAACTGTGAACGATATTTCACAAAATGCAGTCAACCTGGGTTGGCAGGATATTACCATGCCCGCGCCTGTCTTTGAGGGCGATACGCTCTATGCCCAGACTGAAGTGCTGAGCACTCGCGAGTCAAAGTCACGCCCCAATATGGGAATCGTTGAAATCAAGAACTCTCGGTTTTAAACAAGACGGCACGGTGGTTATGAAGTTTAAGCGCACGATCCTGGTTTACAAGCGTGGTCACGTTCCAGAAAAACCAATACCAGTTGTAAAGGAATGATTTGTTCTATTGATTTTGATTGCGAAGATTGATAACTTATTTGAGGCGATGTTCCTGACCAACAAACGGCATACAACCTGACGGGTAGTTTTTATGGTTCGACTGAAGACGGTCAGTTAATTCCAATCAGGTTCAAACTGGACCAGCTTATGCCAATCGTCGGCAAGGTGCATCGACTGTTGCGGGGCTTGGCTGCCAATCCTTTGGTGGACCAAAGGTAGCAGTGCGCTTGACAGGGGAACAGGTGACCCGGGCTACCTTTTGGAGTATATGCATGAACAATCTCATGCTTAGGATAAACCTAAATAGCAAACAATAAATCCAGGAGAATTCGCAATGCTCAATATCTTCCGTAAATTACACCATGTTTGCATCGTTGTCCACGACATTCAGAAGTCTATGGCTTACTATGAATCTGTCGGAATCGGTCCCTGGTATAGCTGGGGCAGTTTCTCTGAATTTACAGAACTGGATGTTGAAGATGAAGAAGCGCAAAATGAGACGATATACATGTGTGCAGACCTAGACAATATTCAGATCCAACTTTGTCAACCAAGTATTCGTAAAACACCTAAACGTAAATTCCTAGATGAGCATGGTGAGGGCGTCTTTCATCTAGGTTTTGTTGTAGACGATGTTGATATGAGTGAAGCTGCTGGCCGCGCAGCAGGCTTGACTGTATTTGAGCGTGGACGGCGGCCTGATAGAAGCGGTTTTAGTTACTTTGATACCGCAACGCAGGCGGGCGTAACTCTTGAGATTCGTGCAAATAAGCGTGAATGAATTGTAGATCAGGAACCGTAGGTTAAGGATCAGACAACGATTAATATCTTCCGTACATTAGGATTACAATGTTCAATCCAACCCCAGCAAATAGCATTTCAAATGTAGAGTTAAAATCACTTCTCGCTGGTTGTGGTAGGGCTGAATCTCGATTACGAGAGATGTTTATGGTCATTAATATACCTTGTTTATAATCCGCAGGTATATCCTTAGAAAAATATTATTGAGGCTTAATTATGGATATGAAAAATATTCCCTTTGGTACCACCGATTGGTCGCAGATAAGCTCTACAGAACATGCTGGTGAAACTGGTATGGCATACTGGCACACTCAGCAATTTGATGTGATACGTGTTCGCCTCGTCGAGTATTCACCTGGATATATGGCTAATCATTGGTGCAAAAAGGGACATATCTTATTTTGTTTGGAAGGGGAGCTAAATACTGAGTTGGCTGATGGAAGAAAATTTATCTTGCGGCCAGGAATGAGCTACCAGGTAGCAGATGATTGTGAAGCCCACCGTTCATTTACCAAGACAGGTGCCAAACTGTTCATTGTGGACTGAAACAAAAATTTATTTGTTATCTGCGTAAAGATTTGACAGGGCGTAATTCATTTTCTTTGCTATAGTACCCATTTACTACACCCTGAATATCAGTTACTGTAAAAATTCGACGCCATTAGGCATCCGGAAAGGAAAAACAGCTAAGCCATCCGGAATGTTACCTTCCAACCACGCGGTCAGCCTGGGTGCACAGTAATCATATATCCTGATCGTCTTGCGTAAACGAAATGCATAAAATACTTTGAGGTGTTACGAACTCCCTCAAACGCACCCTCCCCACAAGGGAGTATCAGTAGCTTTCCAGCACGTCCAGCAACTTTTTTTAGTGCCTATCCGTCCAAAAATTTGACTAAAATGGCGATGGTTTAGTCCATTTAATCCACAATTACCATACTGTAGCAGGATATTTGCACCCAAACTGCACCACATTATGAAGCAAGGAAAGGCGACCAGAAATTCATCCAAGATAAACAATAGTTTTTAACGTTATATCCTAACAGGATCAAATTATGGTGAATATCACAACTTTTGTCACCCTCACCAGAGAATTCACCAGAACTTCCCTGTGTCCAAACCAGCAAGGAGCACAAAATGGCCAGCTCGTAAGCAAGCCGCCCTTGGAGTCTTTATTTACAATAATTACCGGTAGCCTTAAGCTCCGGTTTCTAAAATTGGATAGGATTATTGTTCTAAACAAGGTTATGAAATAAGGATTAACAACTTTCTGGTGTTTTTCAGGAATATACATTGGCCTTTCTCAATTTCGATTTTTTAGCCTGATGCAACAATTATTGACGTTACCTCTAATTTAACAAAGACATATTAAATGGTAACCATCTTTTATGATATAATTTACCAATTTTATCCATATAGAAAGGTGAGTATAATGATCAAACACGTTTCTAAAATTTGGTTTCCCCTGCTCTTCATGCTAGCTGGAATTGCCTCCGTTGTCGTATTTAATGAGGTCCGTGCTAAGCTGGTCCATGCTGCCACACCAACTGCTGGAGTCACCTGGACGTGTAACCCTGACCTTGTGGTATCTGCTAATGTACGCGTCGTAGCACATTGCTCCAACGGTTACCTAATAAATCCGTCCACTACTATTTATTGGTTTGCCTATCCGACCAAAGATTCAAGCAATGCTTCGCGCATGCTCAGCGTGTTTGAAACCGCCAAGGCCACCAATTCCACAGTCACATTCTATTTTGATACAAGTGACCTTTCTGGGGCTAGCTATGGCTGCATAACAACCGACTGCCGTGCGATTTGGGCGGCAACCACACCATGATGAACCAGCTGCCAGCTACTCAGTCTCGATGGAACCCGAAAAGAATGTTGGTATTCATCGCTTTAACACTGTTCCTGGTAACGGGATTGTTATTGGCAAGTGTCGTCTTACCTCCATTCGCTGCTACTCCCGTTCATGCGCTGTATGCCCCTCGTAGCATAGGTTCTCAATCACCCACCTCTGAAGAGGTAAATGGTACGTTAGCATCTTTCACAGCACTGATCCCTGAAATGGTTACGATCTCCATTCCATTTGTGATACGCTAACTGCCTCGTGCTATCGGATAATACCATCCCCGAAGAGTTTCTCAAGAAGATCATCCAGAATGCTTCAATTCCACCTGGGTAAAACCAGGCAAAAACGAAAAAGATGAAGACTATTACGCCAAATGGTAATCCTTGGGCTGAAATGGGATGATCCCGATTGGTTTCGCAAATCGATACGGATTGAGAATCAAATGGGCAAAAAGTTGAAAAAGGTGGGTAATCCTTAGAGATTCGCAATTATAACTTTAATTATTTATCCCCTCAGTTAAACGCACCCTCCCAGGAAGGGAGTATCAGGGGCTTTCCAGCACGTCCAGCACCTATTTTTGGTGCCTATCCGTCCAAAAATGCGACTAAATTGACGATGGTTTAGTCCATTAAGTCCACATTTACCATAATGTATCGGAGCATTTGCACCGAAACTGCACCGTAATTGAACCGATCTGCACGCGATATTCATCGGTATGAAGCAAGGAAAGGCGACCCGTAACACTACCCAGGGGGGAAATATTGAGTCATGTTATATGTAGAGATAATAATACCTCCGTGTAAAAACAATAATAAGATTGGTTATTACTGTGATCTCGTCCAGGAATGGCTAATTCAATAATCGCGATAATGCCATAATGTGTACGGTAACCTCCCTCCTTGGAAAACTTTTCGTTGTCTGTGAACAAAATATAAATAAATGGATTATATAATTTTCAACATGCTAATCACCAATCCTTAATAAAAAAGGGTAAATCAAGTATTGCTGCGAACTTGGTTTACACTTTAAATACATCTGTGGGAAAGGTAGCTGTTGTCGATAGCGATTTATGTATACTCGCACACCATAATTAGTTCAATTTTTACAACAAGGTCGGTATAAGTAGAGTACATTGACAAAAGTCATTTTTACCAAAACATTCCAATAAAGAGAATTTCATTTTCCACGAGACACAATTTTTACAGGAGATTAAACTGGATGTGGAAGTTTTTTTCCTTGATTCCGCCACTATTGATCCAATTATTCCTATATCAATCAATATTGAGTTTTTTTTGGAAAGATGAAATTTCCTCAGAAAGCACCCTTGCCGCGAATTATTGCCGGGATAGATTTAAATATAATATCGAAATCTTTTTTGAGGGAATAATTCTGTATATATTCGAGTTCAAGTTTTATGCGTGAAGACAAATTAAGTTCCCCACGACCCGCGATTTGCATCGGGCCGGTCATGCCAGGTTTTACAGCTAGCCGTTGCCGTTGTTCGTCGTTGTACCTTGCTACCAGCCATGTTTCCTCAGGTCTTGGCCCAACTAAGCTCATTTCTCCTTGTAAAACATTCCAAAACTGTGGAATTTCATCGAGGCTCCATCTTCGCAGAAATTTACCAACTCTTGTAGTGCGCGGATCATTGGGAATTTTAAATACCGGCTCTTTCAAGATGTCCGGATTAATATGATTAAAAACCAAGTTCTCAGCACCATCAACCATCGTACGAAATTTTACTAATTTGAAAGGTTTGCCATTTTCTCCTGCTCTTTCTTGGAAGAATATTATTGGACCATGACTATCTAGCTTAATAGCAATTGCTATGAGCGGGAAAAATGGCAAGAAAATGATTAGTCCAATGAGTGAGAACAAGATATCCAGACAGCGTTTGATGATCCATTGACCAATTGACAGTTTCGGGTTTTTATTAATTGTTGAAGGTGAAAATAAGAAACCTGATATCAGACCAGAACCAAGGGCTACTGAACGCAGAATGAGGAGGATTGGCGCAGCAAATAACAAATTATTATCCCGGCGGTATATTAAGGATAAAAATGGGATAGCTGTGAAAAAAAATAAAACGATCGATACAGTGCTAATCCATAACATCGTAGGCCAGAAAAAAGTAGTAAAGAGAAATAATATTGCTATCCCCAACAGCAATATCTGCCACCGCTGAGAGGGTGGTGTATGAGAATCTTTCAGCACTTTCTCCGGTAGCCAGCGGAGCATGTATGCTTTCCAAAAGCCGATATTGAACTTGCGATGAAAATATTCTCGAAGAATTCCGATCATGCTGATGATAGACGATTGCAGAAGGGACAAACACCATTCGGTAACCTTTACGGGCTAGGCGAAACGAGAATTCCTGATCTTCAACTGATGCTACTGTGAAATTGGTATCAAATCCATTGTTTTCCAGAAATATTTTCTTGCGGTACGCAGCAGAATAAGTGTCAATAAAATCAATGAACTGAAATTTTCGCATACGCTGGTATTTTGACTCGTATTCTAATTGAACGAAGCGGGGAACAAATCCAATTTGTTGGGACTGATATGCACCTTTAAGGCCGATAATATCAGGGTGATCGAAGGGTAGCGTCATACAATGCAGCCAATCTTGCGTGGGGACACAATCAGCATCCGTGAAGACAAGGATATCCCCAATTGCTGCTTTTGCTCCCTCATTTCTTGCTGCTGAGGGACCACCATGAGAAATTTTTATATAACGGATATTTAGATAAGACTGAATAATTGCACTTGTTTTATCTACAGATGCATCATCTACAACGATTATTTCGTATTGGTCAGCTGAAATTGTTTGATTCACCAGACCGTTTAAACAACTCGAGATCGTGTTCTCTGAATTGTACGCGGGTACGATCACTGATATTTTCGGTAATTTTGAATTCATTTTCTCCAGCATCTCTTACCTACGAATACTAGGACGAAAAAGATAACGGAAAAGACTTTGGGCTGATTTTATAATCCGATAACTTTCAGCTGGATGATGCACAATTTCGATTAGCTTATTAAGTATATATATGGGACGCATGTAGAAAGATCGACGGGCATCATCACACCATTTCACAATATCCTCAGAGGTTAGATCTGGGTGTGAAACAATGCTGTTATGGAGACCATCAGGTGTAAGCCAATTTCCAAAACGAGTAGTGTTTAGACGTCCATTCTTAATGGCCCAGTCATAAGCTTCTGTGCCCGGGTAAACCATGATTGGTAAAAATTGTGCCGTATCAGGGTTAAGTTTCTTGGCTAATTGAAGTGTTTTATCCAAACTTTGGTGCGTCTCTCCCGGATTCCCAGCCATAAAGCATCCGTGTACCAATACCCTCGCTTGAGAAGCAGCTTTACGAAATTGATAAAATTGCTCGAGAGTAATTTTTTTATGAATGGTATTTAAAAGTTCCTGGTCACCGCTTTCGAAACCAACGCATACTAGCCTCAGACCAGCATCTTTCAGGCTCTTGAGGGTTTGGTAACTTACATCAGCACGAGAATTGGCTGTAAATGGCAAATGATTTCCACGTCGGATTAATTCTTGTGACAGCGATACAGATCTTTTTTGATCGACAGTCAATGTATCATCTTCAAGAAAGACTTCTGCCACCTGGGGAAGCTCACGCGATATATATTCAAATTCATCAACCACGTTCGTGATGCTTCGCTTCCGGTAGCCATGACCGGTAAGTGTCTGAGGCCACAAGCAGTATGAACATTCGTAGGGGCAACCTCTCCCAGTGAGTATGGCTACTTCAGGATACCGCGTGATTGAATAAAAATAATCTTCAATGATTAAATGCCTTTTGTATACCTCGCTGACAAACGGTAGTTCATCTAGATTCTTTATAAATGGTCTTTGTGGGGTATGTACTATCGATCTATCGCTAGCCCGGTAACTAATTCCCTCAATTGAACTAAGATCACAACTGTCTGCTAAACACATTGCGAGGTCTCGCAATGTGTAATCATATTCACCTCTGCATATGATATTGACAGCCGAGCTAGAATTGAGGACTTCTTCAGGTAATACTGTGACATGCGTACCGACTAAAGCAATAAATGCATTGGGAATCCTTGCGTGAATTGATTCGGCCACCACTAAATCGTTCTCAATACTGGGTGTGCTAGTATCTAGAACAACTAACATTGGCTTGAAATCATCAATTTGTTGTAGTACCTCTGCGAGATCATATCCCCTGGCAGGAGCATCAACCAGACGCACATGAAATCCTTCTTTCTCAAGAACGCCTGTCGCATATGCTAACCAAATTGGATAATATATCACACCTGACTTAATTACTGCCGGACTACGTTGAGAGCGTGAGAATTTCTTGTGAAAAGGTGGATTGAGTATATAGATATTCAAACCAGAGAACTCCCTGGATTGCCAATTTACGTAATCCGTGTCCGTTCTGCAACCATTAATTTCCAATATAAGCCTGTTCGATTTGCGAAATCATCCTGGATAAAGTATATTTCTCTTCCACCAAACATCTACCAGTGCGCCCCATCAATTGAGCTAGCTTTGGCTCAGCGATCAAGTGAAGTACGGATTTTGCCCATTCTAAACTATCGCCTGCTTCGACTAAGTAACCGGTCTTACCGTTGATTACAGCATCTGAGCAGCCATTAACTGCAGTTGATACGATTGGTTTTGAGCAAGCCATGCCTTCGAGTAATGAATAAGGCAAACCTTCCCAAGCAGAAGTCGATGTGACTACATCTGCAGCAGCCAAACACCGATAAGCTTGATCAATTCGGCCTAGCAGGAGAATATTATCCTGAAATCGTAATGATTCTACTTCGGATTTAACCTTCATAAACAATGGCCCCTCACCAATCCAAACCAGTTGGACATCCGAGTTAACAGAAAGAACGTAACTAGCTCCCCTTAAAAACATCATGGGATCTTTTTGAGTATCCATTCTCCCAACTTGCATGACAATAGGTAAATCTGGGTTTAAACCTAATCGCTTACATATATAATCGCGGGGCTCCAGTTTACTAAATAGACTCAAATCTATTCCATTGGGTACGACACTCACTTTCCCATCAGGGATTCCCCAATTAATCATTCGCTTTGCATCGATCTCATTGACCGAGAAGATCCGGTTCGTTATCCGGGCTAATATACGCTCTATTAGGATATATGAATTACGCCATCGTGTTTGACGAATATCAATAGTTTGAGGTGTGTAAAATATTTTCTGAGCCCTTCTTAACCAAGCTAGAAATCGGGCAATAATCCCTGCCTCTTGACTGTGTACATGGACAATTTCAAATTTCTCCTGCCGTAATAAATTCAAAAGAGTAAAGATGGATTTCATCGGCCATACCAATTTCCGCATTGGAAGAGATACTACTTTCACACCAGCTTCGATGTATTCATTGGATATTGCTCGAAGTCTATCCGGTAAAATAACGGTTACGTCATGGCCTCGCAAAACAAGCTCTTTCGAAAGCGATAGAATATGAGTTGTCTGCCCAGAAAGGAAGGGTTCGTAGTAAATCTGCAAGATTTTCAAAAGATTCACTTCGATTCCACAAACCATCGGCGAAGATTTGATTCTTTAACGCCAGCTTTATTCCAAAGATGTCGCCGTTTTTGTACCATCGTCCCAAATAATGCTATAAAATCCAAAACCCCAAGTAATACTGATGGCATGTGAAGAGCTGCATATGCTAACCTGGGTACCTCAGCGGATACTATCGTAGGTAAATCAGCTAAGAAATTTGTTAGCCGATCATTCTTTAATGACATCAGGTACCTGTTGCGTAAAGCTAGACGAGGTCCAAGGGCATCTCTCTTTCTCTGTTTACGCAAAGAGTCACCCCACCCGCGGACATGGGTACCTACTGCTTGAGGCTCATAAACTGCTTGCCAACCGCACAGGTGAGCTCTCCACGCTAGGTCTGCATCCTCATAGTATGCAAAAAAATCCTCATCTAGGTATTCATTATTGAATGCCAGATCCTCTAACATTTCTCGACGATACAGTGCTAAAGCACCACAAGCTCCAAAAACCTGCTTGTCCTGGTCATATTGGCCTCGATCGATTTCACCTTGGCCACGGTCGTAAGGAGATCGGCTTCGGTTGATAAACAAGCCAGTCGAATCAATAAGCTGATTATCACCAAAACGGACTAGCTTTGGACTAACAATCCCTATGTTTGGCTTCTCAATCATAACTCTGACCATTTGATCCAGGCAATTGGTTTGCATGATGACATCAGGGTTCATGGAAAGTAAAAATGGAGCATCCGACGCACGCGTCCCCTCATTAAAGGCGGCTGAAAACCCTCGGTTTTTATAAAAGCTCTTTACCACGATCTCTGGATAATTAGTCCGAATCCACTCAGGAGATCCATCGGTGGATGCGTTATCGACCACAACTATGTCTACAGGTTTATAGACCTGCATAAAAATGGAATCCAGACATGCCTTCAGGTATGGCATGTGATTCCAATTCACAATGACTACAGAAACAGAGCGATTAGACATCCTTATTTGTAGATAGAAACGCAAGTATCCCCAGTAAAGTCCAGAATAAAGCATTAACTTGCTTGGCTTCCATATTCTGATATACCAAACCTTCTATGAAAATGATTAGTATACTGGTCAGAATACCGCACAAGATTGCCTTGTTTTTCACAGTTGTTGGACCGCGAAGTGTTTGAATACCTGTTTTGGTAATGGTGAACCAGATATATGCAAGCAAGATTATTCCCGGAATGCCTAGCTCCGTTAGTACTTTTAGAACCTGGCTCTCCGTAACAATGGCACCTGCTGGATTTGTGCGAAATCCAGCTAACCCTGTTGAACCGAGACCAGTGCCCCATAGAGGTGATTTACGCCAAGCATCTAATGCAAGGTTCCAGGCACTTAAACGATCTAAATTCGTTTGATCACTAACCCAGTTTGTAATTGAGCGGAAGTACTGGAGCACTATGTTATCACCAGTAACTGGTTGGGAATTAAAGTACCCAGCTGGCATGCGTACAATGCTTACATCCGCCCATCCTGCCCAGTCGTAATCCCAATTATGGGCAGGTCCGCTATCGTTGATAAAGCTAATATCTACCTCTTTTCCTGCCCAGGAAGATAAATCAATCAAGTAGTTTCTCCAACGGCGGTCACTTGGGTTGATTTTGGGATTAATATATCGATTGAGCAGGAATTGGCCGCTTTGCGTAGTATCTACCGGTGCAATGTATACCTGGAAATCAACCCCATCGCCTTTATCTGGCGACCAGACTTCAGGCGAGAGGGCGATAGCAAACCTTAAGGCTCCAAAATCTGGCACAGTGATCCGATAAATTACTTCAGTTTTGACAGTTTGTAAAGCTGGTTCATATAGAACTGTGCGCTGGTCGTTTTGTTGCTGGATTGAATCGAAAATCGTCCACATCTGCAGGGTGGTATCACCGTAAGCAGGTTTCTGCTGCTGTAAATCATCCTCAACACTGAGAACTGGCGTTTTACGATACTCATCAGTACTGAGTTCTACCAATTTACTGTTTATTGAAGGTAATTGGTTGGCTCGCAGAGTTGTAATTCCAATCCAAACAACTAAGCTTATAAACGCTAATCCAATCAGGCTCAATGTGAGGCGTTTATTTTGTTGGAAGAACCCGATGAGGAACCCAAAAACAATCAGCCCAACTGCAGACGCCACCCAAATCCCCCGACTAAAAGTGAAACCAATACAGGTGATCATGACGAGAGTTGCCGCTCCAGCCAGCAGCTTTGTTTTAATGCTTGATGCCGCATATATCATCGCCAAAGATAATGGGAAGATCAACGCTAATGTGTTGGCGAGGGTTGTAGGAGAATCAAAAACATAATATACCCGTCGTAGATGGGTTCCATAAATGTATACATCCGGAAAGCCTTGCCGTTGGATTAGTTCAGCTGAAGGCCACAGCGAACGATCCAGAATGAATTCTAATATCCCACCAATGGCAACGATAGCTCCTAGCATTACAATCAACCATACAAGTTTTTCGAGCCACTCGGGGTATCGACGCAGAGCGACAACAACTACCCAAAAAAATGGTAAGTACAAAATAGTGTAATAAAAGCCCCACCAAGCTTGAATTCCAAAGCGATCGAGAACTAAACGCAAGATTATATATCCCAGGAAGGCTAGGAGGGACCCATCCAGGGACGTACCACTCAGTAGAGGCTGGCGCATCAATATGGAAAGTATTCCCCAAATTATAATTAACAGCCCAAGTATGATTTCTTTCCAATAAGTACCTAGTGGTTCTGGAAGCAATGATTTGATGACAAGATGGAAAGTGAGACCAATAAGGAATAACACCAAACCAATAGCCATTATTAATTCAAACCAATTGACCAAGTTTTTATTTATTGATGATGATGGCTTATCCACCATAAAATAATTTCCTTACATTCTTTGATAAATACAAAATAAGAATATAAACTAGAGCCCCACAAATAGAACACATGAAGACAATAAGAATTGGGGAGTTTGCTTTCGCAGCATTATAAAGCAAACCAGCTGCTAATAGCGCACACAAAGCTGCAACTGTGATTTGGATTATTTTACCCCAATTGCTAGCGTTGAACCTGAAGCCAAACGTGCTCTTTGTCCACCATGCCAGAGCAAGCACTTGTATTGTCAAACCGATTGTTGCAGAGATCGCTAGTCCAATATAACCTAATCTGGGAATAAGTAAAAAATTACCAACCAAGCGAATGGAGGTTTGTAAACCATTGATAGCCACCACTGTCCAACCTGAACGTTTTACGTATACCACTCGCCACAATGGTTGACAAAGCGCATCAGCTAAAACTGCAAAACTATACCAGAGAATTGGAGCGCTCACAAGACTGGTGGCTTGAGCATCAAAGGCACCATGCTCAAACAAAACCTGGACGATTGGCGTTCGTAAGAGTATCAAGCCTATACTCGCGGGGAGAGCTATTTGAAAAACAAACGTAACTGCATCGGCAAGCTGCCGCCCAGCTGATTTCAAATCTGCACTGGACACCTTTTCCGCCAGTCCAGGAAACAAAACTGTTGATACAGCCAGACCGCTGAACTGAACTACTAACAATGTCAAATGATCAGCATAACTTAAAGCTGCCACGCTACCTGGGCCAAGCATAGTAGCCATGGCGCGGTCAATAAATAAAATCGCGTGGTGAATTGAGTATCCAAGTATGAGTTGAAGCGTGAAATTTGACCATTCCTTAATCTGACCTTTCGGCTCCGGATTGGTCGAGATAGCAAATTCTTTGGTCTGTCTCCACCAAAAGGGTATTACACTTATTAAAGCGGCACCAGCACCAAGGGACACAGCCCAAGAAGCCCGCATTACAGGTACAGAATTTGGCATGACAAATAAAGAGACGATGAAAACCAAGTTATAAACAGAAGTAATAATTACTGACTGCAGAAAACGGCGATAAATCTGGAGCATGGTTGCAATGAGGGTGGCGATACCCATAAACAAAATTCCTGGAAGCATCGGGTAAAACAATGCAACTGTCTGTTGTCTTTCTACGGATGTAAAGCCAGGGGAAATCCAGGTTAGAAAAATCGGGATGATCAATGCTGTTAGAATCGTTATGACTAGTAGCGAGAGCCCAATGATTTTTAAGACTTTTTGCGCAAATTGCCAGGCTTTCGTCTCTCCCTCTTCCTGACGTAGCTTGGAAAAAATTGGCAGAAAAGCTGGGGTAATAATTATCGGTAATGCAATGAAGAAAAATTCTGGGACTGCAAAAGCTACTAAGTATATATCAGCTTCTCTGTTCGCCCCTAGCATGCGGGCAATAGCAACTTGACGGAAGAATCCAGTTAGCGTCGCAGCTAGGAACCCTATCCCAACAATCGCTGTAGCTCGAAAATCAGCTCGTTGCATCGCTAATTACCTACCACTCACTAACTACTGAAATACTATATTCTTTTGAATAGCGAAGAAACGGTAGAAACTGCCCGGGATAATAACTTTTATCATTTCCTCGCACTATATACATAAAAACCAGTTGTTCAGTCACTCGGCGGTTGGCGCTAAAATTATAGGTCACGCGCTGTAGGATCCAGCCCCACAAGCCGAGAACTGACCAGGTGATCGTTATATAGGGAATGTACGCGGGAGATAACTTACCAGCGAATATTGCCGTAAAGGAGATAGAAAAAAAGCCAGCTACAATCAGCCAGGGGTTGGTACGCGGGATTCCATTTTTCATGGTTGCAATAATCTTGGTTCACCCCAACCAGCCCAGTCGTAACGATAATCTCCCATTGGACCTGTATTTGTTTCAAAAATGAACGTAAGCTTCTTTCCAGAATACTTATCCAGGTCGATAGCATTCGGATACCAGCGCTGATCCTCTTTATTATGTTTCGGGTCGATATAAGTTGTAAAAACCTGGTGAGTGATGCCGTCTGCAACAATGTATATCGTGAAGGCAACTCCATCGCCTTCCAATTCCCAACTGGCTGGATCCATAGCCACATCAAAGGCTAGTTTGCTATGGTTCTCCACAACTACTTGATATAAGATACGACTGGTCCCAGCAAAAGACGGGGTCTGATACAACACGCGGTGGTTCTCCTGGTTTATAGACCATTCCTGTACATTTATAATTTCCCCTTCTCCTGGTGGGATCGGTTGTATTGCTTTGTCGACGTGATCAATAAAATCATAACCTACCTTCATATTTGCCAGTTGGTTGACGGACAATAGGTCGGACAACCGAATTATTACACCAACTGAGAGAGACAATACGACCAGCACAATTCCATTCCGTAATAGCCTGGTTGATCTCTTTGAATGTATCGCGGGGTAGACACCCCACCATTTTTGCCAGAGTGCAACTATCGGTCGCCATTGGTCTGAAAAATCCAGCTTACGGTTCAGCCAGCTGAATCGTTCCAACATCATTTCTTCCAATTGTACCAACACCCCAATAGCCAGGAAAAAATAAGCATAATTGGCGATCTGTTCAGCCACTGGATCTTTCTTGGCGATGAGTAAAAAAGGACAGGCAGCAAGAAAAACCAGACCTATGGCTGCTGAAAGGCGGCTATCATGCTGCACCGAGAGAGCTAGGAGAAGCCAGGTCACAAAAAAAATTGCCTCCGGCTTCCAATTTAAGACCACGACTTGCATCAAGATGATCAGCACCAAGGCAGTCAGGAACAAATATTTCAAGCGCTTATTCAATGCTTGCCTCCGTCGTCACCCTGAGGAGGTTGCGGTTCGCTGCTTGGCGGTTGGGTCGGAGGTTTGGGCTGCCTAACTAGCGTCACTGTAAGCGCCAGGAAGAGTAATCCCAGTAGTAAACAATAGAAGGAGAAGAAAGGTTTATCCTGGTTGGCGCGTGAGTAGAAGTCGTTCCAGATTTCAGCGGCAGTAAATGTTTCGCGGGTATAAGCGATAAAGGCGATATCTCCATCTGTGGGCTGGCCATCGATGTACATTTGACCGCCTGGATAGATATCAGTATCGTTCCGGTAGATAGTGATGGCATCGCCCGGAAATGAGCCTGGAGATTTAACCGAAAAGTACAGCGAACGCCCGGCTGTTTCGGCGATGGCTGGGAATGCAATCACGGTTGGTCCGCTATTACTGATCTGAGTGGCTGGCATTTCCAGACGCTGCAGCTCCTCCCCTCCATTGCAGGCAGGGGAAGTGCATATTCGAAAAACAACCGGATGCGTGTTCTCACGATCATACGTCGCGGTGTACAGGTCGATACGATATAGTCCATTATATTGAATCGTGAATGTCTGTCCGAATGAATGACTATCGATTAGCTCTCCGGCCAACCCAGTAGCGCTCTCCTGCTCCACATCTATCCCACCCACAGTACATCCGGTCAGCAGTAAGGAATATGGCGAAAAGAACAAATGAGAAGGTGAATTTCTTCATCAACAATACTCTTTAATCTGAAATTTCAGGATCATATGTCGGTATAGCCATTTCGGGACGTGCGGCAGGCATACCACGCATCAGTTTCCAGGCCAGATAGAAACACGTGCCAGCCAGCAGGCTGCGCACCACGTTGGTGATGAACAGCATGGGTAGGTAAGGGTTGAGCGCTTCCATCAAACTTGGTAGTCGCAGGAAAAAACGCGGGCTGATGGGAGCCAGGAAACGTGCCAATGGAGTGGGAGCGAGGAGGACAAGCAGGAACAGATCCAATGAGAACATAAAAAGGCTTGGCTTCTCTTGGTTTTTCAACCCAGTAAAAGATAGCAAAGGGAATTATCCAAACCCAATAGTGCAAATCAAAATAGCTGAATTGAAAATAGACCAGCAAGATGACGAAACAAGCACGCCATAAGTCTATCAAAGCTGTTGGCACTTGACTGTGATAAAGAAACCAGATTAAGATAGCGTAGAAAATAAAAAAGAAAATAGATCTGTGCACTGAGCTCGATGTGAATAACCTGCAGGAAAGAAATTACTCGAGATAGTACGTGCCTGTCTTCGAATAACTTCTAGATTCGGAAGATACAAAAAGAAGGTAGGGAACCACGCCTATCAAAGGCAATTTTTAATCGACCGTATCCACGTGCGATCCATTATAAGACAAACGGCAATAATAATGCGAACGGGTAGTTTTTGTAACAGGCACCAATCCCCATCCAGAAAGCTGCCCATGCGGGCCGTTTTTTTTGCGCAAAGAACAAACTGAGCACAACAAAGAAAACTGGTGTCAGATCAAATTGACCGTGAAAATATGCTGTGTATAAAACCAGCGGTGAAAAACATCCAAGCCACAAGCGCTAATTTTTGCCTTGCCTGGGTTGTTTCGAAATATCCGCCAGAGCAAAAATGCAATAGCCAAATCTGGCAGGAGATACCAAATTTTCAGCACAAACAGGTTGCGAAATACAAATGGTAAATCGACCCAATTAAAGTGTCGCATTTACTCCGGTGATGGGTTGATTCCATAAATTCTTGGTTATGGAGTCCGGTAATGCTAGTAGATAGGCTGAAAGAGTATAATATGTAGTGGGGGATATGGATAAGTAAAACCACCTCTCCCGGGTGAGTTCCATTCCTGAACAGCCCAAGGAAATGAGGCTACATCACCAGTAAACTGAGGGTCCACATGCATGCTAAATGGAATAAATAATAGGCGAAGTAAAAGACCTAATAAGATAATTCTAAATTCAGTACGTCTTACGATCATAATATCCATATAAACCTATCTAAAGTATATTTAGCTGCTGGTATTGTCATCTTTTTTCATCTTAATAGGAAGATCAAAATATAATTATTTAGTCTCAGATTGATAAATTTGGTTATAAATATTCAGTATTTTGAGAATTAAGTGCATTTATTTCCATTTGAGTTTATAACCGGTAACGACAACTAGAGCGAAAATTGATACGATAGAACTCACCAAACTTATAATGAAACTAAGATGAGCTTTTTGTTGGGGTTCAAAATATATCCAAATCTTTATATAACCAGTTTCTTCGATCCAAAAAGAATTTATTACTGAAGCAGCAGGCATACTTGTATAGACCTTTATCACCAACTGAAGCTTTCCACAAAGGATAATATGGTTCTGCAAAATTGAGTAGAAATGGCGTATTTGAATCTACCTCGACCTCATATTCAACCTGGCTGATCTTTTTCCAGGATAGAATATTGGGAGAAGCTGGAAGAGATGTGTTTTTACCCTGTTCAACTAACCAAATTCCTCTATTCTCTTCTACATCCGACGAAGATGAAGTTAATTCTACACAATGGATCCCAGAGGCTAAATGAATTTCATAAATTAAATTACCTCCCATTTGGGAACAGATGTCGTTATTAAAACACAATGGTTGAATATAATTACCATTATCAACGCGAAGAGATATCATCTGATTAGTTTTTAACTTTAACTGATAGTCTCCTTCCCGGAAAATTTCAATCTCATGATCATCGGTTGTGGTATTAGTAGAAGTAGCCTCTGGTTTTAAAATATAAACGAATGGTCTAGTCGATAAGGCGGTTACCGATTCCTGGGTATCTAATGAAAAAACCGATGAAGGAATCATTACTAATACGCTCACAGCATTAAAACCATTTATATTAATTAATTGAAGGGTATTTTGAGACCCATCCAAAACAATATCGCCAAGATCTTTCCAGATAAAGGAGTTAGATACTCCCTTTGAATCAATCTGGCTGATATTATTACTGTCCACAATTATTTTTAAAGTTCCACCGTTTGTGTTCTCAAAAATCCTCGCCAATAATTTATAATTACCTGGCGTCTTACTGATCGGGATAGATAACCGATATGCTTCCCACGTAAACGCAAAACATTTTCCGTAATCCCAATCCCAATTGGTAACACCTTTCTGGGCAAGTATATAATTCCATTCGCCATATAAGGGATTGTATACAGTTCCAGCTGACCAAGCTGGTCCTCCTGAGTGTCTTGTATACTCACAGGGAAAAATCTTGTCAGCATCCTGCATATTCATATAGGCAAGGTCGACTGAGCGTTTATTCTCTTGAATAATGATTGGAGATTGGCCCATACTAGCAATGGATTGGCTTTTTGTAAGTTGTTCGATAAAAAATGAAGACCCAATATTTATATTTTGTTCATCAGGAAAATTCAAGATTAGATCAAGGCTGCCTAAAATCGGGTTTAGTCCACTATAAGTTGAAAACAAATTTGTGTTTTCTTTGTTCTCGTATACAGTGATCAACCCATCATTTCTTAATTTTCTCAATATTCTTCTGGGAATTCAAGGTTTCAATAATTTGTTCAGCAAATGATTGTTGATGTGGATATCCCAAATCATCATGTATGACCAAATAATTTACGTTAATAAGTGAAAGGAATTTAGAATAATTATCTACTGCCTTTGAAAATATTAATGGCTTGAGTTCTCTAACAGAAAATAAAAGTCTGTAAAATGGGTTAACATATGAGGACGAGTACAATGAAAACGTTGGCTTCTTCGACGTAATAACATCATAAAACTGTAAACTGCCAATTACTTGGTTCCAAGTTGAATAATCGTAAAAATAATCTGGCAACCATAATGCACGTCCATTATTTTGCAAACCATTTAGCCAGTCATTGACTCTTCTAAATTCCCCTGGAACATTTACTGGTTGGTAGCCGCCATTTAAATTCCCGGTTACAAGAGGCCAATAAGAGATAACAATAGACAGCGCAAAAATGGCAATAGCGGCGAAATAAATCGCGTATTTGCCAATTCTTTGAAAGTGGCTATCAATCCAAAGCAAGCATGCATATAGGCAAAATCCTATTAAAATGCAATATGACAGAAATGTAAAATAGTCCATTGTACTGCCACGAAATATCCGCCCTAAATAGGTTGCCAGAGGCGCTTCAGAAAAAAGCCATAACCTGAATTGAGCAATAGGCGGGTAAGGTGAGATGATGAGAAGATCGATAATCGCAACGAAACTCCAGAAAATGACAGTACCATTTTTCCGATTAAACAAAATTCCCAAAAAGGTGAGAAAAGGAATTACGAAGCTGAGAATAATCGGTAGTCCTCCCAAAGATGTAATTAATGAAGGGGGATTTGTAAAGAGCACCGCTGATAAAAACATTTGCATCCCACGGATGATGGTTGACATTGTCATAGATTTGTCATACACCACGGTGAGTGCTTCTAAAGTTGGTTTAATGGAATGTAAGATTTCTGTGGTACCAAAAATAAGCCGAGGGACAGAAATTGCAAAGAATATTACGAAGGATGTAGCAGCAACTAATATTATCCTCCTGAGTTCTTTTCGATTTTCAAAATTCGAGGTTTTCAGATCAAGTACGGACGTGATAATAAATATAATGATAATTACTGCGCCATATGCAGACCAACGAAAATCCGGGGTTCCAACAATACTCCACATAATACCAACCAGGATCGCAAAACTGATTTTTCTTGAACTAAGTGATTTATATAAAAAGAAGAGCAGCCAGGGTCCTATAGCGTATCCAAACCGGGCTGCACCATGTGAATATTCCGCGATCATAAATGGACTAAATACATAGAACAAGCCAGATAATATTGAGGCGGTAAGTTGTACTTTCGGTTTTGCAAGTGAGTTTTTTGATAAGAGAAGTTTTACAAGTAAAAAAGCCCCATATCCCGCAATAATATATATAAGAAAATACTCAATCAGTATAAATTTCTCAGAATTCAAATGAAAAACCATGCCGATTAGCACAAAAGGCCATTGGTAATGAAGGGGGAAGAAAATTTGTGTCGGCGTTCCAAACCACCAAGACCATGTGTCGGATAGGATCCAATTATTTATGAACTGGCTTGGGCTTTGTGAAAAAGTCGCTTGACTATCTAGTCCGCCGGATAAAATTTCTCCACTGTGAATAACCGGGACTCTTAATATAATTAAAGAAACTATGGTAAATAAACATAAGATAATAATCTCGCTTTTCGTCCCATATTTTTGAAATCGTGCTACTATATCTTTCATATATGCTGTTATCGAAAAATTCACTAAAAAAATTGGTTATTCTCAATATTCGGGAAAACCAATATTCTACCATGCTAAGATGGATCTGTACGCATAATCATGAACTAATACTCATTGGTTCGTGAACTACAGACGCACCGATCTTACTCATCGTGATAGAGAATTGATCAATGAAAAGTATTGCTTTCCTGAATAACGGCCTTGATTCATTACAATAAAGGCATAAACGTCAATCTTTTTCCGACTCAAAGCTTAGCTTGAGAATAACTAATATCATTGTCTTTACTTTACCCGTGGACTTAGTTCATAATATAAAGCAATAAACTGGTTTACAACATTATCCCAGGTGAACCTGTTTCGATTTATAAATCCCTTCTCCCTTAATTCGTTTATAAGGATTGAATTTGAGATTATTCTTTTTATGGCCTGGATGTAACCATTCACATCTTCTGGATCAAATAGCATAGCAGCTCCTCCTGTTATTTCTGGAATGCTATAGATGTTAGAAGATACCACAGGGGTTCCGCATGCCATCGCTTCTACATTTGGAATACCAAAGTTTTCATGATAGCTTGGCAAGAAGAAAACCTCGGCCAGGTTATATAGCTGTACCAAATCTGGCAAAGGAACTCTTCCTAATAGCCTCACCCGATCTACTATCCCATAATTTGAAATTAACTTTTTTACCTCTCCTGACTCATTCCAGCCATCACCGGCAATTACTAGATTCAAATCGTTATCTTGGGCAAGATATTTGGCCACTTGAAACAAAGTATTGGGATTTTTTCTTGGTGAATATAAACTGACCGACAAAATATATTTTTTTTGTAGATTGTATTTTTCTTGAATCGGCTTGAGAGAGTTTCTATCTTCTATAAATCGGAAATCGGTATCAATAGGATTATATATTACTTTAACCTTTGAATTCGATAAGCCAAGATACTTAATAAATCTCTCTTCGAATGAATGAGATGTTATAACGATTCTAGTAATTTTTCTTGCTACCACCATTTCCAATGCTCTTTGTATCATCTGCCTTACAAGTGAAACATTTCCATTTATACGAAGTTCATCACTAATTCCATGAACCCAAGCAATGGTTTTGCTGTGCAAAACAAAGGGAGAAGCAATTCGATATTCAAATGGAATTAAAGGAAATTGGAGAACATCAAAAAAGTTGTGCTGTGACAGAACAAATTCACCCACAAAAGGCATCGTTGGAATTATTATAGATTTTCCATACTGATAGATTTCTGTTGTTACACGTTTGTGGTGTAGCAGGGATAAATCTATATCAGGATGTTTAGAAATATATTTGCAGAAGTTGGTTAATAAAACACTCACTGAAGCAGTTGGAAATATATCAAGCCAATGAGTGTATATTGCTAATTTAATATTCGATGTCATCAATATTATCTATTCAGCATGCAATCTCTTGTCATTGACTAATAATACTAACAAATGGTCATTATCAATCCATCAATTACACCCTTTGAAAATGCCCGAAATAAATCAAACCGCAGGTTTACCAAGCAAAGCAGCATATACACTAAAGTGATAGGTATATTTATAAAAATGAATAACCAAAATTTTCGCCCTGCATATTGGCGCATAAATAGCAATCGATTCCGCCCATGATAATATGCTTTAATATTACCTGATTCTCCGGCACCACCAAAATGCAGGCGTCTCAACAAACCTTTTAGTCCCTTTCCCGGTTCAGGAATATCATGAAATATCCTTGCATTTTTTGCTACGCATACCTGATATCCTGCTATAAGTAATCTTTTTCCCATATCCCCTTCGTCTAAACCAATAGGATATTTTTTGCTATCAAAATAACCAACATGATTTATTGCACTGCGACGAATCATGAATGCGTTGGGGATACACAGCACATCAACAATCGATTTATCATTTAGATCTAGGTCTTTCTCATCTAGATGGTGTGCCAGACCTGTTAGCATACTGATAGTTGAGCCGGCACTCCAAATCTTGTGGTTGTTATTTAAATAAAACGCTACAGGACCAATCATGCCAATATTTGGATTATTTAGCAACTCAATAATGAGCTTATCGAGTATTAATGAGTTCTAAAACGTTATCATTATCAAGCAAAAAAATAAATTCTGATATCGCTTCTCGAATACCAATATTTCTTGCTTCAGCCAACAGCTCATTTTTGGGGTTGATAATGACTCTGTCTTCTGGATATTTGTCTTTTATTGCCGAAGCAGTCCCATCATTTGAGCAATTATCAACAACGATAACTTCGATTGGTTGATATTGTATTTGGTGAATCGATTGTAAGCATCTTAGCACAAGGCCTTTAGCCTGGTACGTGATAACTACAATTGAAATTAAAGGATTAAAATTCTGAAGCATTTAATACTTAAAATAGTACTTTTTTGATATGCATATGACAATCTTCTATTTGATATCGATAAAGTTTATCGAATTATCCTGATTATATGTCTTCGGCCTGGTTAGTAATTCATTTTTGTAAGTTTAATAGTTTCTTTGTTTAATTTCGTCTTGTAAAAAAATTGAAAATCCTTTTCGATTAATAAATTGAGTAGTGCCTCAGGATATGACTTTGTGCTTTTTAAGCCATAAGGATAAAATTCTGTGCGAATTAGGAATTAATTAATAAAAGTGATCACCTTCGAGTGATAGGTAGATATACACGCGAACCGCCAACCAGGAGATTCATATTAGCTGAGAGCGTAGAACCGTTACCCACGCCAGTAATCGTCAGTATAATGCTTTCGCCCGGCATCATAGGTATTGGATGCGAATCAACTACTTTTAATGTGGCGACTTGTGCTCCACTAATAACTGATGGGGATAATTCAATCTGTAGATAGGGTGAGGGGTTTTCGATACTCAAAGATACGTCGTATGTAAGATCAGATGGAAACAGTTTTATTTTATAGTAACATGTACTTCCTGGTTCAATCGCCTGATATACAGGCGAAGCAAGAAGGAAATTGCCTATCTCGAAGCGACCTATATCGTATGCTGACCCGACACGATAGTCCATCACGCTAAATTCATCAAGTAATGCAGATAATGAATCGGGAATGGTTATAGTCCCCTTATCAATAGCATACGTACTTGCAGAAGTGAGGTGAAAATCTGGCCAGGAACTATCATAAAGGTCATGATCAGCCGGATTGTATAATATTAGCTGTGGATTTCCCTCTTCACCATTAACTTCCCAGGGTGTGTGCGCCTTTGCCTCAGCTAGGGTTTGGTAAGCAGTCCAGGAATCGCCTTCCTGTATCCCCATTACTCCAGCATGCCATACTCCTCCGTTTTCCCACGACCGCCACCCGTTTTTAAAATAAAGATTATGGTCAATGGTCATATTATCGGTTCGACCAGGAGCATAGATCAGATAAAGGCCAAATCCCTCGTTGTTAATTAAAATGTTATTAATAATCTGGGTATTGACTGAGCCATGTGTATCTTTATCCATAGCACCAAAAAACATACCATAGAGTGAATTTGCAACCACGTTATTACTGAAAATAATATCGCCGTCTCGCCATCGGTCAGCAAATTCAAAACCTGCGAACGCCACGTTATATGAGATATTTCGATAAGCATGGATGCCACTCGCGTTATCCAGGTATATACCCGTGCCCCCAAGCCCATACACATCGCTGCTTGGACCACCACTCCACTGATGGCGCTTTCCGGATATGTAACTCCAGCCAAATATGTCACGGAAGATGTTACCTGTAATGAGGAAATTTCGGAAGACGCTACTATCCGGTGAGGTCCCCAGATTTTTATACCAGCACAGGCAGAAACAAGTTGGCAGGTTCTTTCGAAAATGTTATCTTGGACGAGAATATCACCTATTTTAATTTCATTCGGTTCAAAGCCATATTCTTTAGTAGATTGGATGACCGAATTGGAGAATTGGACGCCGTTATGGGCAATATCATGAACCCAATTTCTCTCGAACCGAAGTTTATTTGGAAACAAGAACGATAAACCAGTAGAATAATCACTTCGAAACCCCAGATGGTGAAACTCATTCCCGATAATGGAGGTATTGAGGACCCCAGAATGAGTGAATAAATTAGGATCAGCATTATCTTCCCACCAATCAGTCATCCGTAGACCTTGACTATCGATGTAGGCAATCTCCGAATCCAGTAGTGTAAATCCATCGATGACGTTATCGATAGGTGTAGAAGCATACGTACCCATTGCGATATTCAGGCCATAGTTGGCATATTGCATGTCAAGATTACGTAAAATAATTCCATAGGATTTATCATTAGGGTAATTAAGAATATATATCGCACTATTATTAAAAAAATCTAGCGCAATGCCCTCAATATTGATATATGATCGATTGGATAGGTCGATGCCTAAATCGCGCCGAGAGATTTCTATATTCATCGATGCCGGATTCCCTGATGTGCGCGGCCAGAGATAGAGACGTTTCGATGTTATGTCATACCACCACTCGCCGGGCGTATCGAGTAGATATGGTTTCCCTTCAATATAATACTTGCTACCCCAACCCAACCCATGGCTGCCGACACTGGTGTCAAACTCACATGGTGGATCAACCGTGATACGTCCTGCAGCGACATCTTGGCCGATGATCGTGGCTCGATACGCATAATGACCTTCAACAGTATCAATCGCCACCAAAGTACCTCCGGTGAGGTTTCCTAAAGTAGTCAGGTTACCCATCTCCACACCAGGAGGGTCGTTGTCGTTGGTTCGGTCGGTTAGTTGTGTTGCAGATCGTGAAGCAAAGTCACAGGCGGGGTTTGGATCTGTTGCCGGGTTGCACCCAGCGGGATTCGATCCTCCATCAGCTGTCCACCAATATTCCGGATATTTCCATTCGGTGACAACATTCCAATCAGGTTCACGTGCCAGTGGTAGACGGGCTTCCACTTGTCCATTTCCGTTTAGCTCAACAACAAAACGTGGCGTACTACCAATATTCCAAGAAGTTATGTCTGCATAATATACATTATGGGGATCTACACTAGGGGGTAAACCAATTGTGTTTTCTGTCAGTTGTGTCCATATTAATGACGAGCTAGAAGTTGATCCTCGAATAATAACAGTATCAGGGCCGTTTTCGGCACGATATGTAATCGGCGCATTCGAAGTTCCACTCGATGAAGGCCTAATGCTTTCTCGATAAACCCCCGGTAATATATGAACTAACGCCCCAGAGCTTACTACATTGGCTGCTTTTTGTATGGTCTTAAATGCTTTGCTTGGCGATAAACCACTATTTGCATCATTACCATTATTGGCATCGACATAATATTCAATTCCAGCTGCCAAAGCACTTGCAGTAATTCCGCGGCAATTTTATTACATTGCCCAAAATCACTAGAATTGATAAGCTTATCAGCAATGATTTTATGATTAATTTAATAATACGCCGACCTTTTCCCATTTAAATCGCTCCATAAATAAATTAGTTGTGGAATGTAATGGTTGGTTTGCTAGCACAAATTTACCATTAATTCTCAATACTTATTGCATAAATATCCAATATCTCTATCCATTTTATGTCATAGATATGCAGCATTTTATAAGTGTTTACTTACAAAATTGAAAGTTATCAATCATGAATATATGGCTTCTGTTGTAATATAAGAATCATCGATATTGAAAAATTAGGTTAGTTTTGTAATATGTTTTATATTGACAAGATACTTCATAATAAAATTACTCAGACACTATAAGGATGTCGACTAAATTGTCATAATTATTAAGATAATAAATCATAAAATTAAGTAATACTAATCCCCCGAATACCAAACATATATCCCCAATTAGCTGCTTTGTCTTTGAGGCTAGGTTCAATCATACTAGTAAATTTTATTATTAGATTCTTGAAAATAATTGGTAAATACCTTGAACCAAATGAAAAACCAGGTAAAAAACATGCACCTTGACATTCGTCAATAACAAATTTGTGTCGTAGTAATATTTTCATTAATTCTTTAGGTCGTTTCCATTCATCATAAGGATGGTATGACTTATATCGTGACGGTAGAATGCGGAGTGCACCTTCATAAAGTTTGCGATTAATCCCATACATACTATTCATATTTGGAGTCGTTATTACCAATACTCCACCGGGTTTTAACACCTATGAAACTCATCAAATGTATCCTCAAAATATGGAATATGCTCAATAACTTCGGAGCACAAAATCTTATCCATAGACCCAGCCAAATACGGCAAGTCATATACTGATCCTTGTATGCAATGTGGGGGCTTAGTTTTTTCCTGTTTATTTTTTATACCTTCTTTTAACATGGATAAAGATAAGTCAATTGAGTATACATTTAATCCAATATTAGCTAAAGGAATGCTGTCCCGTAAATTACCAGAACCAATATCCAAAACAACATCACCAGTACATGGCATTAATAACGTAAATGCCATCTTTTGCCTCATTTTTTGTTCGTAATCGTAATATGGATTTTGCGAAATAAATTGATTGCGGTTCTTACTCATTTGATCAAAAAATGCTTCAATTTCTTTGGATAAACTCATAAAAGATCTCCAAATTACACCTTTTTAAGTTGGCTAATACAAATTACTAATACAGCCATTTTTCGAGACAAATTTTTATTGTTTGAATAATAGAGTGAAATACTTATCTTAGTAATCTCGAGTGCAAAGGATATTAGTAAAGGTTCTATTTTGGGCGTTATAAAAATCAAATAAATATTCTAATGATGTTTCGTTTAATTTATGTTGTCTCTCATCAATGTGATAAAGGCGGAATCCTTTTTCCACCAGCGTAGACAAATATATATCTGAAGGAGATTTCCATTTTTTGTCTGGATTAAATTCCGTGAAAATAGTAATTGACCGGTTTTTTGCCAGTAAATTCTGCATTCCTGCTAATACCTGAGGCTCGCAACCCTGAACATCAATTTTTATTACACTAATCGTCTCATCTATTGCTTCAAAATAATCATCCAGTTTGATTACTCTGACATCTACTGTTTTATTGGTTTCTTCGATATCTAACAGACTATGCCCACCACTCGAATTTGATAATTGTAACTTGGCATTACCTGAGAAATCTGATACTGCCAGATTCTCTAGAACCACATTGTGATATTCGTTGTAAAGGATATTCTTTTCTAATAATTTATAATTCATCGGTTCGGGTTCAAATGCATAAACCTTGCCATTCGTACCAGTGGCTTTAGCTAATAACAAGGTATAGTATCCAATATGAGCGCCTATATCTAGAACAGAACTACCTTTTTTTACGAATTTACTACATACTTCAGTTTCATATGGCTCATAAGCCCCAAAAATGGATAATCCGAGAGAATCTTGTGGGTCTAAAATCATTTTATATCCATTTATTTCAATGTCTCTTCCTCTAAATATTGTACTTAAAACATTTCTCTTTATAAGATTCATTAATTTTGATGCACTCGAATCCCCATAAACTAAAGATTCTGGTAAAACCCTTTTTCCTATTAGGTAAAATTGCCTCATGAAATTTCGAATAGGGATTATTGTTTTGTATTCTGCTTTTTTTGAATTCATCAAATACCTTTCAAAATATTCATTTATTTTCTTTTTATCTTTCACGCATCCGCGAATCCGATTCGAACCGTTAGAATTAGCTTGCCAAGAATAGCTAGATAAATAAATTCAATCAGTAAATGAAAGCAATGTTAACTCATTATTCGAATAAACCAGGTCATGATAATTTGTGACGATGGAAAATTGACCGGGAGCTAAGTAAAATTATCGGTGTCCTCGAAGCTACACTTTAACCTGATTCCATTGATGATGCCGAAATATCGGGGACGCCTTTCCTGTTTGGAATTAGATAGTTAAAAGTGTTAAGATACTCTTGACAAGTTGTATCCCAATTATAAGATTGCGCCTTTACCCATGCCGAATTTGATAACTGGTTCATTAATTCAGGGGTGTTTTTCAAAAGGTTTATTTTCTGAGCTAATGAGATCGCATCACCCACTTTGAAGGTTAGTCCAGCATCCTTTACAGTCTCTCTAACTCCCGCCAAATCGGAAGCTACAGGCACGCAACCTGCCCCCATTCCCTCTAATAAAACTAGTCCAAATGCCTCAAGCCGACTGACTGAAGGCAAGACGACTACGTGTGAATGACCGAATAAATTCTTCAGTTCTACATCAGTAACACATCCTTTAAAACTTACGTTTTCCAAACTCAGCTTTTTCGCCAACCGATAATATTTTTCACGACAGTCGCCTTCTCCGGCAAAAATAATCTTACAATCTTTCAAATATGCACAAGCTTTTAGCAATATATCTGCACCCTTATAAGGTCGGAGTTGGCCAACATAGAGGATGGTAAACTCTTCTGCTTTTTTAGGGATTATTGGCCATAGAAAAAAACGGTCTACTCCCCAAGGTATTACTCTCCGCCTATCCATGGAAATAAAATGAGAAAAACTCTCGTTATAATCTTTACTGGAGGTGACTAACATGTCTGATTGCTTGGCGATGATCCTGGATAAATAGTTATATATCCAGGTAAGAGGGGTAGTAATTTTAGATAAATCCACATCCCAATGATGTGTGTAAATAATCTTGGCTCCCTTAAGCCGATGCCTATTAATGGTGAAGTAAATCATCAAAAAATCGCTGAAAGTGGGTACAGGACCATGGATGTTAATGATATCGTAGGGTCCTTGGTCCAGTATCTTTTGAAAAAGCGGTCTACTATTTACAAACCGATACTCCCCGTAAAATACCCGCGGTAACTCCGAGGCTGAAAAAACATCAACATCGCAGCCACACTCTTTCAGCCCAGATTCCAGCCTGGCGGCGATTTTCGCAACACCGCTAATAATAGGGGGAGCCTGAGAAATAACAAGTGCAATTTTCATGATGTTTTTCATCACATCCAATTGATTATCTTGGTAGAATTTTATCTTCAACGATTATTGCTTTATTGTGGATAATAAATTTTTTCCTGATCTTTAACACGTTCACCATCGCTGAATATATAACGCGTAATGAGACTTTTGACTGCCCTCGCTCCCGATCCCGAAATCGGATGGGATGCTCATAAACCTTGAAACCCAGTTTTTCAATACTGTAAAGAACTTCAATCAAGAAACTGAATCCAACCGGTTCCATGGAACCAAGATTCACTTGCTCTAATGCAGTGCGTTTATAACATCTAAAAGCGCTCGTGGCATCCCGTGTTTTCAATCCTAGCATCACCTGTATATACCATTGCGCACAATTACTTAAAAGCACGCGGTACCATCCCCAATGACCATCAACACCGCCACCAGGCGCGTATCGCGAACCAACGATCATATCATATTGGGTTATTAGTGTGAGCATACGCGGGATATCATCTGGATCATGAGACAAGTCAGCGTCAATTCCGAAAATAATATCAGCCTGATCCGATAGCGCCTTTCGAAATCCATCTATGTAAGCAGCTCCGAGTCCTCGTTGCAAGCCAATGCGATGCAACACCTCTATCTTGCCAGGATGAGCTTGGGATAATTCTTCAGCAATTCTTCCAGTCCCGTCCGGGGAAACATCATCCACTATGAGTATTTTCAATTGATCAATATCCAGGCTCAGTAGACGAGGTATAAGCACAGCCAGGTTCTCTGCCTCATTATATGTGGGTATGACAATAATAATATTCATCATTGATCTATCAATTATGGAGTGCTTATACTTATTTCCTTAATATTAGATCGAGATTGTATCATCCTTAAATAGATTATTTCTGCGGGTGCGAGGTCAATCATGATATTTTCCTTAATATAGAACAGTATCAAGAGAATAGATCATATTACCCCATGATCTTAGGACGGCGGACATTGCTGATTATACCTCTGAAGATCAACTCGCCCGCTACTAAAAGAATAGCAGCGTTTATCAGCTGAATGATAATTACTTCCAAAAGGGAATTATGAAACAACACTAAGGCTATTGCCAGCAGGATTGTGCTACCAGCAAGGAAAACAATGTAGCGCGTCTTGTGGATGGCTAGATAATAGTTCATCTGTAAGGTTACCAGAGCGTAGAGTGCCATGGTCACTCCGAAAGCACCGACCAAGGGGACAGCGTTTTCATATCCCTGTCCGAAGAGCAGGCGCATCAGGAGATCCGGGATGAGGAAATACACGACCGCAAGAGCCCCACACAATCCACCAACGGCGGCTGCTGCCAGGCGCGCAATCTTGGATGAATCCTGCTGAAGGGTAAAGCGCTCAGTAGCTTTTGGGAATAATACTGCTGTGATTGCCCCTGGGAAGAATAAAATGATCTTTGCCAACACCGAGGCAGCTGCATATTGCCCGGCCTCAGCTGGAGGAAAATAATGTTTGATGATCATCACATCTAAGTTGGTCAGGGCGGCTAAACAGGTTGTGCCGATCAAGACTAAGCCGGCATATGCAATTACTTCTCTTAAAGTCAATCCATGATCGGAGTGTTGTGCAGATGAAGTTCGGCGCAGAAGAGGCGCTAAAACAATCAGGGAAAGAGTGATAGTGACAAGCCCAGAGATAAATAGAGCGGCTATAGCACCACTGGCACCCAGACCAAGGGTAATTAAGCCTACTGCGAATGACAGACGTAGGAACCCTCCGACGATAGCAATAAACCCAAAGGCGAGGAATTTCTGAAGCCCCTGGAGGGCTCCTATAAGTACAGCCATCAAAGATCCTACCAATACTGCGATAGCTACCATTAAGATGGGAGACGACGATGGAATTTGTAAAAAAGTTGCCAAGAAAGGGCTAACCAGGGCAATCAATACGGCTAAAATTACGCCAAGTAGAGATACCCATTTCAAAATATCAGTAAGCAACGAACGAGTCCGGTAAGTCTCACCGCGGGCTTGAAATTGAGCAAGAAAATAGGCGGTCACCAAGGTAAGAATTCCAAGAGGCGTAAAGATCAACAAATAAAAACTATTCAATGAAGCGAATACGCCGTATTCAACTGGTCCAAGCATTCGACTTGCGGCGAAGTGCACTAGATAGTTCAAGGCGCTGCTAAGTGACGTGGCAGCGAACAAAAACCCTGCCTGTCTTATACCGAGCGGCAGATTTGACAATTTATTCCAGTAATTCAATTTGTTTTGGTTAATAATAACTGAATGCTCATAATTGTATAATTCATGGGCCGTAAAATTATACAGAGATGGTTATTTCGAGTAATAGTTCTAATCAAAAAAATTGTAATTGTCAAGATATTTATGGCAATGGGAGGGCATGCAACACCACCACTCGCCCAGGCTGGTAGCGTCCTGTAGAATTGGATCATTTTATGCCCCACTTGACCTTTCTGCCATAGGCAGGATTGTATCATGACTAATCGAGAAGCAGGGTTGTCCCTGCTTGTCCAAGTAACGTTATTAATAACCAGACCTTTTGTCAGCGAGATATGGATTGATCCATTTCCACCCTCAATCTTTTTAACATATTTATTCCAAAGTATCTTTAGGTCTTCGATTTAATCACCGAAGGAGTCCTCTGCGCTTAGAAATCCACGATAAAAAGATACCTTCGAGGCGTTGACAGCGAACTTGTTGCCGATAGCGTACCTGATTCGCAGACTTGCTCAATCAGGTATATGATTTTCATATCAAACTACTTACTCGGTTTGGCTTCTCTGATAGTTCTTATAAAACACCTAACTGCCGTAGATTTTTTGAGAAACCAATCCATTATGTCAATGTATTGCATCGTCTAAGGCGATGTCACGCGTATAAAAACCGGGATGGGTGTCGGAGGAAAAGTTTCAGTACAACACATTGGATCTGCAGACAGTATGATTGTAATGGAGCCATTACCGGGTCCATCCACATCGCCCAGACCTCCATCCTGGATTGCGAGTACATTTCCAAGATAATCCGTCATTTCCAATGCAGTTGCTGGGGATAAGCGCATAGGAACATTGTTGCCCCAGGCAACTATTTTTTCACCCTCATAAGAACTTCGGAACACATATGCCTCACCCCCAGGAAGGTTTAACGTCCGATTGTACTTATAGTTATTAAGCTGACGGACTAAGGTCTTAAATGCATAATAGGCAGGTTTTGGGGAAAAAGTATTAGGATACAGTAGACCTTGGTCATAGCCATCATTTGCATCCGCTAACGCAAACCAGGTTATGTTTTTGATCCCGGCTGCCAATCCCCGGCTATATCCCTTTATAAGATAATAAGCTTGATTTTTTAGAGATAATGGATCGTTGATATAGCCGTGCTGTGCCAATTCCGTCAGCCAAATTGGCTTGTTCGCACCGTAACAAGTGCCCATCCGGTTGGTGAGATTATTTTTCTTAGCGATAAGATCAATTCCGCTGCCGTCGTAAGCCGGGAAGCCTTCACTACTTATGGGGATTGAACACGTTGGTGGTGGATTCGGTGGATTCCAGCGTTCCCATTCGTCATGATAATCGGGAAAGTAATGAAAATTAAGCGCATCAAAATAGCTTGCTCCCCCAGCTAACATTAATTCGTCGGGGAAATACCGGTAGAATGGTCCACCATTATAGGTAAACTCATCGTAAGCGATCCCGCCCATTAAGATCGTTGCATTGGGATCAATGGCTTTAATTGCCTCGTGACTTTTTTGCAAGATTTTAGAATAAATGGTGCCATACGTCCCAAAACAGTTACCGCCATAAACTTCCTTGATGTTAGCGTCTGCCTCATTGAAGATTTCCCAGGTCCTGATATTGAATGGGGGTTGACTATACCTGGTCACTATATCGGTAAGAAATTGTTTATACTCATCGGCGTGATCGAGGGTAATCGCAGGACAAATCTGGGAATTGCTTGCCCAGGCTGGGGGCGTATTTATAGCGGCGATTATATTCACCCCAATCTCGGAAATCTGGCGAAGGCGATTATCATACCATTGCAACGCACCCAAGTCATAAACCGGAGGTTGGCCTTGTACTGGGGCAGTTTTTTCAATTTCGGACCAGTTGATAACTATTCTTGTCCATGCTGCACCACTGTCGTTCAAGGCTGCCAATAATGTGGGGAACGCCTGGTCGTTCGAGGCATAAAATTGTTCCTCATTAATATCCTGATTCAGTGAATTCGTCGGATTTATTAGATGCAGAGCAGCAATTTCTATAGAAAAAGGGGAATCTATAGGATGTATCCCGTAATTATTTTTAATAAGAGGTAAATATGTGTTTAAATTTCCATCCATTGAATTGGTGAGGGGGTCACCGTTCAACTGGGGAAACTGGTGTGCAGTGGCGACTAAGGTAGATCCCCAAAAAACAATTAATAAGCCAAGGAATACTGGAACAAGTCTGATGACTTTGGTATTATTTCGCATTGAAGTCTCCAAAAATTAATGTTAAAGTGATTTACGTGGACCAAATAGCGATGATCTGATTTGGTTGGCTCAGACGCCCATAAATCCGAGTAGAGCTGATCAGTTCTGAGGTATAGCTGCCTTGTTTGGAATGAGTGGTTAATAGGAATCAGAACATCATCATATTTGGTTCAGTTGATTATAAAACATTAGCACACTTCAAGCAAACAGAATCACTTCCGATTTCCGTGGCTTCCTCGAAAACTGGGCCTCTTCACCAAGAGCTTTATCGACCGTTATACTCAATCTTGTCAAGCAATCCCCAAAGATATCGCCTTACCTGAGTGGAGCAGTTTTCAGGCCTCCCACTGCCTTTCTACTCGCCAAGCATATTAATAACGGAAGTATGAATTTATAGCTATTGGAACTATCATATCCTTGGTTAACAACGAAGAGCCGTATTCTACTATACAAATCACTCTCCCACAATTTGATAAAACGGTTATATGTGTGGAATAATAATTAAATGAACGCGGGAGGTGCAACAATTAAACTTGGCTGCGCTCAGAATTGGTGGCAACAACGAGGGAACCCTATTTCAGATGCCGAATGGAAAATGGCGTGTTCAACTCACGCTACAAGGAAACCGGTTGAGCATCACTGCTAATAGCCGGCAGGCATGCCAGGAATGGATCAGGAAAACCCAAAATTAAATCGACGATGGAATGACCTATGCCAGTGCTAAAGTAAAACTTGCAATATATCTGGAAGACTGGCTGGCTTTTGAAAAAACTGCAATTAGGCCTTCAACCTGGTCCCATTATAGCCAGCTCCTCCGAATGTATATTATCCCTAAAATTGGAAATATCATCCTGAAAGATTTAAAGACAGCGTATATTAAAGCTTTGTACATTCACCTGCTAAACCAGAATGTTGGAATACCTACAGTGAGGAAGATCCATAAGCTGATGTAAAGTGCGCTCAGAGCAGCAGTTGAAAATGGCATAATGGCTCGCAATCCGGTGTCATTCGCTCGCCCTCCAAGGGAATCAGAAACCAAGAGAAAGATTCTGTCTGAAGATCAAGCCAGCCAATTCCTTGCAGCAATAAATGGGCATAGATGGGAGGCATTATTCCACCTGGCTCTTGCATCCGGAATTCGTAGAAGTGAGATACTCGGTCTTTGTTGGGAGCATTTGGATTGGGTAGAGCGTACCATCAGGATTGATGAGCAGCTTAGTAAAACCCCGAACTCATCCGCTATGTTCCAGCCGCTAAAAACTCAATCCTCCAAACGCACAATTCCAATTGGGGAACAGACGGTTCAGGTGTTGCGGGATCATTGTGAACGACAGAGATTACAGCGAATTGAAGCCGGTAATAAATGGATCGACAATGACTTGATCTTCACCAATAATAAAGGTGGTCCGATTTGCGCAAGCCATATGGTCAGGGTTTTCAAACAACTTCTACCCTTGGGATTGCCTGGTATTAGATTTCACGATCTCCGTCACTCAGCTGCTTCCATTATGATAAATAATGGGATTCCAGCCACTGCAGTTGCCAGTCTACTGGGACATTCAAAAACCAGTACTACTTTGAATACGTACTCCCATTCGACCGACAAACTCCAGCGTGATGCAGCTGCGTTGATTGCTTCCCGAATCACTCCAATAAAACTGCACTCAAACTGCACCCAACTGCACTTGCCTGGTCAAATTGCAACAGATAATGATGAAATGGCAATTGAGATCGCTGATAACGTCACCATTGGCGGGTAATCTAGCAATAAATGCAACTAAACCTGTAATTATTTATCCCCTCAGTTAAAAGCACCTCCCCGGAAGGGAAAATATTGTACCCGAATCAGGCA
>CAVUOY010000027.1:0-145490 GCA_963743215.1 uncultured Chloroflexia bacterium
TGACATTCACTCCTACTACCTGCGCGGCATTTCGGTTTTGCATGGTCGCACGGATTGCATTTCCTATCCGTGTGTAACGTAGAAACAACCATAATCCAACAATCAAAACAATACTGATAATCAAGGCATATAACTGACTTTGAGGAATAAAAAATGGTCCAAAAATAAATGAGGTTTTGGCATACTCTGGGGTTGTCGATCGATATATTCCGGTAAATATAAAAGCTAGCACGCCTTCAATAACCAGGCCTGTTGCAAAAGTGATCAACACAGTGATATCGGTAAATCGGGGATTATCTGCGCGTGAGGCAAATAGAATCCGGTAATATGTCATTCCAACCAGGAACATCACTGGCATTGTGATTACCATAGAAAGGGTCGGATCAAGGTCTGATCGCTTTAAATAACCAAAAAGCCAGGTAGGCTGCCATTACAATAAATGCGGAGTGGGCGAGGTTCACAATGCGCATCACCCCAAAGATCAGGGTCATACCTGATGACATGAGGGCATAACCCCCCCAGCGCCAAACCTAGAATGATGATCTGTATAAACTGAATCATTCTCTTTCTTCCTTCACCAGCGGTACACGCCGTTTGCCCAGGTAAAGCTCTTGGATACGTGGATCACTTAGAACTTCTGAGGCTGGTCTCTCGAAACTATTAGTTCCGAGGTCCAACACGATACCCACATCTCGCGAATTTGGAGACCTTTTCGGGCGTTTTGTTCTACAAGTAGAATCGTCGTCCCATTTTTTCGTAAGTCGGTAATCGTTGAAAAAACTTGTTGCGCCACCTTGGGGGAGATCCCAAAGAGGGTTCGTCAAGCATGATCATTTCTGGTTTGAGCACAAGCGCCCGGGCAATGGATGCTACTTGTTGCCGTCCGCCTGAAAGCGTTCTTGCCAGTTGAGAACTTTTTTCCTGAAGAATTGGAAACATGGCAAATATTTCATCAATTCTTTGATTGACCAACCGACCATCTCCCAAAATAAATCCGCCCATCCGGAGATTTTCTTTCACGGTCATGTCTGGGAACAAACTGCGATCCGAAGGCACATAGGATAACCCAAGGTGTAATACCTGATCTGCCCGCAATCCGCTTATTACCTCTCCCTTGAAAGTAATTTTCCCTTCCCGAGGTTTGAGCAACCCGGCAATGACCTTGATCAAAGTTGATTTTCCAGCCCCGTTAGGTCCGATAATGCAGTACGTTTGGCAGAATTCAACGGTCAGCGACAACCCTTTAAGAATATTAGGGCCTTGTCCGTAACCAGCGACGACATTATCTACTATGAGAGTACCCATGCCTTCATTCCCCTAAATAGGCTTCCATCACCTGGTTGTTATTTTGAATGTCATTAGGGCACCCTTGTGCCAGAACAGTACCATATGCCATGCAGATGACAGGATCACTGATTTTCATTACCAGGTCCATATTGTGTTCAACAATTAAGAATAATTCCTTTTTATTAATTCCAAAATCCGGTCGATAATACTTTCAAGCAAGGTGGGGTTTACGCCACCAGCGGGTTCGTCAAGCATTATTAGTTTTGGTTCAGACATCAATACGGATGCAAATTCCATTAATTTTTTCTGACCGTATGATAAATTCTTGGCTTTTTCTTGAGCGAGGTGAGAAATTCCAACAAATGAAAGTAGTTCCATCGCGTGTTCGGCCTCATGCTTTAACATGCTTGAACCAAACATATCAAAGAATCCCTTCACCTGAGATTGGATGACCATGTTTTCCAACACCGTCATTTCCTGTAGATCACGCGTGATTTGAAAAGTACGACTGATCCCTCTGCGGGTTATATCGTGCGGTTGTAAACCAGGTGATCTTCTTCCCCAGGAAAATGACTTCCCCAGAATCAGATGACAACAAGCCTGTAACCAGATTGAACACGGTTGTTTTGCCAGCCCCATTTGGACCGATCAGGCTTGTGATAGTTCCCTGATCAACAGAAAATGTACAATCACTAACTGCCTGGATTCCGCCAAAATGTTTATTAAGCCCTTTTAATTCTAATAATGCCATTTTACACGCCGAATCTGGTATAAAAATCCCAACCCAAATAAGACTCTTCAAAACATCCGTGTCTGGTGTTTCCACCAGACACGGTTTAGAGTTAGAAACGATTTACCATTCAGGCTTTGGATAAACAAGGGGTTTGACACCCGGGAATGCATCAGTCGGGTAAACAAACTCGAGTTTTCCATCCTGCCATTGGGTCATAATGAATGATTTATTGATCGGGAGCCCACGTTAGAGTCCCAGTAAAAATCTCCAAGGATGGTTTTTACAGGATCGTCAACTGTGCGGGCAGCGAGCCAATCACGGAGAACCGTGTTGTCGGTTGATTCGGTTGCACGAACTGCCTGTTCAATTCCCTGGCATAAAGCGAAGGGAATGGCCTCATCTTCTCCACCTTCAGCACCGTATTTGGCCTGGAAAGCATCAAGGAACATTTAATTCGTGAATTCCTTGCCATTCAATACACCAGTGAAGTTCGCCAGTGGATGCCAGGAAGCCTGAACCGTGACACCATTCGCCGCAGTTCCAAGGGCTTCAGCAAATTCCTTTTGCGCACCCTGGCTCATGAAAATGCCTTTCGGATTATAGCCAACCTGCTGTAATGCGCGAATCAGGTTGATGGCTTCGTCCGTTGAAGTAACCGGAGCAAACAAAAAATCTGCATTTGCGGCTTTTAGTTTAGAGGCCAGGGTGGTCCAATCAGAATAACCTTCCGGCCATTGCTCTTCGAAGACAACCCTGCATTTAACTTAGATAATTCACCTGGGGCAAGGCTGACGGTCTTATCCGTGCCGTCGTTGTTCTGGAAGGTGACATCATCGCCACGTAAACCAGCAATTAAGGCATTGGCGTAGAAGTCATCTGCCCAAGCGAGGGCAACCGTTGCAGGTTGTTGATCAGCAGGGATCAAATCTTTGATCATCATCACTGGAGATGCACCGATGTATTCAGCGGCATTCGGCTGGAAGTAGACCAGGTACTTGAAACCGCGTTCATAAATCCGAAGGGCAGCAGCTGAAGGAATTGGATGTAAGAAATTGGATTGCTCAGTGACTGCTGTTCGCGGGGAATTCCAATTTGCTGGAGAAGGTTCCAAAAATAAGATCGACCTTATCCACGTTAATGAAGCGTTCCATCTGTGCAAGCGTGGTGTCAACATCAGATTGATTATCGCTGACGATTAATTCTACTGGCCGTTCTAAAAGCCCGCCCGCTTCGTTGATCAGGTCAACACAAAGCTGATAACCATCGCGGTGTTTGGTACCGGTGATCGAGAACTCACCAGTCAAAGGTAGTGATGTTCCGATTTTGATCGGAGTAGCTTCGGTTGCAACGGGGGCTTCGGTGACAACTGGAGCTTCGGTGACAACTGGAGCTTCCGTAACCGCAACTGTAGGAGCCGTTGTGGGTGTCGCACACACGCCAAGTGCCAGGGAGGCGATCATAACGACCACGATTAACAAGAACAAACTCTTTTTCATTTACATTCTCCTCTTAAATTGTGTCAAAATTTTGTTCGGTATAAGTAGATCTACATAACCTTGGATTGAATTGATCTTTGTATATTACACCTCCTTAAGATTCATGTGTTTTTGAAAGATCTAAAAAGCAGATAATATCCAATTCGTTTAATGATCAATACCATTAAGATGACCCATTTTTTGAGAAATGGTGTCAGCAATATCTATCAATTTCCTTCCATACTTATGGATATCTTCCTTTGGAAAACGCTGAATTGGGACAGAAATACTGATGGCAGCAATAGGATAGCCAAATCGGTTTAAGATCGGGGCACCTACACACGCCCCCACAATTCATTCTCCTGCTCATCGACCGAATAACCGCATTGATTAACGTCTGCGATTCCTAATAAATGTTTCCCTATCGGTAATGGTATAAGGAGTAACGGGATAAAAATCATATGAGAGTATTAATTTTTGTCGTTCAGGTTCAGGAAGAAAGGAAAACATCGCTTTTCCAAGTGCAGTGCTATGAAGGGCTCCACGCCGTCCTAATTCTGAGCGGATACCCAGGGAATGGTCACCAAACATTCGTTCAATATAAACCACCTCGTTACCATCCCTGATGGCGAGGTTAATACTCTCGCCGCACCAGTCTCTTAGTTCTTCGAGAAAAGGGGCAGCAACTTTGCGCAGGTCTAGCTGGTCTAGAAGAACAGCTGCTCTTTCAGCCAACTTTAATCCCAGTCTGTATTTACGGTTGGCTGGATTTGGTTGGTCTAGATAATGATTGATCTTAAGCGTGTATATCAATCCGGCTACAGTTCCGGTAGGCAAATCCATTAGCTTCGCAATTTCTGTATTACCGAGCTCTATGTGACCCTTATCAAACAAGTTTAGAATATCCAGAGCTCGTTGAACTGACCCTATGGATTTTCGAGAAGATGGTATTGTCGATGTTTTCAGAATGTCCATTTCACGATACTTTCCTGCCGGTTATCAAATTTAACACGTCACTTAGTAGATAAGTTGATTATCCTAATCCCAGTTTTTATAAATATATGTGGCAATGCCGTATGACGTTTGGTATTATCGCATACTTTTTGAAGAATTACAAGTAATTTAAAGCAGGAGATTTGGCTAAAATATTCTTCTCCCTGGTTCTGTGCCGGGTCAAATTATTCAATTATCTTGATACTCAGTAATAAATTTCCCCATTGCGAAAGCGCGCCCATGCGGTCTCGAACCAGGAGTCACCCTCTGGGATAGGACGACAGGGAATCCAGCGATGTTGGATTTTGTCTTCCCCTAAATACATAGTTTCAAGAACTTTTTTCCTATACGAGGTGTCCTCTATGGCGATTCTCCAGGAATTATCTAACCTCTCGTGTATCTTCATCCCTTCAGAATCCAAAATTATCGATGAGCCTCGACTTCCAACATGACTTTCTAGGCAAAACATAATCGCATCTAGGTAGACTGCTTGTGAAAATGCCAATTGTCTAGTTCTAAATGCATTTTTTAAATCCTTCAGATCGTTGACCTTACACCCAAATTGGCTTAGCCTATGAACCTGATGCCACGCTTCGGGAATTGCACCTTTCAATACTTCACTATTACGAATATGAGCTCCTGAACGTGACATACGTTCTTGAATCTCCTTCATTTCAGCTGACCATGACCTGTCTGATTTCAGGCATAAATATACCCATTCCAGAGTTCTTTGCATGGTGGTTGTTAAAGTCTTCTTAACCTCAACCTCATTTATCGTCCATTTTGAGTATCGGTTGGCAATATATTCTGCTGCGCGAAAGCCAGCTACCTGTCCTGCATTCAATGCCGAGCCACCAGGACGGGTGACTCCATGAGACCCATTAACCTCACCAATAGGAAATAGGTGCTTGATGTTGGTTGATTCGTACCAGATATTTCCCGCTAATCCGCCGTTATTATGTTGTGCACAAACCGCCACTTCTAGGGGCTCTTTCAATAAATCGATTTTATGATTTCGGTAAAGCTCAACTGCGTCTGGGTTCATATGCATCAGACGCTCAATTGGTGTATCCTGAAATGCTCGAGATTTCTCCAAATAAGCGCGCGCTTCTTCAGGAAGACTTGAAAAAGAGAAATCAGCAGGGTTTGAGCGGAAATCAAGGAACACCCGTCGACCATTGATCATCGTTTCAATATAAACAAGAATGTCGATGAGTGAAGAACCGCCAATCGCTTTTCGGGCATCAAACGGCCATTGATACCCTTTTAGGAAAACCTTTCCATTCATCTCTCCAGTGGAATTAAAATAAGGGGGTAAAAACTCCTGTTCATCTGAAATGCCATCAGCGCTTCTACTGATCACTCTCGGGATAACTTGCATATAGGTTCCTGAGACATTCCAACGGAATTTCGTCGAAGCTAATCCATACTGAGATTCCGGCAAATTTGCAGCACAAGCACCAGCCATCAGCCCTAAACCGATCGCTCCTGAGTGGACTGCCGGATACACGCTTGTTTTGTACAATCCACCTGGACCACCAACTGCAAAAATGAGATTTCACAAATATATGCCTCGAAATTTCCTTTCTTGTTCACCGCAATAAGACCAACAACTCGGGTTATTTTCCCTCCAATCGTTATCAATTCAACCGCATATCGTTCTTCACGAATTTCAATACCCAAACCTTTCACTTGAGCGATAAGCCGAAGGCACATTTCTCTAGATGTAAAGGGACCAATCGAAGTGGCTCTCTGACGCGGGTCATGATCTGTTTTATACCCAACAAATTGCCCGAATTCGTCTCTTGGGAATGGAACGCCAAGGTTTACCAGGTTAAAAAAACTTCGCACTGATAAACTGGATTCAACCAGCGCCAAATCTCCATGCATCGAGCCGTTAGAAAAATACGTTTCGGCCATCGCTTTTGGAGAATCAGCTTCATCTCCGCATAATGATAATTTGTAATAAGTCTGTTTATCACTGCCCGTATTAATTGAAGTACCCTTACGGAGACCTTCAGTGAGGATCATCAGATCTTTGACTCCGTTCAGAAAAAGTTGAGCGGCTGCGTTTAATCCCGCTGCGCCGCTGCCTAAGATGAGAGTATGGACACGAGTTATCGGGATCTGGTAATCTTTTTTTCTTACGACTAAATTAATGCACTCTTCCGCCATTTTCCAAACTCCCTTGTATACCTAACTAATCATCTTGAATTTTTTTTGCTGTGTATCTTAAAATTATATCATTTGGGTTTTTTCTCGAATCCAATAAGTTTGGCACAACTATTTTTTATATAAATCCAAACATGTCTACAAGGCTGGTATCTGAATTTAGCACCTGTTCTTAGTCTACTGCCTGTCGAATTAAGGTGTAATTTTGGTATAAATCAGGTACCTGTAGTGATAAATCCTGGACAGGTTGGATAAATTGACCTCCGAATAATTGCCTATCTGGACGTCGTACCTCCACACAAACAATATAACCGTTGCTCTACGGTTACTTTAATCGGTTGATTAAGCGTTTGAGCAATTCAGTCTAAAATTAATTTCTGAAAACGCGTATTATTTCTGATCTCACCCCTCAGGACGGGTCTACCGATCGCCTTTCCTCGCTTCATTTCGCAGGAACAATTGGAAACAGATATGCTTGAACAGCAGGCAAAGAGCGCAGCGCTTAGTATGGTGATTTTGAGACATTCTAGACGTAACAGACAGTTCTTTTCCTCTTTTCCCAACCATTTCATCTACCGCGCTGAAGAAGTTGCTGGTTCGAATCCCTCCAAGTTCACTAATTACCTTGTTGGAATATTTGCACCATATAGGTTAAAAATTATCGGGCTGTTGCTAAAATGATGACCCGATTATGTTTATTTTATTGACAGGTAAAAATAATTATCGTTAAATACCATTTATATTAGGCCTGATAAACCACCACATTTGATATGATATTCTGCAAATATGCCGCATATTCAATTATTGGAACAGTAGGTCGATTCGGGAAATTGGAGGCTTGTATATCCGAGACGATTAATCAGATTTGAGTGGTTTGTCTGTAACGTTGCTTGCTATGCTTTACCTCCGGGATAAGGAATCGTCACATGTAGAGGTCTTGCTCTGAAGAAGAGAGCTAAGGGATCTGTTCATATTAATATGGACAATATAGATGAATAATATCTCACATTAATCTTCAATTTTCATGAGTTGTATGTTATATTTCCTCCAATGGTGGGCTATTCAGGCGGGAAAACATTTATCCTAATAATTAATGTAATACCGACTCCATGCATTATTAAGTTCTATAAAAAAATAATCATAATTAGGTTCCAGGGAATCCATTTTCAAGCGAAATATTTGAAAGTGGAGGATATGGATATATTCGAACTGGCGAAGGAGAAACATAACAATGGAAGCAATATCTTCTATAAAAGTGAAAATGTTGGATGGCGGTGAATTTGACCTCAAGCAGGATGTCCTCAACGGCTTAAAAATGAGCCTGAAAGGTCCATTGCTCTTGCCGGGTGATGCTGGCTATGAAGAATCCCGGACGGTTTGGAACGCCATGATCGACAGAAAGCCAGCACTCGTGGTGCGTTGCCTGGGGGTTGCAGATGTGATCGCGTGCGTCCGTTTCGCCCGTGAACATAATCTACTGCTCTGCATCAAAGGTGGCGGGCACAACATCGCTGGACTGGCGACTGCTGATGGTGCAATGATGCTCGATATGTCACTCATGCGTGGTGTGTGGGTGGATCCCCATGAAAAAGTCGCTCATGCACAAGCTGGATGCTTGAATGCAGATGTGGATCGCGAAACTCAGCTGCACGGGCTAGCCACAGTCATGGGCTTTGTATCCCTTACCGGCATCGCTGGACTTACTTTAGGTGGTGGGTTGGGTTATCTGACGAGACGTTTTGGTTGGACGGTGGATAATGTGGTTGGAATGGACGTCGTGACTGCCGAAGGACGGCTAATCCATGCAAGCAGCGATGAGAACGCAGATCTCTTCTGGGGGCTAAGGGGTGGTGGCGGGAACTTTGGCGTAGTAACTGGTATTGATTACAAGCTCCATCCTGTCGGTCCAGAGGTCATTGGTGGCTTTGTAGCCTGGCCTGCTAGCGAAGCGCCTAAAGTGCTCGAACTGTACCGAACACTTGCTGAAAGTGCCCCACCTGAACTAACTCTTGTCTTGATCATCCGCCCAGCACCACCAGCCCCTTGGCTTCCAAAGGACCGGCATGGATCTCCGGTCGTTCTAATCGGAGCCTGTTACACTGGGAAACTTGAAGAAGGCGAGAAAATCGTCGCCCCCATCAAATCGTTCGGTACCCCCATTGGCGACATTCTCGTACGTCGACCTTATACTCAATTGCAGTCTTTGCTCGATGGGGCTAACCCGAAAGGCAGGCGTTGCTACTGGAAAAGCGAGTATCTCCCTGGCATCGAACCAGATTTAGCAAAGAAATTCATCGAGCATGCATCCAGGATCCAATCACCTTACTCAGCGGTGACCTTGTTTCAATTAGGTGGAGCACTTAACAGCTTCAATGACGACAGCTTGCCTGCTGGTAACCGTGATGCACGCTACGTTCTCAACCTGACGGCTGCCTGGGATCATTCAGATGCAGATATGGTAAACATGGAATGGGCGCGCCAGGCATGGGCTGACATGAGGCAATTCTCCACCGGTGGTAATTACATAAACTTCTTATCCGCTGACGAAAGTCCAGAACGCGTCCAGGCAGCTCTCGGAAAGGGACTCGCTCGGCTTGCTCAGGTCAAGGCGAAGTGGGATCCGGAGAATGTATTCCGTACGAACCGCAACATCAAGGCAGCTGGATAATTGGAAATCAACCTGACAGTACATGCAGCCAGATTGGATAACCAATCTGGTTGCCAGCTTCAGAAGGAATATTCAGATATCGCGGGTTTAACCAAACCCAAATATCCGGTACCAGATTTTATACGTCCAAAAAAGGTCAACTTTTTAGTCTTACCTGTTCGAGGTCAGAATACTGGATGATAATTTGTATACCCCGGATCACCTTATGTACCTCCCAATCATTCCACAAATTCACAGGGTAACCTTTACAGATCTATATTATTTTTACTTGTATATATTAGAATCTTAATCTAAAATATTCATGATTGCCACAAAATAGGAATTCCCACTCCACGGAAAATCAGCCTTGGGTGGGAATACAAAAGATCAAAAATTAGGTGCAGCTCGGTCTGCCATTTTTGGAGGTTTTCATATGACAAAAATGTCAATCCGGGGGATTTCACTGAACGTAAAAATCGTCGGGAAGGGATATCCGTTGGTTTTAATGCACGGCGGCCCTGGTGCTGATCTCTACACCTTGTTGTCTTTCAAGCATATTGCAGATATCTTCACCCTGGTCTTTTATGACCACCGCTGCAACGGTCGTTCCACGGGACCTGAAGTCACATCCATGACGATGGAGAACCTCACTGCCGATGCGGATGCACTGCGCCAGGCGTTGGGCTTCGAAAAGTGGGCTGTGCTCGGGCATTCCTTCGGTGGAAATGTCGCCCTCGAGTATGCGCTGCGTTATCCCCAAAACCTGTCTCATCTGCTGCTGATGGATACTGGTGGAGATACTCATTGGCCACAGGAGAACGCTCCGCTGGTATTGGAAAAGCGTGGATTCAGCCCGGAAGTAGTGACGCTGTCCCGTCGTTGGTTTAATGGACAGATCAATCCCACCAAGATGTTTTCAAGCCTGATGAAATTAAGTAAAGCCTATGATCCTTATATGAGCCTGTGGCAATCGCTTCCTATGCTTATCACGGGAATACAAACGAAGCTGCAGCCCGAAGCGTATATCTTCGGTTTTAGCCAGATGCTTAAGGGCTGGTCGGTCATGGATCGCCTCGGTGAAATTAAGGTGCCCACCCTGGTGATGGCAGGCCGGGATGACTTTGTCTATCCACCTGAATCACAACAAGAGCTGGCTGCCGGAATCCCCAATGCACGCCTTGTGCTCATCGATCGTGCTGGTCACAACCCTCATGATGAGCAGCCCACTGCAACATTTAAGGCGATCCGTGACTTCTTTCTCGCCACGACTGCTGGTAGCACCTGAAAACACACACACAATAAGCCAACGAACGAAAAAACGAAACGCCTGGGCAGGAAAGTCGATGAACAAGAATAAACTCCTTTTTGGATCGTTATCCGCCGGCGTTGTGCTTGCCTTAACTCGCTTACTATTTGCTAAATCCGCATCAGCAAAGCAAGCCTCCCATGGCACTTCTTATGATGCCATCGATGCTGCCGTCGAAGAGCAAATGCGCCGTCTACATATACCCGGTGTCTCGCTTGCTGTCATTGAGGGTGACCAGATCGTGCACCTGCATGGTTTTGGTCATGCCCGCCCAGGTGGTGATGCACCCACTCCCCTGACGCCATTCTTTATTGGCTCGCTCACCAAGTCCTTCACCGCCCTGGCGATAATGCAGCTGGTCGAGGCTGGCCAGGTGGAGCTGGACGCGCCTATCCAGCGCTATCTACCCTGGTTCCGCGTGGCTGATCCAATTGCATCTACCCAGATGACCGTACGCCACTTGCTCAACCAGACCAGTGGCTTTTCCTTTATAGCCTCCAACCTGGTTCTGGCTGAGATGGATGATCGCCCGGATGCCAACGAACGCCATGTACGTGCCTTATCTACCTATAAACTATCCAACCCTCCTGGTGATAAGTGCGAATACTGCAATTTGAATTACAACATTTTAGGCCTGATCATTGAAGTCGCCAGTGGTGAATCGTATCCAGATTACATACAAAACCATATCTTTAATCCGCTGGATATGAACCACAGCTATACTTCACGGGCGATCGCGAAACAAAATGGCTTGGCGCAGGGTCACCGTCACTGGTTCAGCCTTCCCTTCCCAGCGCCCGATCTGCCCATCCCGCATGGATCGTTCCCCTCCGGCTGGCTCATTTCCTGCGCTGAAGATATGGCGCACTACTTGCTCGCACATCTCAATGGGGGTCATTATGGCGAACAACAAATCCTCTCAGAAGCAGGCATCAGCGAGCTCCACCGTGGGGCGATAGATTATACAGTGTTTGGTTCTTCGGTGGGTAAGTATGGCATGGGATGGTTCGATATAGACTTAGGCAGCACAAAAACCTATTCACACGGCGGCAATGTCCCCGACTTTTCTGCCTTTATGGCACTCGTTCCAGAACAAAAGAAGGGTTTTGTCCTGCTCATCAACGATGATCCTTACGGACTCCCCATGATAACCGAGGAGATTGGGATGAACCTGACCGCAGTGATCGCTGGTCAGCCGTCCGCTCCGAATAAACTCGAATTTATCCAGTGGATCATGCGTTTCCTCCCGCTGATCCCACTGCTCCAGGTCGTGGATGTCCTCTCTACGCTGCAGGCGTTGCGCCGTTGGCGTAAGGATCCACTGCAGCGACCAAAAGGAGGACGCCTGTGGGGCCAGCATATCCTGCTCCCACTGATTCCGAACCTATCCCTCGCAACCATCCTGGCGTATTTGCAGTCCAGTGGGCTGATCCGCTTTATGCACCTCTATATGCCCGACCTTGCATTGATCACCAGGATAAGCGGTGGTTTCGCGAGTGTTTGGGTCTTCCTGCGCACCGCCCTGATCCTCCGGGCTTTACGAAAACCCCACCTCTGAAATTCTCACTTGAGGGACATAAATCTATGAATACAAATATCGGACCCTTTCATGTAATTGACTTACCGCCCGGTCGTCGCGTGTGGATCAACGCCCTCGAACTATCCTGGCCAGCTCATTCCATTTACGGCTTGCTGGAAGTGGACGTAACCTTTGTACGCCGCTATATTGAAGATTATAAGGTCCGCACCGGGGAGACGCTCTCCTTTGCTGGTTACCTCACTTTCTGCCTGGCTCGGGCAGTGGATGAGGATAAGTCTATCCAGGCGCACCGGAAAGGCGATAAACATCTCATCATGTTTGATGATGTAAACGTGGGGTTGATGGTCGAACAGAAAGTTGGCGAGAAGCGTGCACTGATGGGCCATGTCATCCAGGGCGCTAACCATAAGACATATCGCCAGATCCACGATGAAATTCGCAAAGTACAATCTGAGCCGGTGCCGCCTGGCAGAGGCTTGTCCAACTGGTTTCGCACTTTGATGCTGTTACCATGGCCTTTGTCCAGGTGGGTGATCGGCTTGCTTCGTTGGAATAGTCATAGAGATCCGCGCATCAGTGTAGCCATGGGGGGCACGGTAGCCCTGACTTCGGTTGGTTTGTTTGGTGGGGAACACAGCGGCTGGGGGATAAGTCCCACCCTCCACCCGCTTGGCCTTGTGGTGGGGGGAATTGCCTGGAAGCCGGCAGTGGTAGAGGGAAGATTAGAACCTCGCGAGATTCTCAACCTGACCGTTTCGTTTGACCACGACATCGTCGATGGTGGGCCAGCCACGCGCTTTGTGAAACGGTTGGTGGAGTTGATTGAGAGCGGGTATGGCCTGGATGAGATGGATGACCAGGATGAGGTTCAACCGGAACAGGAAGCATTGGCACATGGCTAATGGTATCACTACACAAGATGCTGAGTATGCCCTGGAGCTCGTAAAGAAAATTTGCGCCGAGGTGGGTCCAGGTCTGCCTGCCTCCCCACAGGAGCGTCAACGGGCAGAGATGATAAAAACAGAATTGGAAGCCCACCTGGGTGCTGGAAACGTGGTCACGGAGGAATTCACCTTGGCGCCAGACGCCTTTTTGAGCACTGCCCCAGGCGCGCTTTGTATGCTTCTTGCAGTTCTGCTGAATATTTTAGCCGGGCACTTTACGGGGATTTCACCCTGGATACCCTCGATCGCTGCGCTAGTGTTTGCCATCCTCGCACCATCGATGTTAGTTCTCGAGTTTCTCCTCTCCCTGGAAGTGTTTGATCCATTGTTCCCCAAGAAAAAGTCCCAAAATGTCATTGGCAGTCTGCGCAAGCCCGAATTGGGGCAGGTAAAACGCCTTCTCATTGTGAGCGGCCATCATGATAGTGCGCCGGAGAATACCTGGCTCCGCTATACTGGTATTGGATTCTATATCCTATCGGCAACCTATTTCATCGGACTGGTCACATTGCTGGTTATGTGTCTCATCCAGTTGATCGGTTTGATCCTAGGCAATCCGGCGATTGTGGCATTTGGGACGCTAGGGTGGGTGTTACTGGTTTTCCCAATCGTGCCAGCCATTGTTTTTGTCCTGTTTCTCAACCGGGGAAGGAAAAATGGCGGCATTGTGCCTGGCGCAGCAGATAATCTCTCTGCATGTGCGGTTTCAGTGGCAATGTGCAGATTTTTGGTAGAAAATCCCGATTTCATTCCAGAAGGTACAGAAATCCGCTTCATATCATTCGGCAGTGAAGAAGCAGGCTTGCGTGGTTCAAGGCGTTACGTGGCGCGCCACCTGGAAGAGCTGAAACGCCTGGATGCCAGGGTGCTGAATTATGAGGTGATCGCTTACCCGGTCATCTCCATACTCACCTCAGACGTGAATGGCACGCTAAAGAATTCGCCTGAGATGGTGAAAAGCGTGGTGGCTGCCGCTGAGCGCTCCGAGGTTCCCTATAAGATTGGCGCTGCGACCATTGGAGCGGGAGGTGACTCGGCTCCCTTTAGCCGTGCTGGTCTAAAGGCTTTAACCTTATTGCCTTTCAAGCTACCGCAGCAGCAATTTACTTTCTATCATCAGGATCGGGATACACCCGAGGTCTTATCCATCGAACCGCTGTTGAATACGCTGAAGTTGACCTTCGAGTGGATACGCAATAATGGAGAATAGTCAAACACACAATCACCTGGGTAATGTGGTCAACTGGGTGAGCCTGGTATAAGTGATTGAAGATGAACAAAAAGTGGGGCTCTGCGGAATTTATCCTTCTTGCCTGGGTTGGATTAGCAATCGTAATTTCGATTCTGGCGACTTTAGTTCTGCGGGGTTCATTCCCGATTTTCACGCTCATATGGTTAGTTGTGCCATTACTTGTAGCCATCCGCGCTCATGACGCACGCCGAGTTGGATTTATCAGCATCTCTTGGCGAATGTTTCTTGTTACCACCGCCATCAACCTGTCCTTGTTGCTGCTGGTTTCCCTTATCGTTGAGCCCTGGTCACATTCTTACCGGGAATTAGTCAATGGAGCCATATCTAGCTCCCCACCAGACACAACCTTTGCCTGGCTGGTTCACTTCACAGGGGTGCCAGCTTGGGGAGGTTTGTTATTGTATAGTGGATTGGTTACGATCTTCGGTGAAGAATTGTTCTTCCGGGGATGGTTATTGCAAAGCCTCCAACGGAAAATGAATAAACGATTGGCAATTGTAATCCAGGCTGCTTTGTTCACGATCCCACAGTTGCTGGCCGCGTTCTTATTAGCCCCGCTTCAGGGTCTCGCTTATGCAATCATGTATAGCTTTCTTGGGATTGGGATTATTGGAGGTTGGGCGGCTTCCCGCACCCAAAGCATCTGGCCAAGCTTGGCGTCTGCAACGATTTGGAATATTATCCTGGTGTATTGGGTTCTGTATAGCTGAAGATATGACCCCACCCTTTCCGAGAAAGCCATCCTGGCTTTGGTACGTTCAATGATTTCTCAACCCTGAGATTTGAGCTGATTGAGATTTTATAAGCTAAGCTGTGACAGAAAACTGGTGGTAAAGACATAAGAGAGGAGAGCATACAATGGCAGTTGAAAAAAATATTCCGGAAATTTTAAATGCTTACCGCCAGGAGATTATGGCGAAGAGCCCAAAATCATTATCGATTTGGCAACAAAACCGCACCGTCATGCCAGCAGGTGTAGGCAGCCTCTTTCGGCTGGCAGACCCCTTCCCAATGGTGGTAAAGCGGGCGAAAGGCGCTCGCGTATGGGACGCCGATGACAATGAGTACCTTGACTTCATGCTTGGTTTCTCGACCATGATCCTCGGGAACACTCCGGACGTAGTCCAGCGAGCGATCATCGAAGCGTTGCCGCGCGGTACTCATTACGGGCAATGCCACGAACACGAATATGAGTTTGCCAGGCTGTTTTGCGATATGCTGCCCGGTGTAGATAAGGTGACTTTCTGCAACTCGGGCACTGAGGCAACCATGTACGCCATCCGGTTGGCGCGTGCCGCGACGCAGCGACCCCTGATTGCAAAATTCGAGGGGGATATCATGGCACCCATGATCTCCTGGCGGTTAGTTTTGGCCGACCTCTCCCAAATCCTGACCAATATGGACCCATCGAGGATCCGGCTGCAATTCCAGAGAGTCCCGGACTTGCTGAAGGAGCCTGGAAGGACACCATCGTCTTGCCATTTAATCATCCTGCAGCCTTCGATAAGATCCTTCGTTACGCACCCCAGCTAGCTGGAGTGATTATCGAGCCTGTGCAAGGTGCTGCAGGTTGTATCCCTGCAACAATGGAATTCTTGACAGAGTTGCGTAGGATCACACGACAGATTGGTGCCTTCCTCATCTTTGACGAAGTGATCACCGGCTTTCGTTTAGCCCCGGGGGGTGCCCAGGAGTTCTATGGGGTTATTCCTGATGTGAGCACCTTTGGGAAGGTCGCAGGGGGTGGTCTTCCTTTCGGCGCGGTGGGCGGTACTACTGAAGCCATGCGCCTGATGGAATTCGATCGCGAGCCTGGAGCAATCCTGATGGCAGGCACGTTCAACGGCAACCCAATGGTTACCGCGGCCGGGACTGCTGTACTTAGGCGATTAAGCCAGGAGCCACAGCTGTATAAACGCTTGAATGCCATGGGCGATCGCTTTAGAGCTGAGATCAACCGGTTCGCTCAAGATAAGGACTTCCCGGCATTAGCTACGGGTGTGGGCTCCATGTTCTGGATGCACACTTCACGCGGACCCATCACCAGCGTCAGGGATGTGCGTCAGGGGAATGGGTCTGCTAATTCTGGACTACGCTTGTTGTACCGCAAGAATGGGCTGCACATACCACCCAATCATGGATTTTTGTGCACTGAGCACACCGATGAGGAAATTACCCAGCTGATCGAGATTCATAAAGCCGCTATGGAGCAATTAAGATCGCAGGGTGTGTGGTGAAACTACAGGATTGTCTGTTATCTGCATCTTTTTACTATTTATGGAAACCATGCTATGACCAAAAATAATCAACCTTATCAGCTGGTCGATTTTCCATTAGAGCGCCGCGCCATGCCCGCTTTCCTCGATCTCAAATCGGGAAGGCATGTCATGTACGCATTATTCGAGGTAGATGTGACGGTCGCCAGGAAATTCATCGAGGACTTCAAAGCGCAGACTGGTGAGCAGCTATCCTTCACGGGTTACCTGGCCTACTGTCTGGCATGTGCAGTGGAGGAGAACAAAACAGTACAGGCGTACCGGAAAGGCAACAAACAGCTTATCATTTTCGACGATGTGGATGTTGGGATCATGATCGAACGAAAGCAAGGGGAAAAAAGTGTCCTGACCGGTCATGTCATCCGGGGTGCCAATCGCAAGACCTACCAGGAGATCCACCAGGAGATTCGCTCAGCCCAAACAGAGCCGGTACCGTCGAATAATGGCATGCCCACCTGGTTTCGCTCCGCCTTGCTGCTCCCCTGGCCTCTTTCGGTGCTATTCAAGGCTGCGTTCCGTATGATCATGCGTCGCAACCCCACCATTGTTACCTCGATGGCAGGTACAGTAGGCGTTTCCTCAGTTGGAATGTTTGGTAAAGGCCATGCAGGTTGGGGGATCGCTAGCGGCACCCACGTGATCGACCTGGTGGTTGGGGGCACCGTTCGGAGGTTGATGGAAGTGGATGGACGAATTGAGCCGCGTGAGATGCTAAGCATGACGATCGAGTTCGACCATGATGTGATCGATGGAGCCCCGGGAGCCCGCTTCACCCGCAGATTGATAGAGTTGATTGAAAGCGGTTATGGGCTGAAAGGGGATCAGCCCTTTACTGAGACTGACGCTGAACCTTTGGTCGCGCAGCCATAATTGCATTTCTTGAATAATATGCGCATATGGTTCCATATTAAACCAATCGTTTAGAAAAGAAAGTTCATTATCTGTTACCAAGAACGGATAATCTTTTGAGGAGCGTAAATGAAAGTGCTCATCATCTCGTCAAATTCACTGCCCGCCGCTCCAACCGGACCCGCCTATGTGGCGGGAGCAGTCCGTAAAGGCGGGCATCAGGTACAAATCTTCGAGCGCTTGTTTTCCAATGACCTTGAAAAAGAGCTGCTCACTGTGCTAACAGATTTTCGGCCGGATGTTATTGGCGTCTCGATCCGCCTGGTGTTTGGGGATGAACGGGACCCGGATGCACCCCTGGGTACGCTGCATACTGATTTACGACCGCGGGTCAAACAGATTACCGATATCGTCCGCCGATATACCGATAGCCGGATTGTCTTGGGAGGTCCTGGGTTCAGCTATTATGCCCGCGCTTGGCTGGAATATCTTGACCTGGATTATGGCATCCGTGGTGAAGGGGAAGAGTCGTTCCCTCAATTCTTGAAAAGGTTGGAGCATGGCGGAGATATTTTCACTATTCCAGGCTGTGTCTTCAGGAAAGGGAATGCCTACCATTCGGTCTCACCTCGCCTGGTTCATGATTTGGATGGTCAAGCCCTTCCCGCATATGATTTGTTGGATTGGAAGCTCTATGATGGCAAGAAAATTATTCCTGCGATCTTCACAAAACGCGGCTGTGGCTTTTCTTGCACCTATTGCCCCTACAGCAAGCTGGAGGGTAAGCGCTACCGGTTAAAATCGCCAGAGCGCATACTTTCAGAAGCTCGCCATATCCTCCGCAGCACAAAAGCTGGCAAAATCATGTTTTGTGATAACAACTTCAACGCCCCACGCCAACATGCAGAAGCAATCTGTAAGTGTTTAATTGCCGAGAATGCGGACTTTCAATGGGGGACGGGTGACTTGCGCCCGGCAGGCGTTACGGATGACTTTTGCCAATTAATGGAAGCCTCTGGCTGTTACTCAGTCAATCTATCCATCGAGTCGGCGTCTGTCGATATGCTCAAATCTATGCAACGTAGCTATACCGTTCGGCAGGTACGGAGTTCATTGGAAGCCTTGAGCCGTTCAAAAATCCCATTTGGAGCCTCTTTGATGCTGGGTGCTCCCGGAGAGACTCCTGAGACAATCGCTGAGACGTTACGCGTGTTGGATGATTATGAAATTCCAAACGGCGTTTGGGTGACGATAGGGGTTTATCTATGGACGGATTACCAGGATATTGTCGCCGAGGCACGCCAGAACGGTGTTCTTAAGGATGACAAGGAACTTTTTAGCGGGGCGGTTTACCTATCACCAGCGCTGCCCAAGTCATATCTGCGCGAGCTGCCCGATATGTTGCGGACCAGGAATAAATATTATGTACAATTCAATAAACCCAATACAGCTTGGGAGTTATAAATCGGGAATATCAAGAGACCGTCTGATTCTTGAAGAATATTGGCAGGAGAAGAATATATGAAGAAAATCTTAGTTGCCTATGCTACCAATGCTGGGTCCACCGCTGACGTAGCACAGGCAGTCGGAGAAGAGCTCGGCAAAGATGGCGCACAGGTAGATGTTCGCCTGATCGATGAAGTTGCTGCGGTTGAGGGGTATGATGCCGTGGTCGTGGGCGCGCCGATGATCATGGGCTGGCATCGAACGGCGGTCAAATTCGTGAAAAAGTACCAACATGGGTTGAACAAGGGAAAGGTGGCTTATTTTATAACCGCAATGAGCCTTACTCAAAAAGAGAATCAAATTCCTCGAGAGACGGCGATCTATGTAGATTCACGCCTGGTAAAGCCTCCCAAGGATCCGAACCGCTTGAGTTTCAGGGAACGTTATGCGACTGTCGACGAATATCTACAACCCGTGCTGAAAGCAGCACCCGCGGTTAAGCCAGTCAGTGTCGCCTTTTTTGGAGGAAAGCTGGATTTATTCCGTTTACGCTTGTGGCAGAGATTATTTGTATTAATCATTATTCAAGCTCAGCCTGGAGATTATCGAAATTGGCCTTTCATTCGGGAATGGGCAACCAATTTGAGAAACGTTCTATAATCAAAATGTATTTACTCATCCTGTAACTCTTTGCATGCAATTAATGCACTATGGATATAAAAATATCGAAAAAAGGATGTGCGGAGGGGCGTAGACCCGACGTACATCCTTTTTTCGAGCACTTTCCCCCCTTCCACTTTTTCGCACAATTCCACCACACAATTCCAGAAGGGGGGATAAAGCGGGGATGGGTGAGTAATTACATCAAAATTGACTTTACTAGGAGATAAAAATGGATACAAATCAAAGTAATAAACCTGCAGTAAACAGTACCAATCCTATTCAATACCCCCTCCGCAGTGAGATACCCATTGTGACGAGCCTGATGTAATGGAAAACAAAGCTCTCTAAGCTCAAACTTGCTGTAAAATTAAGTCAGGTTTACATCCTGCCTTGGAGTATGCATGAAACGAATCCTGATCTTGACTGCCGATTATGGATACGGGCACCGTAGTGCTGCCAACGCGATTGCCTCCGCACTAAATGAGACTTATGGTGAAGAATGCCTCGTTGAAATTGTAAATCCGCTCGACGATCCCCATTCGCCAGCCTTCTTGCGCGAAGAGCAGAGTAATTATGATCATCTGGTGCGAGAGTATCCTGATTTATATAAGCTGGAGTATCGTGTCAGTGAGACGCGGATGGCAGGTAGCCTGCTCAAGAGTACCTGGACCTTGATGTTATTTAATGTCTTACGGAAGATAATTGTTAATAAGAAGCCCGATGTCATTGTTTGCACCTATCTTTTTTACCAGGGCATTCTTTCTGCGGTTTTCGATATTGATAGACAACGTATTCCATTGCTAACCGTCGTCACAGATCTGGCGACAGTAAACAGGCTCTGGTTTCATCCAGTCGCTGATCTGTGTCTGGTACCCACTCAAACCGTATATGACCTGGCAATCGATGCAGGCTTATCACCTGAAAAAGTAATCATCACAGGCATCCCAGTCCGGCCAGATCTCTTTAAATTCACGCAAAACCAATCCGCTTTAAGGGTAAGTCTTGATTGGAACGAGCAGTTATTTACAGTGCTTGCGATTGGCAGTAAACGCGTTGTGAATCTGTATGATTCTCTGCGCGTGCTTAATCATTCTGGATTACCCCTGCAATTGGTCATTGTCGCTGGAGGAGATGAAGAGCTGTATCAACAATTCCAGCAGACGGAGTGGCATGTTCAAGCACATTTATATAATTTTGTTTCTGAGATGGCAACTTTTATGCGAGCTGCGGATTGCGTTCTAAGTAAAGCCGGCGGTCTGACCGTTTCTGAGGCATTAGCATGCGGCTTGCCTCTGATCTTGATCGATGTTATCCCTGGACAGGAAACTGGCAATGCAGAATATGTTGTTGCTGGTAATGCCGGGGTGCTGGCTGAAGATCCGATCGAAGTCCTGGAAGCAATGTGTCATTGGTTGGCAGGAGATCGCTTGCTCTATAAACAGCAAGCTCAAAATGCCTGTCTTTTAGGACGCCCCAAAGCTGCTTATGATGTGGCAAAATTAGTCTGGTCCGCACACTGATTTATTCAATAATTACAGGAACACGTTTTTGCAATCTATAATGATGGTTGCTCTTTTGTGCCGTATCAACTCATGCAGGACCATTGTTCCAGGTTGTTAAACCGATAATGAGACCACGTCCACCTCGGCTGACCTCCGGCGAGGTTACTCCGCCCAGTTAGCCTGGGTTATTCAAAACCAGTTCCTTAACTGCTTCATATCGCCAAGTGCTTTCACCTGCTGCGCTGTTTATAATGCACCTCTGGCAGACTGCGCAGGCGTTCAGCTGCAGCTTCTGGGGAGATATCACGCTGGGGCATAGCCAGCATTTCATAGCCGACCATAAACTTGCGTATAGTCGAAGAGCGTAATAGGGGCGGATAAAAATGGGCGTGCAAGGTCCACTCAGGATGAGGTTGGTCATCAAATGGAGCTTGATGGAAGCCCATCGAATAGGGAAATGACATTTCAAATAGATTGTCGTAGCAGGTTGTTACAAATTTCATCACTTCTGCCAGGGCGGTTAGCTCCCCTGGAGTCATTTCTGTCAGGCGGGTAAGTCCTGGGCGGTGAGCGCTGATCAGCACCTCAAAAGGCCAGATTGCCCAAAATGGGACGATGGCAGTAAAGTGATCATTGCAGGTCAGGATACGGTCTACCCGATTGCGCTCTTCAGCCATGCAATCTACCAAAAGAGGTCGCTTGTGCTGCTTATAATATTCACCCTGTTTTATCAGTTCTTTGCCCGGTTCATTGGGGATATGATCACTTGCCCATATCTGGCTGTGTGGGTGAGGATTAGAACACCCCATCTGCTCTCCCTTGTTTTCGAATACCTGGACGTAGTGTATAAAATCGTGTCTACCCAGATCAGCAGATTGTTCTATCCATGTAGAAAGCACACCTTCAATTGTCGATTTGTCGAGCTCGGGTAAAGTCAAATCATGGCGGGGTGAAAAGCAAACCACCCGACAGATCCCTTGTTCAGGTTCACAAACCAGGAAAGGTACATCCGCTTGGTCAGAGCAGTGTGACGAAACAGGTAACAAAGCGGGGAAATCGTTGTCGAAGACGAATGTGCCGGTATAAGTAGGATTTTTAACCCCACCAGCTCTCCCGTTACCTGGGCACAGGTAACAACCAGGATCATAGGCTGGGAGATTCTCGATCACTCTTTTTTCTATCTGGCCCAACCATGGCCGGGACGCCCTATGTGGAGACACCAACACCCACTCACCGGTGAGGGGATTCAAACGGCGCTGCGGAAGATTCTCAAAATTAGGATCAATTTTTATAGCTGCCATGTTTTCTTCCGATGCATCCACCGAAGTGGATCCAGTTGGGTTATCGATTGAACTATCCGCTCTTGACAGGAATCGATTCAAGCACCCGTGTGCTCTCCCTTAGGATGAGCTGGGGCGTCAACACCCTTTGGTGGATGGATGTTTCCTGGTTATTAATCAGCTCCACTAGATAATGAATGCTTTCAGTTCCCAGGGCATCATAATCTTGCTTGATGGTGGTTAATGGAGGCATATAGTAGGCTGATTCTGGGGCATCATCAAAACCTACAATGGAAATATCTTCAGGGATATGCAAACCATGTTCATTCAGGGCAAGGATAGCTCCTAGTGCTAAATAGTCGTTAGAGACGATCAATCCGGTGAAGTTTACCCCACGCTCAATGAGTTGATTGGCCGCCAGGTAGCCGTCATGAGGCATCCATTCATTGGCTTCAACTTTGTCGGCCGGTGAAAGTCCGGATATATTTAATGTATCTTCAAAGGCTGTATGGCGGCTAAGTGCCTCATGATAGATCAGAGGCGCACAAATCTCAGCGATTCGCCGGTGACCCAGGTCCAGCAGGTGTTGTGTAGCAATTTGACTGCCGTAATATTGATCAATGATTACAGAAGGCGCAGCCGATCCCCGCTGATTTCGAATTTGGATAATGGGGAGTAAAGGTGGATTCGCTGTGATTTCCTCAAACAATTTACTCTCCACCGGAGCTGTCAGGATGGCTCCATCGCATAAACCACTGTTGAGATGAGCGTATAAGCGGTTTTCTTCTTCAGGATCATCATGGGGAATATCAGTAAACATCAAGCTGTAGCCATGTTCGATGGAGGCACGTCCCATGGCAATGATAAGCTCGCGCGGAATGAACGTTTCAACTCCGAAGGTGATCACTTCAAGAATTGATGACCGATGTGTCTTTAGGCTTCTCGCTAGCTGGTTGGGGTGATAACCGAGGTCTTTGATTGCTTTGAGGACCAAACGTCGGGTTGTTGCTGACACATCTGGGCTGTTATTAATCACCCGCGAAACAGTCTGGTAAGAAACTCCGCAAATTTTCGCCACATCGAGCATGGTCACTTTAGTATTGTTTTCTGAGCCCATAATCCACACTCGTTGGTACTAGAATTGTGAACGTTCACAGATACTATACCATAATTTCATCCCGAAATACAACTATTTTTTGTCAATACCAGCCTGATAATGCACAATATCGATGAATTATGAAAAATACTATTGACTTATTGTGTTTTTTATGTTATTTTAATGTGAACGTTCACATTCCTAAGGTCACAATTTAAGCCATGGTGGAGCAAGCATAGGTCAATATCGGGAATACCCTGATGTTCTTCCGCCAAAAATTCATTTTATAGAGGAGAAGATGCTATGAGAAACAAAACCCGACCATTTCTTACAATTATCGTGATCACCTTGTTGCTCAGCACTTTTATTAGTGGCTGTGCACCCCAGGCGACGGCTGCACCAACCGCCGTTCCTGTGGAACCCACTGCAGTTGTTGTGCAGCCCACCGCAGTCGTTGAACAACCCACGGCTGAGCCAACCGAAGCACCAACCGAAGCCGTGGCTGCTCCTGTGGCTACATTAAAAATCTGGGCTGACGATACTCGCACCCCTATCTTGCTTTCCTTCGCAGACGACTTCCTGGCTAAATATAATGTGGAGCTTGTCGTCGAGGATTTGGGTCGTGTGCAAGATATTCGCACCCCCATGATTACAGCCGCTCCGGCTGGTGAAGGCCCCGATATTTTCATCGGCGTCCATGACTGGCTGGGTGCGCTGGTCGAGAGTGGTCTGGTAGCTCCCATCGACCTGGGTGACAAGAAAAGCGAATTTGTTGAATCATCGCTGCAGGCTTTCACCTACACCGACGGAAAACTCTATGGTGTGCCTTACGCCACTGAGAACCTGGGCTTTTTCTACAACACAGACCTGGTTACCACACCTCCCACGACCTGGGCTGAGGTGCTCGATATTGGTCGAACGCTGAAAGCAGAAGGTAAAGTTCAATATGCATTTGCCATGGCAGGTGGCGGCTATGAGAACATGCCTGTCCTGACCGCTTTTGGCGGTTATATCTTTGGTCTGGATGCAGAACGGCGCCTGGAATCCTAAGGACGTAGGTCTTGATGGAACAGGCATGATCGCTGGAGTAAAGTATCTTGCTGATGCTGCCAAAGAAGGTCTCATCCCCACCACCGCTGACTATGAAACCGCCCATTCATTGTTCGAAACCGGCCAGGTTCCATTCCTGATGGCTGGCCCATGGGCTTTGGATCGTATCCGCGCTTCCGGTGTACCCTATAAGGTAGACACCAGCTTTCCTGACAAGGGTGTCCCGTTCCTTGGTGTCCAGGGCTTTATGGTCAATGCCTTCAGCGAAAATGTGCTTTTAGCCCAGACCTTCCTGACCGAGTATGTCGCCACAGAAGATTTCATGCAGACAAATTTACGAGACCGGTTTACGCCCCTCTGCCTTCAAGTCTGTCCTTGCGAAAACGGATGATCCGGACCTGAAGGCGATGGGAGAAGCTGGTGTTAATGCCATGCCGATGCCGAATATCCCCGAAATGGGCTCGGTGTGGACTGCATGGAATAATGGTATCGCCCTGGCAGCTTCCGGCAGATCAGACCCCTGAAGCAGCCATGAAAGACGCAGCCGACCAGGTACGTTCATTGATCGCTGGCGCACTGGCCGGTATGGTCAACCTGCCCGGCAGCTACCAGGACCAGGTTGGATGTGGTGGCACATGGGATCCGGCCTGCGAAGCAACTGCCATGAAGAAGGGTGATGATGGTCTTTACACCCTCACTGTTAAATTACAGACCGGAGATTATGAGTTCAAGGTTGCCATGGATGGTGCCTGGACGGTGAATTACGGTTCGGATGGCGCTCAGGATGGACCCAACTATCCGCTCAAACTGACCGCTGATGGTACTGTAACCTTCACTTATAATCCTGACACCCATTTGGTGGAAGTCACGATCGAATAATATCTAATACTTGAGAAGGCCGGGGAAAACCCCCGGCCTTCTTTTCATCCTTGCATCACGAAATGGACACAAGGAGGTGTAAGCATGGCTTCCACTGCTTCCCAAGGCGTCGTCCAAGTCAAAGACACACGATTCTGTGCCAGGTTTTCCTCGCCTGGCGCAATATGTGATCTTGATCGCACTAGATGCCTGCAGTCATCTGGTTCCTGAGCAAACTGGTTGCACTGGGTTACTACCCCTTGGCAGCTTTATTTCTCATTATCACAATTTTTATCAATGTTATATTTTTACGCAGCAAGGCATATCCCCTGCGATGGATGGCAGTTGGGTTGGTCCTGATGGCCCTTGTTTACTATCTATCCGATCTTTTTTACTGTCTGGGTCGCTTTTACGAACTATGGAGAGAGCCATCTCATCACCAAGGAACAAGCCGTAGCCCAGATACTGAATTTAAAATATCTCCCAGAAACAGGGAAGGCATATACATGGACCGCGTTTAAATCAGCCGATGGTGATTATGCCCTGTGGCTGAAGGATGCTGGATGGAAATGCATACCTGGCGATACCTGGAAAGCCGCTCACCCAACCTGCATCTGGCGGAGAATGGCATTGGTGAGCTCGACGGCAAAGGTATCCCTGTAGACGATCGAAGGCTACCAGAGATTGAATGCCATCCTGGCAGCCACGGATAAAAATCTTACCCAAATCTTGTTTGGTGAAGCGGGAAAAACGATCCAGGTCCGTTCACCAACCGAAGCTGCTGAGCTGCTGCCTCTTTACGATTTATGATTCCACCCAGGATGCGATGATCAATCAACGAAACGCGGTATTGTTTATAAAAATCTGCGCGGCACGTTTACTTCATCATCGGGTGAAGCGCTTCGACCTGGTTTTGTCGCATCGATCAAGTTTAATAATTTCAGGGATTTTTTCATCAGTCCAGCTTTGCGCGGCCCAATGGTCGGGTGGTCACCTGGAACTTTGCTTTCGCTTTCTTTAGCTTATTGTTTAATTTCGCCCTGGGTCTGGCAATTGCCATCCTGTTCAATGATCCATCTTTCCCACTCAAGAAATTAATCCGTTCATTATTGATCATTCCCTATACTGTGCCGGCTCTGATCACCATTTTGATCTGGCGCGGCATGTTGAATCCAGAGCTTGGCGTGATATCACGCATGCTGCAAAATTTGCTCGGGTGGTCTCCCCAATGGTTCACCGATCAATGGTGGGCAAAAATAGCCATTCTTCTGGTTAACCTCTGGCTGAGTTATCCTTACTTTATGCTGATCTGCAGTGGTGCGCTTCAATCCATCCCTCAGGATATCTATGAAGCAGCTATCGTGGATGGGGCAAGTCCATGGCAGAATTTCAGGAGCATTACTCTACCCCTGCTCTTGGTCGCTGTCGGGCCATTATTAATTGCCTCATTTACCTTCAACTTTAACAATTTCAATTTGATCTACCTGTTCAACGCGGGTGGTCCGCCAATCGCAGGTACTCCTACCCCCGCCGGGCATACAGACATCTTGATCAGCTATGTGTATAACCTGGCTTTCTCTGGCAGTCGCGGTGTCAATTACGGCTTTGCCGCAGCCATCACGATAATTATCTTCTTTATCGTCGGTGCTATCACACTCTTCCAGTTCCGCTACACCCGTATGTGGGAGGAGGTCAGTGAAAATGTCTGATATCTCCACATTCCAACGGCTGCGTACGTCCAACAAAGCCCAACGCAGATTTGGCATTGGGATACGTCTGATTGTTGCGGTGTTCCTGATTATCTTCTCGATTTTCCCCATTCTGTGGATGATTTCTGCCTCTCTAAACCCAACCGGCACATTGGCCACCCAGACTCTCATCCCAAAGAATCCCGGGTTTGGAAACTATCTCACCTTGTTGAAATCGGATCAGTTCCCGTTCTGGACGTGGTTTTATAATTCGCTCAAAATCGCCACGATCACATCGGTGGTTTCGCTTTCGATCACCACGGTGGCAGCATATGCTTTCTCACGCTTTCGCTTCCTCGGTCGCCAGACGATGCTCAAAGCCCTCTTGTTGATCAATGCATTTCCCAGTTTGCTGGCACTGGTCGCCACCTTTCTGATGATCTCCCAGGTCGGCGATGTTCTTCCCTTCGTCGGTCTGGATAATCACACCAGCCTGATCCTGGTTTACCTGGGTGGGGCGATGGGTGTCAATATCTGGCTGATGAAAGGTTTTCTCGATACAATTCCACGTGATATCGATGAATCGGCCATGGTGGAAGGTGCTTCCCACTGGCAAATCTTTATCAAGTTGATCCTGCCATTATTGCGACCAATCCTGGTGGTCATTGCCATTACGAACTACATTGGTACCTATGGCGAGTTCGTCCTGGCACGGGTGCTGCTCAGAAGTAATGAGCATTACACCTTGATGGTCGGCTTGCAGATCTTCGCAGGTGCACAGTTTCAACAAAGGTGGGGAGTTTTTGCCGCCGGAGCATTGATGGGTGCCTTACCGATCATGATCATTTATCTCGCCCTTCAAGATCAGATTGTCGGTGGGCTCACCCAGGGTGCAGTAAAAGGATAAGGGCGAGAATTACAAGTTTTATCCATAACTTGTTATGGTTAATACCAGTGCGCAATTCTGATGCCTGCTAAAGTACATTCTTGCTTACACTTTTGACTTAAAAGGCTTATTTATAATGTTCCTTAAGAAAACACTCCTCAGCATCACTAACCTCACTATTGCGATATTATTGATTGTCGCTGCTGCATGCACTCCTGTGAACCCCCAGGCGACAGCTCCCGCATCTGCTGCCTTCAACTAAAACTTCAATCGAGTCGAATCTAGATAATCCAACCTTAATGCCAGGCACAATGCTCATCCACCCAAGATACCAATCCTGCTCCCACCGACGAACCACCCACTCAAATTCCAGGCGCCAATTCAGGAACAGTCAACCTGATAAATCCTGGGTTTGAAGCGAAGGAATCGGACGGAACGATTACAGGTTGGAAAACTACCGGTGCAGAAAAAGCTATTCAGATCGAAGATAGAGGTCATTCAGGTGATTTCCGTCTGACCCATAAGGGGACAAACGCTTACCAGGTAGAAACATGGCAAACTATATCCGGGTTGGAAAATGAGTGGTACACCTTGCGTGCCTGGGTGCGTTCGAGCGGAGGGCAAAATGCAGTCTATCTTGCCCTCAAATGTGGCAGTGAGGAAAAGCGGGTGTATGTTCCTTCTACCACGCCCGGTTATCGTTGGGTTCAGCTCTCAGTCTCTAATCAGGTCACCGATGGTCAGTGCACCATCAGCCTGTATTCAGATGGCAATCCTGATACTTGGGCGAGTTTTGATGACATTGAATTGGCTCCTGGTCAGGTTGCACTCTCAATCCTCGGAGCAGATATATCGAGTTTGAAGAAATCCGAAGATATGGGAGGGGTTTACAAGTATAGTGATGGAACCCAGGCTGATGCTTTACAAATCCTGAAAGATTAAGGCCTGAATTACGCCCGCCTGCGTGTTTGGGTGGATCCAGCGATGGGTACCATGGTAAAGCAGAAATTTTAGAGATGGCTCTCAGGTTGAAAGACCTGGGGATTAAATTGACTGGTGGACTTTCACTATTCAGATAATTGGGCTGATCCTGGCAAGCAAATCAAACCAGCAGCCTGGAAAGATTTCGATTTCGAACATCTAAAGCAAGCGGTTTATGATCACACCTATGATGTTTGTAATAGTCTGGTCGCCCAGGGGACGCCCCCTGATATGGTTCAGGTGGGGAATGAGATTAATGCTGGCATGTTGTGGCCGGATGGAGATTATAACCACTTTGATAATCTGGCCGCGTTCTTTAAAGAAGGCTATCAGGCTGTAAAAGATTGCTCCAGTTCCACCCTTGTCATGCTGCACATTGCCGAGGGAGGTGACAATGACCTTGCTCGCTGGTGGTTCGATAATATAACTCGGAGAGAGGTCCCATTCGACGTCATTGGCATCTCTTACTACCCCTTCTGGCATGGGAGTTTGCCTGAATTGCAGGCCAACCTGAATGATATTTCTGCTCGTTATGATAAAGACGTAATCGTGGCAGAGACTGGTTATGCATTTACAGACCAGGAGAAAGATTCCCTGGCAAATATCGCCAATAAGAGTATGGTAGTCCCGGGCTACCCGTTTACCCCAGAAGGTCAGCGCACCATGTTGAGGGATATCATGTCGATTGTGCGCGGGGTGACCAATGGACGCGGGCTCGGCATTTTCTATTGGGATGCTACCTGGACTGCCGTACCAGGGAATGGATGGGATTCAACCGATCCCGAATCTGGGAATGCCTGGGAAAATCAAGCTCTATTCGATTCCAAGAGTCGTGCTTTACCCGCACTTGATGAGTTCCTGAATCCATAATTAATTCAGCATATTAATTCACTGGTATATGTGGATTGATTTGCCAAAGAACATCTGGCCAAAATTATTTCGTTGATTTTTGAGAATACAAGAAATGGATACCAAACCACTACTCACCAAGGCTTCAAAACTACACATCGGATCTGCTTATTACCCAGAGCAATGGCCTGAGGCGAATTGGCAGGAAGATATTCGCCTGATGCGTGCGGCTGGTTTAAATACCGCTCGGATGGGAGATTTCGCCTGGTCTAGCCTGGAACCAGCGGATGGAAAATTTGAATTTACCTGGCTGGAACATGCCATTCAAGCATTGGCTGAGGCGGGTATCGAAACGGTTTTATGCACACCCACTGCTGGTCCGCCTGCCTGGTTGATAAAAAAATATCCAGAAATCTTGCCCATCGATGAAACTGGTCGGCGTGTCCAGTTCGGAAACCGCTGTCATTACTGTGTTAATTCAACTGACTTTCATCACTCAGTGGAGCAGCTGGTGGGGCAGATGGCGGAAAGCTTCGGCACCAACCCACATGTCATCGGATGGCAGATCGATAATGAGTTTAATCGTTACTGTTATTGCCCGAACTGCCAGCGTCTCTTTCAAGAATATCTGGCCCAACGCTATGGGACCTTGGAAAAGCTGAATAATCATTGGACAACCGCATATTGGAGTCAGACCTATGATTCGTGGGACGAGATCCCCCTGCCGATTGGTGCGCATAACCCTGGATTAATGCTGGAATTCAAGCGTTTCATCACCCTGAGTTACCAAAAATTTCAGCGCTTGCAAATCGACCAATTGAGACCGCATTTGCGTCAGGGCACATGGATCACGCACAATTTTATGAACTGGCACGATGGTTATGATCATTATGCGCTCAGTGAAGATTTGGATATTGCCTCCTGGGACTGGTACGTAGGGATGGGCAACCATGAATACCAGACCTCAGGAGCGGCGCATGATCTGGTACGAGGGTTTAAACGCCAAAATTTCTGGTTAATGGAAACCCAGCCAGGGAATGTCAACTGGAAGCCACTCAATAATGTTCTTAATAAAGGGGAAGCCCGCGCCATGGCCTGGCATGCAGTGGGTCATGGTGCCGATGCAGTGCTTTATTGGCAATGGCGCTCGCCTTTGAATGGTCAGGAACAATATCATGGTACGTTGGTTGATACAACCGGTCAGCCGAGGCTGTTCTATACAGAAGCACAGCAGTTAGCCAAGGATTTCGCCTCCAGCTCTGATCTAATTGCTGGAACCAAGATCGCGGCTGAGGTGGCAATATTAAATTGTTACCCTAGTCGATGGGCAATTCAATGGCAGCAGCACCATAAAGATTTCGATTATATTCAGCATTTCCTTCATTACTATCAACCTCTCGCTGCAAAAAATATCTCAATCGATATTATCTCTGCTGACCAACCGCTGCTGGGATATAAGCTCGTGATTGCCCCGGCTTTGTTGATTTTGACTGCTCCGAGGGTGGCACACTTGAAAGCTTTTGTGGAAGCGGGTGGACATCTTGTGCTCACCCTGCGCAGTGGGATGAAAGACGAATATAACGCTCTTTTACCCACTCGTCAGCCGGGAGCTCTGACGGAGCTGAGCGGGGTGGAGGTGGTGGATTATTATGCCCTGATGACCCCGGTACCTGTACTCGGAAATGGCTGGAAAGGGACTTCAAAGATCTGGGCTGAGCGCTTAAGAGTTCTGGATAGTGAAAGCACTCAAATTCTGGCAACTTACGGCAAGAGTAATGGCTGGTTGGATGGGCAGCCTGCCATCACACAGCACAACTTTGGTAAAGGAACTGTAACCTTTATTGGCGCTTACCTGGATGATGTAACTCAGCTATCCTTGCTTCAAAAGATCACCCAATCAGCGGGCATACAGCCCGTGATGGTAACACCCCCCGAAGTTGAAGCCTGCAGGAGGGTTGATAACAATGGCCGTGAAGTCATCATCCTGATAAACCATGGCCGCTCCGAGCAAAAAATACAGCTGCCCTGGCCTGCCTATGAGCATTTACATGGTGAGATAGATGGTGATCAATTAACCCTCGCTCCTTATGGTGTTGCTCTGTTGACCCACGCAATTTAGGGAGGGTTTTGATCGGATAAACGAAGACTGTTGAGTTCATCAGCTCAACAGTCTTCGTATGTAAACAGGTAATGCCTAAGCTTATTCTATTGATACGCTCCAAACGGAATGGGGCTGTCTAAAAAGGCACAATATTGGGGAAGTCCATTTTTACAGGGGCGTAGCAAGTCCGGTCAGCTTTTGACCGGAGAGGTAGGATTTGAACAAAATATACTAGAATAATCTCCCCAACGCCCACATCGTACTTCAGACTGGGCATCACTCACGGGAACGTACGGAACAGATCACTCAAATCTGTAGCTTTTGCGGCATCTCCCAGTAGTGGGGTAATATTAAAAATCTCTTCAATGGTACGCAAGGTGGAACTATGCGTATAGTGGATGGTGTTCGAATATCCACCGCCTTTTGCAGCTCCAGATAAAACGATCATCCCAATCGGATGGTCTCCATCCTCAGACTCATCCCAGGTTATAAAAATAACTCCTCCCTGTTTGTATGCGTCTGAATCCATGATCATCGGTACCTGCTCAGAAAGCCAGCTATCTCCATTTTTAACCGCATCTTGGGTTTGGCAGCCGTTGGAATTATGCATGTCATTACACAGGTTTGGAGTGATGAAATTATATTGAGCCGTGCTTCCAGTTGTCAAATCTGCCTGTAGCTCGGTAAAGGGTCGCACATGCGCAATGCAGTATGCCGACTTCGGGTCGTTAGTATTGGTCACGTCGTTGAAATAAATCATCGGATTGTGCTTCGGTGCGTATAAGTCCTTTGATTTCAACGGGCAATCCTGGCCGCTGATATCTTCCTGATAAGACTTCCAGGTGATTCCAGCTTTATCCATATAGGCTACCAGGTGATCGGTTGTGCCTTGATGGTCGCTCGCTGGAGTACTGTCGTGTGAGATGCCGAAAGCTGTTCCAGCCTCCAGCCAGAGATAATTGGGTTCGCTGGGATGGTTTCCCGGTGGATTAAAGTACTGCGTCGCATAAGAAGCTTGAGGCAAGAGCGTCTGGTTGATATAAGGTGCCGATGAGCTCTTATAAATATCCGACCAATTGTGGTTTTCCATCAGGATGATAAACACAGTTTTGATCGTTGATCCTCCGGATGATGGTGTCACCACCGGGATAGATCCTCCTGCCTCAGGAGTGCTTGTCGAGCTGGTTCCGTTCAAGGGCTGTGCAGTCTTCGTCGGACTGCTTTGAATTGGGCTCGGGTTTATAGCGGGCGTTGATTGGGTGGAGGAGGCGCTCGTACAGCTGATCAGCAGAAATGCCAATATCAACAGGACGATCGATCTCTTGGATGACCCCGTAATATTCGATGATCGATGCATAGTATTATGTAATTCCTTTTTATGCTTCCTTGCCGATGAGTATAATCCTTTTGATAGAAAGGAATAGAAGTGTATGATTAGCTATCCATTAATATACTCTGCTATTGTAATCATATATCCCCCACTCAAAGCGTAAAACTTGCTTGGTTGACGATTTATCTGTTTGCGAGTACAATTCAGGCTACATTTTTGGGCCCATAGCGCAGTTGGGAGCGCGTCTCAATGGCATTGAGAAGGCCGAGGGTTCGAATCCCTCTGGGTCCACCTAAAGTCTTGGCAGGAGTAATAAGCCATCCTTCAGCGAGTCGGGAGAGCGAGGTGTGAGCCCGTCATGGTGCATAAGGAGCACAGGTTACTATTCAAGGCTGAACTCGCCTGCCGTCCTGAACCATCAGGACAGACTTCAACAGTGAAAAAGGATCGTGTTTAGCTGTTGGCAGGTACGCCTGTTATAGCGTAACTGAGTGGCTCGTATAATCCGTCAATTATGATAGGTTATTGAGCAACCAGGGTGGTACCGCGGAGATAACCTTCGTCCCTGAATGGACGAAGGTTTTTGTTCTTTAACAACCAGGGTTGATCCGAACTTATAAAGGATGGGCAGCCGCTTCTGAATCCATAACGTTTAAAAACACGTCTAGGACTTCCGGGTCGAACTGTGTCCCTTTTACTTTATGTAATTCAGCGACAGCTTCTTCGTGGGTGCGGGCTTCTCGATAATATCGATGTTCTACCATCGCCTGGTAAGCATCAGCAATGCCCAGGATGCGTGCCCCGAGGGGAATATTCTTCCCACTGAGACCTTTTGGGTACCCCGTCCCATCATATTTTTCCTGGTGTGCGGAGATCGTTGTGGCGAGCGCCGGGTAGGCATCAATCGAGCTTACGATATTCGAGCCGATCGTGGGGTGCATTTTGATCAATACCCAATCTTCATCGGATAGGATTGACTTTTTTCGCAGCACCCGATCTGAGATGCCGATTTTGCCGATATCGTGTAGGATAGCTGCCCAATACACGTTATCAACTTCGTCATCACTCATCTTCAGCTCCCGGGCAGTCGTGCTTGCCCATTGGGCTACTTTTGCACTATGTTCGCCGTTTTTTGAGACACGTCGGTCTACGAATTTTGAGATACTGATCAAGAATTGAAGCCAGAGTGCTTGTTTTTGGGAGTTAGTCATATGCTCTCTTCTATGAATGAAATGGTTTCTGGCGAATAAGATGCAAAATCTATACCAGCTTGATTATTCAGGGCTAATTTCTGGAGAAAATTCTGGTTAATGTTATTTTTCCACTACTTTGCATGTCTGTATATTTGTTTGGTAGATTGAAAGGTTATCTAAATAGTGATTAAGGATGAGTTGGAGAAATGAGCGTAATTTTAACCACCACCTGGTACCTGCGCCGCGAATTACCGCGTTTTATATGCTTGCTGCCTTTCCTCTTGGAAAGGTATCAAGAGATTGTGGTTTCTTAGCATTGGTCTCGGCGGATAAAGATCGCAGATCAGATCATCCGAAACGCCCTGGAGGTTAGTCAACTTGATTGTGAGGCTGCAAATATGAATAATTCAACCCAGAAGGAATTTGACGTTCAAGCTGTATTTGATGTAGATGATTACATGTATTTCTATCGTGAGTCGTTAACTGACCAGCGCACTGATGCCGAAGTCAGTGCACTGGTCAGCTTGCTTGAATTGAGCGTGCCCATGGAAATCCTTGACCTGGCTTGTGGATTTGGCCGGCATGCCAACCGCCTTGCAGCCCTGGGACATACCGTCACCGGGATTGACCTGACGCCTGGATTTCTGGAAATCGCCCGCCAGGACGCAGAAAAGCGTAATGTTTCGGTGAGATATCAGCAGGGAGATATGCGCACGCTGACGTTTGATGATAAATTTGATCGCCTCATGCTGCTCTTCACCTCCTTTGGTTATTTCACGGATGAAGTGAACCTGCAGGTTTTGATCAATACGCGCCGTGCCTTGAAACCAGGAGGTCTATTGATCTTTGATTCTCAGAACCGTGATGCTTTGCTTAAAGGCATGCGGCCCTATTCTGTGATTGAAAAAGATGGCAATTTGATGATCGACCGGTTGAGCTTTGATAGCCTGCAGGGCAGGTTTTATAACCAACGCATCGTGATTCGGGATGGAATAAGGAAGGATAAGCCATTTTTCGTCCGCCTGTATAACCCGAATGAGATCGAAGCAATGCTTTCTCAGGCAGGCATGAAGCTGCACCACATCTACGCCGGTTTGGAAGGCAAGGAATTCACCTCCGATGCCCACCGGATGGTTGTAATCGCACGTAAACCCTGATCACGTATAATTTGATACATTATCACAGTTAAAAAATGGAGAAAAGAATGTCAGAATTACCTGTTTATAATCCATCAGAAATTGAGCCAAAATGGCGGGCAAAGTGGGATGCCGACGGTTTATATCGAGCCGTTATCGATAACACCCGTCCAAAACATTATGCCCTCACCATGTTGCCCTATACCTCGGGTGACTTCCACATCGGTCATTGGTATGCCATGACGCCCTCGGATGCCCGCGCCCGTTTCAAGCGTATGCAGGGCTACAATGTGATGTTCCCCATCGGGTTTGATGCTTTTGGCTTGCCTGCTGAAAACGCCGCTTTTAAACATGGCATTCCTCCCAAGACCTGGTCTTATGAGAATATTGACCGTATGCGCCGCCAGCTGAAAAGTATGGGCGCGATGTGGGATTGGCAGCGAGAAATGATCTCGTGTGACCCAGAATATTACCGCTGGACCCAATGGTTCTTTATCCAGCTCTATAAACACGGATTGGCGTATCGCAAGTATGCGGCTGTCGATTGGTGTCCGAAGGATCAAACCACTTTAGCTCGTGAACAAGTAATAGGGGATGACCGCCATTGCGAACGCTGTGGCACTCCGGTGATCAAGAAGGAGCTGGAGCAGTGGTTTTTCAGGATCACTAATTATGCCGATGAGCTGCTGGATTATTCAACCATCGATTGGGCAGAGACAGTCAAAAACCTGCAGATCGATTGGATTGGACGATCCGAAGGTGCTTCAGTGACTTTTCGTACTGAGCAAAGCGATCCTATTGAAGTGTTCACTACCCGTCCCGATACCTTGTGGGGGGTCACTTTCATGGTCCTGGCGCCTGAGCATCCATTAGTCAGTCAGATCACCACACCGGAATTGCAGCAGGTTGTGGAAGCGTACATCCAGCAGGCTACCCGCCAATCGGATATCGATCGTGAGGCAACTGATAAAGAGAAAACTGGAGTATTCACTGGAGGCTATGCGATCAACCCGGTCAACGGTGAGCGAATACCTGTCTGGATTGCCGATTACGTGCTGATGACCTATGGTACTGGTGCCATCATGGCGGTCCCTGCACATGACCAGCGGGATTTCGAATTCGCCCGTAAGTATGGTCTTGAAGTGCGTGTAGTCATCCAACCCCAGGATACTGAACCTTTGGATGGCGCCACCATGGAAGCCTCAGTTCCTGCCAGCGGTGTAATGGTCAACTCTGGTCCCCTGACTGGCACACCAGCAGACCAGGCATTCAACTCGGCAATACAATATGTTATGGAAAGAGGAATTGGTAAAGCAGCCGTGAATTATAAGTTGCGCGATTGGCTGATTTCCCGCCAGCGCTATTGGGGTGGGCCTATTCCGATGGTCTATTGTGACCATTGTGGCTGGAACCCCGTCCCTGAAGACCAACTGCCCGTCTTGCTGCCAGACGACGTGGAATGGCGCCCGAGCGGGGTGAATCCTCTGACCATCCATCCAACCTGGAAGCATACCACCTGCCCGGTCTGTAATCAGCCCGCCGTGCGTGAAACCGATACCATGGATACCTTTATGTGTTCTTCCTGGTATCACCTGCGCTACCTCAGTCCGCATGATGACCGTGCTCCCTTTGAACAAAAAGATTACGACTATTGGATGCCGGTGGATACGTATACCGGGGGGATCGAACATGCACGGATGCACTTAATGTATACTCGATTTTTCCACAAAGCTTTACGTGACATGGGCATCACCGAAGGACCTGAACCTATGATCCAAATGCGAAACCAGGGGATTGTTCAGGGCGAAGATGGAAGGAAGATGTCCAAAAACTTTGGGAATGTCGTTGCTCCAGACGACTTAGTGGCACGTTATGGCGCTGATACGGTGCGCGCCTACCTGATGTTTTTTGCACGTTGGGAGATGGGTGCTCCCTGGAGCAGCACAGGAATAGATGGCGTATATCGTTGGGTGCGCCGTACCTGGATATTGTTCACTGACCCGGTCGAACGTGGCAACCCGGATCCTGAGTTATTGCGTTCTATGCGGCGCAAACTGCACCAGACCTTGAAGCAAATTACGCATGACTTTGAGGCGTTCGAGTTCAATACCATTGTTTCTGGCTTGATGGAGCTGCTTAATGAAATGTACAAGGCACGCGAACGGGGTGCCGCGGGTACCCCTGAATGGGATGAAGCCGTGGATATTTACCTGAAGATGATGGCACCTGTGACCCCGCACATCACCGAGGAATTGTGGGCCTATCTGGGCAAGCCATATTCAATCCACCAGCAAAATTGGCCCGATGTCGATCTCGCCGCTGCAGCAGACGAGTTGATCACTTTGATCGTTCAGATCGATGGAAAATTGCGCGATCGCATCATCGTCCCTGCGGATATTAGTGAAGAAGCCGCCAAAACAGCTGCCTTGGAAAGTGAAGCGGTCAAGAAATTCTTGGAAGGCAAACCGCCTCGGAAAGTAATCGTCGTCCCGCGCCGTTTGGTCAATATCGTCCGGTGATGATCAATTAACCTCTCCCCTAAACTCCGTTTTTTGGAGTTTAGGGGATGCCTGGTCCCTCCTGGTTCTGGGGGGAGAGCAGGGGGCCTCTACTTTGTGCCTGAAGCACTCTGCTCTTGTAGCCTTGCTTTTCGATTTGTTTCGATTAGATTCTAAAGTTCACCTTCATACCATCCTATATATAGATCAGTCAAGCTTCTCAGATTAGAAATCTTAAAAAATCCACCATTTTTGATAAAACCCTTGTGGAACAGAACATATTGTGCTATAATTGAAGATGATTTCCGATCATATTTTACAATCAGATCTAATCTTCATACCGTTGGTGTCTACCGGAAGCATGTAATTACTTACCATCTACATCGTCAGCATCACCTTCGAAAACTATTTGAATGACATTTGTTTTTTTTCATCAATCAATTCCAACCAGAAACCTATCAGAAAATATTCGTTTCGAGTCGTTTTTTCTCAAAACGACTCCTCATAATTTACGAGAATCCCCCCAATTTATTGCTTCCTACCCGCTCATATCCCTTTATATATGAGAACCAAAGTTGAACCATAATCTTCTATTAAGCGTATTTTGTTAGAATGTAGATGTGATATATTAGCGGTGATAGCTATGAACACCTCGGATATAAAGAAAACCAATCATCATGTCTGGGATTTGCTGGCAGTGATCCTGATGATCATTCTCATGCAGATCGCAGCTGCACGCCTGGTAGCCACATTATGGACTTTAGATCTTAACCTGGTTATGGTGGTCACTTTTATCGGGACAATATTGGGGATTGTCCTTGGGGTAAGCATTTTTAGCCGCTTATGGTGTTTTATTTTGGCAGTTGCTTACGGAGCGATAGTTGTTCCCTGGCAATTAGGCCTGTCCCTCGATTCTGATATAAGCTGGCCACACCGTTTGATCATTCTATGGGGCAGATTAGAAACGGTCATCCAGGAACTATTAACCAAGCAGCCCGTTACTGATAATCTACTCTTTTTATTGTTAATGGCCATCTTATTCTGGGCGATATCCATTTATGCGGGCGTTGTCTTACTCCGTGAAGCAAACCCATGGAAGGTCCTCATTCCCGGAGGAATTACTGCGTTTGTGATCAATTCCTTCGATCCACTGTTATCCGTCCGCACCCTGTACCTGGCATTTTACTTGTTGTTCTCCTTATTGCTGGTCGCTCGCATGGTTTATGTTAAAAATACTGCCAAATGGAACAAAAGTCACACCCATACTCCTCCGGATATTGGTTTTGACTTATCACGTGTCGCCCTGGTCCTGACGATGTTGTTGGTGTTCTTTTCGTGGAACGTACCCGTCCTTGCAGAAAGTTTTAAACCTGTCGCTCAATTGTGGCAAATGACTGCCAGGCCGTGGCTTTCATTGAAAGATCGTTTCAGCTTTATGTTTGCCTCTCTTCAGGCATCAGCCACAACGGTACAGAATTTTTACACCGACACCCTGACACTGGGATTAGGCAGCTCATTATCCGATAAAGTTGTTATGGAAGTTCTGGCTCCCCCCTTTCCACCCGAAGGGCTTCGATACTACTGGGAAGCTCGAACCTACGACACGTATGACAATAACATGTGGTCGTCATCAATACAGACGCCCCGTAACCTGACGGCGGATAGTAAAGATCTCATTCAACCTGGTAGAGATGTTCGTTCTGTCGTTAAATTTACATTTACCCCCTTTGAACCTATTTCGAATATCTATACCGTTTCCGAGCCCCTTTGGACCAGCCTGACTACCCAGGCGTTTATCAACACGAATAGTGACGGAACTGTAAATCTTAGCGCGTTGATGAGCAAATCGTTTGTCCGCCCCGGCCAACAATACGATGTACGCGCCGCGATTGATGATATGACGGTACTAAAGCTCAAGCTTGCAGGTACCGATTATCCCCAATGGGTTTTAGATGAGTATTTGCAATTACCTACGGATGTCACTCAAAGAACGAAGGATTTGGCTAAAAGTATTACTGCCGGCTTGACGAATCCATATGACATGGCAGATGCGATCACACAGTATTTACGGGCGAACATGCAATATGAATTATCGATCAATCAACCGCCATCAAATCAGGATCGCATCGATTGGTTCCTATTCGATTATAAAACAGGTTTTTGCAATTATTACGCTTCAGCTGAGGTCATATTATTGCGTTCAATCGGGATCCCTGCCCGTATGGCAGTTGGGTTTGCGCAGGGAGAACAGCAAGCATTAACCGGCCAGGATCTTCCATCTGGAGCCAGTGCGGCTGCGAACCGTGAAAAAATCAACGAAATGGCCATTTATGTCATCCGTCAACGTGATGCGCATGCCTGGCCTGAAGTATTTTTCCCGGGTAACGGCTGGGTCAATTTCGAACCTACAGTCTCTCAATCGGATATCGGGCGTCCATCAGGTGAGGTGATCGCAGGCTATGATCTGATCCAATCGGGTCGGGGAGATACAAACGTAACCCACGAGGAATTAGGATCTGAGCAACAGCTTCCTCAGGATAGCCCATCTTCTGGTACTCAGCCCAAAAGTTTCTGGACTACCGGTAATATTATTTTGTTTATCATCTTTCAATTTGCTCTTGGATTTTTGCTTATCTTTGTCTGGCAAGTGATGCGCGGCTTCAGGGTTGTTCCTTTCTTGAAACGGGTTTCTATTGTATTACCTGAAAGGGTTGAAAAAAGACTTCGCCGTCTTGGGATCACCCCACCCGAATTTTTGGTTAATTGGATCTATTATCGGCGACTTCCGGCTGCATCGCGCTCTTATATGGAAATAAATCGTGCCCTTGAGCGGGTTGGCAAGAAGCCTAAAATTCAGGATACTCCAGCTGAGCGAACCGCTTTGCTTATTTCTGCCATCCCTGCCATGGCTACACCTGCGGAGCAATTATTGAAGGAGTACCAGTCGTCAGTTTACAGCCACCGACCAGGTAATCCGGAGTTTGCCCGTATGGCTGCTGCTGAAATCCGAAAACTATCCTGGCGTGAATGGATAGCACGCTATCTGTCTCGCTTCCACCTTCCTGGAAAACATCGATATTAATCTCTTTAGGAGCAATGAATTAAAAAGCTCTTTTGAGTGTTTGTAACATCTCACTGTCGATTTTACTGTGTCACCAGTGGTTATTTTTGAAAAGGGGGGATGGGTGAGTAATTATGAGTAATTTAAAGATTATCCACAAGGCTTGTGTATTTTTCTGAAAATAATGCAGGTGTGCCACCCGTATGCCAGAAGAGCACGGTTTCATCTCTTTTGAAGTATCCTTTTCGGATTAGGTCAATCATCCCAGCAGCTGCACGTCCTGTATAAACGGGATCCAACAGCATCCCTTCCTTTTCAGCAAATAATCGGATTGCTTCAATCTCCGGTCCACCCATCACCCCGTATCCACCCCCGAGATAATCAGCACATACCAGGATATCTTGAGGCTGAAAGACAAATTTTTCTCCCAGCGCATCTGCCGTGGCTGTTGCCAATGCAGCCACGTGCCCTTTCAGATCAGCTTCGGTTTCGTCCACACTAATACCCAGGACTTTTCCTTTATACCCAAATAATCTTGCTCCAGTAACCAAACCTGCCTGTGTACCCGCTGAAGATGATGCGAAGACGATCCAATCTGGTTGGTAGTTTTGATCAAGCAATTCCTTTATTGCAAATGCAAAAGCACTTGCTCCAGTGGTATTAGAGCCCCCATATGGGATCAAGTATGGACGTAAACCAGCCTCCCAGGCATCCTTAAAGGTTTGATCGAGTTTCTGATCTCGCTCCTGGAGTGTTGTATAGATCACTTTCGCATTAAATAACAGGTCAAGCATCAGGTTCCCGGTAACAGATGTTGGCTTCTCCCCCGATAACACCAGGGTGCAGTCAAAGCCCAGCCGTGCACAGGCTGCGGCAGTTTGCCGGCAGTGGTTTGATTGTACTGCACCCGCCGTTATGATCGTTTTTGCTCCATGGGATTGAGCTTCAGCCAGTAAATATTCCAATTTTCGGATTTTATTACCACCCAAGGCCAGCCCGGTGAGATCATCACGCTTGACAATGATCTTGGGACCTCCTAGCTCAGCGGAGAGCCTGGGAGGCTTTCTACCGGGGTGGGTAGATGGGCAAATCTTATCCGTGGGAGTGTTCTCATTGCATTATCCGATTACCTGTTTTGTGTTCGCCTTACCGTGTTTACGCATGATATCCATCAAACCTGGAAGGGTTTTCGTGTAAAGTCTGTAAAGCATGCGGTTCACGGGATAGTCCCATGCGCCGAGATAGCGATGAACAGTTCCACCCAGCCCTTCTTTGAACCTGAATACACCCCACAATGGGTCGGTTTCCACAAATTCATCAGGAGCACCCCACAGGTCATAGACCTTACATCCTGCTGCTTTCGAGCGTTTGATTGCCTCCCACTGGAGCAGGTAATTGGGCATCATATCCCGGTGCGCCAGGCGTGACATCCCATACAAATACCATGCTTTTCCAGCAAACCGAAATATGATTACCCCCGCCACCGGTTCACCATCCACTTCAGCTACCAGTGCTTCCGCCACTGGCTGATCAAGGCGTTTTGGCCCTTGGTGGAACATGAACGCATTCCAAACCTCCCGGTAATAGCTGTCATTCCGGATGACAAATCCATCTCGAACGGAGGTTTCTGCATACATCTTGAAGAGCATATCGATATCGGTCGGTTTACCTGTCCGCATCGTCACCCCTTTTCGCATTGCCAGGTTTACGTTGTAGCGCGTTTTCTGCTTCATGTTGGCAAGCAGCTCTTCTTCACTTTGTTCCAGATTGATGAGTACAGTGTTCCTGAATTGGACTTGTTCTTCTGAGAATTGCCACCCATCTGATCGTAAGTGGTTGATGACGGTCTTGCCAATTTGGTTTTCATTCGATCCGGGTTCACCCGGTATCCCACTTCCCAGCTCTAAATCTGCGTCGATTTTAATAAAGATGGCGTTGTGCTTTTGTGCGAACTGCTTGAGATCCTGTAAGACCCGTTGGCGTAAGAGTTCATCAGTCCAATCAAGTAGTGGTCCCTTGGGGACGTATATTACCCCCATCCTGTGGGCAAATCCACCGATCCTGATATTTCGCTGCAGGATGAGTGCTGCTGCAGCCAAATGTCCTTCTTTTATCTCATCAGGCAAGCGATTTATGAAGGTTGTATATTGACTTTTATCTTGGTACCAGAGTAGATAATTCGGCTGCCATCCAAATTGAGCTTTAACCTTCCCCCATTCCCAAGTTTGTAATATATGCGCACCCCACAATTGGGTAATTGCAGCATTCCATTGAATTGGATTTACTTGGGATGGGATATTTGGAAGCATTGGATCGGCCTCAGCTGCTTAACCCTCAACCTTTCTGTATTTTAACCATATTGAGTATAGTCGATAAAGGAATGGATTGTATACCCTATCCCATGGACCGATTGATCGCTTCATCTCCCCTCCAAAGCCGCGCTTGAACCGGTATACCCCCCACAATCCATCACTACGTGAGGCAAAGTTTTCTTCCAGGGTTTCCAGATCAACATCCGGCACTCCCCATAAGTCATACTCAATGCAGCCCTGGTTTTTAGCCCAGCGGATTGCTTCCCATTGCAATAGATAGTTAGGCATTCTATCCCGGTGCAAATTTGATGACGCACCATAAAAATACCAGGCGCGGTTTCCGACTCTAAAGACGATTAGAGCTGAGATAGGCGTGCCTTCATATTCGGCAATAAGCAGCACACACTGGTCGCGGGCATGGAAAAGATCATAAGCTCGTTGGTAGTAAGCCAGACTGTGTATACCAAATTGATCGCGGACACCGGTAATTTTCATTAAATCATAAAATGCGCCTAATTCAACCTGAGGTTTTACGATTACATTTTTCTTGAGAGCGAGATTGATGTTGTAGCGTGTCTTTTGCTTCATCCGGTTGAGGATTTGAGATTCCTCACCGGATAAGTCCACCAGCATGGTCCTCATCGGTTGAATGCTATGGTGGCTTTTGACAAACTTATTCGAAAAATTATAATCGTTGCTCTCTGTCTCCCCATCATCCTTCATCCATTCATCTGGCTCAATCTTTATAAATGCACAATTCCTTTCCCGGCATATTGAATCGATTTCAGGCCACAACTGGTCCTCACTGGAGCCGATCGGTCCTTTAGGAATGTAAGCGAAATTTATTCCAGGAAATATGCGTTTGATTAAGATTTGCGCTCCACAAGTATGTGAAGCAACATGTGCTAATTGCCACCCGAATTCTGCTTTTAATTGCCCCCATGCTGAGGTTTGAAGGATATGCGGATTGGGAAATTGAGAGATGAACGTATCCCAATCGACTGGGGTAATAGCTGTCATGGCTGATTAGATAATCGAAGTTAAATCTGGAGAAGGTGTGCTGCTGACCACCGCTCCAGGAACGATTGCATTTAACTTGCTTACCACCTGATCAGGCTCACCTTTTTTCCCCAGTTCGATCAAGTTATTGATAGCTGCCTTAAGATCGCCACTATTTAAGATTTCATCCTCATTCAAACGCAGCACGTCTGGGTGAGGGGTTGAGAGATAATCCGCACCTTCATCCCATAGAGCTTCAGTCAGCTTTTCACCAGGACGGATCCCTGTATACACGATTTCAATATCCTTACCCGGCTCGAGTCCGGAAAGGCGGATCAAATCCTGGGCAAGATCAAGGATCCTGATTTGGTCTCCCATATTAAGTACAAATACTTCTCCACCTTTTCCCATTGCAGAGGCTTGCAGTACCAAATGAACTGCCTCTGGTATTGTCATGAAATAGCGTTCCATATCTGGGTGGGTCACAGTTACTGGGCCACCATAGTCGATCTGGCGCTTGAAGCGCAATAAAACACTGCCTCTGCTTCCCAAGACATTTCCAAAACGCACGACTGAGAAAGATTTTCCCGTCCGCCTCGCTGCATCCAGGATCAGCATCTCACCGATCCGTTTGGTTGCTCCATATACACTGGTAGGGCAGATTGCCTTGTCAGTGGAAATCATTACCAGTCTGTCGACATTATTCTCAATGGAAGCCTCAACAATAATCCGTGTTCCAAGCACGTTATTGCTGACCGCTTCCTCGATATTTACCTGCATTAATGGCACATGTTTATGCGCAGCTGCGTGGAATACAACTTGCGGTTGGTATGTAGAGAACAGGCGATTGATATGGTCCTTATCGCGGATATCTGCGATCAATGGATGTATTTTTAATGACGGATAACTCTGCTCCAGCTCCATCAGGGTCTCAAAAATACTATTTTCGCCATGCCCTAATAGATACAGCTCCATTGGTTCCCAACGAGCAATTTGGCGGCATAATTCACGCCCGATTGATCCACCCGCGCCTGTGACGAGTACACGCCGGCTCCCAAGACTCAGCCCGACTAACTCGTTATCGATATGGGTTGGGGCACGGCGGAGTAAATCGGTGATATCCACTTCCCTCAGCCGGTTTACACTGACTTTCCCCCCAATCAGCTCATGCAAGCTTGGCATTGTGCGTGATGGAATGTTTTTCTTACGGCAAATTTCAGCCACTTTACGTACCACCTGACCAGGGGCACTCGGAATGGCAATAATTACTTCATCTACTTTTTTTAGATCAATCAATCGCGCCAGATCATCCAATTTTCCAATCACCGGTGTTCCATGGATCTCCTGCTTTTGTTTCGCCGGATCATCATCCACAAACCCGACCGGTGTCAGGTTCGCTTGAGGATTGCGTTGCATCTCGCGCACCACGAGCGCACCGGCATCGCCCGCTCCGGCAATTAAAACCCGCCTCGAACGGGTTTCAGATTGCCGGGTGGATAATTGGTTTTCGGCAATAATTCGGAAAGAAAACCGAAGGCCACCCACTGCAAGCAGAGATAATAACCAATCGATCACCAATACGAGACGGGAAAAATCCTTCCCCATTATCGCAGGGAAAAAGGAGATCAGGATGATAATAATTGAGAAGATGATCGAGGCAGTAGTGACTGCTATGGCGATCAGCTTTAGCTCACGGATGCTCGCATATGCCCATAACCGGCGATATAAACCAAATTTATAATAAACCAATGGTTTGACGATTAATGCCACACCGATCATGATCAGGATCTGATACCTGAAATCATAAAACCTGGCTCCTAATGGGACGCGCAGCATGAAACTACCTAGTACGCAGACGAAAATAAACAATAAATCCCCCACTAAAACGGTTCGATTTCTTGAGAGGAAGTGAGGTTTCACACTATCTTCCCCTCAAACTCAACACCAGGGAGGGTGTCTGCACGATGATCCGTAAATCCATCATGAAATTACGATGCATGATGTAATACAAATCATACTCAAGCTTTTCAATCGTCTCATCGATGGTGGAGGCATATTGCTGGTTCACTTGTGCCCAACCGGTCATTCCAGGACGCACCAATAGCCGGGCACGGTAGAAGGGGACATGTTTTTGGAACCACTCCACTAATTCGGGGCGTTCAGCACGTGGTCCGACCAGGCTCATCTCTCCATGTAATACATTATAGAACTGGGGAATTTCATCAATGTGGGTTTTACGTAAAAAGAGCCCGACCTTGGTCGCTCGCCGGTCATTTTCCTCAGCCCATTGGGGGTGTCCGTCAGCTTCTGCATCCTGGCGCATCGTACGGAATTTAAAAATATTATATAGTTGGCCGCCGCGACCCATCCGAATTTGCTTATATAGAATTGGCCGGCCAGATTCCGCCAGGATTGCTACCGCAACAAATGGAAATAATATAATCAGGAATATCATTCCAACAAACCCACCCAGGATATCCAGGCCTCGTTTCAGCATCTCTGAAAATGTCTCTGAGCGGGCTTTGTCTACGAATGAGCGCAGGATCCATTCTGCTTCAAGGTAACGAATTGGTACCCGGTGAAGTAATTCTTCATACGCCACCGGCATGCGGATGATCTCAGTCCCTACTTCTTGGGCATCCAGCAGCGCCTGGAACATTCCACCTTGCATTTGTCCAGAAATTGCGACGATCAAGTCTGTGATTTGATGATCGCAAATGGCTTGTAGTAATTTGTCACACCCGCCAAAAACTTCAAATCCCTCGATTATTTTGCCTTTTTTTTGCGGGTCATCATCGATAATACCAACCATTATATAAGGGCGTGGCTTGATCTGAGTAAAGATTTGCAGCATAATCTTGCCTGTATCGCCAGCTCCAACCAGCAACATCCGGCGCATAAATTGAGGTGCGGTGAAAATCTTGATGTAAAGTAACCTCCAGAAAAGGGTAAGCATAAATGCGCTGATGATAAAAGCTGCGACACCTGTTCTTGGTAGATCTTTTGGTACCTGGTACGCGAAATAAAAAACCATGTAAATCCCCAAGCCGATCAGGGCTGAAAAAGCTATATTACGTAGGGTTCCTTTTGGATCGCGAGCCCGATGCTCATCATAAAGCCTTGCCATCAATAAAGGCCAGAAAAATGGAAGAAGGAAAAACCAGCTGGGTAAGCGACGAAGGAAGGTAATTGAAAGAGATTGGAACGGATCCGCGACTGACCAAACATAGATCGCGATGATCAAAGCCAGGACTGCCATGAGTAAATCAACCAGGAGTAACAGCGTCCGTCTTTCACGTGGACGTAATCGCCATTTAGCCGAAGTTGGTGTGGTTTTAACTGCTATCATGTAATGGACTCTCTAACCTTGGGTTTGGCGATCAAACCCCACAGGAAGGCCGTCCCCCATGAGAAATGGATCGTGGCTGTTGCCAGGGGGACGCCAATCATAAGCAGCATGCTTGAATGTTTTATACTCATAAGGATTCCGATACCGAAGACAACTATTATATATAGTATCACAATAAATGCTAACACCAAACGCGCAAGAAGCCAAACAGGTGATAGGATGCCCAGAACGACTAGTGCCAATACAAACACCGGGGGGAGTATCTGCCGCCAACGCAATGTCTTCGGGTGTTTCCGCACCATCTGCGCCTTCCAGTATCCATAGCGCCAGTATTGTTTTGCAAGCTCACTAAGAGTTTGTCTGGCATAGTAAATGGATGAAATCGATGGATCCAACCATACCCGCCCGCCAGATTGCCTGATGCGAGCATTGAACTCATAGTCTTCATTACTCAGAAGATTCTCATCGAACATCCCAATTTTTCGGATCAAGTCCCTGTGAAATGCTCCGAATGGGACCGTTTCTACCACCTGGGCGGCACCTCCAATTCTATAGCGTGCGTCTCCTGCCCCGATTGGGTGTGAAGCTGCTATTGCAATCGATTTCGCAATCCAGGTGGCAGATCCGGGCTGTATCTCCCATGTTCCGCCAATATTTTCACCCAGATTAGCTTCCAATCCTTCGACGCATTTTTGTATGTAATCACAATTCGGAATCGAATGGGCGTCCATTCGAACGATGTAAGTTCCTTTCGCAGCTTCAATTGCCCGGTTTAAGCCAGATGGAATAACTCGCCGTAAATTATCGATCAGCCTGATCTGCAAATCGGGATGCATGACTTGATAATCATTGACCACTCTGCGGGTGTTATCGGTTGAGAGTCCGTCTGCGACGATTACTTCAAGTTCATTTATGGGATAGGTTTGATTGTAGATCGCCTCGAGAAGCTGGCCAATCGTCGCTTGTTCGTTATAACAGGGAACAATAACGGATACCTTGATCATTATATATATTCCAGGGGTGCGGTGCTCACTAACTTGTTAAATTGATTGCAGTTTGTGAGTAAAAATCATTGATCAATCAGCAACCAGCGCGATCGCCTCAATTTCCACTGCCCCTCCCTTGGGCAAAGCAGCCACCTGAACTGTAGACCGAGCGGGAGGATTATCTGTAAAAAATTCAGCATAGATCGCGTTCATACGGCTAAATTCTGCCATATCACGCATGAAAACCGTTGTTTTAACCACCAGGTTTAACGATGAGCCAGCCTCTTGTAGGATGTGCTGGATGTTTTGTAACGCTTGCCGGGTTTCATTCTCAATTCCCCCTTCAACGATATCACCCGTCTCCGGAATAATCCCGAGTTGGCCAGCGGTAAAAATAAAAAAGTCAGATCTGACTCCGGCAGAATAAGGTCCAATTGCTTTTGGTGCTAGTTCGGTCTTGATAATTATCTTTTTGGGGTCTGGCATATCGCACTCCTCAGTTTCTTTAATTTGCTTGTCCTGAACATATAATTACTCAAACTTTAGCAATTGTAATATGTCTTCTAATGCTGCGGAGAAAATTTCTGCCATAATTTCATCATCCACCTGGTAGGGTCCACCAAATACTCCATCTTGATACAGTTCGCGCGCCGTCTTTGCGTTGACTAATCCTGGAATATGGGGAGGTACTTTCTCCCCATCCGGCAATTCACCAACTCGGGTAAATGCAAAGGCTTCAATCCACGCGGCATGGTAAGAACGAAGATTATGTTTAATCGCCACAGCTTCAACGCTATGCGCTTGCCACCATGCATACCAGGCTATCTGCAGTTCTGGTAAAGTGTTAGCCACTTCATATAGCCTGGTGCGCGAAGCATCATTCCCCCCATGTCCATTCAGAAAAAGAATGCGCCGAAAACCCTGATGATAAGCCGAACGGACTAAATCCTCAACTAAATCAAGCATAGTAGTCGCACGAAGGCTAAAGCTGCCAGGATATTCGATGAAATACGGAGAAATACCATAATTGACCACCGGCGCCACCAACACCCCGGTGATTTGACTGGCAGAATCAGCCAAGGCTAGTGGTATTTTTGAATCAGTTAACAGGCTCAAATACCCGTGTTGTTCACAGGCTCCCAAGACAAATATCAATCGATTTTCAGCATTCAGGTATTTTTCTATGTCGAACCAGGAACAATCTTCGAATCTCATGCCAGGTATCCTCTGGCGAAATTATACATCGCATAAGTGTAAAATCATATAAATCATGCTTTGTTTACAGGATATATGTATAAAAAACACGTGATTTTAGATAAGTTGACACGATTTTTACTTATGGTAAAATTACCGCGTTAAATCCTCGGTACCGGTGAAAGTATATATAATGTCTTTGTTCTGGGAGTTTGAAATTAATCCCCACCTGCAGGAGAATAATCATGCAAAGTGATTGGCTTTTTATCGGACTATTCCTGCTCATTGTTGCCTTATTCCCTGGAGCCCCAATTATTCTTGCCGGTCTCATGGGTCCTCATCGACCAAGCACCCCCAAATCTGAAACATACGAATGTGGAATTGAAACTGTAGGTGATACCTGGGTACAGTTTCGGGTACAGTATTATATTTTTGCTTTAACTTTTCTCGTCTTCGATGTTGAGCTGGTTTTCCTGTTCCCGTGGGCGGTAGCCTTCGAACAGCTCTCATTGTTCGGCGTTTTGTCAGGGGTGGTATTCATCCTGATATTATTTGCAGAATTGCTGGCAGCCTGGCGTAAAGGTGTCTTGGAGTGGGCATAGCATTTCTGATTTAGAAAACGAAAAAGGCTGAAGGAAGGTTTCCTCAGCCTTTTATTTGTTGATTAGCTGGTTATTGTTGTGGCTTATTTAGGAGGAGAGCGGGATGAATTTTTTAATCGACCCGATTAATTTTATCGCCAATTGGTTTGGCAATCTCTTGCTTGGCTGGGGACTGACTCAATCTGTTGTCACATTCATCTTAAAGTTCATCGGAGCCGGTTTGGTCGGCGTCATTGGCTTTTCCTTGGTGATTTTCACCATCTGGCTTGAGAGGAAACTGTATGGTCGCATTCAGGATCGGCTTGGCCCTAACCGAGTCGGTCCTTACGGGATTTTCCAGACCATCCCAGACATCATCAAAATCTTTACCAAGGAATATATCACCCCAGTGGGGGCAGATAAAGTGGCATATAACCTGGCACCGATTTTATCGGTTTCTGCGGTGCTGCTGATCTGGGCAATCCTTCCATTCGCAAAGACCATTGTCGGTACTGACGTGAACGTAGGCGTGTTGTATGTTGTTGCAGTTGGTGGGATTGGAGCTTTGGGGATTATCCTGGCGGGTTGGTCATCCAATAATAAATACTCATTATTAGGCGCTTTTCGAGCTGTGGCTCAGATTGTTTCCTATGAAGTTCCAATGGTCCTGGCATTGTTGATCCCCGTATTATTAGGGAGAACGATGGGTGTGGCTAGCCTGGTTAGTGCACAGAACGTTTGGTTTATCATTATGTCTCCTATCGCTGCGTTCATCTTTTTTACCAGCTCTATCGCTGAAACTGGTCGCGCTCCATTTGATCTCCTTGAAGCTGAATCAGAGTTGGTGGCAGGTTATCAGACCGAATACTCTGGCCTGAAATTCGGTATGTTCTATGTGGGAGAATTCCTGCATGCATTCACGATCTCCGCACTGACTGCCACACTCTTCCTGGGAGGTTGGCGTGGACCTTGGGCAGAGCAGATTCCAATACTTGGTGTAGCCTGGTTTTTTATTAAGGCATTCATCGTATATTTCTTTGTAGTGCTGATCAGAATTTCAATGCCTCGTCTGCGTATCGACCAGATGCTCAATTTTAATTGGAAATTCCTAACGCCTTTAGCTCTGGTTTTACTTATTGTCACTGCTGTGCTGGACAAGCTGTTTTTTGTTATCATTCCCAGTTTTCAAATTACAGCTGCGCTGATTCCTTGGCTGCGCGCTGGTGTGCATTTGTTAGCGAATATTATCATTGTGCTGATTACCATCCAGATATTAAAAACTTACCATGTCAAAGGTGTAATGGTTGTGGGGAAGCCACGCCCGGTTGCGGTGGCTCCTGAACCTCCGGCTTCGGTAATCTCGTAAAATGGAGTAATTTTTATGACGCCTGAGCAGATTATATTCATAATCGTTGCAGTGGTTACCCTCGCGGCAGGTATATCGGTTGTAACCAGCCGTAATCTTATCCACTCAGCATTATGGCTGATCCTGGCATTATTTGGGATAGCTATATTTTATGTCCTTTTAGACGCAGGTTTTTTTGCGGTTATTCAGGTGATCATCTACATAGGCGCCATCGCCATTCTGTTCATCTTTGCTGCCATGTTAACCCGCAAGGTTATGCAGGATACAGGACCTCAAGCGAACCCCAACTGGTGGCTCGGTGCGCTGATCGCAATCTTACTGTTTGCTGGTATCGTCCTGGTACTGATAAATTGGCAGGGTTTCACCAGCACGGCACCGGAGCTGTCCAATTCCGCCGGGCGGATCACCCAGCTTGGAGTGGCCTTGGTATCTGTGGATCAATATGTTTTACCCTTTGAATTAGCTTCAATATTGCTCGTAGCAGGCATGATTGGCGCCATTTTTGTGGCTGGAGAAAAGAAACAATGATCCCACTTGCTTGGTATTTGATCTTTGCCGCGCTCCTCTTTTGCATCGGTTTATTTGGTGTGCTTACCCGAAAAAATGCCATCGCCATCCTGATGGGAATTGAGTTGATGCTAAATTCCATCAATATTAATCTAATTGCTTTCTGGCGTTATCGATCATCCGATGGGATTGCAGGTCAGGCATTTGCGATCATCGTCTTCGCAGTGGCAGCTGCTGAGGTAGCCGTAGGGCTTGCCCTGATTATCTCAATCTATCGCCGCCGGAGCTCGGTTGTGGCCAACGATATGAATCTGATGAAGTGGTAATCAGAAAGGACTGTTATGTCGACCAATTTACTAATTTGGCTTCTTCCACTTCCTCCACTCTTAGCATTCTTTCTGATTGTTATATTTACACGCCGGCACCACGCTCTCAGCCATAGCCTGGCAATAGGGGCAGCGCTGCTTTCCTGGCTGGGTAGTATGGTTGTATTTTTCCGCGCTATCACCACCGAACATCTTGGCGCCAATCCATTCTCATCAGTATTAAATTGGTTACCTACCGGAGATACCTGGTTACAGATTGGGGTGAGAATTGACCCGCTCTCCGCAGCCACCCTGTTTTTCGTAGCATGGACTGTATTGATGATATTCATCTACAGCGTAGGCTATCACAACTATGGTCAGCCTCAAGGTGACCATGATAAACCTGGTTTACAGCCGCATGGAGCGACCATCGCAGACGAGCATGGGCACAAGCACACCGTTCCTTCCATCGAACCGATGTACTCTCGCTTTTTTGCTTTTATCGGTCTGTTTGCCTTCGGTATGTACACCCTGGTCGTATCAGACAACCTTTTAACGCTTTTCGTTGGTTGGGAGATCATGGGTTTGTGCTCATACCTGCTGATCGGTTTCTGGTATCAAAAACCATCTGCAAGGGCTGCGATGATCAAGGCATTCATGACCACCCGTGTAGGTGATGTATTTATGCTACTCGGCATTGCGTATCTTTATTCCTCCGTCGGTTCACTTAGCTATTCCGAGATTTTCAAGCCCGAAACAATAGCCAGGCTGGCTTCAACCCCGGCGGTGGGTGGCTTCCTCGGTCTCTCGGCTGCAGGAATGATCGGCATCCTGCTCTTTATCGGGACGGTTGGAAAATCTGCGCAATGGCCTCTGCATGTGTGGCTGCCGGATGCTATGGAAGGTCCGACCCCAGTCTCCGCTATGATCCATGCCGCTACCATGGTCTCGGCTGGCGTTTACATGGTCATCCGCATGTTCCCTTTGCTCCAGGCGGGGAGTGAGGCTGGGCATTTATCTGCTGCCATGAGCCTGATGACGGTTATCGGTGCATTTACTGCCATATTTGCGGCTACGATTGCCCTCGCCCAAAATGATATTAAGCGTGTCCTGGCATATTCCACCATTTCACAGCTTGGATATATGATCGCTGCCCTGGGAATTGGTGCCTATGTTGCTGCGGCGTTCCACTTGATCACGCATGCATTCTTCAAGGCACTTTTATTCCTTGGGTCTGGTTCTGTCATTCATGGGGTTGAACACGGGGTATTGCACACCGGGGAGAAGGTCGACCCCCAAAATATGTTTAATATGGGCGGGTTGCGTAAGAAAATGCCAATCACATTCTGGACCTTCCTGATTGGTGGCTTTGCCCTATCTGGTTTTCCTCTAGTCACTGCGGGATTCTGGTCCAAAGATGAAATCCTGGCGGATGCATTCGGTCATGGGCATTGGGTAGTATTTATTACCCTGGCACTGGCTGCACTTCTAACTGCTTTTTACACCATGCGCCAAATCACTTTGACCTTCCTGGGAGAACCCCGCACAGAATCTGCTCACCATGCCCAGGAAACTCCATGGACGATGACTCTCCCCCTGGTTATCCTGGCTGTTTTCGCCATTACGATCGGTTGGGCGGGTATCTCCGAATCATTCCCAGTCATTGGGGGGCTTCTCCCTAATTTTGTGCATGAATTCATTGGGGGCACCCTTGTCGAGCTACCTGAAGCCTTGCCATTCAACATCTGGCCTCTACTTGTGTCACTTGTGGTGGCACTGGGCGGCTTGTCTTTGGGATGGTTGGTGTATCGGAATCAAAAAGCGGGTGCAGAAGACCCATTGAAAATTGCGCTTGGACCAGTTCACTCACTGTTAAAGAATAAGTATTACTTTGATGAACTTTACAATGTCATCTTCGTGCGTCCCGCATATTGGCTGGCAGATACCTTTACAAACCAGATCCTCGATCGGGGAATCATCGACGGCATTCTTCACTTTATCGCCCGTATCGCCTCCAATGTAGGTCATGTTTTCCGCAACTACTTTGATAAGCCGGTAGTGAATGGTTTTGGTGATTTCGTTGGTGAAACGATCAAACGCTTCGGGCGTGGCATCAAGATCATTCAGACGGGTAAAGTGCAGCAATATCTTCTTATGGCCTTGGTGCTGGCTTTCGGTGCCATGTTTTACTTTATTTTTACTTTTGTTCAGCATTAGGAACCTTCCTCTGTCCGGATAAATTGGCAGGGAACCAGGAGTAAATGATGGGTTTCGTCACTAATAACATACTGACATTGATCTTATTCACACCAGTCCTGGTGGCTATTGTCTTGTTATTTCTGCCTCGAGCGAATAAAAAGGTGCTCAGATGGGTTACCCTGGTTGGCAGCCTGATTCCATTTGCTTTGGCATTATTTTTATGGTTCTCATTCAAATCTGATACTCCCGGATTTCAATTTGAAACCCAAAGTCTCTGGTACGGTGCGATCAATGCTTCTTTTCACCTGGGTGTAGATGGTCTCTCCCTTACCATGGTTTTACTCACCACCCTGCTTACTCCCGTTGCGATTCTCGCTTCTTTTAGCATTACTGAACGTATCAGACCGTATATGATCCTTTTCATGTTGCTCGAGACAGGCATGCTCGGTGTATTCCTGACACTCGATTTATTATTGTTCTTTGTGTTTTGGGAAGTTGGTTTGGTTCCCATGTACTTCCTGATCAACCAGTGGGGGAGCGAGAAAGGTGAACGTGAAATTTGGGGTGGGCATAAGGTTTCAGCCCGCACATATGCCTCCTTCAAATTTATGATCTATACCATGGCTGGCTCTCTGGGGCTGCTTCTAGCAATTCAGATGATTGGCGTTTCATTTAAAACATATGATCTGACCAAATTATTCACCCTTTTCCCAACCGTCACCCAATTAGCCAATATTCCGCTTAATTTATCCCTCGAAACGGTTAAAACGATTGCCTTCTGGGCGTTTGTGATTGCCTTTGCCATTAAAGTCCCTGTCTGGCCGTTCCATACCTGGCTGCCCGATGCCCACACTGAGGCTCCCACGGCTGGCTCGATGATCCTGGCCGGCGTGCTGCTCAAGCTTGGAGCTTATGGCTTCCTGCGCCTGGTTTTACCGCTTTATCCCCAGGAATCCCATCAATATGCGTGGGCTTTAGCTTTCCTGGCTGTGATGGGCATTATCTTTGGTGCGCTGGCGGCTTATGGACAAGACGATTTCAAGCGTTTGGTAGCTTATTCTTCCGTGAACCATATGGGCTTTGTGGTCCTGGGTATCGCTGCTGCCGCTTACGCTGCCGGGACAAAGGATGCAGTATTGGCTCTCAATGGGGCAGTGTTACAGATGTTCAATCATGGCTTGTCTGCGGCTGCCATGTTCTTCCTCGTGGGCGTTATTTATGAACGCGCTCACACGCGCAATTTGAATGATTTTGGAGGGTTATTCCCCCTCATCCCGGTTTATGGTGCTATCCTGATTTTCACCTCCATGGCTTCTCTGGGTTTGCCAGGCTTGAATGGTTTTGTATCTGAATTCCTGGTGGTGCGGGGCTCATGGCCAATCTTTACACTATTCACTGCCTTAGCCATGATTGGGTTGTTCTTCACTGGTGCTTATATATTAAAAGGGATCAAGAAAACCCTCCATGGACCAACCAACGAGCACTGGATTGGTCATATCACCGAGATCAACCTGCGCGAGATCATTGTCGTCAGTCCATTGATGGTCTTAATGCTCGTGATCGGGATCTGGCCAGCCTGGATTTTAGGGGTGATTAACTCGGCCATGCAAGTGTTATTCAAGGGATAGGAGCATGATCAAGCCTGGAATGCCTGGATCGTATTACCGCAACCTGCTTTTGAGGTGATGTATGCATTTTCCAATTCTTAGTGTCATTGTTCTCACGCCTATTATCGCAGGGATGATCATCTTGCTCGTCCCAAGCGACCGCAAGAATGTTGTGCGCTATCTTGCTTTGGCTGCTGCAACAATTGCAGTACTTCTTTCCGCTTGGGTGTATTTTAGTTACAGTATTCCAACTGGTGGTTATCAATTCGTTGAAAAATATAACTGGCTTCCACAGCTTGGAATATCCTATTATGTGGGTGTGGATGGGATGAATGCACCCCTTGTGCTCCTCACTGGGGTAGTGATGTTCACCGGCGTGCTTATCTCATGGGGGATTGACGATCGTCCACGTGAATTCTTCGCCTTTCTGTTCATATTAGCCAGTGGTGTTTTTGGCGTCTTTGTTACGCAAGACTTGTTCATGCTGCTTTTCTTCTATGAAATTGCAGTCTTCCCCATGTACCTGTTGATTTCTATCTGGGGATGGATCAAAACCCGCGAATATGCCGCTATGAAGCTGACCCTGTATCTCTTCATCGGTTCGGTAATCTCCACAGTCGGAGCGCTGGCAATGTATTTTAGTTCTGGCTTAAACACCTTCGATATGGTCCAGCTGGCGCAGGCTAATTTCTCCGAGAGCTTCCAGGTATTTTGGTTCCCCTTTGTTTTCTTCGGTTTTGCTGTCTTGGGAGGTATCTTCCCCTTCCATAACTGGAGCCCAGATGGCCACGTCGCAGCACCGACTGCAGTATCCATGTTCCATGCCGGTGTGCTGATGAAGCTGGGTGCGTTTGCCGCCTTGCGTGTGGGGATCATGCTGCTGCCGGTTGGAGCCATGCATTGGCGTTGGCTGATCCTGATCCTCGCCTTGGTCAATGTGGTCTATGGTGCCTTCATTGCCATGGTCCAGACGGATTTCAAATATGTCATTGGTTTCTCTTCCGTCTCGCATATGGGTCTGGTTATGCTTGGTTTTGCCACCTTGAATAAAGAAGGCCTCACCGGCGCAGGTATTCAGATGTTCTCGCATGGGGTGATGACGGCTCTCTTCTTTGCTGTTGTCGGCATGGTTTATGATCGGGCGCACACCCGCGAGATCGGTGAGCTGGGAGGCTTCTCGAAGAAGATGCCTTGGGTGGCTGTAGCGTTTATCATCGGTGGTCTGGTTTCCATGGGCATGCCTGGTTTTTCAGGTTTCGTGGCTGAATTTCCCATTTTTATGGGCGTCTGGCAGGTATCACCAATCATCGCTATCATTGCCTCGATATCGATTGTCATAACCGCATCTTATATTATCCGCATCATCGGACGTGTATTTTTCGGTCCAATGAAGGAAGAATTTGAGCAACATGTTGGTGATGTAACTATCAAGGATAAGGTCGCTCTGACGATCATATGCGTTATCATGGTCGCAATCGGGGTATTCCCCTCCATCATGAGTAATTTGGTCTCCTCAGGTGTCGATCGGATCCTGAGTCTGTTCGGAGGTGCATAATGGCCATCCAAAACTTCGAACCGACAATGATTTTAGCCGTTCTACCTGAAATTCTTTTGGTCGTACTGGCAGGCTTGATCATGGCTTTTGATGCCATCTGGAAGCCTCAGATAAAACGAAGCCTGGGATGGATCGCAGCAGGTGGGCTATTGGTTGTAATGGTGGTCAGCTTGTTCGTGTCAATTCCACCAGCCCAAGGTCGCTTGATTTTTGGAGGTATGCTCCGTCAGGATTGGCTGAGTTTTGCCTTCAATATTGTGTTCATGTTTGCAGCTGCGATCACCGCATTATTTGCCATGGATATTAAAGGTGTAGGTCAGAAAGGTGAGTTCTACGTCTTGATGCTGATCTCCACCTTGGGGATGAGCCTGATGGCCTCCGCGGCAGATATCATCATGCTCTATCTTGCCATCGAAACTACCTCCATCCCCATGTATATATTGGCTGGCTTTATGACCCACGATGATAGATCCACTGAATCAGGCTTTAAGTACCTCCTGTTTGGTGCTGCATCGTCAACCATCATGTTATATGGGTTCAGTCTGTTATATGGTTTTACAGGTCAGACGAATATATACCAGATTGCAATGAGTTTTTATAGTTTGGAATTTCCGAAGATTGCAGTCATTGGTAGTCTGCTGCTTATCTTGGTAGGTTTTGGGTTTAAGATTTCCGCATTCCCGTTCCATTTTTGGGCACCCGATGTCTATGAAGGCGCTCCCACCCCGATTGCAGGCTTCCTTTCCACCGCCTCAAAAGCTGCCGGGTTCGTGGTGGTTCTTCGTGTACTGGTAGCAGTTTTCACCCCTTCTGCTGCACCCGATTGGATCAATATGCTCGCCATCGTATCGGTGCTCACCATGACGGTTGGAAACGTGCTCGCCATTGTGCAGAAGAACATTAAACGCCTGCTGGCATACTCCTCCATCGCCCATGCCGGGTACATCCTGATCGGTGTAGTAGCTGTGTCTCAATTAGGCATGACTAGTGTGGTTTTCTATCTGATCGCATATCTGATCACTAATTTGGCGGCCTTTGGGATCGTAATGACCTTTTCCCAGGTGGTTGGGTCGGATGACATTCTGGCATACTCGGGTCTTAGCCGGCGAAAACCATGGCTGGCATTGGCCATGTTAGTTGCATTCCTATCCCTGGCAGGTATGCCGCCACTGGCTGGGTTTGTTGCCAAGATTTTTGTCTTTGCCGCCGCGGTGAAGACTGGTCTGGTATGGCTGGCTTTTGTAGGTGTGCTCAATTCCATCGTCGGTCTTTACTACTACCTGACGGTTTTGAAATACGTCTACCTGTATCGATCGGATGATGAGGACAAACCGTTACCCATTTCACGACCATACACGATTGCATTATCCATTTTGATCTTCGGTATTATCCTGGTCGGGACGTTGTTCGGTCCGTGGTTCAATCTGTCGGCTCAAATTGCGTCTTCGCTATTTTAAGTTAATCAAATCGGCAGTTTTTACTTTGGGTCAATGTATAATGTTGACGTCGGTATTATCCATATGATAAAATCTGCCCGCAATGAGCCAGAGTAACCAACCACCAGACCCAGCTAAGGGGAAATTTGCGGTAAATAATATCGCTATGTTTTCCATTGGCACTCAGGTGGGGTGTGTTACCGTACTGATTGTGTTTTTGGCATTATTTGCTGGGATTGGATTAGACAAGATATTAGGCACAAAACCAGTATTTACAATTATTTTGATCTTGGGCTCTGCACCGCTTTCGCTGTTCCTTACCTTCAAGTTAGCAATGCGGGCAGTAAAAAGATTACCCCCCCAGGAACCGGCTGCAAAGCAGACAAACCCGGTAGAGGAGGAAGAGAAACGTGAGTGAAGCGAAACCTAAAAAACGTTTTGGTGTAAAGCGTTGGATCATCCTGGCACTGTTCGCAGTGGGCTTTTATGCTGCCTTTATCGGGCCATCCATCCTCAAACCGGTAAGCCCGGTGGTTGTATTAGCCCCTGAGCATGTTGGTATTAACATATTGGGTTTTGAAGTGACCAATACGATTTTAGCAACCTTGCTGGCCGACCTTGTCTTAGTGCTGATTGCAATCGGTGCCTATCGATTTGTAAAGAGCGGCAAGCTCATTCCGGCAGGTTTTTATAATGCCTTTGAGGCGCTCTTCGAGTTCTTATGGAACAGTGTCGAAGGCTCTGCCGGTAAATGGGCGAAACGCATCTTTCCAGTCACTGCAACCATATTTTTGTTGATCTTTGTCGCCAACATGGTAAAGCTCATCCCTGGTTTCGAAAGCATTGGACGGCTCGAACAGGTCGCTGAAGGGGAAGGCTATGCCCCAGCGAAATTGCTCCAGGTTGGTAGTTTGGAAATCTTCACCGTAGATAAAGCAAAGCCAGTCACGGCCGAAGGTACAGGTGAAGCAGGTCATGCAGAAGGCGAATCGGTGTGTACAGCCTGCGAAATCATCCCGTTCTTTCGCGGCTCAGCTACCGACTTAAATTTTCCATTCGCCTTAGCCATCATCGCTGTGGTGATGACCCAGGTGTATGGAGTGTGGGCATTAGGACCCGGTTATTTGAGTAAATTCTTCCAGTTAAAACAGTTGATCAGTGGTGGAATATTTGGAATGATCAACTTTCTGGTTGGTTTCCTTGAGCTCGTGCTCGAGTTCGCCAAAATCCTATCGTTTGGCTTCCGTCTATTTGGTAATGTTTTTGCGGGAGCTTTATTAGTCTCAATTATCGGTGCATTAGTAGCTGTAGCAATTCCAGCGGGTTTGTACTTTATTGAAGTGTTCTTTGGTACCATCCAGGCATATGTATTTTTCCTGTTGGCAACTGCGTTCATCAGCATTGCTATCACCAGCCATCATGGTGAAGAACATAACTAATCGCTTTTATACATTTTCTAGGAGAAGGAGATTAATCATGAATGATCCCGTAGCATTTGTAAATGGTTTGAAGCTTGTTGGTGCAGGCTTGGCTATGCTGGGCGCGATCGGTGCTGGTGTGGGTGTAGGTCTGGCTGCCTCTGGTGGTGTGCAAGCGATGGGTCGTAACCCTGATGCAGCTGGCATTATCCAGACGAACATGATCCTGGGTATGGCATTCTCGGAAGCAGTCGCCATTTACGCCATGGCGGTTGCTTTGATCATCATCTTCGTTGGATAGATTTACCTGGAGAATCCATAATGGAAAAACTTGGTATCAGTCTAGGTTACTTATTATTCCAAATCTTCAACTTTACCATCCTGGTTTTGTTGCTCTATGCCTGGGCATATAAACCCATTCTAAAGATGCTGGAAAACCGCAAGCAGAAAATTGCCCAGGGGTTGGAAGACGCACGCGTAGCCAGTGAAGCCCGTGAGAATGCTGAGCAAGACGCCGCAAAGATTCTGACCGATGCTCAGAATAAAGCCAACCAGGTAATACGAGAATCCACCGATCGTGCCGAAACTGCTGCGTTAGAGATCCGTGCATCAGCTGAAGCCGAAGCCGCCAAAGAGCGGGAAGCTGCCCTGGCTGAAGTGCAGGTTGAACGTGATCGCATGCTGGGTGATTTGCGCAGTCAAGTCGCGGCTTTGGCAATTGCAGCCGCTCAAAAACTGGTGGGTGAATCATTGGATGAAAAACGCCAACACGCCTTGATTGACGAGTTTTTCTCAGGTGTAAGAGCCGGTAAAGTGGAAGTCCTCGAAGGGGCGAGTTTCAGCGGTGCTTCAGCAGAGGTCACCAGCGCATTACCCCTCTCATCCGATGAGATGAGCGCGGTGAAAAATGACATCCTTTCAAAGGTTGGCAGCCAGGCAACAGTTTCATTCCGAGTCGATCCCGACATCCTGGGGGGTCTGGTTATTCGTGTAGGAGGCAAAGTGTTGGATGCTTCTGTGGCAGGTCAGCTTGAGTCATTGCGTCAAACCATCTCCTGAAAATGGAGATATCCGTCATTAATGGGTTAAGTTGGATGGCGGTTTAATAACTTCTCGTTGGTACAAAATGACAGTTCAAATTGATGGCGCCCTCGGTATCTTTCCCTGGGCGTCTTGATTCACCACTATGAAACTATCTGCGCTTGTTCGTCAATTTCCATATCCACATACCCTGATGAATGGGGATGCTGAGATTTCAGGTCTGGTTTCCGATTCCAGGTCGGTGCAGCCCGGATTTTTATTTATCGCCCTGCAGGGTGGGAATGTCGATGGGCATAAATTCATCCCTTCTGCTCTTGAACATGGGGTAGCTGCTGTGGTTGGCACGCAATCTTTGCCTGAGTTGAGCGTTCCATACTTGCAGGTGGATGACAGCCGGATGGCATTACCTCATCTGGCAGCTGCTTTTTATGGGTTCCCAGCCCGTAAATTGACCATGATTGGCGTGACAGGTACCGATGGGAAGACGACCACCACCAATATGATCTACCAGATCCTGCTGGCCGCTGGTTATAAATCTGGCATGATTTCCACCATCAATGCCGTCATCGGTGACCAGGTCCTGGATACGGGCTTTCATGTCACCACCCCTGACGCGCCTGATATCCAACGCTATTTATCACAGATGGTCGAGCAGGGTCTCACGCATGTGGTACTGGAAGTCACTTCCCACGGACTTGCCCAGCATCGGGCAGATGCTTGTGAATTTGATGTGGCTGTGATCACGAATATCACCCACGAACACCTGGATTATCACGGTTCATATGAAACCTACCGCTCAGCAAAGGCACGTCTTTTCATTGATTTGAATACTACGCTTGCTAAAGAGCAAGGCAATCCCCGCAGATCAGTTTTAAACCGGGACGATGCCTCGTTTAATTACCTTTCCGAAGTCTCCACTGGCTCATTACTTTCCTATGGTTTTCATCCCGAGGCAGATATTCGTCCGGTAAACATAGAGCATATTGATGATGGGATCAATTTTGTGGTAGTTGGCAAAGGTCAGCAATTTTCAATCTTCTGCCCTCTATCGGGAGATTTTAATATCTCAAATTGCCTGGCTGCAATTTCTGCCACGGTATTTACCCTCGGGGTTAGCCCTGACGCTGCTCAGGCGGGTATTGCGGAACTGAAAAACGTCCCTGGTCGGATGGAAAAGATCAATCTGGGGCAAGACTTCACTGCCATTGTGGATTTCGCTCACACACCCAATGCGCTACAATGTGCACTCCGATCCGTACGACAGTATACCCATGGAAAAGTGATTGCTGTTTTTGGTGCTGCCGGTTTGCGTGACCGGCAAAAGCGCAGGATGATGGCTGAGACTTCCGTCGAGCTGGCCGACCTTACGATATTAACCGCTGAAGACCCACGCACCGAATTATTAGATGATATCCTGGCTGAGATGGCTGCAGGTGCCTCGAGCAAGGAGGGTATCGAAGGAGTAACATTCTGGCGGATTCCGGATCGAGGTGCAGCGATTCGTTTTGCGGTTGCAAAGGCTCAGGCTGGCGATGTGGTCATCGCCTGTGGCAAGGGGCATGAACAATCGATGTGCTTCGGGGAGGTTGAATACCCCTGGGATGATCGGATTGCCATGCAGTCAGCCCTGTCTGAACATTTGGGGATTCCAGGACCACAAATGCCCTATTTACCCACCCAGGATTGAAATATCGTTATTTCTATATAATTACTGCCAGCATTTATAACAGGGGGGTCATATCAATGCCGCGTGCCTCGGCGCGTTGCATTTCCCAATCCTTGAAACTGACTGGAACCGGTTTGATCTCATTCTCGGGGCGTCGGACCAATGCTAGCGCATGTTCAGTGCAGGCATTGACACATACACCACACCCCACACATCGTGTTCTGTTCACAATGGCCACCATATCCACGCTAAGTGCATCGAATTGGCAATTCTCCACACACAGCCCGCAAGCCGTGCACAGGTCCTCGGTGACCGTATTGACGAAAGCAGAGCTGGCGACCACGTTGGCAATTCCCAGCTCAGCCATGCCTCGCAGGATTCCGCATGAACAGGTGCAGCAATTGCAGATATACCAATTACCGTGCTGATTGTTGCTAACTGTATGCACCAGGCCTGCCAGGTCTGCCCGGCGAAGGACCGCATAGGCTTCTTCTTTGGTGAGTGCCTTCAGGTCTGAGGAATTGGTGTATGCATCCGGACTATTGCTCATCGCCATGCATACGTCCACAGGATGTTTGCATGGTTTACCAATCAAAGCCGTTTGCTTGCGGCAGATGCAATCGAGTACCGCCCAGGATTTGGCGTGTTCGATAATCCCCACGACAGATTCATACGGGGCAACTTGCATATCCATTTTTATGCTCTCACCCACCGGGATAACGCGGTGAAAAGCAGGCTGCACAGCTAATATTTGGGTGAAAGCGCGTTGGTAATAGTTTTCAAATAAATGGGCAAGCTCTGCATCCATTGCATTGCCGGTTTGATTCTCGTAAATCCCTACCACGAAGGGTAACAACCCGTACCCCAGCCCGTCGTCAGCTTTACCTGCTTTGATCAGGCCCTTACGTGCCATCACCTTCAAGAGCTGGCGCGTTATATTGTAATCTAGCCCGAGCCGGGAAGCGATTTGCGAGGCTGATTCCAGCTTGATCAACAGTTGGGAAGCAAGCTCAGCCTCCTCCGGGGTGTAGAGCCTGGCAAGTAATTTGAGCTCTGCACCATCCTCGGTGGGCGGAAAGCCATTTGGAAGGTTGTCCAGCCGTTCAGCTAAATGTTGATATACCTCAAGTTTTGTGTCCATTTTCACCTCACCATTATTCTTTGGATATTCGCTTGAATTCTTCTTTGAACTGCTTTTCTAGCTTACGTTTTTCTCCTTGGCTTAGGAAGCTGGCATGGATGGCATTAAGGCTGATATGCTCCAGCTCAGATTGGGTAAATTTGAACTCGCTCACCAACAGCTGATACTCGTGGTTAAGATCAGTACCGAACATGGGTGGATCATCTGATCCGATCGTCACCATCAAGCCTGCGTCCCACAGTTTGCGCAATGGGTGGTGAGCATAATCGGGGTAAACCTTCAGGCAGATATTACTGGTGGGGCAGATCTCAAGTGGGATGGAGTTTGAGCGTAGATATTCGATCAAGTTCTGGTCTTCAATGCTGCGCACACCATGTCCAATCCGCTCTGCATCCAACAATTTTATCGCTGCCCACACGCTTTGTGGACCAGAAATCTCGCCTGCATGCGGCACTCTGTGCAGGCGTTCGTTTTTAGCCCGCTTGAAAGTGCTCACAAACAGTTCAGGTGGGAAACCTGTTTCTAGGCCGCCCAATCCGAGGGCAATCACACCCATATCTCTGGCGGCGAGCGCGATCTCCAGCACCTGTTCCTGTGTTGCGGGCGTATTGCGCACGATATCAAAAATCCACTGCCATTTTACACCAAATTCAACCTGTGCCTGTTCACGACCGGCGTTCAATCCCTGCAGGATCTCCTGCCATGAGAGACCGGTTAGCTCAGTGTTGGTGAGGATGGTGAACGTCACCTCGGCATAGCGGATATTTTGCCTGGCGCACTCGCTGCCAAATTCATAAGCGATCAGGCGGTAATCATCCTCAGTGCGCAGGCACTTTGTGATCAGCAGATAAGTTTGTAGGAAATGGTCAAAATTTCTGAATCGGTAAAGCTCGGTCAGCCCAGCTTCATCAATAGCTGGCAGGCTGACGTGGTTGCGCTGTGCCAGCTTGAGTAATGTGCTGGGTAAGATTGAGCCTTCCAGATGGACGTGTAGCTCGGCTTTTGGCATGCGTTGGGCATATATCGATAGATCCATGAGATTTAAACAGGTCGATCCTGAATTCACCCGGAGAGGTTTTGATCCATCAAGGCTTGCATGTTGCGGTATTCCTGGCTACTGGCGAATTTGCGAATTTCTTCGATGCGCTTGGCGATCATCGGGTGGGAGGCGATCAGCTCTTCCAGGTTATTCATAATGTTGTCGTCTTCCGACTCGATGTGCTGGATGGCGGCTTGCATCCCAGCCTGTGTACGAGCTGCCGGACCAGCTTCCAGCTTGATCAGCGCTGAAATCGCCTTGGCAGGTTTCGCGCATGCCAGCATACCTGCCCGATCGGCTGAATATTCGCACGCCCGGTTCCACCAGCGGAAAGCCAGCTCCATGATTGCTGCGGCACCCAACCCGCTTGGAATACCAGCCATTCCTCCCACCAGTGTGTTCAGCCAGGTGTGCCCGAGCTTTACGTGCCCCATCTCATGACCCAGGATGAACTGGATCTCATCCTGGTCCATGATTTTAAACAGGGAGGAATAAAGCACAATCGCCTTGGGCGAGTCCATCCCAAAGGTATAGGCATTCAGCTGGTTGGAAGGGATGATAAACACATTCACCGGTTCCACTTGCAACCGGGCTGAATTCACCTGGATGAGCGCTATCATCTCGGGTGCTGATTGGGGAGTGATTTGTTGTGCTCGCGATAACAAGGCCTGGTGTTTACTTTTGCTCGAATAATATCCATAAATAACCACCAGGAGGACGAAGATGGCGCTGGTACATACGGTGGCTACGACGGTAAGGGCAATCACCAGCAGCACGACCACGATTGTTATTAATAGAATGAAGTATTCGTATGGGTAACGGTAGTCGGTCGTTGAAAACTTCGTACTCATTATTTTGATTTTAGCATAAAAAAAAGAAAACCCGTTTTCGATTGGAAAACGGGCTTGTATACAATCTTAGCGTCGAGGGCCGTGATCGCGGCGATTACGATCACCACCATTGCGATCACCGCGATGGCGATCACCACCACCGCTTCCACCGCGTGAGCCCCCTGAACGCCCACCTGATGGGCGGTCGTGTGAAATGGCCTCTTCGAGGGTCCAGCCTTCAAGGACTGCCTGGCGGGATAAGCGGATCTTACCGCTCTCATCGATGTTGGTAATCATCACAGTGATCTCATCGCCTACGGAGACGATGTCTTCCACTTTATTGACACGCTCGCTATCCAGCTGCGAGATGTGCACCAGGCCATCCTGATTGGGCAGGATCTCGACAAATGCGCCGAAATCGGTGGTACGGACTACCCGACCGGTATAGATGCGCCCGACCACAGGCGATTCGGTGATCTCTTCGACCATCTGGCGTGCTCTTTCGGCCGCAGGTCCATCGGTGGCTGCAATGTAGACCGTGCCATCTTCTTCAATGTCAATCTTAACACCTGTTTCTTCCTGGATACTGCGGATGATCTTACCGCCCGGGCCAATAACCGCACCGATTTTATCGGAGGGGATATGTAACACGGTGATGCGTGGGGCAAAGCTCTTGAGCTCTTTACGCGGGCTCGGGGATGATCTCCAGGATTTTATCCAGGATGAACAGACGCCCGATGCGGGCTTGCTCAAGTGCTTTAGACATGATCTCAGCGGTGATCCCCTTGATCTTGATATCCATCTGCAGGGCGGTGATACCATCACGTGTGCCTGCGACCTTGAAGTCCATGTCACCCAGGTGGTCTTCCAAGCCCTGGATGTCGGTCAGGATGGAGTAACGCTCGCCTTCTTTGATCAAACCCATGGCACAGCCGGCGACGGGGGCTTTGATCGGTACACCCGTGTCCATTAAGGCCAGGGTTGAACCGCATACCGAAGCCATGGAGGTGGAGCCATTGGAAGACAGCACCTCGGATACCAGGCGCAGGGTGTAGGGGAATTCAGTTTCAGATGGGATAACAGGCACTAAGGCACGTTCAGCCAGGGCACCATGACCCACATCCCTGCGGGAGGAACCACGCAATGGTTTGACCTCACCGGTGGAGAAGGGTGGGAAATTGTAGTGGTGCATGTAGCGTTTGGCTTCCATGCCTGTCAGGCTATCGATCTCCTGAGCATCACGCGGTGTGCCGAGAGTTGCCAGGGTGAGCACCTGGGTCTCACCTCGGGTGAACAGGCCCGAACCATGCGCCCGTGGGCTGAGACCAACTTCACCCCAGATGGGGCGGATATCGGTCAAGCCACGACCGTCTGGGCGGATCTGCTTATCGAGGATGCGTTGGCGTACAACGCTCTTCAGGGATTCGTCGAAAGCTTCCATGACGTTGGTGGCGAGGGTTTCATCTTCTGTGGTAAGCTCAGTCACCACTTCATCCCGTAATGCATTAATCGCTGAGTCCATCTCAGCTTTGCTATGCGGGGTATCCAGGATCTCGTTCATCTGGGAGGCTACCCGCTGATGTACCTTGGTCTGAACAGCCTCGGCTACGCTGAAGGACACGTAAGCCTGCTTGGATTTACCGATCTCTCTTGCCATTTGTTCCATGACGTCGATCAAGGGTTGCATGGATTGGTGACCAAAGTTCAACGCCTCCACCATCACCGCTTCAGGAACTTCCTGGGCACCACATTCGACCATCAGGATGGCATCGCGCGTGCCAGCTATGCGCAGATCCAGGTCAGAACGATCCTGTTCACTGGAAGTGGGGTTGACGATTAATTGACCATCGATGCGTCCGATGCGGACGGCAGCGACTGGGCCGCCCCAGGGAATATCCGAGATCATCAAGGCAGCCGAAGCCGCATTGATCGACAGGATATCGATGGGATTCTCTCCATCCACTGAGAAGGAGTACAGGATCACCTGTACGTCATTGCGCAGATCTTTAGGGAAGAGCGGGCGTAAAGGGCGGTCGGTAAGGCGGGCAATGAGGATTGCCACCTCAGACGGTCTGCCTTCACGGCGGAAGAACGATCCGGGGATACGTCCACCGGCATACATGCGTTCCTCGTAATCAACAGTGAGGGGGAAGTAATCGATCCCGAGGCGAACATCGGGGCTCATGGTAGCGGCAGCGAAAATCATCGTGTCGCCAAGGCGGACGGTAACTGCACCGCCAGCCTGTCCGGCGAGTGTGCCGGTTTCGAAGGTGATGGGCTTGCCACCGACCGTCGAAGTAAATATTTTTGATTCTGGTTTCATTATTCAGTTTCTCCTATAATAATTTGTTGCCTTACAGGTCAGAAACTGAGAGTTAGCGACAACGAGCGTCCCGAGTGAAACGAACGCAGGCGGCATCAAAAAAGCCGCCTAAAATCCTATATGTTGTCGTTATCCATCAATTCCCGACCTAAGGCTGGTTTAATAACTCCCTATTAAGAGTAGATGGAGTGCACATTTCCAACTATTGGATGTGTGTTCCCATCTACTCACAGGTGGGCTTTCTATTTCCGGCGGATATTCAGCCGGTCTGTCAGCGCCATATAGCGCTGGTAGTCGTTGCGCCTGATGTAGGCCAGCAAACGACGGCGTTGTCCCACCATCTTGAGTAATCCACGACGAGAGCTCTCATCGTGCTTGTGTTCACGCAAATGCTCCGTGAGCTCTAATATTCTGCTTGATAAAAGTGCAACCTGCACTTCCGGTGAACCGGTGTCGCCCTCATGACGGGCGAATGTTTCCATCGTTTTTACTTTTGTGTCCTTATCCATGACATCTGCTCCAATTTATTATTTGATTATGCTTCTAGCAGGTCTCCTACGCGGCAGCCTCAGCCGCCGGGTGGTCTAGTCAGCGGGTTGGATTATACCAGAGAGTGGGGCAATCGGGAATTAATAACGTGTGAGCAGATCAGGGTCTAAATAAAGATAACCACGAAGGAAGCTAAGGACACAAAGGAAAAGTAATTAGACAATTAGATACTTCGGTTATTAGGCAATCAGGTAATCAGGTAATTAGGCAATTATGTACTTAGGTTATTAGGCAATTCGGCACTTAGGCAAGTAAACCCTCAGGCATTTTGGAACTGATCATGTAACATGGATAAAAGTTCTCACTGGTGGAAGGTGTGCCGCCATCAACGATGGCGGCTACAATAACATGGATTTATCCCGTGGAGACGATGGGTGATTCTGGAGGATTGTGAGGGCATGAGAATTGAATTTGGAAAAAAACAAAAGCATTCAATTCGGTTTTTGTGTCAACAGTAAGGGTTATGGTGGTCATTTATGTAATTCAAAGGCTGGTCTGGTGAAAGATGAGAATAATATTCCGAAACATTCGTATCGAATAAATTCGAATAGGAACGAATAAATTCCGTGTATGGAATAAATGGTAGACAGGCATTGTCGTATACAGTTATATGTAAATACTCACCGAGTTCCATTTATTAGTTATTAGAGCCTTAATCAGGAAATTGACGTAGTTTATCTGTCATTGACAATCTACTTTTTTATAATATTTGTCTCGAATGTTTCACTTCTTCCAGCTCCCGTGACTAATTACGTTCTACCGATAAAAAACAACCATACCGGTATGGGAGAGCACCAATCAACCGGTAAAGAAGGACACTTGTATCGGTCAAAACCAACCGATATGAAGATGATCTGATTGAATATTATAGGAAATCATCTTCAATTATAGCATAAATGTTCTAGTTCACAAGGGGTTAATCAAAAGTCATGAATTTTTTAAGGTTGGAATTCTTTGCAGGTGCGCAGGTGGGGATTCGTTGGGGCGAAGCATCCGCTAAGGAGCAAAACGAATGTTCTGGCGAGATTTTACAAATACTTCGCCCTTACTAAAATTTGATGTATGATTATGGTAGGTGGATCAATACCATCCTGGCAGAGGAGGATTGCTATGTGCGAATTCTGTACCCAACACGGTGAGGGCAAGCAATGGTATTTGCAGATGAAGAATTACTCCAACGAGCTGCTGCATACGCCACTAACGCTTGAGCAAAAGGAAGCCATCGGGTTTAATTCTCGCTACGACTGGCTGGATGATTTCGCCCGGTGGTTCACCCTGATTGCACACACCGGTAAATCAGCAGAAGAATCTCAATCCAGTGATGACACCACTGTCGTAGAAAAGCCAGCAGTACCACTGAGCAGGGAACAAATCCTGAGGCAACGCCAAATCGAGCACTTTGGGCAGGTCATCCCCATCGAGGATGTTGAAAAGATTTTTGAAGGGGTTAGCTCGATCACACGCATACCGTGCGGGTGCCGTTACTCTACTACCGGGCTAACTGACCAGCGCTATTGTTTTGGTCTGGGGGTTGATATGGGGCATATCCTGGGGAAATACCCCGATAGCTCCAGCTCGTTCGAGGTGCTCAACAAAGACGAAGCATTTAAGCTGATCCGCAAATTCGATAATGAAGGCTTGATGCACTCCGTTTGGACGGGTGTGACCCCTTATGTGGTGGGCGTGTGCAACTGTGATGGGGATTGTCAGGCTTATCGCGGCTATATCAAGAATCGCGGCCTGCCCAATTTCTTCCATGCCGAATACATCTGCCAGGTGGACCCTGACCAATGCACGGGTTGCAAAGAGTGCATGCGCCAGTGCCAGTTTGGCGCTCAATTCTACTCGTCTGTGCATGGTAAGGTGACCATTGCACCTGAATTGTGTTTCGGTTGCGGGGTATGCCGGGCAGCCTGCCCGCAGAATGCCATTAGCCTAATTCCGAGGGCCGAATCTCCGGTGGCGGCCAATACCTGGCTGAAAATTTAGAATGGAATTATTGTGTGCCCTTCATTGCCGCCCGCAATCCATCCTGGGTTTCCTTGGGGAACTCATCCAGCACCTGCCTGATAAGCCAGGGGGTGTCGGGGTTATCGGGGGCGGTGAGGTTCTGGCGTAGCAGGTAGGCAGTCTCAGCAGGAGAACAACGCACCAAAGCGGAGGTTACAGCCACAATATCTGGACGCAGGCGGGGATGGGCTACCCTTAAGTATGGCGCAACCAGACGGAAAATAGCTGGTAGGAATGGAGCCTCCGTGTCATTGATCAGAGGCAACAAGGCCCGCAAACCTGCATGTTGTTCGGAGAGTTCCTGCGATGACAGCACTGAGCTGATAAGCTCCAGCAGCTGGACAGGGGCTTCTTTCTGGAAACGCCGGAGACCATACTCCAACAAACCGTCTAAAAGTCGTCGATCTGGATCGGAACGCACCCAGGATTGTAAACGGTTCATTACGGGACCTGGAGGCACGATAGGAACCCACCCCAGCAGGCGGGCAGCTAAAAGCTGCAAGTCATAATTCGGTTCTGCCCATAAAGCGTCACACAGCTGCAGGATTTCATCCGGGTGCAGTTCTATCGTCCGGCTGAGCTCATGCCAGACCTGGCGCATCACTGGCGGTGGGGTGTTATAGGATTCCAGCAGGGGAGTGGGGATGCCCGATTGGCCCTTGCGCTGGGTGTGGTCGGTGTACAGGTCGAGCAGGGTATGCAGGTCATGCACGAACAGGGTCGGCTGGTTGTATTTTGAGACCAGATCCATGACTTGCTTCTTAAGGCGGGCAGGCTGTATCGCAGGCATTCTTAAGCGTTAGCAAGTTGGAAGGTTGGAAGGTTTAAACGTTGAAACATCGAAGCGTTGGAAGCTTGGAAGGTCAGCAGTTAGTAATGTAGGCAGGTTGAAAAATAATCAACATTTAAACCTGTAAACCTGTAACTTTCCAACACAATTAATATGCCTTCCCGAAAATAACACGCTCGGTGGCGGGTTTTCCGCATACGATGCAGGTACCCTGACCGGGCTCCTGGTCGAGAGGGATGCAGCGGGTGGTGGCTTTGGTCTCATCCTTGACCTTGGTTTCGCACTCAGCATCTCCACACCACCAGGCAAATGCCCACCCCTTCTCTACCGCTGATTTGAGCTCTTCATAATCCTTGGGGTCAAAGGTATGCGCACGGCGGAAAGCCAGGGCTTTTTCAAACATGGAGGCCTGGATGGATTGCAATGCTTCAGCCACCTGGGCTTCCAGCTGGGAGTGTTGGACGAATGACTTGCCCGCTTTACCGGGCATGTCTCGCCGGGCAAAGGCAAGCGAGCCTTTTTGAACGTCCTTGGGACCAATCTCGATACGCAGAGGCACGCCGCGCATCTCCCAATCATTGAACTTGAAGCCTGGCGTGACTTCTTCGCGATTGTCGACTTTAAGCCGGAAACCTTGCAGCTCCTGTTCCACTTTTGAAACCACCGGCATGACGAGGGCTTTTTCTTCGTCTGTTCGATAAATGGGAATGATGACAACCTGAAATGGTGCCAACTTGGGCGGCAGGATCAGCCCCTGGTCATCGCCATGGGTCATAATAACAGCACCAACGAAGCGGGTGGAAAGTCCCCAGGAGGTAGTCCAGACGTACTGCAGCTGGTTATTCTTATCCAAATATTGGATCTGGAAGGCCTTGGCGAAGTTCTGTCCCAGGTCATGCGACGTGCCTGCCTGGAGGGCTTTTGTATCCCCCATCATGGCTTCAATGCTATACGAGTTATCAGCCCCGGCGAACTTTTCTGACTGGCTTTTACGCCCCTTGACCACCGGGATGGCACCATCTTCAATAGCAAAGTTGGCGTATACATCCAACATGCGCAGGGTCTCTTCCTTGCCTTCCTCAGGCGTGGCATGGGCAGTGTGACCTTCCTGCCAGTAGAACTCCAGCGTACGCAGGAAAAGCTTGGTGCGCATCTCCCAGCGTACCACGCTGCCCCACTGGTTGATCAGCACTGGCAAGTCGCGGTAAGACTTGATCCACTTGGAATACATGGTGCCGATGATGGTTTCGGATGTGGGGCGGACAACCAGTGGCTCCTCCAGCTTTTCACCACCGCCGATGGTGACTACCGCCAGCTCAGGCGAGAACCCTTCCACATGCGCCTTCTCTTTTTCAAAGTAAGACATGGGGATGAGCAATGGGAAAGCAGCGTTGACGTGCCCGGTAGCTTTAAAGCGGCGGTCAAGGGCAGCGGTCATGTTCTCCCACAGAGCCCAACCGTATGGACGCACGACCATACAGCCACGCACAGGGGCGTAATCAGCCAGCTCAGCTTTGAGCACCAGCTGGTTGTACCATTCAGCAAAGTTTTCCGATTGGGTAGGGAGTTTGTCTTCGGTCATATCCTATTCCTTGTGAGTCATAGTTTTTCTTTGGGTAATAATTGCTGCAGGTGTTGAAAGGCAGAGTCGACATTGGGGGCAAAAGATACCCACCTGCGTTGAGATTTAGGGATAAATTCACCTTGCTCGCTCAGGAACTTTCGGATCACTGCCTGCCAACCTGGACCAATCAAGATGAGCGGACGGGGAGGCAGGATATGGGTGAGAAGGAGGTTCCAGGTGAGGCTGATCTCAGCCAATGTTCCGACCCCACCCGGCAGGGCGAGACAGGCATCACAGTTTTCGATTAGGGTGAACATGCGCTCTTTGAGCGAGGCGTAATGCCAATCTTCGGTCACCCAAGGGTTAGCTTTCACGGGTCGCCAGGATTCAATCTCATCACAGGTGACGCCAATCACACGACCTCCGGCTTCAGCAGCACCTCGGGAGAGGGCTTCCATGGTACCTATGTACCCCCCGGTGAGCAAGGTATAACCTGCCTTTGCCAACATGTTCCCAAGGCGGATGGCATCCTGATAAATCGGGTCGCCAGGCTTAGGCAGTGAGCCACCGAATACTGAGACGCGAATAGTCATATCTCAGCCCTGTGCATCCCAGGTGCGGTGATAATTCTTTTCCAGCTTGATGAGCACGGCTTTTTCAAGGTCGATGTCTGCCAGGCTGGCAAGCTGGAGCAGGTAAAGCATCACATCGGCAAGCTCGTCTGAAAAAGATTGCGGATCCTTCAGGCTCTCGTCCCATTGGAAATGCTCCAGCACTTCGCTGGCTTCCAAATTAAGCGAAACCGCCAGGTTGCGCAGGGTTTGAGGGCGCGGGCTATCCGGCTCGTACCAGCCCATGGTTCGAACGAATTCATGCATCGCTTGGGTCAGCTGGGTGAGGTCCATAATTGATCCTGCTTTGATAGTGTATTTATCGCCTTGATGGCAGTCTTAGCTGACTGGCGCTGCTCAGGTTGCCAACCGGGTTCTTTCACCATATGGTGCAGGTGAGCAAGGACAGCTTTTCTATCGTGAGTGTTCAAAGATGCATAAGCCGATTGAATACGGTCGGGTTGGCGTGACAGCAAATTATCCCACATTAGCTCAAGCTGATCAGACTGAATATTGGGTTGAGCATGCTTCTTCATTTTATTCATAGACTGCGCCTATTTTATCTCATTAATCAAATTGTCGATTAAAATTATGCGCATAGATTGGTGGATAGCATATGCGAATTATCGTGACCCATGAACAAGCAGACTTCGATGCGCTGGCGTCCTTGCTGGGAGCATATTTGTTGGATGATTTTGCCATCCCGGTCCTACCCAGGCGCATGAACCGGAATGTTCGCGCATTTGTTACATTATATGGGGCAGAACTGCCGTTCATCGACCCGCATGATCTGCCCAACGAAGCGGTGGAATCGGTATGCCTGGTGGATACACAATCCATGGCAAGCGTGAGAGGGGTGAGTGCAGATACGCCTGTGCACATTGTAGATCACCATCCCATCCGTCCAGAGATCCCTATCGGTTGGACGATTTCCAGTGAAGATGTAGGCGCAACAACAACCATTTTCGTCGAAGACCTGCAAGAACGAGACGATGACATCAGCATGATCCATGCGACCACATTGCTGTTGGGGATCTATGAGGACACGGGCTCGCTTACCTATACTCGAACGACCTCGCGTGACCTGCATGCCGCGTCTTATTTATTAGAGCAGCAAGCTAACTTACGTATTGCGGGTGATTTTCTAAATCATCCCTTGTCTACCGAACAACAGAAATTATATGACACGTTACGTTCGAACCTGGAAAGCTACCACATCCATGGGCATACCGTGGTGGTTGGGTGTGGAAGTGCATTTGGACTGGATGAAGAATTATCGACCGTAGCGCACAAGCTGCGGGACCTGCTCGACCCGGATGCCTTGTTTCTATTGATCACCACGCGTGCAGGCGTACAAATGATCGGTCGCTCAACCAGTGACAACATTGATGTGGCGGAGATCACCGCACGTTTTGGAGGAGGTGGACATTCTCGCGCGGCTGCCAGCTTGATCAAGGGGCGCGAGCTGGATGAGGTGCACGATGAGCTGATGACACTCCTGCCTGAGTTCACCCGCCCAGCAATCACCGTGGCTGAGATCATGTCACATAATCCGCAGGTGCTGGCACCCGATACACCTGCTCAAGATGCTGCTGACCGGATGCAGCGCTACGGGTATGAAGGCTACCCGGTTGTGCTGAATGGAAAAGTGATCGGTTTGCTTACGCGGCGAGCCGTTGACCGTGCCATTGCCCATAAGCTGAACCTGACGGCTTCGAGCCTGATGAATGCCGGAGAGGTGGTCATCCATCCCGATGACTCGATCGATCGTTTGCAGCATTTAATGACGGATACAGGTTGGGGACAAATCCCGGTGATGGATGAGAATGACCGGGAGATTATTGGCATTGTTACTCGCACCGACCTTTTGAAAATTCTCACCTCCCAGACCACCCGACCTGCTCACCTGAACTATGCTGAGAAATTGGATGCTGCCTTGCCGAAAGCTCGCCTGGCACTGTTGAAAATTGCAGCACAGATTGCCTCTGAGCAGAAAGCTGCGCTGTACATCGTCGGTGGGTTCGTGCGTGACCTTTATCTTGAGAGAATGAGCCAGGATTTTGACCTGGTGGTTGAGGGTGATGCGATATCACTTGCAAGCCAGCTGCAGGAGAGATATGGAGGTCGCTTGACCACCCATGCCCGTTTTGGCACGGCAAAGTGGATGATCTCAGGGATCCGACCTGAACTGGCAAAGTCGATGGATCTTCCTGAAAAAGCTGGCGACCTGCCAGATTTCATGGATTTGATCTCGGCTCGTACGGAGTTTTATACCCACCCAACTGCCTTACCAACTGTAGAGCGCGGCAGCATCAAGCTGGACTTGCACCGGAGGGATTTTACGATTAATACCCTGGCCCTGCGCCTGGATGGCAGTCATTATGGTGACTTGCATGATTATTGGGGTGGTCTGAACGACTTGCGGGAAGGTATGGTGAGGGTATTACACCCACTTTCATTTGTGGATGACCCAACACGCATACTAAGGGCGGTACGCTTCGAGCGCAGCCTCGATTTCCAGATCGAAAAACGAACACTGGAATTACTGATTGAAGCGAAGTCATTGGTCGGGCAGGTTTCAGGAGATCGAATCCGGCATGAGCTGGACCACATCCTGGATGTAGAACAAAGGGTGAGCATCCTCGAGAGGTTATCAGAGCTGGGATTACTTGGTGAAATCCACCCTGCGCTGGTGTGGGACCAAGAAACTCGTGAAACGCTAGCTATGATGGATTTAATCGAGGGAAAACCTTTACGAGGGATAGAGCTGGATCTCATGCGAGGAAATAACCTGCGTAAATTGGCGTATACGATGTGGTTTCTCCGCATGCCGGTTGAGAAAACCCAGCTTGTTTTGAGGAAATTGCGTTATCCTTCCACACAGGTTAAAGTGGTTATTGAAGCATGCCGCCTGTGGAAGGATTTGCCCTGGGTGGCGAACGCTAAGCTCAGCTCGCTTGCCAATCGGCTGGAAGATGTGCCAGCCCTTGCGATTTACGCCAACTTTTTAGCTGCAAGGGATGAAAACCTTTGCAATAACATACAGGATTACTTAAACCGGTTGACCACGATAAGCCCCAGGATTTCTGGAGATGATTTACGCAGCTTAGGATTGCCACCAGGACCGATTTACAAGCGCATCCTTGGTGCGATCCGCGAGGCCTGGCTGGATGGCAAAATTAATAATAATGATCAGGAACGAACCTACTTTGATGAATTGGTCAGAAATGAACCCAGTTTCCATCCGGCAAGCTGAAAAGGATGATTTAGTCAATCTGGAATGGAACGGCGAGTATACACACTTCCGCCGCTTATATGCCGACACATACATGATGGTCGAGCAGGGTGCCGCGGTGATCTGGATCGCAGAGAGCAACGGAAATGGATTGATCGGCCAGTGCTTTGTGTCACTGAAAAGAAATCGACCCGAGCTGGCGGATGGGATTGTGCGGGCATATATTTACGGCTTCCGTGTTTAACCCGAGTATAGGAACCTGGGGATCGGATCTCGCATCATGCAAGCGATTGAGGATGACCTAAAAAAGCGCGGTTTGCAGCAAGTGACACTTAATGTGGGGAAAGATAACCAAAATGCACGCCGCTTCTATGAACGTCGGGGATACATGGTAACTGGTGAGGATCCGGGGTATTGGTCATATATTGATGAAAAAGGCAGACGAATAGACATGCACGAGCCTGCCTGGCGCATGGTTAAAAATCTGATTTAATCTCCAGCAACGGATAATTTCCTAATGATTCTCATCGAAACTCGAATGGGATGATGTTTATATTGAATCCTGAGCATTCTATAAATACAGGTCGATATGACATTATGGTAAACTTCAACGCTGGAGAATTAACAAGCCGTGGCAACCCTGAGCCCTGCGATATTAAAACATCAGTAAAAACTTCCCCTTCAATTTCATTGTCAATGTGATTGATGGCGGTTTTTTTGGGATGGGTTTGGGATTTGCCTCATTTTCCACGGTATTACCGCTGTTTGTTAGCAATCTCACTGATTCTGCCATCCTGATTGGTCTTGATACCGGCGATCCATGTTGTGGGATGGCAATTACCGCAGATTTTTACTGCTCGGCGGGTGGCTCGGCAGAAACGTTATAAACCGATGGTGATGTTCTTTACCATCCAGGAGCGATTGCCTTTTTTAGGCCTGGCAGCAGTATCCTGGTTCATCCCGAGTATTGGCCCAAAACTGGCACTGGTGCTGACTTTTATGTTCCTGGTGTGGCAGGGTCTTGGAGGTGGTTTCACAGCTACCGCCTGGCAAAGCATGATCGCGAAAATTATCCCTCCAGACCGGTGGGGCGTGTTCTTCGGATCTCAATCGGCTGCCAGCAACTTGCTAGGCAGCGTTGGTGCAGTGATCGCTGGGGTGGTCTTGGAAGCGAATGAGTCCAAGGAGCGGTTTTGCGATATGTTTCTTTTTAGCAGTAGGCGCGTTCGTGATCTCTTACGTGGCAATGGCATTAATAAGGGAGGAAGAAACACCACCAATAACAAGCGGGGTGGAAGACAAAGAATTTTGGAGTGATTTGCGGTCGATACTCAGGCGGGACGCAAACTTCAGGTGGTTTGTGGTAGTTCGGATCATGGCACAGTTGGGCACGGTAGGATTTGCATTCTATACAGTCTATGTGGTCCGTGTATACGGAGTGGATGAGGTCACTGCAGGGATATTAACCGGGGTGCTATTATTCGTTGAGACAATTGCCAACCCGATTATGGGTTGGCTGGGAGATCACTGGAGCCACCGGGGTGTGATGGCTATCGGGATGGTTTCAGCTGCAGTAAGTGCAGCGGTGGCTATGTGGGCTCCTTCGGTGAGCTGGTTTTACCTGGCTTATACCCTGGCAGGGATATCTTATGTGGCAGTCTGGACGATCGCCATGGCGATGACCCTGGAATTCGGCAAGGGAGAAGAGAAACCAGCCTATATTGGCCTGGCAAATACCCTGGTAGCGCCAACGGCATTTTTTATTCCCCTATTTGCGGGTTGGCTGGCTGATACTGTTGGATATCAGGCAACATTTCTCGCCACTTCAATCGGCGCTGTCGCCACTGTGCTGGTTTTAAGCTTTGGTTTGCGTGATCAAATGAAATCAGAAATGATTGAAGCATAACCTGATGGAAACCGATCTGGATAAGACCCATAAATGGGGGGTACTGGTTGCCATCGGCATTGGCACATTCATGACCGCGCTGGACACGAGCGTAGTCAATACCGTGCTGCCGGTGATCGGGAAAAATTTTAACGCTTCGATTGCCAATGTTGAATGGGTGGTAACGATCTACTTATTGGTGCTAAGCGGGCTTTTGCTCAGTTTTGGCAGATTGGGGGATATGCGTGGGCATAAGACGATCTATCTGATCGGGTTTGGGATATTCATGGGCGGCTCATTTTTCTCAGGTGCATCACCGAGTGTGCCAATGCTGATTGCGTCACGGGGACTGCAGGCTTTGGGAGCAGCCATGCTGTCTGCCAATTCACCCGCAATTCTTACCAAAAGCTTTCCAGTTCAGCAACGCGGTCAGGCCCTGGGATTACAAGCCACCATGACTTACCTGGGATTGACAGCCGGACCAGCGTTAGGAGGCTGGTTAGCCAGTCTTTTTGGGTGGCGGGTGGTCTTTTACATTAACTTACCAGTCGGTTTGGCTGCAATCTGGCTGAGCCTGCATTTTATCCCTGGTGATGCGAAGCAAAAACGAAGCGAGCAGTTTGATTACCTGGGCGCTGTGACTTTCATGTTGGGATTAGGGTCATTATTGCTAGGGTTGAATCAGGCTGGAGAATGGGGTTGGACGTCTGCTCCGATTGTACTTTTGTTATCCAGTGCGATTATCTTCCTTTCCGTTTTTCTATACATCGAAAAGCATGTCAAACATCCCATGTTGGATCTCAGCCTGTTCAAACAGCTGCCGTTCTCAATGACTACTGCAAGTGCAGTGATTAATTATATTGGGGTTTACAGCAGTATATTTTTAATGCCGTACTACCTGATCCAGGGGAGAGGCTTTTCGTCGGCTCAGGCTGGGTTGATCCTGACCGCTCAGCCGGTGGTGATGGCAATCATTGCCCCCATCAGCGGTACACTTTCAGACCGCATTGGCACACGCATCCCGGCTGTTTTTGGCATGGCAGTGCTATCTGCCGGTTTATTTCTGGTCTCACGATTAACTGCAGGCTCCAGCATCGAAACGATGATGCTAGCACTAGCTGTGATCGGACTTGGAACAGGCGCTTTCATCTCACCGAATAACAGCGCATTGATGGGGTCGGCACCCAAAAGCCGGCAGGGTATCGCGGCTGGGATTTTGGCGACTGCGCGTAACTTCGGCATGGTTTTAGGGGTGGGGATTGCGGGGGCAATTTTTACAACGGGGTTAGCTCATGGGACGAGTACTTTGAGCCCTTCAGGGAACCCAATTCAAAATGGAGCCATATTCAGCGCATTGCAGATGAGCTTTCTAGCTGCCTCGCTAATCACCATCCTGGGGGTGATTACTGGCCTGGTCAGAGTGACCAGAAATTCGTAAATTACGCTTGTGATTTTGATACTCGGAACTAAATTTCATATTGATCGCAGGGAAGTGTAAAACCAAACCCCCTAACGATTTCCCTTATAAGTTTGAGGCGCATTATTAAATATCGAGTACCCCTGGGCAGACTCGAACTGCCGCTTTTGGCTCCGGGGGCCAACGCTCTATCCACTGAGCTACAGGGGCACAAGAAATTTTATTTTACCATGATTTAAATTTACCCAATTCTAAACACGAGCCAAAAAAGAGTCAGGTGCTGATTTGGGGACTCATTTGGACCAGCTCATTTCGCATGTGATCAATCTCGGGTTGGTTTAGTCCCTGCTCGCCCAAATTGGAAGCCTGATGCTTTTTAAATGCTAATTCGGCGGTGAGCAGATAAAATCGGTCGATAAGGCGGTATTTACCCGCGAATAAAGCTTTAATGCGGGTGGAAGCCTGCGCCCAGGCTGAGCAAGCAATCATATACTGTGTGGGAGTGATCACTCCATGGGTCACTTCGTCTCGCAGCTGGGTGATGATCCACTTCTGCTCACGGTAAAGCGCCCAAATGATGAAGATGATCATAGCAATCCAGCCCGACCAATCGAAAATTACACCGATTACAAGGCTCTGCAATCCTTGAAACAGGGTCGAAATTGTATTGTGAATTGAGTGGGTAAATACTGCTATACCCCAACCCATGAGAGGGGCGATGATTTTGATGGACGTATTCCGGCTAAGCCGGGAAACAGCCAGACCAATGCCGATGAATGCTGTATAAAATGGATGCTGCCAACCCACCAGAATCACGCGCACAAAGAACATGTACAAGATCCCATTGATCCCTTCTTGTTGGAAGCCATAGGTATAGATGTAATACACATTTTCAGTGGCAGCAAACCCGATGGCGGTTATAGCGGCATAGACTACCCCGTCCAGAATCGAATCAAACTCGCGGCGGAAAAATAAAAATACCAGCAAGCATGCCATGCCTTTGAGCGATTCTTCAATTAATGGAGCAAAAACAGAGGCGGTAGATAGCTCAGTGAAGGCTTGAGAGCCACTGAACATGTATATTCCTAAACCAAGGAAAGAATTGACGATAAAAGCTGCACCAGCTGCGATGATGGCACCCCATAGAAATACACCCCCCAATAATGCGACAGGCTCCTTTTCGTAGCGGTCAACCCAATAGATTAAATAGGCAAATACAAGCATAGGTACAAAGCCAAATAGAAATGAAAGGACTATGCCTGAGCTCTGCATCGATGTCTCCCTCCCGCTGAAATTGTGTTCAGTTTAGCATAATAACAAATGCGGTACCAGTAACGCTAAAGTGTGGCAAAAATTAGTTTTTCCCGTTTGATGCGCGTGGTTTCGAATTTGCTCCCCAGCTCTTCGAGCAGTTCTTCCGGTCGACCTGTAGCAGCTTCACGAGCAGCCAGCTGAACGCGCAACGTAGATTTTCCTGCAAGTGTAGGTTGTAAGCTTAATTCCTCGATTAATGGACGGAGATCGTAGGATTTATTGCGCCTAAGACGGGGTAAATGCTCAGCTGTGATCACCTTTTGTACCCGGTCTGCCAGATCAGGAACATCATCGAGGAAAGTGATCGCATATACTGCGGAGGAAACCTGGGTTTGGAGGGCAGGAAGGCCTGGATTTATATTTTCCAGCTTGAGGATTTCCAAGCCCGGAGGCATTGCCTGGGAGAGCGCCTCACGAATAGCATCAATTTGGAAATCTTGTTCCAGCCAGGCATCTAATAGCTCACATTGGCTGGTAAACCCAAGTGGCAAAGCACAAGCCAGGTTTAAACGGGCTTGCGGATGAAAACCCTGGCTGTACGCTATAGGCAGGCCAGAGCGCCGGAAAGTTCTCTCCCATGAGCGATGTAAATCGAGATGACCGACATACTGCATCGCACCTGCTTTTGAAAATGTGATCCTGATTCGCATGGTTTTTCCAGATTATCTCAAAGTGAGCTTATTTATGAAATCTCAGCTTCTTTTAGCCTGGATGGCGATTTTACTTCCGGGCATGACCATGAAGCTCCAGGATTTTCCCGCCGTTGTTCCGCGTAGGTGGGCAGAATCCCGCAGGCATAACATTGCAAGCGGCAATCCTTGCGGGTCTGAGATTCCAGGCTTAATTTGAAATCCTGAAGCAGGAATTTCTTGCGTACACCTGTGCTGATATGATCCCATGGAAAAATTTCGTCTAGTGAGCGTTCACGGTGAGTATAGAAGGTTGGATCAAGACGGGTGCTATCAAAGGCATCCGTCCAGGCTTTGAAATTAAACTGATCCTGCCAGGCATCAAACCTGGCACCATTTTTCCAAGCCTGATAAACCACATCTGCCATGCGCCTGTCCCCACGCGATAACCAGGCTTCCAGCATGGTGACTTCAGGGTTCGTCCAAGTGAGTTTAATATCCCGATGGCGAAGCTCCTGCTTTATCAAAGATAGTTTGGATTGGATCTGTTCAATCGAATCACAAGCTACCCATTGAAAAGGTGTGTGAGGCTTGGGAATAAATGTGGAAACACCGACGTTTAGCTTTGCCCGGTGACCGATGGTTTTGTGTCCTTCCGCCAGCACAAGCTTGCACAAATCAGCGATCGCCTGAACGTCTTCCAACGTCTCGGAAGGGTGACCGATCATAAAGTAGAGCTTGATAGTGGTCCAATTGCGTGCATAGATCTGATGAACCGTCTCAAGTAATTGTTCAGTGCTGACCGGTTTATTGATGATATTACGCATATGCTCGGTGGCGGCTTCCGGTGCCAGGGTAAACCCACCATGACGCGAATCAAGCAACAAGTTCATTAATTCCACTGAAAACGATTCGATTCGCAAGGAGGGTAAAGAAATCCCCAGGTGTTTACCTTGATATTTCGTTGTAATTGCCTGGATGAGGTCTGATATATGCGTATAGTCAGAAGATGATAAAGAAAGCAAGCTGATTTCCTCAAACCCGGTGTTTTTCAGGGCAGAGTCTAAGGCTTGGACGATCTCGGGCACGCTGCGCTCACGAATGGGTCGCGAAACCATGCCCGCATGGCAAAAACGACAACCACGCGTACATCCACGCATAATCTCGACCGGCACGCGATTATGAACCGTCTCTATATTGGGGACGATGAATCGGGTGGGGGAAGGGGGGAGAACTGGGACGATACGTTTGCGGATTGGCAAATTAGCCTGACCATCCAATTTTTCCATCCGCTCGATAGTGTTATCTTGATGATAATAAACCTGGTACAAGCTGGGGACATAAATGCCTGGCAGGGAGGATAGACTGATCAGCAGTTGCTGGCGGGAGAGAGGAGACTGCTTCCAGGCGGTGTACGTATCAATGATCTCCAGGATGACCTGTTCACCTTCTCCGATTACGAAAGCATCCACAAATTTGTGCATCGGTTCTGGGTTAAATGTGGTTTGCCCACCAGCAATGATCAGGGGATGGGTCTCTTGACGTTCAGCGCTAAATAATGGGATACCTCCGAGGTCTAATGTGTTGAGCGCATTGGTATAAAGGGTTTCATACGGGAGGGAAAAGCCCACAATATCGAACTGGGAGAGCGGTCGTCTGGATTCCAATGAATAGAGTGGGATGTGCTCACAACGCATAGCCTCCTCCATATCTATCCATGGATTGTAGACGCGTTCGGCGGATGCATCGGAGCGCTGGTTGATCAATTCATATAAGATTGCTAACCCTAGATTAGACATGCCAATATCATAGATATCGGGGAATACCAGCGCCACATGAGTGGCGATCGAATCCCAATTTTTAACCACCTGGTTTAACTCTCCACCGATATAACGGGCGGGTTTTTGAACTTTCGGGAGTATACGTTCCAATTTATGGTTGATCTCGGATGGGGTAAAAACCATTAATGCCTCAATACCAGAAAATAATTTTGCCTAATAAGCCTTAGATTGTCTGATTATATCTTAATATGATCCGTGTTCCCTTCCTAGTAGATAGAGTATCACCACAGGAGAGAAACACGGAACAGATTTGGTAATGGAAATTGAGAATGAAATGAGTGAGTGCCCGTTAGGCTAGTCTTCAAAAACCCAAGGATCCATGGAGCGTTCCCAGGTTACCAGCTCCTGAGGAGTGAACCATAATGCTACTTCCTTTTCTCCATTTTCAACCTTATCGGATGCATGAGTCAGGTTGCGACCAATCTCAAGCGCAAAATCATGTCGAATGGAACCTGGCGCGGCTTCAGTTGGGGAGGTTGCCCCCATGGTTTGGCGGATTGCCTGGATTGCCTTCGGACCTTCCCAAACCATTGCCATCACGGGAGCAGAAGTGATATAGCGAATCAAGCTATCGTAAAAGGGTTTCCCTTTATGAATGGCATAATGCGTCTGGGCTAATTCCTGGCTGACGCTGATGAATTTCGCGGCAACCAATCGTAATCCGCGCCTCTCTAATCGCAAGATCACCTCACCAATCAATCCCCTTTGTACTGCATCGGGTTTTACCAGCACCAACGAGCGTTCCATTTTCACCTCCATATTATTGTTGATACGCGAAACCGGGTGTCAAAACGTAGATGCGCAGGGTGGAATTCAAAAATATCATGATTAATTACCCCTGCGATCTGATCGAGGGCGGACTTGTAGGCGTAGGGGATTTTTTCTGGTGTATATTGTTCAAATCCCTCCCCTACGCCGCTACGTTTTAGGACATTTTCTTATATTGTGGCTTTTATGACAGCCCTGTTGATTACCATCCTACCTTTATCGCTACCTGACCAACTCTTCTGCCTTTGTATAGGCGTTTAATGCTTCTTGTAGATCAGCAGAGCGGTTATGAGCATCGCCGAGTGTGACCCACATGTTAACATCAACCGGGAAAATATAGAGCGCATCTTGTAGATCTTTGATGACTTCTTTGAGACGATAATTTTTCTTGATCAGGTCCGAGTAGAAAGCAACTGCCTGGGAGGGCTGCCCCTGGTTGATTGCATCTCTAGCATTAGCCAATGTTTCTAGCTCTGGTGCTGATTCCATCTCGACTGGTAGTTGTGAATGTTCTGGCACGGGAACAGGAATAATTTCCTCTGGTTGTGGAGTGATTTCTTCCCCCAAATGAACAGGCTCTGGTTCAGCTACAGGCGTGGTTTCTGAAACTGGTTGGAAAATTGCTTCGCCCTCCGGAATCCATGATCCCATTTGCTCTTGAGGTTCTTCTTTAGCTTCAGCAATAGTTTCAATTGGTGGAACGATTGCCTCGATCCTGCTCGGAGGTCTCTTCGGTTAAACCAACAGGAATTTGATCAGCAGGAGGAGCTTCCACCGCAGAAAGTATTGCTTCTGTTGAGGGAAACTTTTCTACAGGTACTGCTGCTTCGGGTTCAGTGGATTCAGTAATTTCCAAGAGCCAATCTGGTAATTCCTCTGATTTCCATTCCAATGGCTCTTCAGGTGAGGCTGGACCCTCGATTGGTGGCGCAGGCGGCTCCATCTCAAGCAGCCAGGCAGGCAGCTCTTCCGCCTGAGGTATTTCAGCTTCAGGCGTAACAGCTGAAACCGGTGCCTCGGGGGTCGGCTCAATATCAGGTTCTTCACCCAAGCCTTTAATCCATTCTGGTATCTCTTCAGCAGGCATGGCTGAGATTTCTTTTTCCGGTCCTGGTTCCAAATTTACACCCTCCAGAAGTGTGGGTTCATTCTCAAGTTTCACCCAATCGGGTGGTGTGACTTCAGCTTCAGAAACAGGCGTAACCAAATCATCTTCTTTGGTGGCTTGCTCAGCTACCAGATCCTCCAACCAGGCAAAGGCGTCAGTTTCAGGTGTTGATGCAGGTTCCGCTGATGGTAATTCGCCTTCAATTGAGAGGGGTTGCTCAGCAAGAGGCTGTTCTGCTTCAGCAGTGGAACTCTCAATAGAGTGTATTTCTTCTGAGAAAATGTTTGCATCCTCAGGCTTTAATTGCTCAATATCAGTCGTCAGCTCAAAATCAGGAGCGGCTTTGGTTGCTTCAATTCCTTCTTGTGACTGGGTTGCCTCATCAACCTTTTGTTCTATTGATGAAGATTCTGCTGAGATAGATTCAACCTCCACCGTGGGCAGCTCAAAAGGCATGGCAGTCATCTCTGCATCAGTCCCCGATTCTTCCTCCGCGAGATGCGGTGTGACGGGAACTTCTTCAGAGATGGACTGCGGACTCAAGCATGGATAGCTCTGAAGGAACTGCAGTTATCTCTGGTTCGGGGAGTGATTCCTCCATCACGGGCAGCTCTGTGACAGGTTCTTCTTCAGAGATAGGCTCAGCCTGAGCCATGGATAACTCTGAAGGAACTTCAGTCATCTCTGGTTCGACGAGAGATTCTTCGATTTCAGGCAGCTGAGTGGTAGGTGCTTCTTCAGAGATAGGCGCTCCTTCAGCAATAGGCAGATCATCAGTCAACTGTGCAGGTTCTTCTTCAGAAGCCATCAGCTTCTCAGGTGCAAGCACCGGTACTGTGGACTCTGTGGACTCTACAACCGGCTCTTCACCCGTAGATACCAATGAACCTGCCTCTGGCATCTCTTCAGCAATTTCCTTAAGCCAGTCTGGAATCTCATCGGAGAGGGCAGCAGTCGCATCTTTAGTTTCAGAAACCTCATCAGGTATGATGGGCTGGTTATCTGAAGGTTGGATTTCCACAGCCGGTTCCATTAAATCTTTTAAGAAAGTATCTTCTGCTCCAGCTGATTCGGAGTCCTAGTATCTTGTGTGAAAGCGGAAGTTTCAAACGAAAATGCTGGCGTAGATTCAGCCGATGGTTCTTCTTGGGTTGGAGCTGTCTGGGGAGTTTCAATATCTTTAAGCCAATCAGGGATCTCATCTCCAGCATTTATGGGAAGTTCTCCTTCTTTGCTCGAAGCGCTTGCAGGTGTGCCGGGTTTTTTCTCATCCAGCCACTGAATGATCGAATCAGTAGGACCTGGTTGATGTGGTTCTAACCAAGGAGTTGAAAGGTCATCTGCGTTTGGCTCGACACCTGGTTTTCCTTCACTTGAATCTCCTTCAGGTGCAATACCGCTTAACCAATCGGGAACTTCGGTTTTTTCCAGGTCTTCACTGGATGGAACATTAATCGGCGGTTCGCCAGGTTTTGTCCCTTCGGATGGTGCGGATACTTCACCCATTGAAGATTTCCAGCCTGCATCCTTCATCCAATCAGGGATATCCCCTTCTGTTTTTGAGGTATCGGTAATAATCTTTTCCACTTCCTGGGTGTCCCAGATAAATGGGGACACATTGGGAGCGCCTTTTTCTATGGAGGTACCGGGAGCGGGTGCTTCAGCTGATTTTAACCACTCAGGAATATTTTCATCGGCAGGTTTCTCCATTGAAATTCCTAATGAAGTTGCCCAGGCAGGTTGAGTCGGAGTTTCTCCAGTCTGGATGCCAGATTTCCAATCTAATCGCTCGATATTGACTGCATTTTCTGGTACCTGATCAGATGAAATTGCATCTGATTCTGCGAAAGCATAATATGGATCCATGGAAATAACGATCTGTCGATAATTCTTGACGGCATCCGTGCCTTCAGCATCAGGTAGGGAGACAGCCAGAATGCGGTTAGCTTCCAAGCATTGGGGTATCTTTTTTAATACTGTGACGCAGATTTCTACAGCTTCGACACGCTGAGACGTCTGGTAAAACATCTGGGCCTGCAAAAGCTGGAGATCAGGTCGGTTTGGATCTTCAGTTATTGCTGCGTTTAATTCTGCAATCGCCTGATCGTACAATCCACCTTTAGCATACATGCGCGCAAGAGCCCCACGCGTCAGGCGTACTTTTGGCGGTTGCATGCCATCCCGACGACCATATAATCGACGAAGTTCATCCTGGATGGCTATGTTAGCTGGTTGGGCTTCATAGGCAAGCTCCATATGCCAGATGGCAGCATCAAGATTATTTTCATCCTCGCGAATAATACTCATTCCAACGTTTGAAATAAAATCATCCGGAATGGCAGCTAGAACCCTTTGGAAAATATCCGTGGCATCACTGATGCGTTGCTGCTCCAAATGAGCCTTACCTAACAAACGGTAGGAGGCGATATGCTTTGGGAAAGTGGCAAGAATATGGCGGCAATGGGCAACTGCCTCGTCCAACTGTCCGTTTTCGATCATGCCTTCGATCTCGCGATTGTATGCTCGTAATGGAATTATTGCCATAATTATTATGCTCCCAAGCTTAAGTATGCCTTATTCTAGCAGAAGATGCAAGTGTTAGACCGTTTACAAAAAATCCCTCCCGGCTCTGGGAGGGATTAGTTCGTAAAAAATTACAGCGGTTTATCGATGGGAGGGGCAGTTTTTTTACTGCTGGAGATAGCCCAACCAATTGCAACCAAGAGAACGAAAGCAACAATATATGAAGCAACCTGCGAATTACTATATTTCACAATGACAGGCGCCATAATCAAACTTACCAGGTTAACGACCTTGATCATTGGATTTAATGCTGGTCCGGCGGTATCTTTCAATGGGTCACCCACCGTATCTCCGACTACACTGGCTTTATGGCGCTCAGATCCCTTTCCAGTGTTCGCTTCGAGATTGCGGGGTTCATCTTCAATCGATTTCTTGGCATTGTCCCAGGCACCCCCTGCATTTGCCATAAAGACAGCTAATAATTGACCGCTTAGAATAATGCCAGCCAGGAAGCCACCCAATGCCTCAACTTGTAGGATCAAACCTACTGCCAGGGGCAACAGGACTGAAATCGTAGCCAGGGGGATCAGCTCTTTTTGAGCCGCGGTGGTGGATATACCCACAGCGCGGGCATAATCAGGCTGAACTTTGCCCTCCATTAATCCTGGGATGCGGAATTGGCGGCGCACTTCTTCGACGATCAAACCAGCAGCCCGCGTGACAGCCCGGATGGATAAGGAGCTAAATAACCAGGGGAGGGCACCCCCAATCAGTAAACCGATAAATACTCGAGTTTCTGATACCCGGATGGATTCCATGACTGGAAAACCGAGCTGTGTTTGGACCCGACCAACATCTGTAATGAATGAAGCAAATAGACTGACTGCCGCGATCACTGCCGATGCGATAGCAACGCCTTTGGTGATAGCTTTAGTGGTATTGCCAACTGCATCCAGGTCTGCCATGATCTGACGCGCTTTACGGGTTTCCTCATCGTCCATGTCTTGCCACGACATTTCACCGATGCCATTGGCATTGTCTGAGATAGGGCCATATGAATCCATAGCCACATTGTTGCCGGTGTGGCTAAGCATACCGATACCAATCATGGCAACTGCGTACAACACATACGTGGAACCATCCGTATGATAGAGGAGCAGAGCGAGGACAAAACTGATCGCGATGACCACAAGCGCCCAGACGGTGGATTCCATACCAACCGATAAACCGGACAAGATGGTTGTCGCAGGACCACCCTTGGTCGAATCTACAATTTCCTTGACTGGTGCACGCTTGGTAGATGTGAAATAGGAAGTTAATGGATTATATGCAACTGCAAGGCCTACCCCGATGGCAGTTAAAGCAGCCAATCGCCAGTCTTTAGCATACCAAAATGCCAGGGCGAATGCCCAGATGATGGTATTGACACTTGAAACCTCATAAGAACGGAACATAGCTTCTTCGGCATCATGGGCGCGCAGGAATTTAAGCGGGAAACGCTCCCAAATTGGGACAGTGAAAGTACCCAGAATTGAACTGATCACACCAATGGCGCGGATGATTAACGGATAGACGATCCAATATAAATTGCCAGTAAGTCCAACCAGAGCCAAACCCAGGATCAGACCAGACACAATGGTTACTTCATAACTTTCGAAGATATCGGCGGCCATCCCAGCACAATCACCGACGTTATCACCAACCAGATCGGCAATCACAGCTGCGTTGCGCGGGTCATCTTCAGGGATATCGTGTTCAACTTTTCCGACCAGATCGGCACCAACATCAGCAGCCTTGGTATAAATTCCACCTCCCACGCGCATGAATAATGCCAGTAGCGTTCCACCAAAGCCAAACCCCAGCAGAGCATCTGGGGCAGCCCGCCCAAAGATCATAAAGATGAGTGTTCCACCGAAAAGACCCAGTCCATCGGTAAGCATGCCCGTGATGGTGCCGGCGTAATATGCAATGGAAAGGGCTTCATTGAAACCGCGGCGGGCAGCTGAAGCCGCTCGAACATTGGCCTGGATCGCCATGCGCATCCCCAGCTGACCTACAGTGAGAGAGAAGGAAGCGCCCATGACAAAGGCGATCATACGGGCTATACCAATGATGAGCAGGATCTGTTGATAAGCTTGAGGGGTGCCGTCTTTGGTGATGCCTTCCGCGCAGGTTTTTAACGAATCGAGATTATGGGCATCCACACCCTGGATGAAAATGCAGTGCCACTCACGAGCTTCCAGGGAGGGCGGAACGATATAAACTGACAGAAATAATGCCACAGTTAATACCAAAATAATCGGGAGGATCGACCGCAATTGACGGCTCAGATAGCTATTAGCACCGATGCGTATAGCATTCCACACTTCTTGCATCTTTGCGGTGCCCTTATCTTTAGCCATTACCCTGCCGCGTAAATACCAGGCATAGAGCAGGCTGATGATGGCGACCACAACCACACCAATAATTGCTATCTGTTCAAATCCATTTAAACCATGTCGTGCCAAGCCGATGATATTCATTTTTCCTCCACTTATCCCATTCAGATTTAAACAAACAAAATGCCCACACGCATATGCGCCTGGGTAGCTCTTTATGAAATTATCTCAAAAAAATCCATCGGGTAGTGTTTCCCCATTAGCCGCGATATTTTACCTAATCAAATAGAAAAAGTCAAATAACTTTGGTAGATTTATTCAGATTAGCATTTCATTAGACTTCATCCAACTACTTGACTTTGCCTCTTTCTTTAATGTATAGTCTTACTCAGTGATTAGCTTATTTATCCATAGAGATTATGCAAGTATAAAAATCGCATAATCAAGAACCATAGCACAGCCTCCAGGAGTACGGAGGCGGTGCTTTTCTTCGTATATACAGGAGATGTTTATGATTGAAGTGGAAGGATTGACGAAAGACTACGGACCCAGACGTGCAATCAATAATTTAACATTCAAAGCGACCTCAGGAGAAATCCTGGGATTTTTGGGCCCAAACGGGGCAGGTAAAACCACAACCATGCGCATCCTTTCAGGTTTTATGCCACCCACGTTGGGCGTTGCCCGGGTAGCAGGATTTGATGTGGTAGACCAATCTCTAGAAGTGAGGAAACGGGTTGGATATCTTCCAGAAACTGTACCGCTTTATCCTGATATGACCGTGTTTGATTATCTAAAATTCATGGCTGATCTACGACATATCAAAAATGCTGATGAGCGGGTTGATGATGTTCTGGATATTGTGCACATGAATGATCGCGCCGATGGATATATTAGCAACTTATCCAAAGGTATGCGCCAACGCATAGGTCTTGCACAAGCTTTACTGCATGAGCCGGAAGTTTTAATTCTGGATGAGCCGACGATTGGATTGGATCCTGCCCAGATCAAGGAGGTACGTACTTTGATCCGTGAGATCGGTAAGCAACGGACGGTATTATTATCGACGCACATACTTTCCGAGGCTCAACAGATTTGCGACCGGGTGCTTATCATTAATAAGGGCATCATTGTCGTGGAAGATACCCCTGAAAGATTACAAGCTGGATTGACCGGTGTGCAGCGTGTTTCTGTACGCGTACAGGGTGATGGTGATGGTTTGGAAAAACTGATCAGTGGGATTTCAGGTGTGGGTAAGGTATCCACCACAGACGAAGGTTGTGTGGAAGCTGAAAGCTCACCGGGTAAAGATTTACGGCCAATCATTGCGCGGAACGTAATCGAGGCAGGCTTCGATCTGCTTGAATTGAAACGCATCGATCTGAGCCTGGAAGATATATTCTTGCAGCTTACCCGAGAAGAACCAGAACCTCCCAGCACAGATGATTCGTCTGAGGATGCAACTTAATATTCTCAATTCAAGTGGAAAACAAACTGAAAAAAGGTAATTAAGGAAGGAACTCATGCGAAATGTCTGGATAATTGCCCGCCGTGAGTACAAGCAATTTTTTATCAGCCCATTAGCTTATGTGGTGGCATTCTTTTTTATGATCCTTTTAGGATATTTCTTTTATGGTGGATTAGTCGATGCGATGACCTATTCAGCCTACTATGGATCCTTTGCTCCTGGGGTTGACATCGTCATTGGACCAATGGTAACGCTACTGGTATTTGCCATGCCCGCCATGACGATGCGATCGATTGCAGAGGAAATGAGAATGGGCACCATGGAGTTGCTACTTACTGCTCCAGTCAAAGATTGGGAATTGATTGTTGGCAAGTGGTTAGGGGCATTTTTATTTATGCTCAGTTTGCTTGCTTTAACTTTGCTCTTCCCACTTGTGCTGAATTTTCTAGTCAAGCCAGGGCTGGATAAAGGCGTTGTACTAACAGGTTATCTTGGACTTATTCTAATGGTTGCAAGCTTGGTGGCGATCGGAATATTTATTTCATCACTATTTAATAACCAGGTGGTTGTTTTCTTTATTAGCCTGGCAGCTGTGTTACTTTTATGGTTTGTCTTGCGTCCGCTGGGTACAGATACCAGTGGTGGCGGAAGCCAGATAGTTACATACTTGAATTTCATAAATCATTTTATGAACTTTTATAAGGGAACCATTGACCTGAGTGATATCGTCTACTATCTAAGTGCTACTTCACTTGCGCTCTTCTTAGGCACAGTTTCCATCGAATTACGGAGGTGGCGCTAATGCAATCCAATTGGAAGCTTATAGCTCGGAGAATTGCTATCTCAATTTCATTCGCCGCTCTGGTAGTTGGCGCAGGCCTGTACATCATCCAGCGTCAATGGAATTTGTACTTGCAAATAGCACTTGGATTGTTCGTAATCGGTTTGGCACTCTTTGTAGCTTTAGACCCGGGAACGATTCGTAAAGCTTTGACAGGACGTCAGGCGCGTTATGGGAGTAATGCCCTAATATTAACGATTGCCTTTCTTGGTATCCTGGTGGTAGTAAATTTCCTGGCGAATAAATATACCAAACAATGGGATTTGACCGAGAATCAATCGAATACACTTGCCAAGGAATCGGTAGACGTATTAAAAAGTTTACAAAATACTGTTGTAGCCAAGGCTTTCTTCACTTCCAGCTCAACGAATGCGTCAACAAAGGCAAATGTAAAAAGCCTTTTAGATAAGTATGTCTATGAAGGTAGTGGAAAATTTCAATACCAGTTTGTTGACCCCAATAAGGATCCGATTACCGCACAGGACGCCGGAATCACCAAAGATGGTTCGCTTGTTCTCTATATGGGTAATTCGAAACAACCGGTGTCTACCAATACAGAATCGGATATCACTGGAGCGATGATCAGGTTAATGAACCCTGGAACGCATGTGATATATTTCTTGACTGGGCATGGGGAAGAAGATATTCAGGGTGGCAGTGACACATCATATACGCAATTAGCCACTGAGTTGGGATCAAAGAATTACAAAGTATCGACCTTGAATTTACTGGCGACAAACCAGATTCCACTTGATGCCAGCGTAATTGTAATCGCTGGACCACTAAAACCGCTCTCAGAAGCCGAGGTGGGATTATTGGATGCATACCTTCAAAACGGCGGTTCGCTGGTGGTCATGGAAGGACCAACCGTTGTCACCCAGTTCGGAGATGCCCCAGATCCCCTGGCGACTGACCTGGCACAGAATTATGGAATTGACCTGGGTAACAACGTGGTTATTGATTATGGTGGATACCAGCAATATTCAAATGCATTATTTGCTTTAGCAGCCCAATATGGATCGCATGCGATCACGCAAAATATGGAGACACAAGCAACTGGATTCTCTATCGCAAGGAGTGTCTCTGCGAACGATGCTGTTGGAGGTGATTATAGCAAAATCCAATTAGTGCTAACCAGTGACGGGTCATGGGGTGAAACAGACATGGCCTCAATTCAAAGCAATACTCCAAAATTTGATCAGGGAGTTGATCTTAGCGGACCAGTCTCTCTGGCCGTTGCAGCAACAGGGACAACCACCACAAGCCGCGCTTGGTTGTGTTTGGGAATTCGGAATTTGCGACTAATTCAGGCTATTCCTGGTATGGAAATGGTACCTTGATCCTGAATTCGATTGACTGGGCGGCGAAAGTTGAAAACTTGATCAATTTGACCTCGAAGACAGCGACGGAGCGGACTCTGGTTATTCCACAGACCTATACGATGAACTTGATTTTCCTGGGTTCTTTGATCGTCATACCCGGCGTAATTCTCCTCGCGGGCGTCGGCACCTGGATCGCCCGCCGGAGAAAAGGATAATATCGAATGGTACGTCGATCAACATGGATTGTACTTGGGTTATTTGTCCTGGTGATTGGATTCGCATTAATATTTGAGCGATTCCAGGCAAATAAAACCGAAGTGACAGCAACAGCTACTCCGGTAGTTGCCGCGGTAAAACTGTATGACGTTACAAATACGCAAGTTAATGAAATCATAATAACAGCCAGTGGAGGAGGCAAAATCGATCTCTACCGTGATCCCGAAACCTCTAATTGGGTCATTACGGATGTCCCCGTGGATCAAGCTGACTCAGCTCAAATTGATTCAATCAGCCAGCAATTACTTTCGTTGCAAATACAAGAGACTTTTACCCAGACGCTCACGCTTGCATCAATTGGTTTGGAAACCCCTGCCTATACAATCACTTTAACGACAGTGGATGGAAACCAAATCATCACCGAAATTGGCTCTCCTAATGCAATCGGGGATGGCTATTACGTCAGAGTTGATTCTGGTCAGGTGGTTCTCGTCGATAAAGTGGTGTTGGATGATGTAATCAGCTTTATTAACCAGCCACCTGTCCTTCCGACCCCGACCCCAGAAGTAACTTCGACGGTGACTGTCTCCTCAACTGAAGCAGGAGGTCTGGCAACTCCAACGCCATAAAAGTGTTATGGTTCATAATGCATGGAATTGGTACTTGATTTTCGACTAAAAAAAGTGTATTCTGATTATTAAGTGGATCCTATCCCGGTGAGAAGGCCGGTTAGGGAGAAAAAATGATTGATGAAGAATTAATTAATGCAATTGCAAATCGAGAGGATGAACATCCAGCCTTAGCCAGACTAATCGAGTTTGGCAGGCAAAAATCCTTTGTTACCATTGATGATATCCTGAGCTTTTTCCCAGAAGCTGAGCAAGAGGTTGATCAGTTGGAGGAAGCATTTGCTGCCTTGATCAGTGCCGGTATCCCCTATATTGACGATGTTACGGTAGGGGCACCAACTGAAGATGAAATAACTGCGGTTGAAGAAGAAGAGACCGAGGAAGAAAGCCATCGTGCAGTCGTCGTTGATGATAATTATTTAGCCAATATTGATACCGACGATACAATTGGCCTTTACCTGAAAGAGGTCGGGCGCGTGCCCCTCTTGACCGCTGAAGAAGAAGTTACGTTGGCAAAGCGCATCGAACAAGGTCGTATGGCTCGGGAAGAGCTGGCAAAAGGTGTTGTGAGCATCCGAAGACGAGGTGAGTTTCAGATGCATATCGAAGATGGCTGGTTAGCCCGTGAGCATTTGATCACCGCAAACTCACGCCTTGTGATCAGCGTCGCCAAAAAGTATATGGGTCGGGGAGTACCGTTTTTGGACCTTATTCAGGAGGGGAATATTGGTCTGATCCGAGCAGCCAAGAAATTCGACTATCGCCGGGGTCACAAGTTCAGTACCTACGCAACCTGGTGGATCCGTCAGGCAGTGACACGTGCAATTGCCGACCAGGGACGCACAATCCGTGTGCCCGTCCACATGGGGGATCAAATCAACAAGCTTTTGCGAGTACAGCACCAGCTGACCCAGCGATTGGGGCGTGATCCGAGCGTAGATGAGCTGGCTCAAGCACTTGAAGTTACTCCACAAAAAGTGGAGAACATGATCCAGGTGGCCCGACGACCGCTCTCGCTCGAAACCCCGACTGATGATGAAGAAATTCAGTCCTGGGTGATTTTATTCAGGATGAAGAAGTTCCTGCGCCGGATGAGACTGCAACCTACAATTTATTACGAGAACATCTGGATGTGGTCTTGAATGGATTACCTCCACGTGAGGTACGTATTTTGCAATTACGTTACGGTTTGCTGGATGGTCAGGCCTATACGCTTGAGGAAGTGGGTCGAAAGATGGGGGTCACACGTGAGCGCGTTCGGCAAATTGAAGCCCAAGCCCTTAGCCGGCTGAGACATCCTGCGATCCGCCGCAGATTGCGCGAATACCTGGGATAAAATATCAAAATGGGGCTGTCTAAAAAGCAATAAGAGATAGCCCCAAAATAACTGAAAAAGCAAGGATTTGAAAAAATTGGCATTGATTGGACTGCCATTTTTTTCCAATAAGAGTATTACATCTATAATATCACCCAGTGTGGCAGTATATATGTCTAAGATGTCCTATTTTCCATATCGTGTCACCGGCGTTGGAACTAGTTGTAATTGGATCATAAATCCGCGTTAAGTAATAAAGAGAGCAAGCGCGACCCGGACATAAGTTGGTAAGGTACATTTACACTGATGCATGGTGATTCTTTGATGGATAATACCCCCATACATATTTGTAGAATGTGTCATCATCTGACCTAGATATAGGGAAATCACTAAATGGTGACTATGATTTACAAGCGAAACCGCAAGATAGTCTGATTTATCCGCATAATAATATCATTCTAAAGAAGTAATTGCTTAGAATCAAGAATTTCTCGGAGCATCTGAGAAATCGAGCAAGTCCATTTATCTATTGACTATGGGTAAAACAGCCAGATGCAAGAAACCGATATGATTATTTGTGTCAAACGCTTAGCTACGCCATCATTATCCTTCTTATCTTCTATATAAGCACCTTGACTTCCTCCCGAAGGTGTGCCTAAACATAGCTAATACCATATTCAGACAAATGAGAATTACTTCCAAACTTGAGAAAGTTACCACTTTTCATATAGACACATACATCTCCCAGCGGTGTGAAATCTACCAATCGCCCCTTTGCGCCACATCAAATTACCGGAAAAGTTTCACCTAAATCCACCTTGAAGCCGTTATATCCCGTGAATGCATAGCGTTAAGTATTACCAGCAAGAATCCAACCGATAAGACCACCAAAAGCATAGCCCAATCGGTCTATGAAAAAACATTCCCCAATGAGCACTTTTGAAAGAAAATCTTCGGAATGATTTGACTTATGAGTTATTCTTATTATCTTTTTGGCACAAGGCAATTATCCATGGAAAGCTGGTTCTCCAAGTTAACACTTTGGTGTATTGGTCTATAAATTTAATAAAACCAATTGCTGACCAATGTTCAAGATGGCCGATATCATTGCCCCACCTGGAAAGGTTTTTTCCACGTAGAAAGTTGGCGATCTGGAAGTACGGTTCATTAGGCACACTCAGCAAAATGAAGCTACCTGACACCCTCAATAATTCCTTTAAACCATGTTCCGGATTTTTAAGATGCTCTAACACTTCTAAACAAACAACTACATGAAAGGAATCATCCTTAAAAGGTATGTCCAAAACACTACCTTGTAAAAACATTGACTGATTGTGTAACTTTTTGGCAAGCTGAACTGCAGGAAAAGACAAATCCATTCCAAAAACCCGAAATTCTTGATCCTTCCTTGATATTTTTTGGATCGATAATCCCTCCCCACATCCAGCATCAAGGAGTGAATTCCCGTTGGTTTTTGTCATCATATCTATGGTTGCAGCGTAAAATCGCTCAATCAGCCAGCGTTGGATGGGATTCGTGTTTTTATATTTTTTATAGTTGCTACTCTGATAATTTACCACTTTGTCCATTCTAAAAACCAGCTGTTCTGCGTATGGCGTATTCTTCATCAGCTTTAAAATTATCTTTTCTCAAAATTTCTCCGATCAGACCAGTAGAAAATAATTGCACTCCCATAAGTGTGAGGAGTACGCCTAGGGTCATTAAAGGCCTATCTCCAATCGGTCGGATCCCATCCAACCATAAAATCGATAAATATATTAAGATCAAGACCTCCTAAAAAAACCAAGATCGTTCCGATGGCACCAAAGAGCCGCAAAGGAAATTGAAGAAAGTTTGCTAGAAATAATACTTGGATGAAGTCGAGATATCCTTTGAATAATCGTTTAGCCCCAAACTTCGAATTTCCGAATTTTCTCCTTTGATGGTTAACAGCAATTTCGGTGATTCTAAAGCCCCGTTGATTAGCTAATATTGGGATGAACCTGTGAAGCTCGCCGTATAACTTTATCTCCTTAATCACTTCACTGCGGTAAGCTTTAAAACCACAATTGAAATCATGGAGTGGTATTCTGGTGATTCTTCGAGACTACCCAGTTAAAAAATTTGGAAGGAATCGTTTTTGATAACGGATCATTTCGTATCTTACGCCAACCGGAAACCATGTCAAAGCCTTGGTCAATAAAGTCAAGGAATTTGAACATATCGGCAGGGTCCTCCTGCATATCACCATCGATTGTCACAACATAAGCTCCCCGGCTAAGCGAAAAACCTGCCTGTAGGGCAGCGGTTTTTCCAAAATTGCGCCTGAACTGCACTGCTCTAATTCGTGGATCATTTTCTAAAATTTTTAAGCATATTTTGAAACTATCATCTGTGCTGCCGTCATCTATAAATAGTATTTCATAGCTGTCCTGATAAGATTTACTAGCATCAGCCATGACCTGGACAATTCTTTGGTAGATTAATGGGATATTCTGCGCCTCATTATATATTGGGATGATGATCGAGATCGCCAGTGGTGGTTGAAATGATCCTGTTCCTGATACTATCCGGAAATTTTCTCCCCTATCATGCGAAATCAAGTTGTTCATTCGAGTTTACGGCTTTCTCTTATTATTTTTTGTGAAAAAATAATCCCTTACAGTCTGTACAAACAATTATACACTTATCGATTTTTTCAATGTATCATTTTTGATCGTTGAACACTGGGTATACATAATTGTAAGTTTGTTATTAATCCTCTCAGACCTTCGAACAAAAAACTGGACTGGGTATTAGCAAGTAATACAGACACCTCTACAGAGAACATTTCTTGCAACTGTAACTCAAGTGGAAAGGAATGGATGCTAGATAAAAGCTGGCGGAGGTGGGTGTTGGGCTAAGTTTAATGGCAATTCAGAAGATGATCAGGATGGGATGAATGAGGAGATATTGAGAAACCTTTTGGTGTATATTTTTCAATCATAAAATAATCTCTAGAATCTCGATTTTGTTTCCTGATCAGTTATCATTTTCAATTTTTTTTGATACAGCAATAAGCGACAATCCAATAGGTAAATACAGTTTACTCTCAAAAATTAACCAATTGGCCAAGAATTTAGCTAATATGCTGTGTAGAATTGATAAGTCACCCGTACGAATCTTGTCTGAAATTTCTCGATGAAGGATTAATTCAGAAAAAGCATATGGGAAAATACCAAGCGCATTCCAATAATTGAGGTAATTGATTCTAAAATTTGAATTTATCAATATTTGTTTTATTCTTTCTTTGGTATATCTACGATAATGCCCTAATACTTTGTCTCTTTCCCATATAAAAATTGCAGTGCTGGAATTACGATAATAAGAAGACCGTTGTTAGCTAAAATCCTCCATAATTCTTCCACAAAGCAGTCATCTTTTTCAACATGCTCAATAACATCAAAAGCCAAGATTGTATCGAAAGAATCATTTGAAAATGGAAGCGTTTCTCCTGCATAATTCACACCTCTTGCAGGTTGTTTGTAACTATTTGTTCTCTTTACAGCATAATTGACAAAGGAGTACTCGGTATCTAGAGAAATAGCTATCTTTCCTTAATTTAACTCAATTCTCTGTCATAAATCCCATACCGCAACCTACATCTAAAATCCTTTGGCCTTCTATTATGGGAAGTAGTATCTTGACAAGTGCTTGTCGCCGAAAATCATTTCTCGACTGAGCTTCTAAAATCTCTAGATTTTCTCGCAAGTCAGACATAAGTTTCTTCTTGGTCTCCGGAATACTAGTTTATTGTAGATGGAATAAGGGAAATACATGCAAATAATTTGAGTTCACGCAATCCAAGCTACTCACATGGAGATGTCCAAATGAAAAATTCACTAATTATTTTTGAAGGTGGATGATTTATGCAATTCATTTATATTTATGTTTGAACAGCAATTAACGGAAACCCATCAAAGTCCGATGGGGCAGATAAACTCGCATCGCCGGCAAAACTTGAGGCATTATTTTGTTTAGGATACTCTTTCTGCCTTAATAGATGACGGATACATTTCTGACAGCCACCTTTCGCTTACAGCTATCCCACAATCTTCTAGATCATGACTCCATCTGAATGCTCCACTTTAGGCTTTGCCAAAGCATCCGTTACATCCAGTAAGAGCCGACATTCCGCGTTTCGACTGATGAAAGGATGATTCCATCAACCACATTCTGGAGAGAAGCCTTCGGACAAAATTCATCACGAAACTGGGATGAGGTATCAAAATCGATGCAGCCAATAGGCGTCAACTCCGCCCTCAGTAACATAGCATGAAGACGAATCCTGGGTTCAAGTTCTGGGGTGCATCAGGATATTGTTCTTACCCAAACAGCCAAGGTTGCTCAATTCCGACATATCCATAAAGTATAGTCCAACTTACTCGACCCAGTAAGGTATTCTTTGAACTTGATACCCTATTTTTCTTCAATCCATGCAGATATCTTCCCGTTGATGCTTGCAAGTCTGTTTTTATTATTGAATTCATTGCCCAGCTGATATTGCTAACAGCGACAAGAGATGCGTAGAAGTACTCTATGGAATGGAGATTTCGCCCCATAACCATTCATCTCCAAACCGACTACGCGAGAATCTGTTTGAGAAGAATATATGTTATTACTTGAATACCAACCAGTGCTTATTAGGTACTTACCTGAAGCAAGATTGGATGGGAGGCGCACATCAAATGTTTCAATCACCTGCTCATCAAGCTTCCACGCAGTCGTAGGGAATATAACTTCTGTTGGTATATGTAAGATACGTATGTTTACAGTTTCATGAATATGCAAAGGATCAACAAGTTTACTAACAGCAAACAAAGGTCCAAAATCCTGTATGCTTCGATTAAGCGTCCAGGTAATTTGAAAGCGATATACGCCGGTACTTACTTCTTCAACTGATGAATCAACCAGTCCGATTTTCCCATCAAACAAGTGAGCAGTTGTGAGCCGTAGAATCAAGGGGTTCTGTTTCAATACTTTGACGTAGGTTCTCAGCCTGATGACCACGCTCAAAAAATAATAAACCGTCTTGTACGTTTGTTAATGAAAGGTCTGGACGTTGTAAGAAGGTTAGTATGTAGGGGACATCATGTATTACCCCACCAGTGAATCCTCCTGGCACAGCGACTGCATAATCAAATAGACCATCTGCAATTGCAAGATCAAAATCTTGCGAGGTGATATCAACATAGTCTAAAATGAACAAGGTGTGTCGGTTTATGAGATGGGGTGCCAAAGTCCAACTTACAGCTATTGGTACGCCGGAGGGAACATACTGCTTCAATGACAAGTATCTTTCAATCCATCACGAGGCGACCTCCCATAACGTAGCGGGTCGGATCCTTTACCAGGTTGCCCTAACCAAAAAGAAGGATTGATTGGAGTATCTACTAAAATAGCATTTAAAATCAAGGTGAGTGACAGTGAAAGTAAAATCATTTTTCGAGGGTTTACGAACAATGAAAAATAATGTGATCTTTTCCACCCATCCTGCAGATGAGAAGCACCGATAATTGCCGAGAATATAAGGAAGGGTACCGCAAGTGCATAATGATGGAAATGATAAGTGTATTGGATACCGTTGGACAGTACTGCAGGTAAGGCTGTAACTGCTGCTGGAAGCAGCCAAATACTCGAATGTATGCTAAGCCAGATGATAGGCATGATAAGTAGTAACAGCACACCAAAACGGGGGAACCATGAGTTTGATAAGTTTTTTGCAATTTCACCAAAATAAAAGAGTAAATATCCAGTGGGTGAGGAAGTAGAACCTAGGTTGACACCCAAGTCTGGCGAGAATGATGGTCTCAATATAAAAAAAGTAAACCCTCCCATACCACTGCTGCCAAAGCCGTAAAAAATCCGATATTTTTGAGGATAGATGACTGCCTGCCAGATTTAATAAAAATAACAATACCCATGGTAAACACGGGTACAGCGACATAAAACTTACAACTTAATGCCAGAACAACAAATAAAACGTAAGACTTCCAACGCTGCTCATCCAGTGAATCCAGAGCAAAGAGCAACAATGGCATCGCCAAAGTATCCCCATGGAAATCAAACAGAACAGCTGTCTGCGCAACTGGATAGAACAGGTAAATGATCACCAGCGCAAGTGATAATCGCGGTTCTTTCAGGTGTCTTCGAGCAAGACTATATACAGGAATAGCTCCAAGAGCGAACAATAACGATTGAAGAATAAGCAAAGTGGTGGGTTGAGGAAACAAGGCATATAAAGGACTTATTAAAAAGTAAATTAACTCAACATGCAGCCCAAGTCGACTCAGTTGCCCATTGTTAAAGGTAAATTCTAATGGACGACCTTTTGTAGCACTCCATATCGATTGAGACATATTACCCAGGTCAAACATGCCGTCATTGTATCCGCGGTAAACCTGGACGCTCAAAGCTGCTAGCATGGCGCCAACTAAGATAATTGCAAGAGGAAGTACCACTTTCACCCAGTCAAATTTCCATCTTCTTGGAAATTTGGAATATACTTTTATAAATGAGTTTATCATTGCTGCTACCTTCTTGCGGAAATTTATATAATGTATTTTAGCAACTCTTACTCGGCAAACACGCCTTCATGCTGAAAAACAGCAGGTTATCAATCTGAGTCCAAACGGTGATCATTTAATTGGCGACAAATATAATCATATCTTATAATTTATTTACTACAAAATGAAATATAAGTTCCTCACAATTATTTAAAGCATAATATTCAACATGGTATACTCCGACCATCCGTGGAGTGGCTTTGAAAAACCTCGATCGCTGGCTCTCAATTCTGGTATTTATCTCAGTAGTTGTACTTATCATTGGTCTTGGGTGGGGGAATTACAATTTAGCTAAGCAGGATATTGCAGGTGAAGGATTTACCCTCCAAAGAGTAAGTATACGTTCGCTTGTGATATCTGGCAACAGCCCATACAACAACTCTAATACATTAGAAATTCAAAAACTCGTGCCAATAGAGAATAGCTTTGTCCCTGGAAATCCACCCAAATATTCTTCGCCACTATTTTCAGGTATTTTGGTATTTCCATTCGCTTTGATCGGTAATGATACCCTCGCCCATACTGTTTGGTCGACTGCACAGCTTATTGTGATTTTTGTGATCATGTTAGTCAGCATAAAAACCACTGCCTGGAAACCTTCCTGGTATATTTTTCTATTGTTCTTACTATTCACTATTTTTAGCTATCACGTATTTTTTCCATGGTTCGATGGTGGATTGTCCATTTGGGCAGCACTATTTCTCACCTGTGCATTTCTAGCAATATCCACCAATCGGAATGAATTGGCTGGTATATTATTAGCTCTTTCTGCAATCCAGGCCTCAAATGGTCATCCTGGTATGTGTATTCACCCTGATTTGGGCTGGCTCGCACCAAAGGAGATTGGTGATCTTGTGGTTCTTTATCACCATAATATTTTTGTCCGTGGTTGCACTATTACTTGTCCCAGATTGGATAATACAATATATCCGGCTAGTTTTTAAATTCCAGCAGAATTTTCCTCCTGGTTCTCCGGAAGTTTTATTTGCACATATCATGCCCGGATTGGGGAAACAAATGGGCTGGCTGCTGAGTGGAGTTTCAGCAGCGATACTTCTGGTCGAGTGGTGGCTCGCTTCAAAAAGGGATTTTCGTTGGATGCTATGGACAGCATGTTTGACGATAGTACTCAGTCAATGGATCGGAATACCGACGATCCCGGCTAATTACGCCGGTTTGCTCCTACCACTCGTCCTGATTTCAGCGACCTTCATAGAGAGGTGGCCTCGAGGAGGACAATGGGTAGCAGTACTAATGGCAAGCCTTTTGTTTATATGGGAATGGGCATTATTCTATATAGACTTGACCAGCATCCAGCCGCAAATGCAAATCAATTTGATCATTCCACTACCCATGAGCCTACTCATCGGACTATACTGGGTGCGCTGGTGGGCGTTAAAACCGAGGAGATTATTAATCGAGGAGCTTAAGCTTGGCGGGTCGTATTAAGTTTCGCTTCAATATTGAGCACTTATGGGGTCTGGTTGTATTGATGGGGATTTTTATCTTTGTTAATACCCACCCAATACGCCCACATGATTTTTGGTGGCATATCACGATTGGGCGTGAGATACTCACAACCCGAGCCATTCCGAAAGTCGATATATATTCATTTACAGAAGCAGGTCGACCGTATGCTTCTTACCAGATGTATTGGCTGATGGAAACTCTGTTATATGCAGTATACAAAGCTGGTGGTCCAGCGCTGGTGATACTTCTTCACAGTATGTTGATCACCTCTGCTTATATAGTGGTTTTTGGGGTCAGTCATCTTGTTACGAAAAGCTTTCGAATTGCTGCGATCGGTACGATGCTAGCGGCTGCCTTAGGTATGAACGATTGGAATGTGCGGCCTCAGGGGATTACATTTTTATTAGCAAGTTTATTCCTATTAGCAATATACTAACTATAAAAAGAAACCTAATTGGGGATGGTTGGTTATATTCCCATTAGCAATGCTTATCTGGGTCAATAGCCATGGTACTTTTATCATCGGTTTGGTTTTACTTGGTATTTGGTGGGGAGAGGAGATTTGGAAAAGGATCATCCAGCGAAATAATCTGTTACATAATATTGAGACAAGACAGCTGGTGGTACCAGGCATTATGCTTGGAATTACTGCTCTGGTATGCTTGATCAATCCACGAGGATTTGGGATCATAGATTATCTTCAAACCCTAACTGGTAGTAGCGTTGTGCAAAACCTGGTCACAGAATGGGCGCCGCCAGCCTTTGGTACGGTGATGGGAACTATATTCTTCTGTGGATTGATGGCATGCGCGATTGTATTTGCCCTTTCACCAATCAGGCCGTCCTTTTATCAAATTATCACTTTCCTCATCTTCGGAATCTTGGGTTTAAAGACCTCTAGGGGATCTGTGTGGTTTGGGCTAGTGATGGCGCCGATTATCGCATCCCATTTATCTGCCATCGCCAATAATATTCAAATGGCAGAACGCAAATCGAGAAACCAGGAATGGATCTCGAATTCTAAATACCTTATTTGCATTCGTGATTATCAGTTTGGGATTATTATCTCTTCCCTGGTTTAAGAGCGCCTTACCTTTGCCACCACTCAAAGCTGGATTAATTTCCGCTGAAACCCCTGTCCAGGCAACCCAGAATATTTTGGAGAAAAATTTACCAGGACGAGTGTTTAATGCCGTGTCATTTGGTAGTTATCTCATCTGGGCTGCATATCCGCAATATCAGGTTTTCGTGGATTCACGCATCGAGTTGTTCCCTGAGAATGTCTGGCTAGACTATCTGAATATCAGCAATGCAGATGATAATTGGGAATTACTTTTGGAAAAATATAGTGTCAACACGCTAATGCTCAGTCCGGATGAACAACCTAACCTTATTCGTGCTGTTGAAACGTCAGGATTGTGGTATTGCGACTATAAAAGTGAAGTTGCTATTATATATGTACGAATCAAATAATTCAGTCATCTATGAATTGCTGTAGCATTTCAAATAAATCCATAGATAAGTTTATTCCTCCCCCCTAACTGGTTGATAAAGAAATGTGTAGGATCAGTTATGGAAAAACAATCGCATTCTTTCGCGAAGAAGTAATTTCAGAGTTTTATTAATTGTCTCTCTCACCTTCATTATGCTATTCCCTTGTTTTAGTTCATATTGCAGGATTAGTGGGAATTCGTAAAAACTCGCATGTAATTGATTTAATTTCAATAAAATCTCCACTATACCGCTATAACCAGATTGATTGATAAACTGGTTACCTCATAATGAAACCCTTTTGTAGTAGATCTGATCTATAAACGCGGTAACAACAGCTATAATCACGGACTCCCTGCATTGGTAAAAAAAAAGCGGGAAAGCCAGCTCATACCGAGACTTAATAACTCTCTGTCCCATGTAAGGCCAATAACATCTGCTCCAGGTCGATAACGTGAGGCAATTACAACATCATTTCCCTCATCTATTGCCATCAGCATTCTGGTAAAAAAACTGGGGTTTAGGTATTATCAGCGTCAGTAGTCACGATCACGCTAATACCAGGGGATAAGTGCAAGGTTTCCATTATTCCAGTTTTTATTGCCTCACCTACTCCACGGTTTGTTTGACGCTGTACCAGCAATAGATCGTTTCCAAATTAAACTCTGTAAATACTTTGAAGTATTATCAGAACTTCCATCATCTACAACGATTATCTTTATTCCTTCTGCTAAGTGTTTTTTAGCTTGAATCCTGATTTGATCGATCACATTCGGTAAAGATTTTTCTTCGTTATATGCATGCAAAACAATTGCAACCATAATTATTCCGCATTTGTAATGGTAGGATTGGTTTTCAATAATTTAAACGATTGTTGAAAAATATAAACAAATAATAGAGCTGGGATTAAACCGATGAAGGCAATTTTTGTCACATAACTTATCATGGGCAGTATCAACATTGATAAATAGATAATAACAGCGATGAGCAATAAGCGTCTGTCAGAGTGATAATCTCTTGTTAATAAAATAATCACTGGAAAAAGTACCAATAAATCATGGAGCAAAGCATAAGGTGCAATTATCAGGGGGAAAAGTATAGCCATTGATAATAAAATGCTTTGTCGGGAGATGGGAAACTTTCGAACTTTGAACGCAAGGAAACCAAATAAAGTCGTTACAACAATAATGATTGCATAATATATTAGATTCCATAATGATGCGTATCTAAATGGGATAAATGATGCAATGAATGTATAAGGTGTGGATAGAATTGAATGAGGAATTCCTTCTTTTATATAAGGTAGATATACTGCATATTTTATGAAGACGGTGAAATCAAGATAAGGGGTTATCCCTTTTGTGATCAGAACAATCCCATTCCATATCAAAGAAAATAGTATAAATACCAAAACAGCGTAATACTTCTTCCACACAAACCAGATAAGAAGAAAACCTATGACAAATTGTGGTTTATATATTAATCCTGCAGCTAGTAAGCCAGCAAGAAACCATTTTTCTTTCATCGTGGCTATCAGAACTGCCACCATCAATAATAGAGTGATTGAATGCATTTGTCCTGCATTAAAACCTTCGATGAAAGCAAAACTTGAAAATATTATTACCGACAATTGGATAGTCGTAAGCCCTTTTTGGGCTAAATAATCAGGGATCAAGAAACGATACATTAACTGTGCAGCTAGAAATACACAATAAATGCTGATTACACACCAAAGGATCAAACCAATCGTCAGAGGTATATACGTAATTACCGAGTGCAATAAAGCTGCATTGGGAGGATATGAATATAATGTTACTCCTGGAGGGATTGTCGGAGCAATTAAACCAAATTGGGTATTTTGTTGGATTGTCGAATTATATAATTGGGAAATATTATTTTTATATAATATTGCTGCTGCATAGTAACAAATATAATCCCCCCACAATAATATACCGGTCAGTCCTCCAATCCACCCATGCCTAAGCAATACATTCAAAAGTATTACACTACTACTGGCGAAAAGAATTAATCGTGGGTAATCCCTGAGTCGCTTCGAATTAAGCCATTTCCAAAGTGTCATTTCTTTTTTCCAATCGCATGATGTGTTGATAGAGTGTCAGATACACTAAAAAGAGGATCGGTACACTGATCTGAATTGCCACCGGAATGATTTTTAATTGTGCAAGTGTCAGAGGTCCACTTAAAAATGTAGCAATCCATACCAATGCAAACAATGTCTTTAATAACGGTCTTAATTGTATAAGTTTTATCCAGAATATGATTGCAGGGATAAGCAGAATGCTCCAGTCATATATCATGGCATGTGGGGTAATCCAAATGGTTAAACAGACTGCACCTGCAAACAATAGATCAGATTCTCCACGATTTTTCCGCCAGTAATAATAAAACGCCACCACTCCAAAAATAGATAATACTATGGATAGTCCTTCTGCCAGCCCCCTCTTCGCTGGGAACAAAAGAATCCAAAAACCACGCAGCGAGTGAAGGTGCAATAAAGGAAATTGATCCTGATAGATCATACCTGGCAAGAAGTTACGTGCAAGATTGATGTATGCCCAGCTGGCATCAGGTAGCAACCAAAAACACAGACCAGCAAGAACTGCGCCTCCTGATACAAGCCCCAGCAGAAATTTCCATCCCTTCCGCCATTCAAATAACCATAATAAACCCAATCCCAACACCATTTGTGGTTTAAAAAGTAATAAGCTGCTTACAATTCCTGCTGCCAGGAGTTTTTCTTTTTTCACAAGCCAATAAGTGAGACTAAACAAAAACAAACTCAATAAACTATTTTGTCCAAAACTTATGGCTGCGAATATGGGGAACCAGGTGAGTGACCAGAGAAAGGTTTTGGATGGTTGAATTGAGAGGAGTAACCTGACGCTTATCCAAAGCAAAACTATTCCGAGTATGCTCCAGGTGATAAAACTCGATATATAAGGAAGAAGAGATAGAGGAACGAATAACCACGCCAGAAATGGAGGTGTGATGAAAGCGTGGAAATTCGTCAGGTTTGGCCCCGCGATCGCTTGTTGAAGCTGACTTTGATAGGCAAAGTTATATAATTCGGAACTTTGAGCTTGTCGAAGGGTAACGCCGGCTGTGTAAAATTGTAGATAATCGGTTCCCACAACCTGCCCTGCCAGGTCCATATTGCCAGGTCCAAGCAGGATGCTGAGGATCCAGGCAAACCACAAAATACCCCCTGCGATCCAGGCGTAAGATTGGCGCCTAGTTGTCAAGAACTGATCAAGCTTTATCCACCAGGTCATTTGGGTTTACTTACTCCTAATATACTATTACGGTTCGAAAATGCCCAAATAATTAACACGATCAATAAACCCACCACGAGTAATGAAACCCAGGCGATTTTTGTTAGAGCTGCCAATAACGTAAGCAGAAATGCCCCCAGGTAGATCGAGGCTGAAATATAAAGGAAATTCTTAGTATACGAATAGATCGCCCATAACACAAATGCTGGGATCAAAATGACCATATCATGAAGCAGGGCATACGGGGTGGCTAACAAAGGGAAAATAATGGCTGCCACAATGGCTGGGATTCGTTCATACATTCCAGCTTTCCTGAGTTTGAATGCCAGCCAGGCTAATCCAAGCGCGCTGATTAGCAAAAGGGATTGCGATAAGATCGATAGAATGGGTTGGGTATTTTGTGGGAAAAAACTGGTTAATAATCCATAGAATGTGACTAACAGATACTTTGGAAATCCTGCTATGTATGGCAGACCCATAAAAACCTGACTTAATTTAAGGTATGCACGGTAAAGATCCAAGCCATTACTGATTGTAAACCAACCTACCCAACCTATTGCTACCACTGTGAAGGAAGACAAAGCTTTGAATTTTTTCCAGATAAGCCAGATGATAATAAACCCAAGGACGAACTGGGGTTTATAGATTAATAAACCTGCAAAAACTCCTGACAGGAACCATCGCTCCGTAAACATTGAATAAATGATGCCTACGGTTAATAATAAAGTCAGCCAGTGGTTTTGACCTGCCTGTAACCCCTCGATAAACGGAAAGAACGATAAAACAATGATGATTAACTGGCCATGGGATAATTCGGGAATATTACGGTTGGCTGGGATGAGCTTTAGCAACCAATAGACTGATAAAAAAATAGATGCTATTGCCAGGATGGTCCATAAAGTTACCGACCAATGTAATGGAATAAAGGTTAATAATGAATATAATGGCGCTACGAAAGGTGGATTCATGTATGGATTGTAGCCGGGTAAAATGCTGGGGGTCACAAGCGCCTGCTGAGTTCGAGTTTGTGTGTCGTAATCAAAAATTAAACTTGGATTGGATCGATAGATCGTTCCCGTGCTATAAAACATAATATAGTCGCCGGTTATTACCTGGCCGAATGCACCGATCCATCCCTGGTGAAATAGCAAGTTAACCGCCAAGATCAACCAGGTAGAAAACAACATCAACCGGGGATAATCTCGCAGGCGCTTGGCGTTAAGCATCGTCATTTTGGTCCCAGTAAGGAACTGCTCATTCTACCCGATCAAGCAAAGAATTCTGATCACGGTTTTTTATCATGGGGTTAAAGTCTTTGACCAGATCTGTGCGTATTGGTCATCATATTCCAATTTCCATTGATGATCAATAGGTAATACAGCTGCCAGGTTTGGTTGTAATTCTTTATCTAACATGATTCTATCCGCCCCATACTTAGTCAGAATATCATTGTAATTTGTGGCATTGTTAACATGAATATAATCCATCCACTGGTCATAAGGGAAAAGCTCCACCCGAGGGTCAATAAACACACCCTGTTCAGGTACTGCCCAGATTAGATAGCTGCCATAACCCATTTCATTGAATATCCGCCCACCGGGATGAGTTTGTAAATAAACTGTGGCTGCCACAGGTGTTTTAATACTTAGCAATGGCCCGGCAGATGAACCTCGCAGGACCTGCTGCCAATAAGTTTCGGGCAATGGTACTCGTTCAACGAACCAAGGCTGAACAGCCAGAGCGGGTAAAAACACCAGGAGTGCCAATGCAAGGTTAAGCCAATTTTTTTGTGGTATGAAAGACGGGGTTTTAATGGGAATGTCTTTCATAAGCCGCGCTAGGATCGGCATGGAAATCACCCCATACCAGATCACATAGCGCTGACCTGACCAGGCTAGCCAGAGGAATCCAACGAAGAGGATTATCTCGGTAAACGAGAGCCGGTATCTTGAATATGCAAGGATAATGATAAATATAATGATGCTAATATAGAAAGAAATATTTGATATTCCTTGAGGAGTGGGTGACTGCCATTCTTCGATCAACTGCTGGCTTGGAGGGTCGGTGAGGAGCGTAATGCTGTAATTGACTATTTCTGTAAAGCGTGGATTGATTAATATTGACAATCCAGATAGGAGCCCTGTACACCCGATCCACCCGATTTGATGCCAATTCAACGATTTGGCTTGTTTCAACAAGCGTTTGACAATTTCTCCAACGAAGAAAGCTCCGGGGAGGATCAAACCCAAGATAAAGCTTCCGTGCACATTCACCCAGAAGATCATGCTTAAAGGGCATAAAAGTAACCAACGCTTGTTTATTCCGCCTTCAGCATAACGTTTGAAGACAATATAGGTAATAATGAATGGTAACCATGCCCATATTTGAGTACGGACGATCAAATTATTCGTGATCATCAAGCAAAGGAAGGCTACTACCAACGCACTTATCCTCCATGATCCACTCTGGCGGTGCGCTTCTATTGCAACTAGTGCCATGGTTAGGCCGATAAGTATGGTTCGGGTTGAGATGACCAAGGCCAGGCCGCCCAAGCGAAAAAAAATATATAATAACAATTCAGCCAGCCAGGCTGCATAATAAAAAGGTTGGTTGTCTGGTAATGACCAGGCATACATATTCGTAGATGGGATGGTGTGATTTGTAAAAATGGTTTCACCGATCTTCAAATGCCACCAAAAATCGTTGGGAGGAAGGGGGATTAATGATGTAAAGAATAGGAAACCGGCAAGAATCACCAAGACCCAAAGAATATCGAGGCGGATACCATGGCTTTTCGATTTGATTTTCAATTTGCGGTCAATGAGTTGAGACATAGTGTTATCAGAATATTAACATTGAAATTTATGAATTGCCTTATAATTTTGGATATTGCCAGCGAACCAGTAAGAACCAGATGAATAATGCTGGAACCATCCAAATGAACCAGAATTCATCTAGTTTCATATGTAAAAGCAAATCGAGAGCGTTAATAACTAAGAATATAACAACCAGGAGTAATGTCGACCAACGTTTCCAATCTGATGTGATCCATACCACTGCCAGGAGAATTGCTGGTAAAAGTATAACCAGGTCGTATGTCCAGGAATAAGGCGAAGTGAGAAGTGAAACGAGAAGAACTTTTGGCAACTCATTGAGCCAATTCCATGTGGTGTGATGCTTGTACCAATGATAGATCATCCATACTCCACCTGCTAATGAAGGAATAAATTGAACCCAGAAGTTGTCTGTGCCGAGCCAGAAATAACGAATATACGAACCAATCGTCGGGGTTGCCCAATCCGAAATTTGGTAAGTCTGAAGCATGGATATATACTGTTGAATGATATGAGGGTTAACCCCAAAAGCTAGCATGGTTAAAGAAAATATTGTGATGATTGCACTGATGAATATCAACCCACGGCGTTCCTGTATCAACCATAATAAGAGCACAAGCCAGAATAAAAGTATCAGTTGAGGTTTAAAAGCAACAACAGCCAAAGATATCCCTGCTAACCAATCATTTCTATCGACACCAGTAAAATATAGAAATCCCGCAATTCCCAGCAACAATACTCCACCAATTTGTCCTTTTTCGAGCACGGATATTGTTGGAGCGAAGGTAATTACTACAAGGAAAATCAGCCAACGTAGTTTTAGGCTCCCCGAATAGATCCGCCAGACGAGCAGGGAGGAAAGAATTACCAGCATGATCGAAATTATCAACCATAGCAACCTGCTAATAGGATAGTCAAATAATCCGAACGGCATCAAAATGGAAATTACCCAAGGAGGGTTGAGCATGATAGAGCTGGTGGAAAGGGTTGCTGGCAGGCTGCCTTCTTGGATCTGCAGTAGTTCAATCCTGGCAGGATCATATGGATTTTCACTATGTACATTGAGATTTCCACTTGCCCAAAATCTAATGAAATCATCGCTGCGAAGATATTCAGGTTTTGTCAGAATCGGAGCCAGGCGGACCAATACAACTCCACTTATAATTAATAAGATCCAAATGATCAGCCGATAGATGTTTTTTCTGCTCAGTAATGATGTTTGCACAGAATTATCACCGCGTAAAAAATCTGCTTCTAACCAGAGTGTAAATTGCTTCAAAACCATCGATCCATGATATTTTCTTTCCAGCCTGAATTGTACGGGGAGTATATGTGATCGGGACTTCCAAGATATGGTAACCTTTTTTTAAAAAATTGGCAGTAATTTCTGGTTCAAAATCAAATCGAACACATCGAAGACGGATGCCTTCCATCGTCTCACGTAGAAACATTTTATAAGCCGTTTCCATATCTGTAAGATGAGAACCGAAGAGAAGATTAGTCAGGAAGGTTAGAAATTTGTTAGCAAGCTGTGGGATCCGTTTAAGTTTTACCTTCGAGTTCAAGAATCTCGAGCCATATACTATCTTGGTTTCTTGATTTAATAAATGGGTCAATAATAATGGATATTCATTCGGATCAAGCTCCAGGTCTGCGTCCTGTATTGTGATGATCTCACCAGTTGAAATAGCGATTCCCAAACGAACAGCAGCACCTTTGCCCAGGTTCGTAGGAGAGCGATACGAGATTAAGGAAGGATATTTTAATCGGAGTTTTTGAACGATCTCATTGGTTCGATCTTTCGATCCATCATCTGAAATAATGAGTTCTTTTTCGACGTTTCCAAGATCGGCTGCGAATACGCGGTCGACTATTTTCTCCAGCGAATCTTCCTCATTATATACAGGAATAATTATGCTTAATTTCATCCGATTCTTCTCAAAAGGAAGGGTTCTAATAAGGTGCCCGGGTATCCTTTTTGTGTGGCTTCATCGAAGATTTCCAATAAACGAATAAACTGGTTTTTAATCTTAAGATGAAACATAGGAGCATCGGGATCATGGTGTGCCAGTCACGAGTCATATAAGTTGGAGTTGGTAAAGCAGATCATGTTCGTTAATCCTCGAAAATCTACATTATCTAACCTGCGGAAACAATTTATTAATATAGGCGCCAACATGATATGGTTGCAATAATAACGCCAAGCGTAATTATTTGACCAAGTGCAGGAAATATCCGAAAGAACACTCGGTCTCGATCGAAAGGATATTGAAGGATCATAACAGTATTGTGATCTTTTTCAAAAAAAGGAATGCAGGGATTTAATCCTATTGGACCCATGGAAGAAAAATCGATTATTATTTATTAGGGTAAATATCGATAATTGATAAATCTATTTTCTTCCTGTTCGCAATAGAATTGAAATTTTCCATAAGATGTAGTGGTCGATTTATTAGAATTAGCAATTACACAGCAATTTCCATAAAAACACCACAGATATGAATCAGGTGTGTCTTTTGAGAAAAATTACGATGAATTACTACATCTGCGGCTATTTATACCAAACATCTCTTCTAGAGATTATATATGAGGAGATGTTTTACCAACTTATTAGAATTGTTAGCTAGCGATGGTTGCCGATGGTGTTTTACTGTGCTATACTCGATTACTGTTCAGTAGTAATTGGTGACAAGATTTGAGGAGTATGGAACATGAATTTGCCTGGTAAGACTCAAGAAAATAGTGAACTTTCAGTTTGGGATAAGCTACATCAGGACTGTAAAGCTGAGCTTGAGCAAGCTAAAAAGGAAGAAAAGGAGATTATCACATTACTCGAGCAAAGTCAGCTCGAAGTCTCTCGGATACAACAGAGAAATGCTTCAGTTTCAGCTCATTTGCAGCAAATCCAATCTCAAATTGAATCAGCCTCAAAAGCCGATATGCGAATGGCTTATGATGCTGCTCTGGATGCCCAACAGAGGGTATTCGTTATGCGAGGGCAAATAGACAAGTTGCAAAGTGATCATACTCATCTCGAACACTTTATAAGTATCCTGGAAAGAGTAAATCAAGTTTTAGAATTTGGTGAATCCGGGAAAAATGGTTCTAAGAGTGATCAGATGGCCTTAGCCAAGACGGTCGAAATGATCATCCAAGCCCAAGAAGCGGAGCGGGGTCGCTTGGCCCGAAAAATGCATGATGGACCAGCTCAGGCACTATCAAATTTTATCCTACAAACTGAAATTTCTATTCGCCTATTTGATGTAGATCAGGTTAAAGCAAAAGAAGAATTGTCTGGTATCAAAACTGCTGCTGCATCTACCTTCCAGAAGGTACGTGATTTCATATTCGACTTACGACCTATGATGCTTGATGATTTAGGATTGGTGCCAACGATCACACGGTATGTGGAAACTTTCAAAGAACAGTCGGGGATCGAGGTGCGTTTAATTTCGACTGGGATGGAGCAAAGGTTTGAATCCTATCTTGAGATGATGGTATTTCGGGCAATACAGGAATTATTAGGCAATATTGCATTGCATAGCCAGGCCACCAAGGTAATCGTCCAGATGGATTTATCGCCAACTGGATTGCGAGTAAGTATTGAGGATAATGGGAAAGGATTTGAGGTAGAAAAGATTCAAGAAAAAACTGGAATGGGCTTAAAAGTGATCCGTGATCGAGTCCAAATGCTTGGTGGAACCATGGAAATTCATAGTACGGAAGGGAACGGTACACATATTTTATTTCAAATACCATCAACTAATGCAGCAACCTTTGCATAATTGTTAGGAAGAATTAAGCCAAAATATATTGATTTATTTTAAGAAAATGCATATAATGTAGCTAACTTTGGGAAGTCCAAAGAAACCATGTAGGGAAGGAGGTGAATGCCATGTTGTTCTCGCCTAAGGAAAAAGGTCAGGGTATGGTAGAGTATGCATTGATTATTGTACTAATAGCGATTGTTGTTATCGTAGTTTTAACCGTCCTCGGTACCCAGATCTCGACTGTGTTCAGCACGATTTCTTCCGCTCTTACAAGCGCTGGCGCATAATATCAGTTTTCCAAACCATGGACCCGATTTTTCGGGTCCATTGTGTTTTAAAGACTGGTGGGTGTGCCGATGGTGATATAAGGTATTTGGAAGTGTATTGTATAATGATTAGATCTGGAGCCCAATATAATAAGCTGTCATAATAACTGGACCTATAATCGAATTTTATTCACTTAAATGTGCCATCCCATAGATCCTATTTTGATAAAAAAGATTCATTTATGAACGACACAGTTTGCATATCTGTAAGGGGTTATTAAGTGTTCTGAAGTCATAAATGATGATTTAATATCGATATATATTATTCAATAATAAAGTTTGCCCGGTGAAGGATGCAATAGAATAGCTAAATCCACAATTTAAATAAGGAATTCTGTTTAGTCTATAAAAAATTTCATTAATTTACGCCTGATACTCGAGTAATTAACTGAAAGTTGGATTTTAACGGATTAGTCTGCTACATATGTATGGCTCAAATCTTGCAGCAAAAGGGCGGTAAGGTTTATTACTTTTTGAGCATTAGGGGCCAGAATCCCCTATCCTTGACTTTTGACATAAAGGTCGTATGATTAAACGAAAGGCCGCTTTAGAATATCAAATTATGGGAGGCTGATATGCGTCGTGGAAGAATATTCTTTCTATTAGCATTGATTGTGGTTATTGTAATCGCTCTAGTTTATCTGGTTTATAGCAAGGGTTTACTATCTCCTAAGGTTGAGGGTACGATCGATGGCGGCAATGAGCTGAGCATCACACCAACACCCGTGGCTACAACGAAAGTCGTGGTGGTTACGCAACGGGTAGAGCGCGGTGAAATTATTACCGCAGACAAATTAGATCTGGTGGAATATCAATCTGATCTTGTCTTGCCGATTATGTTCACGGATGTCAACCAAGTCATTGATAAAATGGCACGCTACACAATGGATCCGTATACTGTGGTGACCTCAGCGCTCGTAACTGGTTCTCCAATTACTGAACAAGGTTCCGATGATGCATTATTCATTTCACCCGGAATGGTGGCTGTATCTATTCCAATCACGCGGTTATCCAGTGTATCTTATGCCCCTCAACGGGGAGACCATGTGAACGTAATCGTCACGATGCTCTTTGTTGATCTGGATCCAGCCTGGCAGACGAAGCTACCTAATTGGACGGGTAATGTGATTGGCCCAGCTGGGGGTGCAAGCGGAGAAACGACGGGGATAATTCCGAAAAATACGATAGATTCTTTATTTGCACAACCTTTCCGAGGTGCCTCTGAACAGGGCAGAGCGGAAACTGATCCACTGATGAATCAGACATTTTATATTCTACCGTCTGAACAACAGCGTCCACGCCTGGTGAGCCAGACCTTATTACGAGATGCAATTGTGCTCCAAATGGGGAACTTTCTAACCCCGTCTGAAAAAGCTGCCATAGAAGCTACCGCGCCTGCTCCGACAGCCACTCCAGAGCCCGGAGCAGAACCAGCCCAACCCCAAGATCAAGCAACAGCAACTCCCATGCCTGCACCTCCGGATGTGATCACTTTGATCGTTTCTCCCCAGGATGCAGTGACATTAAATTATTTGATCTATGGCGGTGCACAATTGACGTTGGTACTCCGCAATCCGCGTGATACGGATTTGAGCACCACAGAAGCTGTGACCCTGTCCTATTTGTTAGATCAATATAATATACCCATACCTGTCAAATTACCCTACGGTTTTCAACCTGCAGTGACTGCATTGGTTCCGCAATTGCTTCCGAATGATGCTACCCCAACCCCGCAACAATAAATAAATTCCTTCCCTGGAGCTGATACGTGGCAGATACGGAAAAAATTAGAGTTGTAATTGTCGACGACATAGCTGAGACGAGAGATAACATCAGAAAATTGTTGCAATTCGAGCCCGATGTAGAAGTAGTTGGAGTCGCGCGGACAGGTCGCGAGGCAATTGATATAGCCAAGGATGTAAAACCGGATGTCCTATTAATGGATATCAATATGCCAGACATGGACGGGATTGCAGCCACGGAAATCATCCGAAAAGTAGTTCCGTTTGCGCAAATCGTAATACTCTCGATCCAAAATGACCCTAATTACATGCGACGGGCAATGCTGGCTGGTGCACGAGATTTTCTAACAAAGCCGCCCACTATTGATGAATTAACCTCGGCTATTCGTCGTGCAGGAATGATGGCACATGAAGAACGATCAAAAACGCCTCAGACAAGCAGTGCACAAGTCGCAAGAACTGGTGGAGTGCGACCAGTAGGTGTATCCAATGCAGGCGGAAAAGTAATTACTTTTTACAGCCCGAAGGGAGGTACAGGGTGTACGACCCTGGCAACAAACCTGGCTGTATGCTTAAATAACGAAGATACTTCGGTTGTCATTGTAGATGGTAATCTGCAATTCGGAGACGTAGCGGTATTCCTGAATGAACAGGGAAAATTCAGTATCCTGGATCTAACCCCACGCGCTGATGAGTTGGACCCTGACATTGTCAACAGTGTGACTATCAAACACTCACAGTCAGGGATCAAGATACTAGCTGCACCGATGAAACCTGAACAATCCGATATGGTCTCGGGTGATCAATTCTCCAAAGTGCTACGATACATGCGCAGTATGTATTCGTATGTAATAGTAGATACGGCATCATCACTGCAAGATATAACTGCAAGCGCGATCAATAATAGTGATTTGTTGGTTCTACTGACAACCCAAGATATCCCTTCGATAAAGAATTCTAGACTTTTCCTTGATGAGATCGATGCATTAGGTTTCGAGCGAAAAAGAATCGTTTTTGTGATGAATAAGTTTGATAAAAGGATCGGAATTACACCTGAAAAGGTGAGTGAAAATTTAAAGCAAGAGATTGCCGCGGTAATACCTTTTGAGGAAAGAGTGATCGTATCTGTTAATCGAGGTATTCCGTTTTTATTGGTAGATAAATCACGTCCATTATCCCGTTCAATCCTATCACTTGCAGAGGTGGTTAAAAAGCGGATCTCCGAATTAGAATCTGAGATCGATATGATGACGATAGGTAAAAAATAATGGTAGAAAATAAAGCTTTGATGTTGGAGCGGAGGATTTGAAATGTCACTCCTGAAACGAATTGAACAAGGAAAAAGTGCACAACCCCAGGCTGGTCAAACTTCAGGTGGGAGCACACCACCCAACCTGATGACATTACAAGCTCGTCGTGTAGTGCCACCTGGTGTGGGGTCACAAAAAGATACCTATACGGACCTAAAAACTCGCGTTCAGAATCGGTTATTATCCGAGCTGGATCCTTCCATGGATATCACACGGGTGAGTGAGGTGCGTAACACAATCCAAGAAATGTTTGAACAGGTGCTTGCCGAAGAAAACATTGTACTTTCACGACCTGAAAGACAACGCTTGTTTGAACAAATAAGCGCAGAAATTTTGGGGTATGGACCCATTCAAACACTTCTTGAAGACGACACAATTACTGAAGTTATGGTCAATGGTGCTAAAAACATATATATTGAGCGTGCGGGTAAAATCATAAGAGTACCGGTAGCATTCGAGAGTGATGAACATGTTCTTCGCATTATAGACAGAATTGTTGCTCCCCTCGGTAGGCGGATTGATGAATCCAGTCCATATGTAGACGCACGTCTTCCCGATGGATCGCGTGTTAACGCAATCATTCCACCGATATCTCTGGTAGGTCCGGTGCTCACTGTACGAAAATTCGCCAGAAATCCGATCACCTTAGAGCAACTGATTGAGTATGGAACCATAACACCAGAAGCACTCCAATTCTTAAAAGCATGTGTGGAATCAAGGTTGAATCTAGTTATTTCTGGTGGAACAGGTTCAGGAAAAACCACCCTGCTTAATATCATGTCACAATTTATTCCCGCGGATGAACGAATTGTCACCGTTGAGAATGCTGCAGAGCTTCAGTTACGTCAAGAGCACGTGGTTACATTAGAATCACGCCCGCCAAATATTGAGGGACGAGGCGAGGTAACCATCCGGCAACTGGTCATCAACTGCTTGCGTATGCGCCCGGATAGGATCATCGTTGGTGAAATCCGTGATGAAGCGGCTTTGGATATGTTGCAAGCCATGAACACAGGTCATGACGGATCTATGACCACTGCTCACTCCAATAGTCCACGCGATACCCTGGCTCGTATGGAAACAATGGTCATGATGGCTGGAATGGAATTACCTGTTCGGGCAATTCGTGAGCAGGTTTCATCGGCTATCGATTTGATTGTTCATGAAGAGCGTATGAGAGATGGAACCCGGAAAGTAGTCAATATCACTGAAGTATCTGGAATGGAAGGTGATGTAATTACTATGACGGATATCTTCGTTTTCGAGCAATCCGGATTTGAAGGTGGCAAAATTATTGGACGATTACGTCCAACAGGTTTGCGTCCGAAGTTTATGGATAAGATTGAATCCTCTGGTATACATCTACCTCCATCGATATTTGGCATTGGTGAACGCCGGCGATATTAAACCATCCGGGCAGTAGAAGAGGTCGATTATGGGTCCATCAACAATTTTGATCTTAGGTGGTGTAACAGCTTTAGTGCTGTTAGTCGTTGGGTTAATCATTACCGCCACTGAAGAACGGTCATTAGTTGCAGATCGCCTTGAGTATCTTGAAGAAGAGGACATTGAAGTACTTCCCAAAAATCAAATTATTGGTGAATGGGTCGGAAAGCAAGCAGCCAAGTACACATGGGGGCAGTCGCTAACCCGATCCTTAGCACGTGCAGACATAAAGATGAAGGTGGGCGAGTTTGTTCTGGTTACTATCGCATTAACGGTAGTGGGTGGTTTGCTCGGATGGTTTCTGGCTGGTGGCCTGAATCCCACTGAGGGTGAATTAATATTACAAATCGTTGGGAGCATTCCAGGAATAATCATCGGAGGATTAGTCGGCTTTTTTGCACCTACGCTTTATTTACGCAGGCAGCAAGGCAGACGATTAGTAAAATTTGATAATCAGCTTGCAGATATGCTGAGCTTAATGGTAAACGGTCTTCGAGCTGGATATTCCACAATGCAGGCTATGGAAGCAATCAGCCGAGAATTACCCTCTCCGATTTCTGATGAATTTCGTAGGGTTGTTCAGGAAATGCAATTAGGCATACCAATGGATACATCACTGCAGAACCTCACCCGAAGAATCCCCAGTAAAGATCTTGACCTGGTCGTGACCGCTCTAAATGTTCAACGTGAAGTTGGTGGAAATCTGGCGGAAATCCTCGACACCATATCACACACCATCCGTGAGCGTGTGCGGGTTAAGGGCGAAATCAGAGTACTAGTGTCCCAAGTGATGATGTCCGGTCGGGTATTATCGATCATGCCAGTCGGTGTAATTATCTTGATGTACTTTTTAAATCGACAATACATGATGCGGTTTTTTAATCCAGCTACTCGTATGTATGGTATTCCCGCACTGATCATCGGCGCATTTTTGATTATGATCGGATATTTCTTAATGCAAAAAATTGCTAGTATTGAGGTATAGTGTCTCGATCCTAGGAGATAGAAAAATGGCAACATTACCATTGTTAATTATAGGTTTGGTAATCATCGTTGGGGCGATTATTTTGGTTATTGTCGGTATAAAATCTCCTCAAAATGTGGATCCACTTGAAGATAGACTGGCTGAATTTGCAGCTCGGGGTGAGACCGCATCGCTCGAGGAAATAGAACTCTCCCAACCATTTTCGGAACGGATCATTGTGCCAATCGCGAAACGGATGGGCGAGTTTGTGATGAAATTTACGCCGCAAAACGCGATCAACTCCATGTCGAAAAAGTTAGAATTAGCGGGAAATCCTGGGAATGTAGATCCCGCAGTCTTCTTCGCCTTGCGTTTCGTCGGTCTTCCACTTGGTGGATTGTTTCTAATCCTCGACCATTATGCTGCTCCTGGAAGTTTTATGGATGGAAAAAGTATTTTTTTTGGACTACCTGCAGCCATTTTGGGTTTCTATTTACCCGATCTGCTTTTACAAAGTCGAATTGATCGCCGGCAAAAAGAAATCCGAAAAGCTATGCCAGATGGTTTGGATCTCCTGACAATTTGTGTAGAAGCGGGACTAGGATTTGATGCTGCAATGTCTAAGCTTTATGAGAAATGGGATAATGAGTTGGGACGGTCATTCGGGCGCGTGGTAAGGGAAATTCAACTGGGGAAATTGCGCCGCGAGGCTTTACGCGATATGGCGGATCGTTTAGGGGTGACCGAAATGTCCAGCTTTGTGGCTGCAGTGATCCAGAGTGAACAATTAGGTGTGAGTATGGCCCAGGTGCTGCGGATACAAGCAGACCAAATGAGAATTCGGCGGCGACAACTGGCTGAAGAAGAAGCGCATAAAGCTCCGATTAAGATGCTACTACCAATGGCAATATTTATCTTTCCGGCTTTGTGTATCGTCCTTATGACACCCGCATTATTGATCCTTATCGAACAAGGTATGGGTCCGCTGGGTGGATAATCGCATAATTAGCGGATTACGGTAATACAAATTGATTTCATGAACCATTTGCCAGGAAATCTGGCTTATCGGGCATATAAATTGATCTGGGTTGCAGAAGATTGGTTATTTCCACCCAATTGTGGAGGCTGTGGATTACCTGGGTCAAGATGGTGCGAGCAGTGTTCTCAGACAACTTTGGATATTGAACAACCTATATGTATAATTTGTGGGGATATAAGTGTCAATTTCTCAGGTGGACTTTGCTCGAAATGCCAGGCTTCCAAACCGCTATACACCTTCCTCCGCTCATATACAGTATTTACCGGATCGATCCGAGAGGCAATCCATAAACTTAAATACCAACGGGATATTGGTTTAGGAGAAGCCCTTTCTCGCCCGATGATTACCAGCCTTGTAAAGCTTAATTGGTCATTAGACATCATCACATCCGTACCATTAGGTCTTGCCCGATTGGAAGAGCGTGGATATAATCAGGCGACTTTGCTTGCACGCCCCATTGCTTTATGCCTAAAAGTGCCTTTTTCTTCACGAGCATTGACAAGAACACGGGAAACCCGTTCACAAGTAGGGTTGACGTTAGCGGAGAGGCAAGATAATATGGCTGATGCATTCCAGGCGAATAGTAAACTAATCAAAGGGAAAAGTGTATTAGTGGTGGATGATGTGGCAACTTCTGGAGCTACACTCAATGCATGTGCAAAAGCTTTACTGGATGAAGGGGCATTGAAAGTATATGGTTTTTCACTTGCCCGGGCAGTTTTTAACCCAAATGCAGAAGTAGATCTATCTTGAGTAATAGTTGACGCAGATAAACGGCAGTTGACGAATAACCAGGATTGTCGTTAAAATCATATAGGTAAAATTCATTTGAGGAGCATATCCAATGGCGCTTGATGTACAAGTTTCCGGTCGTAACCTCGAAGTTACTGAACGAATATTAGATTACACAAAGAAGAAAGCCTCTAAATTGGATCGTTTTTTAAGTGACATCGATGAAGCTCGTGTTGATTTGGCATATATTAAATCTGCCCGTAGCGCTGCCGATCGACAGGTCGCTCAGATCACCGTGCGGGGCAAGGGATACATTTTGAGAGCAGAAGAACGCTCTGATGACATATTTACCGCCTTTGATTCTGCTTTGGACAAATTACAACGCCAGATGGAGCGGTTTAAAGGAAAGCGCCAGAAGGGACGCGGCGATGGGAAGCCTGCCTCAGAGGTTATTCCGTTAGTTGCTGATGAAGAAGGCGAAGAGGATCAATCCTTAATCGTAAGAAGAAAAAAGTTTGTGCTCACACCGATGGATGAAATTGAAGCGCTTGAGCAAATGAAGTTGCTCAGCCATGAAGACTTTTTTGTCTTTTTCAATTCAGTTACAAATTCAGTCAATGTGCTTTATCTTCGCCGAGATGGTTTATATGGTTTAATCGAGACAGAGATTAGATAAACCCAACATCTACACATATTGGTCCTCAAGAGTGCGAGACGTATTGGGATAAACCAGGAAACGTAGGAAAAACTATGCTGAACAATCAAAATAGCTCTAGTGATATTATGGATGCGATGCTACCATCCAAGGATATGGACCTTAAAGCTATTGAGAATGCCATCACGCAAATGCTGGCAGCATTTGGAGAAAACCCCTCTCGCAAAGGACTGGAGCGAACACCAGAACGCGTCGCTAATATGTACACAGAATTATTGTCGGGTTATCGGGTAGATCCGATCAAAATTGTTAATGATGCGTTATTTGAAGTTACCTACGACGAAATGGTAGTGGTGCGCGATATTGAGTTTTACAGCCTGTGTGAGCACCACATGCTCCCATTTATGGGTAGAGCCCATGTGGCTTATTTACCGAGTGGCCGAGTCATTGGATTATCAAAAATACCAAGGATTGTGGATGTATTCGCCCACCGGTTGCAGGTACAAGAACGCATGACCCGTCAGATTGCCGATTTTATCAATGATGCTTTAATGCCTAAAGGAGTCGGAGTGGTCGTGGAAGCCCTTCATTTATGCACGATGATGCGTGGGGTTAAAAAACAAAACGCACGTATGACTACATCTGCAGTTCATGGTGCGTTTCGTAGGAGCTTAGCTACCCGGCAAGAATTTTTTGATAATATTTCGCGCGGCTCAGAACCAATGCGTTTCTAATTCATTGGCGAATACGCTCAATCTCAACACCAACAGATTGCGTAAATCGAACCGCTCCGGGTTTTTCAACCCGGACGGTTGCTTTTAATACCCTTGGATCCTCCAGGCATATTTGTGCGATATCTTCAGCTAGGGCTTCAACCGTGAATCGCTTCGCTGTCTCAGCATGCTGGATCACTTTTTTAGTCACTTTACTATAATCGACGGTCTCGGAAATATCGTCCACAGCTGCCTCTCTACGGACAGCGGTAGACAAATCGAGATTAATCAAGATATCCTGGGGTTTTACACGTTCCCAGTCCCTTATTCCTATAATACCGCGAGCAAGTATATTCTTGATGAATACCTTATCCATAACTCCCTCAATTCTTAATTAACTCACAAGTATACATCAGGAAAAAAAGATATTCACAGTGTGGTTGGGTGTGATTACCCTTTGGACACTGTGAATATCATAGATGCGTGTAATCTGGTGCTATTTTTTAGAATCAAACAGGATTACTGTGCTGGTTGAGTCGGTGGAACGGTTGGTCTGGTTGGTACTCTGGTTTTCCAGATATCAAATGTCTGGACATTGCCTGCAGTTTTTTGATCGTCGATCCACTTCTGAAAATTAGTCTGTTTCAGTGTGTCCAGTTCTGAGTCAGTCAAGGTTTTGACTTCGTGCCCTAATACCTGAAAGATCTCCCAACCATTCGTCGTTGAGATGGGTTCACTGATCTGGCCAATTTGCATTGCCCAAACAACGGTCTCAGCATTAGATTCCAGGGTGCCCTTGCCAAACCAACCCAGATCGATTGTATTTGCAGTACCTGAATATACTTCGGTTGCCACAGACTCGAAATCTTCATTTTGGGTCGCCACTCTATCGTAGATTGACTGGGCTTGTGTCTGGTCACTCACCACGATGTGTCGTGCCCAAACCTCATCCTGCTGGCGCGAAATATCTGCTGTGAAGGCATCATAAACCTTCTGCCGTAAAAGCTGCATGGTGAACACCCAGCGTAAATCTGCCTCAGACAGACTGGCCCTGGTTTTTATGTTTGTCAGGTATTCGTTGAAATTCTTATCAAATTCCGATAGGGTGTAGGGGGTCGGTGTCGGCAATGGTGTGCTGGTAGGGCCAGATTCGGTTGCGGTAGGTGTAATAACAGTGGTAGGTGTGGGGCTGACTACTTCCTGGGTTACTGTTATTACCGGGGTTGGGGTTTGCGTTGAGGTCGGTAATGGGGTTGACGTTGGCGGGATCAACGATATCTGAGTGGGGTTGAGTGTCGAGGTAGGTACAGAGGCGCTCGTAGGCGCTGTGGTAGGTGTGCCATCGGGGAAATACCCCATATAATCCTGTAGGTACTTATCGACTTCCTCTTTGCTGACTGTGATACCGCGTTTTTCAGCTTCTTGTTTGATGATCTCATTGGCTACCAGGAAATCGATGGTGGCTTGACCGAGTGTAGAAGGCTCAAGCTGAAGGGTAATTTGGGCTTGAAGCTGTTGGATGTAGCTCATACTGGATTGATCACTACCGAATAGCTGCGCAAGTTGCTGGTAATACTCGTATTGTTGGACCCATTGCACACGCTCGTAGCGGGCGTAGGTTTGGAATTGTTTGGTGGTAATGGATTTATCCCCGACCTTGGCGACTGGTTGTTGCGGGACGATGATATTTTCTTGGACAATTCCATATCCTATCAACCCGACAACGATAACAATGACTGCAATGCTTGCGAAGAGAATATAGCGATTCTGAAGGCGTTCGCGTTGCTGACGGGCGAGATGTTTCTTCGTGACTAATTGACTTTTTTGTCCTTTTGCCATTTTGTCCTCACTAATTTTAGGGTGTTAGTTATTTTTACACCCTCGTTCCAGCTTTTACATCGATTATCGCAGGACCTCTCCGGTAAAAGGTAACATTGCCAGGTGACGAGCGCGTTTGATTGCACGAGCAATTTCACGTTGGTGTTTTGCACATGCACCCGACTGTCGGCGAGGACGAATTTTACCGCTCTCGGTGACATATCGGCGTAAGATTTCGATTTGTTTATAGTCTATCTTTACAGTTCGATCGGTGCAGAATTGGCAAACCCGCGGTGCTGAATAAAACCTTCTTGGGCCTCCACGTGCATCGTTTGAATTTTCATTTGTATCCACTCTTACTAACTCCTTTTAGATGATAAATGGTTCAGTTATTTTATGAATGCCGATCTGAATCGTTAGAATGGAAATTCCTCTTCTTCGATTGATTCTGATTCAGCGCTGGATTCTCCAGATTCACGTCGTTCACCAAGGATGATCATTTCATTGGCAACAATTTCAACAGAGGTATGTTTGTTGCCTTCCTGGTCATCCCAACGTCTGGTTTGCAGGCGGCCTTCGATATATACCTGTTGGCCCTTGGTGAGATATTGTTTGCATATCTCTGCCAGGTTGCTCCAGGCAACGACATTAAACCACTCAGTCTCGACGTGTTTTTCACCTTCAGACGTATTCCAGGCGCGACTCGTCGCAACGCTAAATGTGGTGACTGGTCTACCAGAGGGTGTGTAGCGCATCTCTGGATCCCGTCCAAGGTTACCAATGATCATTACTTTATTAAGCCCTCGACTCATGATGGACTCCTTATCCGGTATTACTCAACGCTGACTAATAAAAAGCGCATTACAGGTTCCAGGAAGCGCAAATTTCTTTCAAGCGTAATGCCAAAGGTTGGTTCCATCTGGGTTCTAAACAACACGTATTGGCCTTCTTTCTGCTTACGAATCGCATATGCCATTCTACGCTTACCCCAAAGATCAACCTTGGAAACAATACCACCGGCTTCCGTGATCCATCCACTGACTTTTTCTACCACGTCTTTAAGCGCAGTATCGTCCAATTCGGGATGGACAATAAAAACCAATTCATATTCTCGCATGGGAAACTCCTCCTTTCCTCGGGTTTGCTCCTGGATATTGCCTGGCGACTCACCAGGGGCGGAAAGCAAGCCGTGTACAGCCTTGGCTTGACACAAGCGCTAACTATAGCACAAAGGGTAATATTTGCACAGAGGAAATATCCTCACCGAACTATTAGCAATAAAATTAAAGGATTTTTCCGAAAAATCACGTTAATATAACTCAAAAACCGTGAATATATTGATTTGTTTTGATGTACGTTGTGTATATTGAATCAGCATCCTAGAACTCGGATTTTGACACAGAAATAGAATAGTCCTTCAGGGTCGAAGGTTAGGGTCTCATTTACCCGTTCTTGTGGTCAGTTCCAATAATTTCCGGTAATACAAGTAATTTTCAAAGGTAACATCCTCACGTACTCTGCCATCCGCCAGTGGAATGAAACCTCCATCCTCCAAAAGTGATGGGACTACATCCATCACTGCCCGATAAATATCATCCTGGGTGTGGCGGAGAGAATCGGAATCGATCCCCCCAATCAGGCGTAAATCCTTGCCGAATTCTCCCCGGATTGAAAGATAATCCATAGCCTCCGGATTACACTCACAGGCCCATAAGCAATTAAATCCAGCCTTCACTACCTCGGGTAAGAGTAGGCGGGTATTGGCATAGGTGCGGTAGATGATCATGGGTACGCCATAGGATTTGACTACTTGCAGTATGGGCTGGTAGCTCTTTAAAACGAAAGCCTTATACATTGAAGGCGAAATCAAAGGTCCATGATTGCCCCCGATTGGTTCACTAAATAACACGGCGTCCACCTGCACTTCCTTGAGCAGCCTCTCGACCAATCGTGAGGTAAATTCAGCATATAAATTCATCCAGGATTCAACCAGATGGGGGTCATCCACCAGTAATTGAATCGCATCGGTAAAACGATGCCATCCATGCACTCCCACGGTTAGAAAATATCCGCGATGAACCCGCAAGATCAGTGGATAATCGCGCTTCTCCCATTCCTTAACCTTGTCATCCCAATTATCAGGCAGTCGCTTTGGATCGTCAGGATCCAAGCGCGGAGATAGTTTACGCAACCCAGCCATGCTTTTCGGCCAGTGAGAAGGTGTGGGGATGGGTTCAAGATTTGGCTCGATTTCTTCGCGATGATCAATACTGAACAGGCTCTCGATGGGCACCTTTTTAGTCAAGCCTTGCAGGTACCAATGCTGCAAGACTTCCTGGCGTATGCCATCCTCAAACAATGGAGGTCGATCGGTGGGTACGAAGGCCAGGCATTGATTGAAACGCTCTCGTCCGTTCATGGGATAATCCTGGTGAGCATAATGATAAGTATAACTTGAATTCATTTGACATTAACCAGCCTCAAGTGTACAATTTAGCAAGAATCCATGTGAATTAAATTACAAACAGGCTCATCCTACCTATGTTAGATGATCTAGCCAGTCGGCTCCGGGGTAAACGGACGGTCATCCTTGGAATAGGGAATCCTTTACAGGGTGATGATGCTATTGGTCCGAGTCTGGTGGATTTTTTACATGGGCGAGTGGATGCCACCCTCATTAACGCTGGCGAAGTACCTGAAAATTATCTAAGCTCGATCCGCGCCGCTCAACCTGAAGTGGTATTGATCATTGCCGCGCTAGAATTAGGCGCTGAACCTGGATGTGTGACCGTCATGGATGCGGATCGCTTACGGGCGATTGAGAATTTTACTCGCAACCCAGGATTAGCTTTTTTGGCAGTCATGATTCAGGATGGCACGGGTGCCGAAGTTATCCTGGTGGGAGTCCAGCCTGAAGCGACGTCATTCGCGGCAGATCTTTCAAATCCAGTCCACCAGACGCTACACAGTCTGGAAGCACTCCTGGTGGATGTGTATTAATCGATTTTTGTCCATCAAATACTGAACGAACTTTTACGCTTCTCAACCCCGATAATCGATAATTACTCAAATTATTAGGTATTATTCCCAATTTCTGCACTCTGTTCTTTGAATTTTCCTGGTCGCTACCTTGTGTTAGTTGATAAACAGGTACATAATTTGCAATGAATTATAAAGGTTACCTTACCTGTTTGATCGAACCGAATTCCCGGCTTTAGGATTGATGGTAAGGCGGATCGCCGATTTTTCAAGCTTGTCGATGTACCGGGTCAGGTTGGACTGCAATCTTGTGCCTGGCTGAAATTTAACAACCGGTGAGTATTTGGCATCATGCTTAATGGTTACCGGATGGAAGATACCAAGGAGAATAGCAATGGCTATCGAATTTGATGAGAAAGGCAAGTATTTTACCGAGGTGATTTCAAAGCACGTAGTCCTCACGCATATCCAGACCCAAACTTATCACATTCAAGGATACGTACATGTTCGCAAGGATGAACGCTTGAGTGATGAGATCAATAGCACGAACAGTTTTTTGGCTGTGACGAATGCAGAAATCTATAACGCCGAGGGGGAGATCATCTACACCAATGACTTTTTAATCGTTAATCGTGCCCACATAGTATGGTTGATGCCGATCGAAGAAGAACCAGGCACGGAAGAGTAAGAAGGAGATGGTTTATGGATAATCCTAAGGAACCAGATAGCGCACAGCTGACAAACGCCTAATTGTTAAACTTAAAAGCCTATCTAATTAATGCTGTAACCCGTGAATTTAACCAGGTTTCTGCATCATCAGAAGAACGCACTCAGCTAGTAAAAGAAAGCTTAAAAAGAGCATATGAACAAACCGGGGTAAAGCTGCCGACAAGCTTGCATGCTGAGCTATTTCGCGATATTCTGAACGATTTGATCGGGTATGGGCCGATCCAAAGCTTGCTGGATGAAGAGGATGTAAGCGAGGTGATGGTTAACCGCCCGGGACAGGTTTACGTCGAACGTAAAGGTAAACTAATCGATACCAATGTTCGCTTTGATAACGAGGAACATGTCATGCGGGTTATCGAAAGGATCATCTCGCCGCTTGGTCGGCGGGTAGACGCTGAAAACCCGATGGTGGATGCGCGCTTGCCGGATGGCTCACGGGTCAATGCGGTGATCCCACCGGTCGCCATAGACGGACCCGTCCTCACCATCCGTAAATTTACTAAAGACAAATTGACGATTGAACAGTTGATTGAATTCGGAACACTTACGCCGTTGATGTCTGAGTTCCTGCGCGCCTGTGTTTTAGGCAGGCTGAATATCATCATTTCAGGAGGTACGGGTTCAGGTAAAACTACTTTACTCAACGTGCTCTCCAGTTTTATCCCTGAGACGGATCGTGTGGTGACGATCGAAGATTCGGCTGAACTGCGCCTGGATCAGAGGCACGTGGTTCGAATGGAAGCCCGACCACCTAACGTGGATGGTCGAGGGCAGGTGACGATCCGTGACATGGTAAGAAACTCCCTGCGTATGCGACCTGACCGGATTGTGGTGGGCGAATGCCGGGGTGGTGAAGCGCTGGATATGTTGCAGGCGATGAACACAGGTCACGATGGCTCGTTGACCACTTTGCATGCCAACACACCCCGCGATGCGCTTTTACGATTGGAAACGATGGTGCTCATGGCTGGAATGGAACTGCCATTGAAGGTCATCCGCCAGCAAGTAGCCTCGGCAGTAGACCTGATCGTCCACGAATCGCGGCTGAAAAATGGTCCCCGCAAGATTACTGCCATCTCGGAAGTGGCTGGTATGGAAGGGGATACGATCGTTATGTCCGATATTTTCAAGTATGATCAGACCGGTGTAACCCCGGAAGGCGATGTGATTGGGAGTTTTCGTCCCACGGGCATTCGACCAATGTTCTCCCCGCGCCTGGAGGCAGTGGGATACAAGCTCAGTGCTGAAATGTTTAGCACTCAAAAGTCTCCTCCCATACCGGCGAACCGTCACCGGTAGAGATGAGGTGGTTGATGCAGAAAAGTATTATACAGCGAGGAAAATATTAAATTAAGTCGATCAGTTAATCTAAATCTATTAATCAACGAGGCTTGGGATCTAAATTGTCGATTTAGAAGATAACTGCCGAGATGTTGATTGACGACGCTTGTCCTTGTTTGAAGCTACTAATATTGTTATTTTTACGGAGTGCTGTAGCTTGCTGAACAATTCCCGACTTCTGAACTAAAGACCACATCTACCCTAGTCGATCCAGGTACCAGCCCCGATGACACAGGGCCACAGCTGGCATTTCCATTTCCATCAGCTGTTCCAGAACAATTGCTTCCTTGCCCTGGGTATGCAGCCTGTATAGTTGCAGAAAATCCATAACCAGGACCAGAAAAATGAGCAATAAAAGTAAGGTCCGTAGGACTGCCAGCTACAATGGTATTTGGATCAACCTGGCAAGATTTCAATACAATGGGTGGTGGTTGAGTATTTGTCGGAGCAGGTCGCGGTGTTATCGTAGCTGGCGGTGCTTCCGTTTGAGGTATATGTGTATCTGTAGGCGTAACAGGTGTCCGTGTCCGGGTAGGCGTGCGGGTAGGGGTTGGAGGAAGGGGAGTTTGAGTACCAGTGGGCGTAAAAGCTGCTGCGAGTGTTTCGGTTAGGTTAGGAGTCTTTGATGATACTTGTGTGGCGCTTGGTCTGGGAGTGTATGTTGGGAACAGAGTCACCGTTGGGGTCTGGGTTTCGGTTGTGATTGGAGCAATGATAGCTGCAGTTACTCCAGGTGTGTTAGTAGGATCAGAACTGGTTGTTGTGGGAACTACTCCATGCGCAGATGAGCTGCCTGCGGTAATAATCTTATATCCGATGATGACAGCCAGGGTAACGAACAATATTGCACCAATCCCAGCAAGCCCAAATAATAAACGTTTATTAAATGACCTGTGGTTTATCATCTATGATGATTGGAATTTCTTTTTGCAGCTCTCTAATGTCATTGGATACTGATTGTGACTCCGGTGGCTTCACAACCGCTGTCTCGATAAACTTTTTCGTTTCTACTGAATCGAATGTCCTTTTCGATCCTGCATTATCGATTGTCCTTTTTGCTTCGGTTAGATAATCTTCAATACTAAAATCTGGTTGGTTGGTAATCTTCTGATAAACCATGCTAATGGGGGAAAACTCAATATTATCTATAGAAATTATCGGATCAACCCCACCTTTTACTACCCATTTACCTCCCCACATCAGGCGCATATATTCCCCCAGGTAACTGCCCCAAATAATCGCAGTATTGAAAATCACCCCATTCTCCCCTTCATCTTTGGTGTGATTGGAAAAACCCCAATATATATGCCCTAAAAGGTTTTCTAACCTTGGAATGCTTTGTGCTGAAAAGTCTAAATTTTGTCCGTATCTGTCTTTAGCGGATTTTATTGCAAAATATGCAGTTGACTTCATTTCCTCATTTACATCAGACATGTAATCTACCTGAAATATTCTCCCCAGAGAATTAATATTGAATGATGACGAAGTCGTACGGTTTATTTGTCACAATAGACAATTTAGTTATTTAAATATTTCTGCCTGATATCGGTATTTTGGGTGCATTATTGGTACCAGTATACACAAAAAACAGTAACTATACAATGCAGTTTTCTTAGGTTCGGACGAAAGATCGGACATTGCCGTAAACCAATATGGCAAAAGCGTCGATGGCTTCCTGTGCGATTAATTTCAGCTCATCTCTCGGGATGCGGAACTTTTGTTTTAGCAGGACAAATAAGCCAGAATAAATTGTCCATTTAGGATATTTGTTGGTATCCACGGTTAATTTGCCTTGCAAGCTTTTCTGAAGCTGGTTTGGTTTCAGGTGGCCGTAAGTCACATCTCGCAGTGCTTCTCCAAACCACACCCCGATGTTATAAGCGATTAGGGTAAGCGCAATCATCTGTTCCAAGTGGTGTTGTTGTTTATTCATCAATTTGGGTAAATGGAGCAAGTCTTTACAATCCCTAAAGGTCAGTTCAATTTTCATGCGATTTTGGTAGATCTCAAGCCCTTCATCGGGTTTCAAGGTGGTGATCACCCACAGAGGTTTGGAGAGTCCTTTCTGTAAATAGCCGATCAAGTTGACCTTTACTTTGCCCAGATAATACACATTAGGTCGGATCACGGTTTCTCCAGGTAATATATTTAGTTTTACCGCTTTGCCTTCCTCATCCACAATCCGCACTCCTCTACCTACATTTAGTCGGATCACAAACTGGATGTGCTCAAGGGTGAGAATTTCCATCAATTCCTGATAACTGAACTCGCGATCCAGAACCAATGGCCGGTCTCCTAACAACTGTTTGACCTGTTCAAAGCAGCGAAAATGCTCCTGATTACGCGAGGTAACCTGTTCTCCGATTGTCTTGGATGAATACACCACAAAAGAAAAGGGTATCGATCGCCCGCGAAAGGGCATCGAGAGCACCATCAACCAGTAGCCTGCTGTCATTCCATCACTCAATCTGCCTACGTAATGATGTTTTCAGGCGTGCTGAAAACGTTCCATTTCGGTCGGATCACCAATCACAAATTCGGCATCTTCTTGGTAAAAACGCAGTAGGACTTGTTTAAGATCAACCTTAGCCAGAAAACGCTGGATCATTTTGTAACAACTGGTACTCTTGCCTCTCATTTTCTCGGCATATGTTGCTCATACGTGGGGATTGTGCCTCCAATAATGCCCGGCACTGATCTTCGAACCTTGTTCTACAAGCTTCACATCATCTAAAAGGTATCGCATAAATGCTGAAATATTGATAAACTTGTCCATGGAAACCTCCCCTTGAGTAGCTTGTCGCAGCTTGTCCACTCAAGTCAGAGGTTTCCATTGCATTCTTTAATCCTGTCCGAACTTTTGTCCGAAGGTCAGAGTTTTACCGACACATACAATACAAAATCATTCTGAATTAGGTCCCACTGTTGTGTTCATCATGAGAGCATTCATACCGTATAGGGAAAGGTGGGTGATAAAACAATAAGATCCGTTATAAATCGCCAACTACAGAACAGCTGTTCATACGAGGGAGAAAAATGAAATGAGGACATTATCCATATACGACATGAGAGGTAGAACTTGTCTAGTCCAATGGGGAATTGACTTTTTCTATGTTTCCTATTATGATAAACCAATCCGATACTAATAATCAGATAATCCTAGGCAGCCTTATCGACACCGACTACTCTAGGGGTAAATGCCCACGATGCCGATGACTTGTTTAGGCGGGCCGACTGTAAAAATGAGCCTCTCTATTTCCCTCTTCAATGCATATAAGCCTTTACAGTCAGGCTGATTATTCACTTTCTAAATGGAGGTGGGTAATCCTTGCCAGTATATCCCTTATTCACGCAGGTCGAGGGAGGTCAGAAGAGATAGCAGGAATGACAATTGAGACGCAGGATAGGGTACCATGTTTTACCTTCTACCAGGATGGGTTATCTAAGGATAATAATTGGTTATTTATCCGGGAAGGTATCGGTTGATTGGTGTGAGCTGGAATGCCAGACGCTTCGGAAAGTGATGTTATTTCTGGCAAATTAGCAGAATTCCGCGGACCAATGCAATATAATCTGGTAGCAGATGTAGCCCAATTTGGGGGTAGATTAATCATGACTATTTATACCATCCATGTTGGAAGGGCGGAGCGCTGGATAAACGTCACTTTTAGTCTGGTGGGATGAAACGGGTGGGGGATTTCTGACAGTATGAAGTTCTGATCTAAGGAACAGGGACCGATATGCGAGGTCTTTGCGGGGGAGAACAGCCACATAACTCACACTGAAGCAAATAGGGCAGGGAAGCACGTGGGCAGAAACAGACTGAGCGCAAAGGGGGTATGGGGTAGGGGTATACCGATCAGGTGAAAGATAACAGGTTAAGCCCTGGTATACTCTCCAGGAAAGATCGTTAACCCAAAGGACCCGCTGAATATGGATACCCGCCAAGAACGGATAGGATGATAACGAGAATGCGAGAGACTCGGATGAGTAGGAGCACCTGGATTGGGATGGTCTGTTTAGCTGTAATGATCCTGATCATGTCTGGTAACGTGCAGGGGGGATGGGCTGGGCCGCAAAACCAGACGATCCCGACGGCGCCACCACCAACGGCAACGGTGAACCCGACGAGAGCACCGACGAATACCCAGCCAAACCCGCCACTGCCAAGCGCAACCGCAGCTGCAGGTGACGCCGATCGTGGCAACTCAGACCGCTGAAGTGGGAGCTAGCCCAACAGTGAAGGTGGTCGCCAGTGCGACAGTTGTGGTGGTTAAGGCCAGCCCGAGTGCGACGGGTGGACCGGGGGGTGGAACGATCCCACAGGTGACGCCAGCAGTAGCGAGCGCAACTATGGAGCAGAGCTCTCCCACGGCTACGAAGGAGGGAACGGGGAACGTTCCTCCCGATGGACAGGGGCTGAGCCTGTTCTATTATGGTGTGGGTGGTGGAATGGGGGTGCTTGTGGTGCTGGGGGTCTGGTGGTTGATCAAGCGCAATAGGCGGCAGGGTAAGGATATGGGCTGACATAAGGGGTAAAATTGTCTGAGAGTGGTAGGATTTGATATGCGCATAGTCAAGATCTTGAAGTTATTAAAGTAGTGGACAAACATAATTGCGCATAGTCAATATTACGGGAAATATATGGAAGGTGAGTATGGAAGGAATATGCGCATAGTCAATTTTAGGTCGGGGAGATGAAGGAGTGGGCTGGAGTGGAATGGATGGCGAGTAGGGAAGGAAATATGCATGCGCATAGTCAATATTTGGAGTTGGGTAAGTGAGGAGTGGGCGAATGAGGTGGATTGATGGTGCAGAAGTTGGGAGAGGGGAGTTGGGCGGCTGGATGTTGGGTGAGGCGCGGTCGGCTAAAAAGTCGGGTGGGGAGCGGGAAGGACCGCATGGGTATGGAATGGAACCGATGGACACCCTCGGAATTATTTAATATAAAATTATAGAGAAGGATGTTTTTCATGGCAATTGATAGCTCGACAGACGAAACATTGGAAGAAGGCTTTGATTTTAGACAACCGCTGAGCCTGTTCTGGCACTGGGCATGGCTGATCGTGCTGGTGACGGTGGTGGCGGGTGTGGCGGCATACCTGGTGAGCAAGCAGATGACGCCTTATTACGAGAGCTCGACGACAGTGCTGGTGAACGAGGCCCCGGCAAACAAGACATCGGATTACAGCAGCGTGATGATGAGCGAGCAGCTGACCAGCACGTACGCCCAGATGATGGCGAAGGACCCGGTGCTGACAGAGGTGGTGAGCCAGCTGGGGCTGACGATGCCGCTGGAGGACCTGAAGAAGATGATCACGGTGACACCGGTGCGGGATACGCAGCTGATCGCAGTGACGGTGGAGACGACCGAGGCGCAGCTTTCGGCGGATATCGCCAACGCGGTAGCGACGATTTTCTCCAGGCAGATCCAGGAGATCCAGACGCAACGTTTCGCGCAGTCGAAGGCGACGCTGGAGAAGCAGCTAGCGGAGACGGAGCGCAGATCGCGATCTACCAGGTGCAGGCCGGGGAGGCGGCGACGGCGGATGAGAAGGAGCGGCTGGATGCGAAGGTGACGCAGTACCGCGAGATCTACAGCGGGCTGCTGCAGAGCTATAAATCGGTGAGGCTTTCGGAGGCGCAAACGGTTTCGTCGGTGGTGCAGGTGGAAAGGGCTACGCCGAATTTCGAACACGTCAGACCGAAGACGATGCAGAACACGCTGCTGGCAGCGGTGGCAGGGTTTTTGCTGGCAGCAGGGGCGATCGTGGCGAGGGATACGCTGGATGATACGATCAAGACGCCGGAGGAGATCAGCCGGAAGTTCAGACTGCCCATTTTGGGGGTGATCAACCATCACCATGGGGAGGAGGGGGAGCCGATCAGCATTAAAGAGCCGCACTCGCCGACGGCAGAGGCGTACCGAACACTGCGGACGAATGTGAGCTATACGGGGGTGGACCATCCGATCAGGACCATTTTGGTGACGAGCAGCGAGCCGGGGGAAGGGAAGACGACGACACTCTCGAACCTGGCGGTGGCGTTCGCGCAGAATGGGAAGCAGGTGATCGTGGCGGATTGCGATATGCGGCACCCGCGGGTGCATGTTAACTTCAGGCTGAACAACCGCAAGGGGATGAGCAACCTGTTCTCGCAGAGCAGCTACGTGTTGGACGGGAGCTGCCAACCGACGGGGGTGGATAACCTGTCGATCGTGACGACGGGGGCGCTGCCGCCGAACCCGGCGGAGCTGCTGGGGAGCAATAAGATGCAGAGCATCTTGAAGGCGATGGTGGAGAATGCGGACATCGTGCTGCTGGACACGCCTCCGGCGCTGGCAGTGACGGATGCGGCGGTGCTGGCATCCTCGGTGGACGGGGTGCTGCTGGTGGTGCGCCCGGGGAAGACGCGGGTGAGGGCGCTGGAGCAGACGCTGGAGCAGATGAAGCAGGTGGGGGCGAGGGTGCTGGGGGTGGTGATCAACGACGTGGAGACGCATGGGAGCGCGTACTCGTTATCGATATAAATATTATCGGAACTACGCGGCGTATCAAGATTATTACGGATCCAAACAAAAAGGTAAAAAGAAGAGTAAAAAGGGTAATTAGTCCTTAGTAATTAGTCAATCCGGTAGAAGAGCGAACCAGAAGAGTTAGGCACGTTTAAAGGTTGAAACACCCGAAAACCAGCGGGTGCAGGCGTTGGAAGGTGGGGAAAGCAAAAGCAGTCGCAGGTTGGAAAGTTGGCACGTTTAGTTATAAGAACACCGGCATAAGAGACATTTTGCGGGTAGGGATACCCGCCCTACGATGGGCGATGCTGTGACCATCCACGAATAAAGATACACGAATAGTGCAACCATCCGGACACTACGGGTACACGAATAGACGAAGCCCAATCCAGCTACGAGGGCGTTGCTGTGACCATCCACGAATAATGATGCACGAATAGTGAAACCATCCGGAACACTACGGGTTCACGAATAAAGATACACGAATAGTGCAACCATCCGGACACTACGGGTACACAAATCGACGAAGCCCAATCCAGCTAAGAGGATGTTGCTGTGACCATCCACGAATAAAGATGCACGAATACACGAATAGACGAAGCCCAATCCAGCTACGAGTACGTTACTGGTGACCGATCCACGAATAAAGATGCACGAATACACGAATAAAGATAGACGAATAGTGCAACCATCCGGACACTACGGGTACATGAATAGACGAAGACCAATCCAGCTACGATGACGTTACGCATATTTGAACCGAAATAATTCGAATACATTCGAATAGTCTTTACACAAAAGGATTAGCAAGTGAAGAACCGGGTACACCTGTGGGGATGGGGGGATCAAGGGGTGGGGAGTTGGAATCGCCGTATTTGTAACGAAACTCTTCGTTGACCTGGCGGATGGCTTCGGCGATCTCGTCATTCATGCCGGTGCCGGTGGTGGTGATGAGGCATTGGGCACGGATGATCGCGCGTAATCGCAGAGGAGGCGATGCAAAGGATGCGAAGCAGGTCGGCGTGTTCGTAGAAATCGGCATCGGGATCGAAGGATTCGACCAGGCGACGGGTGAAGACACGGATGAGGGCGATCTCTTCGACGAGACCGGTGGTATCGGTGGCTTCGACGCCGGTGAGGTCACGTTTTTTGAGGCGGCGGGAGTAGAAACCGTGCTTGAAGTTGTTGCTGTTACCGGGTTGACCACCACGGCGGCGGGAGGGGGATGTGGGCATGATGGTTTCCTTGTGGGTGGGATGTGGGGGAGAGGTGGATTTGTACCTATTTTATCGATCCCTAGACCTGGACCGATATACGAGGGTATTCATTGAGAAACCAAATATTTGTTCACCCTCTAGTATAGCACATTTGTTCTAATCCACAAGGGGTTTAGCAAAACTCGTGAATTATTTAAGATTTCTCATAAAAGTGAATTAATAACTGGATTATTGACTAAAAAAAATGTCATTACTTTCAACACTGAAGTTCATTACCCAACATCCGCTAAATAAAAACCATAAACTATCAGCTTTGATTCGATTTGCAAAATGGCAAATTGGAAGTCGACTTGTTCCTGGTCCAGTTATTTTTCACTGGATAGAAGGAACAAAGTTTATTGCCAGTCCAGGTGAAATCGGTCTCACTCAGAATATTTATTGTGGGTTGCATGAATTTCGGGAAATGGCTTATGTCTTGCACGTTATTAACGCTAATGATTTATTCATTGATGTTGGAGCAAATGTAGGGTCATATACCATACTTGCTTGTGCCGCAAGAGGAGCAAGAGGTTATAGTTTCGAACCAATTCCATCAACTTACCAAAAATTATTAGAAAATATAAAAATTAATAATTTATATAATCGGGTAAAAACTTATAATATAGGCCTTGCAGATATTAACGGTCAACTTTTCTTCACTTCAGATAAAAACGTAATGAACCATGTAATCGATGATAAGGAACCAGTTTCGAATCCAATAAAAATAAAAGTAAACACACTAGACGAAATACTTTCAGGTAAATCACCATCAATCATAAAAATTGATGTAGAGGGATTTAAATCTAAAGTAATAAATGGTGCAATTCATACACTAGATAATCCTTACTTACATTCAGTAATTATAGAAATAAACGGGTCTGGTCAGCGATATGGTGCTACTGACGAGCAAGTTATTAAAGTAATGAATTCTAAGGGTTTTCAATCTTATGATTATGATCCAATTAAGCGGGAATTGTCGCGATTTACAGGGAATAAATGGGATTCAGGTAATTCTTTATTTATTCGGAATGTTAATCTAATAATAAATAAATTAACAAAAGCGAAACGAATAATGATTAACAATTTTGAGTTTTAACTATTAAGTGAGCCAAGCTATCATGTGTCAAATAATATTTATTAAATTCCATTGCTTGCTATTTTATACAGCTGCTAATTAGGAATGAAAATCTTGTGTGTGTTGATCTATTAGCTGACAATTAATAGATTATCCTTTAGGTACAGTAACAACTGTTTTCGAACCTGCGATTTTTACCTGAATTACTTAGGCGAAAAGCAGACGAATAGGAAGAAGAAGGGTTAATCAAATAATTAATGTCAAAAAAAATTTATGAATATATTCAATATGGTTGTGGTTACTCAAGTAACCCTAAAGGCTGGTTGAATTTCGATGCAAGCCCAACCTTATATTTACAGAGAATACCAATATTCAAGGAATTAGCTAAAAAGTTCATAAAGCCCCAATTCCCTGATGATGTCATTTTTAGTGACATATTATATGGGCTACCAATAGAAAAGGAAAGCTGTAAAGGTATTTATTGTTCCCATGTATTGGAGCATTTAAGCCTTGATGATTTTAGAATTGCTATCAAGAACACATATTATTATTTGGAAAGATATGGTATTTTTCGATTAGTAATGCCCAATTTATTTTCCTTAGTGCAGAACTATATCATGTCAGATGATACTAACGCATCCATAATATTTTTAACAAATTCATCACTTGGGTTGGCGAAAAGAGAGAGGTCACTATTAGTTTTTCTAAGAAACTATCTCGGAAATTCGCGGCATTTATGGCTATGGGATTTCAAATCTGCAAAAAGAGAATTGGAAAATGTGGGATTCAATCATATTCGGCAAGCATATTTTGGTGATTCAAGTAACCCAAAATTTCAAGAAGTAGAAGACAAAACTCGATGGGATAACTGCCTCGGTATCGAATGTCTGAAATAGAATTCCTCAAAATATGAGTAAATATGTTAAAGCTATTTCCTATAATATAATTTTTTTTATAATTAATGCTTTAGCTTTTTTAATACTAACCCCAATAGCAATCCAAATCATGGGGGATGAATTCTATGGTTTATGGATCATCATTTTTGCGATCATGCAATTTACAAATATTGGTACTTTGGGAATTGGGTCTATTGTCAATAAATTCGCATCAGAGAATGATAACCCTGGTTTCGACATTGGTAATATTATTTCGTCGGCTTTTTCTATCATCATACCAATGGCTTTTCTTACGGCAATTATTCTTTTAGTTATTAAGAATATTATTATTAATCATTTATATATACCCATTCCTTATGAGGAACAGTTCGACCTCGCAATAACGATTTGCGCGACAAGCATTATTCCCCAATATCTTAATAAAGTTTACGAAGGATATTTCCTCTCACAAATCATGAATAAATTTGTGAAATCGTTAGACTTCGTCGCAAATGTCTTTCCTTGGGTCGGTGGAATAATATTAGCTGTTGTTGAAAAGAACCTTATATGGATGTCTATTTTGTTTTTTGGAATTCAATTAATCATTTAACTATATATTCACTAATGTTATTAAGAAAAATAAAAAGGATTTCAGCGCCAAGCTACCTAACAATAAAAAGAATGTTAAAATTCTCGATATTCATGTTCATAGAATCATCTGCGATCACCTTATTTCAGCAATTCGATCGTATCATTGTGGGATTTACACAAGGACCTATTATGGCTGGAGCATATTCCGTTGGAACTAGTGTTAGCCTAGGCTATCATCTATAACTGGACAAGCTACCGAAGTAATGATCCCATATGCGAGTTAAAAAACTCATCGGGTGAACGACAAAAGTTATATACTACATTTCGAAGAATCTCGCACTATATAAGTTTATTTCTAGCAGTTATTAGCAGTATAGCGATTATTTGGATGCACGAGATTTTATCTCTGTGGATCTCATCAGATTATGCAGATAAATATGCTGGAGCATTTAAAATCCTAATTGTTGCATATACCTTGTTAAGTCTATGCCGGTCAGGGCATCAAACGCTGATAGGGTTGGGAAAAGTAAAATTTACGTCGCTGGTATATCTTTTTTCTTCTATTTTCATGTTAATCAGCCTTTATTTTCTATCACGATTTTTTGGCTTAATCGGAGCCGCCATAGCAAATTTAATTATGGTAATTCTATTAGTGTTCAACCTTTATGTTTACAAGACGCTAAGTATGCAGATACGATTGAGAGATGTGATTGAAGATTTAGGTTGGGGGATATTCTTACCGCTAATCGTATTTTTTTTGAGCTTCTTTCTGCCATGGATAACCATTACAGGAAAAATAATGATTACTTTACTGATATGTGCAGGTTTTTCAATCATCATGCTCCGCGATAAAAGCCTAATAAAAAGACTTTCAACTATTTCGCATTCACTGCAAAATAATTCGGAGTAGGATCGTGACAAGAATTTATAAATTGATCAAAAAATTGAATAATTAGGGAATATTGAGTGAATTTTATTTTTTTTATACTTGGAACTGCCACACTTACATTTTCAAATATACGACCAATATTAGGATTAACTATTAGTGATGTATTTTACTTAGCTTCTTTAGTTGGATCCATTTTTGAAATACTTGTACTTCACAAACCGATTAGAAAAAAAGATTTATTGCATCCCTTCATATTACCATCAATATTAATCCTAATCGGAGGATTTTTATCGTCATATCTGAGAAGTGGATATATTAATGCTAGCATAAGGGAGATTTTGGAAACAATTTATGTATTCTCAATTTTTTCTTTTGTAGTTCTTTATATGGTAAAAAATGAGAAAAGGACAGAATTGGTTCTAAATGCAATAATCCTTGGAATAACATTTTCATCGATGATAGCTGCTATCGATGGTACATTAGGAACAAGCCTCGGACCTATTTTTTCTTATAACGCAAATTCAACACTAATATATGGCGCAGCTAGAAGATATGCTGGAGTCACTGCACATCCTAATTTTCAAGGTTATTACGCAGCAGTTTGTTTACCACTAATTGCAGAATTTATTATTAAATTTAAGAATACACATATTAAATTAATTTTGTATTTACTTGCATTTAGCGTATGTGGATACAGTTTACTAATTACAGGATCAATCGAGCAGTTTGGTTGCGGTACTAGTCGGATTATTAATTTTTATTTTTATTAGATTATATAACTACAAAAATTATAGGATATTTATGATTTTATTTGCGTGTTCAGTATTATCTATGGTATTGATTTTAATAATATCGGACATATATGTAGATATTAATAAGAACGCAAAAGATATCTTAAAGTTAAATCCAAATATATCAAGAGTATTAAACATTACCTATAATAGTAGAAAAGAAGCTAATGATTATGCTATCCGAGAAATATTAAAAAACCCAATAATAGGAGTCGGTATGGATGAATATTCACAAAACCCATACGCACCTATAGATAATCAAGGTAATCCGAACGGTGTTCATAATGCATTAATTCGATCTTTTCTTGGAGGAGGAATATTAGTCTTCTTAGGATATTTATATATTTATTGTTTTGGTATTTATTTAGCTTATAAATCTTATAAAAAATGGCTATCAAATAGATATCGACCATGGCTAATAGGACTGGCGTCATCAGTTTTAACATTCATAATTATCGATATGGCTCAACCTACTACTCATTGGCGAATTTCCTGGTTATTTTTGTTTATTCTTTTCTCAGTTGTAAACGATCAGACGTATAGAATAAGCAAAAGAATATAATTCAGAATATAAATGAAAATTAATAAAGGTAAATTGGTTGCAATTCTATGTAATACCCTTGGCCCATACCATATCGCGATATACAGCTTTGTCTAAACTTCGTAATGATTTTATAGTCATTGAGTTTGCTTCTTTTCAATCAAGCCATTCTTGGAAATCTGAAAATCAAAATATATCATTTCCAGTCATTTCATTGCACGAGGGAACACGGCAAGATTTATCAGCAACTGTACACACCCAAAAAATAATTGATTCACTTGATAGCTTAAAACCTACTTGCGTGGTTTCCTTATCTTACTATGAACCATATATGCGAGCAGC